>SAQL01000002.1 GCA_004020645.1 Mesorhizobium sp. | reverse complement strand
GCAGAGGGCGGGGTCGAGATACCTACTGAAGCCGCAACGCCGATCCGCTTTTCGCTTTCGGATGTCGATGCCGACTGCGTTGCCGGCCAGACCGTGCTGCAGACGGCACGCGCTTCGGGCGTGCGCATCCCGGCGGCCTGCGAGTTCGGCCTGTGCGGAACCTGCAAGGTGAAAAAGGTCTCGGGCACAGTCGAGATGAGCCACAATGGCGGCATCCTCGATCACGAGATCGACGACGGCTTCATCCTTGCCTGCTGTTCCAAGCCGCTGACGGCGATCGAGATCGACGCCTAACCGGCGGGGAGCTTAAACCCCGTAGCGCTCGGTGCGGATGAGGCTTGCCGGAACGCCGGCATCGATCAGCGCCTGGGCGGCGGCCGACACGAAGGCATTCGAGCCGCAGACAAAGGCGAACCTTGGCGGCGCGGGCAGCCGCACCATCGATTGCTCCATCATCGCGGCATCGACCCGCCGCGAATAGTCCGCCGGGCGCCGGGCCGGCTCGCGAGTCAGCGCCAACACCAGATCGAAGCCGTCCCGGCGATCGTGGAAGTCGATCAGCTCGTCGCGAAAGATCACCTCGTCCCAGACCCGTGCGGAAAATACCAGTGCCACAGGCACCGCCGATCTGCGCGCGGCGCGATGGCGGATCATCGCCATCAGCGGCACCACGCCGGACCCGCCACCGACCAGCAGAAGCGGGCCGCCGTCGCTGTCGGACCAGACGAAGTGGCCGCCGAGCGGTCCGCGCAGTTCGACCTCATCGCCAACCGCAGCGATATCGTGGAAGAAGGGTGAGACCTCGCCATCATCGAGCCTTTCGATCGCCAGCTCGATCGTCTCGCCGGCTTCCGGCGCCGAGGCGATGGAGTAGGAGCGGCGCGCCTGATAGCCGTCCGGCGCCGTCAGCCTGACATCCACATGCTGCCCGGCACGATAGGCGAAGGGCCGCGACGGCTGGAGGAAAAAACTGGTGACGCGCGGCGTGCGCTTTTCGATGCGTCTGATGGTGACCGTCTGCCAGGGCGACTGCGCCGCCGGTCCGTCGCTCATGGATCGCCCGTATAGCGCTGCTCGCGCCACGGGTCGCCATAGATGTGATAGCCGCGCAGCTCCCAGAACCCGGGCTCGTCACGCTCGGTGAACTGCAGCCCGTTCAGCCATTTAGCCGACTTCCAGAAATAGAGATGCGGAATCAGCAGCCGCGCTGGGCCGCCATGGTCCGGCGTGATCGGCTTGCCTTCGTAAAGCAGTGCCACCATCGCCTTGCCGGCGGTGAGATCCTTCGTCGGCACGTTGGTGGTGTAGCCGTCGAACGACAGTGCCAGCGTGAAGCCGGTCGGCGGCTCGATGCCGGCATCCGCCAGAATATCGTCGACCAGCACACCCTGCCACGCCGTGTCGAACTTGGTCCATGCGGTCACGCAATGGATGTCGCGGGTCATCTTGGTCAAAGGCAGCGCATTGAACTCTGTCCAGTTCCACTTCTTGATCGGTCGCGGTCCGTGCTTGAGCGTGAACGACCAGTCCTCGGTGCGCACACGCGGCGTCGGCCCGGCCGACAGCACCGGAAACCCTTGCTCGAGATACTGCCCCGGCGGGATACGCGCATCCGTATCTGTCGGGGGCTTTCGTCCTGAAGAGAAGCCGCGGGTGACCATCGGGAAATCCGTTTAAATCAGGCCGTCTGCCGGCCTTCACCAGTCTTCTCGAAGATGCTCTGGCGGGCAACCATAATTTTGGCTGCACCCTCGCGGCAATGCGCCGCTTCAGCCACTGGCGAAGGGCACGGCGACGAACATCTGCGCGTCGCCGCGTTCGGCGAGCAGGAGCACGGACTTCTTGCCGGATTTCCGGCCTGCGCAATCGCCTGGTCCGCCTGCCTGGCGTTCCGCACCGGCGCCTGATTGACGACGACGATGATGTCGCCGGGCTGGATACCGAAAGCCGAGGCCGTCTTGTCAGGATCGACGTTCTCGACCAGCGCCGCGCTGGCAGGGCGGCGATCGCGGTTTCCAGATGATATTGCGAAGACTTAATCTAACGGGTCGGTGTCGCCCGCTTGCCGGATGCGTGGCTGGAGTCGAACCCTTGATGAAGGGCCGACCTGAAACAAAAAACCCGCCTTGCGCCGTTGTTGGCGCGATCAGCACCATACGGAAATCGATAACATAGCTGCCGGCACAAAGCAAGAACAAAATTGCTGACGGGGATCACGAGTTCGCATATCTTCCCGCGTCCTATCCTGCCGGTCATCGAAGCCTCCTATGCGCCGATCCCGTCTGTCCGCCTGAGATAGCCGCTGGCGATTTCGCGCATGCGTTTGGCGTCGAAGCTCGGGCCATGGCCGCCATGGCCGATGCGGATCGGCAGGTCGAGCAGCCGCTGCATGGTGCGGCGGTAAGCGCCCCTGTCGGAGTCCGGCAGGTCGTCGATCAGCATGGCGTCGTAGATGGCGTCGCCGGCGAAGAACAGGCCGTCAGCCTCATCGAACAGCGCGATCGAATCGGGCGAATGGCCGGGCAGATGCAGCACGCGGAATTGCCGGTCGCCGAGATCGACCAGATCGCCCTCGTCGAGTGTCCGCGTCAGCGGGGCCGGCGGAATCTTGTAATCGGCTGCTTTCCAGCCCGACACCGGCAGCTTGGAGACGGCGCCGTCGAGATCGTGAAACATGCGGGCGTATGTGACCGCTTCGTCCATGCTGTCGAAATACGCGGCACTCATCCTAGGCCCTGCCCGCAGCGGGAATTCGTGCAGCGAGCCGACATGGTCGAGATGGATGTGGGTGGCGACGACGAGCAGCGGCTTGCCATCAGGCGTGTCGATCTCCGGCGCCAGCGGGCGGATGCCCATGCCGGTGTCGACAAGCAGGTCGACATCGCGGCCGCGCAGATGCCAGATGTTGGCGCGCACGAAATCATGCACGAACGGCTCGGTCAGCATCGTCGTATCGGCGTCGATGACGGTCTTGCTGAACCAGTCAAGCATCTAGGAGATATCCGGCATCACGAGATTCCGGCATCAGAAGCGAGCCGGCTCAGACGAACGGCTTTCCGACCTTATATTTTTCGGGGACCAGCCGCTTCAGATAGGCCATTCCCGCATCGGAGAGCTGGTTGACCTCAGGCAGCATGAAATCGTCTGGCATGTGGCGCGTCTTGCCGGCGACGTTTTTCAGCGGCACCTTGTTCAGCACGGTTTTCTTGCCGTCATATTGCAGCGCCACCGAGCCGCCGCCCTGTTCGGCGACAGCGACCGCAAAGACGCCGGCATCAAAGGCTTCCTGTGCATCCACGGGGTTGATGGCGCCGACATAGCCGCGCGGCATGTAGCCGAGCGCATCGACCCGCGCCCGCTTGCCCGGCAATCCTTCGGCCAGGGCGCGCTCGAGGGCGGCCGGCAGGTCGCTGCCCGACAGCTTGACGTTGCCATGCGCATCGCGCTCCAGTTTCTCCGGCGGCACAAGGCTTTCGACCAGCGCCTTGCCGTCAGCGGTGCTGACGCCTTCGGACACGGCAACGATGCAGCGCTTATGGCGATCGAGCGTGGCGCGAACATCGTCGATGAAGGCCGCGGCCGAGAACGGACGCTCCGGCACATAGACGAGATGCGGGCCGCTGTCGGGGTCAAGCTGCCATGCGGCGGCGGCGGCGGTGAGAAAGCCGGCGTGCCGCCCCATGACGATGCCGACATAGATGCCCGGCAGAGCACGGAAATCGAGGTCGACCGAGAGAAAGGCGCCGGCAACGAACTCGGCTGCCGAAATGAAGCCGGGCGTGTGATCGTTCTCCTCGAGATCGTTGTCGATGGTTTTCGGGGCGTGGACGAAGGCCATCTTACCGCCGGCGGCGTCGGTCAGGATCTGCTGCGTGCCCGACGTGTCGTTGCCGCCAATATAGATGAAGGCGTCGGCGCCGGCCTTCTTCAGGCCGTTGAGGATGATCTCGCAATAGGCATCATCCGGCTTGTCGCGCGTCGAGCCAAGCGCGGCGCTCGGCGTTGCCGCGATCAACCGCAACTGGTCCTCGGCAATCGCGGAAAGATCGACATAGTTGCCGTCACGAATGCCGCGCACGCCATGGATCGAGCCTAAAACCTTGGCGCCGGGATGGCGCTTGCGGATTTCGAGCGCGGCGCCCACCATCGTTTGGTTGATGACGGCGGTCGGACCGCCGCCTTGCGCGATCACAAAAGTTCCGGACATGCTTCACGTCTCCCGAGCAGTGGCTCTGCAGGCACATTCGCCTGTCTTGCGAGATCACGCAACGGGAGAGTCGAGCAGCCGCGCCGGCCGCGCTGTCAGGTCAGACGACGACCGGGAGAGTCAGACGACGACGACCGGGTTCTTCCTCGAGACGCGGCTGTAGAGGTCTATGATGTCCTGGTTGATCAGGCGAACGCAGCCCGACGACATCGCCTGGCCGATGCTCCACCATTCGGGCGAGCCGTGGATGCGGTAGCCGGTGTCCTGGCCGTTCTGGTATATGTACAGCGCGCGCGCGCCGAGCGGGTTGTCGAGGCCGCCGGGCTGCCCGGCCTGCCATTTCACCAGTTCCGGCTTGCGGGCGATCATCTCGGCCGGCGGCCTCCAGGTCGGCCATTCCTTGCCGTACTGGATGTTGGCGCGGCCGGACCAGCGGAAGCCTTCCTTGCCGATGCCGACGCCGTAACGGATCGCGTCGCCGCCGGGCTGCACCAGATAGAGCAGCCGCTCCTGCGAATGGACGACGATGGTGCCGGGCTGCTCGCCGGTCGGGTCGACGACGATCTGGCGGCGGAACTCCGGCTTGACCTTGAGGTAGGGCACTTCCGGCAGCGTGAAGCCGCCGTCGGTGACGGAGGCATACATCACACCAGGGCTGGTTATATTCTTGTCGACGCTGATGCTTGGGCGGATGGGAGTGATCGCGCCGGTGGTGACGCCGTCGAGTTGCAGTGCCGATAGGTCGAGGGTCTGGCTGCAGCCGGCGACGCCAAGCAGCGCCAGCGCACCGGCGCCGGACAACACCGTGCGGCGGGAAAGCTGGATTTCGGAAATTCCGATTTCGTCGCCGTCGTACGGCGGCGTCAGACCTTGCGGCAACTCACGCATCTACCCAAACCCTACGCTGTCGGCGGGAAACACGGTCCGGCCGGATAGGATGCATTTTCACCAATCATGGTTGAAAAAGCGTGAAGACATCTTGCCCTTAACTTCTGGCCGAGCCGTCGCGCCGCACATTTTCGATGCAGCCCCTTTACATCTTTGCGAGCCCAAGGATTTATCCTCTTTTTTGAGCTCAAGGAGACGAACATGTCCTTCGAAAACTGGGCCGCCTTTGCCGCCGCCTCGACGATCCTTCTTGTCATTCCCGGTCCGACCATCCTTCTGGTCGTGTCCTATGCGCTCGGCCAGGGCTGGCGCACCGCGCTGCCGATGGCGGTCGGCGTGGCGTTTGGCGATTTTACGGCGATGACGCTGTCGATGCTGGGCATCGGCGCGCTGCTGGCGGCGTCGGCCACCGTGTTCACCGTGCTGAAGGTGATCGGCGCCGGCTATCTGATCTATCTCGGCATAAAGCTGTTTCGCGCCGGTGGCACGCTCAAGGCCGAGCCGCGCCTGGACGCGGTGTCCTCGGCCAAGATGATGGCGCATGCCTGGCTGGTCACCGCGCTCAACCCGAAAAGCATCACCTTCTTCGTCGCCTTCCTGCCGCAATTCCTCGACCGGCACGCCGATTTCTGGACGCAGATGCTGATCTTCGAAACGACCTTCCTGGCGCTCGCCTTCGCCAATGCCTTCGGCTATGCGCTGATCGCGGCAAGGGCGCGCAACGTCGTGCGTAATCCCCGGGCGATCCGCATCTTCAACCGCACCGGCGGCACGCTGCTGGTCGGCGCCGGCATCGCCACGGTGGCGATGCGCTCGGGCAATTGAGGACATGACATGGCAGTCAGGGATGCATTCGGCCTGACATTTTCTGGCGCAACCGAGGCCGGGTTCTCATCCTACAGCCAGGCTGTGCGCGAACTGCAATGCTTCATCGGCGATCCGGTCGGCTCGGTCGACCGCGCCATCGCCGAGGACCCCGGCTTCGTCATGGCGCATGTGTTCAAGGGCTATCTCTTCGGTCTCGCCACCGAGCGCGAGGCGACAGCCGTGGCCAGGACATGCCACGAGGCGGCACTGCCGCTTGCCGCCACACCGCGCGAGCAGGCGCATGTCGCAGCGCTCGGCCATCTTGCCGCAGGACGCTGGCATGAAGCCGCCCGTCTGCTCGAGGATATCGCCATCGAGTTTCCGCTCGATGCGCTGGCGCTGCAGACCGGGCACCAGATCGATTTCTTCACCGGCAATGCCCGCATGCTGCGCGACCGCATCGGCCGCGCGCTGCCGTCGTGGCAAAGCGGCATGCCGGGATACCACGCCATACTCGGCATGCAGGCGTTCGGGCTGGAGGAAATGGGCGACTACGCGCGCGCCGAAAAGCTTGGCCGCATGGCAGTCGACATCGAGCCGCGACGGCTGGGCGCAGCACGCCGTCGCCCACGTCGTGGAGATGCAGAGCCGGCAAAAGGACGGCATCGCATGGATGCGCGCCAACCCTGAAGCGTGGACGAAGGAAAGCTTCCTGCAAGTGCACAATTGGTGGCATCTGGCGCTGTTCCACTACGATCTCGGCGAGACCGACGAGGTGCTGGCGCTCTATGACGGGCCGATCTACGGCAAGCGCTCGACACTGGCGCTCAACATGGTCGACGCTTCGGCTATCCTGTGGCGGCTGCATCTCGGCGGGTTCGATGTCGGCGCTCGCTGGGCGGCGCTCGCCGCCAATTGGGCCAAGGCCAGCGCCGGCAACTATGCCTTCAACGATGCCCACGCAATGATGGCCTTTGTCGGCGCCGGCCAAGAAGCGCCGGTTCGCACCTTGCTCGAGGCACAGCGTGAGGCCACGCACGGCAACGACGACAACGCCGCTTTCACCCGGGATGTCGGCCATCCCCTGACGCTCGCCATCAAGGCATTCGGCGATGGCAATTATGCCGAGACGGTACGTCTGATCCGGCCAATCCGGACGATCGCCCACCGTTTCGGCGGCAGCAACGCGCAACGCGACGTCATCGACCTGACGCTGATCGAGGCGGCGCTGCGTTCCGGCGACCATGCGCTGGCACGGGCGCTTGCCGCGGAACGCACGCTGGCGCGGCCGGACAGCCCGCTGTCGGCATTGTTCTCGCGGCGCGCGGCCGATTTGTCGGAGAATTGACCGGAGGCGGATCTTGTCTTAAAAACTGCCAAGTCAGATTTTTTCGAGATCCGAAAAAATTAATGGCATTGGGAGGACATCATGTATCTCGGCCTCGATCTTGGCACGTCAGGCGTCAAGGCGCTTTTGATCGATGCCGGGCAGACGATCATCGGCTCCGGCCACGCGTCGCTCGACGTGTCGCGGCCGCATCCCGGCTGGTCGGAGCAGAATCCCGCCGAGTGGATCCGCGCCTGCGAGGACGCGATCGCGGAGCTCAAGGTTTCCCATTCTAAAGAACTTGCCGCGGTCAAAGGCATAGGCCTCTCAGGCCAGATGCATGGCGCCACCTTGCTCGATGCCGGCGACCAGGTGCTGCGCCCCTGCATCCTGTGGAACGACACGCGCAGCCATGCCGAGGCGGCCAAGCTCGACGCCGATCCGCGTTTTCGCAAGCTGACCGGCAACATCGTCTTCCCCGGTTTCACGGCGCCAAAACTGGTCTGGGTGAAAAACAACGAGCCGGACGTGTTCGGCAGAGTGGCAAAGGTCTTGCTGCCGAAGGATTTCCTGCGGCTCTGGCTCTCCGGCGAGCACATTTCTGAGATGTCGGACTCGGCAGGCACGTCCTGGCTCGATGTCGGCCAGCGAGACTGGTCAACCGACCTGCTTTCCGCGACGTCGCTCGATGAAGAGCAGATGCCGTCGCTGGTCGAAGGCACTGAGAAGGCCGGCGCCTTGCGCAGCGAATTGGCCTCGAAATGGGGGATGCAGGCCGGCATCCCGATCGCCGGCGGCGCCGGCGACAATGCGGCATCCGCCTGCGGCATGGGCACGGTCGCAGCCGGCCAGGCCTTCGTCTCGCTTGGCACGTCAGGCGTGCTGTTCGCCGCCAATGCGTCTTATCTGCCAAACCCGGAAAGCGCGGTGCACACATTCTGCCACGCGCTGCCCGACACCTGGCACCAGATGGGCGTCATCCTGTCGGCAACCGATTCGCTCAACTGGCTGTCGGAGATATCAGGGAAAGGCGCCGGCGAGCTGACCGCAGAGCTCGGCGATACGCTGAAGGCGCCGACCGGCGTGTCCTTCCTGCCTTATCTCTCCGGCGAGCGCACGCCCCACAATGATTCGGCCATTCGCGGCTCGTTTACCGGGCTTGCGCATGAATCGAGCCGCGCCGTGTTGACCCAGGCCGTGCTGGAGGGCGTGGCTTTCGCCTTCCGCGACAGTCTCGAAGCCCTGGCCAAGGCCGGCACGACGCTGACGCGGGTGACGGCAATCGGCGGCGGCTCGCGCTCGCGCTATTGGCTGAAGGCAATCGCCACCGCGCTCGGCCTGCCCATCGACATCCCGGCCGATGGCGATTTCGGCGCTGCCTTCGGTGCGGCCCGACTCGGCATGATCGCGGCGACGGGCGCCGATCCGCTCAGAGTGTGCACGGCGCCGGCCACCGATGCCACCATCGAACCGGTCGCCGCGCTAAGCAACGCCTATGCGGATGCTTATCAGCGCTATCGCTTGCTTTACCCAGCCATCAAGGCCGCCACGGCGTGAGTGGTTTCCCACCCCCGCCGAGGCCTGAGATGACCTCACTGTGCCGGAACCTTGTCGAGAAAGCCGGTGACGCTTTTCAGGCGGCCATTCTCGATGAGGCCGATGTCGGTGCCTTCAATGACGGAATCCGTTCCTTCCGGCCCGAGATTCCACGAGAAGCGGATCGTGTCGCCAAACCCGTCCGGCTTGCCCTTCAGCGAGAACCGGAAGCCGGCAAAACGTTTTTGGACACCATCGATGAGTGCGGCAACGCCATCATGGCCGTCGCCCTGCATGATCGGGTCACGATAGCTGACGTCTTCGGTGAAAGCCGCCTTGAGCAAGGCAGTCCGGCGCGCGGCCTCGCTCTCGTTCCAGGCGGCGATGTAGTTTTCGGCGATCGTGTTGAGGTCGGTCATGGTCTGTCTCCTTTATTGAGTGGCTTTGACATGACCGTTTTCATCCAGCGCCAGCGCGAAACCAATTACGCCTGAGGTAATCAGGACAGAACCATGCGAGAGGACAGACAATCATGACCAGTGGGTTTTTCGGCGATATCCAAAAGATCAAGTACGAGGGGCCGGATTCGACCAATCCGCTGGCCTACCGCTTCTACAATCCCGATGAAATTGTCGCCGGCAAGCGGCTGGAAGACCATCTGCGCTTTGCCGTCGCCTACTGGCATTCCTTCGCCTGGCCGGGCGGCGATCCGTTCGGCGGCCAGACCTTCGATCGGCCGTGGTTTGCCAAGGCTGGCGGCACCGACACGATGGAACTGGCCAAGCTCAAGGCCGATGTCGCTTTCGAGATGTTTGCGCTGCTCGGCGCACCCTACTTCTGCTTCCACGATGCCGATGTGCGGCCGGAAGGAAAAGATTTTTCCGAAAGTGCCGCTCGCCTCGACGAGATCGCAGACTACTTCGCCACCAAGATGAAGCAGACCGGCGTCAAGCTGCTTTGGGGCACGGCCAACCTGTTCTCCAACCGCCGCTTCATGTCAGGTGCCGCCACCAATCCCGACCCGGATGTCTTTGCCTATGCGGCAGCGACGGTCAAACACTGCATCGACGTCACCAAGCGGCTGAAGGGCGAGAACTATGTGCTGTGGGGCGGCCGCGAGGGCTACGAGACCCTACTCAACACCGACCTTGCCCGCGAACAGGAACAGGCCGGCCGCTTCCTCAACCTGGTCGTCGACTACAAGCATCGGATCGGCTTCAAGGGCACCATTCTGATCGAGCCGAAGCCGCAGGAGCCGACAAAGCACCAGTACGACTATGATGTCGCCACGGTCTACGGCTTCCTCAAGCGCTTCGGGCTGGAGAAGGAGGTCAAGCTCAACATCGAGCAGGGCCATGCGATTCTGGCCGGCCATTCCTTCGAGCATGAACTGGCGCTGGCCAATGCGCTCGGCATCTTCGGCTCGATCGACATGAACCGCAACGACTACCAGTCGGGCTGGGACACCGACCAGTTCCCCAACAACGTGCCGGAGATGGCGCTTGCCTATTACCAGGTCTTGCAGGCCGGCGGCTTCAAGTCCGGCGGCACCAATTTCGATGCCAAGCTGCGCCGGCAATCGCTCGATCCGCAGGATCTGCTGATTGGCCATATCGGCGGCATGGATTGTTGTGCACGCGGCCTCAAGGCCGCCGCCCGCATGGTCGAGGACAAGGCGCTGTCCGCCCCGCTGGCCGAGCGCTATGCCGGCTGGAACTCCGCCGAGGCCAAGGCGATGCTTGCCGGCAAGCGGACGCTGGAGGAGATCACCGAGCGCGTCGTCAAGAAGAAGATCGAGCCGCAGCCGAGATCCGGCCGCCAGGAACTGCTCGAGAATATCGTCAACCGGTACGTCTGAGGTGTCGCACCGGCGGGTCTTTGCCCGATCCGCCGGCCCGGAACAGCTTTGCGCGAGGGCGGAACCGACGACAAGGTTTTGCCTCGCACCGCCCCTCAATCGCCTCGCTCTTGCCTTCAAACAGCCGTCACGAATCCGGTATAGTGTGGTTCGTGGCGGGAACAGAAAGAAGGAGGCGAAACGATATGCAGCACGAACGCGAAATCGACGCCCTGCTCTCATCTGGCGAGGCTGGATCGATCATCGACCGGCTGATGGCGCTGCCGCATCCGCAACATGGTGCGCGGAGTGCAAACGAATGGGATCGCGCGGTCGCCAGCCGCTTTGAGACCCATCTTGCGAGACAGATGCGCTCGCAGATCGACGGCAAAAGCGACCGCAAGGACGCTGCCTAATCCCGACTATCCCCTACGCAGCCTGACCGGCGCTTCACCGAAAGCTCTGGAAAACGCCCTGGAAAATGCCGCGGCGGACGAGAACCCTGTTCGCCCGGCAATATCGGCCATGGCCACGCGCGTGTCGACCACCAGCCGGCGCGCCGCACCCAGCCGCAGCCTGAGATAATAAGCGCCCGGCGTCTCGCCGATCGACTTGCGAAAGATGGTTTCCAGCGTTCGCGCCGTCACCCCGGCGCGCTTCGCCACCGCGGCGATGGTCAGCGGCTGGTCGACATGCGCTTCCATCAGCCGGATGGCTTGCGCCAGCCGCGGATCGTAGCCGTCGAGGCGGCCGAGCGAGACCAGCGGCTGCGCGTCGGTCGCCGCCCGCGCCTGGTCGTAGATGAAGACACTTGCCACATCGAGCGCGACGGCCATGCCGAGCCGCGTGCGGATCAGATGCAGCATCAGGTCGAAGGTCGGCGAGGCGCCGCCCGAAGTGAAGACCGGCCCGTCGATGACGTAGCGGTCGGGGCGTACATCGACGCCGGGAAAGGCCGACGAAAAATCCTCCATGTCCTCCCAATGAGTGGTGGCGCTGCGCCCTTCCAGCAAGCCGGCGCGGGCAACCAGCCATGTGCCGGCTTCGACACCGCCGCAGGCGCGTGCAGCGCGCGCCGCACGGCGCAGGCCGGCAAGCAGGGCCGATGTGGCATAGTTCTGCGTGCCGAACCCGGCGATGACGACAAGCATATCGGTTGTATCCGCCGCATCGAAGCGGCCGCTGACCGCAACCGGCAGGCCGCATGTGGTGATCGGTGCCTCGCCGGTCACCGAAACCAGCCTGAAATCGAACAGCGTCTCGCCAGCAATACGGTTGGCGGCGCGCAGCGGATCGACGGTCGATGCCACGCACATGATCGACGAACCGGAAAACACCAGCAGCGTCACCTTGAGCGGCGAGCGCTCGGCGCGAAAGATCGAAGGCTTTTCGGTTTTCGTCACACACTCTTCGTAAAACGCAAAACAGTTTCCGGCAAGTCAGGCATTGTTGCCATCTGTTCAATCGGGCCCATTTGGGGCCATGTTGGTCGGGACCGTCTGTGCCGATTGGGAGAGTCCGATGCCGCTTGCAATGAACCGTGAGGTTTTCATTACCTGTGCCGTGACCGGGTCCGGCAGCTCGCAAGATCGAAGCCCGCATGTGCCGCGTTCGCCCAAGCAGATCGCCGATTCGGCCATCGATGCGGCAAAGGCCGGTGCGGCGATCGTCCACTGCCACGTGCGCGATCCCGAAACCGGCAAGCCGCGCCGCGACGTGCACCTTTATCGCGAGGTAACCGAGCGCATCCGCGCGGCAGACGTCGACGTGGTGCTGAACCTGACTGCCGGCATGGGCGGCGACATGGTGTTCGGCTCGCCGGAAAACCCGCTGCCGCTGAACGAGAAAGCCACCGATATGGGTGGCGCCACCAACCGCGTGGAGCATGTGCGCCAGTGCCTGCCGGAGATCTGCACGCTCGACTGCGGGACGATGAATTTCGCCGAAGCCGACTATGTCATGACCAACACGCCCGGCATGCTGCGCGCCATGGGCGGCATGATGACGGCGCTCGGCGTCAAGCCGGAGATCGAGGCCTTCGACACCGGCCATCTGTGGTTTGCCAAGCAATTGGTCGAGGAAAAGGTACTGGATCCGGACGCGCTCGTGCAATTGTGCATGGGCGTGCCCTGGGGCGCGCCTGATGATCTCAACACCTTCATGGCCATGGTCAACAACGTCCCGTCGAACTGGAATTGGTCGGCGTTTTCTATCGGCCGCAACCAGATGGCCTACGCCGCCGCCGCGGTGCTGGCCGGCGGCAATGTCCGCGTCGGGCTCGAGGACAATCTCTGGCTCGACAAGGGCGTGCTGGCGACCAACGCGCAGCTGGTCGAGCGGGCGGTCAGCATCGTGTCGAACATGGGCGCAAGGGTCATCGGCCCGGATGAGGTGCGCAAGAAGCTCAACCTGACGAAGCGCGCGCCGCTTTGAACAAGCGATCGGTAGGGAGGAGCCGCCGATGAAGACCGTGAAATTCACCGCAATGAAGGATGGCGACCGCGACGATTACGCCTTCCTCACCGAGCACGAGATCGACTATGCGGCGAAGACCGGCGAACGGCTGCTTGACGCGCTTGTCCAACTCGACGAAGGCCTGTCGGGTTACAAGATCACCCGGCTCGGTCATTCGCTGCAGGCGGCGACGCGCGCATGGCGCGACGGCGCCGACACCGACTGGCTCGCCTGCGCGTTGCTGCACGACATCGGCGACATCTACGCACCGTGCAATCACGACGAATATGCAGCTTCGATCCTAAAACCCTTCGTG
Organism: Mesorhizobium sp.; assembly: GCA_004020645.1. Taxonomy (GTDB): domain Bacteria; phylum Pseudomonadota; class Alphaproteobacteria; order Rhizobiales; family Rhizobiaceae; genus Mesorhizobium. Next base: position 484,989 of record SAQL01000002.1, on the reverse strand, counting down.
CGCGAGCAGTGCACCTGGGTGGTGGAAAAGCACGGCGACTTCCAGCGCCTCTATTATGCCCACCATCTCAGCGGCAATCCCCATGCGCGCGACCGTTTCGCCGGCCATCTTTATTTCGACGATTGCGACCAGTTCTGTGAGCGCTGGGATCAGTCGAGCTTCGATCCGGATTACGAGACGTTGCCGATCGACTTCTTCCGGCCCTTCGTGCTCGAAGTGTTCGCGCGCAGAGCCTATGACGCCTCGGTGATCCGTGCCGGCGAACGCGTGCCCCTCGTCGATTCCAAAGTAGCCAGGACAAGAACCGGAGCCTCCGCATGAGCATCATCACCAAGGCGGCCGCGATCGGCGGCGGCGTCATCGGCGCCGGCTGGGTCGCGCGTCTGCTCTTGAACGGCATCGACGTGTCGATCTTCGATCCCGATCCCGAAGCCGCGCGCAAGGTCGACGAAGTGATGAAAGGCGCGCGCCGCGCCTACAAGCAGATGCTGCCCGGCGGCCTGCCAAAAGAGGGCAAACTGACCTTTGCCAAGACCATCGCCGATGCCGTCGGCGACGCCGATTTCATCCAGGAAAGCGTGCCGGAAAGACTCGACCTAAAACACCGCGTGCTGGCCGAGATCGACCTTTATGCGCCGGCCAACGCCATTGTCGGCTCCTCGACCTCCGGCATCAAGCCGACCGACATGCAGGTGGCGATGAAGAAGCATCCGGAGCGGCTGGTCGTCGGCCATCCGTTCAACCCGGTCTACCTCTTGCCTCTGGTCGAGATCGTCGGCGGCGAACAGACGTTCCCCGAGGCGATCGAGGTCGCCAAGGAGATGTACGCCTCGATCGGCATGAAGCCGGTGGTCATCCGCAAGGAGATCGAGGCTTTTGTCGGCGACCGCCTGCTGGAGGCGGCATGGCGCGAGGCGCTGTGGCTGATCAAGGACGGCATCTGCACGGTCGAGGAACTCGACGACATCATGCGTTATGGCTTCGGCCTGCGCTGGGCGCAGATGGGCATGTTCCAGGTCTATCGCGTCGCCGGCGGCGAGGCCGGCATGCGCCATTTCATGGCGCAATTCGGGCCGTGCCTGAAGTGGCCATGGACCAAGCTGATGGATGTGCCGGAGTTCAACGACGAGTTGGTCGACCTCATCGCCACCCAGTCGGACGACCAGGCGCATGGGCTGTCGATCCGCGAACTCGAAAAGATCCGCGACGACAATCTGGTCGCCATCATGGATGCGCTGTCGAAGCAGAACAAGGGCAAGGGGTGGGGCGCCGGCGCCTTGCACAAGGACTATACGAAGCAGCTCGCCAAGCTTGCGGCGAAGAAGCCCGCTACTTCCAAGGCGGCCGAAAAGGCCAAGGCTGAAAAGCCGAAGAAAAAGAAGAAAGGCTGAGGCCATGGATTTTGGTCTTTCGGAAGAACAGAAACTCATCATCGAGACGACGCGCGCCTTCGTCGAGAACGAGCTCTATCCGCACGAGCGCGAGGTCGAGCGCACCGGCGTACTGCGCCGCGAACTGATCGAGGAGATCAAGGCCAAGGCAATCGAAGCCGGGCTCTATGCCGCCAACATGCCAACGGAAGTCGGGGGTGCCGGGCTCGATACGGTGACGTGGCTGCTTTACGAAAAAGAGCTCGGCCGCGCCAATTACGCGCTGCATTGGACCTGCGTGGCGCGGCCTTCCAACATCCTTCTGGCCGGCACGCCGGAGCAGCGCGAGAAATATCTCTATCCCTGCATTCGCGGCGAGAAATGGGATTGCCTGGCGATGACCGAGCCGGGCGCCGGCTCCGATCTGCGCGGCATGAAGGCGACCGCCGTGCAGGATGGCGACGACTGGGTGCTGAACGGCACCAAACACTTCATCAGCCATGCCGATCTTGCCGATTTCGCCATCGTCTTCATGGCCTCGGGAGAGGAAGAGTCTTCGCGTGGAAAACGCAAGAAGATCACCGCCTTCTTCGTCGACAAGGGCACCAAGGGTTTTACGGTGCGTGACGGCTACCGCAACGTCTCGCACCGCGGCTACACCAATGCCATCCTCGAATTCGACGATTGCCGGCTGCCCGGAGCCCAGGTTCTCGGCGAGGTCCACAAGGGTTTCGACGTCGCCAATTCGTGGCTTGGCGCAACCCGCCTGCAGGTCGGCGCGACCTGTCTCGGCCGGGCCGAGCGGGCGCTTGGTCACGCCGTCGAATATGCCGCGCAGCGCCAGCAGTTCGGCCAGCAAATCGGCAAGTTCCAGGGCGTGTCGTTCAAGCTCGCCGACATGGCGACCGAACTGAAGGCCGCCGACCTGATGGTGTTCGAAGCCGGCTGGAAGTACGATCAGGGCACCGTCACCGATCAGGACATGGCCATGGCCAAGCTGAAGGCCACCGAAATGCTTGCCTTCGTCGCCGACGAGGCGATCCAGATCCATGGCGGCATGGGGCTGATGGACGATCTGCCGCTGGAGCGCATCTGGCGCGACGCCCGCGTCGAGCGCATCTGGGAAGGCACTTCGGAAATCCAGCGCCACATCATTTCACGGGCGCTGCTGCGCCCGTTCGGGGGTTGAACAATGCACAGGCTTGAACGTCTTCTGCGCCCGCGAACGATCGGCGTGTTCGGCGGCGCGCAGGCCGCCGCCGTCGTCGCGCAGTCGATCAAGATGGGATTTGCCGGCGAGATCTGGCCGGTGCACCCGAGCAAAGACGAAGTCGCCGGCCGCAAGGCCTACCGTTCGGTAGCCGATCTGCCCGGCGCCCCCGACGCCGCCTTTGTCGGCGTCAACCGGCATTTGACGATCGAGGTGGTCAAGGCGCTGGCCGAACGCGGCGCCGGCGGCGCCGTCTGCTTTGCCGCCGGCTTCCTCGAGACCGAGGCCTATGACGAGGACGGCGAGCGGCTGCAAGCCGAGCTGGTCGCGGCGGCGGGCCAGATGCCGGTCATCGGACCGAACTGCTACGGCCTGATCAACTATGCCGACGGCGCGCTCCTGTGGCCCGATCAGCACGGCGGCATCAGGCTGGCCGAGGGCGGCCGCGGCGTCGCCATCATCACCCAGTCGTCGAACATCGCCATCAACATGACGATGCAGAAGCGCGGGCTGCCGATCGCCTTTCTGATGACCGCCGGCAACCAGGCGCAGACAGGCCTTTCCGAAATGGCGCTCGGCCTGATCGAGGACGACCGCGTCACTTCGCTCGGCCTGCACATCGAGGCCTTCGATTCGGTAGCCGGCTTCGAAAGGCTGGCCGCGCGGGCGCGTCAACTAAAGAAGCCTGTTATCGCCATGAAGGTCGGCCGCTCCGAGCAGGCGCGGCAGGCGACGGTGTCGCACACTGCATCGCTGGCCGGGTCGGATGCCGCCTCGGGCGCCTTCCTGAAGCGGCTCGGCATCGCCCGCGTCGATTCGATCCCGGCCTTCATCGAGGCGCTCAAGCTGCTGCACGTCACCGGCCCCCTGCCCGGCTATCGGCTGTCGTCAATGAGCTGTTCGGGCGGCGAGGCGTCTGTGATGGCCGACAGCGCCGAAGGCCGCTGGGTGAACTTTCCGGCGCTGACCGATACGCACCGCGCCCACGTCAAATCGACGCTCGGGCCGCTGGTTGCGGTGGCCAACCCGCTCGACTACCACACCTTCATCTGGAACAACGAGCCGGCGATGACCGCCACCTTCACCGCCATGGTGTCGGGCGGTTTCGACCTCAACATGCTGGTGCTCGATTTCCCGCGCCCTGACCGCTGCTCGGACACCGACTGGTGGGCGACGCTGCGTGCCTTCGAATCGGCGCTGAAGACCAACATGGCGCAGGGCGCGATCGTCTCGTCGCTGCCGGAGAACCTGCCAGAGGAATACACCGCCGGGCTGATGGCACGCGGCATGGTGCCGTTGTTCGGCATTTCCGAAGCCCTGGACGCCGCCCAGGCGGCAGCCTTCATCGGCTGGGCCTGGCGCGAGCCGCAGGCGCAGCCGATCGACACCTCCGCTTCCGGGGCGCCGGCCGGCGACCATGTCACGCCTGATGAGGCCGAGGCGAAAGCGCGGCTGATCGAGGCCGGGCTTCCCGTGCCGAGGGGCGAACGCGCCGGCAATGCGGTCGAGGCGGTGATCTCCTCGATGGCGCTCGGCTTTCCGGTGGCGCTGAAGGCTTTGGGCGTCACCCACAAATCCGAGCTCGGCGCGGTGCGGCTCAACCTCAAGGATGCCGAATCCGTCAGCACCGCCGCCCATGATCTCGATGCGCTAGGCACCGGCCTCTATGTCGAGCGCATGGTGCGGGACGGCGTCGCCGAACTGCTCGTCGGCTTCACCCGCGACCCGATGTTCGGCGCGGTGATGACCCTGGGCACCGGCGGCGTGCTGGTCGAGCTGCTGCGCGACAGCGTCACGCTGATGCTGCCGGCGACACGCGACGACATCGAGGCGGCGCTGCGCGGGCTCAAATTGTTCCCGCTGCTCGAAGGCTATCGCGGCCGGCCCAAGGCCGATGTCGCAGCGGCCATCGAGGCCATCGCGGGGATTGCGGCCTTCGTGCAGGAAAATGCCGGCGAGATCGAGGAACTCGACATCAATCCGCTGATCGTCTGCGCGCAAGGCAAAGGCGCGTGGATCGCCGACGCGCTGCTGGTGCTGGGAGAGAACAAGAATGTCTGACGTCATCACCACCCGCCGCGAGGGCACGATCCTCGAAGTCGTGCTCGACCGGCCCAAGGCCAATGCCATCGACCTGAAAACGTCGCGGCTGATGGGCGAGACGTTCAAGGCCTTCCGCGACGATCCGGATCTGCGGGTCGCCATCGTCAAGACCGCCGGCGACAAGTTCTTCTGCGCCGGCTGGGACCTCAAGGCCGCGGCCGGTGGCGATGCGGTCGACGGCGACTACGGTGTCGGCGGGTTCGGCGGACTGCAGGAATTGCGCGACCTCAACAAGCCGGTGATCGCCTGCGTCAACGGCATGGCGGTCGGCGGCGGCTTCGAGCTGGCGCTGTCCTGCGACCTCATCTACGCGTCGGATCATTCCTCCTTCGCGCTGCCGGAAATCCGTGCCGGCACGCTGGCCGACGCGGCAACGATCAAGCTGCCGAAGCGCATCCCCTATCATGTCGCGATGGACCTTCTGCTCACCGGCCGCTGGATGGATGTCGCAGAGGCGCATCGCTGGGGCCTGGTCAACGAGGTACTGTCCAAGGAGAGGCTCGAGGACCGCGTCTGGGAGATCGCACGGCTGCTCGCCGGCGGCCCGCCGCTGGTCTTCGCCGCGATCAAGGAGACGGCGCGGGTCGCCGAATCGCTTACCTTCCAGGACGCGATGAACCGGGTGACGCGGCGCCAATTGCCGACGGTTGACGCACTGTACGGCTCGGAGGACAATCTCGAGGGGTTTCGCGCCTTTGCCGAAAAGCGCGAGCCGGTGTGGAAGGGGAAGTGAAGGTATTGTTGAAATGACGGCACTCCGTCACACCCCCCTTTGCCCTGCCCTCTTTGCCAAAACTCGGCAGCCAAGTTTTGGCAAAGAGGGCAGGCCAGAGGGGGGTGCTCAGGCGCTGTCGTCAAAACGCGTTCAGCAGCCATGACCGACTACAAAAAACTCATCGACGCCGAGACATGGGCCTTCATCGAGCGGACCAATTCCTACTATCCGCCTGATACGATCGACTTCACGATCGATCAGCAGCGCGACATCTACGACCGCATGTGCCGGGAGTTCTCTGCCGGCTATCCCCAAGGCGTTACGGCGGAGACCACCGCCATTGCCACGCCCTCGCATCCCATCCCGATCCGTATCTACAGCACCCCGGCGCCGGAAGCGGCGGCTATGGTGCTTTATTTCCACGGCGGCGGTTTTATTCTCGGCGGGCTCGACAGCCATGACGACCTCTGTGCCGAGCTTTGCAGCCGCACCGGCTATGAGGTGGTTTCGGTCGATTACCGGCTGGCGCCGGAACATCTTCATCCGGCCGCCTTCGACGATGCCATCAGCGCCTTCGAATGGGCGGCGACGACCTATAAGCGCCCGATCCTGCTTTGCGGCGACAGCGCCGGTGGCAATCTTGCCGCTGCGGTCAGCCATGCGACGCGCGGCCATGCGCGACGGCCGATCGGCCAAGTGCTGATCTATCCCGGCCTCGGCGGCGACCGCTCGCAAGGGTCTTATGTGACCCATGCCGAGGCGCCGATGCTGACCGTGCGCGACCTCGATTTCTACACGAATATCAGGACCGGCGGCGAGGACCGCACCGGCGATCTCACGCTGTCGCCGCTGGCCGACGCCGATTTCGCCAATCTGCCGCCGACTGTGCTGATCACCGCGCAATGCGACCCGCTGTCGTCGGATGGCGAGGCCTATCGCGACCGCGTCGTTGCGGCAGACGGCCACGCCTTCTGGTTCGAGGAGCCGGGGCTGGTGCATGGTTATCTCAGAGCCCGGCATACGGTCGGCCGTGCGCGCTCAAGCTTTACCCGGATGGTCGACGCGGTGGCGGTTCTGGGACGCGGCGAGTGGATCTGGTGAGGGGTCTAGCCCACCCCGCGTGACGCCGCGCGGCCGGCGCTGCGGCCCGGAAAAGATGCAGCCGCCGAGAAACGTGCCTTCCAGCGCCGCGTACCATGAGCGAATCGACGAGGAAGATGCCGCCGAGCGACTGGCCCGGCTCCTGGTCGATGACGATCGTCTAGCCGGCCTCGGCAGTCCCGCCGCGGCGACGAGGCCGGCAAGGTCGGCACCGACAATGATCACACCGGCATCGTCAGCCATTCTGTCCTCCCGGCTCTCCTCCCGGCTTTGACGAATTATCAGACCGCCTCCCAGCCTTCCTTCTCGCCGGAGCGGAAAATGGCGTCGATGACCTTCTGGTTGAGCACGGACTCTTCCAGCGTAAAGACGCGGTCCGTGCCGCCCTGTGCCGCCCGCGCGAACGCCTCGACCTCCAGCCGGTATTGCTGCATGCCGGGGAAGCGGAACACTTGCGCCTCGCTGTGGTTCTGGTTGTGCAGCTCGATGCGATGATGGTCATAGATGCCGGCGTTGAACGGCGAAAGCACCTCGATGAAGCCCTTCTCGCCGTGGAACACCATGACCTGCCGCGCCGCCATCTGCGTCGACAGATAGAACGACAATTCGAAGTCGCCGAAATCAGCGCGGATCGAGGAGTAGATGTCGGTGCCGAACGTCTTGTCACGCTCGATCGTCGCCTGGACGCGCAGCGGCTCCTTGCCGGTCGAAAAGCGCGTCGACACCGTCGGGTAGACGCCGATGTCGGGCAGTGCGCCGCCGCCGAGGTCGAGCTGGTTGCGCATGTTCTTGGGATCGACATTGTAGTAGGAGAACGCGCCCTGCACATGGCGCAGCCGGCCGATGGCGCCGTTGGCGATCAGCTCGCGCACCTTGATCCACTGCGGGTGGTAGACGACCATGAAGGCTTCGCAGACGAGCACGTTTTTGGCGTCGCGCAGCTTGATCAGCGGCGGAATGTCCTTGGCATCGAGCGCCAGCGGCTTCTCGACCAGAACATGCTTGCCGGCCTCGATCGCCTTGGCGGTCCATTCGACATGCTGCGCGGTCGGCAGCGGGATGTAGACGCCGTCGACGTCCCTTGATGCGAGCAGCTCGCTATAGGAACCGAAGGCATGGGGCGCGCCGAAACGGTCGGCCAGGGCGCGGGCTTTCGACAGGTCGCGGCTGGCGATCGCCGACAGTACGCCGTTCTCCGCCTCGACCATTGCAGGCAAAAGATGCTCGCGGCCGATCTTGGCCGTCGACAGAACACCCCATCGGAACATCAGGCTTCTCCTTCTTGATTGCAGACGACGAGGTTTGCCTGAATTCAGAAGAAAAGCCAATGCGGAGCATGGCGGTGAACAAGTACGGCTCCCCCCTCCGCAGCTTGGGTTCCTCGCCCCCGCAAAGCGGGGAGAGGTGGCCCGGCGAAGCCGGCACGGAGAGGGGCCTTCGCGGCGGCCGAGTTTTCGCCGTTCAAGCGCTCATTATGGGCTTCGCATCATGATCAGTCTTGCGCCCTGCCCCTGCAGGATTTTGCTTCGCGACCGTCGTCCCCCTCTCCATCCCGGCTTCGCCGGGCCACCTCTCCCGCGCTCGCGGAGGCGAGGAAGAACCGCTCAGCCCCTTCTACCTGTGAACGTCATGTCGAAGTCGACGACGTTCGAATAGATCGGCGTGCCGACATCCATGCCGTAGCGCGACCGCAGCACCTTGCCGGTGACATGGAATCTGATCGTGCCCGCCTTGAGGCCGGCGAGCTCGGCCGTGAACTTTTCCGAAAAAGTCTTGCCACGCGCCGTCAAACGGCCGGTGACAAGGGCTGACGTGTCGCCGGTGCGTTTCACGCTGGTCGAGCGGAACTGGATTTCCGGGTTGTTGGCGGCGTCGAACACCGCGTCGGAGCGAAGGAAGGCGTCGACGCGGCGCTGGCCGGTGGCGACGCTTTCGGGAAAGATGGTGATATTGACACGGGAGCGTCCGACATCGTTGTTGTCGATGCGGATCGAGCCCTTGAAGCGGGCGAAGGCGCCGGCGAGCCCGCCGCCGCCGGCCTTGCCGACGGAGAAACGGATGCTGGAACCGGCCGGGCTGATCGTGTAGCTGCCGGCAGCGTCGCTGAGCGCGACCGCCGCGAAAACAGGCATGGCAAGGCAGGCGGCGACTGCTGCAAATCCGAAGATGCGCGCAACCATGGGCGTGATCCTTTTTTGGAGGCAACGCTCTTTAGCGCCCTCGCCCCATCAACGAATGAGCCGCCTGCGCTATTCCGCGCTGTGATCCGACGAAGGCGTGATCATGCGCGTCAGCACCGTGTCCTTCAGCCAGAAATGATGGCGCAGCGCCGCGGCGAAATGCAAGGCGACAAGCCCGATGCCGGCATAGGCGAGATACCAATGCGCCGAGGTCCAGAAGCTTTCGGCCGTATCCGATTCCGCGAGTGGCAGGTCCGGCATGAGGAACAGGTTGAACGGCATGCTCGGGATCTCCAGCATCGACACCGACACCAGCGCCCAGCCCGACAGAGGCAGCGCAAACTGAAACACGTAGAGCGCAAAATGGACGAGCGGCGCCACGCGGCGCTCAAAGCGCCCGACCGAGTGCGGCAGCGCAGGCACCGCATTGCCGAGACGCCAGGCGATGCGCAGGATCACCAGCCCGAGCAGCAGAAAGCCCAGGGATTTGTGCAGCTGGATCAGTTCGAAGGCAGTGCGCTGGCTGGACACCCGCACCATGACGACGCCGAGCACGAACTGACCGATAAAGATCGCCGCGATCAGCCAGTGGAGGACGATTGCCGCCCAGCCATAGCGGGTAGTGTCGTTTGTAATCAATGCGGGCATAGTCGGTGAACGATGGCCGGGGCCGCCTTCTTCCACCCTCACCTCCCCGTTGTTGGGCGGGTCGCGCAGCAAATGCCGACGAGCGGCTTTTGCGAAGCGGGGTGGAGTCTCGTAGGGCGCTACCCCCACCCTGGCTCGCAGCCTCCGCTTCGCTCCGACCGCGAGCCGACCCTCCCCACAAGGGGGAGGGTGGGTTACCCGCTCATCTTGAAGAAATCGACGAAGGCTCGAAGCGCCGGCCGCATCTGGCGGCGGCTCGGATAGTAGACGAAGAAACCGTCGAAGGGCGGGCACCAGTCCTCCAGCACACGAATGAGCTTGCCGTCGGCAATGGCATCGCGAACATAATCCTCGAACACGAAGGCAAGACCGGCGCCGTCGATCGCCGCATTGGCGATCAGATGGTCCTCGTCGAGGATCAGCGGCCCTTGCACCGCCAGTTCGATCTCCTCGCCATCCTTCTCGAATTCCCAGCGGTAGAGGATGCCGCTGGAGAAGCGGAAGCGGAGGCAGCGGTGACCGGCGAGATCGTGCGGATGGCGCGGCCTGGGCATGGTCGCGAAATAGGATGGCGCGCCGACGACGGCGCCGCGAAGGTTTGGCCCGATGCGCACCGCGATCATGTCGCGCTGCAGGCTCTCGCCTAGCCGGACGCCGGCGTCGAAGCCGCCTTCGACCACATCGGTGAAGCGGTCTTCGATGACGATCTCCAGCACGATGTCCGGGTAGGCCGATGCAAAGGCGCCGAGCCGCGGCGTCAGCGCCAGGTGGGCGGCAGTACGCGGCACGGTCAGCCTGAGATTGCCGGCCGGCCGGTCGCGCGCCTCGAGCGCCGATTCCAGCGCGAGATCGATCTCCGACAGCGCCGGCCTCAGCCGCTCGAGCAGCTGCGCGCCTTCCTCGGTCGGGGCGACGCTGCGCGTGCTGCGCGCCAGGAGCCGCACGCCAAGACGCGCCTCCAGGCTGGAAACCGCGTGGCTGACCGCCGATGGCGCGATGGCGAGCTCCCTGGCCGCGCCGCGAAAGCTGCCGCACTGGGCGACGGTAGCCAGCACTGCGAGTTGGGAAAGATGAGTTCGCTTCATTGATCTATTTCTTGGAACAGCCCGTGCAAATGAGAGCCGATTATCGAACGCGGTGCAAGGCGCTATCTCTGCCGCATCACAACAAGGAGACGCGTGATGCAAACCCGCAAGCTTGGAAATGAACTTGACGTCTATCCGGTCGGCCTCGGCTGCATGGGGATGAGCTTCGGCTATGGCGGCCAGCCGGAGGTGGACGCGATCGCCACATTGCGTCGCGCCGTCGATATCGGCGTCAATTTCTTCGACACGGCCGAGGTCTATGGCCCGTACGAGAACGAGATCCTGCTCGGCAAGGCGTTGAAGCCGGTGCGCGACCAAGTGACGATTGCGACGAAATTCGGCTTCAAGATTCTCGAAGAAGGCAACGGCGTCGAGCGCATGGCGGGTGTCGACAGCCGCCCCGAACACGTCAAGGCGGTGGCCGAAGCGTCATTGAAGCGGCTGGGCACCGAGGTGATCGACCTGTACTACCAGCATCGCGTCGATCCCAATGTGCCGATCGAGGATACGGTCGGCGCCATGGCCGAGCTGGTGCGCGAGGGGAAGGTGCGCGCGCTTGGCCTGTCGGAGGCGAGTGCGGCGACCATCCGCCGGGCGCATGCGGTGCATCCGATATCAGCCGTGCAGAGCGAATATTCGCTGTGGAGCCGCGATCCGGAAGAAGAGGTGTTTGCCGTCTGCCGCGAGCTCGGCATCGGCTTTGTCCCCTACAGCCCGCTCGGCCGAGGCCTGCTGACCGGCACGATCGCCAAGCCCGAGGTTCTCGGCGCCGACGACTGGCGCCGTGGATTGCCGCGCTTCCAGGCCGACGCCATGGCGGCCAATGCGGCTGTCATCGCGACGCTGGAGACAATGGCGGCGGAGAAGGGCGTGACGCCGGCGCAGCTGGCGCTCGCCTGGGTGCTGCATCAGGGCAATTTCATCGTGCCGATCCCCGGCGCGCGAAAAATCCGCCATCTCGAGCAGAATGCGGCAGCGGCACAGATCGCGCTGAGCCAGGTGGAAGTGGCGGCCATCGGCGACGCCCTGTCGCCGGACAAGGTGGTCGGCAAGCGCTACACCGAAGAGCTGCTGGCGCTGGTCAACGGATAAACAGCGAGCTTAGAAACAGTTGAAAGGGGCGCTACCCCTTTGAAGCGCGGCAATGCAGAATGATTGCGAGACGTTGGCGCGAAACAACCCCCTTTCCTGCCGGACATCTGATGTCCGGCAGGACAGAGGGGGGCGCTGTCGCGCCAACTTCTGCGGAAATAGGCTCGCCACGGCACGACAGTGATCGCCATGTGCCCGCAGCCGTCACGCCCGCAGCACGCCGCCGGTCTGCTTGTTCACATTCTCGACGATGCGCTTTGCAAGCGCCTCGAAGTCCTCGTCGGTCAGCGTCTTTTCGATCGGCTGGATCGACACTTCGATGGCGATCGATTTCTTGGCCACGCCGAGTGACGCCCCTTCGAACACATCGAAAACCGAGACGTTGGTGATCAGCTTCCTGTCGGCGGCAAGGGCTGCGCGGGTGAGCGTGCCGGCTTCGACCGCCTTGTCGACGACGAAGGCGAAATCGCGCTTGACTGCCTGGAAGACGGACAGTTCCAACTTCGGTTTTGTCCGCGTCGGCTTGGCCTTCGGCTCGGGCACGGCATCGACAAACACCTCGAAGCCGCAGAGCGGCCCGGAGACGTCCAATTCCTCCAGCGTCTTAGGATGGAATTCGCCGAACGTTCCCAAGATGACTTTAGGCCCGAGCTTGATCGTGCCGGAACGGCCGGGATGATACCAGGCCGGGCCGCCGGCCTCGATCTGCAGCCGGTCGACCGGCGCGCCGCAGGCTTCGAGTGCTGCGATCGCGTCGGCCTTGGCGTCGAACACGCCGACCGGACCGGCATTGCCGGCCCAATAACGGCCGGAACCGTCGAGCTTGGCCGTGCCGCGCCGCACGCCGGCGGCGACGCGCCGCTGCTGGTCGGCCGCATCGCCCTCATAGGTGCCGGACACTTCGAACAGCGCAACTTCGCCGATGCCCCTGTCAGCATTGCGCTGCGCGGCGGCGATCAGGCCCGGCAGCAGCGACGGCCGCATGTCGGACATGTCGGCAGCGATCGGGTTGGCGAGCTTGAGTGCTGTCTGGCCGCCGCCGAACAGTTCGGCATGTTTTGCCGGAATGAACGACCAGGTGACCGCCTCCATCATGCCGCGCACCGCCAGCGCCCGCTTGGCGGCGCGGGTGCGGACCTGCAGCGTCGTCAGGATTTTTGCGTTGACCGCATCGTGAGAACCAAGCGGCTGCGGAGCGATGTTGTCGACGCCATGGATGCGCATGACTTCCTCGACCAGGTCGGCCTTGCCATCGACGTCCGGCCGCCATGACGGCACCGCCACATTGACGACATCGCCCGCGCCTTGGGGCTTGAAACCGAGGCGCGAAAGGATGGCGAGGCTCTCGTCCCTGGGCACCTCTATGCCGGTCAGCCGCTTCACTTCCGACAGTGGGAAGGACACTATCTTGGGTTTGTGGCCGGCATAGCCGGCCACCTCGATTTCCGTCGGTGTGCCGCCGCAGAAATCGAGCACCAGCTTGGTCGCCAGCTCCACGCCGGGAACCATGAATTCAGGGTCGACGCCGCGCTCGAACCGGTAACGCGCATCGCTGATGATGCCGAGCGTGCGGCCGGTGCGGGCCGTGGTGATCGGATCCCAAAGTGCCGATTCGATCAGCACGTCGGTGGTGTTCTCGTCGCAGCCGGAATGCTCGCCGCCCATGATGCCGGCGATCGATTCGACGCCGTCCTCGTCTGCTATCACGCACATATCAGGCGTCAGCGTGTATTCGCGGCCGTCGAGCGCCAGCACCTTTTCGCCGTCGCGCGCCCGGCGCACGGTAAGGTTGCCGGCGACCTTGTTCGCGTCGAACACATGCAAGGGCCGGCCGCGATCGAATGTGACGAAATTGGTGATGTCGACCAGCGCGCTGATCGGCCGAAGCCCAATGGCGATCAGCCGCTGCTGCAGCCATTTCGGCGACGGACCGTTCTTCACGCCTTTCACCAATCTCAGGGCGAAGCCGGGGCAGAGCTCCGGGGCTTCGATCGTCACCTTCACCGGGCACATGCCGCTGCCGGCATGCGGCATGATCGCGCCGCCGACGAGTCGGCCGAGGCCGCTGGCCGCCAGATCGCGAGCGATGCCGTAGACACTGGTCGCATCCGGCCGGTTCGGCGTCAAATTGATCTCGATCAACGGGTCGTCGAGATGCGCATAGGCGGCGAAGCTGGTGCCGACCGGCGCATCCTCCGGCAGGTCGATGATGCCGTCATGCTCTTCCGAAAGTTCCAGCTCGCGCTCGGAGCACATCATGCCGTGGCTTTCGACGCCCCTGATCTTGCCGACCGTTAGCGTCACGTCGATGCCGGGAATATAGGTGCCGGGTGCTGCAAAGGCGCCGACCAGGCCAGCGCGGGCATTGGGCGCACCGCAGACGACCTGCACTGGGGCCTTGCCGTCGCCGGTATCGACCGTCAGCACGCGCAGCCGGTCGGCGTCGGGATGCTGCACGGCCGTCAGCACCCTGGCGATGACGAAGGGTTTTAGGCTCGATCTGTCGTCGACATGCTCGACTTCGAGGCCGATCGAGGTCAGCCGCTCGACGATCTCGGCCAGCGAGGCATCGGTCTCGAGGTGATCCTTGAGCCAGGAGAGGGTGAGTTTCATGACTGTGTTCCGTCTGATGGTCTGGGCACGCTGGTCTTCAAATGGCGTGGCAAGTCGTCCGGCATGTGCAGGAAGGGCAGTTGCTCGCGCACATGGGCGTGGTGCGTCGGCCTGAAATAGGCCGGCATGTCCATGGCGCCGAGCATGAAATAGATGTGGTCGGCCAGCCGCTCGTCGACATAGGCGATCGGCGAGCCGCAGATGCCGCAAAAGGAGCGCGTCACCGGGCCGTTCTCGAACATCTTCAGCGCCTTGCCCGTAAAGGCGACCTGCTCGGTCAGGAAGCCGACGAAAGCCGACACCGGCGCGCCGCTGGCCCGCCGGCAATCGCCGCAATGGCAATAGCTGACATGGTGCGGTTCGGCCGAAGCCTCGAACCGCACGGCGCCGCAGCGGCAGCCGCCGGTGTGGGCCGCTGTCATGCGCTCAAGCCCCCGAATAGCGTCGGCATGTCGAGCGGCCGGAAACCGTAATGCGATAGCCAGCGCACATCGGCGTCGAAGAAGGCGCGCAGGTCCGGCATGCCGTATTTCAGCATGGCGATGCGATCAATGCCCATGCCCCAGGCAAAGCCCTGATACTCGTCGGGATCGAGCCCGCCATATCTCAGCACATTGGGGTGGACCATGCCGCAGCCGAGGATCTCCATCCAGTCGGAGCCTTCGCCGAAGCGCACCTCGCCCGGCCGCGAACGGTCGCACTGGATGTCGACCTCCATGCTGGGTTCGGTGAACGGGAAGAAGCTCGGCCGGAAGCGCATCTTTACCTGCGGCACCTCGAAGAACGCCTTGCAGAACTCCTCCAGCACCCATTTCATGTTGGCGACATTGGCTGATCTGTCGATCACCAGCCCTTCGACCTGATGAAACATCGGCGAGTGCGTGGCATCGGAATCCTGGCGGTAGGTTTTTCCGGGAATGACGATGCGGATCGGCGGCTTCTGCATCTCCATGGTGCGGATCTGCACCGGCGAGGTATGGGTGCGCAAAAGCTTGCGCTCGCCCTTCTCGTCCGGCTGGAAGAAGAAGGTGTCGTGCATCTCGCGCGCCGGATGGCCTTCCGGGAAATTCAGCGCGGTGAAATTGTAATAATCGGTCTCGATATCGGGGCCTTCGGCGATGGCAAAGCCGAGATCGCCGAAGATCGCGGCAATCTCGTCGCTGACCTGGCTGATCGGATGGATGCGGCCGCGCTCGGCCGGCGATTGCCGCACCGGCAATGTGACGTCGACCTTTTCCGCCGCGAGCCGTGCGGCGATCGCCACGTCCTTCAGCTCGGCGCGCCGCGCGGTAAGCGCCTCGGTGATGCGGTTCTTGAGGCCATTGATAGCCGGGCCCTTTATCTGGCGCTCTTCTGCGCTCATCGAGCCGAGCGTCTTCAGCATTTCGGAGACCGAGCCCTTCTTGCCGAGCGCTGAAACACGCACGGCTTCGATCGCCTGCTCGTCGGCGGCCGACGCAATGTCGCTCATCAGGGAATTTTCGAGAGTTTCCATGTCACTCATGTTTCAGACTCGATTGGAGGCAAAGAAAAACCCGCGCCAGCCCTGCCAGCGCGGGTTTCCCAAATCAAGTGTCGAAGTGCTTGGGAAGGCGCTGGTTAGGCTACAGCGCTTTCAAAAGCGTTCGGCGTGGTGTTCTTGAGGTATTCGAGCGCGACCTTGGCCTTGGCCACAAGGGCGGCAAATGCCTGCGGCTCGTGGATGGCCATGTCCGACAGGATCTTGCGATCGATCTCGATACCGGCCTTGTTGAGGCCGTCGATGAACCGGCCATAGGTCAGGCCATGCTCGTGGGTCGCGGCATTGATGCGCTGGATCCACAGAGCGCGGAACGAACGCTTGCGGTTCTTGCGGTCGCGGTAGGCATACTGCAGCGACTTTTCCACCGCCTGCTTGGCGATGCGGATGGTGTTCTTGCGGCGGCCGTAGAAGCCCTTGGCGGCTTTCAGGACCTTCTTGTGCTTGGCGTGCGAAGTGACGCCTCTTTTTACGCGTGCCATGTCATGATCTCCTTAAAACGTTGTCCAGCCCGAATGCCTTAGAGGCCGTTCGGCAGAAAATTCTTGATGACCTTCTTGCCATCCGGTTCAGCCAGAACCATCGTGCCGCGGGCATTTCGAATGAACTTGTTGGAACGCTTGATCATGCCGTGACGCTTGCCGGCCGCAGCCGACAGGACTTTACCCGTACCTGTGATCTTGAACCGCTTCTTGGCGGCTGACTTGGTCTTCATCTTGGGCATTTTGCTACTCCGTTATGTGCGCATCATCGCGCTTTTTGTTCGCTTCAGGCCGACCAAAGCCTGAAAAGCAAATGAAACCGCCACGGCATGCCCTGCCGGGCGGTTTTTGGGAACGGCGGTGCTATACGTCAAAGCGGGCCGGCGCGCAACACCTGCAAGGATGCGACGCTCTGTCCAGTGTCAGGTATGGAGGCCAGCGCAGCAAAACCGGTTTCCACTTTGGCCGTCGCAGACCTTCGGTTCGGGATCTTGCCTATGGGAGACGGAAAAGCACCGGCAGTATGCCCGATAGTTGGGCGCCGTCGATCGATTCGAAAAACGGCAAGGCAACGAGGAATACCAGTCCGTCCAGCAGCGTCGTCCGCAGCAGGCGCGGCTTGAAGCTGCCGGTATCGCCTTCCTGATACAGCGAAAGCTTCGGGAAGAAGCGCGGCACCCGCGCCATATAGGCCTGGAATGGAGTTCCGAAGGCCTCCTTCAGGAACTTCTCTTCGCGCAGGATGACGACATGAAAGGCGGCGGCGCAAATCACCGCGAAGCCGATCGCCGCAGTGATCGAGCCCATCTGCGCGCCGACGCCGGCGGCAGCTATCGAGGAGAAGACATAGAGCGGATTGCGGGTGATCGAATAAGGTCCGCCGGTAACCACCTCGGAGGATTTGCGTCCGCCGATATAGAGCGTCGACCACAAGCGCCCGACAATGCCGAGAAAGATCAGCAGGACGCCGACCATTTCGATCGTTTCGTGCGGCACGCTTTCGGGAGGAAAAGCAGACTGGCCAAACAGCAGCGCTGCGAACATGACGACGACGAGGGCGGCAAGCACCATCCTGCGCGCGTGCTGATATCTGCCCAGCGCACGCCTGGCCTGCGCTTGTTCGGCCGGCGCCGATTTGACTTCATTGAGCATGTAGGGAATCCGATCGTCGAGGAACTTCGCCAGCGATCGCAGCTTCTGGCCAAGAAAACAGGCGTCCCGCCGATCGCCGGGACGCCTTGCAGGATGATTCAGGCGAATTTAATGCATGTCGCCCAAAAGCCTGCCCACGGCCTTCACCGGAGGTGCGCAGCGGTTTTGGGACAACGACGCGCGAGGAAAAGAAGCGAGAAGGCGGGTAGCATGTCGCCTCCTTTGCCTGCCCATCCCGCTCAATACAGCCAGAAGAGGACGGGAATTACCCCGCTTTCCTGTCCGGACTCGATGAGTTCGAAAAACGGTATGGAAGCCACGAACATCAAACCGTCGCGCAGCGTATGATTGAAGATGCGCGGTGTGAAGGTGACTTCGGCCTGATCGCGATAAAGCCGGGGATTGGGAAAAAACCGCGGCACGCGTGCGATGTAGTCCTTGTACGGCGCCCCGAGCACGGTCGTCAAATGCCGTTCCTCGCGCAGCGTGACGATGTAGAACGCGGCCGCGCACAAGACCGCCGACGCCACCGAGACGATCACGCTGCCGGTCTGGGCGCCGATACCGGCGGCCGCTACGGTGGAGAAAAAATACAGCGGGTTGCGCATCACCGAATATGGGCCGGTAGCAACCACTTCGGCCGACTTGCGGCCGCCGATATAGAGGATCGACCAGAGCCGGCCGCCGATCCCGATCAGTATCAGGGCGATCCCGTACTGCCCCTCTATGCGTTCGTGGCCTAGTTCATCGTGCGTGGAGCCGCCGAAGATCAGCAAAGCGCAAAAAGCTCCGATCAGAAGCGCCAGCAGGACGCGCCGGCGCCGCTGATAGCGGCCCATTTCGTCGAACGACTTTTCAATCGGAGAACGTGCCGCAGCGGCCATGGGACAATCCTTTCGCCGCGAGGACCGGCAACCAGAATCCTTGTCGCTGCACCTTGCGGAGAAATCATGGCGAAGACAAAAACGACAAAAGGCCGCCGAAGCGGCCTTTGACGGGATCGCTTTAGCGGGGCGCCAGCACCATCATCATCTGGCGGCCTTCGAGCTTTGGTTCGGCTTCGACCTTGGCGATCGGCGCCACTTCCTCGCGAACCTTGTTCAGAAGCTGCATGCCTAGTTCCATATGCGCCATTTCGCGGCCGCGAAAGCGCAATGTCAGCTTGACCTTGTCACCTTCCTCGAAAAACCGCCGGACCGCTTTCATCTTGGTCTCGTAATCATGGCTGTCGATGTTCGGGCGCATCTTGATCTCCTTGATCTCGATGACCTTCTGGTTCTTGCGCGCCTCAGCCGCCTTCTTCTGGTTGGCGTATTTCAGCTTGCCGAGATCGAGAATTTTTACGACGGGCGGCACTGCGTTGGGCGATATCTCGACCAGATCGAGCCCAGCCTCTTCGGCGAGCAGCAATGCGTCGTTGATGGAGACATCGCCATGGTTGTGGCCTTCGGCGTCGATAAGTTGGACCCGGGGAACCCGGATGTCACGGTTGGAGCGCGGGCCCTCCTTGGTGGGCGCCGTTGCTTTGAAAGGTCTGCGAATGGTCGTGGTCTCCTTGAGCCGTTTCGTTCAGGGTTTTTCAATTCAGATTGCGAACGCGCCAATGTGGTGAGCGCGCGGCCGGAGTCAATAGCACAGCGTTCACAGGAAATCACCCTGTTCCCTGACTTCAGCCTGTACCAAACGAAGAAAGTTGCCGAGCACTTTTCGTTGAACCGCCAGCTGTGTCAAAAGACCTGCGTGAGGAGTGAGCCATGACCGCACCGGTTTTTCTCGATGTCGACGGAACCAGCATTGCTGTCAGGCGCGCTGCGGGTGCCGCGCCAGGCATCGTCTGGCTCGGCGGCTACAAGTCGGACATGCTGGGCACCAAGGCCGAGAAGCTGGCGGAATGGGCGAGCAGACAAGGCCGGGCATTCCTGCGCCACGACTATTCCGGTCATGGCGAATCGGGCGGCGCCTTTGCCGATGGCACCGTCTCGAAATGGCTTTCGCAAAGCCTCGCCGTCTTCCACCATTTCACCCTAGGCAGGCAGATCCTGGTGGGCTCCTCGATGGGCGCATGGATAGCGCTGCGCATGGTCCAGGAATTGCGCCAGGAATTGCACAAGTCGGACGAGAACCGCATCGCCGGCCTGGTGCTTCTGGCGCCGGCGCCGGATTTCACCGCAGAGCTGGTCGAGCCGGCGCTGACCAAAGCGCAGAAGCGCGATCTTGCCAAAAAGGGTTATTTCGAGGAGCCGTCGGACTATTCGGCCGAGCCTTACATCTACACCCGTGCGCTGATCGAGGACGGCCGCAACAACCTGACGATGAACGGGCCGATCGACACCCACTGCCCCGTCCACATATTGCAAGGGCTGGCCGACGCCGACGTGCCGCCGAGCCATGCGCTGAAACTGGTCGGCCTGCTGCCGGCCGACGACGTCACGCTGTCGCTGATCCCCGACGGCGACCACCGCCTGTCGCGGCCTCAGGATCTCGACATGCTGGTGCGGGCGGTCGACGCCATGGTGCTGCAGGCAGGCTAAGAGACATGCGCATTCGTCGCGGCCGGCTGCAGCCCTCCTGGAATCCCTGTCTGCCGGCGGACGCGGATGTCGTCAGAGGGATACGTGCTGCAACTAAAAAGCATTCAGCCGTTGCGGAATGTGTAAGCATATCCGTTGATGGCTGGAGCACCGCCGAGGTGGGCGTAGAGCACCTTGGATCCCTTGGGAAAATAACCCTTCTTCACGAGATCGATCGTGCCCTGCATGGATTTTCCCTCGTAAACCGGATCCGTGATCATGCCTTCGAGGCGCGCGCAGAGACGGATTGCTTCCTTCGTCTCCTGAGAGGGGACGCCGTAGACCGGGTAGGCATAATCCTCGATCAGGACGACATCATCCTCATTGAGCTCCTTGCCGAGTTCGACCAGCGTCGCGGTGTTCTGCGCAATGTTGAGTACCTGCGCCTTGGTCTGCGCCGGGGTGCAGGATGCGTCGATGCCGATCACGTTGCGTTCGCGGCCGTCCTTGGCGAAGCCGACCAGCATGCCAGCATGAGTTGAACCGGTGACGGTACAAACGACGATGTAGTCGAAGGCAAAGCCGAGTTCCTTCTCCTGCGCGCGGACCTCCTCGGCGAAGCCGACATAACCCAAGCCGCCATATTTATGCACCGAAGCCCCGGCCGGAATCGGATAAGGCTTGCCACCCTTCGCCTTCACATCCGCGATCGCCTGCTCCCAGCTTTCCCTAATTCCGATATCGAAGCCCTCATCGACCATCTGGACATCAGCGCCCATAATCCGGCTCAAAAGGATGTTGCCGACGCGATCGTAGATGGCATCTTCATGGGGTACCCAGCTTTCCTGCACGAGGCGGCATTTCATGCCGATCTTCGCCGCGACGGCCGCCACCATGCGCGTATGGTTGGATTGAACGCCGCCGATCGAGACCAGCGTGTCGGCGTTTGAGGCGATCGCGTCCGGGATGATGTATTCGAGCTTGCGCAATTTGTTGCCGCCGAAGGCGAGGCCGGAATTGCAATCCTCTCGCTTGGCGTAGAGATCGACCTTCCCGCCGAGGTGAGCGCCGAGCCGCTCCAGTTTCTCGATATGGGTCGGCCCGAAGGTGAGCGGATAGCGTTCGAATTTCTCGAGCATGAGAGTGCCCTCTCTTGTTCCTGTTCATTGCGATGTGATGCGGTGAACACTATCATCTTTGCCTTGAAAGGTGCTCTCAAAGATCGGACCTAAAATGTCCGAGGCATCGCCTAACAGCGCGGAATTGTCATATAGCTTCAATTTTCAATGCCAATATCGGAAGAATCTTCCATGCGAGCACCGCTCGACCGGATCGACCTGAAAATGTTGCGCCTGCTCCAGGACAACGGACGACTGACCAATGCAGAGCTGGCGCAGGCGGTCGCTGTCAGCCCGGCGACGTGCCACCGCCGCACGCAGCGCTTGTTCGATGAAGGCTACATCAGCCATATCAGGGCGGTGGTGATACCGCAGAAGGTCGACAGAGGCGCGCTGGTGATGGTTGGCGTCGTCCTCGACCGCTCGACCCCGGAGAGTTTCGCGGATTTCGAGAAGGCCGTCGCGAAACTGAAATTCATCCTCGACTGCCATCTGGTGGCGGGCGACTTCGACTATTTTCTGAAGATCAGGGTCGGCGACATGGCGGATTTCAACCGAATTCACGGAGACCAATTGATCGCATTGCCCGGCGTTCGCCAGACGAGAACCTTCTTCGTGATGAAAGAGGTCGTCGATAACGCACCCCTGGATTTTTGAAACGGACATCCGAAGCATCAAGTCAATGCACCGGCGCCGGACTTTCGCTGCAGAACCGTCGGCCACCTTGCTTGCCGGCCTGGTCGTTCTTTCCCTTGAAACGCTCAAAAAGCGATAATCATTTCAAATGTTTGTCCGGTTTTGGCTGTGACTGTCTTGAATAGCCGTTTTTCCCTTCCCATTTCGATTCCACGCAGCCGGGATTGGCTGTCTCCAACTGAAGGATTGGGAGAAAATGAACACATCTGCATTGATCCGTCCGGCCTGGACGCCGGCGACCATCGCACTGATGGTGATCGGCTTTATGGTGTTCTGGCCGCTCGGCCTCGCCATGCTCGCCTACATCATCTGGGGCGACCGGCTTGAAGGCTTCAAGCGCGACGTCAACCGCGCGACCGACGGCATCTTCGCCGGCTGCCGCCGCGGTTCTGACAGAGCGGCGCGCTGGGGCCACGGCTCCGCCCGCACCGGCAACGTCGCTTTCGACGACTGGCGCGAAAAGGAACTTGAGCGGCTCAATGAAGAGCGCCGCAAGCTCGACGAGATGTTGAGCGAGTTCGACGAATATGCCAGGGAATTGCGTCGCGCCAAGGACCAGGAAGAGTTCGACCGCTTCATGGCGAACCGCAACAAGTCGACGTCGCCTACAACAGGTGGATCGACCGGCTCGACGGGGACCGGCAAACGCGGTGGCAAATCCACGCCAGGCCTACTGGACGAGTAAGAGCCTTGCCCCGATAAATAATCAAAAACGGCGTCGCGTCAGCGGCGCCGTTTCTTTTTTGTTCTATTCGTTTTCCTCGAATCACGTATCGTCCCGCCATGTCATTCGGCTTCTTCCGCAACCTGACCAAACCCAGGCCCGCCCCCGTCGTGGAGCGAGAGCATTGTGTTGCCGGCCGCACGCTGCCACTCAAAATCGTCGAGAGCGACCGCGCGCGGCGCCTGACGCTGCGGATCGATTCCGGCGGCCGCGGCTTGCGCATCACCGTGCCGCCGGGCCTGCGCCGTGGCGAGGTGGAAAAATTCCTCGACCGCCATCAGGACTGGCTGGAACAGCGGCTGGCCAAGGTGCCCAACCGCCCGCAGGTGCGGCCCGGTATCAAAATACCGGTGCGCGGCGTGCCGCATCGCATTGTCCATGAGCCCTCGAAACGTGGTACCGTCACGCTGTCGTGCGACGAACGCGGTCCGCTGATGATCGTGCATGGCGAGCGCGTGCACCTGCCGCGCCGCATCGCCGATTTCCTCAAGCGCGAGGCCAAGCGCGAGATCGAGCGGTTGGTGGTCAGGCACACCGGGACGATCGGCAAGCGCGCCAAGGCGATCCGCTTCAAGGACACGTCGAGCCGCTGGGGCTCGTGCACTTCCGACGGCAATTTGTCCTTCTCCTGGCGCATCATGATGGCGCCATCGCCTGTTATAAACTACCTCGTCGCGCATGAGGTGGCGCATCTCAAGGAGATGAACCACGGCCCGAAATTCTGGAAATTGTGCGAGCAGCTTTGCCCGGACACCGAGCGCTGCAAGGACTGGCTCAAGCGCAATGGCGGCGCGCTGCAAGCGATCACGTTCGATTAGATCGCCCGATCAATCATCGTTGGCGGCGTTGAGCTCCTCAGGACGCAAGCCTTCGTCGGTATGGCGCGGCCATGGCAAGAAATTCTTCTCGAAGGCGTCGTTGCTGAAGTAGTCGAGCGCGCGGTGTGCCTCGGCGCCGTTGAAGGCGGCCTTGTCCATCAGATGAGCGATGACCTCGCGGGCCTGCGCGACCTTCTGCCTGAGTTGGGCGACGGTTTCGTCTGCCATGCTTGTGTGCTCCCGCCTGTACTATCTGAAGTAAGGTAGCGCGTTCCGCGCTCTTGTCTTAGGAAGGTAGCGCGTTCCGCGCTGGCGGCAAACAGGATGCTTTTTCTCGACTCTTTTGCCGTTTCGTGCCAATCCCGCGTCATGGCGCTCGACATCAAGATATGCGGATTGAAAACCGACAAGGCGCTGGCCGCGGCATTGGCCGGCGGCGCCAGCCATGTCGGCTTTATTTTCTTTGCCAAAAGCCCGCGCTATATCGAGCCGGCGGAAGCCGGCCGCTTGCGTGAAGCGGCGACCGGCAAGGCCAAGGCGGTTGCCGTGACGGTCGACGCCGGTGATGCGTTTCTGGATGAAATCGTCGAAAAAATGCGCCCGGACATGCTGCAGCTGCATGGCTCGGAAACGCCGGAGCGGGTGGCCGAGATCAAGGCCCGCTATGGCCTGCCGGTGATGAAGGCGCTGCCGGTCGGCGAGGCTGCCGACCTGGAGCGGATAAGACCCTTCGTCGGCATTGCCGACCGTTTCCTGTTCGACGCCAAGCCGCCGAAAGGTTCGGAACTGCCGGGCGGCAACGGCATTGCCTTCGACTGGCGCGTTCTGGCCGGCCTTGACGCAGGCGTCGATTACATGCTTTCCGGTGGGCTCAATGCCGCCAATATCGGCGATGCCCTTCGGCTTGCCAACCCGCCCGGACTAGACATTTCCTCGGGGGTGGAAAGCGCGCCAGGCGTCAAGGATCCGGCGCTGATCGAACAGTTTTTCCGGGCCGTCAGAGCCGCGCGGGATACCCGCGCAGCCTGAAGGATAGAACCCGGAGCATGTCTCGGAAAATTGGAAACCGTTTTTCCGACAAGGACAAGCTCCAAAACAAGAAGTAGGAGATCGGCGATGAACAAGCCGGCGATACCCAATTCCTTCCGCACCGGACCCGACGAGCAGGGCATGTTCGGCATCTTCGGCGGTCGTTTCGTTGCCGAAACGCTGATGCCGCTGATCCTCGACCTGGAGCGGCACTGGAACGAGGTCAAGGACGATCCGGATTTCAAGGCCGAACTGACTGACCTTTCGACCCACTATGCCGGGCGGCCGTCGAAGCTTTATTTCGCCGAAGGTCTGACCAGGCATCTTCGCGAGGTTTCCTCGGCTAAGGGCCTCGGGGGCGGCGCAAAAGTCTATTTCAAGCGCGAGGATTTGAACCACACCGGCTCGCACAAGATCAACAACTGCCTCGGCCAGATCCTGCTGGCCAAGCGCATGGGCAAGAAGCGCATTATCGCCGAGACCGGCGCTGGCCAGCACGGCGTGGCGTCGGCCACCGTGGCGGCGCGCTTCGGCTTTCCGTGTGTCGTCTATATGGGCGCCACCGACGTCGCCCGGCAAAGCCCGAACGTCTTCCGGATGAAGCTGCTCGGCGCCGAGGTGCGGCCGGTGACTGCTGGTCACGGCACGCTCAAGGACGCCATGAACGAAGCCCTGCGCGACTGGGTGACCAATGTCGAGGACACCTATTACCTGATCGGCACCGCCGCCGGCCCGCACCCCTATCCGGAGCTGGTGCGCGACTTCCAGTCGGTGATCGGCATTGAGGCGCGCGCCCAGATCCTCGAACAGGAAGGCCGGCTGCCGGACACCATCATCGCCGCTGTCGGCGGCGGCTCGAACGCCATCGGCCTTTTTCACCCGTTCCTCGACGACCGCAGCGTAAAGATCATCGGCATCGAGGCCGGCGGCCGCGGCCTCGACGGCATCGAGCATTGCGCCTCGATGAACGCCGGCGCGCCCGGCGTGCTGCACGGCAACCGCACCTATCTCCTGCAGAACGCCGACGGGCAGATCATGGACGGGCATTCGATTTCGGCCGGCCTCGATTATCCGGGCGTCGGGCCGGAGCATTCCTGGCTGCGCGACAGTGGCCGCGTCGACTATGTGCCTGTTCTCGACGACGAGGCGCTGGAGGCGTTCCAGCTGACGACGCGCGTCGAAGGCATCATTCCGGCGCTCGAATCCGCCCATGCCATTGCGCATGCGGTGAAAATCGTACCCGCCATGGACAAGGACCAGATCGTCATCATCAACCTGTCCGGCCGCGGCGACAAGGATGTGCATACGGTGGCCAATATGCTGGGCATGGAGATCTGATCATGACCACCCGCATCGACCGACGCATGGCCAAGCTGAAGGCCGAAGGCCGCCCGGCGCTTGTCACCTATTTCATGAGCGGCGACCCGGACTACGACACCGCTTTGTCGATCATGAAGGCGCTGCCCAAGGCGGGCGCCGACATCATCGAAATGGGCATGCCGTTTTCTGATCCGATGGCGGACGGCCCGGCGATCCAGGCGGCCGGCCTGCGTGCGCTGAAAGGCGGCCAGACGCTGGTCAAGACGCTGAAAATGGCTTCGGAATTCCGCGCCGCCGACGATGAAACGCCGATCGTTTTGATGGGCTACTACAATCCGATCTACATCCACGGCGTCGACCGCTTTCTCAGGGATGCGCTGGCCAGCGGCATCGACGGGCTGATCGTCGTCGACCTGCCGCCGGAAATGGATGAGGAATTGTGCATTCCGGCGCTGAAGGCCGGCATCAATTTTATCCGGCTGGCGACGCCGACCACCGACGACAAGCGCCTGCCCAAGGTGCTGCAGAACACCTCCGGCTTCGTCTACTACGTGTCGATGACCGGCATCACCGGCTCGGCGCTTGCCGACACCGGCAAGGTGACGGCGGCGGTCAGGCGCATCAAGGGCCATACCGACCTGCCGGTCTGCGTCGGCTTCGGCGTCAAGACGGCCGAGCAGGCGCGCATCATCGGGGCGTCGGCCGACGGCGTCGTCGTCGGCACCGCGATCGTCAATGCCGTCGCCAATGTTCTGGGGCCGAAGGGCGAAAAGACCGCCGACCCGGCCGAGGCGGTCGCCACGCTGGTCAGCGGGCTTTCGCAAGGCGTGCGCGCGGCCCGCCTTGCTGCCGCCGAATAGCAGTCCTACCTCTTCGTCAGGACAGGAGCCGAAGCGATGAACTGGATCACCAACTACGTTCGCCCGAAGATCAATTCGATGCTCGGCCGGCGCACCGACATGCCTGAGAATCTCTGGATCAAGGATCCCGAGACCGGCGAGATGGTCTTCCACAAGGATCTGGAGCAGAACCAGTTTGTCATCCCGTCCTCCGGCCATCACATGAAGATCTCGGCCAAGGAGCGGCTGAGATTCTTCTTCGACGACGGCAAGTACGAGATGCTCGAAAACCCCAAGGTGGTGCAGGATCCGCTGAAATTCCGCGACGAGAAGCGCTATACCGACCGGCTGAAGGACGCCAAGGCCAAGACCGGGCTGGAGGACGCGATCATCAATGCGCTGGGGACCGTCGAAGGCCTGCCGGTGGTGGTGACCGTGCAGGACTTTGCCTTCATGGGCGGCTCGCTCGGCATGGCCGCCGGCGACGCCATCGTTCGTGGTTTCGAGGTCGCAGTGCAACGCAAGCGGCCGCTGATCCTGTTCGCGGCCTCCGGCGGCGCCCGCATGCAGGAAGGCATCCTGTCGCTCATGCAATTGCCAAGGACCACAATCGGCGTCGATCGGCTGAAAGAGGCCGGCCTTCCCTATATTGTCGTCCTGACCAACCCGACCACCGGCGGCGTCACCGCCTCCTACGCCATGCTGGGCGACGTGCACATCGCCGAACCCGGCGCGCTGATCGGCTTTGCCGGGCCGCGCGTCATTGAGCAGACCATCAGGGAAAAGCTGCCCGACGGCTTCCAGCGCTCCGAGTATCTGATGGAGCACGGCATGGTCGATATGGTGGTGTCGCGGCTGGAGATGCGCCAGACGATCGCGCGGCTCCTGAAAATGCTGCTCAAGCTGCCCGAAGAAGAAAAGCCGCTGGAGCCGGAAATCCTGCCGCCGGTGGCGCTCCCGGCGGAAGCACGCCCGCAAGCCTGACGCGACATCCGTCGTCGCGAACCGCGATTGCGCGCCATCTGTGGCGCGCCTAGGATTCTCCCATGACCACGCTTGCCGCCGACCGCGAAATCGAAAGCCTGATGTCGCTTCATCCGAAGGGCTTCGATCTTTCGCTCGACCGCATCTCGCGGCTGCTGGAGCGGCTTGGCAATCCGCAGGATCATCTGCCGCCGGTCATCCACATCGCCGGCACCAACGGCAAGGGCTCCTGCGCCGCGTTTTCGCGGGCGCTGCTCGAATCGGCCGGCCACCGCGTCCATGTCCACACATCGCCACATCTGGTGAACTGGCATGAGCGCTACCGGCTGGCCGCCGATGGCGGCGGCAGGCTGGTCGAGGACAAGGTCTTCGCCGACGCCATCGCCCGCGTCGCCAAGGCCAATGAAGGCCAGAAGATCACCGTCTTCGAAATCCTCACCGCCGTCACCTTCCTGCTGTTTTCCGAACATCCGGCAGATGCCGTCATCATCGAGGTCGGTCTCGGCGGCCGCTTCGACGCCACCAATGTCATCAGCGAGCCGGCGGTATCGGTGATCATGCCGGTCTCGCTC
Organism: Mesorhizobium sp.; assembly: GCA_004020645.1. GTDB lineage: Bacteria > Pseudomonadota > Alphaproteobacteria > Rhizobiales > Rhizobiaceae > Mesorhizobium. The sequence goes on along the minus strand of SAQL01000002.1, from coordinate 457,109 downwards.
GATCACGAATCCTATCTCGGCGACCGTGTCGAACTGATCGCCGCCGAAAAGGCCGGCATCATCAAAGGCGGTTGCCCGGTGGTCATCGGCGCCCAGGAAAGCGAGACGGCGCTGCAGGTGCTTATCGAAACCGCCGAGCGGCTCGACTGTCCCGCCTTCGTCTATGGCCAGGATTTCCTCGCCTTCGAGGAAAACGGCCGGATGGTCTATCAGGACGAAGACGGGCTGATGGACCTGTCGCCACCGCGCCTGCCCGGGCGCCACCAGTTCGCCAATGCGGCGGCGGCGATTGCGGCGGTCAAGGCGGCGGGCTTCGAGATCAGCCATCGCGTCGCCGACAAGGCGATGGCCAATGTCACCTGGCCGGGGCGGATGCAAAAATTGCCGCAAGGCAGGCTGACGGAACTGGCGCCGAAGGGCGCCGACATCTGGCTCGACGGCGGCCACAATCCAGGCGCCGGCGTGGTCGTCGCCGAGGCATTAGCCGAGCAGGAGGAAAAAAACCCGCGGCCGCTGTTTCTGATTTCCGGCATGATCAACACCAAGGACCAGAGCGGCTATTTCCGCGCCTTCAAGGGCCTGGTGCGGCATGTCTACACGGTGCCAGTGAGCCTCAGCGAGGCCAGCGTGCCGAATGACGAACTGGCGATCCGCGCCGTCGAGGCCGGCCTGTCGGCCGAACCGGTGAGTTCCGTCGCCAATGCGCTGATGCTGCTGCGCGACACATGGGACGGACCGCCGCCGCGCATCCTGATCAGCGGCTCGCTCTATCTGGCCGGCGCGGTGCTGGCCGAAAATGGCACACCGCCGGCTTGAGGCGCGCGTTCACCAGGCCACAATGACGCCGGACTTGGTCGGATCCACCGCGAGGAGCCAGTCATGATCAAGGTAAAGCAGCTCGCTCACGTTTGCATCTTCGCGGATGACCTGGAAGTGACGCGAAGCTTCTATCGGGACGTCCTCGGCATGGACACCCAGTTCAACTTCCTGCGCGACGGCAAGATTTTGGGTTTCTACCTCAATTGCGGCAGCCGCAGCCACATCGAGGTGTTCCAGAAAGATGGGGCCAGCTATAGCGACTTGAACCAGATCAACCACTTCTGCCTCGAAGTGGAAAACATTGACGCCGCGATCGCCCACGTAAGGTCGAAAGGCGTTGATATCACTTCAAAGAAACACGCGTGCGATGATACCTACCAGGCATGGATTCGCGATCCTAACGACGTGAAGATAGAACTGTTTGAATATACCGAGAAAAGTGCACAGTTCGTCGGAGGCGATCGTATCGCGGATTGGTGACCGCGCCTCCAGCCTATGGCGGGCCCGAGCCGTTTTAGGGTGTGTTGAGATTCAGGTGAGGCCGGCCTGCAAATGGCGGCTTCCTGCGCTTCCGGTGCTCACGTACCCAAAAGTACGCTCCGCTTCGGTTCTCGGAATCCACCTGTTTGGTCGCTTCGCGCCCGTCTTCGACTCCGACTCGGCCTGACCTGAATCTCAACACACCCTAGGTGAATTATTTCAGCTCGATCTCAATAAAGGCGTACTCGCCTTCATTAGCATTGATGACGTCATGCTCCACGCCCTCCTTGCGGAAATAGGGCGCCCCCTTCTTCATTTCGGCGAAGGATTCGCCGTCCTTGGTCAGGAGCTTGAGCTTGCCGTCCATCAGCGGCACGATGACATAATCGTGGCCATGACGGTGCCAGCCGGTGTTGTCGCCCGGCGCGAAGCGGTATTCGGTGACGATGACGCGCTCATTGTCGATGAAGACGGTGGCCTTGGCGGATCCGGTCATATCGTTCTCCTGCTTTAAGCAGACAAGAACATGAGGCGGCAAGTGGCGAGTGCCAGGGCGGACCAGCGCATGACCCAGGAAATCGGATTCGATTTTCTGGGTCATGGGCAAGATCAAGTCCACAGCGTCCTTTGCGCGTCCAAGAGGACGCGCGGCGCTGTACTGTAGATGACAAAAAAAGCCCGGCGCGAGGGCCGGGCTTGTCTGCGGATTATCTGCCGGATCAGGCGAGATTGCCGTTGATCCAGTGCGACAGCGCCGTCTTCGGCGCGGCGCCGACCTTCATGTCGGCCATTTCGCCGCCCTTGAAGATCATCAGCGTCGGGATCGAGCGCACGCCGAACTGCGCGGCCAGCTCGGGATTCTCGTCGATGTTGAGCTTGGCGATCTTGACCTTGCTGCCAAGTTCGATGGCGATGTCTTCCAGCGCCGGCGCAATCATCTTGCAGGGACCGCACCATTCCGCCCAGAAATCGACGACGACCGGCTCCTTGGCATCAAGCACATCGGTTTGGAAGTTGCTCTTGTCGACCTTGACGGTGGCCATGCGGGAGATCCTTTCGAGAGTTATTGTCGCACCAAATGTGGTGGTGGTCGCGCCCTTCTTCAAGCAGCCGTTGTGTCACGCTCCCGTGAGTCGGGCAAGGGCGTCGTCCATCGCCGCCGGCGGCAGCTCGATCAAGCGCGGTGCTTCAGTGAACAGCAGCGCCGCCGAGACCTCATGCTCGGGATAAAGCGGCTGCAGCAGCGCGCGATAGAGCGCGAGCTGCAGGACATAGGCCGGTGGAACGTCCGACAGGGTTGCAGGCGCTGGCCGGTTGGTCTTGTAGTCGACGATCGACACCTTGCCTGATGTGACCGCCAGCCGGTCGATCTTGCCGGAGATCGAGCGCAATTTGCCCTTCACCTCCAGGCTGCCCATGATCGCGACTTCGGCGCGCGATGATGATGCAAACAGCTGATCGAAGCAGCTGTCGGCAAGGATCGCCGCCACCGAGGCCAAGGCCTTGTCGCGCTCGGTTTCAGGCCATTGCGCGCCGACGCGCCTGAGATAGCGTTCCGCGGCATCGCGGCGTTCCGCCTCCGCAATGCCGGGCAGCATCTGCAGCAATTTGTGCAGCGCCAGCCCTCGCATTACGGCAAAGCCAGGCTCCGCCTCGGTGTCCAGCACCGGCGAGCCGGTGTCGATCACGGCTTCCTTGGCCTCGTCGATCAGCGCCGAGGCGCCGGACGGCGACAGCGGTCGCGGCAGGTCCTCGAAGGGCGGCAAGGGCTGGAACAGGATCTTCGGCAACGGCTCGAACTGTTGCGCCTGCCGCGCCTCTTCGGTGGCCGCGTGTGCGACCGGCGGCAGTTTTGTCGCGTGAAAGCGATGCACGGTCTCGCCGGTGGCAGGGTGCTGCCGCTCGATGCTTTCGGCGGCGCCGACTAGCGCGCGACTGACGATCGAATGCCAGGTGCCGGCGTTCGGCGCCCGCTTGCCGTGATAGCCGCAGACAATCAGCCGGTCCTCGGCACGGGTCATGCCGACATAGAGCAGCCGGCGGTATTCGTCGTCGGCCAATTCGCGTGCGCGGACCGACGCGGCCCGCGAAAAGCCATTGGCGACATCGCTGGCCGAGCGCCAGAGATAGCCCTTGCCGTCCCAGTGCTCGCCCGAGCCTTCGAACGGCATCAGTCGCGGCAGATGCTGATCACTGAACGGCGCCGAGCCACCATCGACCAGGAACACGACAGGCGCCTCCAGGCCCTTGGCGGCATGCACGGTCATGACGCGAACCTCGTCGCGGGTCTGGTCCATTTCGCGCTTGATCTCGGGGCCGGCATTTTCCAGCGTCGCCAGGAAGGATTCCAGTCCCGGCAGGCCGGTCCGCTCGTCGGCCAGGCAGAAGCTCAGAAACTCATCGAGGATGTCGCCGGCCTCCGGCCCGAGCCGCGCGATCATTTTCTTGCGCAGGCCGTCGCGGCTGAGAGCCCCGGCATAGAATTCGAACACCGGCTTGAATGCGGCTTCATCAGACCATGTGTCGAGTTGGGTAACGATTGCGGCCAAGGCGGCGCTTTCGCCGGCTTGCTGCCTGAGCGAAGCGATCAACGAGAGGCCGGGCGGCCGCTCGCCGGCGAGCGCGAAAAGCATCTCTTCCGAAACATCGAAAACCGGGCAGCGCAGCACGGCGGCAAGCGACAGATCGTCCGCAGGCTGGACAAGAAAGTGGCCGAGCGCGATCAGGTCCTTCACCGCGATGTGGCCGGGCAGGCTGAGCCGGTCGGCGCCGGCGACCGGTATGTCGCGGCGCTTCAGCGCGCGTGTCAGCGCATGGACGAAGCGATCGCGCTTGCGCACCAGCACCAGCACGTCGCCGGGCCGAAGCTTCTTGCCGCGGCCTTCGATGATCTCGCCGGCGCCGATCCAGCCGGCAACGGTCGCCGCCACGTTTTCGGCAACGCGCACCGCCGGCGCATGGGCATGGTCGACGGCTTGCGTCCAGTCGTCGGGCTCGTCAACGACGTCGGCGCCGATCGACGGCCAGACCTCGACATAGCCCGGCGCATCGCTGCGGATCGCCTTGTGGGTCAGCGGGTCGGGATCGTGGCTGATGCCGCGCCGCACGACCGGGTCGGCAAAGACACGGTCCACCGCCGCAAGCACGTCGTCGGTCGAGCGGAAGGACCAAGTCAGCTTGAGATCGGCGAAGGCGGCGTTGGCGTCGCGCACCTTTCCGGAAAACAGCAGCCTTGAGTCGGCGAAGGAGTCGGGCGCCGCTCCTTGAAAGGAGTAGATCGACTGCTTTTCATCGCCGACGGCAAACACCGTACGGTGGACCATGTCACGCGCGCCGAGCCCGGCAAAGAATTCCTCGGCCAGCCGCTTTACCACCTCCCACTGGTCGGGACTGGTGTCCTGCGCCTCGTCGAGCAGGATATGGTCGATGCCCTGGTCGAGCTTGTATTGCACCCAAGGGCCGGCGTCGGGCCGCGCCAGGAGATTGACCGTTCGGGTGATGAGGTCGTTGAAGTCAAGGAAGCCGCGGGCGCGCTTCAAGTGCTCGTAGCGGGCGATCAGCCAGTCAGCGATGGTCAGAGCGGCACGTGTGCCCTCCAGCATCCTGAACAAGGCCAATCGATCGGAGATTTCGAGGATGGCATCTGCCGCTGAGAGATAGCGCTCGGCAAGATCCGGCAGCCGGTCGAGCAACGCCTTCTTGAATGTCTTTGCCGGCTCATAAGGCTCGCCATCTGCCCGCAGGAAGGCTTTTGCCAGCAATTGCAGCCGGCGAATCGGATCATTTTCGGCGAAGGCAAGATGGGCGTAGGGCAGCAAATTGTTCAGCACGATGCGGGCATCGGCGGCTTCGGCAGCGCGGGCAAAGGTGATGAAATAGTCCGGCAGGAAGCCCGGCAGCGGCCAGACGGACGCCGCCAAGCCTTCGGCGGTCTGGCCGGCGCGAAACTTGAACTCGTCGAACAGCGCCCGGAAGCTATCGCCGCCGACCGCGCTGATGAAGGCGCGCAAGCCGTCGCGCTTGCGCACGATCTCGGCCAGCAATGCGTCGAGCCCATGTTCGCCGCCGCGCTCCAGAATGGTGGCGAAAGCCTCAGCCAGCCCCGCATCGCCTACCGCGGTGCCCGAGATCATGTCGCGGCGGGCGGCGGCGAAGAGCGACGCCTCCATCTGCGGATCGAGCATTTCGAAATGAGCCGGTATGTTGGCTTCCAGCGGAAACTGGTGCAGCACCGATTCGCAGAAGGCGTGAATGGTCTGGATCTTCAGCCCGCCCGGCGTCTCCAGCGCCTCGGCAAACAGCCGGCGGGCGCGGTGCATGGTTTCGCGATCGGGCTGGCGACCGTCCAGCGCTTCTATGCTTGCCGCCAGTTCGACGTCGCTAAGCACCGTCCATTCCGACAGCGTCGAAAACACCCGGTTCGACATATTGGCGGCGGCGGCGCGGGTATAGGTCAGGCACAGGATCTTCGAAGGATCGGTGCCACGCAGCAGAAGACGGATGACGCGCTGGGCCAGCACATGGGTCTTGCCCGATCCGGCATTGGCCGACACCCAGGCGGAATTTTGCGGGTCGGAGGCGCTGGCCTGACTGGCGGCGGTATCGGTCGGGATGGGATAGGCCTTCTTCATGCCTCCCCTCCCTCGTCGTCGGCGTCGCCGCCAGCAGACCATTCGAGCACGCGGGCGAGATGGTCGTAGTCGCCATCGGTCTCGCCCTCACGGAACGGCAGCGCCCGCGACAAATAGCCGGTCGTCGGGTAGGCATAGTGGATCAGCAGCTTTTCGAGCCGCGCCCAGGCCTCCTCGGCGAGATCAGCGGCGGTTCGCGGCTTGCGGTTGTATTCGAGGATGGATTCCTCGAATACCTCCCCATTCGGCTTCAGCCTGATGAAGGCCAGCTGCGACGGCTCGCGCGCACCAAGCCCCTTGAAGGCGCCGCGCCTGAGCAGCGCGCCCTCGAGCGCCAGTTGCGGCGAAAGCAGCGTATGGGCCTGCGCCTTCGACGGCGACGAGCCGGTCTTGTAGTCCAGGATGTCGGCCATGCCGCCGGCCAGGAGATCGACGCGATCGGCATAGCCGGACAGCGTCACGCCGGACTGGCCGACGCCGGTTTTTTCGGCGCGCTCCTCAGCATGCCGCATGGTCACGGCGAAGGCGCGGCCGCGCTCCCATTCGATGATGCCGGCGGCGAGCTTTTCGAAGCGCGGCCACCACACCGCCTCGACATCGGAAGGAAGGGAAGCCTCAGCAAAGCATGCGCGGCCGGCGGCGATGAGAGCATCCAGCGCCTCCGGCACAAGCGGATCGGCCACGGTCCGCGAAAAAAGATGCAGGATGGCGTGGAACAGCGTACCGCGCTCGGCGGCGCCCGGATCGCGGATGACGGGATCGAGCGGCATCAGGCCGAGCATCCTCCTGGCATAAACCGCGTAAGGGTCGCGGCGCAGCGTCTCGATTTCGGTGACGGAGAAATGCTGAGGCCGCACAGCCAGCGGCGGCTTCGGCTGCGGTCGCGGCGCGAAGTCTCTTCTTTCGCCGGCATCGAGCGCACGGGCCCAGGACAGGAATTCATCACCACGCCGGCGAAGCACCGCCGCATGGTCCTTGCCGATGAAGGTCAGGAGGCGTTGCAGCCAACGCGACGGCACCGCCGGAGCGTCGCCCGAGCGGGCGGAGCGCGCAAGCACCACTTTCTTCGCCCCCATCGCCATCTGGAAATCATGGGCGGCCAAGCCGATGCGCCGCTCGGGCGGCTCGAGATCGATGCCGGTCTTCATCAGCCGCGACATGAAGCGGTCGCTTTCCGGCTTGCGCGGCCACACGCCTTCGTTGAGCCCGCCGACGACCAGCGTGTCGACGTTCTGCAACCGGGCTTCCAGCGCACCCCAGATGGCGATGTTCCTGTCGGTCCCTCGTGCCGGCTTGACTGTCTCGGGCGCGATCAGCGCCTCCATCACATCGGGCCATTCGTCCGCCGCGAAGGAGAACGACGCCGAGGCAGCGACCAGCCCGCGCAAGAGCTCGGCGAGCTTTTCGCCGGCGTCGCCCGCATAGAGTTCGCTCAGGCTGCCATCCGCGGTGCGGCCCAGACTTTCGAGCGCGACGACGCTGGCCCGGGTCAATTCGGCAAGATCGGCATCGGCTTGACTGCGAAAGGCGATCAGCGGCGCCAGCGCGGCGGCAAGGCGGATGAGCAATTCGCGGGCGCCCTCGATGTTTCGCACAGTCAGGCGGGAGAACCAGAAAGGCGGGCGGGTGCCGTTGCCCACGCCGGTGAGACGGGCCTCGAAGAGCTCCGGCAGCGAAGCGATGTCGGGGCGGCCGGTGCCGCCGCGTAGCACCACCAGTTCGACGATCTCCGCCGCATGGCGGACGCTTGTACGTTCCAGGCCGAGGCCAAGCAGCGGGTGCTTGAGCAGCGACAGCAGGGCGACCGGATCGCCGGGCCGGAACGCAGCCTGAAGCGCCAGCCTGAGCAGGCCGGCGGCTGGCGTGTTGATGAGCGGCGTGCCGCCCGAATCGTCGGCGACGACACCAAAGCGCAAGAGCTCGACTGAGACGCGCCGCGCCAGGGCGCGGTCGCCGGTGACGAGTGCAGCGCGCTGGCCGGGCTGTTCGACGGCACGTCTGAGCGCGACGGCGATCGCTACGGCTTCGTCGCGTTCGCCGGCGGCTTCGAGAAGCGTCACGTCGGCGAAGGCGTCGGTGATATCGCCGGCGGTAAAGCGGGCGCGCGTCTCGGCCCACAGCTCGGTGGTTTCGGCCGGCCGCAGCGCCTCGCCGACAAGGGCGGCGCGCATCGTGAGCGGCGTTTCGGCAACGGCGATCTCTTCGACATCGCCGCGCAGCACGCCGATCTTGCCGATCAGTTTTGCCAGGCCGTATTGCGGATGGCCGAGCAAGGCCGGCCGCGCGCCGGGCGCCGCAATTGCCTGGAATGACGGTTCATCCAGCATCAGGTCGAGGCCGGGCAGCACGACCGCGCCGCTGGGCAGGCCGGCGATCACCGCAAGCAGTTCGGCGGTGGCGGGAATAGACCCGGTGGAGCCGGCGGCGATCACCGGTCCGGCCGGCGGATTGCGCTTCAGCCGTGCTGCTTCCAGCCTTATCAGCGCATTGCGATGCGCGGCAGGGTTGGAGCGATTGCGTTCCTCGAGGAGATTCGGCCAGTTTTCGGTGACGATTCCCAAGAAATCGAGTGTCACTTGCCACCAGCCGGCGAGGTTGCCGGTCACCAGATCGGCGAGCCTGGTCCAGTCCGTACCTTCCGTCTCGATCTCGTCCATCAGCCGGGCCAGGTCGCGCGCCAGCCAGATGGCGTCGGCGGCGGAGGCCGGCACGACGATCTCTTCGTCGAAAAGTGCCGCGACATGCGCCGGCAGGCGGCGTTTCCAGGCGCGGACCAGCGGTGCCAGCAGCAGCAGGCGCTCGATCGCGGCGATCGGCGGTGCGAGGTCGATGGCGGCCGATGCGTCGGCCTCGAATGCAGCTTCATCCTCGTCGAACTCGCCGAGCGGACGGATGACCGGCAGGATCGCCGAGCGGCCACCCAGACGGTCGACGAAGACGCCGCGCAGCGCTCGTGCGGCGCGGCGCGTCGGCACGTAGATGGTGGCGTCGGCCAGCGCCAGCGGGTCGCCGTCGAAGCGGAAACCGGAAACGAGGCGCCCTGACAGCAGGGCCTCGGCCAGCGTCGGCAGAAACGGCGCTCCGGGCGGGATCGAGAAAACGCGGCGGGAGCCGCTCATTTCAACTCGGTGAGAGCGCTGGTCAACTCGGTAAGAGTGCCGGGCGACTCAGCAAGAGCGGTGGCGACGGCCGCTTCCGCAAGCGGAATGGCGTCGGGCGTGCCGACGGTGATCCAATGGCCGTGCATCACCATGCCGTACAGGCGGCCGGCTGCGATGGCCGCATCGAAATAGGCGTTGAGCGAGTGTGGGCCGGCCGGCGCATCCTTGAAAAGCCTGGGATGGACGATCGCCGCGCCGGCATAGATCAGGCCTGTCGGGTCGCCTTTCGAACGCCGCAAGGCGCCGTCCGGCGACATCAGGAAATCCGTGCCGCCGCTGTGTCCGGTTGCTGACTGGGGATCCGCGAGCATCAGCAGAATATCCATTTTCGCCGCGTCCCATGCAAGGGCGAGGCGGGCAAGGTTGGGCATGCCGCTGTCGATCCAGAAGGTGTCGGCGTTGACGATGTAAAAGGGAGCCCCTCCCAGTTCCGGCAAAGCATGGACGATACCGCCGGCGGAATCGAGCAGTCTTTCGCTTTCGTCGGAAATGACGACGCGCGGCGCGCGGCGCGCGGCGACATGGGCGACGATCTGTTCGGGAAAATAATGGACGTTGACCATGGCCTTTTCGACGCCGGCCTGCGCCAGGCTGTCCAGGCTCCAGTCGAGCAATGTCTTGCCTGCTATCTTGACTAGCGGCTTCGGCATTGTGTCGGTGATTGGCCGCATGCGCTTTCCGAGCCCAGCGGCAAGCACCATTGCGATCTTGAGGCGTGTTGTCACAGCGAGCGTTCCTCCAGCAGGCCGTGGGCGGTATAGAAATCCCGCAAGCTTAACAGCGCCGGATGCGCCAGTGCTCGCCGAAGATAATCGCGAATGCGCGGCAGGTGTTTTAGGTAATAGGGCTTGCCGTCGCGCTTTTCGAGCCGGACGAAAATGCCGAGTATCTTGGAATTGCGCTGCGCCGCCATCATCGCGTAGGTCTCGACGAATTCGTCTTCGTTAAAAGTGCCAGCCTTATGGCGCGCGGCGAGATAGGCATCGAGCGTCCGCCGCTCGATCTCAGGCGAAATCGTAACGCGGGCATCCATGGCCAGCGAGGCGAGATCGTAAGCGGACGGGCCGATCAGCGCGTCCTGGACATCGACGATGCCGAGGCGATCGTGACCGGTACGCTCGCCGCGCCAGATAATGTTGGGCGAATGAAAGTCGCGCAGCATGAGCGTGTATTCGCGCCCCTCCAACCGGTCGAGAACCGCATTCCATTCTTTTGTATAGCCGACGCGCAAGGCATCGCTTGCCGGGCCGCCTGAGATCGCCGGCACATACCAGTCGAGCAGCAATTCGGCTTCGATCATCATGGCGTCGCGGTCGAAAGGCGGCACGTCGTGAAACACACCGGGCGCGGCCTCGATGCGATCGGGCCATGCCTTGCCGTGCATCATGGCAAGCAGTTCGGCCGCCGCCGCGTAGCGCTCCGCCACCGGCTCGCCGCGTTTGCCGAGAAATCCCTCCGAGCCGAGATGCTCGAGCAGCAGAAAGCCTTGGTCCAGATCCTGAGCGTGGACCTGCGGGGCGCTGACGCCACCGGCCCGCAACGCCCGGTCGATGGCAACGAAGGCCGAGACCGATTGCGCAGTGTGGGCGATCACCGCATAGGGCTTGCCGTCGCGGACCGGCGGCCCGAGCACCAGCCGCGGCGAGTTCATCAGCACGCGCGGCGGCAGGCCGGCCAGCGAGACGATCTCATAGGAGCGGGCCGAGGCGTCGCCGATAAAATAGCGTCTTTGCGCTTCACCCCAGCCAGTTCCTTCCAGAAACTCGCGCATGGCCAGCGATCGCGCCGCCCGCTCGACTGCAGCGCCTTGTCCCGACAATCTCGCCAGGCGTCCATCGTCCTGATGGACCAGTTCGATCAGAACCGAAGTCTCTGGCAAATAGGCCTCTGCCCGTTCCGGCCACTCGACCAGGGCAGCGCCTTGCGCCAGCGCCTCGTCGAAACCCAGTTCGTCCAGTTCGGACGCCGAGGACAGGCGATAGAGGTCGAAATGATGGACGGGAACACGCGCCTCATAGCTCTGGACGAGCGTGAAGGTCGGGCTCGGCACGTCGAGACCGGCATCGTCGGTCATTGCCCTGATCAGCGCCCGCGCCAAACTCGACTTGCCGGCGCCGAGATCGCCTTTGAGCGCCAGCACATCGCCGGGGCGCAGCGACATGGCCAGATCCTCGCCCAGCCTCGCGGTCGCAGCCTCGTCGGCGAGAAAACGCTCCAGCACCACGCCTGTCATCGAGCGCGCTACTCGGCCGCCGCGCGGATGCCGGACGGCGTATCCGGAAAGGCACAAATGACGGTGGTGCCCTTGTCCTTGCCGGTCTCAATGCGGACGCTGCCGCCATGCAGCTCGACAAAGCTCTTGACGATCGACAGGCCGAGGCCGGCGCCGCGCCGGCGGCCGCCATTGGTGCGCGGTTCGAAACGCCGGAACACCGAATCGAGCAGGTCGGGCGGCATGCCGGGACCATCGTCGTGAACGGAGAATTCCACGCCTTCGGCAAGCGAGCGACAGGCGAGCGTGATGGTGCTCGCCTCCGGGGCGTAGTTCGCGGCATTGCTCAGCAGATTGTAGAGGATCTGGCGAATGCGGATTTCATCGCCGTGGAACGTCTTTGGCGCGGTGGCCGCGTCGATCTTGAGCCTGATCGCATGCTCCTCCAGCCGGTCGGCAACAAGCTCGGCGGCGGCGGCGATGGTCCGGTCGACGTGAACTTCGGAGATGTCGAGCTCCATGATGCCGGCATCCACGGTTGCCAGATCGAGGATGTCGTTGACGATGGTGAGCAGGACCGCGGAAGACGAGCCGACATGCTCGACATATTCGCGCTGCTTCTGGCTCAATGGCCCGGTCGACGGCAGCGAAAGAAGCTCGGTGAAGCCGATGATGTTGGTCAGCGGCGAGCGCAATTCGTAGGAGACGTGCTGCACGAACTCGTTCTTGAGCTGGTCGGATTTTTCCAGCGCCTCGTTCTTGTCCTTCAGCGCACGCTCGACATTGACGCTGTCGGTGACGTCGACGAAGGTCATCATCACCTGCCCGTTGGGCAGCGGGATCATCGCGTAGCGCAGCACCGTGCCGCTGTTCAGCTCGGTCTGGCCGTGGCGGTCGCGGCGCTCGTCGTCGAAACCGGTGATGGCGGCAACGAACCCGCGCCAGGGGCTGTCGGCGGCGCGCCGGTCGCACAGATCGCGGATCGTGGAGACGTGAACGTTGGGCTTGGCGGCGTCAGCGTCCAGCCCCCAAAGTGCAGCGAATGCCGGGTTCGACAATCTGAGCCTGCCGTCTGGGCCGAACACGGCCACGCCTTCGGCAAGATTGTCGAGCGTCTCGCCCTGGACCCGCACCGCGGTCTGATAGCGGCTTTCAAGGTCCATCTTCTCGGTCAGGTTCTCGAATACCCAGGTCACGCCGCCCTTGGGCTGCGGATTGGCGACGACGCGGATGGTCTTGCCGTCCGGCAGATGCCACCAATGTTCCTGCGACTCGACCGCGCGATAGGCGCCAAGCAGGCTTTCCTTCCAGCGCCGCCATTCGGGCTGCTCGGCGATCTTGCCTTCGCTGCGCAACCGATCGAGCAACAAGGCGTTGTCGGGAGCGCTGTGCAGGAAGCCGCTGTCGAGACCCCATAGTTTCTGGAACGCCTGGTTGAAAAACCGCAGCTTTTCGTCGGTATCGAAAATCGCCACGGCGGTGTTGAGCTGATCGAGCGTGTCGGCGTGGCTCCGCACGGTCCGCTCATATTCGTTGCGGATGGTTTCGATGGCGCTGGTGTCGCAGGCAAGACCCGCCGAGCCGTCGGCGCCAGCGAAGTCGGTCACGGCGAACATGCGGCGGTCGCCTTCGATCACAGTGGAAAGCGCCTGCTCGAAGACGGGATGCGACTTGTGCTGCGCAGCGATTGCTTCGCGCGCCTGGCCCCCCAGGAATTCCTTCGCGTCACGAACCGCAGCTTCGGCGTTTTCCGCCTCGACCGCCTTGGCATAGGCGCGGTTGACCCATTTCAGCCGCCCGTTCGCCGTGCGCAGCCATGCTGGCATGCTGAGTGCGTTGAGAAGGCCGAGCATGGTGTCATAGTCGGCTGCGAGACGCTGGTTCTCGATTTTCAGCCTGGCCTCGCTTCGCTGCGTTTCTGAAAGCGAGACGAAGCGGACGACCACGTGTGCTGCGCTCTTGCGCCCGTGCACTTCGAGCGGCGCACCAGCCTGCGATTCGATGACGAGATCGAACGGTTTCGCCTTTTCCCGCAGTCCCGCCAAGGCATTTTCGAGCGCCGCCGCCGAGCGCGGCATCAGCCAACGGCCGAAGGCCAGGAAGGCAGCACGGTCTTCCGGAGCGCCGCTTTCAATTGGCAATGTCCCGACGAGCTCAGGCTTTTTGTTTTCCGAGGCCCATACGACGACACGCTGGCCGCGCAGGTTGAGCAGCGCCTCGGAGCGCTGCAGCGCAGCGTTGACGTCGGCTAGGCGGGCCCTGAGTTCGACATTCTGCGCCGAGGTGCGCGCCCGTTCGCGGATCAGGAAAATGGCCGAGACAAGTGCGGCGCCCATGACCCCGACAAACATCGCGAGTTGCATGACCTCGACGGCGCTGACCGACAGCCCGGCATTGGACGCGGCAGCGGGTCCAGCATGTGCCGAAAGGCCAAGCAGCGGACCGACGAGCGCGGAAGAAGCAAGCAATTTTCCGACGCGGCTGCCAGCGCGCCATAAGAGGCTTCCGCCTCTGGCAGCGGAACCCATGGTCACCGAATCGTTGTCGCCGCCGGAAACGGCCTGTCCCGCGCAAGGCGGGTAATCCCCCGGCATGTCCTGGTCCTCTTCGCCGCCTGAATGCAAGACCGCCCTGATGCGGGTGTCGGCCCTCGTCCCCGGACCCGCGAATCAGCACCATAGCGCTTGCGCGAATCGGCGTGAAGAATCAATCAGCGCAAAAATAAAGCCGGGCGAAAAGTCAATCGCCCGGCCTCAATATATAGTGGTAATTTCCGCTGTGGTTAATAGCGGTAGTGTTCCGGCTTGAACGGTCCCTGCGGGGTCACGCCGATATAGGCAGCCTGTTCGCCGGACAGTTCGGTAAGCCGGGCGCCGAGCTTGTCGAGATGCAGGCGCGCGACCTTTTCATCGAGATGCTTCGGCAGCACATAGACCTGGTTCTGATACTGGCCGGGCTTGGTGTACAGCTCGATCTGGGCCAGCACCTGGTTGGTGAAGGACGCCGACATGACGAAGCTCGGGTGGCCGGTAGCGTTGCCGAGATTGAGCAGGCGACCTTCGGACAAAAGGATCATCCGCTTGCCGTCCGGGAAGGTGATCATGTCGACCTGTGGCTTGATGTTGGTCCACTTCAGGTTGCGCAGCGACGCCACCTGGATCTCGTTGTCGAAGTGGCCGATATTGCCGACGATCACCATGTCCTTCATCGCCCGCATGTGGTCGATGGTGACGACATCCTTGTTGCCGGTGGTGGTGATGATGATGTCGGCGGTCGGGGCGGCATCTTCGAGCGTGACGACTTCGAAGCCGTCCATCGCCGCCTGCAATGCGCAGATCGGATCGACCTCGGTGACCTTGACGCGGGCGCCTGCGCCCTTGAGCGATGCCGAAGAGCCTTTGCCGACGTCGCCATAGCCACACACGACCGCAACCTTGCCGGCCATCATCGTGTCGGTGCCGCGGCGAATGCCGTCGACCAGCGATTCCTTGCAGCCATATTTGTTGTCGAATTTCGACTTGGTCACGCTATCGTTGACGTTGATCGCCGGGAACGGCAGCAGGCCCTTCTTCTGCAACTGATAGAGCCGGTTGACGCCGGTGGTGGTCTCTTCGGTGACGCCGCGGATCGCTTCCTTCTGCTTGGTGAAGAAACCGGGCGATGCCGCCATCCGCTTCCTGATCTGGGCAAACAGGATTTCTTCCTCCTCGCTGCCCGGATTGGAGAGCACATCCTCGCCGGCTTCGGCACGCGCGCCGATCAGGATGTACATGGTGGCGTCGCCGCCATCGTCGAGGATCATGTTGGAGGTGCCGCCATCGGCCCACTGGAAGATCTTGTCGGTGTAGACCCAGTAGTCCTCGAGGGTCTCGCCCTTGACGGCGAAGACCGGAATGCCGGCCTCGGCGATGGCCGCGGCCGCATGGTCCTGGGTCGAGAAGATGTTGCAGGAGGCCCAGCGGATATCGGCGCCGAGCGCCTTCAGCGTTTCGATCAGAACCGCCGTCTGGATGGTCATGTGCAGCGAACCGGTGATGCGCGCGCCCTTGAGCGGCTGCGCCTTGCCGAATTCTTCGCGGCAGGCCATCAGGCCCGGCATTTCGGTCTCCGCGATCTCGATCTCCTTGCGGCCCCAGCCGGCAAGCGAGATGTCGGCGACCACATAGTCATTGCTACCCGTCATGGCAGTGCTCCGATCAAGAATTGTCTTCGGGATGCGCCCGCGCCGGAAGGCGTGTCGAAGGGCGCGAGTTGCCGGCCTGACTAGCAGATCGTCGGTCGGACGACAATGGGATATAAAGAAATCTTTATCCGTGCATGTCTTCGGAGGCGTCTCGGCCCGGAACCGGAATCGATTTTCGGAAGCGCGATGCCCAAAGGACGCACGGAGCTTTGGGCGTCAGGACTCCTCGCCGAAGCGGGAGGCGACCAGTTGCTCCAGCGCGTCGATCACCTGCTCGGCCTCCGGGCCGCTGGCGGTGACGCGGATCGAATAGCCGGGGCTCGCCGCCAGCATCATGAGGCCCATGATCGAGGTGCCGCCAACCGTGACGCCGTCCTTCTCGACCTGGACGGAGGCGTCGAAGCCGCTGGCGACCTGAACGAACTTCGCCGAGGCGCGGGCATGCAGGCCACGCTGGTTGACGATTCGAAATTCCCGGACGATGTCACCCTTCTTGGCCGACAGTGCGTTCATTTGCTGCTCAGCAGCTGGCTGGCGACATTGATGTATTTGCGGCCGGCCGCCTGCGCCTCGTCCAGCGCTGCGCTCATATTGTCGCCCCTGCGAATGCTGGACAGCTTGATCAGCATCGGCAGGTTCATGCCGGCAATGACTTCGGTACGACCGGATTCCATCACCGAAATGGCGAGATTGGAAGGCGTGCCGCCGAACATATCGGTCAAAACGATGACGCCCGCCCCGGTGTCGACACGGGCAACGGCATCGACGATGTCGCTGCGGCGCTGCTCCATATCGTCATCGGCGCCGATCGCCACGGTCTCGAAACTGTCTTGTGGCCCGACGACATGTTCCACGGCATGGCGGAATTCGGCGGCCAGTTGACCGTGCGTTACAAGCACGAGTCCGATCATTCTTTGGTGGCTCCCGTCATCGCCGCTTCATAGGCGTTTCATGCTCGCCGGCTATTTCAGGCGGCGGGAGCGCTATCTTGTCGACGCGAGGCGCGTTGACAAGCCCAAAATTGCACCGGCGCAGGCCATTTTGACGCATTGCAGCAAAAATTTGAAATCGGATTATACGAAAGGCGCAATCAGCAGCCGCGCCATCACGGCCGGCAAGGCCGCCGGAACATTGCGTTCGGCAAGATCGATGCGCGGCACCGGACAGCCCGCAATGGGCTCGCTGACATCTTCCTGGAAGCGGGCCACCTCGCTTGCCGGCACCAGCCGGACGCGAAGGTCGATCACGCCGCCGGGCTCGAACAACAATGGCCGCGGGCCGAATCCAGGCACCTCGGCGAGGCCGGCGATGGGGCTGGGCACCCGGCAGACCAGCCGCCCCGCGTGATCGGCGGCGAGGAGCCTGTCGTCACCGATCAGCCGCGAAAACAGTCCATGCTGGCAACAATGATCGATGAGGGCGAGCGCCAGCGTCGTCTTGCCCGAGCCGGACGGTCCCGTGATAAGGACACCACGCTCGCCGATTAGGATCGCCGTGCCGTGAATGTTCTCAGCCTGCACAGTCGGGTCAGGCATGATCTTGTCCGAAACCCGGTTCCCACTTTTCGCTGCCGCGGACCCTTTCTTCGGGATCATGCTTTTTGGTTTGCGCATGATCTTGTTCCGAAAACCGGTGCCCACTTTTTGGATCATGCTTTTTGGTTTACGCATGATCTCGTCCGAAAACCGGTTCCCACTTTTCGGGATCATGCATCAGCCTTCGGCCGGCAGTGTCACGACGAAGCGCGCGCCCTTGATCTCGCCGGGTTTGGTGCCCGGGATGTTCTCGGCGGTCAGCGTGCCGCCATGGGCTTCGACGATCTGCCTGCTGATCGACAGGCCGAGGCCTGAATTCTGGCCGAACGCCTCGCCGGCCGGCCGGTCGGTGTAGAACCGTTCGAAGATGCGGTCGATGTTGTCGGCCCTTATACCGGGACCATTGTCGTCGACGGTGATGATATTGACCTTGCCGGCGCGCGCCAGAGATATGGCAATGTGGCCGCGCTCTTCAGGAACGAAGGAGCGGGCATTCTCAATCAGATTGGTGATGACCTGGCCGATCCTCAGATCATGACCGGCGACGAAGTAGCCTTTGACGCCCTGCGGCAGTTTGGCGACCTTGAACTCGATCTCGACCGTCTTCTTGTTGCGCGTCGCCGTGCGCGAAACGTCGACCAGATCCGTGATGAATTTCTTGAGATCCACGGTTCCTGCGTCTTCCCGCGCGAGCTCGGCGTCAAGACGGGAGGCGTCGGAAATGTCGGTGATGAGACGGTCCAGCCGCCTGACGTCGTGCTGGATGATCTCCATCAGCCGGCCGCGCGACGTGTCGTTCTTGGCCAGCGGCAGGGTCTCCACCGCGCTGCGCAGCGAGGTCAGCGGGTTCTTCAATTCGTGCGAGACGTCAGCCGCGAAACTTTCGATCGCCTCGATGCGGGCGTAGAGCGCATTGGTCATGTCGCGAACGGCGATCGACAGATTGCCGATCTCGTCCTGCCGGTCGGAGAAATCAGGGATTTCCTCGCGATTCTTGACGCCGCGCCGCACCCTGACCGCCGCCGCCGACAGCCGGCGCAGCGGGTTGGCGATGGTCGAGGCGAGCAGCATCGACAGGATGGCGGTGACAAGGGCGGCGATGCCGAAGACGCGCAGGATCGCTTTTCGCTCGGCCGCGACGATCTTGTCTATGTCGCCGCCTTCCGTCGACAGCATCAGCACGCCGAGGACGGCGCGGAAGCGCTGGATCGGCACGGCTACCGAAACAATCTGCTCGCCCTGTTCGGAGATGCGCACGATGGTCGACGGGCTGCCGGTAAGCGCCTTGACCACCTCCGGAAATGCAGCGCCGTTGCCGCCCGGCTGTTCATGGTAGACCGGCAGCGCGGTGTTGCGGAAGAAGTCGAAGACGAATTTCTGGATACGCTCGAGGAGATCGGGCTCTTCCTTGTCGGTCGGCGGCAGATCGTAGCGAAGGATCTGGCCGCGCGAATAGAGATGACGCGAATCGAGCAGCAGATTGGCGTCGCGGTCATAGATGCGGGCACGCGTCCGCGTCGGCGAAATCAAGCGCCTGAGCACCGGCGCGACGCGCTCCGGATTGATCGGGAAATCCAGATTGTCGAGCTGATCGGAGCCGGGGCCCAGGCTTTCGCCGGCCTGCAGTTCAAGCAGCTTTTCCGGATCGATGCTGATCGAATCGGTCTCAACCGTGGCCGATGCCGCGATCGCGCCGGCGATGATCTCGCCCTGGGTCATCAGGCTTTCGACGCGGGCATCGATCAGCCCGTCGCGAAACGTGTTGAGGTAGAGGATGCCGGTGACCAGGACGGCCAGGCCGGCGAGGTTGAGGAAGAGAATGCGCCGCGTCAGGCTGGAAAAGATATGGTGGCCGAGGAAGCGGCGCATCGGCACCGTGATTCTCGACAGGAATGCGGGCAGAATCCGCGACGGGCGCCGGGCGCCCGTCCGTCTCACTCGCTCTATGTCCACTGCCATCGAATAGCAGCCCCCGCTCACTCTTTAGTCTTGAGCATGTCGTTGTCCCAAAACCGGGACCACTTTTGGGCGACATGCATCAATTCATGCTTCGCGGAACCGATATCCGACTCCGTAAAGGGTTTCGATCATCTCAAAGTCATCATCCACGGCCTTGAACTTCTTGCGAAGCCGCTTGATGTGACTGTCGATGGTGCGGTCATCGACATAGACCTGCTCATCATAGGCCGAATCCATCAGCGCATCACGGCTTTTTACCACACCGGGGCGCTGGGCCAGAGAATGCAGGATCAGGAATTCGGTGACGGTAAGCGTCACCGGCTCGCCTTTCCAAGTGCAGGTGTGACGCTCCTGGTCCATGACAAGCTGGCCGCGCTCGAGCGAACGGGCCTGCTGGTTGGGCGTCTTGGCCGATGCCTCGCGGGCGCTGGCACGGCGCAACACGGCGCGAACCCGCTCGACCAGAAGACGCTGCGAGAAGGGTTTACGGATGAAGTCGTCGGCGCCCATCTTGAGGCCGAAAAGCTCATCGATCTCGTCATCCTTGGACGTCAGGAAGATTACCGGCAGGTCGGATTTCTGGCGCATCCGGCGCAGAAGCTCCATGCCGTCCATGCGCGGCATCTTGATGTCGAGGATGGCGAGATTCGGCGGGCGCGCCGCCAGGCCTTCCAGCGCCGACGCCCCATCCGTGTAGGTTTCGACGCGATACCCCTCGGATTCGAGGGCGATCGACACCGAAGTCAGAATGTTGCGGTCGTCGTCGACAAGCGCGATTGTTGCCATTTCAAGTGGCTCCCTCATGAGCTGTCCCTTCTTTGGTCGAGAAGGGGCTTTTGCAGGACAAATTAGGTACAAAATGTGGCACAGGCTTCGTCCGCTGTCACGAGCGGCATGCCGGCGGCCACGATTTCACTTCAACATGGATTGGACTGTTAAAGACCGCCAATCCTTTGGGCAACCGCCTGATTTTTTGCATATATAAACGATTTAAACAACTTTCAAAATATTTAAATCGATTAATTATTTGATATCATTTGGCTTTTCTGGTTCTCACCGTTACAGTCTCCTTGGTGGGGGCTCCGGAAATTCGCCGGCCAGGATGCTGCAAATCGAAGAAGGGACCCCTCATGTCGGAAGCCGGCAAACGCAATCCCGCATGGGCGATCGATCGGATCGGCCTAAAGACCACGGGCGCGGTGCGCTATAATTTCGGGGAGGCCGTCCTTTACGAGGAAGCGATCCGCCGCGGCGAGGCCCGGCTCACCGCGCATGGCGCGCTGGTCGCCGAGACCGGGCAGCACACCGGCCGCTCGCCCAAGGACAAATTCGTCGTGCGCGACGAGATCACCGGGCCGCATGTATGGTGGGACAACAACAAGGCGATTTCGCCTGCCCAGTTCGACACGCTGCTCGCCGATTTTCGCACCCATGCAGCAGACAAGGATCTGTATGTGCAGGATTTGGTCGGCGGCGCCGACGAGGACTTGAAGCTGACGACCAGGGTCGTCACGGAGCTTGCCTGGCACTCCTTGTTCATCCGCAATCTGCTCATTCGCCCGGAAGCCGCCGAGCTCGAGCATTTCGTGCCTGACATGACGATCATCGACCTGCCGTCGTTCCGCGCCGATCCGGTTCGCCACGGCACCCGCACCGAAACGGTGATCGCCGTCGATCTCTCGCGCATGATCGTGCTGATCGGCGGCACCTCCTATGCCGGCGAAATGAAGAAGTCGGTGTTCACCGTGCTCAACTATCTGTTGCCGGCGAAGGGCGTGATGCCGATGCATTGCTCGGCCAATGAAGGCGCCGGCGGAGATGCGGCGATCTTCTTCGGCCTCTCGGGAACCGGCAAGACGACGCTTTCGGCCGATCCATCGCGCACGCTGGTCGGCGACGACGAGCACGGCTGGGGTCCGCATGGCATCTTCAATTTCGAAGGCGGCTGCTATGCCAAGACAATAAAGCTTTCGGCCGACGCCGAGCCGGAGATCTTCGCCACCACCCAACGCTTCGGCACCGTACTGGAGAATGTGGTGCTCGATGCGGGCCGCGTGCCGGATTTCGACGACGGCAGTCTCACAGAAAACACCCGCTGCGCCTATCCGCTCAATTTCATCCCCAACGCCAGCAAGACAGGCCGCGCCGGTCACCCGAAAAACATCATCATGCTGACCGCCGACGCATTCGGCGTGATGCCGCCGATCGCACGGCTGACCCCGGCGCAGGCGATGTACCATTTCCTCTCCGGCTACACCGCCAAGGTAGCTGGGACCGAAAAGGGCGTCACCGAACCTGAAGCGACGTTTTCGACCTGTTTCGGCGCACCGTTCATGCCGCGCCATCCGTCGGAATACGGCAATCTGCTGCGCGAACTGATCGCTCATCACGGTGTCGATTGCTGGCTGGTCAACACCGGCTGGACCGGCGGCGCCTACGGCACCGGCAAGCGGATGCCGATCAAGGCGACGCGGGCGCTGCTTGCCGCGGCGCTCGACGGCTCGCTGAAAGGGGCCGATTTCCGCACCGACGCCAATTTTGGTTTCGATGTGCCGGTGGCGGTTGCGGGCGTCGACAGCGCCATTCTCGATCCGAGATCGACATGGGCCGATACCTCAGCCTATGACCTGCAGGCGGCGAGGCTGGTCGGCATGTTTGCCATCAATTTCGAAAAATTCGAACCTCATGTCGACGCCATCGTGCTCGGCGCCGCCCCACGCATGCGCGAAGCCGCGGAATAGTCGCCGGCTGGATACCTGCACCTCAAGGGCCCGGAGGCCGAGAAGGCCCGACCCGGGTATCGGGAAGGCCCGACCCGGGATCGGGCCTTTTCTTTTTTCGTCCGCCGCGCCATGACTGCGGCATGAACGCCGACGACAAGATCATCATTGCCGACGATGCGGTGATCCATCCGGATGACCTGCACGAGGACTTCATCCGCTCGTCCGGCCCTGGCGGCCAGAACGTCAACAAGGTGGCGACGGCGGTGCAATTGCGCTTTGATGCGGCGAATGCGCCGGGCCTGTCGGAGCGCGTCCGCGCGCGAACCATAAAGCTGGCCGGCCAGCGCGCCACCAAGGACGGCGTCATCGTCATCGAGGCCGGGCGCTTCCGCACGCAAGAGCAGAACCGGGCGGACGCCCGGGCACGGCTTGCGGAACTGGTCGCCAAGGCCGCCGAACCGCCGCCGCCGCCGCGCAAGAAGACGAGGCCGTCGAAAGGCGCGGTCGAAAGGCGGCTGAAGACCAAGGCTGGGCGCGGCACTATCAAGAAACTGCGCGGTCGGGTGGACGACGATTAGAGCGACGCGCTTCCACCTGGACGCGCAAGTGCGCTCTGACATTTTTGTAACTACCCATCGTGCGAGCGATTCCGGTTTTCGAATCGATCGGTAGGCGCGACATCAATTGCGCGGCTTACAATTCAAGGTTGTAGGGGCAAGTTCGGTATCGCCACACCCACCCGGACAAGATCTATCCGGGGCAGGTCCTGCGCATACCGGATCTCGATCAGGCCTGACCAGATCGGGCCAGATCGGCAACAGCAATCGACAATGGCGGCTTTCGGGTCGCCGTTTTCATTTGACAGTGGCATTCTGGTTCTTCCAGACCAACGGATCAAGCGACCATGCTCGTCCTGCCCAAAGGCGTCCGCCACATGCCCGGCTATCTGTCCCGTGCGGTGCAGGAAGCGCTGGTCGAGGATGTGAGACGGGTCGTGCAGGAAGCGCCGCTGTTCGTGCCGGCCATGCCGCGCACCGGCAAGGAGATGAGCGTGCGCATGACCAATTGCGGCTCGCTTGGCTGGGTGACCGACAAGGAGCTCGGCTATCGCTACCAGTCGACGCACCCGGTGACCGGAACGCCCTGGCCGCCGATCCCCGACATACTGCTGCAGCTGTGGCGGGACGTATCTGCCTATCCGCATCCGCCGGAAGCGTGCCTGGTCAATTTCTATTCGCCCGACGCGAAAATGGGCCTTCATCAAGACCGCGACGAGATCGATTTCTCCGCGCCGGTCGTCTCTGTTTCCCTGGGCGACGATTGCTTGTTTAGGGTCGGCCAGAGCACGCGCGAGGGCGGCACCAAATCGTTCAGGCTGAAAAGCGGCGACGTAGTCGTGCTTGGCGACGAAGGCCGCCTCTGTTTCCACGGCGTCGACCGTATTTATCCGTCGACCTCGGCACTGCTGAAGAATGGCGGGAGGATCAATCTTACGCTGAGGCGGGTGACCTATCCTGGTTAGGACGGCGGACCAGTCGCGCCGTATTGAGCATCGGATTTTTGCAAAAACCGTTACCCGCTCTGGGTCACAGTCCAGGCCTGACGCTGCCGGAAAAGATCCAGCGTTCGAGAACGACAAAGTTGACCACAGGAATGAGAATGCAAGTGAGCAGTATCGGAACTGCGACCGGCAGGCCGAACTGCCCGACGAGGAGCAGCGGAAGGAGATAGGCGATGGCAAGGCCGAATCCGGTCAGCACAGCAAAACGCGGCGCTTCGAATTGATGCGAGCCGGCCGACATGAACGTGAAGAACTTGTGGCCGAGATAGGAGAATATTGCCGCGACCGCATAGGCGGCGACGGAGGCTGTGGCCGGCGGCAGGTATGTTGACCCGGCACTGGTGAAGAGGCTGGCACAAAGCGCGTAGAGCACTGTGGCCGCAAGCCCCACCGAGGCGAATTTGAGAAGCCGGCGCGGAGCAAGTATTCCGCGCCAGGCGGAAATGTCAGGCCGGCGCAATGCAGGCATATTGATCACCGGCTGCTCCCGACAAATGCTCTGGAATTGGCAATCGAACGATAGCGGGCACTGCCTAAAGCGCCGTTAACCGCTTCGTTACAGCTTCCTGAGCGCCACTTCCTCGACCAGATGATTGGCGCCCTTGCGCAGGATGAGATCGGCGCGGGCTCGCGTCGGCAGGATGTTCTCGCGCAAATTCTTCAGATTGATGTTGGTCCAAAGGCCTTCGGCGATGGCGCGGGCCGCTGCCTGCGAAAGTTGCGAATAGCGGTGGAAGAAGGAGTCCGGATTGCGGAAGGCGGTCTCGCGCAGCCGCATGAAGCGGGCGATGTACCATTGATGGATCAGCTCCTCTTCGGCATCGATATAGATGGCGAAGTCGAAGAAATCCGACAGGAAAGGCACGATCTTGCCGTCCTTCGGCAGCTTGCCCGGCTGCAGCACGTTGATGCCTTCGAAGATCAATATATCCGGCCGGTCGATAGTCTGGAACTCGCCGGGAACGACGTCGTAGGTCAGGTGCGAGTAAACAGGCGCGCGGACATTGCGCTGCGCCGATTTGATGCCCGACAGGAAACGCAGCAATGCGCCGACATCGTAGCTGTCGGGAAAGCCCTTGCGCTCCATCAGATTGTTGCGGCGCAGGATTTCGTTGGGAAGCAGGAAGCCGTCAGTGGTGATCAGATCGACCTTGGGGCTCGACGGCCAGCGCGCCAGCAATTCCTTGAGCACGCGAGCCGTGGTCGATTTGCCGACCGCGACAGAGCCGGCAATGCCGATGATGAAGGGCGTTTTGACGACATCCATCGCGTTGAAGAAGGCCTGGCGCTGCCTGAACAGAAGCTGGCTCGCCTCGACATGGGCCGACAAAAGCCGCGACAGCGAAAGATAGATGCGCTTGACCTCTTCAAGGTCGACCGGGTCATTGAGCGAACGCAGGCGACGGATCTCGTCCTCGCCGAGCGTCATCGGCGTGTCGGCGCGAAACTGCGACCATTGCTCCGCCGAGAAAAAACGGAAGGGCGAATATTTCTCGGTGGGGGCGAGCTGGTCCATCGAGTTTCCTACCCTCCGCAGCGATCAGCCCCGGTCCTGCCGAGACGCCTTTTCGGCGATGCCCGAACGACCGGTGCGGCGTTCGAGTTCGGTCAGGACATCGGCAAGCGGAATGCCGGCGACGCCCAGAACGACGAGCCAATGATAGATGAGATCGGCGCTTTCCGAAACGAGGGCCTGTCTGTCACCGCCAACGGCCGCGATCACCGTTTCGACCGCCTCTTCGCCGAGCTTCTGTGCCGCCTTGTCGATGCCGCGCGCGAACAGCTTTGCCGTCCACGAATCCGGATCGCCGGAATGCGCGCGTTCCCTGATGATTGTCTCCAGATCGGAGAGCGAAAACTCAGCCATGGCGCCATCTATCTGCTTGTTTAAGCATGATCTTTCCCGAAAACCGGCTCCCACTTTGCTTTAGAGCCGATCACCTGGGGTGTCCAGTCGCATCGGCAGGCCGGCGCGGGCCATATGCGCCTTGGCTTCGGCAATGCTGTAGGTGCCGAAATGGAAGATCGATGCCGCCAGCACCGCGCCGGCATGGCCGTCGCGAATGCCCTCGACCATGTGATCGAGCGTGCCGACGCCGCCGGAGGCGATGACCGGCGAACGCACGGCGTCGGCGACCGCACGGGTGAGCGCGATGTCGTAGCCGGCCTTGGTGCCATCGCGATCCATCGACGTCAGCAGGATCTCGCCGGCGCCGCGATCGACCATCTGCTGAGCGAATTCGACCGCGTCGATGCCGGTCTTCTCGCGTCCGCCATGGGTGAAAATCTCCCAGCGGTCGGCCTCGCCTTCGGCCGACACTTTCTTGGCGTCGATGGCGACGACAATGCACTGGTTGCCGAATTTGTCAGCCGCCTCGGCGACGAAATCGGGATTCTTCACCGCCGCCGTGTTGATCGACACCTTGTCGGCGCCGGCCAAAAGCAGCTTTCTTATGTCGGCGACCTGTCGCACGCCGCCGCCGACGGTCAGCGGCATAAAACATTGTTCGGCCGTGCGGGCGACGATGTCGAAGATGGTCTCGCGATTTTCGGACGACGCGGTGATGTCGAGGAAGCAGAGCTCGTCAGCGCCGGCGGCGTCATAGGCCTTGGCCGCTTCGACTGGATCGCCGGCGTCGACCAGGTCGACGAAATTGACGCCTTTGACGACGCGGCCGTTCTTGACGTCGAGACACGGGATGACACGGGCTTTCAGCATCAGATCCTCCCAAGCGCGGCAAGAAAATCGCCAAGCAATTGCCCGACGACAGGCGGAACCTCGCCCTTGGCGTCGAAGGCAGGATCGTAGGCAGACAGGGTGACGCCGACTATCGGGATCGACTTGGCCAGCCCGCAAACCAGTTGCCGCAGCTGCTCCGGATTTGGACCTCCCGGCCGTGCATAGCGGTTCACTTGCAGCACATCCGGATCGTGAACGTCCAGATCCAGATGCAAATGTACTTGGGCCGCGCCGGCCGCCTTGAGCTTTCCGACATTGTCGAGTGCATCGGCCCATTGGGTGCGAATGATCGGCAACGTCTCTAGAAGCCGCCTTTCATCGGGATCGAGGTCGCGCGCATCGACCAGCATGCACCGCGACGGGTCGATCGCCTGGAAGCCGGGAATCGCTGACGTCATCGGGCGCCAGCAGAGCCCCAGCGTCGTCGCCAGCGCCATGCCGTCGAGAAAGCCGTAGGCGGACGTCTCGGGCGTGTTGAGATCGCCATGCTGATCGATCCAGATGATCGAATCCGCGGTATCGCCAGCCACCGCACCGGCGGCGGTCAGGCAATTTCCGGCGAGCACGATGGGAAAACGCTCGTCGTCGCGCGCCATGTCGACCTTGGTGGCGACTGCCCGACAAACCGCGAAGCCTGTCGCGATTTCGCGTCTCTGGGCATCGCCGACATCGCCGATGTCCTCGACGATGACATCATGGCCGCGCAAGGCAAGTTCATCGACAAGCCCGCCGGCAATGATGGCGTCGGGGCCCTGACCAAAGCCGGCGTGGTAAAGGCCGCTGTCATAGGGTGCGAGGATGATCGAGAGTTTCATCGCTCCCTCGCCTTCTCCGGTCCTGCCGCCAGGATCGCCAGTGCCTTGGCCGGATCGATACGCCCGTCATAAAGCGCGCGGCCGGAGATGGCGCCTTCGAGTTTTTGCGCATCGGGCATGGTCATGCGCACGATGTCGGCGATCGAGGCAAGCCCACCGGAGGCGATGACCGGGATAGACACGGCGTCGGCGAGATCGATGGTGGCGTCCCAGTTGATGCCGGTCAGCACGCCGTCGCGATCGATGTCGGTGTAGATGATGGCGGCGACGCCGGCGCCCTCGAACTTCTTCGCCAGTTCGATAACGCCGAGGCTAGAGGCCTCTGCCCAGCCCTCGACCGCCACCTTGCCGCCCTTGGCGTCGATGCCGACGGCGATCTTTCCCGGGAACGCCTTGCAGGCCTGCCTGACCAGATCGGGATCGCGCACCGCCACCGTGCCGAGAATGATCCGGGCCAGCCCGCGATCGAGCCAGTCCTCGACCTGCGCCAGGGTGCGGATGCCGCCGCCGAGCTGCACCGGGTTTTTCGTCGCCTTGAGAATGGCGCCGACCGCGGCGCTGTTGACACTCTGGCCCTTGAAGGCGCCGTTAAGGTCGACGACATGCAGCCACTCAAAGCCTTGTTGCTCGAAAGCCCTGGCCTGCGCGGCCGGATCGTCATTGTAGATCGTCGCGGTCGCCATATCGCCGTGCTTCAGGCGCACGCACTTGCCGTCCTTGAGGTCGATGGCCGGGAACAGGATCACTGTTCAGGCGCCTTCGACAATGACGAAGTGACCGGTCGAGGCGGCAAGCCTGTACTTCAATGCCTCCCGGTACTCAGGCGATTCGTAGCATTCTATCGCCCTGTCATAGGACTCGAACTCAACCAGGACGTGGCGGTTGCCTGTCGGCCCTTCCGGGTTCGCGTAACGCCCCGCACGCACGGGAAACTTCGCACCATATTTCGCAAACGCCGCCGCGTTCGCCTCGATATATTGCTTGTAGCCCTCGGGATCGCGGACATCGACCATCGCCATCCAGTAGCCTTTCTTACTCATGATCCTAGGGCCTCCAGCGCAGGAAATTGGTGATCAGCGCCAGGCCAAGCGCCTGGCTCTTTTCGGGATGAAACTGCGTGCCGGCGAGATTGTCGCTGATAACAGCGGCTGTAACCGGACCACCATAGTCGGCAATCGCCAGCACGTTCTCCGGCTTCTGCGCGTCGAGATGATAGGAATGGACGAAATAGGCGTGCAATCCCTTGGCGCCGGTTGGAATGCCGGAAAACAGCGGATGCTTGCGCGTGAGCTCGATCGTATTCCAGCCGATCTGCGGGATTTTTAGCGCAGGATCGGCCGGGGTGATCTCCTTGACGTCGCCGGCGATCCAGCCAAAGCCTTTTGTCACAGTCTTTTCCAGGCCCCGCTCCGACATCAGCTGCATACCGACGCAGATGCCGAGGAACGGCCGCCGCTTGACGATCGCGACCTCCTCGACCGCTTCCCACATGCCGGCCACAGCGCGCAGCCCGGCCGCGCAATCGGCATAGGCGCCGACGCCGGGCAGGACGATGCGGTCGGCGGTTCTGACACGCTCGGCATCGGCGGTCAGGTCGATGGCGGCGGCGATGCCGGCTTCGTGCGCGGCGCGCTCGAAGGCCTTGGTGGCCGAGCGCAGGTTGCCCGAGCCATAATCGATGATCGCGACCCGCATGTCAGGGTCTTCCCGGAGTGTGGTTCAACCCTAGCGCGATGCCCATATGCGTTGGCCGGGCATGGGCGGCGTCCGGAACGATGCCTTGCGGGCGCAATTGCTCATCGGAATGCGCTTCGGCTTCCAGCACATAGCGTGTATCGGCATCGTCGAGCCTGTCGGCCTCGACGACGCCCCATTCATGCCAGCCGCGACGGCGCAGTGCGGCGATCCGCAAGGCCTGCCCTTCCAGCCCGACATAGAGCGATACCAGCAGCGACAGCAGCGGGCCGGCCAGCCCAAGGCTCAGCCCTTCGGCAAGCATCGAAAGCAGAGCCATGGCGACAAACGCCAGTGCTGCCTCGATCCACAACCGGTGCCAGAGCAGCCACAGCGGCGGCACGAGGAATCCGAGCCAGGAAAACCCATCACGGACAAAGGCCGTTGTGTCAGGCTTTCCGCCGCGGCCCGGCGGATCCATCACGACATAGACGGCCATGGCCTATCCCTTCAGAGATCCCTTGGTGGAAGGAACCGCGTCAGGCTGGCGCGGGTCGCTTTCAAGCGCGAAACGCAGCGCACGCGCCACCGCCTTGAAGCAGGTCTCGGCGATGTGGTGATTGTTGGCGCCGTAGTGGTTGGTGACATGCAGCGTGATGCCGGCATTTTGCGCCAGGGCCTGGAAGAATTCGCGCACCAGTTCGGTGTCGAACGTGCCGATCTTCGGCGACGAGAACGCAACGTTCCAGACAAGGAAAGGACGGCCGGAGACGTCGATCGCCGCGCGCGTCAGCGTCTCGTCCATTGCGAGATCGACCGAGGCATAGCGCATGATGCCGCGCCGCTCGCCCAACGCCTTGGCAAGCGCTTGGCCGAGCGCAATGCCGGTGTCCTCGACCGTGTGGTGGTCGTCTATGTGCAGATCGCCCTTGGCCTTGACCGTCATGTCGATCAGCGAATGGCGCGACAGCTGGTCCAGCATGTGGTCGAAGAAGCCGACGCCTGTCGAAATATCGGATTTTCCCGAGCCGTCGACCTGGACCGATACGGAGATGTCGGTTTCCCCAGTCGTGCGGCTGGCGTTGGCGGAACGGGGCGGCATGACCTCATCCTTGTGCAGAGTTCAGACGTTCCAAGCGTTCACGTGCTTGAAAACGAGAGCCTTCTAGCAGCATGATCCGGCGATTGCCAGTTGCCATCCCAGGGGATATCGAGCCTGGCGGATGGCCGGTTGGCAATCATCGGACCTATGCATACATATGGTCGATCAAGTCACTCGTAACGCGCCAATCGCCTTATCGGGATCGGTGCTGATCGGAGCAGAAGATGTCGAATGAACTGACCATGCACGCCACGACGATCCTGACTGTGCGCAGGGGCGGCAAGGTGGTGATCGCCGGTGATGGCCAGGTCAGCCTTGGCCAGACGATCATGAAAGGCAACGCCAAGAAGGTGCGCCGCATCGGCAAAAGCGGCAATGTCATTGCCGGTTTCGCCGGTGCCACCGCTGATGCCTTCACGCTTCTGGAGCGGCTCGAGGCCAAGCTCGAACAATATCCGGAGCAATTGACGCGGGCCTGCGTCGAACTCGCCAAGGACTGGCGCACCGACCGCTATCTGCGCCGGCTGGAAGCGATGATGCTGGTTGCCGACAAGTCGGTCTCACTGGCGCTGACCGGCACCGGCGACGTGCTCGAACCCGAACATGGCGTCATGGCGATCGGCTCGGGCGGCAACTTCGCGCTGGCCGCGGCGCGCGCGCTGATGGACTCCGACAAGGATGCCGAAGAAATCGCCCGCAAGGCGATGCAGATCGCATCCGACATTTGCGTCTACACCAACAACAACTTCGTCATCGAAACCCTCGATGCCGGCTGAGCCGGCCGCTGGCCATGATCCCGAAAAGTGGAAACCGGTTTTTGCTTCGCTGACCTTCGGTTCGGAGAAGATCATGGCCAAACATGAAAATAGATATGACTTTCGGCCGGTGACCGAGGCGGACCTGCCGATGATCGCTGCATGGCTGGCCGAGCCGCATGTCGCCGAGTGGTGGGATGACCCCGAGACGGAGATCGCGCAGATCCGCCAGCATATCGACAGCATTTCCGTCGAACCGTTGATCATCGAGCTCGACGGCGAGCCGATCGGCTACATGCAGAGCTACGACCCGCATCTGGAGGACGGCCATCCCTATAGCGACCAGCCGTTCGGTACGCTCGGCATCGATCTGTCGATCGGCAGGCCTGAGCTTGTCGGACGCGGCCACGGCTCGGCAATTGTCCGGCAGTTCGTGGAACAGCTGTTCGAGGAAGGGGTGCCGCGTGTCATCATTGACCCGGATCCATCCAACCGACGAGCGATCCGCGCCTATGAAAAGGCCGGTTTCAGAGCTATCGATCGAAGGCAATCGGAATATGGCGACGCCGTGCTGATGGCAATCGACGCCGAAGAGGGCGATATCGAATAGGGCGACGCCGAATAAGGCGACGTCGAAGAGGGGCAGTAACAGCATGAGCACAACCGGCGCCGACAAACCCGTCTCGGCCTATGAAGACAGCTGGCGGATGGGGCTTCTGCTCGTCCTCGGCCTGATCATATTCCAGGCTGGATCCCTTTACGGCATGGGCCGAACGCCGATCTGCGAATGCGGCTATGTCAAGCTGTGGCACGGCATCGTGCAGAGCTCGGAGAATTCCCAGCATATTTCCGACTGGTATACATTCTCGCACATCATCCACGGCTTCCTGTTCTACGCGCTGGCGTGGGCTCTGTTCCCGCGCTCGCCGATCGGGCTCAGGCTGGCATTTGCGGTCGTCATAGAGGGCGGTTGGGAACTTCTCGAGAACAGCCCGTTGATCATCGAGCGCTATCGCGCCGGCACAATTTCCCTGGATTACTACGGCGACAGCATCATCAATTCGGTGGCGGACACGCTGGCGATGGTGGTGGGATTTGTGATGGCGCGCGGGCTTCCTATATGGGTGATCGTGACCCTGGCCGTCATCTTCGAATTCGGTGTCGGCTACATCATCCGGGACAATCTGACACTCAACGTGATCATGCTGCTGCATCCGTTCGAGTCCATCCGGCAGTGGCAAAGTGGAATTTAGGAATATGAGCACATTCTCGCCGCGCGAAATCGTTTCGGAACTCGATCGCTTCATCATCGGCCAGAAGGACGCCAAGCGCGCCGTGGCCATCGCCTTGCGCAACCGCTGGCGCCGCCAGCAGCTCGAAGGCCAGATGCGTGAAGAGGTGATGCCGAAGAACATCCTGATGATCGGTCCGACCGGCGTCGGCAAGACCGAGATCTCGCGCCGCCTGGCACGCCTTGCCGGTGCGCCGTTCGTCAAGGTCGAGGCGACCAAGTTCACCGAGGTCGGCTACGTCGGCCGTGACGTCGAGCAGATCATCCGCGATCTGGTCGAGATCGCCATCGGGCTGGTGCGCGAGAAGATGCGCGAGGACGTTAAGGCGCGGGCCCATATCAACGCCGAGGAACGCGTGCTGGAAGCGCTCGTCGGCAAGACGGCGAGCCCGGCCACGCGCGACAGTTTCCGCAAGAAGCTGCGTGACGGCGAGCTCGACGACAAGGAGATCGAGATCGAGGTGAGCGATACCGGCACTGGCGGCATGCCCGGCTTCGAGATCCCCGGCATGCCGGGCGCCAATATCGGCGTGTTGAACATCAACGACATGCTGTCGAAAGCGATGGGCGGCCAGAAGACCAAGACGCGTAAGACGACGGTGAAGGAGTCCTACGCGGTGCTGGTCGGCGACGAGTCCGACAAGTTGCTCGACCAGGACGAGGTGGTGCGCAGGGCGCTCGAATCGACCGAAAACGACGGCATCGTCTTCCTCGACGAGATCGACAAGATCGCCTCGCGCGAAGGCGGCATGGGCGCCGGTGTTTCCCGCGAAGGCGTGCAGCGCGACCTGCTGCCGCTTGTCGAAGGCACCACGGTCGCGACCAAATACGGGCCGGTGAAGACGGACCACATCCTGTTCATCGCATCGGGTGCGTTCCACGTTGCCAAGCCGTCCGACCTGCTGCCCGAACTGCAGGGCCGTCTGCCGATCCGCGTCGAGCTGCGTGCGCTGGAGAAGGACGATTTCGTCCGCATCCTGACCGAGACCGAGGCCAGCCTGATCAAGCAGTACATCGCGCTGATGAAGACCGAGGGTGTCGATCTCGTTTTCACCGACGACGCCATCGACTCGCTGGCCGGCATCGCCGTCGATCTCAACGCCAGCGTCGAGAACATCGGCGCCAGGCGGCTGCAGACGGTGATGGAGCGGGTGCTGGACGAGATCTCCTATGACGCGCCGGACCGCCATGGCACGGCGGTGACCATCGACGCCGCCTATGTGCAAAAGCATGTCGGCGACCTGTCCAGAAACACGGATTTGTCGCGTTTCATCCTGTAGCAGGCGATCCATCCTACAAGAAATGGGCCGGGCGAGCCGGCAAGCTCTGAAACGTGTGGCCAAATGGAAGCATCCGGCCAGCTTTTGTCTTGCCGGGCGCAGGGGCTCTCGACTCCCCATCCAGCTTTACCTAGTTTGCCCGGCAACTACAGCGCCGCGCATCAGTTCGACGTGCAAGGGGCGTTATACAGTTGGTTTTGCGCATGACCCCGAAAATCGATTCCGGGGTTATGCGCTGTTGCAGGCGGCGCGCATGAAAAAACTGATCCTCGTCATTCTCGGGCTGACGCTGGCGACAGCCATATTCGCCGCCGAAGCGGCGACGATGGTGCCGCCGGGCAACAGTCATGCCGAGCAGCCCAACATACCGGGCGCCTCAAACCGGCGCACCCAGGCCACCAACACCACCTTCCAGGCAAAATACAGCAAGATCTATGCGCTGCTGCAGCACGACGCCGGTCTTCGCGGCAAGATCAGCCAAGCGGCGGCGGCCTATGGCATCGACCCGATGCATATCGTCGGCGCCATCGTCGGCGAGCACACCTACAATGTCGACGCCTATGACCGGCTGCAGACCTACTACGTCAAGGCGATCTCCTATTTGTCGAGCAAGCTGTCCTTCGCCTATGAAGGCGAGGACATCACCGATTTCGTGCAGCGGCCGCAATTCCAGGAATGCGCCGGCAAAACGGACAGTTACGCGCTCTGGGAATGCCGCGAGCAGGTGTGGGACCAGTCCTTTCGCGGCAAGACTGTCGGCGGCGAGAGCTTCCCCGACGACCGCTTCGGCGCCACCTTCTTCCAGCCCTATTATGCCGGCCAGACTTTTGGCCTCGGTCAGCTCAATCCGCTGACCGCCTTGCAGATGAGCGATCTCGTGCACCAGGTTTCCGGCCTGCCGAAGCTCGACGTCGGCGATCCGAACGCGGTCTACAAGACCATAATGGATCCGGACCTGACCTTGGACTATGTCGCGGCGACGATCCGGAAATCGATCGATGCCTATCAGAGCATTGCCGGCTTCGACATATCGGGCAATCCCGGCATCACATCGACCCTCTACAATGTCGGCAATCCGGAACAGCGTGCGCATGCGCTGAAGGCCGAAAACGACAGGCGTCGCGCCGCGGGCGAATCGGAGAAGCTGCCCGAGGAAAATTACTATGGCTGGCTGGTCAACGACAAACTGCCGGAGCTGAACGCGCTGTTTTAGATGCGCCACGAGTCAAGGAGAGCCTTTCCGAGCTCGGTCCGCTGCCCCACCGCTGTGATCCATTGCCCTGAAATCCGTCACCGAGAGGCAGGCTATGGCATCCATGCCAACCCAGCAGATTTGGCTTGGACTGATATGATCCGATAATCGAAAGGGTCTGACTTATGCCTTCAAGTTACAATATTGGCGCTCACTATGAGACGCTGGTGCGCGAACTGGTCGGGAGCGGCCGCTTTGCCAGCGCCAGCGAAGTTCTGCGCGATAGTTTACGCCTGCTCGAGGAACGTGCGGCGCAGCGCAAAGCCAAGCTTGCCGCGCTTCGCGATGAAATCCGGGCCGGTATTGAGAGCGGCCCCGGCATCCCAGCCGACGCGATTTTTGACAGGTTGGAAGCCTAGTACAGCGGCGGAAACCGCAAATAAATGGCGTCATATTCTCCCCTGCTGCCGCGCAGGATATTGAGGAAATCGCGACTTTATTCACGCTGAAACCCCGCAGCCGCGATGGGCTTTGTAACGGCTATCAGGGCGCGTTGTAGCCGGATTGTCGACGCACCGCACGGCGACGTTCCCCGCCCTGCCCTGTGGTCCGGTCTGCGCTCCGTTGCCTTCCAACGTTATGTGATTTTCTACACTGTTGAAGGCGCTGCCATACGCATCGAGCGAATTTTGCATGGCGCCCGCGACATCGAGGCGATTTTTTACGAAGGCGATAGCTGACAGGTTGGAAGCACTGCCGTCACTGGATCTCCACGACAGCCGCGCCCTCAGATCACGCCGCCAGCAGCGACTTCAGCTTGATCGTTTGCGAACCGAGCGACTCAGGCGCCGGCTTTGCCCTTCTTGCGATCAGCATCTCGGCCAGCCTTATGTCGCGGGCGACCGCGTTGCCCGGACCGATGCCGCTCGCCGCGACCAGCCTGCCGTCTTGCGCCAAATGAAACAGGATGAAAGCGCCGTCGTCGAGATCGCGACGCACGACCTTGCTGCCCTCGTCCGCGAGCCCAGATATCTGCAAGGTCAAGCCGTACTGATCCGACCAGAACCATGGCACCGCCGCGTGGGCCTCACCGGCGCCAAGCATGTTCCTGGCCGCAAGCGCGCCCTGCTCCTGCGCGTTGCGCCAGGCTTCCAGCCGCACGCGCCGGCCGCCATAGACGGCAAGCGGAAACGAGCAGCAATCGCCGGCGGCGAAGATATCCGGATCGCTGGTGCGAAGCGCGGCATCGACAGCTATGCCGTTGTCGATCGTCAACCCCGCCTCCGCGGCAAGTCCGGTCACCGGCACGGCGCCGATGCCGATCACCGCCAGATCGGCGACGATTTCCTGTCCGCCGGCAAGCGCGATGCGCACCTGGGCACCGTCGTCGACGATCGCAGCGATGCCGTCGCCGCACAGGATTTTGACCCCTTCGGCTTCATGCGCCTCGTGGATGGTTCTGGCGATCTCGGCCGGCACGCCGCGCATCAGGATGCGCGGCTGCGCCTCGATGACGGTAGCCGTTGCCCCCAGCCTGCGCGCCGCGGCGGCAAGTTCGAGGCCGATGAAGCCGCCGCCGACGACGGCAATGCGGTTTCCGGCGCTGAGATGGGCGCGAATGGCCAACGCGTCGTTGAAGGTCCGGAGATAGACACAGCGCGCGCCGAGGCCGGGCAATGGCAGCCTGCGCGGTGTCGAACCAGTCGCCAGCAAGAGCTTGTCGTAAGGCAGGACCGAGCCGTCCGACAGGTGCACGAGATGCGCCGCGCGGTCGATCGCTACCGCCTGAACCGAATGGATATGCCGGATCGATCTCCCGGCCAGGACCTCGTCGCTGGCGATCGCTTTGATTGCGGGCGCATCGCTGGCCATCGCCTCTTTCGACAGCGGCGGCCGCTCATAGGGCAGATGCGGCTCGTCGCCGACCAGCGTCACCGGCCCGTCATAGAAGAGCTCGCGCAGCGCCAGGGCAGCCCGCCCGCCGCATTCGCCGGCACCGATGATGACCATCCCTTTCGTCATCACAGTCACCCGATCTGAATGAGGATTTTGCCGGCGTCGAGCTTGACCGGATATGTCCTGAGATTGACGCAGACCGGCGCGCCCCTGGCCGCCCCGGTCTTGTAGTTGAAGCGGCCATTGTGCTTCGGGCATTCGATGATGTCGTCCATCACCAGCCCGTCGGCCAGATGCACCTTCTCATGCGTGCAAAGACCGTCCGTCGCGAAATATTCGTCGTCGGGGCTGCGATAGATGGCGAAGGTGCGGCCGCCATGGTCGAACCGCATCACGTCCTCTTCGTCGATGTCTTCGGCGTCACAGGCCTCGACCCAGTCGCTCATTGGTCCTCCCGGTAGAATTTTGCTTGGTCAACTTGCCCGGCACGGGCGCATGTCATTCTGCTGCTGCCGCGACAGCATCGTTGTCGTTGTGGAATTCCT
This sequence comes from Mesorhizobium sp., assembly GCA_004020645.1. Taxonomy (GTDB): domain Bacteria; phylum Pseudomonadota; class Alphaproteobacteria; order Rhizobiales; family Rhizobiaceae; genus Mesorhizobium. The sequence goes on along the minus strand of SAQL01000002.1, from coordinate 420,555 downwards.
CGCGATAGGGCTTGGCGGTCGGCGGCAGTTCGCGCTTGAGGAAATAGTCCTCATTGCGCAGCTGGCGCACGAAGGCAGGCACCATCTCGCGATAGCCGGCCAGGATCGACGGCGTCGGCGTCGGCAGGTCGTGCTTGATCAGTTCGTGCAGCCTCGGCAGCGCGTGATAAGGCACCATCGGGAACATGTGATGCTCAACATGATAGTTCATGTTCCAGTAGATGAAGCGGCTGATCGGGTTCATGTAGACGGTGCGGCTGTTGAGGCGATGGTCGATGACATTTTCGGCCAGGCCGCCATGCTGCAGCAGGCCGGTCATGACGTGATGCCAGGCGCCGTAAAGCCTGGGCAGACCGACCAGCATCAAGGACAGGAACGAGCCGCTATAAAGCGCCAGCGCGATGGTCGCGGCATAGATCGCGGTCCAGACGCGGGCAATGCGGATCGCCTTTGGCTGCTCCTGCTCGGGAATGAAGGTCTTTTCCCCCGGGCTGATGTTACCGGCCGCATTGCGAACCATGTCGGTCATGGCATGCCAGGCATCGACAATGCCGAAGAAATTGAGCACGACGCGCAACAGGTCCGGTGGGCGCATCACCGCGATCTCCGGATCGCGGCCGACGATGATCGTATCGGTGTGATGCCGCGTATGGCTCCAGCGCCAGGTCACCGGATTGCGCATGATCATGAAGCAGGCGATCTGATAGATCGCATCATTCATCCACTGCGTCCTGAACGCGGTGCCGTGACCGCATTCGTGCCAGCGTGAATCGGTGGATGAGCCGTAGAGGACGCCATAGACGAAGAAGAACGGCACGCACCACCATGTGCCCCAGAACCAGGCACCTCCCGCTCCGCTCAGGATCAGGGCGCCGAGCCAGATGGTGGTGTCGCGGATCGCCGGCCCGTCGGAGCGCTGCATCAGCGCCTTCATCTGCTTGCGGGGCACGTCGGTATGATACCATTCGGCCGCCGCCAGCCCGGTCTCAACGGCGAGCTTCGCGTCGCGGCCGACCAGGCTGTAGTCGCGCCCGGACGGTGCTGCGTCCATCGTTGCGTTCATGGTAGTGCCTCCACCAGCGCCCTGCGATCCGCCCCGGCCAATGACCGGGCCGCGGTCGCAAGCATCGTAGGCTAGAAATAGCGCTAAGCCATGATAGGCTCAATGTCACAAAGATAGTTTCTATCATTTCCCATCAGAATGATGTAAACTTTGGCGAGCGGAGAGACAGCCATGGCAAAACGGCCGACCATCACCGATCTGGCGCGCGCCTCCGGCGTCAGCGTCGCCACCGTCGACCGGGTGCTAAACAATCGTCTGCCGGTGCGCGAGGAAACGGCGCGTCGCGTCTATGAGGCCGCCACCAGCATCGGCTACCACGCCGCCGGACTGATCAAGCAGCGGATGCGCCAGGAACTGCCCGAATACCGGCTCGGCTTTCTGCTGCTGAGGGGCAATGATGTTTTCTACAGCGATTTCGCGCGGGAGCTCGAACTGGCGGTGTCGCAATCGCAGCGCTTCCGCGGCGTCGCAACCATCGACTTCGCCAGTTCGCTGGCCCCCGACGAGATCGCTGCCCAGATGCGCAAGCTGGCGGCGAAATCCAGGGCCGTCGCCCTTGTCGGTCCGGACCATCCGACGCTGACGGCAGCCGTCGAGACCCTGAAGGCAAGGGGGCAACCCGTCTTCTCCCTGCTATCCGACTTTGCCGCCGGCATCCGCGAAGGCTATGTCGGCCTCGACAACCGCAAGGTCGGCCGCACCGCGGCCTGGATGATCGCCAGGGCGGCGAGGAAACCCGGCAAGGTCGCCCTTTTTGTCGGCAGCCATCGCTTCCATGGCCATGAGCTGCGCGAGATCGGCTTCAGATCATTCTTCCGCGAGCATGCGCCGGAATTCACGGTGCTGGAGACGCTGGTCAATCTGGAGGCCAATCAGGTGACCCATGATGCGATGATCGATCTTCTGGCCCGGTACCCGGATCTTGCCGGCTGCTACGTCGCCGGCGGCGGCATGGAAGGCGCACTCTCGGCGCTCAGGGCAGCGAGGCCCGTAAATATGCCGGTGGTCGTCTGCAACGAGATCAACGCCGAGTCGCGCGCGGCGCTCGCCGACAACATCCTGACCATGGTGATTTCGACGCCGCTGGCAGCACTATGTCGCGAGCTTGTCGGGCTGATGGCGCATGCCATCGAGGCAGGCGCTGCCAATGCGCCGGGCCAGACCTTTCTGCCCTTCGACATCTATTTACCGGAAAACATCTAGGTTCGGGCAAAATGTCTGGGCTCAGACAGGCATCCAGGTTCAGATCAGGCACCACGATGCGCCGGAAATGATGTGAACCATCAAGCTGATGGATTCTTGCAGAAGATTTGCCGGCCCTCAGCCGCGTTATCCGAAAATCCGTCATCCGATTTCGGAATCTCCTTGACGCCCGCACGCAGAATGGAATAAATATTTCACCATGCAGGTATTTTGGTTCTTTCGTTCCGGAACATCTCAAGCAGAGGGCTCGGCGTTCCAGCCCACGCGGAAATCGCCATCGGGAACGGAGTGGCAATCGGGAGAAATTCCCTGGGAGATCGGGGATTCCGGGTAGATCGGTGCAGCCGGACACCAATTCTGTGGAGGAGAGATAAAATGAAGAAACTGATTTTGGGCGCCGCATTCTTGGCGCTGATGAGCTCGTCCGCCCTCGCTGCCAAAATCGGCGTGTCGATGGCGCTGTTCGACGACAATTTTCTCACCGTGCTGCGCAACGGCATGATCGAGCAGGCCAAGGGCATGGACGGCGTGGAACTGCAGGTCGAGGACGCGCAGAACGACGTCGCCAAGCAGCTCGACCAGATCAAGAACTTCGTCGCCTCGGGGGTCGACGCGATCATCGTCAATCCGGTCGACACCTCGGCCACCCAGGCGATGTCGGACGCCGCGGCTGCGGCCAATGTTCCGCTGGTCTATGTCAACCGCGAGCCGGTCAACGTCGACACGCTGCCGGACAACCAGGCCTTCGTCGCCTCGAACGAAGTTGAGTCAGGCACTCTCGAGACCCAGGAAGTCTGCCGCCTGTTCAAGGAAGCCGGTAAGACCGAGGCCAATGTCTACGTGATCATGGGCGAGCTGTCGAACCAGGCCGCTGTGCAGCGCACCAAGGACATTGACGATGTGATCGCCACTCCGGAATGCAGCTTCATCAAGATCATCGACAAGCAGACGTCGAACTGGAAACGCGAGGAAGCGCAGAACCTGATGACCAACTGGCTGTCGACCGGCAAGCCGTTCGACGGCGTGATCGCCAACAATGACGAAAGCGCCATCGGTGCGATCCAGGCCATGAAGGCTGCCAACATCGATATGAAGTCGGTTGTCGTCGGCGGCGTGGACGCCACCCAGGACGCGCTTGCTGCGATGCAGGCGGGCGACCTCGATGTGACCGTGTTCCAGGATGCGGCCGGCCAAGGTGCCGGAGCGCTGGACGCGGCGCTCAAGCTTTCCAAGGGCGAGGCGGTTGAACAGAAGGTCTACATCCCCTTCCAGCTGGTCACGCCGGCAAACATCGACAAGTTTCTGCAGAAGAACTGAGGCAGAGGACCGTTTTTCGATAGGGGAGCGGCGCGTCAGAGCATCGGACCGGTTTAGGAATCCGATTTTCGAAATAGAAACAGCGCCGCTCCTCTTTCCCTCATCGCCGTAGGCGGCGGGAGGGCGACTTCTGACGGAGGAGCAAGATTTGTCACAGACAACCCATGGCGTCGGCGGACTGAGCTATGATGCGAAGAAGCGCACATGGCCTGCCGAATTCAACGTTTTCCTGGCGCTCATCATCCTCGTCGGCGCCTTCGAGCTGATAGGCCGCGTCTTTCTTGGCGACAGCTTCCTGTTCAACACGCGCGCCAATGTCGATACGATCTTCAACGAAGCGCGCCTGCAGATCATCATCCTGCAGGTGTCGATCGTCGGCATCATCGCCATCGGCGTGACGCAGGTCATCATTTCCGGCGGCATCGACCTTTCCTCTGGTTCGGTCGTCGGCGCCACGGCGATGATCGCCATGAGCTTCGCCCAGGTGGCGACGGTCAACGGCAACCCTAACCCCAAGGCGGTGTTCATCGAGCAGGGCTGGACCGACCTGCCGGTGATCGTGCCGGTGCTCGTCGCGATCGGCTGCGGCCTGCTGGCGGGCCTGATCAACGGCACGCTGGTCGCCTACACCCGCATTCCGCCGTTCATCGCCACGCTCGGCATGATGGTCACCGCGCGCGGCGTCGCCAAATGGTGGTCCAAGGGGCAGCCGATCTCGTTTCCCACCGAGAGTTTCGCCGCCATCGGCAAGGGGCTGATGCCGGTCATCATCTTCATATCGCTAGCGATTTTGTTCCAGCTGATCCTGTCATACACCAAGTACGGCAAGCACTGTTATGCCATCGGCTCCAACGAGGACGCCGCCCGCATGTCCGGCATAAATGTCCAGAACCACAAGATCCTTGTCTTCGTCATTGCCGGCATCCTCGCCTCGCTCGCCGCCGTGGTGCTCAGCTCCAAGAACCTCACCGCTCAGGCCGGCATGGGCGTGATGTACGAACTGGACGCGATCGCCATGGCTGTGATTGGCGGCGTCTCGCTGTCGGGCGGCCGCGGCTCGATCATCGGAACAGTGATCGGTGCGCTGATCTTCGGCGTCATCATCTCCGGCTTCACCTTCCTGCGCCTCGACGCCTACTACCAGGAGATGGTCAAGGGCGTGATCATCATCGGCGCAGTCGTTCTCGACCAGTGGCGCCAGCGCCTGCGAGCAATGAGGGCTTGATCATGTCAGACATCGTCCTGAAGACCGAAAACCTGACCAAATACTATGGCGGCGTGCATGCGCTGGAAAGCGCGAACTTCGAACTGCGCAAGGGCGAGCATGTCGCCATCATGGGTGACAACGGCGCCGGCAAATCGACCTTCGTGCGCCAGATCACCGCCGTCGAGCAGCGTACCAGCGGCAAGGTCTGGTTCGACGGCAAGGAAGTGAACTTCGCGGGCCCGATCGCGGCGCGCGAGGCGGGCATCGAAACGGTGTTCCAGAACCTGGCGCTTGCCGACGATCTCGACGTGCCGTCGAACCTGTTTCTCGGCCGCGAAAAGGTGCTTTTCAATCTCGGGCCATTCTCGATCCTCGATCGCAAATTCATGCGCAAGGCGACCGAGGCGGCGTTGATCCGCACGGCGGTCAAGATTCCCAACCTCAACAACACTATCCGCCATATGTCGGGCGGCCAGCGCCAGTGCGTGGCGATCGCCAGAACGGCGACGTTCGCTTCCAAGCTCATCATCATGGACGAGCCGACGGCAGCACTCGGTGTGCAGGAGACGATGCAGGTCGAAAACATCATCCGCACGCTAAAAGCCAATGGCGAGCCGCTGATCCTGATCAGTCACAACATGCGCCAGGTGTTCGACCTTTTGCGACCGCATCGTTGTCTTCCGGCGCGGCCGCATCGTCGCCAATTTGCGCAAGCAGGACACCGACGGCAATGATGTCGTCTCATACATCACCGGCGCCAAGACCGGGGAGGCCGAACTTGCCGCCTAGGGCGGATGCCGGCGCGGCGGGTCATCGGCCCGTCGCCGATCAGCCGCGATAATAAAATCTACTGCGCCTCGCCCTGAACGGTGCAGTAAAGACGCACTTTCATTTCGAACAATCCTCAAAGGAAATTCCCATGCCTCTCCGCTTCGCTCTTCTCGGTGCCGGCCGCATCGGCAAGGTCCACGCCCGTGCCGTCGGCTCCAATCCGCAGGCCAGGCTGGTCGCAGTTGCCGATGCCTTCGAGAAGGCCGCGACGGATCTGGCGTCGGCCTATGGTGCTGAAGTACGCAGCATCGAGGCCATCGAGAAAGCCGGGGATATCGATGCGGTCATTATCTGCACGCCGACCGACACCCATGCCGATCTGATCGAGCGGTTCGCCAAGGCCGGCAAGGCGATCTTCTGCGAGAAGCCGATCGACCTCGACGCCGGCAGAGTGGAAGAATGCCTGGCCGTGGTCGACAAGGCCGGCGCCACTTTGATGGTCGGCTTCAACCGCCGCTTCGATCCGCATTTCGCCGCCGTGCGCAAGGCGATCGACGACGGCGCCATCGGCACCGTCGAGATGGTGACCATCACGTCGCGCGATCCAGGCCCGCCGCCGCTCGACTATATCGGCCGCTCGGGCGGCATCTTCCGCGACATGACCATCCATGATTTCGATATGGCGCGCTTCCTGCTCGGCGAGGAGCCGGTGGCGGTCAGCGCCCATGCCTCGGTGCTGGTCGACAAACAAATCGGCCAGGCCGGCGATTTCGACAGCGTCAGCGTCATCCTCGAAACCGCCTCCGGCAAGCAGTGCATCATCTCCAATTCGCGGCGCGCCACTTACGGCTACGACCAGCGCATCGAGGTGCATGGCTCGAAAGGCATGGTCGCGGCCGAGAACCAGCGGCCGGTGTTGATCGAGCTGGCCAACGAAAAGGGCTATACGCGCCCGCCGCTGCACGACTTCTTCATGACCCGCTATCTCGACGCCTACGCCAACGAGATCGCCGCCTTCATCGCGGCAGCGACGTCAGGCAAGAAGGCGGCGCCGAGCGGCAAGGACGGGCTCGTCGCGCTGAGGTTGGCGGACGCGGCGCTGAAATCGGCTAGGGAAGGCAAGACCATCCGCCTCGACAAGACCATCTGAATATCAAGCACAGGAGCAAGGCGATGAACGGTTCCGCCGGTCGCAATTCCGAAACACGCGCCATCGTCACCGGCGGCGCGCAGGGCATCGGCTTCGCCGTCGCCGAGACGCTGGCCGACGAGGGCTGCCGGGCGCTAGCGCTGGTTGGCCGTTCCAGGGAAAAGGGCGACAAGGCGGTCGCCGCACTTGCGAAAAACGGCGTCGACGCCATCTTCATCAGCGCCGACGTCTCAGTGGTGGCCGACTGCAAGCGGGTCGTCGAAGCGGCGATCGCTCATTTCGGCACCGTCAATGCGCTGGTCAACGCTGCAGCCACCTCGGCCCGCGGCTCACTGGTCGAGACCTCCGAGGAAATATTCGACCAGATATTCCAGACCAATGTGCGCGGCCCCTTCTTCCTGATGCAGGGTGTGGTGGCACACCTGCTCGACCGCAAGGCGCCCGGCTCGATCGTCAATGTGCTGTCGATGTCGGCGCATTGTGGCCAATCGTTCCTGGCGCCCTATTCGTCGAGCAAGGGAGCACTGGCGACGCTGACCAAGAATGTCGCCAATGCCTACCGCAGCAATCGGATCCGCTGCAACGCCGTGCTGCCCGGCTGGATGGATACCGAGGGCGAGGCGATCGTGCAGAAGAAATGGCACGACGCGCCGGACGACTGGCTGGAAAAGGCCGAGGCCGCGCAGCCGATGGGCCAATTGGTGAAGCCGGACCAGCTTGCCCGGCTGATCAGCTATATGGTCAGCCCGCAATCAGGCGTCATGACCGGATCGCTGGTCGACTACGACCAGAACGTTGCCGGGTCGTCTCCGGAGTAGCATCATCGGACGCGTGACAAGCGCCCCGGCTTCAGCTATAGGGCTGACATGATCCACCTGACCGCCTCGTTCTGGTACTTTAGCTACGACAGCTCGCTGGCGGCGGGAGGATTGCGCTCGATCTGAAGATTGCAGCAACAACATCCGAACAGCCGCCAGACCTGGCGGCTTTTTTGTTTCAGCCGGCAGGTCTCCCAACCAGGAGCAGAAAGCCGTGTTGACCACCACCGATGATCTTCGGGTCAAGGAAATAAGGGAATTGAGTACGCCGGACCAGGTGATGCGGGAGATACCGCGCACGCTGACGGCGACGCGCACCGTTGCCGCGTCACGCAATGCCATCCACGCCGTACTGACCGGCGCCGATGACCGGCTGATCGTCGTCGTCGGCCCCTGTTCGATCCACGACCCGGCCGCTGCCGTAGACTATGCCAGCCATCTGGCGGGGTTGCGCGAGAGTCTGTCGGACCGGCTGGAGATCGTGATGCGCGTGTATTTCGAGAAGCCGCGCACGACGGTCGGCTGGAAGGGCCTGATCAACGATCCCGACCTGGACGGCAGCTTCAACATCGACAAAGGACTGAGGCTGGCCCGCAACGTGCTCTCCGCTGTCAACAATCTCGGCCTTCCGGCGGCGACCGAATTCCTCGACATGGCGACCCCGCAATACATTGCCGACCTCGTCGCCTGGGGCGCGATCGGCGCGCGCACGACAGAGAGCCAGATCCATCGAGAACTTGCATCCGGCCTGTCCTGCCCGGTCGGCTTCAAGAACGGCACCGACGGAAATTTGCGGATCGCCGCCGAAGCCGTGAAATCCGCCGCCCAGCCGCATCATTTCATGGCGGTGACGAAGGGCGGGCGCAGCGCCATCGCGACGACCACCGGCAACGAGGACTGCCACGTCATCCTGCGCGGCGGCATTCAGCCCAACTACCACGCAACGAGCATCGCTGCCGCCTGCGCGGAACTCGGCCGGGCCGGCGTCGCACCTCGGCTGATGATCGATGTCAGCCATGCCAACAGCAACAAGAAGCCGGAGAACCAGCCGATGGTGGCGGCTGACGTGGCGGGCCAGGTCGCGGCAGGCGATGAGCGCATCATCGGCGTGATGATCGAGAGCAACCTCGTCGCCGGCCGCCAGGAGGTCATGCCCGGCAAGCCGCTCGTCTATGGCCAGAGCATCACCGATGGCTGCATCGACTGGGCAACCACCGAGACGGTGCTGCGCGGCCTTGCCGACGCCGTCGAGCGGCGCCGGTCGGCGCGGCGCGCCATGATCGCCAGCCGTCCGGGAGCGGCCTGAGACAGCTGGCGCAGTTGGATGGAAAGCAGGGAAATTCTGCGGCGGTTGCTATCTTGCCGCTTGGTTGAAAGGCCGGCGCCGCCCCTCATTGCCCTGCCGGGCAATGAGGGGCGGCGTCAATATCGACAATTGGCATTCGCCAGCACAAGTTCTCCCGCCCTGGCGTCGGTAGCGCGAGGCTCGGGGCGGCGGAGGATACGACCGTTACCGCACCGCGATCCAGCGCTGCTCCTCGAACGAGCGCGCCATTGCATGCACGGTGCGCTCGATCTCAAGTCCTTCGTCGAAATCGATGATGCGCGCCGGCTTGCCGGTCAGCCGCGTCAAAAGCTCCCGGCATTCGATAATCTTGAGGTCGTTGAAGCCGAGACCGTGGCCGGGTGCCGGCAGAAAGGCGTCGTAGGGCTTGTGATGCGGCGCCACCAGGATGGTGCGATAGCCTTGCTCGGTCGGCCGGTCGGCGGTGAGATAGAGCTGGAACTCGTTCATCCGCTCCTGATCGTACAGGATCGAGCCCTTCGAGCCGAAGATCTGGATGGCGATGCGGCCCTTGCGGCCCCAGGCCGAACGATTGACCAGCAGCGTGCCCGCAATGCCGTTTTCGAGATGCATCAGCACGCTGGCGATGTCGTAGGTCTCGACCGCCCGGCGCCCGCCTGATGCGACGCGGCGATCGGCATAGGGTTTCGCCATGTCGCACATGACGCGGGCGACGCGGCCGAACAGCACGGCGACCAGCGACAGCGGATGCACGGCGAAATCGTCGAGCGCGCCGTAACCGGACGCCGCCTCGTGCTTCCAGAAGAACTGCGCCTCCGGGTCGGCCATGAAATCCTCGTCCATCTCGATGCGCAGATGGTTGACCTCGCCAATGATCTTCTCGTCGAGCAGCGCACCGATATGACGGATGGCCGGGTTCTGGATGTAGTTGTAGCCGAGCGCGGCCACCTTGCCGGACTTTTTGGCCGCCGCCGCCATGGCTTGCGCGTCGGCAAAACTCGGCGCCATCGGCTTTTCGCACCACAGATGCTTGCCGGCTTCGAGGATGGCGATGGCCATTTCCGGATGGAACTGGTTCGGCGTGGTCAGCGAGACGATATCGACATCCGGATCGTCGACGACGGCGCGCCAGTCGCCGGAGCCTTTGGCAAAACCAAATTCGGCCGCACGGCGCTTGGCAAGCCCCTCGTCGACCTCGCCGAGATGGACCAGCCTTGGCTTGGCCACGTCGGGAAAGACGGTGCCGACCGTGTTCCAGGCGATGGCGTGACACTTGCCCATGAAGCCTGTGCCGATGAGACCGACTCCGACCATTTCCTTGCCTCCACCATCGGAAAGTTTTTGTGTGGATGAATTAGTCCATTTTATCCAGAAATGGAACGCATGCCTCATTTTTTATGGCCTTCTTGCACAGGCTCGCTATGATGGGGCACACACGGCATCGACTGATGGACCTAGGCGGAGCGACGATGGACGAACGGGTGCCCCGCGATTTCGAGACGCTGCGTACGACGATCCTGGAACGGCGCCATAGCCTGCCCAAGCGCATCGCGCAGATCGCTGCCTATGCGCTCGACAATCCCGACGACATCGCCTTCGGCACCGCCGCCAGCATTGCCGCCTCCGCCGGCGTCCAGCCTTCGACCTTGATCCGCTTCGCCCAGCAGCTCGGCTTCGACGGCTTCACCAGCCTGCAGCTGGTGTTCCGCGAGCGCCTGCGTGAGCGCAATTCGTCCTATGACGAAAGGCTGGCGGCATTGCGCGCCAAGGCGGAGGAAGGCGCCGGTCACCGGGCGATTTTCGACGGCTTCGTCGCCGCGGCCAGCACCTCGCTCAACGATATTTCAGGCAGGCTGAACGAAGACCATTTCGAAGATGCGATCGCCCTGCTGGCGAAGGCGGAGACGATCTATGTGCTGGCCAAGCGCCGCTCGTATCCGGTCGCCTCCTACATCGCCTATGCGCTGGGCAAGCTCAAGATCCGCAACCAGCTGATCGAATCGGCCGCCGGCCTCAACGCCGAGATGATCAGCTTTGCCTCGCCCAGGGATGCCGTCATCGCCATCAGTTTCTCACCCTATGCCCCGGCGGCCATCGAGGAGGCGCGCGTCATTTCCGAGCAAGGCGTGCCGATCGTGGCGATCACCGACAGTTCCTTTTCGCCACTCGCCCAGTTCGCCAAAGTCTGGTTCGAGGTCGCCGAGGCCGATTTTGCCGGCTTCCGCTCGCTGTCGGCAACGATGGCGCTGGCCATGGCGCTGACCGTTGCGGTTGGCGAAAAGCGGCGCGATGAGGGCAGGAAGCGCAAGGCCTAGATAACTTTTCTCTTGTTTGACCATGATCTTTTCCGAAAACCGGGCGCCACTTTTTTGCTTCGCTGACCTTCGGTTCGGGATCATGGTCTAGCACTTTTCAGCAAAGGAATGCGCGTTCCATATTGACTATGGATTGGAATTATTATTTCATATTGCCGGCGCCACGCTGCCGCTCGCGCGTGTTACCCAAGACAACAAGGCTGATGGGAGGTTCGAATGGGCGAAGCCGTGGACGCGAAACATGCGCCGCTCGACGTCATCACCATTGGCCGCGCCTCCGTCGACCTCTACGGCCAGCAGATCGGCTCGCGCCTGGAGGACATCGCCTCCTTTGCCAAGTCGGTCGGCGGCTGTCCGGCCAACATTTCGGTCGGCACGGCGAGGCTCGGCCTGCGCTCGGCGCTGCTCACCCGCGTCGGCAACGAGCAGATGGGCCGTTTCATCCGCGAGCAGTTGACACGCGAGGGCGTTTCCGTGGCCGGCCTCAGGACCGACCCGGACCGGCTGACCGCGCTGGTGCTGCTGTCGGTCGAGGACGAAGGCGTCTCGCCGATGATCTTCTACCGCTCCGACTGCGCCGACATGGCGCTTTCGGAAGACGATATCGACGAAGTGTTCATCGCTTCGGCACGCGCCATCGTCGTCACCGGTACGCATTTTTCGCGGCCCAACAGCGACGCCGCGCAGCGGAAGGCGATCCGCACTATTAAGGCCAAAGGCGGCAAGGTGGTGTTCGACATCGACTACCGCCCTAATCTCTGGGGACTCGCCGGCCATGCCGAAGGCTTCGAGCGCTACGTGAAATCCGACCGGGTCTCCGCCCAGCTGAAGACAGTGCTGCCCGACTGCGACCTGGTCGTCGGCACCGAAGAAGAAATCATGATCGCCTCCGGTGCGGATGATTGCCTGAGCGCGTTGAAGACCATCCGCTCGCTGTCCAAGGCCACGATCGTCTTGAAGCGCGGCGCTATGGGCTGCATCGTCTATGACGGGCCGATCAGCGATGATCTCGAAGACGGCATCGTCGGCAAGGGCTTTCCGATCGAGGTCTACAATGTGCTCGGTGCCGGCGATGCCTTCATGTCGGGCTTCCTGCGCGGCTGGCTCGGCGAGGAAAGCCTGGAGACGGCGGCGACCTGGGCCAATGCCTGCGGCGCCTTCGCCGTGTCGCGGCTGCTCTGCGCGCCGGAATACCCGACCTTCGAGGAACTGCAATTCTTCCTGAAGAACGGCAGCAAGCATCTGGCCTTGCGCAAGGACGAGGCGATCAACCATATCCATTGGGCGACGACGCGCCGGCGCGATATTCCCTCGCTGATGGCGCTGGCCTGCGACCACCGTATCCAGCTCGACGATGTCGCCGCGAAAGCCGGCGCCGATCCGTCGCGCATCCATGATTTCAAGGTGCTGACGGTCAAGGCGGCGGCAAAAGTTGCCGCTGGTCGAGCCGGTTACGGCATGCTGCTCGACGAAAAATACGGCCGCGAGGCGATGTTCGAATTCGCCCGCCATTCCTTCGCCTGGCTTGGCCGGCCAGTCGAATTGCCCGGATCTCGGCCGCTTCGTTTCGAATTCTCGCAGGATATCGGCTCGCAATTGATCGAGTGGCCGGTCGACCATTGCATCAAGTGCCTGTGCTTCTATCACCCCGACGACCCGGAGGCGCTGAAGACCGAGCAGCAGCAGAAGCTGCGAAGCCTGTTCGAGGCGGCGCGTAAGGTCGGCCGCGAACTGCTGATCGAAATCATCGCCGGCAAGCACGGCGAGCTCGACGACACGACGATCCCGCGGGCGCTGGAGGAACTCTATGCGCTTGATATCAAGCCCGACTGGTGGAAGCTTGAACCGCAGGCTTCAGCCGGGGCTTGGGCAAAGATCGAAGCGGTGATCCTGAAGAACGATCCGTGGTGCCGCGGGATTGTGCTGCTCGGCCTGGAAGCGCCACAGGACGAGCTGGAAGCGGCCTTTGCCGCCACCGCCAAGGCGCCCATCGTCAAGGGCTTCGCCGTCGGACGCACCATCTTCATCAACGCGGCCGAACAATGGCTTGCCGGCAAGATGTCGGACGACGAGGCAGTGGCCGACATGGCGTCGCGCTTCGAGAGGCTGACCGAGGCATGGCTTGCCGCGCGCGGCCGCAAAGCAGCATAAGAAGACGCGGCATAAGGACTGCGGAGGACAACAACATGACTAAGACAATCCGCCTGACGATGGCGCAGGCGCTGACCCGCTTTCTTTCTCGCCAGATGACCGAGATCGACGGCAAAAAAATGCCGATCTTCGGCGGTGTCTGGGCGATCTTCGGCCATGGCAACGTCGCCGGCGTCGGCGAGGCGCTCTTTCAGGTGCGCGACGAATTGCCGACCTTTCGCGCCCATAACGAACAGGCGATGGCGCATGCGGCGATCGCCTACGCCAAGGCCAATTTCCGTCGTCGGTTCATGGCGACGACCAGCTCGATCGGCCCCGGCGCGCTCAACATGGTGACGGCGGCGGCACTTGCGCATGTAAACAGGTTACCCGTCCTGTTTCTCCCCGGCGACGTCTTCTCCAATCGTATCCCCGACCCCGTCCTGCAGCAGGCAGAGGATTTTTCCGACGGCACGGCGACGGTCAATGACTGCTTCCGACCGGTGTCGCGCTATTTCGACCGCATCACCCGGCCCGAGCAGATCATCCCGGCGCTGAACCGTGCGATGCAGGTGCTTACCGATCCGGCCGAATGCGGACCGGTGACGCTGGCGCTCTGCCAGGACGTGCAGGCCGAGGCCTATGATTACCCCGAGAGCTTCTTTGCCGAACGGGTCTGGCGTCAGCGTCGGCCACGCCCGGACCGCCAGGAGCTGGCGGCCGCGGTGGCAGCCCTGAAGGCGGCAAAAAAGCCGTTGGTGATTGCCGGCGGCGGCGTGCTTTATTCGCAGGCTTCCGGCGAATTGGCGAAGCTGGTGCAAGGCGCCGGCATCCCGGTCTGTGAGACGCAGGGCGGCAAATCCTCGCTGCCGGACGATCATCCGCTCAACATGGCGGCGGTCGGCGTCACCGGCACTTCGGCGGCCAACCGGCTGGCCGAGGAAGCCGATGTCGTGCTTGCCGTCGGCACCAGATTGCAGGATTTCACGACCGGCTCGTGGGCGCTGTTCAAGAATTCCAGCAAGGCCATTATCGGACTGAATACGCAGCCTTTCGATGCGGGAAAGCACCAGGCGCTGCCGCTGGTCACTGATGCGGCGGAAGGGCTCGCCGAGCTTGGCGCGGCGCTGAACGGCTGGAAGGCGCCGGCTGCCTGGACCGACAATGCGGCCAGGGGCAAGAGGGACTGGCAGGCCGATGCCGGCAAGGTGACGGCGTCGACCAATGCCGCCTATCCGTCCGACGCGCAGGTGATCGGCGCCGTGCAGCGCGCCATGGGCTCGGGCGTGATACTGCTTCATGCCGCCGGCGGCCTGCCCGGCGAATTGCACAAGCTTTGGCAAGCCGGCGCGCCTGGCTCCTACCACGCCGAATACGGCTTCTCGACCATGGGCTACGAGATCGCAGGCGGACTCGGCGTGAAGATGGCCAAGCCCGACGAGGAGGTCGTCGTGATGATCGGCGACGGCTCCTATCTGATGCTCAATTCCGAGATCGCGACCTCGGTCATGCTCGGCCTCAAGCTGACCGTCGTGCTGCTCGATAACAGAGGCTATGGCTGCATCAACCGGCTGCAGATGGCGACCGGCGGCGCCAACTTCAACAATCTGCTGAAGGACGCCCGCCACGAGATTATGCCCGACATCGACTTCGCCGCGCATGCGGCAAGCCTCGGCGCCATCGCCGAGAAGGTTTCGTCGATCGCAGGGCTGGAAACGGCGCTGGCGCAAGCGAAGAAGAATACAAGGACCACAGTGCTGGTCATCGACACCAATCCGCTGGTTTCGACCGAAGCCGGTGGCCATTGGTGGGATGTCGCCGTGCCGGAAGTTTCTTCGCGGCCGCAGGTCAGCGCCGCACGCAAAGCCTATGAAGAAAAGCGGCGGATGCAGAGTGTTGGTGATTGATGTCGGCGCTACCCCTCACCCTTACCCTCTTCCCGTAAGGCGGGGAGAGGGGGTCGCGAACGTTGGCGTTTGTCCCTTCTCCCCGTCCTTACGGGGAGAAGGTGCCGGCAGGCGGGGCAGCGCCGACGAATGAAAATTGAACGATCTGACATTGGAGCAACGACTTGAAAGCCAAACTGGGCATGTCCCCAATTGCATGGTGGAACGACGATCTTGCGGAACTCAGCGATGACGTGTCGCTGGAGGAATGCTTGGCGCAGTCGCGTTCGGCGGGCTTCACCGGCATGGAAATGGGCCGCCGTTTTCCCAGTGATCCGAAAATCATGCTGCCGATCCTGAAGGAGGCCGACGTGACGCTTTGCGGCGGCTGGTTCTCCGGGACGCTGGTCGACGAAGACATGGCCAGGAATAAGGATCGCATTCAGCCTATGATCGATCTGTTCAAGGCGGTGAACGCGCCTTGTATCGTCTATGGCGAGGTCGGCCGCTCCATCCAGGGCGACCGCTCGAAGCCGCTCGCCACCAAGCCAAGGCTTTCGGATGACGAGATGAAAGCCTATGCGAGGCGCCTCACCCAGTTCGGCGAATGGTGCGCCGAGCAAGGCATGCCGCTCTCGTATCACCATCATATGGCGGCGGTGGTCGAGACCGAGCCGGAGCTCGATGCCTTCATGCGCTATTCGGGAGAAGGCATTCCCTTGCTGCTCGATGCCGGTCACCTGGCCTTTGCCGGCGGTGACGTTCTGCGCGCCATCGACAACCATCACCAGCGCATCAACCACGTGCATGTGAAGGATGTGCGCATGGGGGTGATTGAAAAACTGGATCGCCAGAAGCAATCCTTTCTCGATGCCGTGGCGCTTGGCGCCTTCACGGTGCCGGGAGATGGTTCGCTGGATTTCGGTGCCATTGTGGAAAGGCTGGCGAACTACGGCTATGAAGGCTGGTTCGTGGTCGAAGCCGAGCAGGACCCGAAGAAGAATCCGCCGCTCAAGATGGCGCAAGTCGGCTACAAGGAGTTGATGCGGGTGATGACGGCCGCCGGCTACACGGTTGCAACACAGGGCTTCCCCAATGCTTGAATGCAGTATTCCCGGCGAAGGACTGATCCGGTGCGGGGGTTGATCCGATGAAGGACTCTGAGCATTTGTTCTTTCGGCCACTGTGGCGGCGCGTTGCCATCGTCGCGGTCTGCCTCGGCTGGGCCGTGGTCGAATTTGCCACCGGCGCGCCGTTCTGGGGCACGATCGCGCTCGGCTTCGCCGGCTATGCCGTCTGGCAGTTCTTCTATCTCTACAAGCCGGCCGACGGCGGCAAGGATCCGGCCGATACCAAACCAAAGGAATGAAGCGATGTCGAAACTGCTGGTCAAAGCCGATAAGGGCCATGGCCGCGTCGCCCATGTGACGCCGCAAAACGCCGGCTGGACCTATGTCGGTTTCGATCTGCATCGGCTGCGGCCAGGCGAAACAGCCTCCGGACAAACCGCGAACCGTGAAGTCTGCCTGGTGTTCGTCACCGGCAAGGGCAAGGCCAAGGCTGGCGGCAAGGATCTCGGCCTGCTCGGCGACCGCATGTCGCCTTTCGAAGGCAAGCCGTGGTCGGTCTATGTACCGCAGGGCTCTGACTGGTCGGTGACCGCCGACACCGGTCTCGAACTCGCGGTCTGCTCGGCGCCGGGGCTTGGCGGCGGCCTGCCGGTCCGCGTCATTGCGCCGAAAGATCTCGGCCAGGAGGTTCGCGGCAAGGGCACCAACACGCGCTATGTCACCAACATCCTGCCGGAGGGAAAGCCCGCCGATTCATTGCTGGTGGTCGAGGTCATTACGCCGGGCGGCCATACATCGAGCTATCCGCCGCACAAGCATGACCAGGACAATCTGCCGGCCGAATCCTATCTCGAGGAGACCTACTACCACCGCCTCAATCCGCCGCAGGGCTTTGCCTTTCAGCGCGTCTACACCGATGCCGATCGGAATGGCGCTCGTTCGCTCGACGAGGCGATGGCAATCGAGGACGGCGACGTCGTGCTGGTGCCCAAGGGCTATCACCCTTGTGCCGCCTGCCATGGCTACGACCTCTACTACCTCAACGTCATGGCCGGGCCGAAGCGGACGTGGAAATTCCACAACGCGCCCGAGCACGAATGGCTGATGAAGGCTTGAGGCGCTGCCCGTCCGGGTCGGCAAACTGGCCCAAGGCGAAAAAATCGTCGGCTAATGACCCGCCTGAACAACTTTGTTATCAGGAGCGATCATCAGCTTCGTCATTTCGTCATGCAAATCGCCTATGGCAGCGGGAGTTGACGAGGACTTTCGATGCGCTACGCTATCTATTTCACACCGCGGCAGGACGAACCGCTGGCGCGGATCGCCGCCAATTGGCTCGGCCGCGACCCATTCGGCGCTGCCACGAGGCCGGTCGAGGCCGTGGGCGAACTGTCGGCGGCGGAAGTCGCCTTCCACACCGCTTCGGCACGCCGCTACGGCTTTCATGCGACACTGAAGGCGCCCTTCCGGCTGGCTTCGAACGAAACGGAAGGCGCGCTTCGCGCGGCACTGGACGATTTCGCCGAGACGACGCCGGTGGTGACGATACCACGGCTGGTCGTCAGCCAGATCGACGGCTTCTTCGCGCTGGTGCCGGAAGGACCGCTTCCGGCGCTCAACCGCTTCGCCGACGACGTTGTGCGCGACTTCGACCGGTTTCGCGCGCCGCTGAGCGAGGCTGAGATCGAACGGCGCAGCCCTGACTCGCTGAAGCCGGATGAATTCCGCAATCTCTGCCAATGGGGCTACCCCTATGTCTTCGGGACCTTCCGGTTCCATATGACGCTGTCCGGCCGTGTCTCGTCACAGGAAAGCCCTCGTCTTCGCGCAGCAATCGACAGCCTGTTTGCGCAGGTCCTGCAACGGCCGGTGCCGGTGGACGCACTGACCCTGTTTGCCGAAACCGAACCTGGCGCCCCATTCATGGTGCTTTCCCATCACGCGCTCGGGCGCCGCCCGGCCAGAAAAACTGCCTGAAATGGCTATTTGTTTTAACCGCATTTGTGCGACGCCAATTCACCCAATCGGTGATTTCAATTGCCTGCAAAATGCTCCAAGGACTGCCTGAAATGACCGCCGAGACCGTTCTCAACAATGCCCGCATCGTGCTTGCCGACGAGATCGTCGAAGGGTCGATCGTGCTGCGCGACGGCTTGATCGCCGGGATCGATGCCGGTGCCGGTCGGAGCGGCGAGGACATGGGCGGCGATTTCATCATTCCCGGGCTGGTCGAGCTTCACACCGACCACCTCGAAGGCCATTACGCGCCGCGGCCGAAAGTGCGCTGGAACCCGATCGCCGCGGTACTCGCTCACGACGCGCAAGTGGCGACCGCCGGCATCACCACCGTGCTCGATGCCTTGCGCGTCGGCATGGACGACGACGCCGACATGAATTCGGCCGACATGCGCAAGCTGGCCGATGCGATCGAGGACAGCGTCCAGCAGGACCGGCTGCGGGCCGACCATTTCATCCATCTGCGCTGCGAGGTTTCGGCGCCGGATTGCCTCGCAGCCTTCGCGCATTTTGAGGGCGATGACAGGATCAAGCTGGCGTCGCTGATGGACCATGCGCCGGGACAGCGCCAGTTCGTCGATTTGGAAACCTATGCCTATTACTACCAGCGCAAGCTGAAGCTGACGGACCGCGAATTCCAGCAATTCTGTGAGAAGCGGATGGCGGAGTCGGCGACGAATTCTGGGCCGAACCGCGCCTTCATCGCTGCTGCCTGCCATCAGCGCGGCATCGTGCTGGCCAGCCATGACGACGCCACGACCGGCCATGTCGACGAGGCGATCGAACAAGGCGTCCGCGTCGCCGAATTCCCGACCACCAAGGAGGCCGCAAAAGCTTCGAAGGCGGCAGGGCTCGGGGTGCTGATGGGCGCGCCCAACGTCATGCGCGGCGCCTCGCATTCTGGGAACGTGTCTGCCCGCACACTCGCCGGCGACGGCCTGCTCGACATATTGTCATCCGACTACATTCCCTTCAGCCTGATCCAGTCGGCGTTTTTCCTTGGCGACGTGGTCGACAGCATTTCCCTGCCTCAGGCGGTCGCCATGGTCTCGAAGAACCCGGCCGAGGCAGTCGGCCTCTCCGACCGCGGCGTCATCGAACAGGGCCGGCGCGCCGATCTGGTTCGTGTACGTCTCGACGACCATGTCCCGGTTGTCCGCACCGTCTGGCGGCAGGGACGCCGGGTCGCATGATGGCGTCGGCGTTGATCGAGCGTGAATTGTCGGCCGCGGCGTTTCCGATCCGCGACGGGGTCTTCGTCGCCGTCGTCGGCCCGAGCGGCGCCGGCAAGGACACGGTGATCGGCTACGCCCGGTCGCGATTTGTCGACGAGACGCGGCTGGAGTTCGTCCGCCGAGTCATCACCCGGCCGAGCGACACGGCAAGCGAGGATCACGACACGCTTGCCGACGCGGCCTTTGTCGAGGCGGAAGCGGATGGCGCCTTCGCCATCTCCTGGGAGGCGCATGGCTTGCGCTACGGCATCCCGGCTGAAGTCGACCGGTCGGTCGCCAACGGCCGCGTCGCCATCGCCAATGTCTCCCGCGCGATCATCCCGGCGCTGCGTGATCGCTATGCCAATCTGGCGATCGTCGAGATCACCGCTGCACCGGAAATCCTGGCCGAGCGGCTGGCGATGCGCGGCCGCGAGTCGCGCGGCGAAGTGCTGGCGCGGCTGGCGCGTAGCGCCAATGTGGCGTTGTCCGGACCAGGTGTCACCTCGATCGACAATAGCGGCCCGCGCGAAGCGGCCGGCGAGCGCTTTGCCGACGTGCTGCGCAAGGCGATGGCGTTTTCCGACGGGGCTGATCTAGGCTGCACCTTACCTTCTCCCCTTGTGGGAGAAGGTGGATCGGCGCGCAGCGCCGAGACGGAAGAGGGGTGTTGGACGGAGTGCTGTCGCGGCCAAGCTGGAGCACCCCTCATCCGACCGAGCGGAGCCTCTCCTCGGGCTTGCCGAAGGCAAGACCCTGGGCTCGGCCACCTTCTCCCACAAGGGGAGAAGGCAAGACAAGGCGCAGCCGGCTTCGACACTAGTCACCAACACAAGTGAAAACTGGCCCTTCCTCACCCCTTGACCGGTATCCAGACTTCCAGCCCGCCATTGCCGCTGCGCGGATCGAATTCGGGGCCGTAGCGCTCGAATTCGGGCGCATCGGCGACCTCGTGCCCGGAGGCCGGCAGCCATCTGTTCCAGATCGTATTGACCGTGCGGCGGATGGTCGAGATGTGGTCACGATGGGCGAACACGGCGTATTTCTGGGCCGGCACGCGCACGCGCGAAAACTCCCTCGGCAAGTCCGAAAAATCGGACACCTCGACGCCGGCGATATAGTCGAAATTGCCTGCATCGTCGCCGTTGACGCAGACGCCATAGGCGACGTCGCCGACCTCGCCTGGAATGTTGCCGATATAGGGGCCGAACCTTTGCCACTGCATCGGGATGCCGGCGCTGGTTTCGCAACTGTAGCGTTCGCCGAGACCGGCGATGAGAAACGGCCGGCTGGTCTCAAAACGCGGCGGCTCGAGATTGGTGAGGAAGGACTGGTCCATCAGGATCGGCTCCATGAAATCGAGGTTGTCGAGCGAGCCTTGAGCGCGCACCAGTTCCGGCGTGGTGCCGAACTGGTCGCGAAAGGCGCGGGTGAAGGCCTCGTGAGAGGCGTAGCCGGCGTCGAGCGCGACCGAGAGGATGTCGGGTGCGCCGGCGGCGAGCTTGCGCGCCGCCTCGGTCAGCCGGCGAGAACGGACGTAGCCCATCACCGAACGGCCGGTCGCCGCACCGAAAGCCCGCGTCACGTGAAAGCGCGACACGCCACTGCTCTTGGCGACATCGTCGAGCGAGATTGCTTCCGGCAAATGGCTTTCCACGAACCACAGCGCTTTCTCGGTCGGGTTCATATCGCTCCTCGCATTGGCAGTCCTGGTATCCGACATGCCCTCATTGGCACGGCCTCGCATTTGGCACGAGGATGGTGCCGTCTCGTGGCATCGCCAGTTTGATCGAAATTGCGCCCCGCGCAAATTCCTGCTCGCCCTAACACGGCTCTTGACGTGACGCGCATACGGTATGTCAATGACGCTCGTCAGGGAGGCATCCCAGTGGCGATCGCGACTGCCGATCAGATCTTTCGATTTGGCGGATTCACTCTGGATCTGGCCAGGGGGACACTACGCGGCCCCGATGAGCCGCTATTCCTTCGCCCCAAAGCCTATACCCTGCTGACACATCTCGCCCGCAACATGGGCCGCATCGTGCCGAAATCAGAGCTGATGGAAGTTGCTTGGCCCGGCATTTTCGTCACCGAGGATTCGCTGACGCAATCGATCCGCGAGATCCGCAAGGCGATCGGCGAGGATATGGTTCGCACCGTCTCCAAACGCGGCTACATGCTGGCGGCCGAAGCCGAACAATCGCCAGAGATCGGCGCTCAACCGATTGTGGCGGTGCTGCGCTTCCGCAATGAGAGCGGCGATCCGGCGGACGAGGCGATTGTCGATGGCTTCGCCGAGGATATCATCAACGGGCTGGCACGCTTCGGAACGGTCACCGTCCTGGCGCGCAATTCGAGCTTTTCCTTCGCCTCTTTCGCGCGCACGGAGTGGCCGCAGATCCGTTCGCGCATCGGCGCGGACTTCCTCGTCGAAGGCTCGGTGCGCCGTCAGGGCGAACAGGTGGTGGCGGCCGTAAATCTGGTCGATACCGCGAGCGCCAGCCAGCTCTGGGGCGACCGCTACCAGTCGCGCGGTACGGGCCTGTTCGCGATCGAGCGGGAGATCGTCGAGCAGATCGTCAGCCGGCTGGTCACGCGGGTCACCAATGCTGGTCTGGAGCAGGCTTCGCGCAAGCCTATCACCAGCCTCGCCGCCTATGAGCTGGCGCTGCGCGGCTTCGCGCTGTTGCGCGATCCTGCCCAGACCGACCAGCGAGGCGCCGAGGCGTTGTTCGGGGCAGCCATCGCCAAAGACCCGACCTATGGTCTTGCCTACACCTACCTCGCTTTGGCTCGCGCATTGGATGGAGAATTCGGACGCGCCAGCGACGCGGTGTTGGAAAACGCCCGCGACCTTGCCGACAAGGGTCTTTCGCTGTCACCGGACCAGGCGACCGGCCACAGGGTGCAGTCGCTGGTGCGACTCTATATGCGCGAACATGAGGCGGCGGAACACCACATGCGCATCGCGCTGCAGCTCAACCCTTATGACGCCGACAGCATCGAGCAGATGGGCATGCTCTTGACCATGCGTGGGCGCCCGCTCGACGCGCTGACCTGGCTGGCACGCGCCATCCGCGTCGACCCCTTGCATCCGCACTGGTACCAGTTCGACCGCGCGCTGGCGCTCTACATGATGGGAGAGTATCGGCCGGCCGCCGAGGCGTTGGAATTGGCCACGCGCCCGGCGCCATGGATCAGGACAAGGCTGGCCGCCTGCTACGCGCAGCTTGGCGATATGGAGCAGGCGAGGCGGCAGATCACCCTCATTGACGAGGGCGATCCGTTTTCGCCGGTCGACTATGCGCTGCGCGGCGTCCCGTTCGAGAACCAGGCCGACGCGGACCATCTCGCCGAAGGCGTCATGCTTGCCCTCGGGCAGCAGGCGCCGCTATGAGGCGGGCGGCGCCTGCCGCGAATTGCGTCCATCGGTGCTGCGTTCAGTCGACACGGACTACGACGTAACGACCATGATAGGACCGGTATAGGTGGTGCCGCACCGCCAGACGGTGAAGCCGTCGACATTGGTGCGCACACAGCCTGGAGGCAAGGTGGCGACGTAAACGGCGGTGTGCCGAAGCACACGTCGTGTCGTGCGCCGCGTCACGCCGGCGACGCTGCCGGGCGTCAACGGCTGGCCGACGCGGGCCTGCGCCTCGCCGACGACGGAAAGCGGGGCAAGGCCGGCAAGGTCGGCAGCGGCGACCGCCAGACCGATCGCGGCGATACTGATCGACTGGATCGCCTGGCGGCGGGAAGGGGCGGCGGCACCGGGCCGCTCGCCGCTGAACGCATCGGCATGTCTGGTCATTCTCGTTTCTCCTTTGCGGGTATCGTTGGGTTGCATTGCTGGTGACCGGCGCCGCGCATTGCCCCGGCCGGGCTCGGGTTCTCGCGGGATGCGCCGGTCAGGCCGGCGCACCCGGAAGCTCTGGGACGGCGTCGCCGGACCAGGGCGTGGTGTCCGGCAGAGCTCGGCTCGCCGGCGCCGCGTCCCCTGCCGGTGCCTTGATGCCGAACCACGCGACGTAGAGGGTCGGCAGGAAGATCAGCGTCAGCACCGTCGCCACCATCAGGCCGCCCATCACCGCATAGGCCATCGGGCCCCAGAACACCGTCGGCGCGATCGGAATCATGCCGAGGATGGCCGCCGCCGCCGTCAGCAGGATCGGCCGCAGCCGATGCGCGGTGGCGCTGATCACCGCCGACCACGGCTCCTCGCCGGAGGCGATGTGCTGGTCGATCTGCGTGATCAGGATGACCGAGTTGCGGATCACCATGCCGATCAGCGACATGACGCCGAGAATGGCGACGAAGCCCATCGGTGATCCCGACATCAGCAGCGCGCCGGCAACGCCGATCAGCGCCAGCGGAGCGGTGAGCAGCACCAGCACCAGGCGCTGGAAGCTCATCAGCTGGATCATCAGCACGGTGGTCATGATGAACAGCATCAGCGGGAAGACGACGAAGATGCTCGCTTGCGCTTTGGCGCTGTCCTCCATGACGCCGCCTTGTTCGACGCTGTAGCGGGCCGGCAGTTCCGTCTTGAACGCAGCGATCGCGCTGTCGAGCTTGTGCACCACGGAGGCGGGATCGGCGCCCGGCACGACGTCGGCCTGCACGGTCACTGTCGGCAGACGGCCTCGGCGCCAGATCAGCGGCGCCTCGGTCTGGTAGGACAGCGAGGCGACCTGGTCGAGCGGCACGCGGCGCCCGCCCGACGCGCTGACCGTCAGCGTGCGCAGCGTGTCGATGTCGGCGCGTTCCGATTGCACGGCACGAGCCACGATGTCGACCAGATAGGTCTCGTCGCGCATCTGTGTGATCTTCGACCCCGACAGGATCGAATTAATCGTGTCGGCAAGCTGCTGCGAGGAGATGCCCAGCGCGCGCGCCCTGTCCTGGTCGACCTCGACCTTGATGACCTTGGCAGGCTCGTTCCAGTCGTAGTTGATATTGCGCACGGCACCATTGCTGCCCAGCACCTGTGCGAACTGCTGTGCCAGGCTGCGCGTCTTGTCCGGATCCGGCCCGCTGACGCGGAACTTCAACGGCCAGCCGACTGGCGGTCCGAGTTCGAGCGGCGTGACACGGGTCATGACGTTGTCGAAGCCGCTGGAGAGCGACTTTTCCAGCCGATCGATCACGGCCTGGCGCACGGCGTGGCCCTTGGTCACGACCACCGCCTGGGCGAAGAAGTCGTTAGCGAGCTGCGCATCGAGCGGCAGGTAAAAGCGGACCGCGCCCTGGCCGACATAGAAGCTCCAGTGCTCGATGTCGGGATCGGCGGCGAGCAGCTTCTCGACGCGGCCCACCACCTCGTCGGTCGCCTTGATCGACGCCGTCTGCGGCAAGGTGAGATCGACCATGATTTCGGGCCGGTCGGATTTCGGGAAGAACTCCTGACCGACAAAGCCCATGGCCACGACCGAGAGCGCGAACAGCCCGGCGGTCGCCGACAGCACTAGCCACTTCGCCCGCATTGCCATTTCGAGCAGCGCCTGGAAGCCGCGCGCCAGGCGCGAGGGCTCGTGGCTGCCATGGCCCTTGATGCGCTCAGGCAGCAGGACGACGCCGGTCAGCGGCGTGAACAGCACCGCGACGACCCAGGAAACGACCAGCGCTATGCCAACGACCGCGAACAGCGAGAAGCAGTATTCGCCGGCGCCGCTCTTGGCGAAGCCGACCGGCACGAAGCCGGCAATCGTCACCAGCGTGCCCGTGAGCATCGGGAAAGCGGTCGAGGTGTAGGCATAGGTGGCGGCCGAGATCCGGTCGTAGCCTTCCTCCATTTTGGAAATCATCATCTCGACCGCGATCATGGCGTCGTCGACCAGAAGGCCGAGAGCGATGATCAGCGCGCCGAGCGAGATGCGCTGCAGCGAGATGCCGAAATACTCCATGGTGACGAAGGTGATAGCCAGCACCAGTGGGATGGCGACGGCCACCACGATGCCCGGACGCCAGCCGAGCGCCAGGAAGCTGACGCCGAGCACGATGGCGATGGCTTCGCCGAGGCTCTTGGTGAACTCGCCGACGGATTCTTCGACCACATGCGACTGGTCGGCGACCAGGCCGAGCTCGACGCCGACAGGCAGTTCGGCCGCCATCTCGTGCACCTTCTTCTTGACGTTCTCGCCGAGCGCCAGCGCATCGCCGCCTGATGTCATCGCGATGGCGATGCCGAGAGCCGGCTTGCCGTTAAAGCGGAACATTGGCTGTGGCGGGTCGGAATAGGCGCGCTTGACCTCGGCAATATCACCCAGGCTGAAATAGTGGCCGTTGGCATAGAAGTTGATCGCCCTCAGGCTGTCCTCGGAGGTGAAGCTGCCCGAGACCCGGATGGCGATGCGCTCGGGGCCGGCATCGACCGTGCCGCTCGGGGTCAGCGCGTTCTGCGCCTGCAGCGCCTGCGACAGCGTGCCGACGTCGAGCCCGAGTGCGGCGACCTTCTGCGTCGAGAATTCGAGATAGATCTTCTCGTCCTGCTGGCCGATCAGGTCGACCTTGGCGACGTCGGGCACCGTCAGCAGCCCGGCGCGCAGGCTGCTGGCCAGGTCCTTCAGCTCACGATGGCTGATGCCGTCGGAGGTGAGCGCGTAGATCAGCGAATAGGTGTCGCCGAACTCATCATTGTAGAAGGGACCCTGGACGTTGGAAGGCATCGTCGACTTGATATCGTCGAGCTTCTTGCGCACCTGGTACCAGAGCGGCTGCACCTGATCGGCCGCCACCGTGTCCTTCAGGTTGACGAAGACCACGGATTCGCCAGGCTTGGTGTAGCTCTTGACGTAGTCGAGATTGGGAAGCTCCTCGAGCTTCTTCTCGATGCGATCGGTGATCTGTTCGACCGTATCGCTGGTCGTGGCGCCCGGCCATAAAGTCTTGACCACCATGGTCTTAATGGTGAAGGGCGGGTCCTCTTCGCGGCCGAGGCCCGTATAGGCGAACATACCGGCGAGCGCGGCCGCGATCATCAGGTAGATGACGAAGCTCTTGTGGCGAAGCGCCCATTCGGAAAGGTTGAAGCTGGTCATGATGCAACTCCTTGATGGCGCGCGCCGTCTGGCGCGCGGCCGGCCGACGCCGGCTACGTTGTGCTGTTGAAGGTCTGTTGGTGCTGCGCCCCGATCGGTGGGCGCAGCAACTGTCAGGCCAGGCTGTGCATGGTGCCTGCAACCCGGTAGGGCGCGCGCTCGGCCAGCCTTGGCCGGAGCGAGAGCGCCGCGAGATAGCGCTGGAACGCTGCTGCCTCCTGCACCGGCGAGGCCAGCGCGACATGGCCGTCGGGCCGCACCAGATAGGCACCGTCGCGATGCAGGCCCGCTGCCTTGGCCATGTCGGACCAGGCGAAGCTGTGGATCGGTATGCCGGTCGGGGCCAGCATCGCCCGGAACTCGGCATTCGCCTCGCCATAGACATGCACCTGCCAGTCCAGCGAGCGCAGCGGCTCGAAATTGTTGCCGCCGGCGGTAAGGACATAGGGCAGGCGGTCGCCGCCGCTGATTTTCCCGGCGGTGCCGGAACTGATCGGCCCGGAGCGGTACTGGATCGCGGCCTGCGATATCAGGCCGAAGAAGGCGCGCGAGCCGAACGACGTGTGCAACAGGACTTTCAGGATCTTTGGCATCAGATAGCGGCGAAACAGGCCGACCAGGCGCGAGCGGCTGGTGATGAAGCGGAACGCCGTGTCGGTGCTCTCGATCAACTTCCGGGCAAAGGCGATGCGTTCCGGCTCGTAGCTGTCGAGCAGGCGCTGATCAGCACGGCCTTGAACCACGGCAGCGAGCTTCCAGCCCAGGTTGACCGCATCGCCCATGCCGGTGTTCATGCCCTGGCCGCCGGCCGGGCTGTGGATGTGGCCGGCATCGCCGCAGAGGAACACGCGGCCGACGCGGAAGCGTTCGGCAACGCGGTGGTGGACGCGGTAGGTCGAGAACCAGTTGACTTCGTTGACCTTGATGCCGGTGTCGCGCTCGACATCGGCGCGAATTGCCTCGAAGGTGATCGTCTCGTCGGCTTCATGCGCCTTCGGCACGATGCCGATCAGACGCAGTGAACCGGATTGCCTGACCGGCATGGCGATCGCGAAACCGTAAGCGCTGACCGTGGTGTCCATGCCGTTGCGGGTGACCGCGCCGCTGCCTGTCACGTCGGCGACGTAGAAGGCCTGTTCGTAGGTGCCACCCGGGAAGCCGATATTTAGCCCATGCCGCACGGCGCTGCGTGCGCCGTCGCAACCGACGAGATAGGCGGCACAGACAGTCTCGGTCGCACCGCCATTGCGCAATGTAGCGACAACCGAACTGGTCCTGTCCTCGAAGGCGACCAGCTCGGTGTTGCGCTCGACTCGAACCCCGGTCCGCTCGAGATGCGTGATCAGGATGCGCTCGTGAATGTCTTGCGGCAGCGCGAATGCGAAGGAGTACGGGCTGATGCCGCGGCCGAAGTCAGAGAGCGGCAGCTTTGCAGCAATGCCGGCCGGCGTGCGCAAAGTGAGTTGCTCCAGCCGCACGCCGGCGGCAAGCACGTCCTCGACGATGCCGATCTGGCGGTGGAACTCGAGCGTGCGGGCCTGGACGGCGAGCGCGCGCGATGTCTCGCCCGGACCTGCGGCCTTGTCGAAGATGCGGACCGGCACGCCGAGACGGGTGAGCCAGAGGGCAAGCGTCAGCCCGGTTGGTCCGGCGCCGGCGATCAGGACTTTCGTTTGTGACGGGCTCATCTGGCTTCTCCTGCCGCGATGCGAACCTTTTCGTGTTCGCGCAACCGGTTGATGCCGGCGGTTACGACAACGTCGCCTTCGGCCAGGCCGCCGCTGACGACGACCCGCTCGGTCTCGTAACGGGCAATGACGACGGGCTTCAGCTCGACGGCCGACGAAGCGCTCACAATCCACACGGCCGGCTTGCCGTCCTTGTCGAACAGCGCAGTTCCCGGCAGCACCACGACAGGCGCGCTGGATTCGTTGACACGGCCCGCTACGCTGCTGCCAAAGCGCATTTCATCCGGGGCGTTGCGCAGCGAAACCTTCACTTGGAAGGTGCGGGTGGCGGCATCGGCCACCGGCGATACCTCGCGGATGACGCCGGATGTCGAGATCGTCGGGTTGCTGAGCAGCGAGACCATGATCTCCGGCCGATGCCCGGCCCTGCGGCCATTCGAGAAAGCTGCCTCGGCGATCGAGAAGACGGCGTCGCGGGCTTGCGGATCGGCGATGCGCACGACCATCTGCCCGACATTGACGAGCTGGCCTTCCTCAGCGCCGGTCGCCGTCACCACGCCGTCGAAATCCGCGTGCAGTTCGGTATAGGCGAGCTGATCCCTGGCCATCTCCAAGCCAATCTTTGCCGAGTCCAGCTTGGCCTGCGCCGAGCGGAGGTTCTTCAGCGTCGCATCATAGCTGGCGCGCGTCGTGAAGCCTTTGGCGAGCAGCGCTCCGAGGCGGACCTCTGCGGCACTCGCCTCGACCAGCACGGCCTGCGCCGCCGCGACATCGGCCTCGGCGCTGCGCAAGCGGTTGCGATAGTCCTGGTCCTCGATGCGGGCGAGCACTTCGCCTTTCCTGACCATCTGGCCCACTGCTGCCGTGCGCTGCACGAGCTTGCCGGACAAGCGGAAGCCGAGATCGCTTTCGCGCTGCGGGCGGATCTCGCCGATGGCGAGGCGGCTATCCGCCTGCGGCGCCGGCTTCACCGTCACGGCCTTGACCAACTTCGCTTCCGGCACATCCGGCTTTGCGCTCGCGGCCTCGCCCTTGGCAGCGTACCAGGTGACGGCGGCGGCGCAGGCGAGCGCCGCGATCGATACGCCGACGAGGCCACGTTTCAACCTGCTGTTGGATACGGCAGTCATGTTGTCTCCTATCCATGTTGCGGCCGGCGCCGGAACGGGCGCGACAGCCGGTAATGATCCTTGACTGGAGACGGGGCCGGGCGCCTTGGTGCGAAAACATAGGTCAATTGGCCCGTTCACCAGCACGCTTT
The DNA here is from genome assembly GCA_004020645.1 of Mesorhizobium sp. Classification (GTDB taxonomy): domain Bacteria; phylum Pseudomonadota; class Alphaproteobacteria; order Rhizobiales; family Rhizobiaceae; genus Mesorhizobium. The sequence goes on along the minus strand of SAQL01000002.1, from coordinate 391,103 downwards.
CATTCGGCTTTTCGGGCGCTGAAATCCCGATCGGATTCTGAAAATTTTCCGATGTTTTGGCGACCGACCTCTTCCATGCTGGCCCATTGGAAGGTCCTCGAATTGGGCATCCAGGAAAAACCAGAGCACTGGTCTGCCTGCCGCAGACGCTAACGCGCAACGACCTCGCCGATCCGTTCCTGTTCGGCCTGTCATCCGGTGCCGCGGCCGGCGCGGTTTCCGTCATCACCATCTTTGGCGACCGTTTCGGCATCTGGACGTTGCCGATCGCGGCCTTCACGGGCGGCATATTGACCGCCGGAAAACGTAACAACCAGAATGAAGGCCGGCGAGAGGAATGCAGATTACAGGATTGGTCTGATGGGAGATGCGGTAAGGGTTGGGTTTGGACCGGGCTGCGTTGCGGCCTGACCGAAGCCTGAACAACTCGACGCAGACCCCTTCGGTCCTCAGGTTTCAGGGTGGCAGGCGCCCGTTTTATCGAGACGCTCGGTCGATGTAACCCCACATCGATAGTCGCGTCCCACCGCGATCAGGGTCTCTCCATACGAAAGCCCGCGCCGCCTGGAAACCTCGTGTACACGTTTTTGTTCCTGCCGGAAGTTCCACATCATGAGCACGCCGCGCATATGGACTGACGGCTCGTCGACGGGCCGGTCACCCCTTCTATTTGCCCAGAACAAGGCTCCAGTAGCGCAGCGAGCTGTCGCGGCCGTCCCGCACATAGGCCAGACCAAAGCGGGTGAAGCGCGGGTCGAGCATGTTGCGGAGGTGGCCGGCCGAGTGCATCCAGATGTCGAACAGCTTCTGCTGATCGAAACGGCCCTCGGCGATGTTTTCGGCGGCAGCACCGGCAATACCGTTGCCCTTGACGCGCGAGGCAAACCCCTTGCCCCAGCCGGTGGAGTGGGTCATGCGGCCGCCGCGCGCCATATAGCCGGACTGCTGCAGGGCTGCCTGTTCGAGCTGAGGATCGGGGACAAGCGGTTCGAGACCGGCTGAGGCGCGGATGCCCGCCAGCGTGCCGACGGCAGAGGCGGAGACACCGGCGCCTTCGCCGGTGGGCAGCACAGTGGCGCAAGCGGCAAGCCCGGCCAGCGCGGCAAGGCCGGCAGCTCTAAGCAGCATTCGCCTGTTAAGGCTTGATCGGGCTTCGGAATTTTCGATTTTCGCAGCGGTCATGCCCGCCTGACATAAGCGCGATCATGGCTTTTGCCGGGCAGGCGCTCAAAAATCTCCCTCGCTGCTCCCTTAGCCGTCCGCGAACCCCGCTGATGCACGCTACGGCGCGTTAGCCGCCCAACTTCCGCCAATGGCCGCATGGGTCTCGACAAGATCACTCCTGCCGCCTATCGGGCAGACACTTGGCTGATCCCGGTATCGATCCAGGCACGCGTCTGTTCCAGAACTTCATCCGAAAGCGCGGGATCGTCGATAGCCCGGGCGAGGATCACTGCCCCCACCATCGCTGCCCAGCATCCGATCGCTGCGCGGCGTCTGTCTGCCGGATCCAACTCCGGCAGCGCCTTGCCGATACGGTCGATCTGTGAGCGAAGGCCTTCCGTCATGGCCGCGCGGGCAGCCGGGGTCTGATGGCGGATGTCCGCAACAAGGCCCGCTGTCGGGCAACCACCGGCGGCATTGTCGCGATGCCGGGGCGAAAGATAAGCGTCTGCATAAGCGCGAAGGTCGCCCCCTCCGCTTGAGTCCGCGGCGAGGACATGGGCAAGGGTCTGCGCGATCAGGTCGTCCTTCGAGCTGAAATGGCCATAGAAGCCGCCATGGGTGAGCCCGGCGGCTTTCATCACCTCCGCCACGCTGACCGCGTCGAATCCCTTGTCGCGAAACAGCCGGCTGGCAGCATCCAAAATTCGGCGACGGTTCTCCGCCATCTGTTCTCGACTGACCTTCATTTCAAAATTCTCCGCCGGCCCCAGTTGACATTTACATGATAGGTATCATATTTAGCTGCAATCATGATGATCGTCATGAATATAGATTCCATCAGAGAAAAGAGCAATGCCATGACCACCATTCCGTCAGTCCTCATAACCGGCGCCTCCACCGGCATCGGAGCCGCCTATGCCGAGCGCTTCGCTCGCCGCGGGCACGACCTCGTGCTGGTTGCTCGTGACATGGCGCGAATGGAGGCTGTAGCGGCCCGTCTGCGTCAGGAAAATGGCGTGGCGATCGACATCATCCAGGCTGATCTTACGCAGCCTGCCGAGCTTGCAACGGTAGAGACGAGGCTGCGCGATGACGCCCGCATCGGGATCCTCGTCAACAATGCCGGAACGGCCATCGGCGGAAGCTTTATCGAGCAGAGCACCGATGACGTTGCGCGGCTGGTTGCGCTCAACACGACCGCGCTTCTGCGGCTAGCCAGCGCCATGGCCCCGCGTCTTGCGGCGGCCGGCGAAGGGGCGATCGTCAACATCGGCTCGGTGGTCGGCCTGGCGCCGGAGTTCGGCATGACGGTCTACGGCGCAACCAAAGCGTTCGTGCTGTTTCTGTCGCAGGGACTCAGCCTCGAGCTCGCGCCGAAGGGTGTCTACGTCCAGGCCGTGCTTCCCGCCACGACGCGAACGGAGATCTGGGAACATGTCGGCGCCGACGTCAACACGCTTTCCAACGTGATGGAGGTGGACGATCTGGTGGATGCGGCGCTGGTCGGCTTCGACCGCCGCGAACTGGTGACCATCCCGCCGCTACCCGATGCCGGGCAGTGGGACGCGCTTCAGGCCGCACGCCAGGCCATGCTTCCGAACTATCGGAACGAACATCCCGCCGAGCGGTACCGCACGGTCGCCTGAGCATCAACGAAGCCATTTCGATAAAGACCCTGAGTTGTGTGCGTCAAGTTCTGCAAAAAATGGCGTGGCATTCAGCGGTGACGTTGGCGTGTCCGCCGCGCAGCCCCCGTGTTTAGCGGAGCGGCGGACATGGCGGCCGCGTCTCAGGCGGCCAATGCCTTCAGGTTCTCCTTCTTGTGCTCGCGCAAATGCTCCATGTTGAGGTAGCGGGTCGCCTCGAGCCAGTTCTCGTGGATCTCCACCGCCAGTGCCCGAACCAGCCGCAGACAGCTCTGCGGACTGGGGAAGATGCGCACGACCAGGGTGCGCCGCTTGATCTCCTGATTCAGCCGCTCCAGCATGTTCGTCGACTTCATGTGCTTGTGATGGGCAAGCGGCAGCCGATAGAAGCTCAGCGTCTCCTCGAGATTGTCCTCTACCCAGTTCACTAATTTCGGGTATTTGGCCTGCCATTTGACGATCCACTGCGCCAGGTCGCGCTTGACCTCGGCCAGGTCGCGCCAGTCATAGAACCATCTGAGCTCCATCAGGCAGTCGTCATCGACCTTGCGCGGCACATAATCGAGCGCGTTTCTGAGGAAGTGCACGTAACAGCGCTGCCAGACTGCCTCGGGCAGGACTTCGCAGATCGCTGCCCTGAGCCCCGGATGTCGTCGGAGACGACGAACTCGACGCCGGCGAGCCCGCGCTGCTTGAGCCCTGCCACGAACGCGCGCCAGCTCGAATGGCTTTCCCGGTTGGCCAGTTCGACACCGAGCACCTGGCGCCGGCCCTCCCAGTCGACGCCGATCGCCACCAGCACCGCCTGGCTGGCGATCACGCCGGCTTCGCGCGCCCGCTCATAGCGCGCATCCAGAATGAGGTACGGGTAAGGTTCGGCAAGCCGCCGCTCAAAGAACGCCTGCAGCGCCTCATCCAGCCGCGCCGTCGCCTCGCTCACCGTCGAGGCCGAGAAGGAATGGCCGCACAGCTCCTCGGTGATCGCCTTGACCTTGCGGGTCGACACGCCTTGCAGGTACATCTCGACCAGCGCCGACACCAATGCCTTCTCCGAGCGCTGATAACGCTCAAACAACTCCGTCGAGAACCGGCCGGCCCGATCCTGCGGAACGCGAAGCTCCAGCACCCCAACCCGCGTCACAAGCTTGCGTTCATAATAGCCGGACCGGTAACCAACCCGCTCCGTCGTCCGCTCGCCTTTCTCGGCCCCGATCGCCTCCGTCATCTCGGCTTCCAAAGCCTCCTGCACCACAGTCTGCAATACCTTGCGAAAGCCGTCCTCATCCGACAGCAGCAACGCTTTCAACTCGCCTCTGCTCAGTCTAACGTCTCGCTTGGTCATGGCACTCCCCTTCCACGGGAATCGGTGGTCGCAACGCCACCAGCGTGCCATGGCCGCCCCTCGCCTCAAGGCAAGGGCTGTTCTCTCTCCAGAGCTTTTTGCAGAACCTTCAGGACACTATCCCAACCTAAATTTCCGATCGGGCTATAAGGCATTTGCCGAATATGGTGGCGACGTCGCATCTTCTCCTTGCCGCCCTATTTCACCAGGGACGGGGCCGCCGGAATGAAGGCCAGCTTTCGTGAACCGGCAAGGAGCCAGTCAGCGACTGGTCGTTTGCCGGAATGCCGCCGTCGAGGAACGAGCAGGCACTGGCTGGGGTTGATGGCCACATCGGGAGTGAACCCATGGAACCGCGCGCCAAGGAACAGGAGAACCTTTCCCGACTCGAACGGGCCGCGCAACAGACTGCTGATCCAAAAACTATGGAACAGAAGGCGAAAAAGCCCGAGGAAAAATTCCGCTTCAGCCTTCGCAAGCAAGACGTCTGGTGGACGGTTGGTTTCGCTGCCGCTGCCTTGCTGCTTTTTGGCATCCAAGTCCTGATCAATTGGCGCTTGGAATGGCTTGACGCGCCTTTGCGCGTTCGCGTGCTGAACTACGTCAGGGGCGGCCTTCTCATTTTCGTTATGCTGACCGTTGCGAATGTTATTGAAGTCTTTCTCATTGGCCGAATTCCCAATCGTGTTTCGCGCTTCAACCTGCAACGTATTTTTCGATTGGTCGTCGTCGTCGCCATCGTCTTCGTGGCCATTTCAGTCTTATTTGTGAACTGGTACGCCGCGGTTGTCTCACTCGGCCTGATTTCACTGATTCTCGGCTTTGCACTGCAAATGCCGATCTCCAGTTTCATCGCATGGATTTATATTCTGGCCAGGGCGCCTTATCGCGTTGGCGACCGCATTCGCATCGGCGATGCCCATGGCGATGTCATTGATGTCAGCTATCTCGACACGACGTTATGGGAATTCGGCGGCGAACATCTTTGGACCGATCATCCGAGCGGACGCGTCATCAAGTTTCCGAACTCCACCGTGTTTGACACGCCGGTCTTCAACTATTCCTGGCCGCTGTTTCCCTATGTCTGGAACGAAATCAAGTTCCAGCTCGCTTATGAAAGCGATCTGGAATTCGTAGCGAAAACCATGAGAGAGGTCGTTGACGAGCAGATCGGCGACATCATGAGCCGGAAGGTGAAGGTCTATAAGCACATCCTGTCGCAAACGCCGGTGGACGAACTCGAAGTGAAGGAGCATCCAGTGGTTCATTTTCGCGTCAGTGAAAACACCTGGCTCGAGGCCATCGTTCGTTACCTCGTGCCGCCGAAGGAAGCGGGGCGTACCAAAACACGCTTGATCAAGGAAATGCTGGCGCGAATGAATGCAAAACCCGATCGCGTGCTGTTTCCGAAGAGCAATTTGAGGTGAACTTCCTCACGCCCCGCTGTCGGCCCAGAACGCGACGTTAGAGTATCTGCTCGACAATGCTGGCTTCTGGCGCTGCGCGTGCATTCCGATATTCGGCCCGGCCGGCAGATCCAACCCAAGGCGGTTGTCCAGCCTCGGGCAGCCGTCAGGTTTTCCCCGCTGCTTATTCCGCCGCCACGAGCCGCGTTTCCGCCGACGATGAGACCCCGCCGGCCCGATCGTCCTCGGTATCTTCCCACCAGTCGCCCAGGGCGTCGATGAGCGGCACAAGCTTGAGACCCGCTGCCGTGAGATCATAGTCCACGCGTAGCGGATAGCCGGCATATGCCGTTCGCCGCACGATCCCGGCTTCCTCCAGCTTGCGCAGTTCCAGCGCCAGAATGCGGTGCGACACGGTCGGGTTGTCACGCCTCAGGTCGCTGAAGCGCTTGGTCCCGTCCTTGAGATAGTAGAGCAGCAAGGTCGGCCAGCGACCGCTGAGCACACGCATGGTCTCTTCGATCGGGCAGCGCGAGACGACATCTTTCATGGCGGGTCCCTGGTTACAGAATAGTGCGTAATTTACATGGGACGACCAGCGTTTAGGGTCAAGCTTCGCTGCGCAGCGTGATCCCTAAACATGGAAGAGACAAAGAAATGGAACCTATCCTCCTTTACGGCGTCCCGGCGGGAAGTTCGATGGGGCTCGTCGCTGCTTTTGAACGCCTCGGACAGCCCTACTGCCTGTGCCGCGTCGACATGTTCACTGAAATGAAGAACGACGCCTATGCCCGCATCAACGACCGTCAGGAAACGCCGGTGATGATCACCGACGAAGGCAGAGTGCTCACCGAGACGATGGCGATTGCCGCGTGGCTTGAAGCCCGCGACACGCAACGTCGCATCAGCTTCGACCCGCGCTCGCCGGAAGCCGACCGGATGCATCAGCTGATGGCTTTCGTGAACACCGGTTTCACCGCCGCTTTCACCCCGCTCTGGGCTGCATATGAAATGGAATCGGCCGAGCCGGTCCTGCGGGCGACCTTGCGCGACTTCGGCCGCAAGGCCGTTACTGAGCGCCATGACCGGCTCGAGGCGATGATCGCCGATACCGCCTTTCTGGTCGGCGATCGACTGACGCTTGCCGACACCACGCTGATTGGCGTGGCACGTTGGGCGGAATTCCACCAGGCGGTCGACGGGGCGGCTTACCCCAAGCTGGCGGCGTTGCGCGGCAGGATCGAAAGCGATCCGGACGTGCGATATGCGCAGGCCATCGAGGACGGCGAGAAGCCGGCGGGTTCGGGCGCCTGCCTTGGCCATATTGCGCTGGCCGAGGTCATTCAACGATTTGCTGCCTAGCCTCTTTTAGCGCGGCATGAACACGCCCTGTGCCGCGCCGCACTCGCTCCAACACCACCCGATTCGCGACAAGCACATCAAGTTCGGCTATCATGCCATCGCTCTTGAAGTGGCAGCTACGGGCGGCCATCCTGGCGGTGGCCGTCCCCGGATACGGGAGAATGGTTATGGCCAGCTTTCATATCATGTCGGACGCGCGTGGGATGCACGTGCAGCCCAGGGTGCGGCGCATCACCACTGCGGATCTCATGGATGTGCTGCGGCTCGGCGTCGAGGATTTCTGGGCAAAGCCATCACATTACGTGTTTTTGTGCCTGATCTATCCGGTGGTCGGATTGATCCTGGCGCAGTGGACGACATCCGGCTCCAACGCCATCCAGCTCCTCTATCCCCTGATGTCCGGCTTCGCCCTGCTTGGACCCTTCGCCGCTATCGGCCTGTACGAGATCAGCCGCCGCCGCGAGCTCGGCATGGACACGTCCTGGTGGCACGCGCTCGACGTGCGCCACTCGCCGGCGCTGCCGGCGATTGCGGTCATCGGCGCTATGCTGGTGGCACTGTTCCTGCTCTGGCTATACACCGCGCAATCGATATACACCGGCCTGTTCGGCAATCAGCCGCCGGCCTCGATCGGCGGCTTTGTGCGCGAGGTGCTGACGACGCCCAAGGGCTGGACGCTGATCCTGCTCGGCAATGCGGCTGGGTTCGTCTTCGCCGCGATCGTGCTGGCGACGACCGTCGTCGCTTTCCCGCTGCTGCTCGATCGCGATGTCGGCGCGGTCTCGGCAATCGAGACATCGGCACGGGCGGTGATGACAAATCCGCTGCAGATGGCGCTGTGGGGCCTGATGGTCGCCGTGCTGCTGGTCATCGGCTCGATCCCGCTGTTTGCCGGGCTCGCCGTCGTCATGCCCGTGCTTGGCCATGCGACGTGGCATCTCTATCGCAGGGTGGTCGAACCGGAGCGGGCGCAGCCGGACCGGCGGCCGATGTAGGCTAGAGCGGCGCTAACAGCCGAAGAATGCAGCGGCCCAGAACAAAGCTGTTCGGTCGCGATCCTTCGCGCCCCCCTCTGTCCTGCCGCGGTAGCGAGGCCGGCGCCGTCCAGGGCATTCAACGTGGCGTTCTTCTGGCGGAGCAGTTCCGAGTAGTCGACGCTGAGCGCCAAGCCGCCCATGAGCGGCACCATGGTGATGACCGTCATCAGCGTATAGTTGCCACGCCGGTCCCTACCGAATTTTCGGATCATTGCCTTCAGCACCCCGCCAGAGCCCCTCTGTCGGCGAACGAATGCCACCAATCCTTTGAATTTCAGATTGCTAAAATATGTCCAAGATCGACACACTTTTTCAAAGCTTGGTTAATCACGCCGCCGCTGGAGGCAATGCCGCCCGCGATCGGGACCGCCGCGGAGCCCTCCAGAATGGGCTAAAGCTCTGGAAAACGAGAGTTTTTGTGCCGTGCGAACGTGCCTTCACTTCAGGGCGGCGATGCTGAACGCCGCGAAAGCTGGTGACAGGGTCAAGAGCTTCGGTTAATGCGGTCCGGTCGCTGCGGATCGTCGGCGGCGGCGCTCGCAACCATCATGACCTGGGAAACGATATGGCGGATTCGCCCGATATCATCGGCTCGCTCGCGGATTTGTCGACAGCCTATTCTGCCATTCTTTGCGATGTCTGGGGCGTGGTCCACAATGGCGAACGGCATTTTCCGGCCGCCGCCCTGGCGCTGGCGACCGCACGCGAAGCCAAGATACCTGTGGTGCTGATTACCAATTCGCCGCGCCGCAGCGCCGATGTGGTGGCACAGATGAATGCGATCGGCGTTCCCTCGGAGGCCTACGACCGCGTCGTCACCTCCGGCGATGTGACCCGCGACCTGATCATCGGGGGTCCGCGAAAGATCTTCCACATCGGCGCCGATCGCGATTTCACGCTCTATGACGGGCTTGATGTCGAACTCGTCGAGGAGTTCGAGGCATCCGGCGTGGTCTGCACCGGGCTGTTCGACGACGAGGTCGAGAAGCCGGAAGACTACGCCGATCTTCTGCGGCGGCTACGCGCCAGGAACCTGCCCTTCATCTGCGCCAATCCCGACATCGTGGTCGAGCGCGGCGAGCGGATGATCTGGTGCGCCGGGGCCTTGGCTCGCGACTATGCCCAACTCGGCGGGCGCACGTTGGTCGCCGGAAAACCTTATGCCCCGGTCTACGACGTCGCGATGAAGGAGATCGCCGACCTGCTCGGCCGGCCGGTCGAGCGCTTGGACGTGCTGGCCATCGGCGACGGCATGATGACCGACATCAAGGGTGCTGCCGACAATGGCTTCGACGTGCTCTACGTGTCGGGCGGCATCCATGCCCGCGACTACGGCGATCCGCTACAACCGGATCCGGCCAGGCTAATTGCCTTTCTGGAAAGGCACGGCTACTGGCCGGTCGCGGTCATTCCGAGACTGCAGTAGGGTCGCTCGATGACGGAAGCCTTCGAACGCGTTTCTGCAATCTCGCCGCTGCCGGCCCATTTGCGGGGTGGCGTGGTGGCGATCGGCAATTTCGACGGCGTGCACCGCGGCCACCAGGCGGTGCTCGAGCGCGCGCTTGCCGAGGCCCGCCGGCGCGGCGTGCCGGCTCTGGTGCTGACCTTCGAGCCGCATCCGAGAAAGGTGTTCCGGCCTGAGATACCGCTGTTCGTGCTGACGCCGCCGACGATGAAGGCACGGCTGTTGTCGTATCTGGGCTTTGCCGCACTCGTCGAGCAGCCGTTCACGCGCGACTTCGCAGCACTGTCGGCGGAAGCGTTCGTGACCGATGTGCTGGACAGGAATCTCGGCATCATTCACGCCGTGACCGGCTTCGACTTCCACTTCGGCAAGGACAGGCAAGGCGGCCCGGCCTATCTGATGGCGGCCGGCGAACGCCACGGCTTCGGCGTCACCCTGGTTGACGCGTTTCGCGACGAGGGCGCCGAGGTGGTGTCGTCGAGCCGGATCCGCGCGCTGCTGTGCGAAGGCGCGGTGGCCGAGGCGGCCGGCCTGCTCGGCTACCGCTTCACGGTCGAAAGCGAGGTGATCGGCGGCCAGCAGCTTGGCCGGGCGCTCGGCTTTCCAACCGCCAATATGAGGCTTTCGCCGGAAGCCACTCTGAAGGAAGGGATTTACGCCGTCCGCTTCCGCCGCGCCGACGGCACGCTTCATGATGGTGTTGCCAGCTTCGGCCGCCGCCCGACCGTCGATGACAACGGCGCGCCGCTGCTGGAAACTTTCGTTTTCGATTTTTCCGGCGATCTCTACGGCGAGATATGCGCGGTGTCCTTCTTTGGTTTCCTGCGCACCGAGGTGAAGTTCGACGGGCTCGACGCGCTGGTCGCACAGATGAAGCGCGACGAGGTCGAGGCGAGGGCGCTGCTTGCCGGCGTCAGCCCGCTTTCCGAGCTCGACGCGGCCATTGCTTTCTAAAGCATGATCCCGAAAAGTGGGAACCGGTTTTCGGACAAGATCATGCTAAAACTAAAGCATGATCCCGAAAAGTGGGAACCGGCTTTCGGACAAGATCATGCCAAAACAAAGCATGATCCCGAAAAGTGGGAACCGGTTTCGGACAAGATCATGCTAAAACAAGGGCCTACTTTTTCAGCGCCAGGCCGACCGCAATAAACGCCCAGCCCTGGAAGATCAGGTCGACGGCGAGAAACAGCCCCAGCACCCAAACGCTGTTGACTGGCCAGCCCATGGCGATGACCAGGCCTGCCAGCGCGCTGATGACGCCGGCCGCCACCAGCCAGCCCCAGCCTTTTTCCGGTCTGTGCTTGTACCCGACCCAGGCCCTGAGCACGCCTGAAGCGAGAAGGGCGACCGCCAGCAGGAAGGTCAGCACCGCCGAGGCCAGCAGCGGATTGTAGAAGGCGAAGAACCCGGCGACGGCATAGAGAAGACCGCTGAGCAGCCAGAAGAAGAACCGGCTCCAAGTCTTCACACCGAAGGCATGCATGATCTCGATGACACCGGCCATCAGCATCAGCCAGCCGACGACGTAGACCGAGGCGACCGTGGCGATGAACAGATTGCCGAAGGCGATGCCGCCGAGGATCAGCAGCAGAACGCCGAGCCCGACGAACCATCCCCATTTCGCCCGCGTCTGACCGATTGCATCCTTTAAAGTGTCGCCCTGCAGGGTCATTGCCGCCATCTCCATCGTCGCCTGACAACTTGCCGATTTTGAGGTTAGCGCCGAAGGCATTGCCCGTCCAGCGAGTAGCTCGCGCCGGACGCACCCCAAAAAAGCGAGGCAGCGCTTCCAATTTAAATCAAAGTTTACTGAACCGGCGCCATGGCTCTTGGCCAGGCTGGTTGTTCCGCCGGTGTTTCGTGCGTATGGAGTGACGATGCGTTCTGTCAGGGTGTTTCAGGTGGTCTTGGCCAGCTCCATGCTGGGCGCGCCCGGTGCCGCCGAGGCCGGCGAGGGCGCCTTGGGCTGGCTGTCCGGCGACTGGTATTTGACGGTCGGCGCCACCGGCATGGTCGCGCCGAATTTCGAGGGCGGCAAGAAGTACCTGCTCAGCGCCTCGCCGATCATCTCGCTCGGCAAGGCCGGTCCTGCGGCCCGCTTCACCTCGCGCAACGACAACATCTCGCTGGGGTTGATCGACGAAGGCGGCCTCCGCGCCGGACTGGCCGGAAAATTGCTGTTTTCGCGCGATGGCGACGACGCCGACGAGCTGAAAGGCCTAGACCCGGTACGCTGGGGTGGCGAGGCCGGCGGCTTCTTCGAATTCTATCCTTTTGACTGGTTGCGCGCCCGCGCCGAACTGCGGCATGGCATTCGCGCCCATAGCGGCTTTGTCGCCGACATCGCCGCCGACGCCTTCTATGATGTGACGCCGGACGTCAGAATTTCGGGCGGGCCGCGCGTTTCGTTCGCCTCGTCGGACTATTTCGACGCCTATTACGGCGTCAACGCCGAGGAAGCCGTGGCTTCGGGCCTCAGCCAGTACCGTCCGGGCGGCGGCGTGAAGTCGGCGGGCCTTGGCGGCGCGGTGACCTGGAAAGTGACCGAGCCGATGACGGCCAGCCTGTTCGGCGAATATTCGCGCCTGATGGGCCCGGCAGCCGATTCCAGCCTGGTCAAGGAGCGCGGCTCAAGCGATCAGTTCATGATCGGCGTGTCGACGACCTATCGCTTCGATTTCTCGATGTGAGTGCCTTGGCCCGGCAATCACGTATCTGCCGGATGCATTGTGACGTCACAAGCTGCAGGGAAGGCACCGAGAGTTCGGGCTTTTCAATATCGGCTGTCTCGGTTAAAAGCCCAGCCATGACGAGCTTTTCGCGCCTTTTCGCGCTGACGATACGAATTACAAGCCCGGTGTTTCGGGCGGCTTGAGCGCCGCCGGAGCCGCCGGGAATTTTGCGCGCGGCCTCTCGCGCTTTTTCCAGATCATGATAGTTCAACGCCCGGGCTCCTTTGCCGCCGGGCTATGCATATGGCAGACCAATGACCGATACCCCAATGACCGACACTGTTGAAACGATCGACTATTCCAAAACGCTCTATCTGCCGCAGACGGATTTCCCGATGCGCGCCGGCTTGCCCGAGAAGGAGCCGCTGCTGGTCAAGCGCTGGCAGGACATGGACCTCTACCGCAAGCTGCGCGACAACGCCGCTGGCCGCGAAAAATACGTGCTGCATGACGGCCCGCCTTACGCCAATGGCAACATCCACATCGGCCATGCGCTGAACAAGATCCTCAAGGACGTCATCACCCGCTCGTTCCAGATGCGCGGCTACGACTCGAACTACGTGCCCGGCTGGGATTGTCACGGCCTGCCGATCGAATGGAAAATCGAGGAGCAATACCGCGCCAAAGGCAAGAACAAGGACGAGGTCCCGGTCAACGAGTTCCGTAAGGAATGCCGTGAGTTCGCCGCGCACTGGATCAAAGTGCAGGGCGCAGAATTCCAGCGGCTGGGTGTCGTCGGCGACTTCGACAATCCCTATACGACGATGGCGTTCCACGCCGAGGCGCGCATCGCCGGCGAACTGTTGAAATTCGCCATGTCGGGCCAGCTCTATCGCGGCTCCAAGCCGGTGATGTGGAGCGTTGTCGAGCGCACCGCGCTGGCCGAGGCCGAGGTCGAGTACCAGGACTACGAGAGTGATACGATCTGGGCGAAGTTTCCGGTCGTCAGCCTCGCTCGTCAGGTCACCAATGTCGAAGATGGGCAGCCGGCCTTGGATCCAAAGCTGACGCAGACGTCCCTGGACTTGCTGGAGGCCCATGTCGTTATCTGGACGACCACGCCGTGGACCATCCCCGGCAACCGCGCCGTGAACTATTCGCCCCGCATCAACTATGGCCTCTACGAGATCACGGCAGCTGAGAATGCTTTCGGCCCGCAACCTGGCGAAAAGCTGATCTTTGCCGACGCGCTGGCGGAAGAGGCTGCAGTCAAAGCCAAAGTGACGACGAATCGACTCCGTAACGTTTCGGCCGAAGAGCTTGGAAGCCTTACACTTTCTCATCCTTTCAACGGTTTGAACGGCGGCTACGAATTCCCCGTGCCGATGCTTGCGGGCGACCACGTCACCGACGAAGCTGGCACCGGCTTCGTTCACACCTCGCCCAGCCACGGCCGCGAGGACTTCGACGCCTGGACGGACGCTGCATCGGAACTGCGCCAACGCGGCATCGACACGGCCATCCCGTTTCCTGTCGACGATGCCGGCTTCTTCACCAAGGACGCGCCGGGCTTCGGCGCGGACCGCGAGGGCGGAGCGGCGCGCGTCATCGACGACAACGGCAAGAAGGGCGATGCCAACCAGGCGGTCATCGACGAGCTGATAAAGCGCAACGCGCTGTTCGCGCGCGGCCGGCTGAAGCACTCCTATCCGCATTCGTGGCGATCGAAGAAGCCGATCATCTTCCGCAACACGCCGCAATGGTTCGTCTACATGGACAAGGATCTGGGCGACGGCACGACACTGCGCAGCCGTGCCTTGAAGGCGATCGACGACACCCGCTTCGTGCCGGCCGCCGGCCAGAACCGCATCCGCGCCATGATCGAGGAGCGTCCCGATTGGGTGCTGTCGCGCCAGCGCGCCTGGGGCGTGCCGATCGCCGTCTTCGCCGATGCCGACGGAAATGTGCTGAACGACGAGGCGGTCAACCAGCGCATCGTGGACGCCTTCGAGAAGGAGGGCGCCGACGCATGGTTCGCGGCCGGCGCCAAGGAGCGTTTCCTCGGCAATCACGATGCCTCGAAATGGCAGCAGGTGATGGACATCCTCGACGTCTGGTTCGATTCCGGCTCGAGCCATGTCTTCACTCTGGAGGATCGCCCGGACTTGAAATGGCCGGCCGACCTTTACCTCGAAGGTTCCGACCAGCATCGCGGCTGGTTCCACTCCTCGCTGCTTGAAAGCTGCGGCACCAGGGGCAGGGCGCCTTACGACACAGTCGTCACCCATGGTTTCACCATGGACGAGGAGGGGCGGAAAATGTCGAAGTCGCTCGGCAACACCGTCGTGCCGCAGGACGTCATCAAACAGTCGGGCGCCGATATCCTGCGGCTATGGGTGGTGACGACCGATTACTGGGAAGACCAGCGGCTCGGCAAGAACGTGCTGCAGACCAATATCGACGCCTACCGCAAGCTGCGCAACACCATCCGCTGGATGCTGGGCACGCTTGCTCATGACGATGGCGAGGAAGTGCCGCTGGACAAGATGCCGGAGCTGGAGCGGCTGATGCTGCACCGGCTCTCCGAACTCGATGAAGTCGTGCGCGCGGGCTACGACGCCTTCGAGTTCAAGCGCATCACCCGCGCACTGCTCGACTTCATGGTGGTCGAGCTGTCGGCCTTCTATTTCGACATCCGCAAGGACGCGCTCTACTGCGAAGCGCCGTCCAGCGTGAAGCGCAAGGCATCCGTGCAGGTGGTGCGCCATCTGTTCGACTGCCTGGTGAAATGGCTGGCGCCGATGCTGCCCTTCACCATGGAGGAGGCCTGGCTCGACCGTCATCCGGACGCAGTCTCGGTGCATCTCGACCAGTTCCCGCAAATCCCGCTCGACTGGAAGAACGAGGTGTTGGCGGAAAAATGGCGCAAGGTGCGGCAGGTCCGCCGCGTCGTCACGGGCGCGCTGGAGATCGCACGCGCCCAGAAGGTCATCGGCTCGTCGCTGGAATCGGTGCCGGTCGTCACGCTCGACGATGCGGCGCTCGAAGCAGCGATATCAGACGTCGATATGGCCGAAATGGCGATCACCAGCGATCTGGTCATTGCGCATGGCGACGCGCCTTCTGGTGCCTTCACGCTGGACGACGTCAAGGGCGTCGCCGTGGTGGTCGAGAAGGCTGAGGACCGTGGCCTGGTCAAATGCGCGCGCTCATGGCGCTACACGGCCGATGTCGGGCAGGACCGGGAATTCCCCGACGTTTCGGCGCGGGACGCGGCGGTCCTGCATGAATTGAAGGCGCTTGGTCGGATTTAATGCATGTCGCCCAAAAGTGTGTAGCGGTTTTGGGATAACGACATGCACAAGACCATATCGGTGCACAAATGCCACGGCGGGCGGCTGATCAGCCCCCCGCTCGTTGCCCTTAACGAGTGGTTGAGGTAAACACGCGAAACTCCGGACGACAAATTGTCGCCGGATTTCCGTCGGAAGAGCATAGGCGATGGGGACCGGACCTTTGGCCGGTGGCGATCGAGAGGCTGTCTAGAGTGGGACTTTTTGGCATGACCGAAAGAACTTGCGCGCGCGTTGCGCTGCTGACGCCGCTTGTCGTATCTGGCTTGGCCCTGACCGGCTGCATGGGCTCGCCGACCTACGGGACCGACAAGACCGCCTCCGCCCAGCTTGCCGGCGATCTCACCAGCGCTTTTTCAGTCATGCCGAAGAACAAGGAAAAGATCGACTACAAGCCGCGCCCCGAACTGGTGAAGCCGGCGCCGGGTAAGAAGGAACTGCCGCCGCCGCAGGACAGCATCGCGACGGCAAGCGCCGATTGGCCGGAATCGCCCGAGCAACGCCGCGCTCGCCTGCGTGCCGAGGCCACGCTCAATCAGGACGATCCGTCCTACCAGGCGCAGATCGTCGATGACGTCCAGACGGATCCAGCCGCGATCAAGGCTGCGATGGCGCAGTCGGCTTCCAGCCATCCGCCGGCCTGGACTCCGGCGGATTCGGACAAGGGCCGCGCCGCCGAGGTCAAGCGCCGCCTCGCCGAGCAAAAGCAGGGTGACCCGAACACCCGCAGATATCTGAGCGAGCCGCCGGTGCAATATCGCGCCGCTGCCGGCACCGCGCCGGTCGACGACCTCGGCGAGGACGAGTACAAGAAAGAACGCCGCCTCAAGAAGGAAGCGGCCGCCAAGAACAAGAGCGGCGGCATGTTCGACTGGCTGCCGTGGTAGGCTGCCGACGCTACGGTTCGCGTCGCTCCCTGAAAAAATCCTTCAGAAGCAGCGCCGCGTCGCTCTCGGCCATGCCTGGATAGATATCTGGCACATGGTGGCAGGTCGGTGAGGCGAAGAAGCGCACACCATTGACCACCGCGCCGCCCTTCTCGTCGGCGGCGCCGAAGTAAAGCCGGCGCAGCCTGGCGAAGGAAATGGCGCCGGCGCACATGGCGCAGGGCTCCAGCGTCACATAGAGATCCTGGCCGGTGAGCCGCTCGCTCGACAGCTTGCGGCAGGCCTCGCGGATCGCCAGCATCTCGGCATGGGCGGTGGGGTCGGAAAGCTCGCGGGTGCGGTTGCCGGCACTGGCAACGACCGTATCGCCGCTGGCGATGACCGCGCCGACCGGCACTTCGCCACGCAGGGCGGCGGCTTCGGCCTCCTTCAGCGCCAGCGCCATGAAATCCGGCCGCTTCAAGCGGTTTCCATTCCTATTATCTCCTCGCTACTCCGGCGTGATCCTGTTATCTAGCGCATGACCCCGAAAACCGGAATCGGTTTCGGAAGGGATCATGCGCCAAATCAAAGTCCTACAGCGTCCTTTGCGCGTCCGTACGGACTCGCGGCGCTGTAGTGCAAACGAGCAAAAGCCACATGGACGACAAAGACAAGAAATTCCCGCGCCAAAAGGGCCCGCGCCAAAAGGGTCCGGGCAAGAACGGCCCGAAACCGTCGAGCCCGCGTGGTCGCGATACCGCTGCCGGCAAGGGCGGCAAGCCGTCCTTCGGCGCAAAAAAACCTTACGCGCCGCGCGGCGACCGACCGATGGCGGCTGACGGCGAGCGGCCGAAGCGTGACTTCAAAAGCGGCGACCGGCCGATCAGCAAGGCGCCGCGCCCTGAAGGCAGGCCCTATGAAAAGCGTGAGCGGCCGCGCAAGCCGTACGCCCCGCGCGGTGACCGCCCGATGGCGGCTGACGGCGAGCGGCCGAAGCGCGACTTCAAGAGTGGCGACCGGCCGATCAGCAAGGGGCCGCGCCCTGAAGGCAAGCCTTATGAAAAGCGCGAGGGGCCTCGAAAACCCTATGCGCCACGCGGCGACCGGCCGATTGCGGCCGACGGCGAGCGGCCGAAGCGCGACTTCAAGGCCGGCGACAGGCCGTTCAGCAAAGGGCCGCGTCCGGAAGGCAAGCCTTATGAGAAGCGCGAAGGTCCGCGCAAGCCCTACGCGCCGCGCGGCGACCGCCCGGCGGCTGCCGAAGGCGAGCGCAGCGAAAGGCGCTTCGACCGTCCCAAGCACGACTTCGGCGATCGGCCCAAGCGCGATTTTGGCGGTGATCGGCCCCAAGGGGCATCGGGCGCCGGCTTCAAGCCGCGCCCGCGTCCAGCCGAGGCGACGGAAGAGGCTGGCGAGCGCATTGCCAAGCGGCTGGCCCGCGCCGGCCTTGCCTCGCGCCGCGATGCCGAGGAGCTGATCGCGGCCGGCCGCGTCAAGGTCAATGGAAGGGTGCTGTCCTCGCCCGCCTTCAATGTGATGCCAGGCGACATCGTCCACCTCGACGGCATGGAGATCCCGCCGATCGAGCGCACCCGGCTGTTCCTGTTCCACAAGCCGGCCGGCGTCGTCACCACCAACCGTGATCCCGAGGGCCGCAAGACCGTCTTCGACGTGCTGCCGGCCGACCTGCCGCGGCTGATGACCGTCGGCCGGCTCGACATCAACACCGAAGGCCTGCTGCTGCTCACCAATGATGGCGGGCTGGCGCGCGTGCTCGAACTGCCGGCGACCGGCTGGCTGAGGCGCTACCGGGTGCGCGTCCACGGCAAGGTCGAGGAAAGTGCGCTCGCCAGCTTGCGCGAGGGCATTGCCGTCGACGGCGTCTTCTACGGCGCCATCGAGGCGACGCTCGACCGCGAGCAAGGCACCAACGCCTGGCTGACGCTCGGCCTGCGTGAAGGCAAGAACCGCGAAGTCAGGAACATACTGGGCTCGCTTGGCCTCGACGTGACGCGACTGATCCGCATTTCCTACGGGCCGTTCCAGCTCGACGACCTGCCCGAGGGCCATGTGCTGGAGATCAAGGGCCGCGTGCTGCGCGACCAGCTCGGCGAACGCCTGGTCGAGGAGTCCGGCGCCAATTTCGATGCTGAGATCACCAAGCCGTTTTCCAACAGGCCGGTGCGGCGCGAAGCGGTGCGGGAAGAGGAACAGGAGCGGCCGAAATTCACCCGCGACGGCGAACGCCGTCCGATCGGCGAAGGCGGGCTGATCAAGAACCGCAAACGCCGCGAAGGCAGCCGCGACGAGGCGCTGGGCAAGCTGTCGACAAGTCCCGGCAGAAGCTTTGGGCCGGAAAAGAGCTTTGGTGAGCGTGGCCCCAAATTTGAACGCAGCAGGCCGGGCGGCTTTGGCGGCAAACCGGGCGGCGGGAAAAAGTCCGAACGCGAGCAGCGGCCGATCGAGCCGCCGGGCCAGCGCAAGGCCAATGTCTGGATGGCGCCGGGCGCACGGCCGATCGGCAAGGGCAGGGCGGACGCCGATGCAGCCAAGGCGGCCGAAGCCAAGGAACGCAAGGCTTCGTTCAAGCCGTCTTATGGCAAGCCCGCCCATGGAAAACCGGGAGGGGGAAAGCCCGGAGGCGCAAAGCCGTTCGGCAGGCCGCGTGGTGCCGAGGGTGACGGTGCCAAAGGCGGCGACCGGCCGCGCAGTGGTCCCAAGGGATCAAGGGGAGGCGATGCGGATCGTCGGCGGTGAGTTTCGCGGGCGTCCGCTGGCGACGCCCCGCTCAAGCGCCATCCGTCCGACCACCGATCGCACCCGCGAGGCGGTCTTCAACGTGCTGGTGCATCGCTTTCCCGATCGGCTGGTCGGCGCGCGCGTGCTCGACCTGTTCGCCGGCACCGGCGCGCTCGGCCTCGAGGCGCTGTCACGCGGCGCATCTTATGGCGTCTTCATCGAAGAATCAGCCGAAGGGCGCGGCCTGATCCGCACCAATGTCGAGGCCTTCGGCCTCACCGGGCGTACCAAGATATTCCGTCGCGACGCTACGGCTCTGGGCGAGGCGGGCACGATGGCCGCGTTCGGCCTGGTGTTCGCCGATCCGCCCTATGGCAAGGGCCTGGGCGAGCGTGCCTTGCGTTCGGCCAAGGCCGGCGGCTGGCTCGCCCCCGGCGCACTCTGCGTCGTCGAGGAGGCGCCAGCGGCGCCGTTCGAGGCAGGGCCGGGCTTTTCGGTTGTCGACGAGCGCAGCTATGGCGAGACGGTCATCCGGTTTATCGAGGTTGGATGAGCGCAGCGCCTCGAAAATGACGAACAAATCAATTTGCCTGTGGCAACACCCCCGCCTATCGTCCCACCCCATGACAACCGGAGCCATTGATGACATCTCAGGCTGAATGGCTGCGCGGAACCCTCTTGGCGCTGGCTCTCGTGATGACCGGCCGGGTTCTGGCCGAGAACGGGCCGGACGACGGCAAAGTGACGAATTTCCTGCTCGACAACGGCATGGAGGTCGTTGTCATCCCCGATCACCGGGCGCCGATCGTCACTCATATGGTATGGTACAAGATCGGCAGCGCGGATGAGCCGCCCGGCAAGTCCGGCATCGCCCATTTCTTCGAGCATCTGATGTTCAAGGCGACGACCAATCACGCGGCCGGCGCCTTCGACCGCGCCGTCTCCGCCATCGGCGGTTCGAACAACGCTTTCACCTCTTATGACTACACCGCGTTTTACGAGACGGTGGTGCCGCAGGCGCTCGAGCAGATGATGGATTTCGAAGCCGATCGCATGCGCAACCTCATCCTCAACGACAATGTCATCGCCACCGAGCGCGACGTGATCCTCGAGGAACGCCGCTCGCGCATCGACAGCAGTCCGCAGGCAGTGCTCGGCGAGGAGGTCGACGCGACGCTCTGGCAGAACCAGCCCTATCGCATTCCGGTGATCGGCTGGATGCAGGAGATGGAGAAGCTGAACCGCGCCGACGCCAAGGCTTTCTACGACAAATATTACACACCCAACAACGCCGTGCTGGTGGTCGCCGGCGATGTCGACCCGGAGGTGGTCAAGGCGCTGGCCGAAAGGACCTACGGCAAGATAGCGCGTGGTCCAGATCTGCCGCCGCGCATCCGTCCGGTCGAACCCGAGCAGAACACCAGGCGCACGGTGACGCTCACTGACGCGCGTGTCAGCGTGCCGAACTTTTCGACGCAATGGGTGGTTCCCTCCTATCACACTGCAAAGCCGGGCGAAGCCGAAGCGCTGGACCTGCTGGCGGAGATCCTCGGCGGCGGTAACCGCAGCCGGCTCCACCAGCAGCTTGTCGTCAAGCAAGGCATCGCCGCCGAGGCCGGCGCCTTCTTCCAAGGCACCATGCTCGATGCCACCAATTTCACCGTCTATGGCGCGCCGCGCGGCGACGCCAAGCTGGCCGATGTCCAGGCGGCGGTCGAGGTCGAGGTCGCCCGCATCGCCAAGGACGGCGTCACATCAGGCGAGTTGGAGAAGGCTAAGGATCGTTACGTCCGCTCGATGATATTCGCCCGCGACAAGCAGGATTCGATGGCCAACATCTACGGCGCGACGCTCGCCACCGGCGGCAGCGTCCGGGACGTCGAGGAATGGCCGGGCCGCATCCGCAAGGTCACCGCCGACGAAGTCAGGGACGTTGCCGCGCGCTATCTTAATCTCGACCATTCGACATCAGGCTATCTTTTGCCGCAGACACAGGCGCGGAATTGATGTGATGAGGAGCTTCATGCGCTGCCCGATCCTGCCTTCTCGCCTTGTGGGAGAAGGTGGCCGAGCCCACGGGTCTTGCCTCCGGCAAGCCCGAGGACAGGCTCCGCTCGGTCGGATGAGGGGTGCTCCAGCCTGGCACCGACATCGTTCCGGCCAGCACCCCTCAACCGTCTTGGCGCTACGCGCCAATCCACCTTCTCCCACAAGGGGAGAAGGGAGAGCCGCGCGCGTCGCCGCACCCCTCGCGATCTTGCTCCTCTCCTTGCTCTTCCTCGTCCTGCCGGCGCTTTCCGCTCGTGCGGCCATGAGCATCCAGGAGGTGACGTCGTCAAAGGGCATTACCGCCTGGCTGGTGGAGGATTATTCCGTGCCGCTGGTCGCCATCCGCTTCGTCTTCGACGGCGGCGCGACGCAGGATCCCGCCGGGAAGGAAGGGCTTGCCAATCTGATGAGCGGGCTGTTCGACGAGGGCGCCGGCAATCTCGACAGCGAGGCCTTCCAGATAAAGCTGGACGACGTCGGCGCCGAGATGAGCTTCGAGGCGGCGCGCGACGGCACCTACGGCTCGATGCGCATGCTGGCCGAGCAGCGAGACGCGGCGTTCGACCTGTTGCGGCTGGCGGTCACCGAGCCGCGTTTCGATCAGGCGCCAATCGACCGCATCCGAGCCCAGGTGCTGTCCGGCATCATCGCCAACGAGCTTGACCCCGACACGCTCGCCCAGCGCAAATGGTTGGAGGCACTATACGGCACCCATCGCTATGCACGGCCCGAGGAAGGCACCAGGCAAAGCATCGCCACGATCACGCCGGACGATCTTATCGCCTTTCACAGGGCGAACTTCGCCCGCGATGGACTGCATGTGGCGGTGGTCGGCGCCATCGATGCCGAGACGTTGAAGAAAAAGCTCGATATGGTCTTCGGCGGCCTGCCGCAACATCAGGCGCTCAGCCCGGTCGCCGATATCGATCCGAAACTCAACCAGCAGCTCGAGGTCAATTACGACCAGCCCCAGATTTCGCTGCAATTGGCCTATCCCGGCGTCAAGCGGAGTGCGCCGGATTTCTTCGCTGCGGTGCTGATGAACGAGATCCTCGGCGGCAGCGCCTTCACCTCGCGGCTGTTCGACGAGGTGCGCGAAAAGCGCGGCCTGGCCTACAGCGTCAGTTCCGATCTGGTCGACCACCAGCACGCCAACGCCCTGGCCATCTCCACGGAGACTCGCGCGGACCGGGCGGCCGAGACGCTGGCTGTCGTGCGTGAGGTGGTGAAGCGCATGGCGCAGGAAGGGCCGACCGAAGCGGAACTGGCGGCGACCAAGAAGTACCTGATCGGCGCCTATGCCATCAACAATTTGAACTCCTCCGGCGCCATCGCCGCGACGCTGCTCGAGTTGCAGCTCGACAAGCTCGGCATCGACTACATGCAGCGCCGCGCCGCCCTCATCAATGCCGTGACGCTGGATCAGGTCAAGGCGGCAGCGAAAAAACTACTCTCCGCCGAACCGGCCATCATGATCGTCGGGCCGAAGCACGGCGAGGCCAAGGAGGAATGAGCCCAAATGAGGGGCAAGGCCAAATGAGGGGCAAAAGGTGAGCCCGAGCTTCGGCATCGCCTTCGGCGGCGGCGGCGCGCGCGGGCTGGCGCATATCCATGTCATCGAGGCGCTGGACGAGATGGGTATAAGGCCGGTCGCGATATCAGGCTCGTCGATCGGCGCCATCATGGGCGCCGGCATGGCTTCGGGCATGGCCGGCAGCGACATTCACGACTACATGCGCTCGATCCTCGGCCGCCGCGCCGAGGTGGCGGCGCGCATGTGGCGGGCGCGGCCTGGCACCTTTGCCGAGGCGCTGCAGGGCGGGCTGGGTGTCACCCAGTTCAATGTCGAGCGCATTCTCAAGGCATTCATGCCCGACGCCATACCCGAAAGCTTCGCCGAGCTGAAAATACCGCTGAAGGTGACGGCGACGGATTTCTTCGGCCATAAGCTCGCCGTGCTTAGCGAAGGCGACCTGCATTCGGCGCTTGCCGCCTCTGCGGCTATTCCCGCGGTATTCCGACCGGTGATGCGCGACGGCAGGCTGCTGATCGACGGCGGCATCTACAATCCGGTGCCGTTCGACCTGATCGAGGACGACGCCGATATCATCATCGCCGTCGACGTCGTTGGTGCGCCGACTAAAGGCGGGCGCAAATACCCGACCTCCGTCGACCTGATGTTCGGCGCCACGCAATTGATGATGCAGTCGATCATCGCCGCCAAGCTGAGGCAATGCCAGCCGGACATACTGGTCAGGCCGGCGGTGTCGAAATACCGCGTGCTCGATTTCATGAAGATCGATGCCTTGATGGCCGAAACGGCTGATATCAAAGACGAGCTGAAGCGGGAGATTGAGAAGGCGGTGGAGACGCGGGCAAAGGTCGACACGAGCAAGCGCACCAAGCAGGTGGGTGGGTTGGGCGTGGCGCGGAAAGTCTGACGCCTGGCGGCCTCAGCGCATGCGTTTGAACATCTGGAACATCCGCACTCCGATAAGCCCGGCAGACCTTCCGCCGCATGACTATTCCGTCGCGGCTTGAACCGTTCGCCGGTCGATCGAACGGTTGAGGATCAGCGCCCCGGCACGGCTTTCGCACGCTGTTCGCGGCTGTTGCCCCACGCCCAGGCAGATCGCAGCCAGTCCCTCCATCGTGAGCACGTCGGGTTTCCTGGTGTGGCTGACGCAAAGCGCCCCGCCGGCACTCCACGCCGCACGCCCCAATGATGACAATAGCCGTGCACACACGGCGCAGCGACACAAAGGAAACCTTCAGCCGGCAAATAGACAAATCCGTGCAACATCCCTGAGTCATTGGTGGGCCAGAAACAGGAGATTTCTGGCGATGCAACCCTCGCGAACCACCCGATCGAGCGGCGAGCCGACGGCGGCCCAAACGGCACGTCTGGCGGTGGTGGCGGGCACCCCAGGCCTGCTGCTGACGGCATATGCGGCGGCGACGTCCACGTCGCTGACCATCCGCGCCGATCTCGCTCTGACACTGATGGACATGCTGGTGCTGGTCACCGTCGCGATTGTGGCTGGCGGCCGCAAGAACGCGGGCGCCGGCCGCAAGCGTCAGGCGGCCTTGGCAGAGACGCTCGCCAATGCACTCGCTGCGCTGGGCATGTGCCTTTCAATGGCTATCGTCGCCAGCATCGCGGTCCAGCGGATCGCAGCCGGCGGAGTCGAACCCCACGGCCAAGGCGTTTTTGTCGCCATGAACCTGAACCTGGCCTATGCGGTGGTCAATTTCTGGATCCTGCGCCAATGGAAGGCCCGCAACAGGCTTGCCGCCTCCGCGCTGGCACGCGCGCAAATCTGCCTGTTCTCCGACAAGCTCTCGTCGAACCTGCTCATCGCCGCGTCGCTCGCAACAGCCATGATTTGGCAAGGCACGACGATTGCCCGCTTCATCGATCCGGTTGCCGGGCTGCTGATCGCAACGATGACCGCGCGCTGGACCATTCCTGTCGTGCGGGACGCTGTTCGAAGCCTCCGACGGGAATTTCGCCGGGCGCGCAAGCCGGTCGCGTAGGGCGAGGTAATGGACCGCCCTGATCCGTCCTGGCTGAAGGCCTTAGCCTCTTCTGTCCGCTGAGATTCAGGTCGAGCCAAGGAGGGGCGGCGCAACCAGTCGCCGGATCGCTGCACTCCTCGGATACTGTAACGGCATGGATCGATCCATGCCGTAACATTCGGGCGCTGCTGCGTTGAACAGTAGGGGCTCACCTCACTTGGCCCCTTTTGGCCCTGACCGTTCTTCGTGAACAGCTTCTATTAGCGGCGCCGTGCCTCATCGTAAGCAGGCTCGTAGACATAACCTTCGCCGCGAACCGTCACCAGGACGGTCGGAGTGTCGGGTTCGGTCTCGAACTTCTTGCGCAGTCGGGTGATGCGGATGTCGATGCTCCGGTCGCCCGGCTCAAGGTCGCGGTTGTGAGCCAGCCTGCACAGTTGGTCGCGCGACAATATCTGCCGGGGATGGCGCGCGAAGACGCACAGCAGGTCGAATTCCATTGACGTCAACTGCACGTCGGCGCCGTCAGGGTCGACCATCGTGCGGCCGTCCATATCGAGGATGCAGCCGCCGAAACGGATGCGGTTTTCCGGCGTCCGCTCATCCTCGCCCAGGCGCCGGATGACGCTTCTGACACGCGCCAGAAGTTCGCGTGGCTCGAACGGCTTGGCCATATAGTCGTCGGCGCCGGCGGCAAGACCTTCGAGCCGATGCGGCAGGTCACCGACGGCGGTCAGCATCAGGATGCCGGCGCGGCTCTGCCTGGCGATTTCGCGGGCGAGGTCATAGCCGCTTTCGCCGACGAGATTGACGTCGAGGATGACCAGATCGGGGCCAAAGCGATCGAGCTCGGTCAGCATTGCCGTTCCGTCCGCAACGGAACGGACATCGAAGCCGTGAGCGAGCAGGTACTCCGACAGCATCTCGCGCAGCGGCGCTTCGTCGTCGACGATGAGCAATTTCTGTTTCGTCACGCGTCGACCTCCACTGCGCCGGTCTCCATCGCCCTTAGGCGTTCCATCACGAGCCTGCGAAAGGTCTGTGGATCGAGCGGTTTCTCGATCACCGGCGCGCCCGTCTCGCCGATGAAGCGGTCAATCTCGGGTGCCAGCGTGTCGCCGGTCACAAACAGCAGCCGGCGAGTGAGCCCGGGGCGCAATTGTTCCAGCGCGCGGTAGAGGCCGGGGCCGTCGAGGCCGGGCATGCGTATGTCGCTGATCAAAAGGTCGATCCCATCGTCGCGAACAGCCTTGAGGGCAGCATTCGCGTCGTCGGCGATGGTGACGTCATGGCCATCGCGGCGCAGCATCTCGGCGATCATCGATGCAATATCGGCATCGTCGTCGACCACCAGAATTCGTGCGGCCGAGGGCATGGGCGGCATCCTGCCTGCAGCTTCGGGCGCAGGAACCGTCTCGGCTCGACCGCTTGGAAGCCGGATCGTAAACCGTGCACCGCCGCCCTCCGTCGAATCCAGTTCTATGCTGCCGTCGTGCGCCGTCACGATGCCCTGGCAGACAGATAGCCCGACCCCGGTGCCTTCGCCGGCCAATTTGGTCGTGTAGAAAGGCTCAAAAGCACGCGCGCGGACCGTCTCCGGCATGCCTGGACCATTGTCGGCGACAACGACCTCGACGCCATCGTCTTCCCCGGTGGTGACGATGGTCAGCCGCCGCGGGTGCGGAACCTGCAGCAAAGCCTGCTGCGCGTTCACCACCAGGTTGGTGACCACCTGATGAAGCTGGTCCCTGTCGCCCCAGATATTGGGAAGCGGTTCCGTCAGTTCGGTGCGGATCTCGATCCCGGCCGAGCGCAGGCTGTAGGCGGCAAGTTCCAGCGAAGCGACGACGACTTCGTTGATGTCGACGGCGCCCCGTGTCGGCGGCTTCTTGCGGGCCATCGCCAGAAAGGTCCGGACGATGCGCGAGCATCGCTCGGCCGCCGCATGGATCTTGTCGGCGCGTCCCACGGTCGCCTTGTCCGTCGAGAATTCCTTCAGCATCGAACTGTAGCCGATGACGACGGACAGCGGATTGTTGAGTTCATGCGCCACGCCGGCCAGCAGCGAACCGAGAGCGGCGAGTTTTTCCGACTGGTACAGCGTCTCGCGCTGGCTGGCGATCTCCGCCTCGGCCTCGCGCTGGCGGGTGATGTCGGTGACGGCAGCAAGCATGGCCGAACGGCCAGCCTGTGTGATCAGCCGCGCCGAAACCAGCGTATCGATTCTCGACCCCTGCATATTGGTCATGCCGGCTTCGAATGCGTCGACGATTCCATCTCTCAGCAAAAGCCGCAGGAGATCGTCTCGCCGCGAGAGATCTTCCCAGGTCGACGTCGCTTCGGCTCCGATCTGGCCGACCTCGATGCCGAGCACCTTGCGCGCTGGTTCGTTGACGAACAGGATTTCGGGCCCGTCGATTGCCGAGATGATGATCGGCAGCGGCACGCCTTCGGCGACGGCGCGAAACTGCGCCTCCCTTTCGGCCAACAGCTTCTCGGCTTCCAGCCTGGCTTGCTCGGCCAGGACGCGATCCGAGATATCGCGGCCGACGGATTGCACTCGACAAGGCGCCCGTCGCTGTCGAAAATGCCATGATCGTTCCAGGCGAGCCATCGCCGCGCACCATCCGGCATCGCATTGAGAAGTTCCATGCTGGCATCCGGCGCCTGCGGGGTCAGTCGGGCAAGGTGGTCCAGGAACCTGCGCCTTTCGTCGGGCGGCAGCACATCGAGTTCGCACCAGGACGGGTCGAGAAGCTCTTCGCGCGTCATCCGGCACGCCCGGCAATAGGCGTCGTTGACGAAGCTCAAATGACCCTCCGGCGACATCCGGACAACGAACTCGGTCTGCAGCTCGACCACGCTGCGGTAGCGCTGCTCGCTGGCTTCGAGTGCCTGACGGGCGAGCTTCTGTTCGGCAACATCGCGTCCGATGGACTGTATTTCGATGAGCTTGCCGCTTTCGTCGAAGATGCCGCGATCGGTCCAATGGATATGGAGCTCGCGGCCATCACTCAGGGCGCCGGCCTCTTCCACCTCGCAGACAGGCCGTTCGGGGGTCACTCGACCGATGATCTCGTCGAAGCTGCCGAAATCGGCGGAAAACGAGTTGAAATAGTGCCAGTCCGGGTTCAGCAACTCTTCGCGTGTCTTGCCGACAAGGCGACAATACGCGTCATTGGCGAAGCTCATGCGCCCATCCGGCGCGACCCGGATGATATATTCCGTCTGTGCCTCGACAACATTGCGGTAGCGCTGTTCGCTGTCGGCCAGTTCGCGCAAGGCAGTGCGGTTTTCGGCAAAGATGCTCGAGGCCATGTCGATCCAGGGTCGCCAAAGCGCCGAGCTTTTGATGGCCGCCCCGCGGTCGTCGGAGGGCTTGCCGGCGGCGCCGGAGCGTACATGGTCGACAAGCGAAATTGCAGGATCGACGATCTCCCTCAGAAGCACTCTGTGCAAAGCGAATACGCAGACAAGCAACCCGATCAAAATGACCGCATAGGGAAAAAACGACTGTTGCTGGGCGTAGGACTGGTAGAGGCCGATGTCGGCGACAAGCACGAGCAGCGGCGAAATGCAGGCCACCATCAGCAACGCGTAATGCCTGGACAGCTTCGAGGAGGTCAGCACGGCGAGGTCTCCACAGACGGATGCGCCGTCACGACGGTTGCTGTTCCCGTGCGGGACAGTGGACTGAACGGCCCACGGCCTGTCAAGCCGGCCTGTCCGGCCATCTGCCCGAAGTCGTTGAAAGATAACCGGAGGATGTTTCACGATGATGCCGTACACCCGATTTCCCGGCTTCCATTGTTTCAATTGTGTCGACCCGCCAGAAATCGGCAGCAGATGGGCTGCGCTTGCGATTGACCCGGGGCAAATGCGCCCTGTACCCTTGGGCCGTCGCTCGCCGCGGGGGAACGCATGGCCGACATCATTGTCGTGGACGACGAGACCGACGTAGCGTTCATGATCGCCGACTATTTGCAGGCGAAAGGCTACCGCATTCGCATGGCATCCGGCGGCGCCGAATTGCGCGTGGCGATCGCGGCGTTGAAAGCCGATCTCGTCGTACTCGACCTCAACATGCCGGGCGAGAACGGCTTTAGCCTGGCCCGCTGGCTTCGCGAGCATCACGACACCGGGATCCTGATGCTGACTGGTGCCGATTCAGTCTTCGACAAGGTGGCGGGCCTCGAGGTCGGCGCCGACGACTATCTGGCAAAACCGTTTTCGCTGGTCGAGCTCGAAGCGCGGATCGCCGCGGTGCTGCGCAGGCGCAGGCCGAAGGGATCGGACAATGCCGACGCTTTGCCGGCCGGGCAATTCGCCTTTGGAACCTATGTGTTCGACGCTCGCGCGAGAAACCTCATCGACGCCGATGGCGTGGGCATTCCGCTGACGCCGATGGAGCTCGATCTGGTGGCGGCCTTCGCCACCCGGGCCGGCCAGGTCATTGGTCGCGACGAATTGCTCGACCTTGCGCCGCCCAGGGGCGACGAGCCCTTCGACCGCAGCATCGACAGCCGCATCACCCGGCTGCGCCGCCGGCTCGAAAAGAACGCGGTCAAGCCGGAACTGATCAAGACGATCCGCGGCGCTGGATACCTATATCCAAAGCGGTGAACGAGTGCGGTTCAGGGACCAGGCTGCCCTGCGGGCGGAACGATCTGCATGACAAGGCGCATCAGATCGGCCTGGCGGGAGGCGCCGGTCTTCTGGAAGATATTGTCGAGATGCGTCTTGGCGGTCGCGTTGGCAATGTGAAGGCTGGCGGCGGTCTCGGCCAAGGTGTGCCCGGCCACAAGGCTGGCGAGCACGCGGGTTTCGGCCAGCGTAAGCCCAAAGGCTTTCGCCAGCAACCCGGCGGCGTCATGCTCGTCCGGTGCATTGCCGATGAACACCGCGGCTACCGCCGCGGGTTCCATGCCGGCGCGCAGGTCGCCGCCTGCCATCGGCAGCACGCGGGCGAAGACGGGCGGCAGGCCGGGTTCGGTGAGGAGGACGGCAAGCCCGGTCTTGCCGATGCCTGCCTCATCGTGAGCCGCAAGCATGATGGCGCTGTGAAGCTCCTTGGAGGCCGACGGGATCTTCGCTTTCAGAATGCCATGGACGTCCTGGATCGGGCCGCCGCTCCGCAGCATGTGCTTGGCCGAGCGGTTGGCGTGCAGGATGGCGCCGCGTTCATTGGTGAGGGCCACGGCGCATGTGAGCGCATCGAGCGCCTCGGCCGTCCGTGCGCGCTCGATCGTACTGACGTCCAGCATGTTGCTGATCATCACCGAACGGCGCACATGCGGCAGCAAGAGGCCGCCCAGCCTGATTTCATGCTCGGTGATAATGCCTTGTCGCTCGTGCCGGGCAACGGCGAAGCCGGCAAGGCGGGTAGGGGTGTGGATCAGGAAGAACGACATGACGTCGACCAGGCCCTGCGGCTTCAGCCATTCCTGAAAATATCGCGAGGTCTCCAGGTAGGTTTGCGGGACATGGCGCGAGACCACATGCGGCACGTCGAGTGAAGGCCATGTCGAGAGATCCTCGAGCAGCCGGGCGTGGATCTCGGGGATATATTTCGCCTGTTGCTCCAGCCAGTATGGCTCTATTCCCACGGTCCTGTAGATCAGCAGCCGGTCGTTGGTGAGGTCGTCAAGGTGCAGGACCGCAGTCTGGGCGTTGAGCGCATCCCTGATCCCAGCCAGCGCGTGCTCCCATCGCCCCGGGTCGAGTGCGCAATCGTAGATCGAGCCGATCAGCTTCGACAGATCATGATGCGACAATGCCTTGGCCATCGACGCCCCTCGCATGTCGACAGCGCGTCCGATGCGGGCGGAAAGCCGCGCCCTCTCACAGGTGCTCTCGCTTCTCCAACTTTAGCGATCGCTTAAATTGGATTATCTCCCCCAAACAGGGGATGCGCAAGTAACCGGCTGGTGAAATGCTCGCGCCTCAGAAGAACGTCACACTTAACCGTGACAACCAGTGGGGTTCAGCTAACCGTGACAACCAGTGGGGTTCAGCGCGTTCTCGGCTCGCGGACCTTCGCCACTGTGATGCAGGCGGGGGACTAATCAAGAATTCTGCCTGCATGCGCCGACTATCACGGCGCCAGCGCCTATTGCTGAAACGTTGAGCCGGGCTCGACCCGGACAATTCGGGATGGAGCAGCATTATGTACAGGTACATTGCTTTTGCAGCACTTTGCATGGCGGCGATGCCCGCGCATGCCGGCGAGCTTGGAGCCATGAAGGCTGAAAGCATCGATCTCGCCGGCTTCCTTGGTGTCGTCTATTACACGCCCGAGGTGGACGGTTATCGGGTGGTCACCACAATCGCGCAGGGCGAGACTGGCTTGCCCGTGCGTTTCGTCGCGACACTGACCGAGAACCAGAAGGTCGCGCTCTCCGTGCCGGGCAAACTGGGAGAGTCGGACCAGATCGTCGAGATATCGCGCGTTGGCGGCAAGCTTGTCGTCAGCCCGCATCCGATAGACGGGATCGTGGTTTCTTCTCCGAAGCCCTCCGTCGACTGATGACCGCCATCGAGTGATCTGGGGGCATGCGCGTTGCGGCGGCGCTGGATGAGCCTGCAACGTCGGCGACAGACGATGTTCCCATGGCTCGTCCTCCCTTCTGTCGTCGTCTGTACCGTCGCCGCCGGCTTCTGCGTGTCTTCGCAAGCTGAGCTGGCGTCGGGCAAGTTCTACGAAATTGTCGGCAACAAGGTCGATGCGCGAACCTATAACGGCTTCCGTCGCTATCATGGCAGCTGCAATCACTGCCATGGTCCCGATGGCATGGGCTCGACCTTCGCCTCGGCCCTTGTCGACCGGCTGCCCGACCTCGAGGTCTTCCGGCGCAATGTTCGCGACGGCGTGCGCAGCGGCCCTTCGGTGATGAAGGGCTTCGCCGATGACCCCAACGTCGCTCCTTACATCGACGACATCTACGCCTACCTGCAGGCCCGCGCCGACGGTGCGCTTGGCCGAGGACGGCCTGAGAGGTTTGAAAATTAGTGCCATTGCCTGCTGACCGCAGGCGCTTCACCAAAGCACAGTGAGACGGTCGTCGCTCCCAAGCGCCACATGCGTGCCGAAAGGCGAGCACTCGCGCTCAAGCATGGCCGCGAGCCAGGCGGCATCTTCGCGCAGGGCGCGGTTTAGCCGGAACTTGGCGAGCTGGAACGGCACGGCGTCGAGCGAAACAAGCGTACCGCCCGGTATCGCGAGCCGCGGCAGGTACATCAGCGCAAGCTCACCGCGGAAGGTTTCGTACCCTGTTATCCCCTCATAGTCGGTGAGGAAGTCGCCGCATCCATAGAGGATCAGCCGGCCGTTGTGGACTTCGATCGGCTTGGGATGGTGGGAGGAGTGCCCATGCACGACATCGAAACCTGCAACATCGATGAGAGCATGGGCAAGCGTGCGTTCTTCCGCGGGGACTTGGTAGCCCCAGTTGCCGCCCCAGTGGATCGAGGCCACCGCGAGGTCGCCGGGCTGTCTTATGGCCTGCACGGATCGGGCGATCTGCGCGAGCGACCGGGCCGAGACATCCGCCAGCAAATTGATCCCTGGCTTATAAGCTCCGGCTGCCCATGAAGCTGGAACGCCGCTCGTCCCGAGCGCGAAGCCGAACACGAGCACGCGGCCTCCACCGGCCAGTTCAATGGCGGCAGGCGCCGCCGCCTCATCCGCGTCAAGCCCGGCCCCGGCATAGGCAAGGCCGGCAAGCCGGAGTGTATCGAGGGTTTCGACGAGGCCGGGCTCATCCCAGTCGAGCACGTGGTTGTTGGCGACTACGCAGCAGTCTACCCGCGCCGCCGCCAGGCAGCCGATATTTGCCGGGTTCATTTTGTAATTGATCCCCTTGGGCGCCAAGGACAGGCTGGTGGTGATGCTGGTCTCGAGGTTGATGATCCGCGCATCGGGAGCTTCATGCTCCAATTCGCTGAGCGCATCGCCCCAGACATACGCCTCGTCGACCTTTCTCGGGATCGGGCCATTGACGCGTTCGGCAAGCTCGACATAGGTCGTCGCCGATTTGACATAGCGCTCGTTTAGGTGCGGATCGCCCGGACTGGCGAGGATCTGGTCGATGCCGCGCCCGAGCATCACGTCGCCGCACAGGAACAGTTTTGCGCTGCTTCGAACGCCGGCGGCGGCATTGTTCGCGATCTGCGGCATCCCAGACCTCCTTCCCCCGCCAACACCCAGTGACGCCGACGGTTCCAACCCAATTTGCGCGGATCGGATCGCGCGCCCAGTCGTTAACGCAGGAGAAGTCGTTAATGCAGGAGAACCGACCGCCGAGGCCCCAAAAAATGACCGACACAGCCTTCTCCTTCATCCCGCGCGCCGCGCGCTCTTCGAAGCCGCGCAAGACCGGCCTGACCGAGATTCGCGGGCCCTATTACAGCGCCTATGGGCCGCGCCATCTGGCCGACGTCCTGGAAATCATGGGCAACTGGATCGACGGCATCAAGTTTGCCGGCGGGTCGTTCGCCCTGATGCCGCCCGAAGCGGTGAAATCGATCAACAGGCTGGCGCACGATCACGATGCCTATGTGTCGACGGGCGGCTGGATCGAGAATGTCCTCCGCTTCGGCCCCGACGCCGTCGACCGCTACATCGAAGAAGCCAAGGCGCTCGGGTTCGACGTGATCGAGATCTCAACCGGCTTCATCAGCTTGCCGACGGAGGCGCTGCTGCGCCTGGTCGAAACCGTGAAAAAGGCCGGGCTCAAGGCCAAGCCGGAGCTCGGCATCCAGTTCGGGGCCGGCGGTGACACGTCGGCCAAGGAGCTCGAAGCCGAAGGCACCAAGGATGTCGGCTGGCTGGTCGCGCAGGCCAGACGTGCCCTCGATGCCGGCGCCGACATCATCATGATCGAGAGTGAAGGGATCACCGAAAACGTGACGTCCTGGCGCACCGATGTGGTGGCCCGCATCATCAACGAGCTTGGCCTGGAGGCGGTGATGTTCGAAGCCGCCGACCCGGCGGTCTTCGAATGGTACGTCAAGAACTACGGCAACGAGATCAACCTGTTCGTCGACCACAGCCAGATCGTGCAGCTCGAGGCGCTGCGTTCCGGCATCTGGGGAACCAAGAGCACCTGGGGACGGATTCAGAATGTTGGGTGAGGAATTTTGAGGCGACCGCGAAGGGCAATCACTCCAGGTTTGCGCCGCCCCTCATCGCCCTGCCCGGCACTTCTCCCCGTATATAGAGACGGGGAGAAGGGGCACTGCCGCAACCTTGGCACTTGTCCTGCAAACGCTGGCGATTGGCGAAATCTTCGACGAGGTGTCCAGTTGATAGATGGGTAACACTTTGAACCGGATACATGGGTTACAGTTTTCCCCCTGTCGTGTCCGCCGCAGCGCCATGCGGTTTGGTTGGCGCGGCGCTGCGGCGGATGAGGGGCGGCGCGACATCGACAAATTGCCGCCGTTCTCCTCCGAGATGATCCTTCGCAAGTAACCCGGATCAGATCGAGGCGCTCACCTCAGCCCCACTTCATCTCGCCGGTGGCGACCTTGGAGCCGATCTCGAGCGCGACGCCCATGCCGAGGCCGGGGAAGCGGGCTTCCATGGCGGTCTTGAGCGCGGCCGCGTCCTTGGCCTTGGCCAGTTCTTCCTCGAAGGCAATGAGATAGGTTTTGGTGTGCTCGACGCCCGACAGGTCGGTGGCGGCCTGCGGCGTCATGTGGCCGGGCACGACGATTTCAGGCTTGGCGGCCACGATCTTTTCGAGATTGGCGAGCCAGGCGGCGCGCTGCTCCTTGGTTGGCGTGTCGGCGGTCCAGACATGCACGCCCGAAAAAATCATCACCCCGCCGAACACCGCATTCAGCGACGGCACCGAGAGGTAGCGCCGATTGGCAAGGCCTTCGGCGTCGACGATCTCGATGGTCTCGCCATCGACGGTGAGCGTCTTGCCATCGAACATCTCGGGGATGACGACATCGGCGAGCGCCTGCGGGCCATTCTCCTTGAGTTGCGGCCCCCACACGGCGATTTTCTTGTCGACGCTGCCGTTGATGGCGGCCACCGTCTCGGGCGCGGCGATCACCCGTGCCTGCGGGAAAGCCTCCTTGATCGGCTTGAGGCCGAAATAATAGTCCGGGTCGGACTGGCTGACATAGATGGTGGTGAGCATCTTGCCGGTCGTCTTGATCACGTCGGCCACGGCTCGGCCGTCGGAATAGGTGAAACCGCCATCGATCAGCAGCGCCTCGGAGGCGCCGGTGACCAGCACTGGGGCGCGAAAGAAGCCGTTTTCGCCGGCAGGAAAATGCTTCCAGGAAAGGCCTGCGGCTGCATGGCCAAACCCGGCGGGAGCAAAGACGGCGGCGGCGCCGGCGGCGAGGGTGGTTTTCATGATGGTTCTCCGTGTGAACATGACTGTCTCCTGGGGCTTTAGAATGCGGGATTCGGGCGAGGCGGGCACATGTCCGGAAGGTGACAAAGGTGGAATGCGTATTGAAGGCCAACAAAATAGACGTAATGTATGTCATTGCCTGACAATGAGGCCGCATTTGCCATGAGCCACGCATGAACCTGAACCGGCTGGCCTATTTCGCGGCGGTGGTCGACTCCGGCTCCTTCACGCGGGCTGCCGAGCGGCTCGGCATTACCAAAGCGGTCGTCAGCCAGCAGGTGGCGCGGCTGGAGCGCGACTTGGGAATGACGCTGCTGATCCGCACGACGCGGCGCGTCCATCCGACCGAGGCCGGCCGGACATTCCATGCGCGGTGCCTAAAAATCCTGCAGCAGGCCGAGGATGCCTTCGACGAGCTCGCGCAGGCGGCCGCCGAGCCGACCGGCACGCTGCGCATCGCCGCGCCCAACGACTACGGCACATCGGCGGTGGTGCCGGTGATCGCTGCCTTCAGCGCACGCTATCCCGCCTGCCGGGTGGAACTGACGCTGGGCGACGAGACCATCGACCTGGCTTCTGGTGGAATGGACGTGGCGATCCGCGTCGGCTGGCTGGCCGATTCCAGCCTGCAGGCGCGGCGGATCGGCATCTTCCGGCAATTCATGGTGTGCGGCGCCGACTTTGCCGGCCGCTTCACGGCTGGCGAACCGCAAGACCTTGCCGGGCTGCCCTTCGTCGCTAACATGGCGCTGCGCGAACCGCTGCTATGGCAATTTTCGCGCGACAACGACGAGCAAGCCGTGCGCATGCAGGCAACGATCGCCATCGACGCAACGCCGGCAGTGCTGGCGGCAGTCCGCGCCGGCGCCGGCCTGTCGGTCCTGCCGGATTTCCTAGTGCGGGATGAGCTGACCGCAGGGCGGCTCGTCCAGATCCTGCCCGAGTGGCGGCTGCCCTCTGGCGGCATCTACACAGTCTACCCCGCCGCACGCTTCCGCCCGCCCAAGGTGACCAGGTTTGTTGAGATGCTTGTCGCGGCTGAGCAGAAGACGGGGCCGGTCGGGGAGGGACGAGGAGGCTGAAGCTGCCGATCTCCCCCCTGAGGGGGAGATGGCCGGCAGGCCAGAGGGGGTCGTCTAGCGTAATGCGCCAACCTCCACTGTCGCAAGAGAGGAGGCCGCACCCGGTCGAACCGACCCCCTCTGCCCTGCCGGGCATCTCCCCCTCAAGGGGGGAGATCAGCCGTCATCGGCGCCTTCGCCAACCTCCACTGTCGCAAGAGAGGAGGCCGGGCCCGGTCGAACCGACCCCCTCTACCCTGCCGGGCATCAACCCCCCAAGGGGGGAGATTGGCCGTCATCCGCGCCTTCGCCAATCACCAGTGTTGCAGGATGAGCGCCAAGACCCGAACAGCCGATCTCCCCCAAGTGGGAGAGATGGCCGGCAGGCCAGAGGGGGGCGCTGTCCCGCTGACCACTTCGAAGCGCTCAACCGCCAAACCAATCCGCCAACCTGAAGCGCTTCGCCTGAAAGGAAACGTCGGGCGTCATCGCCTGAAGACGTGAATCGCGCCTCCGGCGTCGTCGGATACGAGCACGGAACCGTCCGGCGCTTCCTTGACATCCACGGGCCGACCGACGCCTCTGAGGAAAGTCGTCGCCGAGACGGGCCGGCCGCCCCTGAAGCGCACGCGCACGACCTGACGCCCGACTGGAACTGACCTGTTCCAACTGCCGTGCTCGGCGACCAGAGCGTCGCCGCCGAGGCTGCGGAAGAAATGGATTCCGAGGGTTGCGACATGCGCTTGAAATTCGAAAACGGGCGGAATCTGCTGCGCGGGCGGCCGTGCGTCCCGGAACCCCTTAAGCGGAATTCGGCCTCCGAAGTAGGGAAAGCCATAAAAGCCGCCCGGCCGAAGCGCGTTCAGCTCGTCCGGCGGGATATCGTCGCCCATTCGGTCGGCGCCGTTGTCAGTGAAGAACATGGTGCCGCCGCGCCAGTCGAAGCCGACCGAATTGCGAACGCCCCAAGCGACGCGCCGAAGATCGGACCCGTCCTGGTTCATGCTGACGATCGTGCTTTGCAGTCCACGCGGCAAACAAATATTGCAAGGCGATCCGAACGAGACATAGAGCCGGGAATCGGGGCCGACGGCAATATAGCGAAGACTGTGGGCTCCCGAATTCGGCAGCCCTCGGCGAATGTCGCGCCTGCCGCTCAGAGCGCCCCCCGGCCCGATATCGAACGCGGTCACGCGGTCTCTCGAAGCTACGAACAAACGACCGCGTGAGCATGCGACTCCATTCGGAGCGGAGAATCCGGAGGCGACCCGCCGGGCGCGGCCGCCGGACACCGGCACCGCGTAGACCGAGGAGCGTTTGGTTCCGACGAACAGTACGTTGCCGCAGACCGCCATTTCGCGCGCGGCGGGAACGCGGGCGAGAACCTCAGCTCGCGCGGGTCCGGGGGCGAGAGCCACGCCAGAGGCGGCCGCCGCGACCGAGACGAGAGCGAGAAGGCCAATTCTAGCGGAAAGGAACCCGGCCTTAGGGGAAAAGACGTCCATCGGCGCCCTCCGAATACAAGCTGACTTTGCTGGAGGGAATTGGGGCGGCTTGTTTTCGTTTCAAGCCGGAGCCCAGGCCTCGTTGCAAAGTGGTCTCCTGGCTTTATGGGCTGGCTCAGCAACGGTCGAGGCGAAGCGCTCCAGCGACGAGCTCGCGCAGGCGGCTGCCGAGCCGACCGGCACGCTGCGCATCGCGGCGCCCAACGACTACGGCACGTCGGCGGTGGTGCCGGTGGTCGCCGCCTTCAGCGCGCGCTATCCCGCCTGCCGGGTGGAG
Source organism: Mesorhizobium sp. (assembly GCA_004020645.1). Lineage (GTDB taxonomy): Bacteria > Pseudomonadota > Alphaproteobacteria > Rhizobiales > Rhizobiaceae > Mesorhizobium. The sequence continues at coordinate 353,258 of SAQL01000002.1, read as the reverse complement.
CTGACGCTGGGCGATGAGACGATCGACCTGGCCTCTGGTGGAATGGACGTGGCGATCCGTGTCGGCTGGCTGGCCGATTCCAGCCTGCAGGCGCGGCGGATCGGCACTTTCCGGCAGTTCATGGTGTGCGGCGCCGAGTAAGCTCAGCGGCATTGCAAAGGGAGGACCGAACATGGCTTCTGTCGCGCGGGTCGCCACATGGACGACCAGCACGAAGTGCTGTGGTGCGCTGTAAGTATGGATTTTCAGAGAGCTGCAGCGAGCGTTTCCAGTAGATTTGTGTGGTGTGCGGACATATCCTGCAACTTTAGGAACGAATGCGGGAGGACCATCATGCCAAAGAAGGACGTAAGCTTTTCTCGACGCACATTTCTCGGCGGCAGCGCCCTGGCGCTTGCCAGCGGCACGATTTCGATGCCGTTCGTGCGGACCGCGCGCGCCCAGGCGGCGACTTTCAAGGCCGGCGTCATCACGTCTCTGTCGGGCGAGAATATTTCGGGCGGCAATTTGACCAAGAACGGTTACGATCTCTGGGCCGAAGCGGCCAACGAGAAGGGCGGCGTCGAGGTCGGCGGCGAGCGTTTCATGGTCGAGATGTTCTATGGCGACGACCAGAGCAATCCGGCCACCGGCGCCGACGCCGCCGAACGGCTGATTGTGCAGAACGAGGTCGATTTCCTGCTCGGCCCCTACACCAGTGGCTCGACAATCGCCGTTCAGCCGATCTGCCAGAAATACCAGGTGCCGATGATTTCGGGCTCGGCCGAGTCGCCCAATGTCTGGTTGGCCAAGCCCGAATTCAATTTCGGCATCATCCCTTCCGTCGACACGACATCCGGCCAGTCGCTGGGCGTGCTGGTGGCGCTGTCAAACCCGAAGGCGAAGACGATCGCGGTGATCGGGGTCAACGAACCCTTTTCGAAGGAGACCGGCGAAGGCTTCCAGCGCGGCGCCAAGGAAGCGGGGCTCGAAGTCGTCGCCTACGAGCTCGTTCCGGCTTCCGGCGATCTCACCCCGGTAATGTCTAAGATCGCCGCCCTCAACCCTGACATCGTCGCGGTGGGCGGGCATGAAGAGCCGCTGATAAACGTGATCAAGACGTCGAAATCGCTGAATTATCGGCCGAAGGCCTTGATCATGCATTACGGCGTGACCAATCCGGCCTTCGCCGAAGCGCTCGGCGCCGATGCGAACGGCACCTCCGGTGTCGCCGTATGGCTGCCTACGGTGCCCTACAAGGACGACCTGTTCGGCACCGCACAGGACTATGTCGCGCGGGCCCAGGCTAAGTTCGGCCATGAGCCCGACTACACGGAAGCCGCCTGCTCGGCCAGCGGCCTCGTCTTCGCCGACGCGGCCAAGCGACTGGGCAAGAAGCCTTCGCTCACCCCCGAGGACCGCGTCGCCCTCAAGGATGCCATCGCCGACACCAACATCACGACTTTTTACGGACCGATCAAGTTCGAGAAGGAAGGCGACCACTATCACGACAACATCCAGCCAGTGCCAGTCGTGATCCAGATCCAGGATGGAAAGACCGTCGCTGTCGGCCCGAAGGAAGCGGCCGCGGCCGAGTTCATCTACCCGTTGCCGTCCTGGAAATAATCGCGACTTGAGGCGGGCGGAGGCACTATTCGCCGTCGCCTGCTACGGCAGCGGGCAGCATGATGACGGCCGGCTCTTCCAAAGGCCGGCTGTAGGTTGGGCTTTATACTGCGGGCGTCAATTCGCACTCGCGCCAAAAGCATGTTGCGGACTTCTTGGACTGACGGACAGGTTTGCCATTGGATCTTTTTCTTCAAACCCTGCTCAACGGCCTGCTGATAGGCGGCGTCATCGCCACGTTTTCGATCGCCTTCCAACTGACCTTCGGCGTGCTCCATGTCATCGACTTTGCGGTCGGCGCGTGGGTCGTGCTCGGCGGCTACCTCGCCTACTACATGGCGGCCTTTATCGGCATAGACGGGTTCCTCGTCATGCCGATGGCCTTCGTCCTGTTCGGCGCGATCGGTTATCTCATGGGGCCGATGATCTACAATGTTCGAAACAGCCGCACGGCGCGACCCGAACTGATGGCGCTCGCGCTGACCTTCGGCATCTTCACCTTGCTGCGCGGCGGAATGCTGACCGTCTGGGGTTTCAATACGCATAGCGTGCCGACGGCGCTCAGCGGTCACAGCATCATGATCGGCCCGGTCACGGTGCCCCTGATCAGGGTGGCGGCGGCGGCGTTCGCGGTGCTCATCGCCGGGGGGCTATTTTTCTTTCTCTTTCGCACGCGCTACGGGCTGGCGATCCGGGCGACGGCCGAAAACCGCCAGAACGCCGCCTTGATGGGGGTCAACATCCGGCGTCTCAGCGCCAATGTTTACGGGCTCTACGCGGGGATCACGGCGATGTCGGGCGTTCTGATGGGAGGCATCTATTCGGTCAATCCGGAGATCGGCCTGCGCTATACGCTGTTCGCCTTCTTCGTCGCCGTGCTGGCAGGGCTGGGCTCGCTGGGCGGCGCGCTTGTGGCGGCCCTGCTTCTGGGCGTCATCGAAGCCTTTGTCGCGACTTATGGCGGAGCCAGCTACTCGCATCTCGCGATCTTCGCAACGCTCTTCCTTGTCCTGTTGGTTTCCCCGCGCGGCATCCTGCGGCGCGGACTGTGAGATGGCCCAGACCATGAAAAATCGTTGGGCCGGCCTGCTTCTCCTCGTCGTCATCCTCGTCGTGCTGGCGTTGCTGCCGGTGCTGGTCAACAATTACTGGCTGCGCATCGCCACCGGCGCGCTGATGTGGGCGGGGCTCGCCTGTTCCTGGAACATGCTAGGCGGCTATGCCGGCTACATCAATTTCGGCCATTCGGCCTTCTTCGGCATCGGCGCCTACGCCACCGCCATCCTGATGGGCGCGGAATTCGCAGTGCCGTTCCTCGCCACCATTCCCATCGGCACGATCGTCACAGCCCTGTTTGCGGTCGTCATCGGCGCGCCGACATTGCGGCTGCGCGGCGCTTATTTCGCCATCGCCACCTGGGCCTTCGCCGAAGTGCTCATGCAGTTCGCCACCGTCGTCGACTTCACCGGCGGAACCGGCGGTATCGGCCTGCCTCCCTTCCTCAACGAGCGCTTCTTCTATTTCGCCATGTTCGCGGCCGCCGTCCTGACCTATTTCCTCACCTGGTTGCTGTTCGAGCGCTCCCGCTTCGGCTTGAAGGTCAAGGCCTTACGGGATCACGAACCGGCGGCCGAAGCCATGGGCATCAACACCTCGCTGGTCAAGTTGCAGACCTTCGTGCTCAGCGCCGTCGTCGCCTCCGTGTTCGGCAGTATTTTCGCCTACTGGGTGACCTTCATCAATCCAAAGAGCGTGTTCGGCGGCGACATCACCGACCAGATGGTCGTCATGGTCCTGCTCGGCGGGCTCGGCAGCCTGTGGGGGCCGGCCATCGGCGGCGTCGCGCTGTTCTTCGTCAACCGGCTTATCTGGATGTACTATGGCGATACGGCCTTCTATATCGCCATTCTCGGCGCCGCCATCATCCTGGTGGTGCTGTTCCTGCCCAACGGCATCGCCGGCCTGTTTGCGCGGCGAAGCGGGAAATCAGGCAGCGTGCTCGACACGGTGCTCGGACGCCTGCTCGGCTCCCGCCAGGGAGGACGCTCGTGAGCATGACGGCGCAAGCGCCCGCGCCAGGCGACCAGCCCATCCTCTTCGTTCGCGACGTGCACAAGCATTTCGGCGGCATCCAGGCAGCCGCCGGCGTCGACCTGGAGGTCGGACGCGGCGAGATCGCCGGCCTCATCGGCCCCAACGGCTCGGGCAAATCGACCCTGTTCAACCTCGTGGCCGGCATGGAGACGCCCGATCGCGGGCAGATCCTGTTCGACGGCCATGAGATCGGCGGCAAAAAGGCCTATAGGATAGCCCGCCTCGGCCTCGCGCGCACCTTTCAGATCCCGGCGTTGTTCGAGAACATGACAGTCAGCGGGAACCTTCTGGCCGCGGCTGCCGAGGGTCATTGGCATGGCGCGCAACAGCGGGCGGACGAGACGCTGGCGCTGCTGCATCTCGAACCGGTCGCCAACAACCGCGCGTCCGACCTGTCCGGCGGCCAGCAGAAACTGCTCGAATTCGGCCGCGTGATCATGCGCCAGGCGTCCCTCATCCTGCTCGACGAGGTGACGGCCGGCGTCCACCCCAACATCCGCAAGATCATCTTGGAAGCGATCGCCAGGCTGCGCGAGCAGGGAACCAGCTTCTTCGTCATCGAGCATGACATGGAAATGGTGCGCAATGTCTGCGACCGCATCATCGTCATGGATTCGGGGCGGGTGGTGACCAGCGGCGCGTTCGAGGACATCGTGCAAAATTCCGAAGTCATGCAGACCTATCTAGGGCGTCCGCAATGAGCACGTTGGTCGCAGACAGCGTCGTTGCGGGCTACGGCAAGCAGGAGATCGTCCATGGTGTCTCCCTTGTCGCGGAAGCCGGCAAGATCACCTGCATCTTCGGCCCCAATGGCTGCGGCAAGTCGACCTTGCTGAAAGCGATCGCCGGCGCGCTGCCGGTATGGGGCGGCACAATCGGGCTCGGCGGCGAAACGATCAGCAATTTGCCGGTCCATGAAGTCGTGCGCCAGGGCCTGGTGCTGATGCCGCAGGGCGGCGGCGTGTTTCCACGGCTGACGGTGATGGAAAATCTGCGCATGGGCGGCTACGCCATTGCCGACCGGAAGCTGGTGGACAGGCGCATCGAGGCTCTGGTCGACCAATATCCATCGCTGGCGCGGCGGCGCAAGACCACGGCCGGAGCCCTTTCGGGCGGCGAACAGGCGATGCTGGCGCTGGCGCGCGCGCTGGTGTCGGAACCGCGTTTCATCCTGCTCGACGAACCGTCCGCCGGCCTTTCGCCGGCCATGGTGAGCGAGACGCTGGAGCGCATCAAGGTGCTGACCGCGCGCGGCATCGGCATTCTCATGGTCGAGCAGAACATTCGCGAGGCCATGCCGATCGCCGACCGGCTCTATATCCTGGCCGCCGGAGAAAAGCGCTTCGAAGGCACGCCCGGAGATGTCCGCAACGACCGACAGATCATGGACATCTATATGGGCGGCGCCTGATGCGGCCGTCCGCGCCCTCGCCGGCCTGTCGGTGCTGCCGGACTTTTTGGTCAGGGACGACCTCGCCGCAGGCCGGCTCGCCCAAATCCTGCCCGAGTGGCGGCTGCCCTCCGGAGGCATCTACACAGTCTACCCCGCCGCGCGCTTCCGCGCGCCCAAGATGACGAGGTTTGTTGAGATGCTTGTTGCGGCTGAGCAGAAGGTGGCGTCAAGGCGGGCAGGGGCGGGCGCTGTAAGTCTGAGGGAGGCGCTGATGGCCGAAACGCTTGAAGTGCCGAGGCCGAAGCTGCCGATCTCCCCCCTTGAGGGTCCCTTGAGGGGGGAGATGGCCGGCAGGCCAGAGGGGGTTGTCTCGCGTAGTGCGCCAACCTCCACTGTCGCAAGAGAGGAGGTCGCGCCCGATCGAATCGACCCCCTCTGCCCTGCCGGCTATCATCGGCGCCTTCGCCAATCACCAGCGTTGCAAGATGAGCGCCAAGGCCCGAACTGCCGATCTCTCCTCTTGTGGGGCAGATGCCAAGTGGTGGTTGTGGGGCAGATGCCAAGTGGTGGCAAAGGGGCAGGGCAGAAGGGGGCGCTGTCCCGTCAACTTATCAACGAAATCGTACATTGCACCGTTACGCGTCTCACGACTTCCCCTCAGCCGGCGCATATTCAAGCGCCACCACGCCGTTGCTGAATGGCGTGGCCGATATCAACTCGAGCGGCACCTGCTCGCCGGGCGGGAACAGTGGCTTGCCCTGGCCGACGGCACCGGGATAGCTGAGCAGCCTGACGCAGTCGACCAGGCCGTGGCGTAGCAATTCCTGCGCGACGCTGAGGCTGCCATGCACATAGATGTTGCCGCCGCTGCCTTGCTTCAATTCCCTGACCGCTTCCGGCAGTGCGCCCTGCAGCAGCTCGGCCGGTTTCCAGTCGAGCGCCTTCAGGCTCGTCGACACGACATATTTCGGCAGCGCGTTGAACCGCTCGGCGAAGTCTCCGGTTTCCTCGGGCCAGGAGCCGGCAAAAATCTCATAGGTCGTGCGCCCCAGAAGCATGGCGCCGCTGTCGGCAAGCTCGTCCTCCTTGAACCTTTGCATTTCATCGTTCCAGGTCACGCCAGGCAGCTTCTCGACCTCGGCGATGCCATCGACGCTGATGAATTCGGTGACGATGAGTTTTCTCATGGCGCTCTCCTTTTGTCAGAGGACGGATGGCGGTGGCCCTTTGCGACATGCCTCGTGAAAATATGCGCGGCGCTTGTTAGGGCTATTCGCCTCCAAAGGACCGATACCATGGGGAAAAGCTTCTCCGACCTGGACTAAGTTCCCAAGATCGGATTGGTGTTACATCTGAGGCAGATATTCCCAAAGAACGCATTGCAGGAAGATCATGGGATTCGGGGTCTTCATTCACCGCTCAGATTCGATCTACAACGACCGTCCCGCAGAGCAGTACCAATTTCCTCGCCCGTACCTCAGCCGCGTCGAAGCATGCGTCGGCGACTGGATCATTTACTACGAGCCTAGCAAGGTAACCGATAGCCGTGGCTATTACGCCGTAGCCAAAGTCCAGCAGGTCATTCCCGATCCTGTGACGCGTGATATGTACCTCGCTCTGATTGAGCCCGGAACCTATCTCGATTTCGTCAATCCTGTTCCATTTAACGGAACCGATGGTCTCGTTGAGCGAGGGTTACTCAACGAGCAGGGGCGGATTTCCGGTCGCGCCCAATCGGCCGTCCGGCCGATCAGTCCAAGCGACTTCAATCGCATTATCGATTTGGGCTTGGAGACGAATGAGTTGTTGCTACCGCGCGTTGATGAGGCCGGCACCTCCACCGGCTTTCAGGATGAGCAGGCGCCATTCGAATTCGAGCAGAGCCGTGATCGCGTAAACTATATCGGATCGCGAATTGTACGGGACCGCATTTTCCGTCGCATAATCTTGCGTGCCTATGACGAGCGGTGCGCGATCACAGGACTGAAGTTGATAAATGGCGGCGGCCGAGCAGAGGTTTCCGCGGCTCACATTCGACCGGTCGAAGCGAACGGCCCGGATGTCATCAACAATGGGATCGCACTGTCCGGTACAGCGCATTGGATGTTCGATCGCGGGTTGATCAGCCTATCGGATGACTTGGAAATCATGATCTCGCGACAAGTTAACGACCTCGACAGCGTGCAGGCATTCATAAACAAGACTCGCCGCGCTCTTCCGCCGGGCCGGCAGTTTGACCGCCCGCATCCTCGTTTCTTGCAATGGCACCGCGAAAACTGCTTTAAGCAGTGAGGCGGCGTCCGGCGTGTTGGTGGGTGAGTTGGAACGGCCACTTTTGACCCTTTCCGGCCGCTCTCGCCGCGCTTCGGGAACGACTGCTTTGCGCCACATGGCAGTCATTACTAGGGTCCCGTCGATTCACCAAAGGCTGACATCGCTAATGCACAGGCTCCAGGCCGCTTGCGCCCAAGCCCTGCCGTCACACACGGCTCGCACCATGGAGGGAATCTTGTCAGCGCCGGTCGACCGCTCGCTTCGAACCCGTGTGTTCGGCGATCGCCTCGACGATCCGGTCCCAATGGCCGGGGTGCAGCTCGTGCCCACCGCCTTCGAGCTTCAGGAGCCGTGCGCCCGCGACCGCCTCGGCCAGTACTGCGCCGTGCTCAACCGGAAAGACCGGATCGGCGGTGCCGTGAATGACGAGCAGCGGTGCCTTGATCTCGGCCAGCCTGCCCTGCCAGGCCTTGCCGATCTCAAAGAGAACACTGTGATTGGTGGCGCTGAGATAGCCGCCAGAACGGTCGAAGTCCCGCTCGATGAAGGCTCTGGTCTCGGCTTCGTCGAACGGGTGTGCTGTTCCTGCGATCAGGCGCGCGTCCTCGACGCAATATGCGACGGTCTCCGCCCGGTTCGACCAGTCCACGTCCACAGCCATATGTTCCAACCAGGCCTTACCGCTCTTGGGGAGGCTGGACCGGTCCACCCCGATCGGGGAGGTGCTGATCGCCGTCAGTGAAAGCACCCGCTCTGGATGTTTGAGCGCCGCACCCTGGCCGACCATTCCGCCTTGGGAGAAGCCCGCGACGTGCGCCGCCGTGATCCTGTAGCCGTCGAGCACGCGAAAGGCGTCATCGACCGCATCGTCAAAGCCATAGCCCGGCCGACCGGGCGGATATTTGGTCGAAAGACCGGAGTCTCGCTGGTCGTAGCGGATGACGAAGCGGCCCCGCGCGGCGAGTCGGCGGCAGAATTCCTCGGGCCACCAGAGCATCGAGGCCATCCCGCCCATGATGAGAAGTATCGGCGGCTGGGCCGGATTGGCGAAGCTCTGCGTTGCGAGCTCGACCCCATCGGCGCGGATCACCAGATCGTTCATGCCAGTCCTTCGCGGCGCAGAGCCGCTTGTACGGCAGGCCGCTCTTCGATGCGTGCGATGTAATCGCGAAGCGGCTCGGGCAGTTGAAATCCGAGCTCCGCCGCGCCGCGCGCCAGCTGGAAGAGATAGGGATCCGCGACGGTGAAAGTCTTTCCGAACAAATACCCCCGCTCCAGCCGGCCTGCGGCGAAGCGGAACCATCGCAGTATTTCCTGGGCGATCGGCTCCCTGACGTCTTCAGGAAGCATTAGGTAAGTCGGAAAGCGCTTGTGAATCTCGGTCGCGATGAAGCTCAGCATCTCAAGCAGGCGGTAGCGGCCCAGATGACCCTGCGGCGCGAGCTCCGGCGCGCGATCCGCGACCCAAGCCAGGATAGCGACATTCTCGGTCAGCACCTCACCGTCTTCGAACACGAGAGCGGGCACATAGCCCTTCGGATTGATATCGATATAGCGGCCACCCCCTTCGATCTGCTTGGTCTCGATATCGACCTTGACCACCTCGAACTGAATTCCAGCCTCCAGCATCGCGATATGGTCGGCCAAGCTGGTGAACCCGGGTGCAGAATAAAGCTTCATCGATCCGACTCCTTCTGCTACTGCTTGGTATTCACAACCAGCATCTTAGGTCGTCTGCTCAACAACGTGCCGACAATTGGATACTCCCACCTCGGTTTGACCAAGAAACGAGCGGCGGGGACCGCGGTTCCACGATCCCCCTCAGCTGCTCGCTGATTGCTCGCACACGCAGAGGCACAGGACGGGACGCGAGTATCTTCCTCGACTCTGGTTGTCGGGGCGCATGCCAAGCACGACGATCACCGCTTTGGGTCGACGAATGAACCCGCTGCGCGGGATGGGCGCGCGCGGTGAGGTTGGGATCACGATCCGATTGCCGCGCCCATCCCGCGCAGCGGGTTCGTTCTCCGGCCCAATCAAGACGTTTGGCAGATTGGCGCCAAGCGTCCGCTGCTGGCGCAAAGCGGTCGTAGATCACGGCACCTAGCAAGAAATCTTAGACACGCCCAAAACCAAATCTATCCCTCTTGCCATCCCCGCATTCTTCCCCTAGTTTCCTCTGAGAAAACCTTTTCCCAATCGCGCTACGCTCGCTCACCTCACCAATCAACGCCTCGCAGGACGAATAAGAGAAAACCTTTTCCCAGCTAAGGAATCCGCCGCCCACCATGTCCTCCGACGCCTCGCCAGCGCCCGCCAAAACCCCAGTCACCCTCCGCGAGGTGGCCGCGGCCGCCGGCGTCAGCGTCGCGACGGCCTCAAAAGCGCTCAACGGGCTGGGGCGGATGACCGCCGAGACGCGCGAGCGCATTCGCGAGACGGCGCAGCGGCTCGGTTTTCGTCCGAACAGCCTGGCGCAGAGCCTGTTGCGCCGGCGCAGTTTTACCGTCGGCCTGTTGACCAACGACACCTATGGCCGCTTTTCGCTGCCGGTCATGTCGGGCATTTCGGATGCGCTGGTCGACAAGGGTGTCTCGGTGTTTTTGTGCAATGTCGAGGATGACCAGCGCCTCGGCCAGCTCCATGTCGATGCCATGCTCGACAAGCGCGTCGACGGCATCATCGCCACCGGCAAGCGCATCGATCGCCATCTGCCGGTCGACCTGTCCAATCTCGGCGTTCCCGTGATCTACGCCTTCACCCAGCCCGACCCCGGCGCCATCGCCTTCGTCTCGGATGATGCCGGCGGCGCGCGCCTGGCGGTCGAGCACTTTTGCCGGCTGGGGCGCAGGCGCATCGCCCATGTCACCGGGCCGGCGAGTTTTGCGGTGGTGCACGCGCGGGCACAAGCCTATCGTGACGTGCTGACCGAGAAAGGCTTGCCGGTCATGGAACCATTGCTTGGATCGTGGTCGGAGGCGTGGGGCCACGAGGCGGTGAAGAAGCTCTTCGACCGTAAGGGCGAAAAGCCCGATGCCGTCTTTTGCGGCAACGACCAGATCGCGCGCGGCGTCATCGACGCGCTGCGCGAGCGCGGACTTGATGTGCCGGACGATGTCGGCGTCATCGGTTTCGACAATTGGCAGATCGTGGCCGAGGCAACCCGCCCGCCGCTGACCTCGGTCGACATGAACCTGGCGGCACTCGGGCGCGAGGCCGGTCTTACGCTTCTTTCGCTCGTCGGCGGCGAACCCGCCGAGCCGGGCATCCGAAAACTGCCGTGCCGGCTCGTGGTGCGTCAGTCATGCGGCCGTCCGCCGGGCGGCTGAGACCAATGCATGTCGCCCAAAAGTGCGCAGCGGTTTTGGGGTCACGACATGCATCAAAGTAAGAGGTCGCGCGCGCCTGCAGGGCAGTGCGGCCGAATGAGGAGAAAAACATGAGGAGGAGAACATGAGGACCATCATTACCGGGCTCGCCTTTGCCGCGAGCATTTTTTCTACGCTGGCAACTGTCGGGCCGGCCGCAGCCGCCGAGACCGCCAACATCTGGGTTCGCGCCGACGGCTCCAATTTCATGCCGCGCATCGTCGATGCCTTCAACAAGGGGCATGAGAACCAGGTCAAGCTGGACATCATCCCCAATGCCGAGATCATCCCGAAATATGGCGCTGCCGCCGCCGGCGGCACAGCACCCGATGCGCTGTCGCTCGACCTGATCTACACGCCGTCCTTCGCTGCCGCCGGCCAGCTCGAAGACATCACCGACTGGGCGAAATCGCTGCCTTATTTCAACAGCCTGTCGCCGGCGCACGTCAAGACCGGCACCTACAAGGGCCGCATTTACGGGCTGCCGTTCTCCGCCGATAGTTCGGTGCTGATCTGGAACAAGAAGCTGTTCAAGCAGGCCGGCCTCGACCCTGAAAAAGGCCCGACCAACTGGGCCGAGATCGAAGCCTATGCCGAAAAGGTCAACGCGCTCGGCGGCGATACCAAGGGCTTCTATTTCTCCGGCAATTGCGGCGGCTGCAACATCTTCACCTTCACGCCGCTGATCTGGGCCTCGGGCGGCGACATCCTCACCGAGGACGGCTCAAAGGCGACGCTCGACAGCCCGCAGCTGCGCGGCGCCATCGACCTCTACCGCTCGATGGTCAAGAAGGACCTGGTGCCGGCCGGCGCGCAGACCGACACCGGCTCCAACTTCTTTGCCGCCTTCGCTGCCGGCAACATCGGCATCTCGCCGTCCGGAGCCTTCGCCATCGGCGCGCTGAACACGCAATATCCAGACATCGACTATGGCGTCACCTTCCTGCCTGGCAAGGATGGCGGCTGGTCGTCCTTTGCCGGCGGCGACAATTTCGTCGTCACCAAGGGCACCACGAAGATCGCGGTTGTGAAGGAGTTCCTCGATTTCGCCTATTCGCTCGAGGGCCAGACCATCCTAGCGAAATACGGCAGCCTTCCGGTGCGCGGCGACATCGCCAATGAGGCGCTGAAGGATCTCGACCCGCGCTACAAGATCGCCGCCGAGGCCATGGCCAAGGGCCGCACGCCTTATTCGGTGGTGTTCAACGACCTGATCAACTCCGCCAATGGTCCGTGGAACCAGATGGTCAACGAGGTCTTCTTCGGCGAAGACGTCGATGGCGCCATCGCCAACGCGCAGGAAACCATGCAGTCGATCATCGATTCGGCGCCGCAGCAGTAGGCGCCGGCGCCCTACCTCCCCCTTGAGGGGAGGTCGGACCGCAGGTCCGGGTGGGGTCGTTGCGGCAGTGCTCGATGTTCTTTTGCGTCGGCGCGCTTCGCGGGCGACCCCACCCCCGGCCTTCGGCCGGACCCTCCCCTCAAGGGGGAGGGGGACGTCGCGCTAATGGAAGAACAGCCATGACCTCCATCGCAGCAATTTCCACCCCAGCGCGCCGCCGCAAACTAGTCGGCGCCGGCCGCCGGCAGTGGATCGGCCTGCTCTATGTCGCGCCGGCCGTCGCCCTCGTCGTCGTCTTCTTCATCATCCCGCTTTGCATGACGGCGTGGATGTCGCTGCACAACTGGCCGCTGATGGGGGCGCGCTCTTTCATTGGCCTCGACAATTACTGGGCGATCCTGCGCGATACCAGGTTCTGGAACGCGCTGCGTTTCACCGGCTACTACACGGTGGTGGTGACGATCGCGATCTTCGTCGTCGCCTTTCCGCTGGCGCTGTTCATCGAACGGCCGCGGCAGATGACCGGCTTCTACCGGACGTCGTTCTTCATGCCGGCCGTCATCGGTTTTGCCTCGGCGAGCCTGCTCTGGTCATGGCTGCTCAATGTCGATTCCGGCTTGTTCAGCCCCGCCGCCTTCGAGCTCGGCCTGACCGAAAAGAAGGTCAATCTGCTGGCGACGTTCCAGCCGGCGTTCTGGTCGATCATCGCCATGGTCGTCTGGAAGGTGGCGGGCTTCACCATGATCATCCTGATGACCGGCCTGCAATCGATCCCGCCGGATCTGCAGGAGGCGGCGATGATCGACGGGGCAGGTCCGCTGGCACGGTTTCGCGCCATCACCCTGCCGCTGATGCGTCGCACGCTGGCGCTCGCGCTGATCCTGTCGGTTGCCGGCTCGGTGCTCGCCTTCGACCAGTTCTACATCATCCTGCGCGGCGGACCGCGCAACCAGACGCTGACCGCCGTCTACTGGATTTTCAACCAGTCATTCGTGTCGTTCAAGCTCGGCTACGGCGCCGCACTGTCGATGATCCTGCTGGTCATCTTGGTCGCGCTCAGCCTCATCCAGCTGCGGCTGCTGCGCCAACCGGAGGGCGTTGACTGATGGCGCAGGCACGAAGCCGCAAAAGACGCATCGGCATGCAGATTGCCGAGCACGCGACGGGCATCATCGCCTCATTCCTGTTCCTTGCGCCGATCGTCTGGACCGTGCTTTCGGCGTTCAAGCCGGCGCAGGAATCGCGTCAGCCGCCGCTGCCGCCCTGGCCGACGACGGGTTTTTCGGTCGAGAACTACGCCACGCTCAACACATTCGGCGACGGCCTCTGGCTGCCGGCGCAAAACAGCATCTATGTCTCTGTCATGACGGTCGTGCTGTCGGTGATCGTCAGCGTGCTGGCCGGCTACGGTTTCTCGCGCTTCCGCTTTCCGCTGAAGAACCTGCTCTTCGTCCTCATCCTGTCGACAATCATGATCCCGTTCCAGTCGATCCTGACGCCGATCTTCCTGGTGCTGACCAAGATCGGCCTGCACAACACGCTGACCGGGCTGGTCTGCGTCTACGTCACGCTGCAGCTGCCGTTCTCGATCTTCATGATGCGCAACGCCTTCGACGCGGTCCCCCGCGAAATCGAGGAAGCCGCCCGCATGGACGGCGCCAACAATGTCACCATGCTCTTGAGGGTGATGCTGCCGCTGGTCTGGCCGGGCATCGTCACCATCGCGCTGTTCGCGTTCCTCGGCGCCTGGAACGAGTTTCTGGCAGCACTGGTGCTGATGACGGACCAGTCCAAATTCACGCTACCCATCATGATGACGGCGCTGCAGTCGGGCCGCTTCGGCGCCATCGACTGGGGCGCGGTGCAGGCGGGCGTCACCGTGATGATGGTGCCGTGCCTGGTTCTGTTCCTGTTGCTGCAGCGCTTCTACATCCGCGGCCTCATGGCAGGGGCCGTGAAGTGACCAATCGAATCGAACCGGAGTAAATTGATGACCGCATCGCAATCACCCAGTCAGGGCGCCACGCCGGGCAAGCCGAAACTCGCCTTCCGTCCGCTGCCTGTTCCGCAGGTCGATGTGCGCGGCTTCTGGGGCGACCGTGTCGATGCCGTCGCCACCAGGACCGCCAATATTCTGTATGACCGCTGCGTCGAGGCGCGCATGCTCGAGCAGATCGATCCGGACCGGCCATCGCCCGGCGTCGTCATCCCATTCCACTCACCCTCGCCGGACGAGGCAGCCACCGCCGGCAACGAATTCACGGGATCGACGGTGACGACCCAGATGTTCTGGGACAGCGACTGGGGCAAGACGATCGAGACCGCGGCCTATTCGCTGTATCGCCGCCGCAATGACGAGCTGGAGAAGAAGATCGACGCCGTCATCGACATGTACGGCAAGCTGCAGCAGCCGGACGGTTATCTGTCGAGCTGGTACCAGCGTATCCAGCCCGGCCTGCGCTGGACCAATCTGCGCGATTGCCACGAGCTCTATTGCGCCGGCCATCTGATCGAGGGCGCGGTCGCCTACTACCAGGCGACGGGAAAGCGCAAGCTGCTCGACATCATGTGCCGCTATGCCGACCATATCGCCGAGACGTTCGGCCCCGAGCCCGGCAAGAAGAAGGGCTATTGCGGCCACGAGGAGATCGAGCTGGCGCTGGTCAAGCTCGCGCGCTTGACCGGCCAGCAAAAGTACATGGACCTGGCAAAATACTTCATCGACCAGCGCGGGCAGCAGCCGCACTACTTCGACGAGGAGGCGCGGGCTCGCGGCGCCGACCCAAAAGCCTATCATTTCAAGACCTACGAATACAGCCAGTCGCACAAGCCGGTGCGCGATCAGGACAAGGTCGTCGGCCATGCGGTCAGGGCGATGTACCTCTATTCGGGCATGGCCGATATCGCGACCGAATATGGCGACGACTCGCTGCGCGTGGCGCTCGACCGGCTGTGGGACGATCTCACCACCAAGAACCTCTACGTCACCGGCGGCATTGGACCGTCGTCGCACAATGAAGGCTTTACTGCCGACTACGACCTGCCCAACGAAACCGCCTATGCCGAGACCTGCGCTTCGGTCGGATTGGTGTTCTGGGCGAGCCGCATGCTCGGCATGGGCCCCAATGCGCGCTATGCCGACATGATGGAGCGAGCGCTCTACAACGGCTCGATCTCGGGCCTGTCGCTCGACGGCTCGCTGTTCTTCTATGAAAATCCGCTGGAAAGCCGGGGGAAGCACAACCGCTGGAAATGGCATCGCTGCCCGTGCTGCCCACCCAACGTCGGCCGCATGGTCGCCTCGATCGGCAGCTATTTCTACAGCCTGTCGGACGATGCACTCGCCGTCCATCTCTATGGAAACAGCACGGCTCGTTTCGATATCGCAGGGACGCAAATAGAACTGACCCAGGCCAGCAACTATCCATGGGACGGGGCAGTCTCGATCGGCATCGAACCCGAGGCGCCGACGACATTCACCTTGCACCTGCGCCTGCCGGCCTGGTGCCGCAAGACGGCGCTCAAGGTGAACGGGGAGGCGGTCGATCTGGAGAATGTAACCAGCGACGGCTATGCCGCGATCCGGCGCGAATGGCGCAAGGGGGACCAGGTCGAGTTCGACCTCGAAATGGCCGTCGACCGGCTCTATGCCAATCCGGAGGTGCGGCAGGACATCGGCCGCGTCGCGCTTGCCCGCGGCCCGCTGATCTATTGCGTCGAGGAGACCGACAATGCCGGCCAGCTGCACCGCATCGCCTTGCCACGCACGGCAAACATCGAGGCGCATGAGCAGCCGAACCTGTTGGGCGGCGTCGTGACGCTTTCGGCTCTGGCCAGGAAAGAGGCGTTTGAGAGCTGGGACGACGGCCTCTATCGCACCGGACCGCCGGCGGTGGAGGAAGCAAAAATCACCGCCGTGCCCTATTTTGCCTGGGACAACCGCGACCCCGGCGAGATGCTGGTCTGGCTGAGAGACTCGTGATCCGGGGACGAAGATGATGCCGCCGACGAAAGGGATGTCTTGAATTTGCCCCGGCGGCGCTAAATTTAAAGGGGAGAGTGGCGCCAGCCACTCGAATGGGTGGAGGCAGAGTTGGCGCTCGAAGATGTCGCGCGTCCGAGCGCTGGCGGTCGCGCCATTTTCCTGAGCGTCGCAACGGTGCCGTTGCTGTTTGTGATCAGCGGACTGGCCATTCGCTATGCGGCATTTGCTTCGGTGTCGGAGGAACCAGGTTTTGAGGCCTATGCCCGCGCGCTGTGCCGGTGGGATTGCGCCTGGTATATCGGCATCAGCGAACAGGGTTATGAGCGCTTTCCCATTCCAGACCACAGCAATGTCGGTCGCTGGGGCTTCTTCCCGCTCTATCCGATGCTGGTGGCGGCGATCCGGTCTGTTTTCCCTTTCCCTACGATACTGATCGCGACGATCACCTCGATTGCGTGCAGCTACGCCGCCTGTCTGGTGGCGTGGCCGCTGCTCGAGAAGAACATGCGCGCTTATGTGCTGTATTGCGCGTTTCTGCTCAGTGGCCCGTTCTCCTTTCACTTCACGACCTTCCTGAGCGAACCGCTTTTCGTGCTCCTGACCTCGTGCGTGTTTCTGGCGCTCAAACGCTCCAGCTATCTCGCCGCGGGCGTTTCATCCGCGCTCCTGTCGGCGACGAGGCTGGTCGGGGTCTTCGTCGTATTTGCGACCGTCATTCAAATGTTCAGGGAGCACCGCCAGCAGGGCGGATCGACGCAGTCTTTCCCGCGTTGGGTGCTTGGCCGGCCGGATCTGCTGGTCGCTGTCCTCATCTCGCCCGCCGGTTTGTTCGCTTACATCCTGTTTCTTTACCTTACGGTCGGGGACGGCTTTGCGTTCCTGCATGTCCAGCGCGCGTTCGGACGGGTGGCCGGCAATCCCCTGGTCTTTCTATGGGACGGGCTCTCAGCGGTTCCGACCACCGGCTGGCTGCCCACGGCGCCGCAATGGAGCGCGCTCGCCGCGATCACCGGATTGGCGCTGTCGGCCGTTCTGGCCGCTCGAAGGCAATATGGCGCGGCACTGTTCTGCGCGCTCGGTATTATCCTGCCGCTGATCACCAACCTGGCCTCGATGGTCAGATATGTCGTTGGGCTTGCGCCTCTGACAATGATGCTCGTCGTCCTGTTGTCGGCGTCGAGGCTCATTTGGCTCGCGGCTTTGGTTCTCTTCCTGGGCGCCTGTTATTTCATGACTGTGGCATGGATCGGAGGCTATCTTGCCCTGGTCTGACGCTCCGGGCCCGTATCGGCGCGCCGCCTCGCTCGGCGGCTACGCGTTAGCGGCGGTTCTGGCCGGGTCCGAGATCGTCATCCTTGCGCTTGCTCTCAATCCAAACGTCAATGCCGATTATCGCGCCTATTACATCGATCGGACGACGACCTGTCTCAATCGCGATGCCGTCGGCAGCTACACACTTGGCCAGACGGTATCGTTCCGGAACGACGGCGCCAAGCAGGCGGCCGGCATAAAGGTCTGCGGCTGGTCGGGACCCGTTGCCGACGGCACCCATTCCCTGGGCGAGACCTCGCGGCTTCGCGTGAAGATACCGCCGCTGCGCAACGGGCTGGCCGCCACGCTGCAAATGGCCGCCGTCATTCGTCCTCCACAGATCACGCAGAGAGTTGTGATCTCGGTGAACGGCGTTCGGGCGCATGCGGTGACGCTGTCCGGCAAAGAACCACGAACGGTGTCGTTCGTCATTCCACCGGCGGCGCTCGGCAACGCCGATACTCTCGAAATTGCCTTCGACTATCTCGACGGCATTCCGCCAACTCCGGCCGCCAGCAACATCTACAAGCGCTCTATCAAGCTGGTGTCGTTCCGGCTGGATGCCATTGAGATGGATTAAGTGGAACGGTCGCCTTGCTGGCCGGGTCTACGCTGCGCAAAAACCCATCGGTCGAGCATGAGCAGATTGACCGCCGGAATAAGCAGGCATGTAACCAGAATGGCAATGATGGGCGGCAGCCCGAGTTTCGCCGTCAAAAGCGCCGGTGCCGCGTAAGCCACGGCGAATCCTGTCGCCGTCAGCAGCAGAAAACGCGCAGCTTCCGATCGGTGCGATCCGCTCGACATGAAGGTTACTGATTTGTGGGCGAGATACGAAAACACGGCAGCCGCGGCGTAAGCAGCAAGCGACGCCTGGACAGGCGAGAAGCCGAGCCATTTCGATTCAACCAACGCGACAGCCAGGACGGCATACAGGATCGTCGCGGCGATGCCGACCAACCCGAAGCGCGCCAGCAGCTTCAGCCCGGTGCGGGCGGTCGAACGGCCCTCAGACATGCGCGCTGCACAGGTACTGGGCTCCGAGCGGTAGGGACCCGAGCAGGCGCTCGAGTTTTCTGGCAAAAGGCCTGGCCGACGGCAGCAGCAGGAAGTGCTCGGATCGGATATCCCTGAAACCCGTCTCCTGAAAAAGGGATCTTGCTTTGGCGGCGTTGAGCAGGACCGCGTCCTGGTCGAAAGGACACCGGAACACCGCAAGGCGCGTCAACGGATTATAGGGGTTATGCTCGATGATGCAGGCGACGCCGCCCGGCCGCACGACGCGCCGCATTTCCCGGAAGAAGTCGAGCCAGAGGGCGGGCGGAACGTGATGGACGACGCAACTGGCGAAAGCCAAATCGAACGCGCCGTCCTCATAAGGCAGGCTCGGCGTGGTGCAGGCTCTGTAGCTCACACGTGGATTGTCTTGGCCGGCGCGCAGGATCGATTCTTCCGAGACGTCGCAGCCATCCAGGCTCTCGAAGATGCCTTCGAGATAAGGGTGGAGCGATCCGACGCCGCAGCCGACATCCAGCGCCCGCACACCGGCACCATCCTGCCGAAGCCTTCGCTCGACGACAAGTCGCTGCAGCAGGTCGGCTTTGGCGATAAGAAAGAAGTCGTGCCTGAGGCCGGAAAACCGGATGGATCCTGCGACCGCCTCGCCATAATTTGATTTATAGCTGTCGAAGAGTTCGGCCATCCGCCGAGGCTCCGTTCCTGGGTTTTCGAAACGATCGACGGCTCTCACCCTGGGTGGTTGCACGCACTGCCTTGTCGAAGCCGGCGACCCGATCGATCACGTAAAGCGGACGGCGTTTCACCTCGGCGTGTATACCGCCGACATAGAGCCCGACCACGCCGGTCATGAAGAGATTGATGCCGCAAAGGAGCGACACGATCACCACGGTGGATGTCCAGCCGGCAATGATGCCGGTTTCAAAAATCCAGGCGAAGATAGCGTAGGCACCGAACACCACCGCAAGCGCGGAGATGGCCAATCCGCCCCACAACGCGATGCGCAGCGGCTTCTCGGAGAAGCTGACGATGCCGTGAACGGCAAGGTGCATCATCTTCCAGAATGGGTATTTGGTCTGGCCAAGGGTCCGCGCGGGACGTTCGAAAGGCACCGCCGTCTGCTTGAACCCCATCCAGGCGAACATGCCCCTGACGAAACGGTCGTGTTCGGGCATTTGCTTGAAGGTTTCCAGAGCCTTGCGGCCGACCAGGCGAAAATCGCCGACGTCGCGCGGGATGTCGACCGACGTCATTTTCTCCAGCAGACGGTAGAAGAGACTCGCCGTCATGCGCTTGAACCAGGATTCGCCCTCACGCTTGACGCGGCGGGCATAGACGATCTCGAAACCTTCCTTCCACTTCGCCACCAGATCGAGAACCACCTCCGGTGGGTCTTGCAGGTCGGCATCCATGACGATGACGGCATCACCCGCGGCAGCGTCCATGCCGGCCGTGATCGCGACCTGGTGGCCGAAATTGCGGGAAAGCTCGATCAGCCGGAACCGCGGCTCGACGGCGACCACGTTGCGAAGGTATTCGACGCTTCCATCAAGGCTTCCGTCGTCGACGAAGATCGCCTCAGCCTCTCCGTCCAACCTGCAGATCAGCGAGTTGATCCGCTCGATCAGTCGCGGCAGCACCTGTTCTTCATTGTAAATGGGAAGGACCAGCGAGTACCGCGGCGGCGACTCGTTCACCGCAGTCCTGATGCCTTGGATCACAGAGTCTCGCATGCCGTTGAAAATGGAACGCAAGCTACAAAGTTCCAAGGATACACAAGAATTCGCTAAATTTAGCGGTTTCGGGCACGTGACGTTCATGCGTGGAACGGACATAGGCGGCGTTACCGCAATCGAACGTCCGCATGTGATCGAGACACGGCATCAAAGAGGTTGTCGACCCGTCCAAACCTGGCGCGAAGCAGCCTTTGACGCACCGTTTCGATCATGCCGCCTAACGCCGATCTCTGCTGGCCGATCTATCCTGCTTGCGACTTCTGCCATTGCACAAGCCACATCGGAGCAATAGATGGTGCGGAACGGCCGCCCTTTTATGTCAGGCGGAAAAACAGGAACATGCGCATGACCGATACGCTCGACTCAGCGAAATTGACCGACCGCGTCGCGGCCCTGGTCGAGGCTGCCAAACGGGCCGGCGCCGACGCCGCCGACGCGGTTGCGGTGCGTGGCCGTTCGACCGGCGTGTCGGTGCGGCTTGGCAAGGTCGAGGGTACCGAGGCGTCCGAGAGCGAGGATGTCTCGCTGCGCGTCTTCGTCGGCAAGCGTGTGGCGAGCGTCTCGGCAACAGCTGCCTCCGACCCCAAAGCGCTAGCCGAGCGCGCCGTGGCGATGGCGAAAGTCTCGCCGGAAGATCCCTATCAGGGCCTCGCCGATCCGGCCTTGCTGGTCAAGAAGCCGCGCGACCTCGATCTGTTCGACGCGACGGAAGTCTCGGCCGACCAGTTGAAGGAAGCGGCGCTGGCCGCGGAAGCGGCGGCCCTTGCCGTCAAGGGCGTTACCAATTCGGCCGGCAGCGGCGCCAGCGCCGGGCTTGGCGGGCTGGTGCTCGCCACCTCGCACGGCTTTGTCGGCCACTATGTCGCGTCGCGCTTTTCGCGCTCGACCAGCGTTATCGCCGGCGAGGGCACCGGCATGGAGCGCGACTATGAATTCTCCTCGCGCCAGCATTTCTCCGATCTGGACGCGCCCGAGGACATCGGCCGCAAGGCTGGCGAACGTGCCGCGCGGCGCATCGGCGCGCGCAAGGCGGCGACCGGGCCGGTCGATGTGGTGTTTGACCCGCGCGTCGCCCGCGGCATCGCCGGCCATCTCGCCGGCGCCATCAACGGCGCGTCCGTCGCGCGCAAGACCAGCTTTCTGCGCGACATGATGGGCAAGCAGGTGGCGGCGGCCGCGATCACCGTCACCGACGAGCCGCTCCGGCTCCGTGGCCAGGCGTCGCGTCCGTTCGACGGCGAAGGCGTCGAGGGCGAAAGACTGCTCATGGTCGAAAAAGGCATTTTGAACCACTGGTTCCTGTCGACCTCTGTCGCGCGGGAATTGGGGCTGACCACCAACGGGCGCGGCTCGCGCAACGGCTCCTCCGTCTCGCCGTCATCGACCAACCTCGCCATCGAGCCGGGCGAGCGGACGCCCGAAGACCTCATCAAGTCGGTCAAATCGGGTTTTTACGTCACCGAAGTGTTCGGCCAGGGCGTCGACATGGTGACCGGCGAGTACAGCCGCGGCGCTTCCGGCTTCTGGATCGAGAATGGCGAGCTCGCCTATCCGGTTGCGGAAGTGACGATCGCCTCGAACCTGAAGACCATGTTCCTCAACATGGTTGCAGCGAATGATCTCGATCGCAATTTCGGCACCGCCGCACCAACGCTGCTGATCGAAGGCATGACCCTTGCCGGAGCTTGACCAGGTCACTTCCGCCGCCGGGGCTCGCGAGGATCTGCCGCTGCTGCGCGACGCTGCCCGCGAGGCGGGCGCCATCGCCATGCGCTATTTCGGCAACAATCCGCAAGTGTGGATGAAGGGCGGCACCTCGCCGGTAAGCGAGGCCGATCATGCCGCCGACGCCTATCTGCGCCAAACCTTGCTTGCAGCGCGGCCGGACTATGGCTGGCTGTCGGAGGAGACGGCCGACGATTCGGCAAGGCTTGCCGCCCGCCGCACCTTCGTCGTCGATCCGATAGACGGCACGCGCGGCTTCCTCGAAGGCCTGCGCTCCTGGTGCGTCAGCGTCGCGGTGGTCGAGGACGGCCGCACGCTTGCCGGCGTGCTCGAATGTCCCGCCACGGAGGAGACCTATTGGGCGCTGCCCGGTGAGGGGGCGTTCCTGAATGGCCGTCGCATTGCCGTTCGCCGCCCGGCAGCGATGGTCGAAATTGGCGGGCCGAAGCCATTGATCGCCCTGATGCCGGCGGAATGGCAGGGCCGGCTGAGTCGTGTGCCCTATATTCCCTCGCTCGCCTACCGGCTGGCGATGGTCGCCAATGGCAGGCTCGACGCGACCTTCGTCAAACCCAATGCACATGACTGGGACATCGCCGCGGCGGATCTCATCCTGCGCGAGGCCGGCGGCGCATTGCTCGACCAGAAGGGCCGCGCACCGCGCTATGCCGGTGAAGTGATCCACCACGGCGCGCTGGTCGCCGGCAGCGGCGAACTGCTCGCCGTGCTCTCCGGCATCATCGCAGGGCTCGGCGGTTGAACATATCATCAATGGTTCCAAAGTCGGCGGCTTTGGTCTAGACCTGTCACAAACTCACGATATGTGAAGGACCGACATGACCGCGGAAGACGGAAAGAAGCAGCTTTTGCACCTGGTGTTCGGCGGTGAACTGAAGACGCTGGGCGGGACAGAATTCCGTGATCTCGACGCGCTCGACATCGTCGGCATCTATCCGGATTATCAATCCGCGCAAACGGCGTGGAAAGCCAAGGCCCAAGCCAGCGTCGACAACGCCCACATGCGTTATTTCGTCGTTCACCTGCACCGGTTGCTCGACCCCGACAACAAGGCCGCCGGTTGACATTTGATGGATCATGAAGCCGTGAAAGGGCCGGCCACGAGGTCCGCGGTCAGAGGGCGCCGCGGTGGCACCTCGAAGACATTCTGGCGCAAGATACGCGAACCGCTGGCGCAATCGCGATTCGTCAAGAACGCCATCGCCAGCCTGTTTGCGCAGTTCGTTCGCCTCGTCCGCCTGACCAACCGTGTTGTCGATGGATCGGCGCAGATGTCGGGCGGCGCCTACTCGGAGTTCGAACCCGGCATCATCGCGCTGTGGCACGGCCAGCATCTTCTGACTCCGGCCTACTATCCCAGGGGACGGCCGCTGGTCGCCATGGTGTCGCGTAGTGCCGATGCTGAGCTCAACGCACTGATGATTGAGAAATTCGGCATCGAGGCGGTGCGCGGCTCGGGCGGACGCGAAAGCTCGAAGCGTCGCGACAAGGGCGGCGCCAAAGCGCTGATCGCCCTGAAAAAGTCACTCGCCGCCGGCAAGAACGTCGCCATGATCGCTGACATTCCGCATGGCACGCCGCGCGACGCGGGGCTTGGCATCGTTCTCCTGGCGCGGCTTTCGGGTCGCCCGATCCTGCCCGCCGCCATCGCCACCAGCCGCCGCAAGGTGCTGGAGCGCAGCTGGGACAAGACCACGATCAACCTGCCGTTCGGCCGCTCCTCGATCGTCCTGGGAACGCCGGTTTTCGTTCCGGCCAATGCCGATGAGGCCGAAATGGAACGCAAGCGCCAGGAGGTCACGGCCGCGCTCAACGCCGCGACCGCCGAGGCCTACCGCCTCGTGGATGGCTCGAAATGAGCGAGCGCTGGGCGCGCACCTTCCTGACGGCGTATCGTTTCGCTGGCGCAGCCGCCTACCCGCTGATCGGGCCCTATGTCGCCTGGCGCACCTCCAGGGGCAAGGAAGACCGAATTCGCCGGCGCGAGCGCTATGGCATCGCCGGGCGCGAGCGCCCCGACGGGCCGGTGATCTGGATCCATGCGGCGAGCGTCGGCGAGACGATCGCCGTCGTGCCGCTGGTCGAGAGCATTCTCGACTATGGCGTCAACATCGTGCTGACGACGGGGACTGTCACCTCTGCTCAGGTTGCCGACGAACGGCTCGGCGACCGCATCATCCACCAATATGTGCCGCTCGACCTCAAGCCGGCGGTCAGCCGCTTCCTCGACCATTGGCGGCCGGACCTGGCGATCATCGCCGAATCGGAGATCTGGCCGATGACCATCCTGGAGCTCGGCGCGCGCCGTGTGCCGCAGGTGCTGGTCAATGGCAGGCTATCCGACCGTTCGTTCAAATCCTGGAAGAAGCGCGCCAACATCGCCGAGGCGCTGTTCGAGAATCTCGCTCATGTCGTCGCCCAGTCGGATGTCGACGGCGAGCGTTTCCTCTCGCTCGGCGCCCGGCCGGTCACCGTATCCGGCAATCTCAAGGTCGACACCATGCCGCCGCCGGCCGATGAAAGGGCGCTGTACACGCTGAAGCGCCAGCTCGGCGCCCGCCCGACCTGGGCGGCGATCTCGACCCATGACGGTGAGGAGGTGGTCGCTGCCGAGGTTCACGCGATGCTGCACAAGCGTCACCACGGTCTTTTGACGATCGTCGTGCCGCGCCATCCCGATCGCGCCGAAGCGCTTGCCGCGCAGATTTCCGGCATGGGCCTGAAAGTCGCTCGGCGCAGCAAGGGCGACCGGATCACCGCCGATACGGACATTCTGCTCGGCGACACGATGGGCGAGATGGGGCTTTATCTCCGGCTGACAGAAATCGCCTTCGTCGGCCGTTCGCTCACCTCCGAGGGCGGCCAGAACCCGCTGGAGCCGGCCATGCTCGACACGGCGGTGCTGGCCGGCCGCAATGTCCAGAATTTTCGCGAGACCTATCAGCGCCTGCTCGACAGCGGCGGCGCCAAGCTGGTGCGCGACCGCGACATGCTGGCCGGCGCCGTCAATTTCCTGTTGAGCAACGAGGTGGCTCGCCATGAGATGATGGCGGCCGGCGCGGCGACCGTCGACGAGATGCGCGGCGCGCTGGCGCTCACGTTGAAGTCGCTCGAACCCTACATTCAGCCTTTGGTCGTCAAGTCGCGCCTCAAGGGCGCCAACGGCCGCTAAGATGGCCAGCGAAGCGCCCCCCTTCTGGTGGGAAGAACCGGACTGGCGGGCGCTGGCGCTGGCGCCGCTGTCCGCGATCTATGCGCTCGTTGCCGCCCGCCGCATGCGCTCGGCCGCGCGCGAAAAAGTCGAGGCGCCGGTGCTGTGCGTCGGCAACTTTACCGTCGGCGGCACCGGCAAGACGCCGGTGGCGATCGCCCTGGCCCGGCAGGCCAGGCGCATGCAGCTCAATCCCGGTTTCCTGTCGCGCGGCCATGGCGGCTCCTTCGCGCAGCCGCATGTCGTCGATCCGCATCACGACGCCGCCAAGCATGTCGGCGACGAGCCGCTGCTCTTGGCCGAGCACGCGCCGGTCGCAGTGACGCCGAACCGTGCCGCCGGCGCGCGCCTTCTGCTGGAAAAGCATGGCTGTGATTTCCTGATCATGGATGATGGTTTCCAGAGCGCCCGCATCCATATCGACTATGCGCTGGTCGTCGTTGATGCACGCTACGGCGTCGGCAACGGCCACGTCATTCCTGGCGGTCCGCTCAGGGCTGATATCGTCGACCAACTGGTTTTCACCAGCGCGCTGCTGAAGATGGGCGAGGGCCTTGCTGCCGATGGTGTCGTCCGCCAGGCGGCGCGTGCCGGCCGGCCGATCTTCGAGGCGCGTACACGGCCAACCGGCAAGGCGGGGCTGGCCGGCAAGCGATTTCTCGCCTTTGCCGGCATCGGCCATCCCGACAAATTCTTCGACACGGTCCGTGAGGCCGGCGGCGAGGTTGCGCTGACCCGGTCGTTTCCGGACCATCATTTCTATGGCGAGGACGAGCTTGCCGAACTGTCAGCGACAGCGCGAGGTGCCGAACTTGGCCTCATAACAACCGCCAAGGACGCCGCCCGGCTGCGCCACGATGCCGCGTCCGCCGATTTCCTCGGACAGCTCGATGTGCTGGAGATCGACACCGTGTTCGATCCCGACCACGTGCCTGAACGCATCATCGACGAGACGCTGGATGCCTGGCGGCAGCGCAAGCTGCAGGGGTGAGAGAACCTTCGAGCGCCGCGGCGGTCGAACTTTTGTGGAGATGCCGGCGAAGAATCGCTACAGATCGGGTCTCATTCTGCGTAACCGGTTTAGCGCCGGCTGCGCATTTCGGGATGTGCCTCGATCTCGCGGCGCAGCGAGGCCGCGGCACTCACATAGGGCTCCTGCCTGGCGACGCTCCAGTATTTGAGCTCATCGAGCGGGATGCTTTCGCCGGTGACCGCGCAGCGTACGAAGGCGCCGGGGCTGGTCACCTGGAAGTCGCCGTCCAGGTAGCGGATACGGGCTTCCTTGCCGCCGGGGCCTTCGAAGCGGTTCATCATGACATGGAGCCAAGGTTCATGACGATGTCATCGCCACAAAATACCGGCAAGGTCAAGCTTGAGCGAGACAAGATTGGCTCTGGTCGGCTCTGTTTCAGACGACAACCAGCCGAGCAAGCCGGCAAAGTGGATGTCCGGCATCCTACTGCTCGGCTACGATGAACTCCTCGATCTTTTCCGCCGCCAGCCCGGCCTGGGCCGCGATGCGCCGGGCAAGCTCGGCGGCGGCGGCGCGCGGTCGCCCTGTAGGCCGGTCGAGCCAGTAGGATATCGGGCTGAGGACGATGCGGTCGTCCACAGCGACGATGCGGCCTGACTTCAGTTGATGCTCGATCATCGGCGGCCGCGCCAGCGCGATGCCGAGACCATGGGCTGCGGCGTCGAGCACCAGATTGTAGTCCTCGAAGCGGCGGTCCTGCGGACGCGGGCGATAGTCCATGTCCTGCGCGGCAAACCAGGCGCGCCAGGCCGAGGCGTCGGAATCGTTGATCAGCGGGAATTTGAGCAGCCGGGCAGGATCGCCACGGCCGATCTCCCTTGCGAGGTCCGGCGAGGCGACCGGAAATACATGTTCTTCGAAAAGCTGCACCGAGACGCGGCCAGGGATGCGGCCGCGACCGCAGCGGATCGACAGATCGATGCCGTCATCGGCAAGGTCAGCCTGGCGGATGTCGACGTCGAGCACGATACGCAGCTTGGACGGATTGTTTTCCAGCGCCGCCATGCGCGGCATCAGCCACAGCCCGCTGACCGAAGGGATCGAGGTCAGCCGCACCACGGCGGTGCCGCGCGGTTCGACCCAGCGGTCCGAATTGCTGGATATCAGCGCGAAAGCCTCGGTGGTGCGCAGATGCAGGCGGTTGCCTTCGACCGTCAGCGACACCCCACGCGCGCCGCGATCGAACACTTTCAGCCCGAGCCAGTCCTCGAGCTTGGCGATCTGCCGGCTGACGGCGCCATGGGTGATGTTGAGTTTTTCGGCAGCCGCCGAAAAGCTGCCCGTCCGCGCGGCGGCGTCGAAGGCGCGCAGGGTTTCGAGCGGCAGTATTGCGTCCGAGCTGTGATCCATAGTCACAGCTGAGCCTCGATTTGGTCGTTTGTCAACCGGTCAGGAAAGGCGTTTTGTGCGATTGAGGACATGAAACGCGGAATAATGAAATGAACGCCTGTACCGGCACGTTGAATGCGACACAGCGGATAGATACCACGGCGGCCATTGCGGTGGCGTTGACAGTGGTCGGCTGGGCCTCCGCCTTTCCGGCGATCCGTGCTGGCCTCGTCGCTTTCGGGCCGCTGGAACTCGGCGCGTTGCGCTTCGCCATCGCGGCGGTACCGGCGGCGATCTTCCTCGCCGTCAAGCGGCCGACGCTGCCGCGGCTCGATGAATTCTGGCGCTTCGGGTTCGGCGGCGCCGTCTTCGTTGCGCTGTACACGGTAATGCTCAATTTCGGCGAACTGACCGTTTCGGCTGGTGCTGCCGGCTTCATCATCAACGTCAGCCCGATCTTCACCGCGATCATGGCGATGGCGCTGCTCGGCGAACGCTTCTCGGGCCTGGCTTGGGCTGGAACGTTCCTGTCCTTCGCCGGCATCGGCATCATCGCCATGGGCGAAGGGCAGGGGCTTCGCTTCGACAATGGCGCGCTGCTGGTCCTCGGCTCGGCATTGTGCTCGGCCGTCAACACCATCGTGCAAAAGCCGTTGTTTGCCAGCCATCATCCGCTGACCATTTCGGCCTCGAACATGGTGCTCGGCGCGCTCTGCCTGTTGCCTTTCCTGCCGAGCGGCCTGGCGCAGGCGGCGGTTGCCGACAACGCCGGTTTCGGCGCCGTCATCTTTCTCGGCATCGTGCCGAGCCTCATCGCCTACGCCGCCTGGTCAACAGCGCTTTCCCGTCTGCCGGCGGCGCGCGCCTCGAACTTCCTCTATCTGGTTTCGCCGGTGGCAACGCTGATCGGCTTCTTCTGGCTGGGCGAGGTGCCGACGCTGCTCGGCATTCTCGGTGGCGCACTGGCGCTGGGCGGCGTGATCGTGGTGAATTTGAAGAGGTAAATCAGAGGCTCGAAGGTTTGCTTGAATCATAGAGATCTGTTTTGAACGGCTCTTTATGATTTCCCCTCTCCGGTGCTTCGCAAACCACGTCTCCCGGGCGAGGAACCCAAGTTTTCCGGGGTCGCGGCCTTGGCGATTGGTGTTTCCCCGCCGCTATTTTAATAGAGGAGAGGTGGCCGCGAAGCGGCCGGAGAGGGGGACTGCGCCGTCAGAACTGACAAACTCAGTCCCTTCACCGCCGCCCGAACAGTCTTTCGATATCAGCAAGCTTGAGCTCGATATAGGTCGGGCGGCCGTGGTTGCAGGTGCCGGACCCCGGCGTCGCTTCCATCTGGCGCAGCAGTGCGTTCATCTCCTCGGGCTTGAGCAGGCGGCCGGAACGCACCGAGCCGTGGCAGGCCATGGTCGCGGCTATCCTGTCCAGCCGCTCTTTCAGCGTGTCGACCGTGTCGTTGTCGGCGATCTCGTCGGCAAGGTCGCGCACCAGCTGCTGGACATTGGTTTCGCCGAGCATCGACGGCGTCTCGCGCACGGCGACAGCACCCGGGCCGAAACGCTCTATGCCGAGGCCGAAGCGAGCCAACGTTTCGGAATGAAAGGCAAGCCGCTCGGCATCCTCTTCCGGCAGATCGACGATCTCGGGCAAAAGCAGCATCTGCGACGGCACGGCGCGCGCATGCAGCGCGTTCTTCAGCGCCTCGTAGACCAGCCGCTCATGCGCCGCATGCTGATCGACGATGACCAGCGAATCCCTGGTCTGCGCGACAATGTAGTTCTGATGCACCTGTGCGCGTGCGGCACCCAGCGCCATGCCGAGCAGCGTTTCCGTCGCCTCAGTCTGTCCGGCACGCGCGTCGGCGCTGTGAAGCGGTCCGGCGACGAACGCCACTTGATCGTTTTCGCCGAAGCCGCCGTTTCCTGGTTCCGTGTCCTCAAGTCCCCCGCCTTCCAAGCCCATGTCCAGCGGCCGCTGCGGCGAGCGGGCCGGATCGAAACCAGCGAAGCCGGAGGCTCGGTAGGCGGCCTCATAGCTGCGATGGCCGTTGGCTGGACCGGCATGCGCATAGGACGCTGCGCCCGGCCGGAACGCCGCCATCATGCCAGCCGCCCCTGATGTGGCGGCACGGATGCCGGCATTGGCGAGCGCCTCGCGGATGGCGCCGACGATCAGTCCGCGCACCAGCCCCGGATCGCGGAAGCGGACATCGGCCTTGGCCGGATGGACATTGACGTCGACGATGGCCGGATCGAGCGTCAGGAACAGCACCGTCACCGCATGGCGATCGCGCGGCAGCACGTCGGCGAAGGCGCCGCGAATGGCGCCGGCGATCAATTTGTCGCGTACCGGCCGGCCGTTGACATAGGCGTATTGCTGCAGCGCATTGGCGCGGCTGAAGGACGGGATCGAGACGTGGCCGGCGAGATGCACACCGTCACGCACGGCGTCGATAGCGATGGCATTGGCCGGAAAGTCGGCGCCCATCACTTGCGCAACACGGCGCAGCCGGCCTTCCGCACTGTCGTCGGTCGCCGGCAGTTCCAGCGTCGAGCGGTCGGAACCGGCCAGCGTGAAGCGCACGGCGGGGAAGGCGATCGCGATGCGCTTGATCACGTCGCTGGTCGCCGAGCTTTCGGCGCGCTCGCCCTTCATGAATTTGAGCCGCGCCGGTGTGGCGAAGAACAGGTCGCGCACCTCGACCGTTGTACCGCGATTGGCGGCCGCCGGCTTGACGGCAGATACGCGGCCGCCTTCGATGCCGATCTCGGCGGCGCTGTCGCCGTTGGCCGTGCGCGAGCGGATCGACAGCCGCGCCACCGAGCCGATCGATGGCAGCGCCTCGCCGCGAAAGCCGAGCGAGCGGATGTCGTGGATGTTGTCCGCGAGCTTCGAGGTGCAGTGCCGCGCGATCGCCAGCGCCAGTTCCTTCTCAGGGATGCCCGAGCCGTCATCGGTGACGCGGATCAGGTTCAGCCCGCCGCCGGCGGTGACGATCTCTATTCTGGCAGCGCCGGCGTCAAGCGCGTTCTCGACCAGTTCCTTGACCACGCTTGCCGGACGCTCGATGACTTCGCCGGCGGCAATCTGGTTGATCATCGTTTCGGAAAGCTGGCGGATGGGCATGAGGGTACTATAGGTGGATTCGAGGGCGGTGGGAGGGGCTGAAATGCATTGATGGCCGAAGGCAGTTAGACCGATCGCAGCGATCCTTCGCGCCCCCCTCTGTCCTGCCGGACATCTCCCCCACGAGGGGGAGTTTCGGCGCCTCGATCACTTCTGCGCCGCTGGAGATTGGCGAAAGCCAAAGTGACGTCCGATCTCCCCCCTCGTGGGGGAGATGGCCGGCAGGCCAGAGGGGGCGCTGTCCCGCCGGCGTCAATTGGGCGAGCAACTGCCAAACAACCTCACGCTTGCGCGGCCAGCCAGTCTCGCACCTTGCGAGCATTGTCGCTGATCTCGCGGTTTCTCGACCAGATGATGTGAAAGCCCTTGCCGGTCGTCATCGTGTGGCCGGTGGCACGCACCAGCAGCCCTGATGCGAGCAGGCGCTCGGTGAGGTGACCCCAGCCGAGCGCAATGCCTTGGCCTTCCATGACCGCCTGGATCACCAGGGCATAGTCGTTGATGCGCAAGCCGCGCCCGGCATCGGTGATGTCGACCCCGGCCGACTGGAACCACTCGTCCCAGCTCGCGGCATCGCGAAACGGCTCTTCGAGATGGATGAGCCGGTGTGATGGAAGATCATCGACCGTTTCCGGCAGCCCGAACCGCGCCACATAGCTCGCGCCCGCAACTGGGAATATTTCCTCATCGGCCAACGGCAGCGAATGATAGTCCGGCCATTCCCTCGGTTCGCCGCCGCGAACGCCGAGCGGGATGTCTTCGGCGATGATGTCGAGATCGCGGTCGGCGGTCTGGATGCGCAGGTCGATGCCCGGCAGTTCGTCGCGAAACTGCTGCAGGCGCGGCATCATCCAGAACGAGGCGAAGGCCGTCGACGCGGCGAGCGTCACATGGCCGCCGGTCGCCTGCTGGCGCAGGTCCTCCGCTGACCTGCGGATGTGCGACAGGCCGAGCGAGACGTCGGCGTGGAAGCGATCGCCGGCTTCGGTAAGGCTGACCTGCCGATGCCGGCGCTGGAACAGTTTCGCGCCGAGCTGCTCTTCAAGCCCGCGGATCGCATAGGACACGGCAGCCTGCGTCATGCCGAGCTCCCGCCCGGCGGCGGTAAAGCTCGACAATCGGCCGGCGGCCTCGAAAACGATCAGGCTGCCGGCCGACGGCAGCAGATGGCGCAGGTTTCGCATAAGCTGAGCTTATACAAGTGATCAGGATTTTCCAGCGTCACAGCCATATTTCCTCTCGCTAAGTTGACGGGCTCTGGGAGGATGGAGTTGCCATGAACGTACCGGCCGTTGAAGTGACCGAACACGCGAATCGTCGAGCGGGTGGCCGCTTGGGGCGCAAAGTGCTGCGGGGAACGCCCATGGCTTCGTTTCCGACCCTGGTCCGTAAGATTCCGGTATATCAAATGGTTCCGGACGAGGCGGTGGAGCTTATCCACCAGGAGTCGCTCTCCATCCTCGAAGAGGTGGGATGCGAGTTCCGCGACGACGAGGCCATTGCTATGTGGAAGGCGGCGGGAGCCGATGTCTCGGACACAAGGGTCCGGATCGACCGTGCCCTCCTGATGGAGCTCGTATCGAAGGTCCCGTCGGAGTTTACGCTCAACGCCAGGAATCCACAGCGTTCGGTGCGCGTGGGCGGAAGCAACTCCATCTTCGTGCCGATGTATGGCGCGCCTTACGTGCGCGACCTCGACAACGTCAGGCGCTATGGCACGCTCGCCGACCTTCAGAATTTTCATAAGCTCGCTTACATGGCGCCAGCGCTGCACTCGTCGAGCTCGATCATCTGCGAGCCGATGGAAATTGCGGTGCCGAAGCGTCACCTCCACATCATCCATTCGGCGCTGAAGCACTCCGACAAGCCATTCATGGGGATCGTGACGTCCAGGGATCGGGCGGAGGACACGATGGCGATGGCGGGCATCGTGTTCGGCGAGGATTTTGTCCGTGACAACCCCGTGCTGGTCGCGATCACCAATTGCAACTCGCCACTGGTATGGGACGCCACCATGCTGGATGCGATGAAGGTCTATGCGCGTCACAACCAGCCGCTGATCCTGGCGCCGTTCGCGCTGTGCGGCGCCTCGACTTCGGCCTCGGCGGTGGGAGCGGTCGCGCAGGTCAATGCGGAAGCACTGGCGGGCGTCGCATTCACCCAGCTGCTCCGCCCGGGTTCGCCGCAGATCTACGGACAGTTCATGGTGACGGTCGACATGAAGACCGGCGCTCCGATGGGCGGCACGCCGGAGGCGGCCCAGATGATGTATCTGATGGGGGCACTGGCGCGGAAATACCGGCTGCCCTGGCGCACGTCCGGATTCCACGTCGGGTCGAAACTGAACGACGCCCAGGCGGGCTACGAGGCGAACATGCTGATGCATGCCGCCATCCTTGCCGGCGCCAACTACATCTGGCACTCCGCCGGATGGCTCGAGGCCGGCCTGACCTGCGGTTATTCAAAATTCGCCACCGACTGCGAACAGCTTGTCGGCTGGTACAAATATGCCGGCGGGCTGCCGTTCGACGATTTCAAGGAGGCGATGGCAGCAATCCGCGAGGTGGGGCCGCAGGGCCATTTCCTCGGCACCCAGCACACGCTCGAGCATTTTGAGTCGGCCTTCTTCATGCCCAGCATCATGGACTTCAATTCGTACGAACAGTGGAAGGCTGAAGGGGCAAAGGACCACGACACCCGCGGCCGCGAGAAAGCGCGCAACATGCTCGCGGATTATGAGGAGCCGAAGCTCGATGAGGGCACTGCCGATGGTCTCGAAGATTTGATCGCGCTGCGCGAGGAGAAGCTGCCCGACAGCGTTAGTTAATAGGACAGGCGAAGACCTGACGGGAACCAGACGGGAGGAAAAAATGACATTCTTCAGAAGCAATGGCGATCGCGTGCCGAGCGCCATCGAGGCGATGGCAGAAGAGACGCGTGCGGGTCGTATGGACCGGCGCGAGTTTTTGGCGCTGGCAAGCGCGTTCGGGGCATCGACTGCCCTTGCCTATGGCATGATCGGTCTTGCCGTGCCGGAACCTGCTTTGGCCGAAGAGCCGAAGAAAGGCGGAACGCTGCACGTGTCAATGTCGGTGAAGGCGCAGAAGGATCCGCGCACTTACGACTGGGTGGAGATGGCAAACATCACCCGCACCTGGCTCGAACCGCTTGTCCGCTATACCCGCGAATTCACATTCGAGCCGGTCTTGCTCGAGAGATGGGACGTCAACGACGACGCCACCGAATACGTGCTGCATCTACGCAAGGGCATCACCTGGAACAACGGCGATGCTTTCAACGCCGATGATGTTGTCTACAATCTGACGCGCTGGTGCGAGAAGGATGCCGCCGGCAATTCAATGGCCGCGCGCGTCGGTGCTCTGATCGACACAAAGACCGGCAAGGCCAGGGAAGGGGCGATCACCAAGGTCGACGACAACACGGTCAAACTGAAGCTGAACGAACCTGATATTTCGCTGATCCCGAACTTCACCGATTATCCGGCGCTCGTCGTCCACCGCAAATTCGATGCCGACGGCGCCGATCCGATCGCTAAGCCGATTGGCACCGGACCTTTCGAACTCGTGTCTTATTCGGTCGGCGAGAAAGCGGTCGTCAAGCGTCGTGAGAATGGCAAATGGTGGGGCGGTGAAGCGCCGCTCGACAGTGTGGAATTCATCGACTACGGCACCGACTTCAATGCTTCGGTGAATGCCTTCGAATCCGGCGAAATAGACGTCAATTTCGAGACGCCCGCCGACTTCATCGACATCCTCGACCAGATGGATCTGGTGAAATCGGAGGTCGCGACAGCGACCACGCTCGTTGCCCGGACCAACATCACTCACAAGCCTTATGATGACCAACGGGTGCGCAACGCCCTGCAAATGGCTGTCGACAACAATGCGGTGCTCGAACTCGGCTACGCCGGGCGCGGGACCGTCGGTGAAAACCACCATGTCAGCCCGATCCATCCGGAATACTACCCGCTGCCCAAGAAGACACGCGACGCGGCGGCCGCCAAGACGCTGATGGCCGAGGCCGGACAGGCCAACTTCGAGCATGAACTGATCACCGTCGAGGACGATTGGCAAAAGAACACCGGCGACGCGATCGCCGGCCAGCTGCGCGATGCCGGGATCAAGGTGAAGCGGACGGTGTTGCCGGGGTCGACCTTCTGGAACGACTGGACGAAATACCCCTATTCCATGACCATCTGGTACATGCGCCCGCTCGGGGTTCAGGTGTTGGCGCTCGGCTATCGCACCGGCGAGGCCTGGAATGAGACAGCGTATTCGAATCCCGATTTCGACGCCAAGCTCAAGCAGGCTCTCTCGCTCATCGACGTGGAGAAGCGGCGCGAGGTCATGAAGGACGTCGAGCAGATCCTGCAGGATTCGGGCGTCATCATTCAGCCGTTCTGGCAGAAGCTGTATAGCCACATGAACAAGAAGGTGAAGAATTACGCTGTCCACCAGACTTTCGAAATGGATCTGCAGAACGTCTGGCTGGACGCCTGAGTTAACGCCCAAGGGCGGGCGCCTGAGTTAACGCCCAAGGGGATTTCATGGGCTGCAAAAAAGCCGGGACGCAGGATTCGTGGTATTGAACGGTTCCCACCACGAAAGCCTGGAGATTATCGGATGAGACTGACTGTGCTTGCCGCCGCTCTCTCGATCGCAGCGCCTGCGCCCGCCTTGGCCGGGCCGGCATCCAATGCGGTGAAATTCTTCTATATGCCCGAGGTGAAGTTCGAGGCCGATGCGAAATACCGCGACCGTTTCACCGAGCCGGTGACCAAGCTGTTCGACCTCAACGACCAGGCGCAGAAGAACAAGCCGGACGAGGTGCCTTGCATCGATTTCGCCCCCGGTCTCGACGCTCAGGACTATGACGAGAAGACAGTCGCCAAGACGCTGAAGCTGTCTGAAGCGGTGGATGGCGACAGCGCCAGCGTGTTCAACCTTTTCCCGGAAGGCGATGGTTCCAAACGTGAAATGGTCTGGTCGCTGAAGAAGATCGACGGCAAATGGAAGATCGCCGACATTACCTCGAAGAGCAGCGGCTGGACGCTGAGTGCGCTCGAATGCCTGGCCGGTCAGACTCCGGAGTGATGCCATGGCCCGCGCCCTGGCGACTGTGTGCCTGCTGTTGGCGGGGTTGAGCAGCACCGCCGCTCAAGGCCTGATCGGCGCGCCGCCCGCAAATGCGCCGGCCGCGTCCCTGCCGACTGATGGGACCCCGGCCGCCCCGGTGCAGCCGGGCTCGCCAACGGCGGTGGTGAAACCGTTCTACGAGCATGTCGGGCTTGAGCTCGATCCGGCAGAGCGTAGTCACTTCGCCGATCCCGCGAAGTCGGTGCTCGACAAGAGCGATGCGCTGCGGAAATCAGGGCAGGGCGAGTGTCTCGATCCCAACATGGCGCTCGACAATGCGGCGTATGACAGGGCCGAGATCGACAAGAGCCTGAAGACTATTGAAGCGGTCAAGGGCGATGAGGCCAAGGTCATCGTCGCCTTTATCGTCGCCGGCAATCCGCACCGGCTTGAGTGGAAATTCAGGAAGGTCGACGGCGATTGGAAGATCACGGACCTTCTGTCGGTGACCGGCGAATGGGCGCTCAGTCAGTACCAGTGCGAGTGAGAACCGATGAAGATCACCAACATCCGCGTTACCCATGTCAACGTTCCGCTAGATGCCCCCTTCTGGTGGACGGCTGGTCTCTATAGCGGCGCCTCAAAATCGATCATCGAGGTCGAGACGGACGAAGGCGTGGTCGGACTGGGCGAGGCGCCGTGGTGGCATTTCGGCGAGGTGATCAAGGCCGAGATCGCGCCGGCGCTGATCGGCGCCGATCCGCTCGACATCGCCGACTGCGAGGCGCGCTGCGTGCCGCCCTGGCAGATCACCGCCAACACCGGCGAGAATGCCGCCTCGGTGGCGTTCGGCGCCGTCGAACTGGCGCTGTGGGACATCAGAGGCAAGGTCTTCGGCATGCCGCTCTACAAAGTCCTCGGCGGCGCCGTGCGCAAGGACATTCCGTTTTCGGAATATTTCTCGTTTCGCGCCGCGCAGGGCGGAACGGGTGGCGAGATGACGTCCGAAGCGATCGTCGAGTACTGCCTAAAGATGCGCGAGGAGCATGGCTCGACCATCTTCGAGGGCAAGCTGATCATGGGCGATCCCGAACTCGAGATCAGGACCGTGCGCATGCTGCGCGAGGCGCTTGGCGACAAGGCGCAGATCAGACTCGATTCCAACATGCAGTGGTCGCTGACCACCGCGCGCTGGGTGCTGCGCGAGATCGAGCCGTTCAACATCCGCAATTACGAGGATCCGGTCGCGACCTTCGAGGAAATGGCGGCGCTGCGCCAGCATTCGCGCATTCCGTTTTCCACGCACATTCCGGATCTCAGACGAGCGGTCGCGCTCGGTGCGCCGGATTACTTCGTCTGCAATTTCGCAGCACTCGGCGGACTGTCGAAAACTCTGAAATTCATCGCCGCCTGCGAGGCAATGGGCAAGGGGTTCTGGTGTTACTCGAACGATCTCGGCATCATGACATCGGCCTATCTGCACGTCGTCGCGGCGACGCCATGGGTCACGGAAGCGTCGCAATCGCTGTTTCGCTGGCAAATCGGCGACGTCATCAAGGACGGTCCGTTCCGGCAGACCGGCAACACGGTGCGTGTGCCGGAGGGCAACGGACTTGGCGTCGAACTTGACCCCGCCGCAATTAAGCGCTGGGCGGGGCACTTCGCCGAACACGGGCCGATGGGCCATTTCAGCGACCCGAACAATCCCGGACGCTACCGGCGGCTGCCGCTCAACTGATGCAACGTGCGTTCCTTAGAAACTCAGGCTCACCCGCGCCCGCGATAGGGCGCAACCCCGGTGTCGGGCAGCCATGCGCCTTCAGGCGGCGCGCCGGTCTGCCAGAACACGTCGATCGGAATGCCGCCGCGCGGATACCAATAGCCGCCTATGCGCAACCACAGTGGTTTGGTCGCGGCGATGATGCGGCGGCCGATCATGACGGTGCACTCTTCATGGAAGGCGCCATGGTTGCGAAACGAGGTCATGAACAGCTTCAGCGACTTCGATTCCACCAGCAGCGTGTCGGGTGCATAGTCGATGACGATATGGGCGAAGTCCGGCTGGCCGGTGACCGGACAGAGCGAGGTGAATTCCGGGCAGGTGAAGCGAACGATGGCCGGCGGCCCGTCGCCGCGCGAAAACGGCACGGTTTCCAGGACTGCCGCTTCAGGGCTCTGTGGCGCCTCGACGTTGGTGCCGAGCTGGGTAAGGTTTTTCGTATCGGTCATGGCGGGTTCCTTACTGCATTTCGCCCAAAAGCCTGCCCACGGGCCTGACCCGAGGGCGCGCGGTTTTGGGATACGAGATGCGCGAAAACAAAAATTTGCCGCTCTTTAGCACAATTTGAAACAGCAGGAAGACGATGACCACCAACGATCCGCTTCTCCAGCCTTATCAGCTCAAACATTTGACGCTGAAGAACCGGGTCATGTCGACCAGCCATGAGCCGGCCTATTCCGAGGACGGCATGCCGAAAGAGCGCTACCGGCTCTACCATGCCGAAAAGGCCAAAGGCGGCATGGCGCTGACCATGACCGCCGGTTCGGCGATCGTCTCGCGCGACAGCCCTGCCGCCTTCGGCAATCTGCATGTCTATGACGACCACATCGTGCCGTGGCTGGCCGAACTCGCCGATGCCTGCCACGAGCACGACTGCAAGGTGATGATCCAGATCACCCATCTCGGCCGCCGCACTGGCTGGAACAAGGCCGACTGGCTGCCGGTGCTATCCGCCTCGCCGGTGCGGGAGCCGGCACACCGCGCCTTCCCCAAGACAATCGAGGACTGGGATATCGAGCGCATCGTCGCCGACTACGCGGCCGCCGCCCAGCGCTGCCAGGCCGCCGGCCTCGACGGGATCGAGTTCGAGGCCTATGGCCACCTGATGGACGGCTTCTGGTCGCCGGCCACCAACCAGCGCGACGACGATTTCGGCGGCTCGCTCGATAACCGCTTGCGCTTCACCGGCATGGTGCTTGACGCGGTGCGGGCAGCGGTCGGCGACAAATTTGTCGTCGGCATCCGCATGGTCGCCGACGAGGATTTTGAGAAGGGCCTTTCGAAACAGGAAGGTGTCGAGATCGCCAGACGGCTGGCCGGGTCTGGCAAGATCGACTTCCTCAACATCATCCGCGGCTCGATCGAAACCGATGCCGCGCTGACCAAAGTCATCCCGGTGACCGGCATGCGGTCGTCGCCGCATCTCGACTTCGCCGGCGAGGTGAGGGCGGCGACGAAATTCCCGACCTTCCATGCGGCGCGGATTGCCGATGTCGCCACCGCACGTCACGCCATCGCCACCGGCAAGCTCGACATGGTCGGCATGACCCGCGCCCACATGGCCGATCCGCATATCGTTCGGAAGGTGATGGAGGGCCGCGAGCACGAAATCCGCCCTTGCGTCGGCGCCACCTATTGCCTCGACCGTATCTATGAGGGCGGCGAGGCGCTGTGCATCCACAATGCGGCAACCGGCCGCGAGGCTGATATTCCGCACATCATCCCGAGGACCGAGGGACCGAAGCGAAAGGTGGTCGTTATCGGCGCTGGGGCCGGCGGTCTGGAGGCGGCGCGTGTCGCGGCCGAGCGCGGTCACCAGGTGACGGTGCTGGAAGCATCGAGCCAAGCCGGCGGCCAGGTGCGGCTGGCGACACAAAACCCACGCCGCAAGGAGCTGATCGGCATCATCGACTGGCGGTTGGCCGAGCTCGACCGGCTCGGCGTCGAGATCCGCTATGACACCTGGGCGGAGAAGGACGATGTTCTGGCGCTGTCGCCGGACGTGGTGGTGGTCGCCACCGGCGGCCTGCCGCAGAACCCGCCGCTGGCGGCGGGCGACAATCTCGTCACTTCGAGCTGGGATATCATGGCCTGCAGCGTCAAACCGGCCGAACACGTGCTGCTCTATGACGACAATGGCGGCCATCAGGGCATGGGTGCGGCCGAATTGATCGCCAATAGCGGTGCAAAGCTTGAGCTGGTTTCGCCCGAACGCTTTTTCGCTCCGGAAATGGGCGGCATGAACCACGTCCCCTATATGCGCGCCTTCCAGGAGAAGGGCGTCACCATCACCATCAACACGCGGCTGCTCTCGGTACGGCGCGAGGGCAATCAATTGGTCGCCGAACTCGGCTCAGACTTCGCTGACGGCTGGCGTGGCGAGCGGCGGGTCGATCAGGTGGTCGTCGAGCACGGCACGCTGCCGCTCGATGATCTCTATCTCGCACTGAAATCGCTGTCGAGGAACGGCGGCGCGGTCGATTACGAGCGGTTGGTCAAGGGCGGCGACATTTTTCCGGCGCGCAATCCGCAAGGCGGTTTCGTGCTCTTCCGCATCGGCGATGCGGTCGCATCGCGCAACATCCACGCAGCAGTCTATGATGGCATAAGGTTCGGATTGCGGATCTGAAGATCACTTCGGATTGATTGGGTGGCGCGCAGCCGAACCTCCGTGCGGAGAGCCACCAGGCACGTCGGTCCGATCTGCGCGCCGCGCACGCTGTCGGCTTGCCGCCAGACACCGTACGATCTCTTGAACCGTGATTGCGGCAGGCCCCACTCAGAACATCCTGGCGGTAGCCATACAAAGTACGGCGATGACCAGCAGCCCACCAGCGATGCGTTCGCCCCTTGTCATTTTCGCGCGCAGCTGGGTTTCCGTTGCCGCGTCAGTGCCGGCGAGCCGCCTGCTGGCAGAGCCGACCAGCGCGCCCTGGACGCCGGCGGCAATCAAGGCTGTCGCGATACCCAGGGCGAGAACCATTTCCATCGAACCGAAATAGCCGCTGTGGAAGAAATACCAGAGCAGGGCGCCGGTCAGGAAAACCATGCCCGCCGCACCCATTTGCGGCCGGAAAAACCGTTCGATCCGAATTTCCGGATCGCGGGCGACCGCGATGGTCGTTCCAGCCCAGAACACACCGGCCATGACGTGAAGGCCGAGGACGATGATGTAGACATATTGCATGACCGCATTTCCTCCTTTCCCCACCGCTCCCATAGGATTAGATATCGAATGATTAGATGTCAATGTAGTCAAGGGCCAGTTCCATCGGCATTTCCCTTGCTCTAGTGTCGGATCATGACGCTTTTTGACCGCCCGCCAGTCGGGATGAATCTCGCCCGCACCGCAAAGCTTGTCGCACAGGCCTTCGACGCCGCCTTGGTCGAGGCTGGCGGCACGCTGCCGGTCTGGGTCACTCTGTTGTCGATCAAGTCGCGCGAGCTGGCCAACCAACGCGAGCTCGCCGGCATGATCGGAATCCAAGGCGCGACCCTGACCCACCATCTGAACGCGATGGAGACGCAAGGCCTGCTGACCCGGCGCCGCGA
The DNA here is from genome assembly GCA_004020645.1 of Mesorhizobium sp. Classification (GTDB taxonomy): domain Bacteria; phylum Pseudomonadota; class Alphaproteobacteria; order Rhizobiales; family Rhizobiaceae; genus Mesorhizobium. Next base: position 312,263 of record SAQL01000002.1, on the reverse strand, counting down.
TCCCCTCAATCGCCGGGTCCACCAGGTCGAACTGACCGAAGCCGGCGAGGCGCTGTTCCTGAAATTGCGCACGGCAGCCCTTGCCTTCGACAAGCGGCTGCGGACCGGGTTGTCCGACGACAGGCTGGCGGAGTTCGCCGAAGTCCTGGCGGCGCTGCGGGCGAATGTCGATTGATCCCAACCCGCTGAAGAACTTGCCGCCATTGCGGCAGTCAGCGGCAGATCGGCATTAGCCGGACTCACCCGTCAGGCCGCCATTTCCAAGGCGGCATGTCAAGGTTGGCGCCTTACGCCCGGCTTCCCCGCAGCACCGTTAGCCTGGCTTTCTTCGGCGCCCGCGCCACCAGCCATTCGCGTGCCGTGTCCTGCGGCATCGGGAAGGCGATGGAATAGCCCTGCACCTGGTCGCAGCCGATCGCCATCAGCGAATCGAGCTCGGCCTCGGTTTCGGCGCCCTCGGCGACGATCGAGATGCCGAGGCCGCGGGCGAGTTCGGTGATGGCCCGCACGATCTTGGTGTTGTCGTCGTTCTCATTGATGTTCTGGACGAAGCGGCGATCGATCTTCAGCCGGTCGATCTCGTTCGGGTTGACGTGGCTGAGCGACGCGTAGCCGGTGCCGAAATCGTCGAGTTCGAGATGAACACCGGCGGCGCGGATGTGCCGCAGCTTTGCCGCGATGCCGGTCTTCTCGTCGTCGAGAATGACGGATTCGACGATTTCCAGCGAAAGTTTTTGTGGCGGCAGGCCAGTTTTTTCCAGCGCGCCGAAGAGGAAGGCGTCGAAATCGGGCTCGCGCAGTTCGGAGCCGGACACGTTGACGGCTAGCCGTCCAAAAGCGACGCCGGTGCGGTTCCACTCGGCCGCCTCGCTGATTGCTTTGGCGATGACGATGCGGCCGATCGCCGGCATGAGTCCGCATTTTTCGGCGACGGGAATGAACTCGCCCGGTGCGATCATGCCGCGCTCGGCATGTTTCCAGCGAACCAGCGCCTCGATTCCGCCGATCGTACCGTTCGACAACGAAACCTGCGGCTGGAAATAAACCTGGAACGCCTTCTCCGCGATCGCGATCCTAATGTCATGCTCGAGCCGCTTGCGGTAATCGAGTTCATGCCGCAACTCCTCGGAGAAGAATGAGAGGCTGCCGCCACTCTGCTTCTTGGCGGAGTGGAGCGCGAGGTCGGCATGGACGAGCAGATCTTGCGCATTGTCGGCGTCGACCGGATAGACGGCGACGCCGGCGCTGGCGCCCGGAAGGATGGTCGTGCCCCGAAAGACGATCGGTTCGTTGATCTGCGTCAGGACGCGCCTGGCGACCATGTTGATGTCCTCGGTGCCGCCGGCACCATTGAGGATCATTACGAACTCATCGCTGCCGAGACGCACGCAGAGATCCGACGCCCGGCAGGAATCGCGCATGCGCTGCGCCGTCACCACCAGCACATAGTCGCCGGCGGCGTGGCCAAGCGTGTCGTTGATCTGCTTGAACCGGTCGAGGTCGAGGTGGACCGCCGCAAGCCGCTCTCGCCGGCGCTGTGCCCCCTTGATCAGCGTATCGAAATGGTCGGTCAGGAAGGTGCGGTTGTGCAGGCCGGTAAGGCCGTCATGCACGGCGATGAAGGCCATGGAATTGCGGGCATCGATCAGTTCATGCGTCTTGCGCAGAATGGCGTTCGACATCGGCCTGAAGATGAAAAGTGCCACCAGCACGATGACGCCGATGGTGGTGTAGAACAGCGTTCGATGGAGATCGAGAAGTGTTTCCGATCGCGCATCAGCATGGGCGCTGATGCGCTGGCCGAGTGCCGCATAGCCCGACAGGGTCGCATTGGCGATGGAAGCGTCGAGGTTGACGCGTTCGCCGCCGCCCTTGTAGCCGCCATTATCGGCCATACCGAGTCGTGATTCAAACGCCGAAACCAGGCGTTGGCCGTTGGCGATAAGCCCGACCGAGAAGTAATCGAGATGAAACGGCTTGGCGAAAAGCACGCTCTCGACTGACTTTGGATCGAACCTTGCCGGTGACGCCGGGTCGGCGACGACCCGCTCGAGCAGCAGGTCGTAGTTCCTCTCGAACTCCGCAGTGGCCTGTTTGAATGCGGTGACCAGAGCCGGTTGCTGGTTGCGCGAAGCAGCACCTGCAGCGTTGGCAAGGAAGACAATGCGTTGCGACAGCGTCTTTTGCATGCCGACAATATTGAGCAGCGTATCGTCGTGCCGCTGGGCAGCCATCATCTGCTGGAGAAGGATGAAGGAGGCCATCACCATGGCTGCAATGATCAGCAGCGCCAGCCAATAGCCGGCCTTGATCAACAGTATCAGCCTGCCCGAAATGGTTTGTGCCGGTTGCTGCGACATTTTCTGGGGCGGTCCCTCTCGCCGACAGATTGTTTAGGTGTGAGAACCATTGGCTTGAAAGTGTTAACAGCTCTGGAAGTCGACAGAGCGGCGATAGCGGCAGCGGTGGAAAGCTTGCGAAATGGTTATCGCGTTCTTTCGCGCGGCACCTGCATTTGAATATCCGCCATTTGGCGGCATTCTTGGGCGGCATTCTGGCCACCGGCCGTCGCGTCACCGAAGCAGTCGCTTTTGCGGTGGATTTTTCGCCCGCGCGGGGCGACAGTCCATTCAAATCTCAACAGGGCCTGATCATGAGCGCGGCATTCCTCTCCCATATCGACAGCGAGCTTCAAGGGCTGAAATCGACCGGCCTCTACAAATCCGAGCGGGTGATCACCTCGACGCAGTCGGCAGAGATCGAGGTGGACGGCGAAAAGGTGCTGAATTTCTGCGCCAACAACTATCTCGGGCTCGCAGACAGCGCCGAATTGCGCGACGCGGCCAAGCAGGCGCTTGACCGCTACGGGTACGGCATGGCGTCGGTGCGTTTCATCTGCGGCACGCAGGAAGAGCACAAGCAGCTCGAGGCGACGATTTCTGGCTTCCTCGGCATGGAGGATACGATCCTCTACGGCTCGTGCTTCGATGCCAATGGCGGCCTGTTCGAGACGCTGCTCGGCGAGGAGGATGCGGTCATCTCCGACGCGCTGAACCACGCTTCGATCATCGACGGCGTGCGGCTGTCGAAGGCGAAGCGCTTCCGCTACGCCAACAACGACATGGCCGATCTGGAAGCCCGGTTGAAGGAGGCAATGAATTGCCGTTTCCGGCTGATCGCCACCGATGGTGTGTTTTCCATGGACGGCATCATCGCCAATCTGAAGGGCGTCTGCGATCTCGCCGACAAGTACGATGCAATGGTGATGGTCGACGACAGCCATGCAGTCGGCTTCGTCGGCGAGAACGGGCGCGGCTCGGCCGAGCATTGCGGCGTCGAGGGCAGGGTGGACATCATCACTGGCACGCTCGGCAAGGCGCTCGGCGGCGCTTCCGGGGGCTACACGTCTGGTAAAAGGCAGGTGGTCGACTGGCTGCGCCAGCGCTCGCGTCCTTACCTCTTCTCCAACACGCTGATGCCGGCGATCGCCGGCGCCTCGCTCAAGGTCTTCGAGCTGATCCGCAATGGCGGCGTGCTGCGCGAGCGCCTATATGGCAATGCGGAACGTTTCCGGTCTCAGATGGGCAAGCTGGGCTTCACGCTGGCCGGCGCCGATCACCCGATCATCCCGGTGATGCTGGGCGACGCCGCGTTGGCGCAGGAGATGGCGCAGCGAATGCTGAAGCGCGGCATCTATGTTATCGGCTTTTCCTTCCCGGTGGTGCCGAAAGGCCAGGCGCGCATCCGCACGCAGATGTCGGCCGCCCATTCCAGCGCCGATATCGACCGCGCCGTGGCAGCATTTGGCGACGTCGGAAAAGAGCTGGGTGTAATCGCTTGACCCTATCGCAGGAAGCCGGCCATGACGATCGACGTGACGAGCAAGATCGAGATTGCCAGGCCACGCGCGGTCGTCGCCGACTTTTCCGCCGATCCGGACAACGTTCCCCGCTGGTACGTCAATATCAAATCGGTGGAATGGAAAACGCCCCGACCGGCCCGGGCAGGATCGAGAATTGCATTCGTGGCGCAGTTCCTCGGAAGGCGGCTTGTTTACACCTACGAAATCGTCGAGCTCGTGCAGGGCGAACGGCTTGTAATGCGGACCGCCGAAGGGCCGTTTCCCATGGAAACGAGTTATGCGTGGCGGGATGCTGGCGAAGGCCGTACCCATATGGCGCTCAGGAACCGCGGCGCGCCAACCGGCTTTTCCCGTCTGGTTGCCCCGTTCGTGGCTTTGGCCGTCCGGCGTTCGACCGATCGAGATTTGCTGCGACTGAAGAGAATCCTGGAGGCGGCCGCCTGATGCAGCCGATCTGTCAAAGACAGGCAAGATTTTTGAGGAGCGTCTGATGTCCAACATGATGAAGGCGCTGGTGAAGGCCAAGGCCGAACCGGGCATCTGGATGGAAGAAGTGCCGGTGCCGGAAATCGGCCCCAACGACGTTTTGATCAAGATCAAGAAGACCGCGATTTGCGGCACCGACGTCCACATCTACAATTGGGACCAGTGGGCGCAGAAGACCGTGCCGGTGCCGATGGTGACCGGCCATGAATTTGTCGGCACTGTCGCCGACTTCGGCGCGGCGGTCACCGAATACAAGATCGGCCAGCGTGTTTCGGGCGAAGGCCACATCGTCTGCGGCCATTGCCGCAATTGCCGGGCGGGCAGGGGGCATCTGTGCCGCAACACCCTCGGCGTCGGCGTCAACCGGCCGGGCGCCTTCGGTGAATATCTGGCGATCCCGCAGCACAACGTCGTGCCGATCCCCGACGACGTGCCCGACGAGATCGCCGCAATCTTCGATCCCCTGGGCAATGCGGTTCACACCGCACTGTCCTTTGATCTCGTCGGCGAGGACGTGCTGGTCACCGGCGCCGGGCCGATCGGCATCATGGCTGCACTCGTCGCTCAATGCGTCGGCGCGCGAAAAGTGGTCATCACCGACATCAATCCGGTGCGGCTGGCGCTGGCGAAAAAGCTCCGCGTCCAGCATGTGGTCGACGCGTCGAAGGAAAAGCTGCGCGATATCATGCCGGCGCTCGGTATGACCGAAGGTTTTGACGTCGGCCTCGAAATGTCGGGCGCCGCACCCGCCTTCCGCGACATGATCGACGCCATGAACAATGGCGGCAAGATCGCCATTTTGGGCATCGCGCCGACCGGCTTCGAGATCGACTGGAACAAGGTCATCTTCAAGATGCTGCATCTCAAGGGCATCTATGGCCGCGAGATGTTCGAGACCTGGTACAAGATGATCGCGCTGGTGCAGGGCCCGCTCGACGTCAGCGGCCTGATCACCCACCGCATCGGCATTGACGATTTCCAGACTGGGTTCGACGCAATGCGCAGCGGCAATTCGGGCAAGGTGGTGATGGATTGGTGAGCGCCTAATCCTTGCTAAGGGCCTCCTTGAGCGCACCCAATCCGTTTGTGATCGCGGTGCGCTCGTCGGTGCTTAGTCTTGCTAGCAATTCCTGCTCGAAAGCCTTGGCCAGCGGCACCATCTCGCGATAGGCGGCAAGGCCCGCTCCAGTCAGAGTCAGATGCTCGATGCGGCGGTCTTTTTCATCCGGTGTTCGCGTCAGCCAGCGGCGCCGTTCGAGTTCGGCGACGGCGCGCGAAACCTTTGTCTTGTGCATGGCCGATTGTTCGCCGAGTGCCGTTGCCGTCATGGTGCCGTTCTGTCCGAGCCCGGCCAGCGTGCGCCATTCCGGGCGGGTGAGGCCGTGACGGTCCTTGTAAATTCTGGAGAATTCGCGGCTGACGGCGTCGGCGAGCCGGTAGAGTCTGTAGGGCAGGAAGCTTTCAAGCTCGAGAATTTCCGGTTCGTCAGAGGGCTCGCGCTTGGTTGTCATTTTCACAGTCGCCATTGATGGTTACATTTTCAATGGTTACAAATGAAACCAGTTTTCGTCAATCCAGAGCGCCTGACGTCCTCGTGGACGCACAATGCACGCTCTGGCAATGTGGATTCGGGAGGAAACCATGGCTTTTTCCTACATGCCGGGGTTCGGCAACGACTTCGAAACCGAGACTTTGCCCGGTTCGCTGCCGCAGGGGCGGAATTCGCCGCAGCGGCCGGCCTACGGTCTCTACGCCGAGCAGCTTTCGGGCTCACCCTTCACCGCGCCGCGCGGCACCAACGAGCGTTCCTGGCTTTATCGCATCAGGCCGAGCGTCAGGCACACTGGCCGCTTCAAGGCGGCGAACTATCCGCTGTGGAAGAGCGCGCCGAATATCGGCGATCACGAACTGGCGCTCGGCCAATATCGCTGGAATCCGGTGCCGATGCCGAAGGAGCCGACCGACTTCATTGCCGGCATCCGTAGCATCACCACCGCCGGCGACGTGCTCGGCCAGACCGGCATGGCGGCGCATGTCTATGTTGCCAATCGCTCGATGGTCGACGACCATTTCTTCAACGCCGACGGCGAGTTGCTGGTCGTGCCGCAGGTCGGCAGCCTGCGCTTCGTTACCGAAATGGGAGTCATCGAATTGCGACCGGGCGAGATCGCCGTGCTCCCGCGCGGCCTCGTGTTCAAGGTCGAACTGGTCGATGAAACAGTGCGCGGCTATGTCTGCGAGAATTACGGCGCCAAGCTGACACTGCCGAATCGTGGCCCGATCGGCGCCAATTGCCTGGCCAATCCGCGCGATTTCAAGACGCCTTGCGCCTGGTTCGAGGACAAGGAGACGCCGTGCCGGCTGATCGTGAAATGGTGCGGCCAGTTTCATGTCGCCGAACTCGACCATTCGCCGCTGGACGTGGTGGCGTGGCACGGCAATTATTCGCCCTATAAATATGATCTTGCAACGTTTTCGCCGGTCGGGGCGATCCTGTTCGACCATCCCGATCCGTCGATCTTCACGGTGCTGACCGCGCCGAGCGGCGAGGAGGGCACCGCCAACATCGACTTCGTCATCTTCCCGCCGCGCTGGCTGGTGGCCGAAAACACGTTCCGCCCGCCCTGGTACCACCGCAACATCATGAGCGAGTTCATGGGCCTGATCCACGGCCAATACGACGCCAAGGAGGAGGGCTTCGTTCCCGGCGGCATCAGCCTGCACAATCTGATGCTGGCCCACGGGCCTGACGCGTCTGGCTTCGAAAAGGCCTCGCGCGCGGAGCTGAAACCGGTCAAGCTCGACAACACCATGGCCTTCATGTTCGAGACGCGATTCCCGCAGATGCTGACCCGCTACGCCGCCGAAGTTGAAACCCGGCAGGAGAATTACATCGACTGCTGGGCCGATCTGAAGAAGCGCTTCAACGGCACGCCCGAGGGCGACTGGTCTTGAGCGCTGATCCTACGCGGGATCGGCTGGTGCTGCTGGGCTCGAAGGGCGGCCCGGCGCTCCGGCCGGGCGGGCCATGGCCAAGTTCGTCGCTGCTGGAGATCGGCGGCCGCACCATCGTCGTCGATTGCGGGCTTGGCGTGACGCGCGGGCTGGCCGACGCCGGCATCAGCCTGAAGGCGCTCGACCTGGTCTTCATCACCCATCTGCATTCCGACCATGTGCTGGAACTCGGTCCGCTGATCCACACCGCATGGACGGCGGGTCTGGCCACACCGGTCACTGTGTTCGGCCCGCCCGGCACTGGCCATTACTGGCGGCGCTTTTGCCAGGCGATGGAATTCGACATCGAGATACGTATCATCGATGAAGGCCGGCCTGATATCAGAGATTTGGGTTCGATCATCGAGTTCGGCGAAGGCCGGGTGATGGAGGAGCGCGGCCTGAAGGTTTCAGCGCTGCGCGTCGACCATCCGCCGGTGACCGACTGCTTTGCGCTGCGCTTCGAGCATGCCGGACGAAGCGTCGTGTTCTCGGCCGATACGGCGTCCTTTCCGCCATTGGCCGATTTTGCCAAAGGCGCCGACATCCTCGTCCATGAGGCCATGCTGGAACAAGGCATCGAGCGGCTCGTTGCGAAGACCGGCAACGGCGCGCGGCTGAGAGAACACCTGCTCGCCAGCCATACTTTTGCTGAGGAGGCGGGGCGCATCGCCAGTGATGCAGGGGTCAAAAGACTGGTTCTCAACCACCTCATTCCGGCCGACGATCCCGAGATCGGTGAGGCCGACTGGATTGCCGCCGTCAGGAAAACATGGGCCGGCGACTTGACGATTGCCCGCGACAGCCTTGTTGTGGGGCTGGAGGATGATCCCGAACCGAAGGACCGCGTTAGCGAAAAATGGGAACCGGTTTTCGGAAGAGATCATGCGTAAAGCAAAAATTCAAAGCGGCAACAAAGCCGCATCAGGAGAGGAAACCACATGAAGCTTGCCACATTGAAGGACGGGTCGCGCGACGGGAAGTTGGTCGTCGTCTCGCGCGACCTGACGCGCTTTACCGACGCCTCGTTCTTGGTACCGACACTGCAGGCGGCACTCGACGACTGGAGCCGGATCGCGCCGCATCTCGCCGCCATGGCGGAATCGCTTGAGAATAATGCGGTGCCGTCAGCGCGCTTTCACGAGCATGACGCCCATTCGCCGCTGCCGCGCGCCTATCAATGGGCGGATGGCTCGGCCTATGTGAACCATGTCGAACTGGTTCGGAAGGCGCGCGGCGCCGAGATGCCGGCAAGCTTCTGGACCGATCCGCTGATTTATCAGGGTGGTTCGGACAGTTTCATCGCGCCGCGCGACCCGATCCGGGCGGCCGACGAGGCTTTTGGCGTCGACATGGAAGGGGAGATCGCCGTCATTGTCGATGATGTCCCGATGGGAGCAAGCCTAGATGAGACGCGGGCCGCGATCCGGCTGGTCATGCTGGTCAATGACGTCACGCTGCGTTCACTTACCGCACCGGAACTAGCCAAGGGTTTTGGCTTCTTCCAGTCGAAACCGTCCTCGGCCTTTTCGCCGGTCGCGGTAACGCCGGACGAACTCGGCGACGCCTGGGATGGCGGCAAGGTCAACCTGCCGCTGCTGGTCGATCTCAACGGCAAGCCGTTTGGCCGGGCGAACGCCGGCGTGGACATGACCTTCGATTTTCCGGCGCTGATCGCACATGCCGCGAAAACCCGGCCGCTGGCCGCCGGCACCATCATCGGTTCGGGCACCGTCTCCAACAAGCTCGACGGCGGCCCGGGCAAGCCCGTCTCGGCGGGCGGCGCCGGCTATTCCTGCATCGCCGAACTGCGCATGATCGAAACGATCGAGGCGGGCGAACCGACAACGCTGTTCCTGCGCTTTGGCGACACGGTGCGCATCGAGATGAAGGACCGGACCGGACATTCGATTTTTGGTGCGATCGAGCAGAAGGTCGAGAAATACGCAATTTGAAGCAATCCATATCTAGCGTCGTTCCGAAGCGCTGGCAGGATCAGGATGCCGTACACTGCTACTTATCTCTGGTTTGTGGGAATTTGCGGCATCGCTACTGCCTGGCTTCTAATTTCGGCAATCCGACTTTGCCATCAGGTTGAGGACCGATCTGAAAGGCTCCGCAACTTCAGCAGCGTTGCGCGTCGGGCGACGCTTATTTACGTCGCTTTGAACCGGGACGTTGCAAGCGACGTTGAAACGCAAGCGCTGCGGCGTGGCATGATCGCTCGTCTGCTAGCCATAGGTGCTATCGGTGTGGCTGTGAACTTGATTGCCTCGGCTGGTTGGGCGAGTATGTGACGTGGACCTGCTGGACCATAATCGCCGCATGGCGCGCAACAATCTCTGGTCGAACGACCGGCTCTACCGCGTCGTGCTGCAGCTTGAGCCCGGTGAATTCGAAGCTGAGCGCACCAGCTTCTTCCCGTCGATCAGGGAAACGCTCAATCACATCCTGGCTGTCGATCATCTCTATCTCGATTTTCTCGAAGAGGGCGGCGTTGGCGCCGCGGCTCATGACGATTTCGTGCCGTTCGATGAACCACAGGCGCTGTTTGCCGCCCAGGCTGCATCCGACCGGCGATTGATCGCCTTTTGCGACCGCCTGTCGACCGACGATCTCGACCGCCGCGTCATCACCGACCGGCGCGAGGACGGAAAAATACCGGAGCGCATCGGCGACCTGCTCGCCCACCTCTTCATCCATGATATCCATCATCGCGGCCAGGTGCACGCCATGCTATCCGGCACGTCGGTGGAGCCGCCGCAGCTCGACGAGTTCTTCCTCGACTATGATCTGGAACTCAGGAAAGCCGAGCTCGAGCGGTTGGACTTAGGCGATCAGGCCAAGGCGACATCGTAACGGGCGAAATGCGGGTCAGCCGTCAGAATGGTTAGGTTCTCCACTTGCGCCTGTGCGATGAGAAGCCTGTCGAATGGATCACCGTGGTGATGAGGCAGACCCCCAGCCCTTTGCGCATGTTGAAACGTAATGGTGAGGGGAAGAAAGCGCATCTTCGGAAGTAGCGTTGCCAGATCGTCGGGAGCGTCAAGCTTTCCGATAGCGCGCTTGATGGCGATCTCCCAAACGCTGGCGGCGCTGGCAAAGACGACCGCATCTGACGCTAGAATGGCACGATGCGGTTCGCGAAGACGAGGATTGTCCGCAATCGACCAAAGGATGATTTGCGTGTCGGCGAGAAACGGGCCAATCGTCATTTAACGTACTCGTCCCATTCGGGACCGAGTTCGTCAAAATCGTCTGCGATCCGGATTTTACCCTTTAGGGCGCCGATGCGAGGCAGGAGGTCGGGCGATGCTGGCGGTACTAGGCGAGCAGCGACCTTGCCATGCCGGGTGAGCACGATCTCTTCGCCAGCTTCCGCCCGGCTGACAAGTTCCGACAATTTCGCTTTGGCTTCAGCGATCGAGATATTCATGGTTGAATCCTTTATGACCAGAATTTAGGTCATAATTGATCGAACCGCAAGGAATTTAGAGGCGCGGTCGCCTCACTCCGCCGCCTGCACCTTCAGCACGCCACGCTTGATCTGGTCCTGCTCGATCGATTCGAACAGCGCACGGAAATTGCCCTCGCCAAAACCTTCGTCGCCCTTCCTCTGGATGAATTCGAAGAAGATCGGGCCGATCACGGTTTTTGAAAAGATCTGCAGCAGGATCTTGGTCGTGCCGCCGTCGACCACGCCTTCGCCGTCGATCAGGATGCCGTGCTTTTTCATGCGCTCGATCGGCTCGTCATGGCCGTGCACTCTGTCATGGGACATATCATAATAGGTTTCGGGTGGGCCGGGCATGAACTTCAGCCCGTTGGCGGCCAGCCTGTCGGTGGCGCCGTAGATCTCGTCCGTGCCGACGGCGATGTGCTGGATGCCTTCGCCATTGTACTTCTTCAGATACTCGGCGATCTGGCTGGTCTCGTCCTTGGACTCATTCAGCGGGATGCGGATCTTGCCGCAGGGCGAGGTGATGGCGCGGCTGACTAGGCCGGTGATCTTGCCATCGATGTCGAAGAAATGGATTTGCTTGAAGCCGAACAGGTCGCGATAGAAATCCCACCATTTGTCCATGTTGCCGCGATAGACATTGTGGGTGAGGTGATCGAGATAATAGAAGCCGACTCCTTCCGGCTTCGGGTCGCGTGCGCCAAGCCATTCGAACTCGGCATCGTAGGCCGAGCCCTTGTCGCCGTAGACCTCGATGAAATAAAGCAGCGAGCCGCCGATGCCTGATATCGCCGGCACTTCGAGCGTTTTATCGTTGCCTTCATAGGGCGTCGCACCCTTAGCGACGGCATGGTCGAACGCATGCTTGGCATCGACGACCCGCCAGGCCATGGAGGAAGCGCAGGGGCCGTGCTTGTCGACGAATTTCATCGCATGCGAGCCGGGTTCGGCATTGACGACATAGTTGATGTCGCCCTGCCGCCAGACGGTGATGTCTTTGGTGCGGTGCTTGGCTACCGGCACATAGCCCATGCGGGTAAAAAGCTCGGCGAGCTTTTCCGGTTCGGGATGCGCGAACTCGACGAATTCGAAGCCGTCGGTGCCGGCGGGATTGGCCTTGCTGATCTTTGCGGGCGGTGCGTCGTGTGGGAAGGGGCCCATGGTATTGTCCTCCAAAAGCTGCGTGGCCGGAAAGGGCCATTTCGACGCAATCATAGCGCGGAGCGGGCGCATGGTGCTTGCATTCAAACGCTTTAAATGATCGAGTGATGCGCGAACTGTGCACGTATGGAGACGAATCCATGGATGATGCGCGCATCGACCGATTTGACCGCAAGATAATGGCTCTGTTGCAGGGCGACGCACGGCTGACCAACAACGATTTGTCGGAACGGGTGAACCTGTCGGCGTCGCAATGTTCGCGCCGCCGCCAGAGGCTGGAGGAGGACGGCTACATCAGGGGTTATCGCGCGGTGCTCGACCGCGACAAGCTCGGCTTCTCGCTGGTCAACGTCATCTCGGTGACGCTGGCCACCCACAACCGCGACAATGCGCAGCGCTTCGGCGAATTGGTGGCGCGGCTGCCGGAGGTGCAGGAGGCGCACGCGCTGACCGGCGAGATGGACTATATCCTGAAGGTGGTGACGCCCGACCTGAAGTCGCTGTCGGAATTCGTCAGCGGCGTGCTCCTGCCGCACGAATCCGTGCAGCATGTAAAGACCGCGATCGTGCTCGAAACACTGAAGGAGACCGGCGCGCTGCCGATCTAAATTAGCCCTTCGACTGCTGGATCAGCCCGTAAAGATTGGTGCAGCGTGCGCCGGAACGGCAATAGGCGAAGATCGGGCCTTCGAGTTCGTCGAGCGCCTCGGCCTGGTCCCCGACATTCTCGGCCGTGATCTGGCCGCTGATGACCGGGATGTAGCGGAAAGCGAGCCCGGCAGCCTCGACTGCTGCCTTGACACTGTCCGCTGATGGCTGGCCGGGCTGCTCGTCATCCGGCCTGTTGCAGATGACGCTCTTGAAGCCGGCGGCCTTGATGGCGGCTACCTCATCGGGCTGGATCTGACCCGAGACCGAGTAGCCCTCGGTGATCTGACGATATTCCATGATGGCGTCCTCGCAATGTTCGATGCCTGCTGGCCAAGGGCGGAGTCTTGCCACTCCCAGGCCTGGGCGGCAATCCGCGCAAAAAGAATTCCCGCTGCGCAGATAGACATTCTCATGCGGGAAATCCAGCCGGGCTACCTACAGCACCGCGTCCTTGGATCCACAAAGGACGCTGTAGCACTTTGTTGCCTACACGTGCGCAAGCCGACCAAGTGGACGGCGTCTCAGCCTCTGAGTATCGCGCCTTTGATCTGGGCGATGTTGTTGTGCATCAGGTCGATATAGGACGAGGCCGGGCCGTCGGGCTGCGACAGCGCGTCTGAATAGAGCGTGCCGCCCACCTTGACCCCGGTCTCGCTGGCGATCTGCTCGATCAGCCGCGCGTTGACGATGTTCTCGACGAAGACCGCCGCCGCCTTGTCCTGCTTAACTTGGCTGACCAGCTTGGCGACGTCCGCGGCGGACGGCTCCGACTCGGTCGACACCCCTTCGGGGGCCAGGAAGGTGAGGCCATAGGCCTTCTCGAAATAGCCGAACGCGTCATGCGAGGTGATGACGACGCGTTTCTCTTGCGGGACCGACTGGATCGCCGTCCGCACGTCACCCTCGAGCGCGTCGAGCTTCTCGGTGTATACGGCGGCATTGGCCTTGTAGGTGTCGCAACCCTCGGCGTCGGCGGTGCAGAAGGCGTCGGCGATATTCTTCACATAGATCTTGGCATTGGCGACCGATTGGAAGGCATGCGGATCGGTATCTTCGCCTTCAGCGGCGTCGGCATCGGCGAATTCGGGTTTGAAGTTGATCGGCGTGACGCCCTTGGTCAGAACGGCGATTGTCGCGTTGGTGGCGCTGGCGTCGACCAGGCGCTGCAGAAAGCCTTCGAAATGCAGGCCGTTGACCAGCACCACATCCGCACCCGCCATGGCCACCGCGTCGGCCGGACTCGGCTCGTAGACGTGGGCATCGCCGTCCGGCCCGACGATGGTGGTCAGATTGATCCGGTCGCCGCCGACATTTTTGGCAAAATCGGCAATGACTGTGAAGCTGGCGACGACTTTCAACGGCTCCGCGAGGGCCGATGACGCGCCAAGGGCCGTTATTGTTATAACGCCCATTGCCAAGGCGGTGCGGATCGATTTCAGCATGGAAAGGTCACCTCTGTTGGGATCAGGCGGTTCTGTGGCGGTGATGGATAATACGGGCGCGCAGGATGCCGCGCGTGCCGAACAGGATCGAGGCAAAATAGACGACGCCCGAAGACAGGATGATCGCCGGGCCGGAAGGCAGCGACACGTGGTAGGACAACAGCAGCCCGGCGATGCAGGAGGCAAAGCCGATCAGCACCGCCAGCACGCACATCGGCTCGACGCGCATGGTCCAGAAGCGGGCGGCGGCCGCAGGCAGCATCATCAGCCCGACGGATAGCAGCGTGCCGAGCGCCTGGAACCCGCCGACAAGGTTGAGCACGACGAGGCCGAGGAAGATGAAATGCACCGGGCTGCCCAGCCGGCTGACCGAACGCAGGAACAACGGATCGAGACATTCGGCGACCAGCGCCCGCCAGAAGATGGCGAGGCTGACCAGCGTGACCAGCACGATGCCGCCGATCAGCGTCAGAGCTTCATTGTTGAGTGCCAGCACGGTGCCGAACAGCACATGCATGAGATCGACGCTGGAGCCGCGGATCGATACCATCAGCACACCGATGGCCAGCGAAATCAGGTAGAAGGCCGCCATCGAGGCGTCCTCGCGCTGGATGGTGAAGCGCGAGACGGCACCAGCGCCAAGCGCCACGATGATGCCGGCAATCAACCCGCCGATGGTCATCGGCAGGATCTCCAGCCCATAGAACAGGAAACCGGCGGCAGCACCCGGCAGTATGGCGTGGGCCATCGCGTCGCCGGAAAGGCTCATGCGCCGCAGCATCAGGAAGACGCCGACGGGGCAGGCGCCCAGCGACAGCATCAGCGACCCGGCAAGCGCCCGTTGCATGAAGGCGAAATCGGCGAACGGAGCGATGAGAAGACCGTAGAGCGTTTCCATCATGCTGCCCGCGGCCCGGAGCCGTGATGATGGTCGTGCCCATGGTCGTGAGCGTGACCACCATGCTTGTGGTCGTCGGGCTCGCACCAGGGCGCGTTCTCCTCCCAGGCTTCGTGGAAGCGGCGCGCGCGCAACAGGTTTTCCGGCCGCAGCGTTTCCTTTGTCTCGCCCCAGGCGATCGGCTGGCGCGCCAGCAGCAGCGTTTCGGGGAAATTCTGGCGCACCAGATCCAGGTCGTGAACGACCACCATGATGGTGCGCTCCTCACCATGCCATCGCTTGATAAGTGCGATCAGGTCGCCG
The DNA here is from genome assembly GCA_004020645.1 of Mesorhizobium sp. GTDB lineage: Bacteria > Pseudomonadota > Alphaproteobacteria > Rhizobiales > Rhizobiaceae > Mesorhizobium. The sequence continues at coordinate 297,006 of SAQL01000002.1, read as the reverse complement.
ACGGTCTTGGTGTCGACGGCGTTGAACGGCTCGTCGAGCAGGATGAGATCGGCATCCTGCAGCAGCACGCGGGCAAACAGCGTACGCTGCAGCTGGCCGCCCGACAGCGTGTCGATCGGGCGTTTCTCGAAGCCGCCGAGGCCGACGGCCATCAGCGCCTGGCTGACCGAATCGCGATCTTCCCTGGTGTAGCGGCCGAGCAGCCCGCGCCGTGGCCACAGCCCGAGCGAAACCAGATCAACGACCCTGGCCGGAAAGGAGCGGTCGAGCTCCGACTGTTGCGGCAGATAGGCGGCGCGCACGCCCGGCGCCCGGACAACCGTTCCGGCCATCGGCTTCAACACGCCGACGATACCCTTCATCAGGGTCGACTTGCCCGAGCCGTTGGCGCCGACGACGGCGGTCAGCGATCCCCGGTGGATCGTGCCGTCGAGATGATGGATTGCCGGATGGCTGTTGTAGCCCAGCGTCAGGTCGCTGAAGGTCAGGCAGGTTTTGGTCATATGACGATCCGGGGGCACGACTGGTACGGCGGCGGCGATTGGATATGTGATGTTATTACATTAGTCAACAAGTCAATCGGGCGGAATTGCGGCGACTAAACCATTTGGCGTGTCCTGTTTGGCCCCATACCTTGCTGGCTCAAGAGGATTCACTCAGTCGACCTTGCCCCCGGCAGACGGCGACTCTAAAGAGGCGCAACCAACAAGAGAAGGAAACATCCCATGAGCATTCGTCGCATCGATGTTGGCCCGCGCATGAGCCAGATCGTGATCCACGGCAATACCGTCTATCTGGCCGGTCAGGTCGGCGAGCCGGGCGGAAACGTCGGCGCCCAGACGAGGGACATTCTGGCGGCCATCGACGAATTGCTGGCCAAGGCCGGAACGGACAAGACCAAGATCCTGCAGGCGATCATTTGGCTGGCCGACATGAGCACCTTTGCAGAGATGAACGCGGAGTGGGACAAGTGGGTGCCGCAGGGCCATACCCCGGCCCGCGCCACCGGCGAGGCCAAGCTTGCCGGGCCGGAATATCTGGTCGAGATCATCGTTACCGCTGCCATCTGAAGCAGAGCGCTTTACCCTCCCCCTTGGGGGGAGGGTCGGCGACTAGTCGGAGCGAAGCGGAGATTGCGAGACGGGGTGGGGTCGGCGAGGTTGCACCGACCCCACCCCGCGTCACAAAATGCCGTCGTGCGGCATTTCCTCCGCGAGGGGGAGGGTAATCACCCCTGTGACGGCGTGAACCGCGCGACCAGCGTGTGGCTCTCGGCCGCATAGGTGAAACGGACATGGGTGACGGGGTGCTCGGCGCTCCATGTCCGCCGCTCGACCACCAGGCACGGTGCGCCGGCTTCGATATCGAGTGCGGCGGCAATGTGTCTGTCGGCGGCAACAGCGCGGATGCGGTGCTCAGCGGCACTCCACGGCACCCGGGCGATCAGCCACGGGCCGGGCGCTACGGCATGAAACTCCTCGTTGGCGGCCTCGGCCACGGCGGCCAGGTTGATCAGCCGCCGTTCGTGGGCGAACGGCCGCTTGCCGGCGAAATGCCGGCATTCCAGCGCCAGCACCGGTCCGTTGGAGTCGAGTTCCAACAATGCGCGATCCTCAGCGCTGCTGCGCCTTTTGTGGCGCGCCACACGCTCGTAGCAATAGGGCAGGCCGAGCGCCTCGACCTCTATCCTGATGTCGTGGATTTCCAACACCGCCGCTTGCGACTGCGGCCGCCGGACAAAGCTGCCAGTTCGGCGAACGCGCTCGATCATCCCGGCCTTGGCAAGCTGCGACAGCGCCTTGTTCACCGTCATGCGCGAACATTTGTACTCGGCCGTCAGTTCGTGCTCGAACGGGATGCGGTGGCCGGGCGCCCAGGCGCCGGACAGGATCCGCTCGCTGATGTCGGACAGGATGCGCTGATGCAGCGAGAGAGGCTCGCCGACGTCCATTGTTCCAATGATGCTCATGCTGAAAGCGCCGTCATCACGCTGCGAAAACGCTCGGCAATGGCATCGCGCCTTGCATGCCAGCCGCCGCTGACCAGTTTCCTGCCATGCACCCAGACGCAATCGACTTTGGTGCCGTTGGCGAAGATCCAGGCATCGAGCACCGCATCGCCCGCCTTGCCGGCCAGCGAAGGGGAATTGCCTTCCAGTGAGACGAAATCGGCCGAGGCACCGGCGGCGATCCGCGACGGACCGGCGCCAAGCGCCGCACTGCCGCCGTCGAGCGCAGCATCGAACAGCGCGCGGCCGGTCGAGCCGCCCGCCACCGCCAGCACGTTGCGGGCGCGGTGGGCGAGGCGCTGCGAATATTCGAGCTGCCGCAATTCGTCCGCCAGGCCGATCAGCACGTTGGAATCGGAGCCGACGCCGAAGCGGCCGCCATGTTGCTTGAACAAAGGTGCGGCAAAGGTGCCGTCGCCGAGATTGGCCTCGGTGATCGGGCAGAGGCCGGCGATTGCTCCGCTTTTCGCCATGGCCGCGGTCTCGGTCTCGGTCATGTGGGTGGCGTGGATCAGGCACCAGCGCCTATTGACCTTGGCATTGGCGAGCAGCCATTCGACCGGCCGCGCCCCGGACCAGGCAAGGCAGTCCTCGACCTCCTTCACTTGCTCGGCGATATGGATGTGGACCGGTCCGCCCGGTACCATTGCCGCGATGTTTTCCAATTCCGCCGGTGTCACCGCGCGCAGACTGTGTGGGGCAACGCCAACGACGCCTTGATTCAAGGTGCGAACGGATTCGCGGCATTTCTCAACAAGCCGCGAGAACCGATTCACATCGTTGATGAATCGCCGCTGGCCTTCGTTCGGAACAGCGCCGCCGAAAGAGGAATGCGCATAGAAGACCGGCAGCAGCGTCAGCCCAATGCCGGTGTCGGCAGCCGCGGCAGTGATGCGTTCGGCCATTTCGGCGATGTTGGCGTAGGGCTGGCCGTCGTGGTCGTGATGCAGATAGTGAAACTCGCCGACGCGTGAGAACCCAGCCTCCAGCATCTCGACGTAGAGCTGCGCGGCAACCGCCTCGACCTGGTCCGGCGTCATCGACAGCGCGAAGCGGTACATCACCTCGCGCCAGCTCCAGAAACTGTCGGCGGAAGGGCCGCGCAGCTCGGCAAGGCCGGCCATGCCGCGCTGGAAGGCGTGGCTGTGCAGGTTCGGCATGCCCGGCAGGAGGATGGCATGGCGTTCGTCGCCGGGCCGGGACGTGGCGTTTGTTTCGACCGTGGCGATGCGGCCTTCATTGACGGCGATCCGGATGTTGGAATGCCAGCCGTCGGGCAGAAGCGCCTGTTCCGCAAAGATCGCCGTCACGTTTTTCTCTCCGATTCCCTGTGTCCCGTGCAATGATATCACTTGCAGTGTATTTCAATATGTATATACATAATCGTTGCCGATTGAAACGGAAAAGATAATGGCTGGAGAGAGCAAAAGCCGGGCAGGGGAGGCTCGCCTCTGGCGCAATGCGCGCCTGGCGACCATGGCCGAAAGCGCTGCCGGACTTGGCATCGTCGAAGACGGCGCGATCGCCGCACGCGATGGCGTGATCGTCTATGCCGGCCCGGAAGCCGACATGACGGCAGCACTTTTGCAAGACGCCGAGATTGTCGATTGCAAGGGTCGCTGGATCACGCCCGGCCTGATCGACTGCCACACCCATCTGGTCCATGCCGGCAACCGTGCCAACGAATTCGAGATGCGACTGGCCGGCGCCACCTATGAAGAGGTCACCAAGGCCGGCGGCGGCATCGTCTCGTCGGTCAAGGCGCTGCGCGCTGCCAGTGAGCACGAACTGGTTGCGCAGTCGCTGCCGCGCCTCGATGCGCTGATCGCTGAAGGCCTCACCACCATCGAGATCAAGTCGGGCTATGGGCTCGATCTCGAAAACGAGCAGAAATCGCTGCGCGCCGCGCGGCTCTTGGGCGAACATCGTCCAGTCACGGTAAGGACAAGTTTTCTCGGGGCTCACGCGCTGCCGCCCGAGGCGAAAGGCGACAAGGACACTTTCATCGATCTGGTCGCAAAAGGGATTTTGCCGGCCGTCGCCGCCGAGGGCCTGGCCGACGCGGTCGACGGTTTTTGCGAAGGCATCGCCTTTTCGCCCGAGCAGATTTCTCGCGTATTCGACGCGGCGAAAGCAGCAGGCCTGCCGGTCAAGCTCCACGCCGACCAGCTGTCCAACCTGCATGGGGCAGAACTCGCCGCACGCCATGGGGCGCTGTCGGCAGACCATCTCGAATACACTGACGAGGCGGGTGCGGCGGCGATGGCGAGGGCAGGAACCGTGGCGACGATCCTGCCCGGCGCCTATTATTTCATTCGTGAGACCAAGAAGCCGCCGATCAGCGTGTTTCGCCAGCACGGCGTCAGAATGGCGGTCGCCACCGACTGCAATCCCGGCACTTCGCCGCTGACCTCGCTACTGCTGACCATGAACATGGCGGCGACTTTGTTTGGCTTGACCGTGGAGGAATGCCTTGCCGGTGTCACCCGCGAAGCCGCACGCGCGCTCGGACTGCTCGGAAAAACCGGCACGCTGGAGGCTGGAAAATCAGCCGACATGGCGATCTGGGACATCGAGCGCCCGGCCGAGCTCGTCTACCGCATGGGCTTTAACCCGCTGCATGCCCGCATCTGGAGAGGACAATGAGCGAACTCAAACTCAAGCCGGGCAACACAACGCTGGCCGACTGGCGCGAAATCTATCGTGGCGCGGTGCCGAAGCTGGACGCTGCCTGCCGGCCAAAAATCAGGGCCAGCGCCGAGACGGTTGCGCGGATCGTCGCCCGGGGTGAGCCGGTCTATGGCATCAACACCGGCTTCGGCAAATTGGCCAGCGTGCGCATCCCCGCCGCCGACCTCGAGACCCTTCAACGCAACATCGTGCTGTCGCATGCTGCCGGCGTCGGCGAGCCGATGCCGGTTGCGATCACCCGGCTGATGATGGCGCTGAAGCTGGCCAGCCTGGCGCAGGGTGCTTCCGGCGTGCGGCCGCAGACGATCGAATTGCTGGAAGCGATGCTGGCCAATGACGTCATTCCGGTGGTGCCGGCGCAAGGCTCGGTTGGCGCCTCCGGCGACCTTGCGCCACTGTCGCACATGACGGCGGTAATGATCGGCGTCGGCGAATGTTTTACCCCGCATGGCCGGTTCCCGGCCAAGGTCGCCTTTGTCTCGCACGGGCTGGAACCGGTCACGCTTGGCGCCAAGGAAGGGTTGGCGCTGCTCAACGGCACGCAGTTCTCGACCGCCTATGCGTTGGCCGCCCTGTTCGACGCCGAAGTGCTCTACCAGTCGGCGCTCGTTGCCGGTGCACTTTCGACCGATGCCGCCAAGGGTTCCGACGCCCCCTTCGATCCGCGCATCCATCTGCTCAGGAAGCATCCTGGCCAGATCGAGACGGCCGAGGCGCTGCGCAACCTGATGGCCGGCAGCGCCATCCGTGAATCGCACCGGGTCGGCGACGAGCGCGTGCAGGATCCGTACTGCCTGCGCTGCCAGCCGCAGGTGATGGGCGCGGCGCTCAGCGTGCTGCGCCAGGCAGCCGACACGCTGGGCACCGAGGCCAACGGCGTCACCGACAATCCGCTGATCTTCGCCGAGGACGACACCGCGCTTTCCGGCGGCAATTTCCATGCCGAGCCGGTGGCCTTCGCCGCTGACATGATCGCACTCGCCGTCTGCGAGATCGGCTCGCTGTCGGAGCGGCGCATCGCCATGCTGGTCGACCCGGCGCTGTCCGGCATGCCGGCCTTCCTGACGCCGAAGCCCGGGCTGAATTCAGGCTTCATGATCCCGCAAGTGACGGCGGCAGCACTCGTCTCGGAAAACAAACAGAAGGCCTATCCGGCGAGCGTCGACTCGATCCCGACCTCGGCCAATCAGGAAGACCACGTCTCGATGGCGGCACATGGCGCGCGCCGGCTGATCGGCATGATCGAGAATGCGACGGCCGTCATCGGCATCGAATTGCTGGCCGCCGCACAAGGCTGCGACTTCCACGCGCCGCTGGCATCGAGTGCGGCGCTCGAAGCGGTCCGCAGGCTGGTTAGAGCCGAAGTGCCGCATCTCGACAATGACCGGCATTTCCACCCCGACATGGAAAAGGCCATCGCCATGGCGCGCAATGGCGCTGCCGTGAAGGCAGCGGGCGCGGTGGCACTGCCGGGAATTGCGTCGTGAGGATGCGCGCCATGATAGGTCTCGTTTCTTGGCGCCCCCCTCTGTCCTGCCGGACATCTCCCCCACGAGGGGGGAGATCGGCAGCTTCACCCTTTCCCTCAATCCTGAACCGTTGGAGATTGGCGAAAGCCTCGATGACCGCCGATCTCCCCCCTCGTGGGGGAGATGCCCGGCAGGGTAGAGGGGGGCGCCGTAGAGTGCCAGCGCGGGAGGATTTCTCATGACTTTACCCTCCTGGCTCACCGTCACCCAAGGCACGGCACCCCTGCTGGTCTCAATCCCGCACACCGGCATCGATCTCGCCGGTCTTGAAAGCCGGCTTATGTCGCGCTGGCTCGGCCGCCGCGACGCCGACTGGTGGATCGACAAGCTGTATGACTTTGCCGAGGAGCTCGGCGCGACGGTGGTGCATACGGCGATCTCGCGCACGGTCATCGACGTCAATCGTGACCCGTCCGGCGCCTCGCTCTATCCCGGCCAGGCGACGACCGGGCTCTGCCCGACCGAGACCTTCGATGGCGATCCACTCTATCGCGCCGGGGAAGAACCGGACCCATCGGAGGTCGACGAGCGCCGCGAAAAATACTTTTTGCCCTACCATACCGCTTTGCAGGCCGAGATCGACAGGCTACGCGCCTTGCACCAGAAGATCGTCGTCTATGACTGCCACTCGATCCGCTCGGTGCTGCCGCGGCTGTTCGAGGGCACGTTGCCGGTGTTCAATCTCGGCACCAATGACGGCAAGAGCGCCGATCCGGCCTTGCAGGCGATGGTCGATGAGATCCTCGCCGGAACCGGCGAGACATACGTGGTGAATGGCCGCTTCAAGGGCGGCTGGATTACGCGCAATTTCGGCCAGCCGCAAAACGGCGTCCATGCGCTGCAGATGGAACTCTCCAACCGCGGCTATATGCGCGAGCCCGAGGGCAAGGGGACGCCCGACAACTGGCCCGTGCCTTACGACCCCGCATTCGCCGCGCCGATCCGCGCCACGCTGAAGCGGATCCTGGCAAGCGCGATTGCCTGGGCCGGGCGCTGACGCTCCGTCGCACAGCTCATTCGAAAGGGACAGTGACGCCATGACCGATCCTCGACATAACATCCGCGAAGTCCGCAGCCCGCGCGGCAGCGAGCTCAACGCCCGCACGTGGCTGACGGAAGCGCCGTTGCGCATGCTGATGAACAATCTCGATCCCGACGTCGCCGAAAACCCCAACGAACTGGTCGTCTATGGCGGCATCGGCCGGGCGGCGCGCACCTGGAACGACTTTGATCGCATCGTCGCCTCTCTGAAGACGCTTGGAGATGACGAGACGCTTCTGGTGCAGTCCGGCAAGCCTGTCGGCGTGTTTCGGACTCACACCGATGCGCCGCGCGTGCTGATCGCCAATTCCAACCTCGTGCCGCACTGGGCGACATGGGAGAAGTTCAACGATCTCGATAAGAAAGGCTTGATGATGTACGGCCAGATGACGGCCGGCTCGTGGATCTACATCGGTACGCAAGGCATCGTGCAGGGCACCTACGAGACCTTCGTCGAGGCCGGCCGCCAGCATTATGGCGGCAATCTCAGAGGCAAATGGATCCTGACCGGCGGCCTCGGCGGCATGGGCGGCGCCCAGCCGCTGGCCGCGGTGATGGCCGGCGCCTGCTGCCTGGCAATCGAATGCGACCCCGACCGCATCGATTTCAGGCTGCGCACCCGCTATGTCGACGAGCGCGCCGACACGCTCGACGAGGCGCTGGAAAAGATCGAGCGCTGGACCAGGGCCGGCGAGGCGAAATCGGTCGGCCTGGTCGGCAACACCGCCGACATCGTGCCGGAACTGGTGCGGCGCGGCGTGCGCCCCGACTTGGTCACCGACCAGACGTCGGCGCATGATCCGCTCAACGGCTATCTGCCCAAGGGCTGGTCGCTCGCCGAATGGCGCGAGAAGCGCGCCAGCGATCCGAAGGCGGTCGAGAAGGCGGCGCGCGCGTCGATGCGCGAACATGTCGAGGCGATGGTGGCGTTCTGGAATGCCGGCGTGCCGACGCTCGACTATGGCAACAACATCCGTCAGGTGGCGAAGGAGGAAGGGTTCGAGAACGCCTTTGCCTTCCCTGGTTTCGTGCCGGCCTACATCCGACCGCTGTTTTGCCGCGGCATCGGCCCGTTTCGCTGGGCAGCCCTCTCAGGCGATCCCGAGGATATCTACAAGACCGACGCAAAGGTCCGCGAATTGACGCCCGGCAACACCCACCTGCACAACTGGCTTGACATGGCGCGTGAGCGCATCGCGTTCCAGGGTCTGCCGGCGCGCATCTGCTGGGTCGGTCTCGGCGACCGCCACCGGCTCGGCCTCGCCTTCAACGAGATGGTGGCGAAGGGCGAGCTCAAGGCGCCGGTGGTCATCGGCCGCGATCATCTTGATTCCGGCTCGGTTGCCTCGCCGAACCGCGAGACCGAATCGATGAAGGACGGCTCCGACGCCGTGTCCGACTGGCCGTTGCTCAATGCGCTGCTCAACACCGCCTCCGGCGCAACCTGGGTATCGCTTCATCATGGCGGCGGCGTCGGCATGGGTTTTTCGCAGCATGCCGGGATGGTCATCGTCGCCGACGGCACGCGCGAAGCGGCCAAACGCCTGGAGCGGGTGCTGTGGAACGACCCCGCAACCGGCGTCATGCGCCACGCTGATGCCGGCTATGACATCGCCATCGACTGCGCCAGGGAGCACCAACTCAGCCTGCCAGGCATTCTCGGCTGAGCCGCGCCTTGCGCATTCTCCGGGCAGCCGAATACCGGTCTATGCCGTGGAAGAACGGCGGCGGGGTGACGACGGAAATCGCCGTCTCGCCCGCAGGTGCTGCTCTCGACGATTTCGACTGGCGCATCTCCACGGCTCGCGTCGAAAGCGACGGGCCTTTCTCCGGGTTTGCCGGAGTGGACCGAACCTTGGCCGTGCTGGAAGGCGAGGGGATCATCCTTGATATCGCCGGCCGCCCGGCGGCTACGGTGACCAAAGCTTCCGCTCCACTTTCCTTTCCGGCCGATGTGCCGACGCAAGCGGCGCTGATCGCCGGTCCGATCACCGATCTCAACGTCATGACGCGGCGCGGACGGATGACCCACGCCGTCGAGCGCGTAGTGATTTCGGCCCCGACAGATATCCAGTCGGTGGCCGACGCGACCCTCATCCTGTGTTTTGACGGCGAGATCACAGTGGCCGGCGCGACGCCTGTCCGCATCGGGCCGCGCGACACGCTGTTGCTCGGGCCGGACGCCCTAAAATGGCGCCTGGAGCCTGCCCGAACGGCGACGCTGTTCGTGATCAGGATCGAACGGGTTGCTGCAAACGATTAACGCCTGTTTCGAAACATGATCGCAACACCGGCGAAATATGCAGTAAGCTCAAGTCCACATCACGAAAAAGCCCGAATCCTTCCTTCGATCAGGTCTCGGCGGGAGCGAAGGGGTGATCGTCTGAAAGTTGTCGTGCGAAAACAAACTTTCGACCTGTGTTTCGATGCAACCAATTGCATTTGAATCGGTTTTAGGGACATTGCCGTGGCGGTGACGCCGCTGTGCGTCCCCCATGCGGAATTTTCAATGAATATTCAGACGGCCTCCACCCAAATGGAAAAGACGAGCGCGGGCTTCCCGGCCATCACCGAAGAGCCGATACGCTCCAATTTCCTGCCGGAAGAGCGCCTGCGCACGCTGGGTACAAGCCTCGCCAACGGCGACGTCAAGGATCTGTTCGGCCTGGAGCCGTTCGATTTCCAGCCACGCGTCCGCGACAGCGCCAGCAAGATCCTCGAAGTCTACCGCTCGACCAATGCCGCGCAGGCGAGGGGCGAGACAATCACGCCGGCGGCGCAATGGCTGCTCGACAACAACTATCTGGTTGAGGAAACCATCTTCCAGGTCAAGCGCGACCTGCCGCGCCGTTTCTATCGGCAGTTACCGACGCTGAAGCTTTCCGACGGCGCCAGCGTGCCGCGCGCGCTTGCGTTGGCCTGGACCTATGTCGCCCATTCGGACAGTTCCGTCTCGGCGACAATGTTCAAGGCAATCGTCGAAGGCTTTCAGTCCGTAGAGCCGCTGAAGATCGGCGAACTCTGGGCACTGCCATCGCTGCTGCGCTTCGTTCTGATCGAAAATCTTCGCCGGATCGCGGTCCGGGTCAATCGTACCCGGCAGATGCGCCAGATTGCCAACGAGGTTGCCGACCGCGTGCTGGCGATCGACGACAGCGCCGACCGTCAGGCGATCCTGTCGAACTACGTCGCCCATGCACAGGACACCACCTTCGCCACCCAATTGCTCTACCGCCTGCGCGACGGGTCGCAAAATGCCGGCAGGGCGCTGGAATGGCTGGAGGGCGAGCTTGAAACGTCCGGCTCCGATGCCGAGGAAATCATCATCAGCGAACATCGCACGCTGTCCGGCGGCAATGTAACCACCGGGAACATCATCCGCGGCCTCAGGCTTATCAACGATATCGACTGGACGGTTTGGTTCGAAGGTGTCAGCCGCATCGACACCTTGCTGCGCGAGCGCACCGATTTCGCCAAGCTCGATTTCTTCTCGCGCGACCAGTACCGGACCGCGATCGAGGAAATGGCGCGCCGCTCCGATCGTTCCGAATTCCGCGTTGCCGAAAAAGCGATCGAACTCGCCGGCCATGCCGCTGTCGCCGATACCACCGGCACCGGTCCGACCGCTCACACCGACGTCGGGTTCTTTTTGGTCGGCCCGCGCCGGCTGGAACTGGAAAAAGCGATCGGCTATCGGCCGACCGTCAGCGTCACGATCAAACGGGCGTTCGGCAAGACCGGATGGCTGGGCATTGTCGTGCCGGTTTTCGCGCTGACGGTCCTGCTTCTGGTCCTCTCCGGCAACGCCCTTGCCAATCTCGGCCTGGCCATACCGTCGATCGTCTTGATGCTGGCGCTGTTTGCCGTGCCGGCCAGCGAAGGCGCGCTTGCCTTCTTCAACACCGTCGTATCGTTGTTCCTGAAGCCCACCCGCCTCGTCGGCTACGACTACAGACGCGGCATGCCGCCCGAGGCGCGCACGCTGGTGGTGGTGCCGTCGCTGATCGGCTCGCGCGACGACGTCGAGGAGAACATCCGCAACATCGAAGTGCATCACCTGGCCAACACCGCGGACGAAATCCATTTCGCTCTGCTATCGGACTGGCCGGACAGCAAAACCGAAATCGATGCGGCGGATATTGAGATCCTCCAATATGCTCGCGACGAGATCGCACGGCTGAACGCCCGCTATCCCAGCGAAGGCGCGCCGCGTTTCTACGTCCTGCATCGCCGGCGGCTATACAATGAATCCCAGGGCGCCTGGATGGGCTGGGAACGCAAGCGCGGCAAGTTGCACGAACTGAACCTTCTGCTGCGCGGTGACAGCGACACCACCTTCCTGCCGCTGGATGTGCCGTTGCCTGAAAACGTCATCCATGTGATGACGTTGGACGCCGACACGCGCACCACCCGCGATGCCGTCGCCAGTTTGGTTGGCAAGCTTTGCCATCCGCTCAACCGCCCGCATTACGATGCGGCAAAGCGCGTTGTCACCGCCGGCTACACCATCCTGCAGCCGCGCATCACCGCCTCGCTGACCAGCGGCGACGACGCATCCTTCTTCCAGCGGGTCTTTTCCGCCAATCGCGGCCTCGACCCCTACGTATTTGCCGTCTCGGATATCTACCAGGACGTCTTCGGCGACGGCTCCTTCACCGGCAAGGGCCTCTATCACGTCGACGCCTTCGAAGCGGCACTGAAGGGCCGCATCGAAGAAAACACCATCCTCAGCCACGATCTGCTCGAAGGCGCCTTGGCACGCGCGGCGCTGGTCACGGACGTCGAACTGGTCGAGGACTATCCGACCCGCTATTCGGTCGACGCGTCGCGCCACCATCGCTGGGCACGCGGCGACTGGCAGCTTCTGGGCTTCATTCTCGACCCACGCTCCGGCGTGCCGGCGCTGTCGCGCTGGAAGATGGTCGACAATCTGCGCCGCTCGCTGACGCCGATCTTCTGGGTGATGGCGGCGATCGCCGGCTGGACGTTGCTGCCTTTCACGCAGGCCGCGCAATGGCAGGCGCTGTTGATCCTCACACTGTTCATGGCGCCGACATTCGACATCGTCCACGCCATCCTGCCGAAAAGCGGCGACCAGACGCCGCGCGGCCATTTCTCGGCGCTGGCGCGCGACGTTGTCTTCGGCACCGCCCTGGTAGCGCTGAAGATCGTGCTGATGGCGCATCTGGCCTGGATGATGGGCGATGCCATTATTCGCACGCTCTACCGTTTGTTCGTCACTCGGCAGAACCTGCTCGAATGGCGCACTGCCTCGCAGGCGCACAAGAACGGCGACAACGATCTCGGCTCCTATTACGGCATGATGTATGGCGCGGTGATTGTCGGCGTCGTCGGCCTCGCCATCCCGGTTCTGGCCGATTCCACCGGAGCATTTGTGGCCTTTTTCTTCGCGCTGTTCTGGATCGGTTCGCCGGCCTTCGCCTTCTGGATCAGCCGCTCGGCCGAAACCGAGGACCGTTTGCGCATATCGGCGGCGGACATCCATGCGCTGCGCACGGTTGCGCGGCGCACATGGCATTATTTCGAGACCTTCGTGACGGCCGAGCATCACAATCTGCCGCCCGATAATTTCCAGGAAAGTCCGGCGCCTGTCGTCGCGCCCCGCACCTCGCCGACTAATATGGGCGTCTATCTCCTGTCGGTGATTTCGGCGCGCGACTTCGGCTGGATCAGCCTGTCCGACGCCACCACCCGCATCGACGCGACGATGTCGACCATCGAGAGCATGCCGCGTGAGCGCGGCCATCTCTTCAACTGGTACGACACGACGACGCTGAAACCGCTCTATCCGCTTTACATTTCCGCCGTCGATAGCGGCAATCTTGCCGGCCATCTGGTGGCGGTGGCGGCCGCCTGCGCCGAATGGGCGGAAGCGCCTGCTGTCCACCTTCAGGGCGACTTCGAGGGTATCCTCGATACGGTGACGATCCTCGACGAAAGCCTGGCGGAGTTGCCTGACGACCGTCGCCAGTTGCGGCCGTTGCGCCAGCGGCTCGCCGACCGCCTCGACGGCATGCGGCGGGCGGTCGAATCGATCAAGGCACAGCCCGAGATGGCATCGATCCGCACCATCAACTTGGCCGTTCTGGCCGGCGAGATTCGCAAGCTCGCCGTCGCCATTCATACCGAGGCCGTATCGACACAGAGCGACACCATCGCCGACTGGGCGGCGAGACTGGAAGCCACCTGCGAAGCGCATGTCCATGACGCGCATAGCGACGACAATGCCGTCGAAGCCTTGCGGGCCAAGCTTCTTTCGTTGCGCGAGCGCACGCGTCGCTTCGCCTTCGAGATGGATTTCTCCTTCCTAATGCGAAAGGAACGCAAGCTTCTGTCGATCGGCTACCGGGTCGAGGAGCATCAGCTCGACGAAAGCTGCTACGACCTCCTGGCTTCCGAGGCGCGGCTGACCAGCCTGTTCGCCATCGCCAAGGGCGATCTGCCGACGGAGCACTGGTTCCACCTCGGCCGGCCGATCGTCGAGATCGGGTTCAAGGGCGCGCTGATGTCCTGGTCAGGCTCGATGTTCGAGTATCTGATGCCGCCGTTGGTGATGAAGGAGCCGCAAGGCAGCATCCTCAACCAGACCAGCAAACTCATCATCAAGCGTCAGATCCAGTACGGCCGCTCGAAGAACGTGCCCTGGGGGATTTCGGAAGCGGCCTACAATGCCCGCGATCGCGAACTGACCTACCAGTACACCAATTTCGGCGTGCCCGGGCTGGGCCTAAAGCGAGGTCTTGGCCAGAACACGGTGATTGCGCCCTATGCGACCGTGCTGGCGGCGCAGTTCACCCCGCGTGAATCGGTGCAGAACCTGGCCAGGCTGAGGCGGCTCGGCGCCCTTGGCCGGCACGGCTTCTACGATGCGGTCGATTTCACGCCGCAGCGCGTGCCGGAGGGCACCGACCATGTCGTCGTGCTGAACTACATGGCCCACCATTCCGGCATGTCGATCGCCGCCGTTGCCGACGCCATCTTTGAAGGACGCCTGCGCGACCGCTTCCACAGCGATCCGGTGATCGAGTCGGCCGAGTTGCTGCTGCAGGAAAGGGCGCCGCGCGACATCCCGACCGCCACCGTCAGGACCGAGGCCGACGAACGGTCGAAGGACGAAACGGAAGTCGAGAGCCCCGATACGCGCATCATCCTCGATCCGCTCAAGGCGCTGCGTTCGACCAGCGTCATGTCCAATGGCCGCTATTCGGTCATGGTCACCGCGACCGGCTCAGGCTATAGCCGCTGGGGCGAGCTTGCCGTCACGCGCTGGCAGCCGGATCCAACCGAGGATCGGCTTGGCTCCTATATCTTCCTGCGCGACGCCGGCACCGGCGACTGGTGGTCGGCCACCGCCGAGCCGAAGCGTGCCACCCACGAAGAGGTGCAGACGCTGTTCTCCGACGACAAGGCAAGCTTCATCAAGTCGGTGGGATCACTGCGTTCGGAGGTCGAATGCATCGTCATCTCGGAAGGAAACGGCGAAGGCCGGCGGGTGACGCTCTACAATGACGGCCCGGTCGACCGGCATATCGAGGTGACCTCCTTTGCCGAACTGGTGCTGGGCTCCGAGGCATCGGACAACGCGCATCCTGCCTTCTCGAAAATGTTCGTGGAAACCGAAATCGCTGCGAATAACGGGGCGATCTTTGCCACAAGACGCAAGCGGGAAACGGACGAGCCTGATGTTACCATGGTGCATTTCGTCACCGACCCGTCTGGGTCGACGCGCGACGCCGAGGCCGAAACCGACCGGCGCGCCTTCATCGGCCGCGGCCGCACCATTGTCGAGGCCGCGGCATTCGATCCCGGCGCCAAGCTTGGTGGCCATTCCGGCTTCACGCTGGATCCGGTCGCAGCACTTCGCCGACAGGTGCGCGTGCCGGCCAACAAAAAGATATCGCTGACCTTCTGGACTGCCGTCGGCGACAACCGTGCCGAACTCGAAGATGCCATTGCGCGGCTCGATCATCCGGAAGCCTTCGCCCGCCAGGCGATGCTCGCCTGGACCCGCTCACAGGTGCAGACCCGTCATCTCGGCCTCAGCCTTGCCGATGCCGCCAATGTGCAGAACCTGGCGCGCTATCTGATCTATCCTGATCCGTTCCTGCGCCTTCCGGCCGAATCGATCGCTTCAGGGCTCGGCAAGCAGTCGGGCCTGTGGCCGACCAGCATATCCGGCGACTTTCCGATTTTCCTGGTCAGGATCGGCGATGTCGCCGATCTGGAGATCGTTGCCCAGGCGCTCCGCTTCCAGGAATATATGCGCGCCCGCGGCATGATGATCGACTTTGTCGTCGTCAACGAGCAGGCTTCATCCTACGTGCAGGATCTGCAACGGGCGGTCGAGACGCTGTGCGAAAACAGCCGTCTACGCGGCAAGGAACTCGGACCCCGCCAGCACATCTTCGCGGTGCGCCGCGATCTGATGGACGAGACGACCTACAAGACGCTGCTCGCCGTCGCCCGCGTTGCCCTGCACACGCGAAACGGCACCATCTTCGATCAGATCGAGCGCGCCGAGGCGGCTGCGCTGCAAGCGCGGGACGCCTTGCAGCCGGCAGGTGCAGCAGCGCTTCGTGAACCGTCTCCGCCGGCGCCACAGACATGGGCTGCCCAGGCCTCGGTTGAAGGCAGCGCCGACGGCAGCGGCCTCAACCAGTGGAACGGTTTTGGCGGCTTCGAGGGCGACGGACGCCACTATGTCGTGCGCCTTGCTGGCCGGCGCACGACGCCGCAGCCCTGGATCAACGTCGTCTCCAACGCCTCGTTCGGTTTCCATGTTTCGGCTGAAGGCGCTGCCTTCACCTGGAGCCGAAACAGCCGCGACTATCAACTGACGCCGTGGGCAAACGACCCGGTCACCAACCGGCCCGGCGAGGGCATCTATATCTACGATCATGCCAACGGCCGGGCGTTCTCGCCGCTGGCCGCAGTGGTGCGCGATCCCGCCATGACCTACGAAACATGGCACGGACAGGGTTTTTCGACCTTCCGTTCGAAACGCGGATCGCTGTCGATGGACCTGACCCATGTGGTGGATCCTGTCGATCCGGTGAAAATCTCCCGATTGCGCATCCAGAATTCGGGTTCGGTGCCGGCGCGCCTGCGCGTTTACGCCTATGCGGAATGGGTTCTTGGCAGCCATCGTTCGCGCACGGCGGCGACCATCGTTCCGTCCACGGATGCTGCGACGGGCGCGTTGCTGGCGCAAAATCCCTACGGGCTCGACTTCAGCGAGCGGGTCGCCTTCCTGGCCGCCGACAGCGCGGTACACTCGGTGACGGCCGACCGCGGCGAGTTCATCGGCCGAAACGGCACCAGCGGACTCCCGCAAGCCGTGCTCAGCGGCGCAAGCCTGTCGGGCCGCGTCGAGGCGGGCGACGATCCTTGTGCTGCAATTGCACGCGACGTCGACATCCCTGCCGGCGGCGACGTGACGCTGCTCTGGCTGCTCGGCGATGCAGCCTCTGCCGAGGAAGCCAGCGCGCTGGTACAGCATCATTGCAGCAAGGATTTCGATCAGCGGCTGGCTGACAATGAACGCACCTGGCGAGGGTTTCTCGACACCATCCAGGTCGAGACGCCGGACAAGGCGCTCAACGCGATGGTCAACCACTGGCTGCCCTATCAGAGCCTTGCCTGCCGCATCCGCGCCCGCTCGGCGTTTTACCAGGCGAGCGGCGCCTTTGGCTTCCGCGATCAGTTGCAGGACACGCTGGCCCTGCTTGTCCATGATCCGAAACTGGCGCGCGACCAGATCCTCAACGCGGCGCGGCGGCAATTCCCCGAAGGCGACGTGCAGCATTGGTGGCTGCCGCGCACCGAGGCTGGCGTCCGCACCATGATTTCCGACGACGTGGTCTGGCTCGCCCATGCCACGGCACACTACTTGCAGGTGACCGGCGATACCGCGATCCTCAGGGAGCAACTGCCCTTCATCGACGGGCCGCCTCTGGAAGAAGGCGAGCACGACGCCTTCTTCACCCCGGAGATATCGAAGAAGACCGCTTCACTCTATGATCATTGCGCACGCGCACTTGACCTTGCCATCAAGCGCAGCAGCTCCGCCGGACTGCCGCTGATCCTCGGTGGCGACTGGAACGACGGCATGAACCGTGTCGGCGAGCACGGAAAGGGCGAGAGCGTCTGGCTGGGCTGGTTCCTGCTGAAGACGCTGGGCGACTTTGCACCTGTTGCCAAGGCGGAAGGCGATACCAAGCGTGCGCAAGCCTGGACAAAACACGCCGACGTGCTGAAGCGGGCGTTGGAAAGCACCGCCTGGGATGGTGAATGGTACCGTCGCGGCAGTTTCGATGACGGCACGCCGCTGGGGTCGCGCGGTTCGCAGGAGTGCAAGATCGACTCGATTGCCCAGTCGTGGAGCGTGCTGTCGGGCGAGGGCGATCCGGCGCGGTCGACGACGGCGATGCAGCAGGCATTGAAAATGCTCGTCGACGACGAGCTCAAGATCGTCAAGCTTTTCACCCCGCCCTTCTCCAGGACGGAACAGAACCCAGGCTACATCAAGAGCTACCCGCCGGGTGTCCGTGAAAACGGCGGCCAGTACACCCACGCGGCGACATGGTTCGTCATTGCGCTCGCCGAAATGGGGCGCACCGACGACGCCTACCGCTGTCTCTCGATGCTCAACCCGGTCAACCACGCGCTCGACGAAGCCGCTGCCGAGCACTACCGCGTCGAGCCTTATGTCGTCGCGGCCGACGTCTACGCCGGGCAAGGCAGGGGCGGCCGCGGCGGCTGGACCTGGTATACCGGCTCGGCCGGCTGGCTTTACCGCGCGGCGGTCGAGGGCATCCTCGGGATTGAGCGCAGGGGCGAGCGCATCCAGTTCAGGCCGAAACTCCCCAGCCATTGGGATGGTTATGCAGCAACGCTCAAGGTGCTGGGGGCCGAACTCAGGGTTCGCGTTGTCCGCGACGCCAAGGTCAAAGCCATCTCGCTTGAGGTAGATGGTAAAAAGACGAAGGCTTCATCTTTCGAACCGAAAGCCGGCGACAAGGCTGAGGTGGTCGTCAGGATACCGGCGTAGTTTCAAGGATTTGGAGCGTCCTTGCACGTCTTGGGGGCGCGCGTTGTTTAAGCACGCCTAGAAAATTCTATTGCGCATGAGCTCTCCAAAAAGCCGATGCAGGCTTTTGTGATCCGTACATAACCAGTTGCTGATTAAAATTGCGGCAGTGCTTGCAGCCTGCCACGATTCTGCCGCAAGGCTGACATTTTACCTTTTTTCTCAAACCGTTAGGTGATCACGACAGATTTCGCAGCGTCGCCATCTTTTGTTCGCGAATTGGGAACTGAAGGGGTACACGAGCATTGTTTCGCGACACGTCAACAGGTACGAGTCAGAAAATGATGCAGTGCACAATAACAATTTGCCGGAGTAGCTGAAGTGTCCCTTCTGCAGATCTACTGGAGAGCGCTTGGTTATCTCGCCGCCGACAGGAAACGCGTAGCGTTTATCTGCGGAGCGAATGTCGCGCTTGCCATTATCGCCATCCTTGAGCCGATCATGTTCGGACGGGTGATCGATGCTATTTCGGACGGCGGCTCGGTGTTTTCGACGCTCGCCGTATGGGCCGGTATCGGCGTCTTCAACGTCGTCGCCTTCGTTCTGGTGGCGCGCGGCGCTGACCGCTTTGCCCATGCACGGCGCAGCGAGGTGCTTTGCCAGTCATTCGAGCGCGTGATCACCATGCCGCTTGCTTGGCATCATCAGCGCGGCACCTCCAATTCCCTGCATACGCTTCTGCGCGCGGTCGAGACCTTGTTCAGTCTCTGGCTCGAGTTCATGAGGCAGCATTTGTCCACCGTTGTCGCACTGGTTCTGCTGGTGCCGACGGCGCTCAGCATGGATATTCGCATGTCGATGGTCCTGCTGGCGCTGGGCGCGCTCTATGTCGCAATCGGGCGGCTGGTGATGCGGCGTACGAGGGAAGGCCAAGCGTCCGTGGAGCGGCACTTTCACAAAGTGTTCGCGCATGTGAGCGATTCGGTCAGCAATGTCGCCGTGCTGCAGAGCTACAATCGCATCGGCCACGAGACCGACGCCTTGAAGCGCTATGTCAAGAACCTGCTTGATGCCCAGTATCCGGTGCTCGACTGGTGGGCATTGGCCAACGCCCTGCACCGCCTGTCGTCGACCATTTCGATGATGGTCGTGCTTTTAATCGGCTCCTACCTGGTCATGCATGGCCAATTGCGTATCGGTGACGTCATCGCCTTTACCGGCTTTGCGACGCTGCTGATTGCCCGGCTCGACCAGATGTCGGCCTTCGCCAACCAGATTTCGGAAGCCAGGGCCAAGCTCGAGGAATTTTATCGCCTCGAGGACTCCGCGGCCGACGCCGCCGAGCCGGACGGTTTGCGTGACCTCGGCAATGTCACTGGTCATGTGCGTTTTGAAAACGTCAGCTTCGAATTCGCCAATTCGGGGCAAGGCGTGAACGACGTGTCGTTCGAGGTCCATGCCGGTCAGACCGTCGCCATCGTCGGTCCGACGGGCGCAGGCAAGACCACGCTCATCAATCTTTTGCAGCGGGTCTTTGCGCCGTCCAGCGGCCGCATCCTGATCGATGGCATCGATACCCGCACGGTGACCCGCAAGTCGCTTCGCCACTCGATCGCCACCGTGTTCCAGGATGCGGGTCTGCTCAACCGCTCGATCGAGGACAATATTCGCGTCGGGCGCGCCGAGGCGACCTATGATGAGGTCCACGCCGCCGCCAATGCCGCTGCCGCACAGGATTTCATCCTGTCGAAGAGCAACGGCTACGATACGGTCGTCGGCGAACGCGGTGGACAGCTTTCGGGCGGCGAGCGCCAGCGTATCGCGATCGCGCGCGCCGTGCTGAAGGATTCGCCCATCCTGGTGCTCGACGAAGCGACCAGCGCGCTCGACGTCGAGACGGAAGACCGCGTCAAGGAAGCGATCGACGAATTGCGGCGCGGCCGCACTACCTTCATCATCGCCCACCGCCTGACCACCGTTCGCGATGCCGATCTGGTCGTGTTCATGGACAAGGGCAAGGTGGTCGAAATGGGTGGGTTCGCCGAATTGTCGATGCGCAATGGCCGCTTCGCCAGCCTGCTGCGCGCCGGCGGCCTGCTCAACGACGAGGAGGTCCGCCGCCTCAGCCGCACCATCACGGATGAGGCCGCCTGAGCGGCCAGGCTCGCCCTTCTCCCCTTGTGGGAAGGTCTTGCCTCCGGCAAACCCGAGGACAGGCTCCGCTCGGCCGGATGGGGGGTGCTCCAGCTTAGCGCAACCCTCCATCCAGAATCGAAATTCAGGCGCACGGCAGCTAGGATCATTCGCGCCTCACTCCTTCCAGCACCCCTCATCCGGCTCGGCGCTAACGCGCCGATCCACCTTCTCCCACAGGGGGAGAAGGGAAGGCCCCACCTGCGACACCGCCACTCGATTGCCCCAAACGCGTCGCCGGTTTATGTAAAGCCGCATGAGTGACCTGACTTCACGCCTCAGCGGCTGGATGGATTTCGCCAACCCGACGCGGTTTGTCGGTTTGGCCGACAAGGTGGTGCCGTGGCTTGCGACCATCGCCACCATCATCCTGGCCGCCGGGCTCTATATGAGCTTCACTGCGCCGGAGGATTTCCAGCAAGGCATCACCGTGCGCATCATGTATATCCATGTGCCCTTCGCCTGGCTGGCCATGATGTGTTTCACGCTGATGGCGGTTTTCGCGTTGGGCACGCTGGTATGGCGCCATCCGCTGGCCGACGTCGCGCTGAAATCGGCGGCACCCATCGGCGCCGTCTTTACAGCGCTCGCGCTGATCACCGGTTCGATCTGGGGCAAGCCGATGTGGGGCACCTGGTGGGTGTGGGACGCGCGGCTGACCTCGGTGTTCGTGCTGTTTCTGATGTATCTCGGCATCATCGCGCTGACGCGGGCACTCGACGATGCGGCGCGCGCCGCCTGGGCCGCCGCAATCATCACCTTGGTCGGCTTCATCAACATCCCGATCATCAAATTCTCGGTTGACTGGTGGAACACGCTGCATCAACCGGCTTCGGTGTTCCGGCTCGGCGGGCCGACCATCGATCCCAGCCTGTTGCGGCCGTTGCTGGTAATGGCTCTGGGCTTTACCGTGCTGTTTTTCGCGCTGCATCTGGTGGCGATGCGCACGGAAATCCGACGTCGCCGGGTCATTTCCATGCGCCGTGTTGCAGCGAGGCAGGCAGAACGGCAATCAGCCTGACTAATTTCAGATTTGCCCGAGGCTCAGGGGGTTCGAAGCTCGAAAAGCCAAGCAATTGGCTTTCCGTCCGCTCCGCAGACCGCTTCTCACCCCATGCGGCCGCGCGCCGCCACCGGCAGCGTCTCCAGCACCCGTTCTCCGGCGATCAGGTGCACCTCGTCGAACAGATTGGTGACGACGCAGCAATGGTCGGGCACGATGCGCACGCGCTCGCCGATACGCAGCCGGGCGTCGCCGGAAAGCGTGATATTGCCGTGCTCCTCGCTGAGGCCGGTGACAGTGGCGCCCGGAATACCCAGCAATTCGCCGAAATCGGCCAGCCCCAGCGTGTCGCTGGACAAGGCCTTGCTGCCGGCATCGAGGATGGCCCGTGTCGGCGTCGGATGGCTGACCACCGTCGACAGCACCGTCAGCGCGCAATCGTCGAGGGTTCCGACGCCCTTGGCGACCTGGTAGCGGTCGAGATAGATATAGGTGCCGGGGCGGTACTCGGTGATAACGGAAGCCTCGCTCGAGCGCCACATATCCGGCGTGCCGCCGCTGGAGACGCGTTGGCAGGCGAGGCCGGATGCAGCGAGCGCGTTGCGCGCATCGGCGAGCCACGCCTCGGCCTCTGCAGCGCGGCCTGCCGCCGGATAGGTCATCAGCCCGCCGAAGGCGAGCCCCTTGGCCTTGTCGATCTCTCTGGCCAATGCGACCGCCTGGCTGGCCGACTGAACGCCGCAGCGGCCCATGCCGGTATCGCACTCCACCAGTACCTGTAGCGGCTGGCCTGGATCGGTGAAGGTGGCGGCGAGACCCGCAAGCGTTTCCATGCTGTCTGACGTCACCGACAGCGTCACGCGGCCGTGCAGCGCCTTGAGGCGCTCCAGCTTGGCCCTGCCCAGAATGTTGTAAGGCAGAAAAATGTCGGTGAGGCCGGCATCGGCCATCACCTCGGCCTCACCGATCTTCTGGCAGGTGATGCCGACGGCGCCCGCAGCGATCTGCTTCTTAGCCCAGTAAGGAAGTTTGTGGGTCTTGATGTGCGGCCTGAGCTTCAGACCATGGCGATCGGCATGGGCCTGCGCCCGCGCGATGTTGGCTTCGGCGCGATCGACATCGATCAGGATCGCCGGCGTATCGAGATCGTCTATGCTCAGCATGGAATGCCACCATCAGGAAACTGGTTGCCGTTATGACCTTGATCGGACCGGATGTCATGAGGCCAGCTCATGCAGTTTACGTCGACACCGGATCGGCGTTCGGCTATTCGGTTTGGAGATCGCCAAGGCCGACTGGAAGGAACCACGATCATGAAACGCTCCGCTATCAACGACATCATCCGCCACGCCGATGCCTTCATCCGCTCGTTCGGCTACATCATGCCGCCCTTCGCCTATTGGACCCCGGAACAGATGAAGGCTCGCCGGCAGGATTCGTCGGCCATCTTCTCCTCCCGGCTCGGCTGGGACATCACCGATTACGGCCAGGGCAAGTTCAACGAGCTCGGCCTCTTCCTGTTCACCGTTCGCAACGGTCGCTACGAGGACATGAAGAAGGGCATGGGCATGCTCTATGCCGAGAAGATCATGATCTCGCGCAAGGACCAGCTGTCGCCAATGCACCGCCACAACATCAAGGCCGAGGACATCATCAACCGTGGTGGCGGCAAGCTGGTGCTGGAGCTGTTCATGCACGATCGCGATGGCGGCATCGATCCGAAGGCCGAGGTATCGGTGCCTGTCGACGGCACCATTCACAGGCTGCCGGCGGGCGGGCTGCTAAAGCTCGACCCAGGCGAGAGCGTCACATTGCTGCCGGGCGTCTGGCATGCTTTCTGGGCCGAAGGCAAGGATGTGCTGATCGGCGAGGTGTCGACCGTCAACGACGATCTCACCGACAATGTCTTCCGCGAACCGATCGGCCGCTTCGCGGACATCGACGAGGATGTCGCGCCGCTGCACCTGCTCGTGTCCGACTACGAGAAGTGGGTGGGCTAGGAGGCAGCCTTGCTGCCTTCTAATTTGCTCGATTGAGGAGCGCGCGCAGTCTGCGCACTTCGGCGATCAGGCGAGGAACATCCTGGCGCGCGGCTGCCATGAAATCCTGGTCCGCGACCGTCGCGCCGGTCATTTCGATGTCTTCGCCGCGATCCGCCCCTTGGCCGGTCTGGATGAAATTTGAGCCGCCAAGGAAATCCCGGCCCTCGACCCATGATTTCCACGGGCCAGCTTGAGCCGCGGCAGTTCGGGTTTCCATCTCTTGAAGTTCAAGTTCGGATAGAGATGTGTTCATGGCAGCCTCGTTGGTCCAGCGTTGCTACCGCGCGCGTGCTTGTCGGCCTTGCGGGTGCCGAGAAGAAGCTTGCGTTCGAGATGCGCCCTGAGATCCCCGTAATACGCCGTCAGGAACGGGCGGGCGTCATGCGCCTGCGGCGTTGAGCCGATCTTGCGCCCGATCGTTTCAGCCACCGCCCGCAACGCGAAATAATCGTCGCGGCGCAGCACTTCCTCCAGCTTGTGCAGTTCGGCGATGCCATACGCATCGAGCTGGGCGTGGCTGAACTGAAAAGTCTTGGCGACCGGATCCTGCCTTGCCGACAGATCTTCCATCAGCGTGCGCTTCGGCGCTTCGACGACCCAGGTTCCCGCCAGGAGGTCGCCAATCCGCAGCCGGTCGCGATTGAAAAGCGGGAACAGGGCGAACAGCAGCGCCCACACCAGTCCGAAAACTGTCGTCAGCGTATCGGCGACGCCCATCCCACTCCGTCCGGCGATAATCGACAGCGGCAGAAAGACTTCGATCTCGCGCATCAGGTTGCGGGCGATGATCTGATCGACCGACAGGCCGGCTCCGTTGCGCGATGCTACCCTGATGCCGACGATCCGCTTGCCGGGCGTCGACGCGCGCCGGCCCGCCTCGAAGGCGATGAAATAGACGTTGCGCAGAAAAAAGATCGCGATGATCCAGACGATGAAGAGCGGCTGCATTTCATCGGTGCCAAGGCCTCTCACCCCGAACAGCGCGACAATCGTGACCGCGATTGCGGCCGTGGCGATAAACACGACATCGAGCAGGAAAGCGGCAGCCCGTGTGCCGGCGTCGGCCAGCTTTACCTGGAGATCGACACCTTCAGGCGTGATTAGCGAGCGCATTGTCGCCAGCGCGGAGCGTCTAACGGTCGCCATTCCGCACCACCTGGAACAGGTAGAAATAGCCGATCCACAGTGCGAGCATGCCGCCGCCGATGGCATAGCGCGTGACATCGCTGGTGATCGTCTGTCTGCCGATGCCCTCGAGCAGTCCGGCAAACAGCAGCATGACCGAAACGCCGACCATAGCGGTCGCCGCGACCCGTCCAGCATGGGCCGCTGCCGCCATGCGGGTCAACTCGCCGGGAAAGGCGATACGTGTGCCGATGCGCATGCCGGCAGCGCCGGCCAGCGCGATGGCGAACAATTCGGTGGTGCCGTGAATGGCCAGCCAGCCGCCAAGTTCCATGCCAAGCCCCTTTGCCCAATAGACTTGGAACAGCGCACCCAGCATGCAGCCGTTGAACAGCATCAGCAGCACCGTCGGCGCGGCGAAGGCAAATCCAAGGGCGAAGGCCAGGATTGCGACCTGGACGTTGTGGGTGAAAAGATAAGCGGCAAAGCCTGAGAGAAAGCTATTGTCGCCATCATAAAGCATCCTGCGCAGCAGCTCGGCCGAAGCGTCGGGGCCACGGCCGGCGGCCAGGCCCGACGGGATGATCGCGTCGAACCAGCCCTTGTCGGACGCTACCAGCCAGGCGCCGGCGCCGATGCCAACAAACATCAGCGCCACCGACACCAGCGTCTCGCGCCACAAATCGCGGATGGCGCCGGGCCAGTCATGCAGGAAGAAATCGCCAACACGCTGCCGCAGCCCGCGGCGTGCCCCGTAGAGATAGAAGTAACCTCGCAACGACAGGGATTCGAGATAAGCGATCAGCGCGCTGTCGAGGGAAGTCGCTCTCGCCACCGAAAGGGAAGACAATGCCGAACGGTAGAGCAGCGGCAGCGACAGCAGTTCTTCTTCCGACAGCGCCCGCGGCGCGCGTTTCTCGACGCGGGCGAGAAGCGCCTCGAACGCCTTCCAGTCGGCCTCGCGCTCCCGGCGGAAGCTGGCCAGCGACTGGCGTACGGCATCGCCGCGTACCGCATCGCCGGGTACTGGCGAGTTCACAACAGATCCTCCCGCTTGAACTGCAGATAGCGCTCGACCAGCGCCGGCCCCAGCCTTTGATGGTCGGCTTCGATCACATGCGCACCGAGCAGCCGCAACCGGCCGATGACGACCTGCCTTTCGCGCAAAAGCCCGCCGGCGACGACGGCGCGGGCCACATCCTCGCCCGACAAAGGCGGCATGTCGGTCAAGCTCTCCAATTCGACATCCCTCATCATCATGAACAGCACCAGATGCCGCTCTGTTAGCCGGCCGACGGTGCGCAGCATCAATTCCGCGCTGATCGGATCGACGAAGTCGGTGAAGATGATCACCAGCGAGCGCCGGTCGAGCCGCGCCGCAAGCGTGGTCAGCGCCAGGGTGAAATTGGTCTCCTCGTTGGAATAGTCGATCTCCGCCGCCCGCTTCTGGATCATCGCGAAGCTGGCCGAGCCGCGCACCGCGCCGCTCGTGACGCGCGGCCGCGCATCGAAGCCGAACAGGCTGACCATGTCGCCGCCCTTGAGCGCAACGAACGCCGACAGCATGGCGGCCGCCACCGCCCGGTCCACCTTCGGCACGCCGTCGACCGGCTCGCACATCAGCCGTCCGCTGTCGATGGCCAGCACGATATTGTTGTTCTCCTCGATGCGGAATTCGCGCGCCAGAAGCCTGCCGTGGCGGGCGCTGCGCTTCCAGTCGATCATCCGCCGGCCCATGCCGGGCTGGTAATCCTTGAGGGCCTCGAATTCCCGGCCCTGGCCGGCCCGGCGCTGCGCATGCCCGTCGGGCAGCGCGTCACGCTGCAGCAGCGTGATCGCCTGGTCGCGGGCGCTGCGGACGTCGGGTAACACTGCCACCTTGCTTTCTAGCGGCAGGACGACCTGGTTCCAGACCAGTCCGAACGGCCCGCGCCAGCGCACCCACAGACGATCGAAGCTGGCGATGCCGCGCCGCAACGCCTGGAACCGAAGGTCGAGCGATCCGCCGTCGCTGGTAGGGGCCAGGGCTCCGCGGGTTCCGCCCATCGGCGCCAGGCGGACATCATGGCCGACGCGCGCCTCCAGGGTCCGCGTCCGGCCTGAAAAACGGGCGGCGACATGAACGGTGAACTGCCCGCCGACGCCGGCCTGCGGCGGCGCGTGGACGCTGGCGTCCAGCGATCCCCGCCCGCGTCCCGCCGCGGCGTCCACTGACAGGAAGGCGAGCAGCGCGCAGATCCACAGCAATCCGAGATACCAGAGCGACGGCAGCGCCAGCGCGACCAGGAACGCCGGCACCGCGCCCGCCGCTGCCGTCCACACCGCGCGGCCGCTTGGATAGATCAACGCGGCGCTTCCGTCTGATCGACCAGGTCGGAGACGATCTGCTCGACCAGCCGACCATCGATCTGCGCGGCCGGGGACAGGATGACGCGATGGCGCAGCGCCGACACCGCCAGCGCCTTGACGTCGTCTGGGATCACATAGGCGCGCCCGTCCAGCGCCGCCCGCGCCCGCGCTGCCCTGGCCAGCATGGCGCCCGCGCGCGGACTGGCCCCGACTTCCAGGTCCGGGCTTTCGCGTGTGGCGCGCACCAGTGCCGCGATGTAGCCGACGACATCGTCGACAAGGGTGACGGAGCCGACCGTGGCGAGCGCATTCTCCAGTGTCTTGCGGTCCGCCTGGGCCTTGATGCCATATTGCGCGATGTCGTGCGACGCGGCGCCGCCGCCGTGGTGGATGATGATGGCCCGTTCCTCCTCGGGGCCGGGATAGCTGACCCGGTGCTTGAACAGGAAGCGGTCGAGCTGTGCCTCGGGCAGGGGATAGACACCCTGATGCTCGATCGGGTTCTGTGTCGCGACCACCATGAAGTTACGGCCCAGCGAATGCGTGGTGCCATCGAAGGTGACCGCATGCTCCTGCATCGCCTCCAGAAGTGCTGCCTGTGTCTTGGGCGGCGTGCGGTTGATCTCGTCGGCAAGCAGAAGGTCGCAGAAGATCGGACCGCGCGTCAGCGTGAACTGTCCGGTCTGGAAATTATAGATATTCGATCCGACGATATCGCCAGGCATCAGGTCCGGCGTGAATTGGATGCGCCCGTAGGCGACACCCAGGGCCTGGGCGAAGCAGCGCGCGGTCATTGTCTTGGCCGTGCCCGGAGGGCCTTCCAGCAGGATATGGCCGCCGGCGAACAGGGCGATCAGCATCAGGTCGACAGTATCGTGCTGCCCGGTGATCGCCTTGGCCACTTCTTCCCTGATCCGTGTCGCCAGGGCCTTCACATCATCGACGTTCACCGAGCCTCCTTGCCGTCCAATCGTGCAGCCGCTCGGCTGCTTCGTGCATTTGCGTCAGGTTTTTCGCCTCACCGGCGGCTTGCGCCCGCGCAGTGAATCCGCTGGCCTCGTCCTTATCGCGAGAATCGAGCCAGCGGTCGAGCGCTTCTCCCTGCAGCCCCTGCGGCGCTCCCAGCAGTGCGCCGGCGCGCACCCGCATCAAGGCCGCATAGCGGCCTCCCAGTTCCTCGAGCCGCCCGGCGCGCCGCAGCAGCATCGCCGTCGTATCCACCAGCGCGCGCTTGCCAAAGGCAATAGCGCGCAATTCGGCGCGCGGTGGGCCGAAACGGCCGAGGCCGTGCAGGAAAGCCAGCGCCGCCGCAGCCAGGATTGTCAGTGTCAGCGCCAGAAAGGGCGGTTCGACCAACAGCTTGGCAAGATCATATTTTCGCCCCGCGCCATGCAGCGTGAGATCGAACATCACCGGCTGTGCGCGGCCTCTCTTATCTGGATTTTCGGATGCGGCGTCGCCGAGTTGGTCAGGGTCGGGCAGTTTGAAATTGGACCGGGACGGACTGATTCCGGATTGAAGCCGGCTGATCAGAGCGAGCGCGGCTGCCGCCTTGTCGGGATTCCCAAGGGCGGCGTTGTTGATCAGGTCGGGGTCGGTCAGGACATAAAAAGGCTTGCCATCCACTTCGGTGAGCACAGCCTTGTCGTTGCCGGCTGCTATGATTGGATGCTCGTCCGCCACCCACTGCAATTCATCGGGGGCGGCAACAAGCCGGCCCTCGATGTCGAGTTGCTGCACCGTGCTTTGGCCGACGCCGATCTTTGCATTGTAGATCCGGCCGAGCCATTGGTTCACCACGGGATCGGGCAATCGCCCGAATTTCATGTTCCATCCCTCGTGCTCCTCCAGCGGCAGGGTCTGCCATTTGGGCAGCACGAAGAGGGTATCCTGGTCCTGCCGAAGTTCGAGAATGTGGTCGAGCGCCGCGGGATCGCTCTCGGGCGAAATGGTGACGATCAGCAACCTGTCGGTGCCGAGATCGTCCTCGGTTCGTGCCATGGCCGGCGTCTCGCCGGTGAGCCGCAGCCATTCCGCCAGGCCGGCATAGCCGACGCCGCTTTTCGACAGTGGCGTGGCGCCGCCGTTGCCGGGTTGCCGGAAGTCGGGAGCATAGGTGGACAGCAGGAAGAAGCCCGCTGCCGCAAGCAGGCTGGCGAAAATGCCCCAGAATAGCGTTCTTCGACTGAACGGTTCCTGTGCTGCGGGTTCGGCCGTCGCAGCACTCATGTCCAGGCATCCCGGAAGACGAAACGCTCATAGGCGCCGCGTGCTTGCCGCCAGCCTTTGGCGCCG
Source organism: Mesorhizobium sp. (assembly GCA_004020645.1). Taxonomy (GTDB): domain Bacteria; phylum Pseudomonadota; class Alphaproteobacteria; order Rhizobiales; family Rhizobiaceae; genus Mesorhizobium. The sequence goes on along the minus strand of SAQL01000002.1, from coordinate 267,680 downwards.
ACCGGCCGGCGTGCGAACAATGCGGCCTCGACGATGCGTGCGATCTCGGTAAACGCCGCGCGGGCCTTGGTGGGAACCGAAGCAGCAGCGGCGATGTCGCGCGCCGTGAGCGACGGGCGCAGAAAATCCGGCAGCCGGCCGGCAATATCGGCGACGCTGCGCCGAAGCAGGAGATGAACCGCTTCGTCATAGTCGCCTCGCGCGGCCAGCGCGTCGGCTTCCGACAGCAGGATCTGCGCAGCACCGGCGTCGGGACGCCATGCTTCCTCCGCCTCGGCCTCAGGCCGCGCGCGCTGCCAAGGCAGGCGCCAGGCGATACCTTTCATCTCGAGAAAGACCAGGAGCAGGATGATCGCGGCACCTGATATCACCGCCCCCCAGAACAGATAGATCATGTAGGGACCGAGCGACGACAACAGGTCCAGCAGCGGCTTCAGCCAGTCAGGCGGCTGCGGCGGTACATAGGCCGGCAGGTCGAACTGGATCGACTTGTCCGAGATCAGCTGCTCATGCGCTTTTGCCAGCCATTCGGCTTCCGCTGTGCCTGGCTGTGCCACTGCCAACCGCTCCCCTGCAACCTGTGGTTCCCCAGCCGACACTGGCAATGCACAACGGCAATTGCAAGTGGACTAGACGCCGATCTCCAATGTTGGCACACTTAATGCGGGGATCACCAGCCGATATGCGGTGATTAAGCGGGGGACGCATCATGGTTTCAACGACATTGGAACGGCCGGACAAGTTTCGCATCGGCAGGGTTTTCAACGACAGCTTTGCTGTCATCAGCCGCAATATCGGTCTTTGCCTCGGGCTGGCAGTGCTGTTTTCAGGCTTGCCAACGTTGCTCTATCAGCTTTGGCTCTGGCAATGGGCAATCGGCACCGAGACAGGCACTCCGGAGTTCTCGGCCCAACGAGTTATCGCTACAATCTTTGTCGTGCTGGCTTCCATGGTGTTGGCAGCGATCTTGCAGGCGACGCTGGTGCGCGCGGCCATCGAGGATCTGAGCGGCAAGCGGCTATCAATGGGCGACAGCCTCAAGATGGCAATCCCCCTCCTGCTGCCGGTGATAGGCATCGCAGTACTGGTCTCTCTTGGCGCGGGATTGGGCTTCATGCTGCTCATCGTCCCGGGCATCATATTATGGCTCCGCTGGTCCGTCGCCGTGCCGGTTCTGGTTCAGGAACGGCGGGGGGTGTTCGGCAGCATGAAGCGCAGTCGCGAGCTGACCAAAGGGAGCCGCTGGGCGCTGTTCGGATTCTGGGTTATCTTGATCATGGCAGTGATCGCCATCCAGCTTGTTCTGAGCCAAATCGTCATGGTCTTTGGCGTGACCACGGCTCTCATCCTGGATGCTCTGGTGAGATCCGTCGTATCCGTGGTGACCTCGGTCGCCCCGGCAGTCAGCTATGTCGAACTGCGTCAGGTCAAGGAAGGCACCAGCGTCGACGAACTGGCGGAAATCTTCTCATAGCGGCAAGGCCGCCTTCATCGCATCAGGGTCGGCCTGGACTGGACAGGTTACATCATGTCTTCAGTGACACTGGAACGACGGGACAAGTTTCGCATCGGCAGGGTTTTCAACGACAGCTTTGCGGTCATCGGCCGTAACGCCGTGCTTTGCTTAGGACTTGCGGCATTGTTTTCGGGTTTGCCGACTCTTGTTTTTCAACTTTGGGCGTTAAGACAGGACCCGGCCGTCCCCTTCGACCCGAGCACTTTCGGCGAGCAGAACCTGGTATTCGGCTATACCGCCGTCACGATGGGTGCCGGCCTTGCTTCCTATATCCTGTCGCTGTTGCTTCAGGCGTCACTGGTGCGCGCAACCATCGAGGACCTGAACGGCAAGCAGCCTTCGTTCGGTGACTGCATCGCGAAAGCAGTCTCCTTCCTCCTGCCGACGTTCGCCATTGCCCTGTTGGTTGGTTTAGGCGTGGGCCTCGGTTTTATGCTGCTGATTGTGCCTGGCATCATGTTGGCGCTCCGTTGGTCGGTCGCGGTACCGGCGCTGGTGCAAGAGCGGCTCGGCGTCTTCGGCTCGATGGCGCGCAGCCGGGATCTGACCAAGGGAAGCCGCGGGGCGCTGTTCGGCCTGTTCATTATCCTGATCATTATCGCCATTGCCATCGAGTTGGCGCTAGGCACTGCAACCGCGCTGTTTGGAGGGGGGATAGTGGGTGCGGTGGTGGACGCATTGGTGTCGAGTGTAACGTCTATGGTGATGTCGATCGCCACCGCAGTCAGCTATGTCGAGTTGCGGCAGGTTAGGGAAGGCACCAGCGTCGACGAACTGGCGGAGATCTTCTCCTGACGCGAGAGGTCGCTCCCGCCTACTACATCATTGAAGGAAGCGACATCCGCGTCGGAGACTTTGCCTGCCGTCACGTCGGCGATCGCTTGATCGACGATGGCCGCGCCCTCTCTCGCCGATGTCCACAACGGTAACCCGGTGCTGCTGTCGGAAATGACCCCGACGAGCCGCGTGACCTGTTCGGGATGCTGCTCAGGGCGGCATCGGCGAAGACTGCGCAACCGGCGTTGTAGCGCCGGCGGGTAGCATTCCCGGTGGCAGGGGTGACAGCGGCAGACAAATCTCGTATATTGACATAAAGATGTCTTTATGTCGCTTAAGCGCGACAGTCGCCTTGAGGATTGAAAGTGTCGCAAAACCCTTCATCGCTCGACGACCTGTTCGGTCCTGTCGCGGCAAAGCCCGACGGCTCGGAAGTCCTTGCGGCGCTGACGGCGGCGGCGCGCGAGCGCATCCTCATCCTCGACGGTGCCATGGGCACGCAGATCCAGGGCCTGGGCTTCGACGAGAACCACTTCCGTGGCGACAAATTCGCGGATTGCGCCTGCCAGCAGCAGGGCAACAACGACCTGCTGATCCTGACGCAGCCCAAGGCGATCGAGGAGATCCACTATCGCTATGCCATCGCCGGGGCGGATATCCTTGAAACCAACACCTTCTCCTCGACCTCCATCGCCCAGGCGGATTACGGCATGGAGGATGCGGTCTACGCGCTGAACCGCGACGGTGCGCGGCTGGTGCGCAGGGCAGCGGTGAGGGCTGAACAGGAGGATGGCAAGCGGCGTTTCGTGGCCGGTGCGCTGGGGCCGACCAACCGCACTGCCTCGATGTCGCCGGATGTCAACAATCCTGGCTACCGCGCCGTGACGTTCGACGAATTGCGCCTTGCCTATGGCGAGCAGCTGCGCGGTCTCATCGACGGCGGCGCCGACATCATCCTGATCGAGACCATTTTTGATACGCTGAACGCCAAGGCGGCGATATTCGCGTGCAATGAGATCTTCATCGAGAAGGACGTGCATCTGCCGGTCATGATCTCCGGCACGATCACCGACCTGTCCGGCCGCACGCTGTCCGGCCAGACGCCGACGGCGTTCTGGCATTCGGTCCGTCACGCCAACCCGTTCACGATAGGCCTCAATTGCGCGCTGGGCGCCAAGGCCATGCGCGCCCATCTGGACGAAATATCAGGCGTCGCCGACACCTTTGTCTGTGCCTATCCCAATGCCGGCCTGCCCAATGAATTCGGCCGATATGACGAGAGCCCGGAATACATGGCAGCGCAGATCGAGGATTTCGCGCGCGACGGCCTGGTCAACATCGTCGGCGGCTGCTGCGGCTCGACGCCGGATCACATCCGCGCCATCGCAGCAGCGGTGAAGAAATATCCGCCGCGTGCAGTTCCCGACATAGAACCGAAGATGCGCCTGTCGGGGCTTGAGCCGTTCACGCTGACCGACGAGATTCCATTCGTCAATGTCGGCGAGCGTACCAATGTCACCGGCTCGGCCCGGTTCAGGAAGCTGATCACGGCGGGCGACTATGCCGCCGCGCTCGAAGTCGCCCGCGACCAGGTCGCCAACGGTGCGCAGATCATCGACATCAACATGGACGAAGGCCTGATCGATTCGAAGCAGGCGATGGTCTGTTATCTCAACCTGATCGCCGCCGAGCCTGATATCGCCCGCGTTCCCGTGATGATCGACAGTTCCAAATGGGAGATCATCGAAGCCGGCCTGAAATGCGTGCAAGGCAAGCCGCTGGTGAACTCCATTTCCATGAAGGAAGGCGAGGCGGCTTTTCTGCACCATGCGAAGCTCGTCCGCGCGTATGGCGCGGCGGTGGTCGTCATGGCCTTCGACGAGGACGGCCAGGCCGACACGCAGGCGCGCAAGGTCGAAATCTGCACCCGCGCCTACAAGCTCTTGACCGAGCAGGCCGCATTCCCGCCCGAGGACATCGTTTTCGACCCGAACATCTTTGCCATCGCCACCGGCATCGACGAGCACAACAATTACGGCGTCGACTTCATCGAAGCCGCCAGGCAGATCACCGCGACGCTTCCGCATGTCCACATATCGGGCGGCGTCTCGAACCTCTCCTTCTCGTTCCGCGGCAACGAGCCGGTGCGCGAGGCCATGCATGCGGTGTTCCTCTACCATGCCATCCAGGCCGGCATGGACATGGGCATCGTCAATGCCGGGCAGCTTGCCGTCTACGACACCATCGATCCGGAACTGCGCGAAGCCTGCGAGGATGTCGTTAACAACCGCCAGCCGAAGGGCGGCGGCACGGCGACCGAACGCATGCTGGAACTCGCCGAACGCTTCAAGGGCACGGCCGGCAAGGAAGCGCAGGAACGCGATCTCGCCTGGCGTGACTGGCCGGTCGAGCAGCGCATTTCGCATGCACTGGTCAACGGCATCACCGAATTCATCGACCAGGACACGGACGAAGCGCGACGTGCCGCCGAGCGCCCGCTGCATGTCATCGAAGGGCCGCTGATGGCAGGAATGAATGTCGTCGGCGATCTGTTCGGCGCGGGAAAAATGTTCCTGCCGCAAGTGGTGAAATCCGCCCGCGTCATGAAGCAGGCCGTTGCCGGCCTGCTTCCGCACATGGAGGCGGAGAAGCTGGCGAACGCCGCCAATGGCGTCGACACTGGCGAGCGCCAGACCGCCGGCAAGATCCTGATGGCGACGGTGAAGGGCGATGTCCACGACATCGGCAAGAACATCGTCGGCGTCGTTCTCGCCTGCAACAATTACGAGATCATCGACCTCGGCGTCATGGTGCCGGCGGCGAAAATCCTGCAGACGGCGCGCGAGCTAAAGGTCGACATCATCGGCCTGTCCGGCCTGATCACGCCCTCACTCGACGAGATGGTGCACATGGCCGCCGAGATGGAGCGCGAAGGTTTTGACATTCCGCTGCTGATCGGCGGCGCGACGACCAGCCGCGTGCACACGGCGGTAAAAATTCATCCGCGTTATGCCAGGGGCCAGACGGTCTACGTCACCGATGCCAGCCGCGCGGTCGGCGTGGTGTCGGCACTGCTGTCGAACGAGACCAAGGCCGGCTATGTCGACAATGTTCGTGCCGAATACAAGAAGGTTGCCGATGCGCATGCGCGCAGCGAAGCCGACAAGCAACGGCTGCCGCTCGCCAAGGCGCGGGCCAACGCCCACCGGATCGACTGGGCCGGCTACGAGCCGCCAAAACCGTCCTTCCTCGGCCTGAAAGTCTTCGAAGGCTGGGACCTGGCCGAACTCGCACGCTATATCGACTGGACGCCGTTCTTCCAGACCTGGGAGCTGAAAGGTCGCTATCCCAAAATCCTCTACGACGACGCGCAAGGGCCGGCGGCACGCCAGCTCTTCGAGGACGCCCAGGCGATGCTGGCCAAGATCATTACGGAAAAATGGTTCGCGCCGAAGGGCGTGATCGGCTTCTGGCCGGCCAACGCCATCGGCGACGACATCAGGCTGTTCACCGACGATAAGCGATCGCAGGAGCTGGCGACCTTCTTCACGCTGCGCCAGCAGCTGACCAAGCGCGACGGCAAGGCGAATGTCGCGCTCTCGGATTTCGTTGCGCCCTTGGACAGCGGCAAGACCGATTATCTCGGCGGCTTCATCGTGACCGCCGGCATCGAGGAAGCGGTGATCGCCGAGCGCTTCGAGCGGGCGAACGACGATTACTCGTCGATCATGGTTAAGGCTTTGGCCGATCGTTTCGCCGAGGCCTTCGCCGAGCGCCTGCACGAACGCGTGCGCAAGGACTTCTGGGCCTATGCGCCGGATGAGGATCTGGCGCCGGACGAGCTGATCGGCGAACCCTATCGCGGCATCCGCCCGGCGCCCGGTTATCCGGCGCAGCCCGACCACACCGAGAAAGCGACGCTTTTCCGCCTGCTCGAGGGCGAGCGCAATGCCGGCGTCAGCCTGACCGAAAGTTTTGCGATGTGGCCGGGCTCCTCCGTGTCCGGCATCTACCTGTCGCACCCCGAAAGCTATTATTTCGGCGTCGCCAAGGTCGAACGCGACCAGGTCGAGGACTACGCGCGCCGCAAGGCCATGCCGCTTGCCGAGGTCGAGCGCTGGCTCGGGCCGGTACTCAACTACGTGCCGGCGCAGGGGCTGGATGCAGCTGCGTGAAATCGCGTCGCGAGGCTGATAGGGCGTGGAGCCGGCACCTCCATGACAGCAGCCTTGTCCTGATTGCGCGTTCGTTCTGCCCAGACAGGTGATTGGCACGTCCGCCTTGGCCAGGGCGGTGGTGAGCCTGGCCTGCAGCGGTGGCGCACCGGCGCGCCTCGGATTGACGCGCGCCACTTTAGCTGCAAAGTATATTAACGTTCTGTTTACCAAATATTAGTCTCGGCAGGGGGGGCAATTTGGAACCGTTTCTGGGTGCGAACCGCCTTAATTGGGATGATCGGGCCGAGCTGCATTCGACCGACACGACGGGCAGCTACCACATAGAAAATGTACTGGCTGGCGGATCCAATCTCTATGAGCTGGAAACGCGCGAGGTCGGTGACATTGTCGGCAAGGATATCGTCCATTTGCAATGCCATATCGGGCTCGACACAATCAGCTTGAAGAATCTGGGCGCGGGCAGCGTGACCGGCCTCGACTTTTCACCGACGGCGATCGCAGCGGCGCGGGATTTCGCTGCAAAGGCAGGCACTGATGTGCGCTTCGTGGAGGCGCCACTGTTCGAGGCAGTCGAAGCGCTTGGCCGGACCTTTGACATCGCATACGTTACCTGGGGTTCGGTAAACTGGCTGGACGACGTGTTCCGCTGGGCGCGGGTGGTTGCCGATCTCCTGCGGCCCGGCGGCCGGCTCTATCTGGCCGAGGGCCATCCATTGATGTTCCAGTGTGACCGCAAGGCTGCGGCGCTGGAGTTCAAGCACGACTGGCGAACGCCAATAGCTCGACCACTCGCATGGAACGAGGAACTCACCTATACCGGTGACGACCGCATCTTGAAACATCCGCGCTACTATGAGTGGATTCATCCGGTCAGTGACGTGGTGAACGCGCTGATTTCAGCCGGGCTGACGCTGGATTTTCTCAATGAGCATGACACGGTTTCGTGGCAGCACTTTTCATTTGCCGTGAGGGCCGGCAAGGATATGTACGGCTTGCCAGAGAACTCTCCCAAGATCCCAATGGCCTATTCCATTGGCGCGACGAAGCGTAGCGTCGGCAAGATACCATACCTGGTTACCCCCAAGGCGATTGAGGGCCACTAGTCCTACTATTAATCCCGTTTTGCATTGTCATCTCGTCGATCTGATGCCGGAAGCACGGGATCGCCGAGCTTTTCCTGCTCGCAGCGGCGGTCGAGTCGATCGCCCGAGGGCAACCCATGATGCACCTTCAGCGACTGCAAGCAGTTCTAATGCATGTCGCGCAAAAGTGCGCAGCGGTTTTGCGATAACGACATGCATAAAGACGAGAACTTAAAGCGCGTCGCATGAATCCATTCAAACGCGACGCGCTTTAAGGTGTCAGCCGGAGCCGCAGGTCCGTGTCATCCACTCCGGCGACCTCAGGCGGTTGGAAAGTGCAAAAATTTTAGGACCCGTGAAGGTCAAAATTAAATATTGATAGCTAATATTCCTTGCTCGGGTTGCCCGAGAACCTGAATAGCAGCTGAGGAATCGCCTATTGGCTCTTTTCCGCGCTAGGTTCGGCGGTATTAAGAAGGCTGTTTTCTCGTCGGCAAATATCCCGGCGGCAATGGCGGTGATAATTATTGCCGTTGGCGCAGCGTTCGCGGACCACCAGAACAAAGTCGTCTCGGATCAAGCCGCCCGTGCGGATGTCCTGGCCAAGGTCAATCTTATCCGCGCCAAGCTTGAAGGTAACATCAACGGAAACCTTCAACTGGTGCAGGGACTGGTCGCGACGGTCGTGACTGAGCCCTATATGGGACAGCAACGCTTCGCCTCGCTCGCGAGCAACCTGTTTGGCAGGGGCTCGCAATTGAAAAATATTGCCGGCGCGCCCGATCTGGTCATTTCCCTGATGTACCCGATGGAGGGCAACGAGAAGGCGATAGGCCTCGATTACCGCAAGGACGAGCGGCAGCGTGTGGCCGCGCTAAGGGCGCGAGACGAGCGCGAGCTAATTCTTGCCGGTCCCGTCGACTTGAGGCAGGGAGGGCAAGGCTTCGTCGGTCGTATCCCGGTTTTTGTACGGAGTGCGGGCAACACCGAAAGGTTCTGGGGCATCATTTCGGCCGTTGTCGACGTTCAGCGCCTTTATAAGGCGAGCGGCCTGCTTGACGATGATCTCGGGATTGACATAGCGCTGATCGGTAAGGACGCTCTCGGTCCAAGTGGAGATCAGTTCTTCGGCAATGAGCGCGTCGGCAAAAGCAATCCGGTGACAGCCGACGTTCTGCTCCCGTCCGGTTCGTGGCGGATCGCAGCCATTCCTAAAAACGGCTGGCCTTCCACGCCCGACAACGCGTGGTTCTTGCGCGCAATCATGGCGGTGGCCGGGGCGTTGGTTGTGATCCCATTCCTGGTTACGGGTCGCCTGATTGGCGAGAGACAGCGCAACTATGCGGAACTGAGTCGATTGTCGAGACGCCTGGAACTCGCTCTGGAAGCGTCGGCTATTGGCGTTTGGGAACACGATCTCGCGACCAACGAACTTACGTGGGACGACCGCGTCAATGAAATATATGGCAAACCGACTGGGGAGCGCCGCGGTTACCTGGACTGGGCGGGAGCAATCCACCCGGATGATTTGGCTGGCGCCCACGCCGATTTCGACAGCGCGATGGCCGGCGGCGGGCCGTATTTGTCGGAGTACCGGATTATTCGGCCGGATGGCGAGATTCGCCATGTCCGATCCAAAGCGATAATTTACCGGGTCGCAAACGACACCCCAAAAATGATTGGCGCCGAATGGGATGTGACAGCCGATGTCCTGCTGAACAAGGACCTGGTTCGCGCAAAACAGCTTTCCGAGTCGAAAAATGCAGAACTCGAGTCGGCGAAGGCGCGCATAGAGCACATTGCGCTCCACGATTCGCTGACCGGTTTGCCCAACCGGCGTTACCTCGACCAAGTGCTGGAAGATTACGCTGCAAACGCCAGGCGCGCCGGCGGGTATGCGGCACTGCTTCACATAGATCTGGATCGGTTCAAGCACATCAACGATACGCTTGGCCACGCCGCAGGCGATGCAATGCTTGTTCACGCGTCAACTGTCCTCCGATCCAAGGTCGATGGTGAGGGATTCGTCGCTCGGATCGGAGGAGACGAATTCATCGTCCTGTGCGTGGTGCATAATGATATCAAGCAACTGGGGCTGCTCGCTGACCGCGTCATCAGCCAGATGCGAGAACCGGTCTACTATCAGGGCCATCGATGCCGTTTTGGCGTGAGCGTGGGAATTGCAGTCGACAACGGAAAAGATGTCGAAGCCAAACACCTGCTGGTTAACGCTGACATCGCGCTCTACCGGGCAAAGAGGCGTGGGCGCAATCGATACGAATTCTTCACCGAGGCGATGCAAAGCGAAATCGTCGACACAAAACGGATTGCCGACGAAATTCTCGGCGGCCTTGAGCGCAACGAGTTCATTCCCTTCTACCAGCCGCAATTTGACGCAAAAACGCTTGAAATTGTTGGGGTTGAGGCGTTGGCGCGATGGAGACATCCGGAGAAGGGTATTTTGGCGCCCGACGTCTTCCTAAGGATTGCGGAAGAATTGAATGTCGTTTCGATCATCGATCGAAACATATTAGAGCAATCGCTTTTGGATCTCGAAGGGTGGTCTGCTGCGAATCTTCACATTCCGCGGGTGTCAGTCAACGTTTCGGCACGCCGCCTTAAGGATGAGGAACTCATAAAGAGTCTTAGGAAACTAAATATCAAGAAGGGAGCAGTTGCATTCGAGCTCGTCGAGTCAATTTTCCTTGACGAAAATGATGATTTTGTTACCTGGAATCTTGAGCAGATAAAAGAGCTCGGTATTGACGTAGAAATAGACGATTTTGGTACGGGCTACGCCTCTATAGTCAGCTTGCTCAAGCTGCAGCCTCGCCGGTTGAAGATAGATCGCCAGCTGGTCATCCCAATTGTCAAATCGCCGCAACGAAGGCAGGTCGTCTCGTCGATCATTGAAATCGGCAAATCCCTGGGCATCGAGGTCGTAGCGGAGGGTGTCGAAACGATGGAGCACGCAAGGATACTCAAGAGCTTGGGCTGCGACATACTGCAGGGCTATGCCTTCGGGCATGCGCTGGATTCCCACGGACTAAAGGCCTTTGTTCGATCTCGGCGTCTGCGCACGGAACGGATTTTGGATGAACCGCTCCGGTTGGGTAGAGTATAAGCGCATACGCCTCACGTCACAGAGCAGCGCCACGCTTGAGCCTTGGGATTTGTGCTGACACGCATGTCAGGCGCAACCGCTGTGCAACTATTGTTGCCTTTTTTTGCTAGCCGCCCAACCCTTCCAGTAACTCTGCTTGCGCAGACCTCAGCGTTGCGCCACTAATGCACTTTGGGGGGAATCAAATGAAAATCCATCTTTGTGCTGCCTTGGCGGCAACGGTTGCTATGTCGGGTTGCGCATCGGTGGTGCGTGGCACGACCGACAAAGTCTCCATCAACTCCGAACCACCAGACTCTAGGATCAGAACTTCGCTTGGTCATTCGTGCCCGGCTTCACCTTGCACGGTCGAAGTAAGCCGGAAGGAGGGGTTTACGGCTTTTGCTGAGAAGGAAGGATACAAACCGGGCAGCCTTTATATTGGCACGAACATGAGCGGAAAAGGCGCCGCAGGTCTCGCAGGCAATATCTTAGTCGGCGGACTGATAGGAGTGGGCGTGGATGCAATGACGGGTGCGACCCTCGATCATTCTCCAAATCCTGCACTCATAACATTGGTTCCAACTGACGCGCCTGGTGAAAGCAGCAAGGCGATTGTTCCTCCACCTACGCCACCTGCGAAGAACAATAGCTCCCGCGCTGGGGTGTAGCCTAGCCGCCGATCCTCGCCGCCTGTAAGCGCGTTCCCAATTACCGGCCGGACGATCTCATTCAGATATTCGGCGATGTGGATGTCGACTCGCTCGCGCTCCACATGACGTGCGAAAACGGCGATCACGGAATGCTTCGCGTCGAGGCGTTCTCGCCGTCAGGTCGAGAGGCGGTGGGGCTGCGAATCCGGCGCCTGGTCGCGCTTAAAATCCAGCGCGTGCCGGTGTGGCGGGAAGAATAAGGCTGCCGCCCGTTGAGGCGCGGGCTTTTCCTGTTATGACTGATTAGTAACACGCTAGGCCGTTTCGGCGATGCGAAAGGTGATTGTCGGGGCTGTGGGCGTGACAGAGATAGCTCGGCTTTCAAGCCGAGCCGACGACTTCGCGCTGCACGATGCGGTGAAAAAGGCCAAAGACCTCGGGGCGAAAATCAAAGTTCCGAAGGCTGGCGGACTCCGTCTACAGCACATCGGAACTGCCCTGCGGAAGGCAGGATTCGGCGCGACGATGCGCCCCGATCGAACGCTATCGGTCTTCCAGACCGATGGTGAGATTCTGCTGAAAACGGAGCACAATGGCTAGTTGTTGACGAAGCGACGGCGAAGAAACTGGCTGAAGAATCGAAGACTCCGGCATGGGATGAGAAGCGGAGGAAAGCTGAAGAATCCCGCATCATCCGTGTTGTCGACGCCGCTGATGTCGACCTGAAAAAAGAAAGATTGTGGGACTCTCTTTCAGATAATCCCACAGACCCAAGGAAAGGGCCTGACGGCCCTCCCATGGGATGAGAGGCCGCCCGGAAGATGCAAAAGCCGAGCGGCTCAAGGCAAAACTGAACGAGATTCATGACTCCGATACGGAGAGCGGGAAAGGTTTGCCGTACGGCCAGACCTTGGGACCAGCAGCCCCAATGATCCGCATGACCTCATGGATATCGTCATCCGAAAGGGAGATGGCGCGATACCAGTCCGAATCCGGTCTAGCACTGAAAAACGGGCCGAATAGATCACGCCAGAGTTCGAACAGAACCGCGCCATGATGGCCGCTGTTGTGCTTTAGGGTGTTTGCCAGACGATAGACCTTCGCCATGTCCGGAACGGCAGGGATGCCCTTCCGTTCAGCACGGGCGACTAATTGCCGATATTTGGCGTTCTGGTCGCTACCGGTGTAGGCCCGGATGGCTCGTTCCCAGTGATGATACAAGGCAAGCACGAATGCGTTACGCAACGCCTCAAGGGCTTCCTCGACGGTTTCCTGTTCCAGCGTGAGAATCGCGCCCTGTTCCCAGAGAATATTGCCTTCGTCATCACGCTCGCCGATGAATTCGGGCGAAGCGTCATAAGCTGCGTGCGCGGCCCGCACTCGCTCAATGTCGGCGGTCAGTGCTTTTGAAGCGGAGGCATACCCCTGCCGGAGAACCTCCGAGCCCGCCTCGAAAGCATAGCCTCGCGCGTCGAAATTGAGCTTCACGATACCCCCGTTTTGTGAGTGACCGACTAGGAAGTTCTATAGAGCAGATGTACCGATGGCTCATAAGAACATTCTCCAACAAGTACCTTGCCGAAACCCGAATTCGCCTTGAAAAGTTGCGCCGAGCAATTTCAGCAATGCGGGGCGCACATGTTTTGGCGAAGGCTTCTTGATGTTAAATTCTTGGATGGGGCAGCGTTTGGAGCATTTCTCGCCTCAATCTTTTTCCTGCTGCTTTTCTGGGCCATCGATATCGCCGACGGACAACCGTATCACGAGTACCTGACAACACTGTTGGTGACCGTAGCCACGTTGGGTGCCGCGAGTGCCGCCGTCTACGCATCCCGAATTCAGATACAGCAGAGCAGCGACCACGAGCGCGACCGTCAGGACAAATCCATTCGTGCAGCAGTGGCAATGTTACCGCTTGCGCTCAGCAACATGTCCGAAGTCTGCCGTAACAACATCAAGAGACACTTTGCGGCAGTTGACCTCATGTTCGGCGGGCCACAGGTGACTGGATTCATGACGCTCGATTCGGAGACGATCGCAATCCTCAAGGAATGCATTCAGTACGGGGACCGCTACTCCCAAATGAAACTTGCCAACATGATCAGGACTTTTCAGGTCCTTAGGGCTCGCAATGAAGGCATGCATCCCGGAAGGCACGTCCGCCCGAATCAAACAAACATCGGAGTCGACCACGAAAGCATCAACGACGTCTTGCATTGGGCGACACTCCACGCACTAGTCGACAATACGTTCGCCTATGCTCGTGGAGAAACCGATAGCATTCCCCAAGATTGGGACCGTGATCTGGTGAGAACTGCCTTGGTAACGAACGGCATCGAACTGGACACCTTTCCCAACCTTAGAGCGATGTACGAAACACGGCTTGCGGGCAGCCGCCTAGAAATGTTCAGAGACAGGTAGATTCACTCTGGTGGATGATTTCCACTGTCAACACCTGGAGACTTACGCCATCCGATGTGAAGTCGGAGAACGCGATTTGGAATTAGCGGCTGGACGGGAAGAGACCGTCGCTTGAAAGTTTCCAGTCGGGCCACTGTCGGGTGTCTGTCGTGTCCAAGCTCGTGCCGGCTGGCTTAGCTTCCAGACAGGACAAGCAGCAAGGACACTCGGAAGATGGCGACGGAAATGATGGTAACCCTAGATCCTAAACTTCTGGCATTCTGGACCCGGTGCATCCGCGAGACCGCTCACTGGTCTCAAGAGGCGCTGGCGGCATCGTCGGGACTGGATGTGCGAACAATTCAGCGCATCGAAGCCGGAAAGCCCGCAAGCGTTACCACACGCCGGGCGCTTGCGCGGGGGTTGGGGTACGAGGATCCCAATGTGTTTGACGATCCCGACTTTATCCAGAAAGTGAATGAACTGCTTGAAGGAACACGCAAGGCGGCCGAGAATGCCCAACAAAAGGAAATCGAGAAACAGTTTCCTGACCACATACCGGTAAGGGTATCCGTCGTCACAAATGGCCAACAACTAGGTGCACTGGCAGACCGATCGAACGGTTACCTGTTCAACATGGATGACGACATTTCGGAGGAAGCCAAAGAACAGGCTGCTGCGATATTTGATTACGTCCGCGACCTCGGCGACCTCGGAGAGGTCGATTCCTTTTCGGACAAGTTAGGATTCCATCGGGAACTGGGGACCATGATCACCGGCCTGAATGACTTCGGGGCAACGATCTACATGGCGACACGATCGACAAAGCTCATGAACGACAGTTGGGTCGACAAGACTCCTTTGCCGTTCACGATTGCATATCTGACAGTGGTGAAGTCGGAGAAAGAGATTCAAGAGATGATGGTGCCGCGTCGTGTCTCTTGGTCATAACGCCGCTTCCTATGAATAGGGCTCCGCCCCGCCGCTTCGCGGCTCCCGGGGATATTTTTAGACCATCCTGATGGACCTTGAAGGGGCTTGTTTTTTGCCCCACCGCCCATCACGATAAACATGCAGCACAGCCGGGGACGGCGTTGGCTGTGACCAATACTGATGGAAAACCGCCTCGCACAGGCGATTTTTTTCTTTTCAGGGCACCGTGCCGGCTACGCCAGAAGGCACCAAATCCTTAGATTCAGGGGATCGCGCAATTTTCTGTCGCGTTTAAATGCCCGCTGAGTCTGGATGGGTGTGGAGTCACGGAAAACTACAGCTTTCCCGCCGCGAACCGCTTTTCCTTTTCAGCAAGCTTCTTGCGCACGTGCTCCAGTTGCGCAACGCCCCACGGCCCTCCTAACTTGCGAAACACAGCCTCGTCTGCACCGGGCATAGCGAGACAGCCAGCGCGGGCAGCCGCCTCGCGAAGTGCAGTGGCCTCTGCGGGCGACAGCGGCTCTCCGTCATAGATTCGCGAGGACTCGATGACGTGCAGCAGTTCGATGACAGAGACCGCGAGGCGGGTGAGACGAATTGACTTCTCGACCGCGACGCCCGTTAGGGCCTCCGCCGACGCCGGGCTCGACGGTTTCCCAACCTTGGGCTGCCGCCCTTGTTCCTTCAGGCGCTGCCGGTACTGCCGTTGGCGTTCGGCGGGGGCATGCCCCCAAAATGACTCTGGGGCGGCCGGCCCAGCTTTACATTTGAAATCCTTTTCTTCTTCGGCACGGTCACAGCACTCTCCTTGAGCGTTTGCCGGATGCCGTGCAGCCGTCAATGCTCCGCCGACAAAAGAGCAGCGCATAAAGCGCGGGCGTCGGCTCGACCGGCAGGGCGACATTGCCGAGACGACGCCGAAGGCCAATTCGCGGCCGGCTCGATCGGTTAACAATGGCAGCCATAGGAGGACCAGTATGCGGCGGCGGAGCCGAGAGCCGGGACTGACTGCCTCCGACGAACGGACTTTATGAAAATCAGGGTGGACACGGCAGGAATTCAGGGAAATAGGAATTCGTTCTCCCGTTTAAATCGCCATACAGCACGGTTCTCAGGTCGCCGTGGGTGTCGGGCCATGAGGATCAGCGGCCTTCGGCTGCTGCGCACTTGTTCACGGGCGGCCGTGCCGGCTCGGCGGCGTCGGGTTGTTCGTGCCTATGGCTGGTCCATCAGCCGCCGTGCCTCGTCCTGCGCCCGCTGCATGCGCAACTCCGCGACGATACGGTTGCCGACGGCACTGGCAGCGAAGACGAGGAAGCCGAATAGGAGGGCATGCGCCAGCGTACCGTAGGCCCAGTAACCAAGGGCCGCACCGATGGCTGCCATCACCAGCGTTTCCATCATGTCCTGCCGGCCGTCCTTCTTCGTATCAGCGCGCAGCCTGTCGAAGAAGTCCTTCATCTCGGGGCTGTCTCCGTTCATTCCTGCCTCCGCTTCCGGAGGAACGGGTCGAACCCGGATTCCTTCCAGTGGGCCACCGTCTCTCGGAACACGGCATAGGAGCCGTCTGCGCTGAACTGTAGGTCGGGGACGTACTGGTCGCCGGCGCGCATGACCTCCCACATGTATCCGGTCATTGCCGACTCGGCCGACGTCCGGGCGCGTTCCCGGGCTGCGTCGTAGCTGTCCGCGATGTCCTGCATCATAAAGGAGGCCTGGTAGAGCAACCCGAACACGTCTTCCTGAGGGACGAAGCGCATCATGGACAGTTCCATGTCGAGCCTCGCCCTCGGATCGGCGTGGAACTCGTCGATCGTGCCGAACAGCTTCTCGGGGTTCGCGCTGACCTCAACCCAGCCGAGCTTCAGGGAGTTGTAGTAGATCAGGAAACGCCGCCCATAATCCGGCGAGTCCAGATACCAGGCACGCCGCATCGTGTCGCTGGTCTCTTCGATGCACCATGCGTCCGAGGTACTCCAGTCGAGCGTTGCCCCAAAAAGAACCAAGTCATCGAAGGCAGCGTTGTCGACCGGGTCGCCACGGTCGGCCCATACTTGCCGCCTAGCGTCGCCGGACGATCGTGCTGCGGCTCGCGACGCGCGCCTCCGTCGATCTCCTTGACGACCTTCGCGTACTCGTCGTGGATGGTCTTCCTGGAAAACATGACTACCCCTCCCGCGTGGAGGCTATCCGCGCCGGCCGGGAAATCCAAGTCGGGTGCGGCGAGATACGGGCTAGGCCGCAAGTTCCTGCTCGGCTTCCAACCTATGGCTCCACAGGATAGGCCTGATCTGGTAGCTGGCCAGCGCGTCGATGACCCCGCTGGAGACATCGCGGTGGTTGTCGTTGATAAAAGCGTAGAGCCGCGAGGACTCGGGGCGCACATCACGGGTGTCCAGCCAATCCATGATGATCGAGTCGGCGGCCTGCCGGACGGGGTTGTTGATGGTCTTCACGATCCGCTCAGGTGCAGCCTTCGACTTCGGGATCAGGAAGTCAAACTTCCTGGCGAAGCCGCTGTGGCCGATGAAGGAGACCTGCGCGGAGTAGCGGACGTCGGACACGTCGAGCCAGTCCCGCACGTCCTCCATGAACAAGCTGGCGACGTGCGGCTCGGCGAGAAAAAACATGTCGCCGACGGCGAGCATGGCCTGCACGAGACTGTGCTTCTTCCATGCGAAGTTGTCCGGAGTCGCGTGGACCGTCAGACGGCCGTCCTTCTCGGCGACCCCATGGCCCGCCAGCGTCATCTTCAGCAGCGCCTTACGCTTGGGACTGTCGAGGTTGCAGCCTTCGGAGAGCAGCCCGTCGATGGTCGAGCCGTCGTCCGTCAAGACGTAGCCGCCGTTGTCCGCCTTCAGGTAAATCTGGAGGTAGTCGTTGTTGCGGTCGAGGTAGGGTGCGGTGATCTCCGTCCACGACTCGTGCTTCTTCCACGCGGTCTTGTCGCGCAGCCACGCGTAGTAGGAATCCATCAGAGTTTCGACGTCGCTCATGTCGTGAACAGGCTCCGCCTGAAGTTAGGAAGCTCGACGACGTTGCAGTAGCGCATGAAGTCCTCGATCGTGGTCAGCCCGTCGTCCAGGTCACGGAAGACACCATCGGGCAAGTCCACGGCGAATTTGAGTCCGAAGCCCTCACGGTAGACGTGTATGTGCCGTGTCCCCACCTCCTCGCCATCAGGATTCCTGTGGGGCGAGCCGTCTAGGCAAAGCCTGCAGAGTCCGACGACCTTGCGGCCGCGCATGTGATGGCTGCGCTTCGACAGCTTGATGTGGTTGCGGGTGAAGTTGATCACGAACTCCTCCCGGCGGTCCTTCGAGACGAGCGCGAACTCCGCGCGTCCGCCGAAGTCCGGAAGGTCCACAGGGTCGGAGGCGACGGCCACTTTCGCCATAGCGAACAACTCGTCCCCTTCCTCCTGCGTAAGAATCAGCTCCGTCATCGCGGCTCCCCCCTGCGCGAGGATGGAGCATCGCTGGTTGAGGGAGCCTTTACAAGCCGCTCAGGCGGCTTCCGTCACAGGACCGCGTTCCGCATCTATGTGGGTGCCTGTCTCGGGCTCAGGAATTCACTGGCAGGGAAGGGAACTGGCCATGACACCGAAAGGTGACAAGTTCAAATCGGCCTGATGTGCAGGCAAAGGGAGGTGCCCTGAAATGCCGCTTGGTACAAATTTGGTACAAAACGCAACATGAGCCAAAATCATTGACCGCCATGGCTTCGGGCGGATGGTGATTTCTTCAATGTTTTCATTGAGTTAGAGAGTGGCTGGGGAACCTGGATTCGAACCAGGACTAACGGAGTCAGAGTCCGTGGGTCTACCGTTAACCTATTCCCCAGCAGGGCGCGGTTGAAGAAACCGCGCGGGCAGGGCGGCGATTGCGCCGCGCGTGCCTTGTAGCCGCCGCCGGAAAATAGTCAAGCCTGCCCGGCCTTTCAAATCACCACGTTTCGATCGCGGTGTTCAGGTGCCGCGTTTCAATTCTCACCCCGCCCGAGCTGCGAGTGCTCAAAATACAGCACGACGCCGAGCGCAATCACCAGCGGGATGATCAGGTAGAACAGCCGGAACACCAGCAGTGCTGCCAGCACGCCGACCGGGTCCATGTGCGACAGCCCGGCGAGGAAGACGACCTCGAACACGCCGAGCCCGCCCGGCGCATGCGAGATCTGCGCGATCGAGAACGACACCAGGAAAACGCCGAGCACGACGAAATAGCCGGGGTTGCCTGATACGGGCAGGGCGAAGAAGATGATTGCCGCCGCTGCCAAAAGCTCGATCGGGCCGATCAGCAATTGCCGCGCGACGATCGGCAGCGCCGGATAATGGACCTGAAAACTGCCAATCTTCAGTGGCCTGAGATGCAGCCAGCTGCCGAAGGCATAGGCCGCCACCACGAGCAGCATGGCGAGGCCCGCGGCCATGGTCAGGCCATGATGCGGTACGCCGGAGAACCGGTCGATGATTTCAGGCTCGAAGACCAGCACGAGACCGGAGACGAGGATCGTCGACAGCACGAAGGTGATCCAGCAGATCGCCACCAGCACGCCGACATCCTGTCCGGTCAGCCCCTTGGTTCCGTAGGCGCGGTAGCGGATCACCGCGCCTGAAAATACCGAGCCGCCGATATTGTGCGACAGCGCGTAGGTGGTGAAGGAGCACAGGGTAACGAACAGCCAAGAGACTCGTCTGCCGATATGCAGGAGCGCGATGTGGTCGTAGCCGGCCAGCGACGCATAGGCGATGATCGAGCTCAGCGCGGCGAGCACCCAGCCGCGGGCCGGGATGGCGACGATGCCGTCCCAGACGTCGTCGAGCGAAATGCCGCGCAGCTCATGCAGCAGCAGCCATAGTGAGAAGACGACCGCAGCAACGCCGACGACCGGCCAGAAATAGCGCCTCCAATTCATCGCGTGACGATCATGCGTTGCGGCCCCGTTGCCCTTTTCCGGTTCGCGTCAGGAAGACTGCCCGCCATTCCGAATGTTCTATGCCCGCCATTTCAGAAATGCCTTATCGAAGCCGGCTATTCAACCGGCAAGGCGTGCTGCTGCGCTGGCGCCTTCCATTCTCCCCTTGTGGGGCTCCTTGTGGGAGAAGGTGGAGCGGTGCGCAGCGCCGAGCCGGATGAGGGGTGTTGGAAGAAACTCGGCCTGGAAAAATCGAATGATTTTAGCAAGTTATCCTTTAAGTGCCGCGATCCGTCCAGCACCCCTCATCCGACCGTGCGGAGCCTGTCCTCGGGCTTGCCGGAGGCAAGACCCCGTGGGCTCGGCCACCTTCTCCCACAAAGGGGTGAAGGGATCACCACCTCAGCGTCCCTCCCGCGAATGCATTTCATGTCTTGGTGATCCGGCCCGGCGCTGCTAGTCTGGCGGCAACTTAGAACACGTGAAAGCGCCTGCTGCGTCCGGTCTCGGTTCGCGCGGCGCCGGAAGGAACTGAAGTGGAAGACCACGACACCGGCGCCGGCGCGCCGGAAGTGGGCGTGTCCAGGGCTTCGCCGCCGCCTTCGGGCCAGGCAAGCCCATCCGCCGGCCGGCACAATGGCCGCCCGGTGCAGCCTTGGTCCGGTCACGGACAGGCAGGCGACGCGTCCCAGCATCAGAACGGCCAGAATCAGAAGGCCAAGACCAGGAAGCGGCGAAAACGTCGGCGCGGCCGCAAGGTTTTCGTGCGCGATGACGCTCATCTCGCAGCGGCCGGACTGTCGGCGCCCACCGGCAGCGCTGCAGCCAGCCGCCCGCCCGAGGCGATCGTCGCGGCTTTGCCCTTAGCTGCGCCAAGCAGGCCGGAGCAGGATGTTCGCCGCCCGCCGGTGCAGGAACTGCCGGTGTTTGCCGCACTCGATCTCGGCACCAACAATTGCCGCCTGCTGGTGGCGGTGCCGACGCGCCACGGCCAGTTCCGCGTCATCGACGCTTTCTCGCGCATCGTCAGGCTGGGCGAGGGCCTCACCGCCAATGGCCGGCTTGGGCAGCCGGCGATGGACCGTGCGGTCGAGGCGCTGAAGATCTGCGGCGACAAATTGCGCAGCCGCAAGATCAGGAAGGCCCGGCTGATCGCCACCGAAGCCTGCCGCACCGCCGCGAACGGCGCCGAGTTCCTCGACCGCGTCGAACGCGAGGCGGGGTTAAAACTCGAGATCATCGACCGCCAGACCGAGGCGCGGCTGGCGGTTTCAGGTTGCGGCTCGCTGGTCGACCGCGACACGCAAGGCGTCGTCCTGTTCGACATCGGCGGCGGCTCCTCGGAAATCGCGCTTATCGATCTCACCGGCCACCGCTCGCCGAGGCTCGCCAACCACATCGTCTCCTGGACGTCGCTGCCGGTCGGCGTGGTCTCGCTGGCCGAGCGCTTCGGCGGCCGCGCCGTCACCCGCGAGATCTTTGCCGCCATGGTCGAGGATGTGGCCGTGCGCCTGCACGCCTTCGATGGGCGCGACCGGCTGAGCCATGTGCTCGCCAGCCCGAAATTCCACCTGCTCGGCACTTCGGGCACCGTGACGACGCTGGCCGGCGTCCACCTTGACCTGGAACGCTACGACCGCCGCCGGGTTGACGGGCTGTGGATGGACCGCGACAGCGTCGACCGCATGGTCGAAAAACTGGTCGGCTGGGATTTCCAGCAGCGCGTCGCCAATCCTTGCATCGGCGCCGATCGCGCCGATCTGGTGCTGGCCGGCTGCGCCATCCTGGAAGCGATCCGGGCGGTGTGGCCGTCGGAGCGGCTGCGCGTCGCCGATCGCGGCCTGCGCGAGGGCATATTGAGCGAATTGATGGCCGACGACGGCGTCTGGCGCAACAATGGGCGTGGCAGAGCATGATCCCGAACCGCAGGACCGCGTCAGCGAAAAGTGGCAACCGGTTTTCGCTGGAGATCATGCTCAAACAAGAAGTCAGGCAATGACCAAGAAACCGCAAAAACCGGGCTCGGCCGGCATTCGCGTGCTGAAGACGCGGGTCAAGAAGAAAAGCGGCCTGAAGGAATCATCGCGCCGCTGGCTGCAGCGCCACATCAACGACCCTTATGTCCAGCGCTCCAGGGCCGATGGCTACCGCTCGCGCGCGGCCTACAAGCTGATCGAGATCGACGACAAGCACCATCTGCTCAAGCCCGGCATGAAGGTGATCGACCTTGGCGCGGCGCCCGGCGGCTGGTGCCAGGTCGCCGCCGCGCGTACAAAATCGACGGCCGAACACCCGCATGTCGTCGGCATCGACTATTTGGAGATGGATGCGGTGCCCGGCGCGCCGGTGTTGTTGATGGATTTTCTCGACCCGCAGGCGCCGGAAAAGCTCGCCGAAACGCTGGGCGGCCAACCTGACATTGTGCTCTCCGACATGGCGGCGCCGACCACCGGCCATCGCCGGACCGATCACATCCGCACCATGTACCTGTGCGAGGTGGCGGCCGATTTCGCCCTGTCGGTGCTCAAGCCGGGCGGTCATTTCCTCGCCAAGACCTTTCAGGGCGGCGCCGAAAACGAATTGCTCGCCAGGCTCAAGCAGAATTTCCGCTCGGTCCACCACGTCAAACCGCCGGCCTCGCGCGATGAGTCGGTGGAGCTTTATTTGTTGGCGAAGGATTTTAAGGGCGGAAGCGGCGCAGGGTAAACCGCCCTGTAGCGTTCCTTCGCGCTCCCTCTGTCCTGCCGGACATCTCCCCGTCAAAGGCCCTCAAAGGGGGAGATGTCCGTGATTGCTGCTTTCGCCAATCGCCAGCGTTGGCTGGTTGAAGCCGCCAGTGAAGCTGCCAATCTCCCTCCTTGAGGGGGAGATGGCCGGCAGGTCAGAGGGGGGTGCTGTCCCGCCAGCGCTGGAGGGCGCCACTCCTCAACTCGCAGGCGCGTCCGGATTTAAATGTTGCGCCGCCGATTGCTTGCCGGCCCCTCGGGGGGGCAAAGGCGCCGACACGCAGGGCGGTTACCACGGGTCGGGTCGGATGTCGCCTTACTTTACCGTCACATTTGTGCGACCAGGGCAGCGGTGCCAGTCCGGAGCCCTGCGAAGAATGGCGCCTAAAATAAAAGACCCGCCTCGACGGCGGGTCGTTTGCGCAAATCAGCACCATGAATAAATTCCTAGCAC
The DNA here is from genome assembly GCA_004020645.1 of Mesorhizobium sp. GTDB lineage: Bacteria > Pseudomonadota > Alphaproteobacteria > Rhizobiales > Rhizobiaceae > Mesorhizobium. Next base: position 244,944 of record SAQL01000002.1, on the reverse strand, counting down.
AACTGCCGTCACAAAGCAACCGATTTGCGAGCGCGGATGCGCCGGGAACCGGAACTGGATCAACCGGGTTAAACCCCTTTGAAGGAGATACGCCATGAAGATGCTGGGCACCATCCTTGCCGCATGGGTGGCAATCGTCGGAGGCATCAGCGCGGCTGCTGCCGATCCATGGAAGGACGAGAGCGGCCATGGCAAATGGCAGGACCGCTACCGATACGAAGACGATTATGAGCGAAAGCAGGAACGCTACGGCTACAAAGAGGAATATCGGCGCGGCAACTGCAAGATCGAGCGCAAGTGGGAAGGCGACGAATACAAGGAAGAGATCAAGTGCAAGCGGGGCAAGCGGCGCGTTTACGATTATTATTAGGCCAAGCCTGCTGGAGCTCGAATTTTCAAACTGCCGGCCGCCAATTCGCCATCGCGAAAGGCGTTGAGCTGAGTTCGCAGCCCAGCTGTGCACAAGCAATCGGCTTTTCATCGGCGACGGGACGTGTTACGAGCCAGCGCCAATCCTGAAAGGGAAGAAGACGAGTCGGCGCTGTCCATCCGGTCCAGCGCTTTTCATGCATTCCGAGGGCTGGCCATGGCAAAAATTATCGAAACGTCCACGGGCGCATTGGCGCTGACCTTTGACGACGTGCTGCTGCAGCCGGGTCATTCCGAGGTTATGCCGGGTCAGACCGATATCCGCACGCGCATCGCCGGCGACATCGACCTCAACGTGCCGATCCTGTCTGCCGCCATGGATACCGTCACCGAGGCGCGTCTCGCCATCGCCATGGCCCAGGCCGGCGGCATCGGCGTCATCCACCGCAATTTCTCGCCGGCCGAACAGGCCGAGCAGGTGCGGCAGGTGAAAAAATTCGAGTCCGGCATGGTGGTCAACCCCGTCACCATCGGCCCCGATGCGACGCTCGCCGACGCCTTGGGACTGATGCGCACCTACAGCATCTCGGGCATTCCCGTGGTCGAGAATGGCGGCGCTGGCGGGCACACGGTCGGCCGGCTGGTCGGCATCCTGACCAACCGCGACGTGCGCTTCGCCTCCGACCCGGCGCAGAAGGTCTACGAACTGATGACCCGTGAGAACCTGATCACGGTCAAGGAGAACGTCGATCAGGACGAGGCCAAGCGGCTCCTGCATCAGCACCGCATCGAAAAGCTGGTCGTGGTCGATAGCGACGGCAATTGCGTCGGGCTGATCACCGTCAAGGACATCGAGAAATCGCAGCTCAATCCGCACGCCACAAAGGACGTGCAGGGGCGCTTGCGCGCGGCGGCCGCCACCAGCGTCGGCGATGACGGTTTTGAGCGCGCCGAGCGGCTCATCGATGCTGGCGTCGACCTTCTGGTGATCGACACCGCGCATGGTCACTCGCAACGTGTGCTCGATGCGGTGACGCGGGCCAAGAAACTGTCCAATTCGGTCCGCATCCTGGCCGGCAACGTCGCCACATCAGAAGGCACGCTGGCGCTGATCGATGCCGGCGCCGACGCCGTCAAGGTCGGCATCGGACCGGGTTCCATCTGCACCACCCGCATCGTCGCCGGCGTCGGCATGCCGCAGCTTTCGGCGATCATGTCGGCGGTCGAGACGGCGCAGAAGTCGGGCGTCTCGGTCATTGCCGACGGCGGCATCAAATATTCCGGCGATCTCGCCAAGGCGCTCGCCGCCGGCGCCAGTGCCGCCATGATCGGCTCGCTGCTGGCCGGCACCGACGAGAGCCCGGGCGAAGTCTATCTGCACCAGGGCCGCTCGTTCAAAGCCTATCGCGGCATGGGCTCGGTCGGCGCCATGGCGCGCGGCTCCGCCGACCGCTATTTCCAGGCCGAGGTGCGCGACACGCTGAAACTGGTGCCGGAAGGCATCGAAGGGCAGGTGCCCTACAAAGGACCTGTGTCCGGCGTGCTGCACCAGCTTGCCGGCGGCCTGAAAGCCGCTATGGGCTATGTCGGCGGGCGCGACCTTGCCGATTTCCGCGATCGCGCCACCTTTGTACGCATATCCAACGCCGGACTTCGTGAAAGCCACGCCCATGATGTCACGATCACCCGCGAAAGCCCGAATTACCCCGGCGGAGCCTAACCAGCTCGCACGAAGCCCGACGGCAATGATGCTGCGGCTGTCGCGCCACGCTGCCGCACTTTGTTTTGTCTGCGTGGCGGTTTTCTTCGCCATGTCGGCGATGGAGTTCCTCTATTTCCGCCAGCTGAGCGGCGGCCTGCCGTCGCTCGATTTGCGCTTTACCGGTTTCACCCCGGACGAGGGCATGGCCTGGCTGACGGCGCTCGGCCGGCGCGGCAGCGAGATCATTCTGGTCTGGCACTACCTGACCTTCGACCTGCTGTTCCCGGCGCTGCTGTCGCTGACATTGGTCAGCCTGATCCTGGCCACCGGGCGGCGGCTGAAGACCTTCCGGGCCCTGTCCGCGCAGTTCCAGTCGCTGTTCGCGTTTGTCCTGGTGCTGCCCTATATGCTTGCCGATTATGCGCAGAACATCGCGGTGGCCCGCCTGCTCTCAGATTTCCTGTCGGCCAATCCGGATTCGCTGTCGTTTGCCTCGGCGCTGATCGTCATCAAATTCGCGCTTCTGACGATACCGGTGATCGTCATTGCGGTTTTCCACCTGGCCGGTCAGAAACAGCGCTGACTCCCCTTCTCCCACAAAGGGAGGGGGATGTGGCAGACGCTACAAATCGAACAGCGCGATCTTCCGCTTATCGAACTTGATCGCAATCTCGCCGCGCACCAGTTTGAGCGCGGCTTCGCCGAACACGGCGCGTCGCCAGCCTTGCAAAGCCGGCACGTCGGCGGCCTCGCCCTCGGCGGCGATGCGATCGATGTCGTCGCTGGAGGCCAGCACCTTCGAAGCGACGCCCTCCCTTTCGGCAACGATCCGCAACAACACTTTCAACAGTTCCGCGGCGGCATTGGAGCCTTCGGGCGGCTGAAAACTCTTCGGCAGCTTCGGCATCTCTTCCCTGGGCAAGGCAAGCGCGGCGTTGATCGCGCCCAGCAGCGCCGTTGCCGTCACTGAGCGTTCCCAGCCTTTCGGCGTGGTGCGCAGCTTGCCGAGTGCAGCCGCATCGCGCGGCGCCTGCTGCGCCACCTCGTAGATGGCGTCGTCCTTGAGCACCCGGCCGCGCGGCACGTCGCGTTCGCGCGCCTCGCGCTCGCGCCATGCGGCCACCGCTTGCACGATCGCCAGCTCCTGCGGCTTGCGCAGCCGCATCTTCAGCCGCTTCCAGGCGTCCTCCGGATGCGGATCGTAGGTTTCGCGCGCGGTCAGCACCTCCATCTCCTCGTTCAGCCAGTGGGCGCGGTTCTCCCGCACCAGCTCGGCGCTGAGGTGCTGGTAGACCTCGATCAGATGGGTGACGTCGGCAAGCGCATAGTCGAGCTGTTTTTCGGAAAGCGGCCGGTGGCGCCAGTCGGTGAAACGTGAGGACTTGTCGAGCCGAGCGCCGGTGATCTTCTGGACGAGCTGGTCATAGGAGACGCTGTCGCCGAAGCCGCAGACCATCGCCGCCACCTGGGTGTCGAACACCGGATGCGGCACCAGATCGCCGAGATGAACGATGATTTCGATGTCCTGGCGCGCCGCATGGAAGACTTTGACAACGGCTTCGTTGGCCATCAGCCTGAAGAACGGCTTCAGGTCGATATCGGGTGACAGCGGATCGATCAGCGCCGTCACGCCGGGCGCCGCCATCTGGATCAGGCACAGGATCGGCCAAAAGGTCGTCTCGCGAATGAATTCGGTGTCGACGGTGACGAAATCCGACTTTTCGAACGCGGCAACAGCGGTCTCGAGTTCTTGTTGGGTGGTGATGACGTGCATCAATTCGCTTTTGGCAAAGTGTAAGGTCTCCTTCAATTTCAGCCGCGCGGGCTTTCGTCAAGCCGCAGCCCCGGTTCAAGACATTATCGGGCCGTCATCGTTACTTCGCAGGCCCGTCGGAATCATCGTTGCGCTTGGCCAGCCGGGCAAACACCGTCGATGTGCGCAAAAGGCCGATGAAACGGCTGCGATGGCCGGCCGGCACGCCGGATCGCACCTGCATCCGGTACAGGATGACCACCATGAAGACGGCGTAGACGGTGGCGGTGAACACGAACAGCGCGCTTGGCCCGAAATACTGCATCGCCGTCGAGGCGGCGAACGGCCCGCCAATGGCGCCGAAGGAATAGAACAGCATCAGCGCCGCGTTGATCAGCACAAACTCGCCCTTGTCGGCGCGGTCGTTGGAATGCGCTGCCGATAGCGAGTAGAGCGGCATGGCGAAGCAGCCGAAGATGAAGACGATCACGAAATTGAGGGACGGGTCGCTGCGCGCCCAGAATACCAGCGCCAGCGATGCAAGCAGCGCGCAGCACGTCGTTATCAGCAGCACGGAACGCCGGTCCCAGCGGTCGGACAGATAGCCGAGCGGATACTGAATGATGGCGCCGCCGAAGATGCCGACGCTGACGAAGGTGACGACGTCGGTGACCGACATGCCGATCTGTTCGGCATAGACCGGCGACAATGTGCGGAAGGCGCTGTTGGTGACACCGACGGCAATGCAGCCGAAGCAGCCGAGCGGCGAAATCCGCCAGACGCGGGCCAGGTCGAGCTTGACGTCTTCCGGCGGGGTCGGGTTGGAGCGGTCGCCGAGCGACACCGGCACCAGCGAGAGCGTGATCATGATCGACATGACGGCAAAGATGGCGAAACCACCGGCGCCGACGATCGGGATCAGGAACTGTGCGCCTGTGACCGAACCGATGTCGACCATCCTGTAGATCGCCAGCACCCGCGCGCGGTCCTTGTTGGCGGCCCCGGAATTGAGCCAGGCTTCCATGATGGTGAACAGGCCGGCGAAGCAGAAGCCCCCGGCGAGGCGCAACGCGCACCACATGACCGGGTCGACGACCAGCACCAGAAGCAATGTTCCCGCCGAAGCGATCGCCGCCAGCGCGGAAAAGGCGCGCACATGGCCAACGGCCTTCATGATGTGGGTGACGGCGAGGCAGCCGAGCAGGAAGCCGGCGAAATAGAACGTGCCCATCAGGCCGATGGTCGAGGCCGAAAATCCCTCCTGCGCACCGCGCAGCGCGATCAGGGTGCTCTGCAGGCCGTTGCCGCCGAGCAGGATGCCGGCGGCAATAAGGAGCGGGATCAGCGGGCGCATGGAGGACATGAAGGAAGGCCTGTCGTTGATCCTTCTTGAACCATCGCCCGCGCCAATGCCAGCGGCAATTCCCGGCGGTTAGCAGGCCAGCACCGGCAATCAGTTTCTCAGTTTGGATTTCGGCTTGGGATCGATCTTTCGCGCTGCCGATGGCGCACTCGGGTGGCTGTCCGCCCTACCGCAGAATTCTGTTTGTCATCAGCCATTTCACGGAGCGGGGCCACGCGTAATTCGCACCCATGCGAAGATCGGTAAAGCCCTGCGAAACAGGTTTCCCGGTTTCAGCGTCAAGGATGCGAATGAACATCGTATGCTCTGTTCGGCTGACGCGCGTTACGACGCCCAGCAAGGCAAGGGACGCGCCGTGCTCTTTGGCAATTTTGCCTTCACAGCCGCCGCAGTTGCGCAATCCGTGCGGCGCAACCGCCTGCTCATCCCCTGCAGGCACATCAACCACCGTAAAGCGCCCGGACTGGGAGAGCATGTCTTTCGCAACTCGTGCCGACTCGGACAGATAGCGCCTATCGTGTTCATCCGGCGGAATTATTCCTGCGCCAGCGCTCTTGTCTTCCAATTCGAAAGGAAACACCTCGATTGACATCGGCTTTGTCTGAGCGTGTGCAAATGCGCAGGTGCCAACAAGCAGCGCCATCAGGACAGTCAATGTGCGAACGCGCATGGTAGTCCTCCCGCCAATGTGAGGGCCATTGTACACGGGTTGACCACTCTGATCACGATCAAGGCAGAAGGTAGCAGTCGGCTTCCGTCAGTCGAAGCGCCTTCCCTCGGTCAGCCCTTGAGCTTCGACACCCCGACTCGCGCGTCTAGTGAGGAGGATCGACCGAAGGCAAAAGCGGTCAGCGGCCCGACGAGCAACCACTGCACGACCGTGAATGCTGTCTCGATCGTGAGGTAGTCGGGAACCGATGCCATCACGTTTTTTGCAGCGACGGTCAGCGTGGTGAAGCTCCACGACAGAACGGCGCCGAAGGCTGCGTAGACCAGTCCGCGCGACAGAAATGTACCGCTCCGCCGCGCAAACGCCTGTTCGTAGACCCAGGCGAAAAGGACTGCCTGGATCAGCATCGACAAGAAACCAAACGGGATGATGATGCTGCTGCGATAGATCGCAAGCTCCGCGTAGGTGCGCTCGAAAAGGATCAGATGCCAGACAAATCCGAGCGCGAATGTCGGCACGACATAGGCAAGAACACCAAGGAAGAAGCGTGTCATTCCCGTTTTCCTTTCGTCCGAGGCGGCTTTTGGCCGGGCAGCTTTGGCGGCAGGATCTGCACGAAGGCGATCGCCGGTCGGAGCCACCTGCCGACTGCTTCACCGGTCAGCGCCGGGGGGTCGACGTGGATGTAGCCTTCCATCACCCGGCCTCTCATCTCCATCGGACGCGCTCCGGGCTCGGCTAGCGCTTCGTGCTGGCGGTCCTTGCCGACGCGAACCAGCAGACCGCGCCGGGACGCAGCCGCGATCATGTTGCCGTTCAGCATGAAACCTAGCCCGCCGAACATCTTGACTTCGCGAATATCACCGACGCCCGCGAGAGCGGCACGCACGCTTGCGGCAAGCTCGTCAGCGGTCATGCTGCAAATCCTGTGCTTCGAGCAACGCGGTCAACTGATCCAGAGCACCACGCCAGCCGACGGCGTGACGCACGATCGCGTCGCTGCGCGTAAGCTTTTCATGGCGGATGACGAGTTCGCTGCCGGCGCCGTCCGGCGTGATGATCACCGTCACCTCGGACTCGATGCCTGCATGCTCGTCCGGCGGCTCGATTATCCACGAAAAGACGATCTTCGCAGGCTGCTCGATCGATAGAAAAGCGCCACCGACGATGACGATTTCCCCTTGCTGCCGCTGGTAGGCGAAGCGATAGGCGCCATTGACGTGGAACTCGAACTGCAGGACGGCGAGTTTGATCTCCGGTGCCGGCTTCAGCCATCTTCCGACCAGCTCGGCCTCGGCAAAGGCGGCAAACACTTCCTCGGGCGCGGCGCTGAAACGTCTGCGCACTTCGGCGACGGTCTTATCGATGGTCATCGTTTGCGCCCTCCGACAAAAGGCGATCGAGCTGCTCGACCGCACCCGTCCAGAATGCCTGATGGCGCGCGATCCATGCCTGCGCATCCTGCAGAGGCTCTCGGCGCAACCGGAACTGATGAACACGCCCCTCAATGGCGCGTTCAATAAGCCCGGCCTGCTCCAGCACCTTCAGATGCTTGGAGATCGTCGGCTGGGTAGAGCGAAATTGGCGGCCGAGTTCGCCGGCGCTTCTGGCCTCGCCTCGAGCGAGCGTATGGATCATTGAGCGACGAGTCCCGTCCGCCAAAGCGCGAAACGTTCGATCGAGACTGGCCATCTTTTGCATAGCCATATGGCTATACGTCATTCGAGCGGGAAATGCAAGGACGTGCGAGGCCGAAAATCCCCTCTGCGCCATACCCTGAAGCGCCGGCTGGTTCCAGCAGGAAACAGCTTGGCTGTATATCCCGTCGTGCTTGCTATACTCCATCGGGCACGTCGCGCAGGGGGCTTCCCATGTCAGGCTATTTCGGCACAGAGGTTCAGCAGCGTCTGCAAGCTCAAGCTGAGGCGAGTGTCGACTTCATCAATGCAACCCCCGGCGCGTGCCAAACCGGGCGCACCATGGGATGCGATGATCCCGACCGGTTCGGCTGGGAGCTGATCGACAAGATACTCAATCGCGACGGGATCTGCGGCTTTCGTATGATACCTGCAGGCAAGGCGGATGAGCTCAAGTCGCGATTGGCCAAGGGGGGCTTCCGTTTCGATTCCTGGGACGTATTCTCCGCCGACCGGGCAAGTGCCCTGGCGGCATCGGAGGCAATTATCGGCCGGTGATTGCCCGATAGACTTCTCGATCAAGACATGCCGGCAGAGCCGGATGGTGAGTATACGATCCGCATCCAGGCCTTCATGGCGGCGTCGGGCGTGGTGCCGTTTTCGGGGTCGCTGCTTGCCGGAACCCTGGGGCCGGCGACGACGGTAGTGGTGGGTGACGAGACGGGAACTGTCGTGGCAACCGCGCATGGCTACCTGGCTCACAATTCTCACAGCGAGTATCACCGATATGCATGGGGCGGACTGGTTGCGGTCGCGCAATCGCAGAGGGGCCGAGGGCTTGGCAACTACATCAACGCTCGCATGATCGTCAGTGTGTTTCGCGATCTGCATGCGACGCACATTTATGAGCTCGTATCGGCCGCGAACCTACCGTCCCGACGAATGGTGGAATCATGTGGACTTCGTCGCGATCCGGCGGTTGTGTGCGGGGTTGCCACGCCTGGCGATGGTGCGCGCTTCACCCGCTAACCACCATGGGCGGTTGATGTTGGATCACGGCTTATTCCGAGCGATGACCGCTTAGGGTCGAAGCCGAAGTTCAAACGGAGATGCTGCCCGTGCGCCGCCTGCCTTGACAAAGCCGGCCTCTCATGTGCTTTTCGCGCAAATTTTCGGGCCGGGCCATCACGCCTTGGCCGCAATCAAACATCCGGACTTACCAATGACAATGCATCGTTACCGCAGCCATACCTGTGCCCAGTTGAGGAAGAGCGACGTCGGCTCTTCGGTTCGCCTGTCGGGCTGGGTGCATCGCGTGCGCGACCATGGCGGCCTGCTGTTCATCGATTTGCGCGACCACTACGGCCTGACCCAGATCGTCGCCGATCCGGATTCGCCAGCCTTCAAGATTGCCGAGACCGTGCGCGGCGAATGGGTCATCCGCGTCGACGGCGAGGTCAAGGCGCGCCTGGCCGAGACCGTCAACGCCAACCTGCCGACCGGCGAGATCGAGATTTTCGCGCGCGAGATCGAAGTGCTGTCGGCGGCCAAGGAATTGCCGCTGCCGGTGTTTGGCGAGCCGGACTATCCCGAGGATATCCGCCTCAAATACCGCTTCCTCGACCTGCGCCGCGACACGCTGCACAAGAACATCGTGGCGCGTACGAAAATCATCGCCGAGATGCGCAAGCGCATGGGCGAGGTCGGCTTCACCGAATTCTCGACCCCGATCCTGACCGCTTCGTCGCCTGAGGGGGCGCGTGACTTCCTGGTGCCGTCGCGCATCCATCCCGGCACCTTCTACGCGCTGCCGCAGGCGCCGCAGATATACAAGCAATTGATCATGGTTTCGGGCTTCGACCGTTACTTCCAGATCGCGCCGTGTTTCCGCGACGAGGACCCGCGCGCCGACCGCCTGCCGGGCGAATTCTACCAGCTTGACGTGGAAATGAGCTTCGTCGAGCAGGACGACGTTCTGGCGACAATGGAGCCGGTCATGCGGGGCGTGTTCGAGACCTTTGCCGCCGGCAAGCCGGTGACGCAGGAGTTCCCGCGCATCGCCTATGACGTCGCCATGCGCAAATATGGCACCGACAAGCCGGACCTGCGCAACCCGATCGAGATGCAGGCGGTGTCCGATCATTTCCGCGATTCCGGCTTCAAGGTGTTCGCCAACATCCTTGCCAACGATCCGAAGGCCGAGGTCTGGGCCATTCCGGCCAGGACCGGCGGTTCGCGCGCTTTCTGCGACCGCATGAATTCCTGGGCGCAAGGCGAGGGCCAGCCGGGCCTCGGCTACATCTTCTGGCGCAAGGAGGGCGAGAAGCTCGAAGGCGCCGGTCCGCTCGCCAAGAACATTGGCGAGGACCGCACCGAGGCAATCCGCCTCCAACTCGGCCTTGCCGATGGCGACGCCGCCTTTTTCGTCGCCGGCGACCCGAAAAAGTTCGTCCCGTTCGCGGGCGCGGCTCGCACCCGCGCCGGCGAGGAGCTGAACCTCGTCGACCGCGACCGCTTCGAATTGTGCTGGATCGTCGACTTTCCCTTCTACGAATGGAACGAGGACGAGAAGCTTGTCGATTTCGGCCACAACCCGTTCTCGATGCCGCAGGGTGGCATCGAGGCGCTAAACGGCGAGGATTTGCTTGGGATCAAGGCATTCCAGTACGACATGGTCTGCAATGGTTTCGAGATCGCGTCGGGCGGCATCCGCAACCATCTGCCCGAAACGATGGTCAAGGCATTCGAGATCGTCGGCCTGGATCGCGAGACGGTCGAGGCGCGCTACGGTGGCCTCTACCGCGCCTTCCAGTATGGCGCGCCGCCGCATGGCGGCATGGCGGCCGGCATCGACCGCGTCGTCATGCTGCTGGTCGGCGCCAGGAACCTGCGCGAAGTGACCATGTTCCCGATGAACCAGCAGGCCTACGATCTGTTGATGAGCGCGCCGTCAGAAGCCAGCCCACAGCAGCTTCGTGAACTGTCGTTGCGCGTCGCGGTGACCAAGAAAGAGGGTTAAAAAACCTCCCGCAACCGATTCGAAACGCTGTCGGTTTGCGCTGCCCCTCATTGGCCTGCCGGGCATTTCTCCCCGTATAGCGATGTATAGCGATGGGGAGAAAGACACCGTCACGAATGATTTCGCCAGCTGCCAGCGTTGCAAGATGGGCGCCAACGTCGCGGCCGTCTCCCTTCTCCCCGTCACTATACGGGGAGAAGGTGCCGGCAGGCGGATGAGGGGCGGCGCTGACGCTCCCCGCTCCGGTCAGTCCGCGTTAGCCTTGACCGTCACGCCAAGCGTCTTCGTCAGGTCCACCGGGTTCGACATAGCGCCCGCCATGATCAGCGCGAACGGCACCGCTGCCGGCGGCTCGGCCAAGATCTCGAGGCTTTGCGGATCATCGAGAAATTTGCCGACTGCAGCGGACACCTGCGCCGTCAATTCGGGATTGTTGAGCTGCGCCATGCCGAAAGGCACGATCGCCTTGGCCTGGTTGGCGATGTCCTTGCCGGACATGCCTTGCTGCTTGCCGACATAGTCCAGCACCTTGTTGGTCAAGGAATCGTCGTCGAAGCGGATCGAAGCGCTGTTGAACGAAAGCTGCTGCAACACGCCGAGCATGGCCATGCCTTGCGCCGAGTTATCGGCGCCTTCTGGCTGCGCCGCCATCTTCTTCTGCATCTCCTGCAGCGACTTGATGACGTCCAGCGTGTAGCCGCCGAGACCGAAGGTCATGCCGAGCGTTCCGGCGTTGTCGACGGAGATGTCGTATTTCGACAGCTCCATCTTGCCGTCCGCAGGCTGCCAGGTGCCCGCCATCTTAAGATTCCCGGTGATGTTCTGGTAACCGAGCGCATTGATCACGTCCTTGGACTTCGGGTCCTCGACCAGCGTCAGGTCGGCGTTGAACTTTTCCGTGGTCCCGGAAAATTCCATCGCCTTGCCGTCGGCCGGTGGGGTGATTTCGATGGCGAGTCCGTCCATCGAGAATGCGGTCTTGTCGGCAACCTTGACCGTCATGTTGTCGAGTTCGGCCGATTTATACATCATCATTGAACCCAGCGGGCCTGTGGCGCCGTCGGCCGGAACCGTCATGTCGTGGATGATGAAGGGGCTGAGGTCGAGCGTGACGCCGTCCTCGCTGTGCTGGAATGCCGAAGTCGAGACGGTTTCGATTTCATAACCGCCATTGGCTTCGGTCACGCCTTCGAGTTTGATGTCGCCGATCTTGAACGCTTCCTTTTCGGCCGCCGGTTTGAATGCCACGCCTTGCAACACCATGCTGGAGGCATCGCCCGCCACCCCGGTCCAGGAGATGTCGACGCCCTGGGCGGCGAGAGCCGCCTTCAGCCGGTCGGCGACCGCCGCATCCTGCGCGAACGCCGCGTTCAGCGGCAGCGTCAGCAAAAACGTCGAAAAAGCAAGTTTGTTGAGTGTCGAGCGTCTGATCGTCATCGCGAGTCCCCTGAGCGTGTCCTGAAGATTGTCTTTTCAATTTGTTGCGCCGTCACCCTTCCGTGACGAACTGGACGGGAAAAAGGCGTTCTCCCGCACAATGGTCGAAAATCACTGCGAAAAGGCAAATCCGATCCATTACCTTAGAGCCGGGATGTAACCGATTGATGTTGGTCGGCGTCCAGTTCGTGTTGCGGAAGGGGCGGCGCATTCAGCGCCTCTTGCCGCGAATCACCCGCTCGGCTAGTCCCAGCCCATGGGAAAAAGGCTTTTACCGCCTGGCGATGGCGGTGGCGACAATATCGAGCCGGTCGATCTGAAGAAAGCGCTGGAAGAGCGCTATCTCGCCTATGCGCTGTCGACCATCATGCACCGGGCGCTGCCGGATGTGCGCGACGGGCTGAAGCCGGTCCATCGCCGCATCATGCATGCCATGCGGCTGCTCAGGCTCAACCCCGACCAGGGGTTCGCCAAATGCGCCCGCATCGTCGGCGAAGTGATGGGCAAGTTCCATCCGCATGGCGACCAGTCGATCTACGACGCGCTGGTGCGGCTGGCGCAGGATTTTTCGATGCGCTACCCCCTGGTCGACGGGCAGGGCAATTTCGGCAATATCGACGGCGATAACGCCGCCGCGATGCGCTACACCGAAGCGCGCATGACCGACGTGGCGACCGAGCTGCTGTCCGGCATCACCGAGGATGCGGTCGACTACCGGCCGACCTACAATGAGGAGGACGAGGAGCCGGTCGTGCTGCCCGGCGCCTTCCCGAACCTGCTCGCCAACGGCTCGTCCGGCATTGCCGTCGGCATGGCGACCTCGATCCCGCCGCACAATGCCGCCGAGCTCTGCGACGCCGCCCTGCATCTGATCGAGCATCCGGAGGCGCCGGTGACGACGTTGATGGACTTCGTCCAAGGTCCGGATTTCCCGACCGGCGGCATCATCGTCGATAGCCGTGCCTCGATCCTCGAAGCCTACGAAACCGGTCGCGGTGGTTTCCGCGTCAGGGCGAAATGGAGCCAGGAGGACCAGGGCAGGGGCACCTGGAGCATCGTCGTCACCGAAATCCCCTACGGCGTCCAGAAGGCGCGGCTGATCGAAAAGATCGCCGAGCTGCTGATGGCGCGCAAATTGCCGCTGCTCGAAGACATCCGCGACGAGAGCGCCGAAGACGTCCGCGTCGTGCTGGTGCCGAAGAGCCGTTCGGTCGACCCCGGCATCCTGATGGAATCGCTGTTCAAGCTGACCGAGCTCGAAAGCCGCTTTCCGCTCAACATGAACGTCCTGTCCCGCGGCAAGATACCCAACGTGCTGTCGCTGAAAGGCGTGCTCAAGGAATGGCTGGAGCACCGCCGCGAGGTGCTGATCCGCCGCTCCAGGCATCGCCTCGGCGAGATCGAAAGGCGGCTGGAGATCCTCGCCGGCTATCTGATCGCCTATCTCAACATCGACGAGGTGATCAGGATCATCCGCGAGGAGGACGAGCCCAAGCAGGTGATGATGGCGCGCTGGTCGCTCACCGACAACCAGGCCGAAGCCATCCTCAACATGCGGCTCAGGGCCCTGCGCAAGCTCGAGGAATTCGAGATCCGCAAGGAATTCGACGGCCTCACCACCGAGAAGAAGCAGATCGAGGCGCTGCTTGCGTCCGATGCCAGGCAGTGGTCGACGATCAAGTGGGAAGTCTCCAGCATCCGCGAGAAATTCGGACCGGAGACCGAACTCGGCAAGCGCCGGACCCAGTTCGCCGACGCGCCCGAACATGACCTGACCGACATCGCCCATGCCATGATCGAGCGCGAGCCAGTCACCGTGGTCGTTTCGGAAAAGGGCTGGCTCAGGGCGATGAAAGGCCACCTGACCGACCATTCGTTGCTGACCTTCAAGGAGGGCGACAGCCTCAAGCTCGCCTTCCACGCCCAGACCACCGACAAGGTTCTGGTCTTCACCACCGGCGGCAAGTTCTACACGATCGGCGCCGACCGGCTGCCGGGCGGACGCGGCCACGGCGAACCGATCCGCATCATCGTCGACATGGACAACGACCAGGACATCGTCACCGCCTTTGTCCATGATCCCAAGCGCAGGCTGCTGCTGGTGTCGCACGACGGCAATGGTTTTGTCGTGCCGGAAGATGAGGTTGTCGCCAACACCCGCAAGGGCAAGCAGGTGATGAACGTCAAGGCGCCCGACGAGGCCCAGCGCTGTGTGCCGGTCGCCGGCGACCATCTCGCCATCGTCGGCGAGAACCGCAAGATGCTGGTCTTCCCGCTCGCCGAGATCCCTGAGATGGGTCGCGGCAAGGGCGTTCGCCTGCAGAAATACAAGGATGGCGGCGTCCTCGACCTCAAGACCTTCACGCTCGCAGGCGGTCTCTCCTGGCAGGATTCGGCCGACCGCACCTTCATCAAATCACCTGACGAACTTGTCGAATGGATCGGTGCTCGAGCTTCGGCCGGACGCATGGTGCCAAAGGGATTCCCGAGGACGGGGAAATTCGGGTAGTGCTAATCTCCCCCCTTGAGGGGGAGATGTCGCCGAAGGCGACAGAGGGGGTCGGAACGTTCAGACGCGACCTCTTATTGCGGACAGAGGAAGGCTGGAGCTTCATGCTCGGCGACCCCCTCTGGCCTGCCGGCCATCTCCCCCTCAAGGGGGGAGATTAGCGCCTCCATGCAAACATTTGGAATGTCGTCACGATTGCTGCACTATGTCGGTGCATAAGCACCGCTACATAAGCGGCGACACACGCCTTTGGGAGAAATGGGCATTTGAAAGAAACCAGGATTAAGAAACCGGAAGGGCAGCAGCGCTTGTTCGGCCTGTCGACGCCGGTTAGATCCGCCGTCATTCCACCGCTGTCGGCGGCGCGCTGGCTCCTGGTGCTGATTGTCGCCGCCGGGGTCTATTTCTTTCATGGTTTCCTGGTCCCGGTGCTGGCGGCTCTGGTTATCGCCTTTGCCAGCTGGCCGCTCTATCGGCGGCTGCTCGCTGCTGTCGGCGGCAACCGCACGATCGCCGCGACATTGGCGATCCTGTTCATTCTCACCTTCCTGGTGGTGCCGATCGCGCTCGCCGGCGCCTACGCCAGCAACGAAGTCCGCGAATGGGTCGGCTGGGCGATCGAGACCAACCGCGAAGGCGCAGTGACGCCGCACTGGATCGCCACGCTGCCCGTGGTCGGCGACTGGCTGAACGAGCAGTGGATGCGCAATCTCGGCCATCCCGGCGGCATCGGCGAACTGATCCAGCTGATCAGCGGCGCCAACATCGGCAGCATCTATCGCGGCGTGCTGGCCGCCGGCGGCAGCGCCTTCGGCCTTCTGCTGGCGCTGCTGTTCATGATGATCGCGCTGTTCTTTGCCTATCGCGACGGCGAGCATTTCGCCGGGCAGGTCGACCGTCTCGGCGAACGCATCCTGCCGACCAGGTGGGAGCGGATTTCACGCGTCGTGCCGGCGACGATTTCCTCAACGGTAACCGGCATGACCATTATCGCCATCGGCGAGGGGGTGGTGCTGGGCGTGGCTTACTGGCTGGCCGGCGTGCCGTCGCCTGTGACGCTCGGCGCCCTGACCGGCATCATGGCGCTGATCCCTGGCGGCGCACCGCTGTCCTTCACGCTTGTTTCGATCTATCTCGCCGCCAGCGGCTCGCCGATGGCCGGGTTGGCGCTGTTCATCTGGGGGGCTGTCGAACTGTTCATCGTCGACAAGACATTGCGCCCGAAACTGGTCGGCGGCCCGATAAAGCTGCCGTTCCTGCCGACCTTTTTCGGCCTGATCGGCGGCGTCAAGACGATGGGCTTTCTCGGCCTGTTCATCGGCCCGGTGCTGATGGCATTGCTGGTCGCGATCTGGCGCGAATGGCTGCGCGAGGTGGAATTGGCCGACGAACTTGCCTCCGCAGCACCGGCGGAGCTGGAGGGGGCGCCGCCGCAAATCGAAATCGTTGCCGAGAAGAAGTCTCAGGCCGGGTGACGGACCGCAAGCGTTGCGCGGCGCTTGCGCCCCTCATGCAGTTGCCATAGCGAATGGGCGACCAGCGTGACGATCAGGATCGCGCCGCCGATCAGGCTGTTGCGCGACGGCGTCTCGGCAAAGATCATCCACATCCAGACGGGCGCCAGCACGGTTTCAAGCAGATAGAACATCGCCACTTCCGGTCCCGAAATATATTTCGGCCCGTTGGCGAGGCAGAAGAACGAGATCGGCATGATGACGGCGCCGTTGAAGATGATCCACCACGGCGCGTTCACCTGAACGCCTTCGCCTGAGACCATGAACACCGCGACGGCCAGCGGCAGGATCACGCCTATCAGCGATGTGAACCCCATGTCCTTGCCGCTGGCACGCGAGATGGTGATGGCCAGCGCGATGAAGAAAGCCGAGCACAGCGCCATAAGATCGCCGAACAGGTGCCCGGTGCCGATCGAATCGCCGACGATGATCGCGACGCCGACGATCATGGCCAGCATCGCGACCACGGTGACCAGACGCGGCCGCTCCTTCAGGAACAGCCAGGACAGCAGCGCCGCGAACACGGTGTTGAAGACCAGGATGAAGACCAGATTGGCGGTCGTGGTGTAATAGATGCTGGTGACGAAGGTGACCGAGGTCAGCCCGTAGCATATGGCGACAACGAGCCCTGACCAGCCGGGGATGAGTTGCGGCGCGTTCCTGCTCAGCGAGCGCCAGACCGCCCAGATGATCAGCGCCGCGGCCAAGGTGGTGCTGGTGCGCAGCAGGAGGATCGTCCATGCGCCGCCGTCGGCGAGCCGGATCAGTGGAATGTCGATGGTCAGCGTGAGCCCGCCAATGGCGGTGATGAGAAGGCCTTTTTGATGATCGTTGTGGGACGACATGGCAGTTCTCGCAATGAAGTTGGAGGCGGCCAGCCGCGCTATTGCACACTCTCCCGCCACGCGGAAAGGCCAGCAGGCGCTCCCTGGAAACAGTTTAAGATTGGATTTTGGAAATACTATTCAGCGCGAAACCGCTTCGTGGTCGTAGCGTTCCCAGCCTTTCGGGCCGAGATGCTCCTGCGGCATGAAGCGCATCTTATAGTTCATCTTGCGCGAGCCATTGACCCAGTAGCCGAGATAGACATGGGGCAGGCCCATCGCCCTGGCGCGGGCGATGTGGTCGAGGATCATGAAGGTGCCAAGCGAGCGGTCCTCGAAGTCCGGATTGAAGTAGGAATAGACCATCGACAGGCCGTCGGCCATCTTGTCGGTGAGCGCCACCGCGATCAGCTCGCCCTGACCCTTGCCGGTGATGAAGCTGTCAGGGCCGCGGCGCCGGTACTCGATGACCTTGGTGTCGACATGCGTGTCCTCGACCATCATGGCGTAGTCGAGCACCGTCATGTCGGACATGCCGCCGCGGCGGTGGCGGGCATCGAGATAGCTGCGGAACAGCGAATACTGCTCGGTGGAAGGTTGCGCGTCGTGCATGGCGCCGATGAGGTCTGAATTGTGCTGTATCACCCGCCTCATGTTGCGGCTGGCGGTGAATTCCTGGGCCAGGATGCGCACCGAAACGCAGGCGCGGCAGGTCTCGCAGGCCGGCCGGTAGGCGATGTTCTGCGATCGCCGGAAACCGCCTTGCGTCAACAGGTCGTTCATCTCCGGCGCCTTGTCGCCGACCAGATGCGTGAACACCTTGCGTTCGAACTGGCCCTCAAGATACGGGCACGGCGACGGCGCGGTCAGGAAGAACTGCGGCGACTGGGTAGGATGGTGCGTCATCGAACCTTGGAAACACTCCTGCGAATCATCATACCTTTGGCGCGCACGGCGAAAAATTCAACAGGATTGTGAAAGCGTGGGCATCGGATGCCTTCACTTTGCACACAAATGCTCGCGGGACTCGTGAAAAAGCTGTCTCAGCGGTCACTGCGGCTGACCACCGTGCCCAGCAGCAGGTCGTGCAGCGTGCGCTTGCGGTCGGCAAACAGCGACACCAAAAGCACCAGCGGCGTCAGGATAACGTTGCCCGCCCAAAACAGCACCGAGTGCACCACGGCCGTCAGCCCGTCGATACGGGCGCCGTCCAGACGGTCGAGCCGGATCCCCATCATTTTCATGCCTGTCGTGGCCTGGTCGGTGCTGCCAAGCGTGTTCCAGATGTAGAGGATGGCGACGGCCGGCACGAGGACGGAAAACAGCATCCAGCCGAGGCCGAGCGTCAGAAGCCCGAGGAAGAACACCAGGATCGCGAACGGGATGGTGAGCAGCGCGACGATGCAATAGTCGATGATGAAGGCAAGGACACGCCGCGTGCGCACGCCGTCATTGGCCCTGATATCATCGAGCCTGGAGGTGATGATTTCGCCGTCGAGAACGCGCGCGTTCATGTCATTTCCTCGTAATCAGGCCCGCGATGGGTTGCGGGCCGCCTGATGTTGAAATGGTGAAGTCTTGCGGCGGAATCAAGATTGAGTCGTTTTCGGCATGCGACTGGAGGCAGGCGCCGAACTTGGCCGGATCGGTTGAATTTGCAGCACGGATGACGTTAGTTTGCTGCAGTGCAACAAAGCGCGGGCGAGGGACGGGGCAACATGGACTACGACATGCTGGTCATCGGCAGCGGGCCTTCCGGGCGCCGCGCCGCGGTGCAGTCGGCCAAGCTCGGCAAATCCGTGCTGGTGGTCGACAGGGGCCGGCGCCTTGGCGGTGTTTCCGTGCACACCGGCACCATCCCGTCGAAGACGCTGCGGGAAACTGTGCTCAACCTCTCCGGCTGGCGCGAGCGCGGCTTCTACGGGCGCGGCTACCGGGTCAAGCAGGACATTTCGGTCGGCGATCTGATCGAGCGCCTGCACAAGACGCTCGATCACGAGGTCGAGGTGCTGCAGCACCAGTTCATGCGCAACATGGTCAAGAGCGCGCGCGCCGCGGTCAAGTTTCTCGGTCCCAACAGAGCCAGCCTGACAACGGACACCGGGGACTATAGCGAGGTCGGTTTCGCGCATGCGCTGATCGCGGTCGGCACCCGCCCGCACCGCCCCCGCGACGTGCCTTTCGACAAGCTCCGTGTCTTCGACAGCGACGAGATGCTGGAACTCGAGCGCCTGCCGCGGACACTGACGGTGATCGGCGCCGGCGTCATCGGCGTCGAGTACGCGACGATCTTTTCGGCGCTCGACGTGCCGGTGACGCTGGTCGAGCCGCGCAACACCATCCTCGATTTCGTCGACCGCGAGATCGTCGACGATTTCATCCATCAGATGCGCGATCGCGGCATGACGATCCGGCTCGGCAGTGCGATCAAGGAGATCGCCTCGAAGCCCGACTACGCCGAGGTGACGCTTGCCGACGGCCGCAGCATACGCTCGGAGATGGTGCTCTATGCCGCGGGGCGCACCGGCAATGTCGGCGCGCTCGGCCTGGACGCGGTCGGCATCGAGGCCGATTCCCGGGGTCGCATCAAGGTCGATCCGCAGACCTTCCGGACCAGCGCGCCGAACATCTATGCCGCCGGTGACGTCATCGGCTTTCCGAGCCTGGCCTCCACCTCGATGGAACAGGGCAGGGTGGCCGCCTGCCATGCCTTCGGCGTGCCGTTGCCGCCGCCGCCGGAAACCTTTCCCTACGGCATCTACGCCGTGCCGGAAATCTCAACCGTCGGCCAGTCCGAGGAGCAGGTGCGCGAGAGCGGCGGCGCGTATGAGGTCGGCGTGGCACGCTTCCGCGAAACCTCGCGCGGCCATATCATGGGCGTCAACACCGGCTTCCTGAAGCTTCTGTTCTCGATCGAAACGCGCCGGCTGCTCGGCGCGCATATCGTTGGCGAGGGCGCGACCGAACTGATCCACATCGGCCAGGCGGTGATCAATCTCGGTGGCACCGTCGATTTTTTCGTCAACAACACCTTCAACTATCCGACGCTGGCCGAAGCCTACAAGATCGCCGGGCTGGATGCCTGGAACCGGATGGGGCGGGCATAGGGCGACGGGCTCGTCAATTCGCCTGCGCGATCGCCGTTGCCGGGCCCGCCAGCCACTCCCTGACGATTTCAGCATCCCGGTCGCCGATTTCATGGCCGGAGGCGATGGTGTGGGCGTCGACCGCGGCGCCATGTGATTCGAGCAATGTGACCAACGCCGGCGCCAAAGGCGCGTAGGTCAGGTCAGCGGCGCCGCCGATGATCAGCACGCGCGCCTTGGACAGATCGGCCGGGGGGACCTCGTCGAGCACCGGCATCGGGCGCAGCAATGCCGCCCGTTCGATGCGGCCGGAATGCAGCAGCATCACGCTCGAAACCAGGTTGGCGCCGTTGGAATAGCCGAGAAAGATCGTTTGGGAGAGATCGAGCCCGTGGCGCTTCGCGGCCGCGGTGATGAAGCCGGCGAAAGCGTCCGCCTCGGTGCGGATGCTCTCCTGTTCGAAGCGCGTCGGGGTGATTCGCGCGAACCAGCGGAAACCGCCCTCCTGGTCGATACGGCCACGCACCGCCACCAGCACCGCGTGCGGCGCGATTTGCTGCCCCAGCGCCACCAGAGTCGTCTCGTCGACACCGGATCCATGCAGCAGAAAAAGGCATTCGCCGGTTGGTTCTGCTGGTCTGTAGAGGCGATAGAAAAACGGCAGGTCGCGCCGCAAAAAGCCGTCTTCCGGAGGTTTTTCGGCCATAGTTGCATCCTTTTGATTTCGCGTCATTTTTATTCATTTGCCGGCTTCAAAACGGAATATTTTCAGGCTCCTTCAAAGTTGATTGAACCGGGCGCATTTCAGTCCGTTTGTACGCCGATATGCTCCCGCGGGAGGAATCGAAGCGGTGCGCCGGGCGGTCGCATCGATCGCCGGCATGAACAACCAGCTTTGAGGCCTTTTATCGATGACCATGCCAATTTCACCGGATCGCGATGTGCGTATCCCGGATCGCGATGTGCGTATCCCGGATCGCGATATGCGTATCCCGGATCGTGACACGCGTATTGACGTGTTCCGCGCTCTCGCTCTGCTGATCATATTTGTCGACCATGTCCCGGGCACGGTTTTCGAAACCCTGACCTACAAGAATTTCGGCTTTTCGGATGCCGCCGAGGCCTTCGTGCTGATCTCCGGCATGTCCGTCGCGCTCGCCTACGGTTCAAAATTCCAGTCCGGAAACCGGCTTATGGCCACACTGAAATTGTGGCGCCGCGCCGGAGTGCTCTATGTCGCGCACATCGTGACGACGATGGTGGTGCTGGCCATCTTCTGCGCGGCGGCGGTGTTAGCGAAGCGGCCGGAGATGCTGACGCTGATCAACATCGAGCCGTTGATCAGGGACCCGCAGCAAGCGCTGATCGGCATCGTCACGCTTGGCCATCAGCTTGGCTACAACAACATCCTGCCGCTCTATGCGGTGCTGCTGCTGATGGCGCCAAGCTTCCTGCTGTTCATCAGCCGCAGGCCTTTCACGGCACTCGCCCTGTCCGGAGCTCTGTGGCTGGTCGCCGGGATCTACCAGATCGCCCCGCCGAATTATCCTGAGCCCGGCTTCTGGTTTCTCAATCCGCTGTCGTGGCAATTCCTCTTCAACATCGGCCTTGCGAGTATGCTGCATATCAGGCGTGGCGGCACCATTCCGGTCAATCGCTGGCTGGTCGGCGCGTCGGCAGTCTATGTCGCGACGGCGTTGGTCTGGGTGCACAGTCCGCTATGGGGGCACGTGTCGTGGCTGAACCTGCCCGTGGTGCTGACCGGCTTCGACAAGACGTTCCTGTCGCTGCCGAGGCTGCTGCACATCCTGGCGGTGAGCTACCTGATCGTGGCGTTTCCTTCTGTCTCGAACCTGTTCCGCACCAGCCGCGACCATCCGCTCGCCATATTGGGCAAACGATCGCTGCCGGTTTTCATCGCCGGCACGGTGATCGCCATGGCGGCGCAGGTGATGAAGCTGATCAACCCGGGCGGGTTTGCCTACGACAGCTTGCTGATCGCCGCCGGCATCGCCATGCAGTTCGCGCTCGCCTATTACCTCGAATGGCTGTCGGGTATTGGCGGCAACAGCAAGCCGGTCCGCAGCGAGCCGCCGCCGGTCCATGCATCCTTCGGCGTGGGCGGCATGGCGACAGGCTGAATCGATAGCGTCTGCCTCACGCTGTTTTGGGCGGCGGTCCGGAAGATCCCCTGACGACGAGCTCGACGCCAAGCGTCTCGCGTCGCACCGTGCCGTCGAAATCGAGGATCGTTCGCGCCGCCCGGCGGCCGATCTCGGCGATCGGCTGGGCAACCGTGGTCAGCGGAGGATCGCAAAGTGCGGCGTCAGGCACGCCGTCGAAGCCGATGACGGAGACGTCGCCGGGAACCGCAATGCCACGCGCGGTCAACCATTCGATCGCGACCATGGCGATCCGGTCCGACATCGCCAGGATGGCGGTCGGCGGCGCTGCCGAAGCGAAGATCGTTTCGAGGCCGGCCCTTGTGCTGGCTTCGTCGTTTACGGTCTCGTATACCGGAATCCCGGCGGTATCGACGCCGTACCGGGAAAACGCCTCGAAATAGCCGACGAGGCGATCGCGCGTGCCGGTGTAGAGGGCCGTCCGGACCTTCTCCGGCGAGACAAGGCCGGTGCTGCCGTCGGCGAAGGGCAGCGCCAGAACGGCGAAGCGCCGATGGCCAAGCTCGGCGAGATGCTGCGCCGCCAGGCGGGCGCCGGCGACATTGTCGACGCCGATTGCCGAAACAGTGTCGTCGTCGAAACCGAGCTCAAGCGCGACGAAGGGGAGTTTGCGTTCGCGCGTCAGTTCGACGAGGCGTGAGCCGCCCTCGATACAGAACAGGATGAAGCCGTCGACCAGCGCGCTCTGGATGTTCCAGGCAAGTTTTTCCTGATTGCCGGCCGACACCAGCGCTATCCCCGCGCCGGTGGCGTCGCATGCCTCGGAAATCCCCGCCATCATCGCGCGGGCGAAGGGGTCTTCGAAGAAATAGGACAGCGGCTCGGTCGTGGCGACGCCGATTGCGTTGACCTTGCCGGCACGCAGCAGCCGACCCTTGGGATCCGGCCCCGCATAGCCCATCGCCTCGGCCGCCGCCTTGACCCGTTCGCGGACTTCCTCGCGTACGATTTCGGGACGGCTGAACACGTTGGAGGCAGTGCCGTGCGAAACTCCGGCGGCCTTGGCGATGTCAGCCAGCCGGATGGGTCGTGTATTGCCCTCGATGGTTGACGCCATTTTTCTACCTCCGAATTCCTGTCTAGCATCTTTGTTGGATCGATTCAAATTCTGCTTGACAACCGTACGGTCAAGAGTATTTTTGAATCGATCCAAGCTTAACGCCAAACGTTGATTGGATCGATCCAGGAAGGAGAGAGCCATGCACCCCGTCAATTATCTGTTCGAAGACATCTATCGCAACGACTGGAGCATAACCTCGAACGCGGTGACCCGGAAACATCGCGGCGGCGCCGGTCCGTGGATTCGCGATCTGCGTTTTCTCGTGGAGCGCAAGCGGAGCTGATCGGCACGGCATTTTCCCTGGCCTGTCGATTGGATCGATTCAAGGTTGAAAAAGGAGCCAAGCCATGCATCCGATCAAGCATCTATTCGAAGACATCTATCGCACCTATTGGGGTATCTCGCCGGCCATCGATAGGCCGGAGCGGCGCCGGCTGACCAAGCCGGCGGCACGCAATCGCGACCTGCCGGTCCGGCCCGAACGCCGGCAAGACTGGCCTTCGTCTGACTGACCGTCGTTTGGCGGAGCCCGGCCTTTGCCCGCAACCGCCGTACTTTGATCTGGGGCGGGCTACCCAACCGAGATCTCCCGCTGAGGTGCGGGAATGCCGTTTCAGGAGCGCGGGCGCACCAGTGCCGAGGCTGCAACCGCCAGCCAGCCGGCGATGAGCAAGGTGCCGCCGATCGGCGCCGACATCGGGAAAAGCCGCGAGCCGAGGAAGTCACGAGCGAGAAGATCGCCGCAGAACAATACAAGCCCGACGAGAAGAATAAGGCTTGCGGTTCGCAGGATCCGGTTTGCGCCGACGAGACCGACGGCAAGAAAGACCGGCGCATGCATGAGCAGGAACGACGCGACCGTACCGACGAAAGCGCCGCCCAGATGTGCCGCCGCGGCAGAGAGCGCCACGCCGGCCGCGCCGCACAGGCCGCCGACGAGAACGAGGATGCGGCCGCTGCCGCTTGCTGGTTGCTCGGCCGTGTTCATGTCTCCGGTCTCCGTGAAGCAGTGATAGCCGCAAACCGTGTCAGGATTTGCCCGCTTGCACCAGCATGTCGCGCGCGCGACGCGACTGGACCAGCCAGTTATACGCCGCTCCGCCCGCCATCAGCACGGATGTGCCGAGAAACACCGCGCGCATGCCGAAATGACCGCCGACGAAGCCGCCGAGCAGCGGCCCGGCGACCTGTCCGACATATTGCGCCGAGATCGACAAGCCCAGCACATTGCCGCCGACGCCGTCCGGAACATTGTGACGGATGACGCTGGTGATGCAGGGCAAGAGACCGCCAAGCGCCAGCCCCATCAGGAAACGCAGGCCGACAAGCTGCCAGCCCTGCGTCACGAAGGCCTGCGGGATCAACAGCAGCGCCGAGACGGCAAGCGCCCCAATGACGACGTTCCAGTGGCCGAAGTGGTCGGCAAGCTTGCCGAGGCGCGACGCCGACAGGATGGCGCCAAGTGCCGCCGCCGACATGACGACGCCGGAGGTCAGTGTTAGCAGGCTTTGGTCCTCGATGAGCTGCTGGACGTAGACCGTGATGATCGGCTCGATCGACATGGTGGCGAAGCTCAACAGCATGCCGGTCGCCAGCATGGCGACGACCGGGCGTTTGTCCGAGATTTGCGACCAGCCGCCTTTCGGCTTCTCAGTCGGTGCTGATTTGTCGGCTGCCGGGCGAGGGTTCTCCTTGATGAGAAAAGTCGTTGCCAGGAACGCCAGGAAAATGACGCCGCCGGCGAGCAGGAAGGTGGCGCGGATGCCGATCAAGGGCGGCAGCGCGCCGCCGAGCAGGGGACCGACGAGGGCGCCTGCGGTGATGCCGGCCGACAGTACGCCGAGCGCCCAGCCCGACCGGTCCTTCGGCGTCTGCATGGCGACGAGAATGGTCGAACCCGAGGAATAGCCGCCGGCGAAACCGATCAGCAGGCGCAGCAGCACCAATTGCCAGACGGTCTCCACCATGCCGGTCAGCGACATGCAGACGGCCATGCCGAAACTAGCGCGCACCAGCATCAGTTTGCGGCCGTAGCGGTCGCCAAGCCGTCCCCACAGCGGCGCGACCAGCGCGGCGGCGAAGAACGTCGCTCCATAGGCGATGCCGGACCACTGCACGATCACCGCGTGCCCCTCGGCACCCAGCTGCTCGACGTAAAGCGGCAGGAACGGCAACAGCAGCGTCATAGCGACAAGTGTGCTGAACGAGCCGGCAAAGCACACCGCGAGATTGCGGCGCCAGTGGATGTTGTGGGCGCCTTGCATGGCAGGGGTGGCTTCTTGCGGCATGTCCTGTCCTGTCCGGCAAGTCTCTCACGACTTGTTCCGGGTACCATTTTGGGATACCAAGCTGGTATCCGTCATGGACGCAGGCTCGACGGCTGTCAATGCGGCGCTCTCAATCGTGATCGGCAAACGATGGTAGTCGAGCCGATCGACAGCAACACGGCCAGAACGGAACTGCCATGTCGCAGATGCAGAATGTCGAAAAGCAGCTTCGGGAGATGATCCTCGGCCTCGAGATCGGTCCCGGCGAGCGGCTGACGGAACGCTGGATCGAAAGCCGCTTCGGGGCGTCGCGCACGCCGGTCAGGGCCGCATTGCTGCGGCTCGAGACGGAAGGTCTGGTCTGCCGTGACGGGCGCGGCTGGACGGTATCGCCAATCAACCTCGCCGAGATCGAGCAGATCGCCGTCTACCGCGAGGCGATCGAGGTCGCGGCGGTCAAGCTGACTTGTGCCTTGGAGGACAGGAGCGCCGTCGACGTCGTCGAGGCGATGCTGGACTCCTGCGACGCCGGCACCCCGCGCGAGGAATGGCACCGCGTCGGCATGGATTTTCATATCGAGCTGGCACGCCTGTCCGGCAACGAGTTCCTGTTCAGGGCGGTTCGCGATGCCATGACGCGCCTGTCGCGGGCGCGTTGGCTGGAGGTGCGCGACGAGGCGGCACTCGGCCGTGCCTGGGCCGAACACCGTGCCATTCTGGCTGCGGTGCGGGCCGGCGATGCCAATGAGGCGGCACACCGGCTTTCGGCTCATATCGTCGGCAGCCGCGACCGGCTTGTGACATCATTGCACAATGACCGGCGCGGCCTGCGTGCCAGGGGATTTGCCGTCGTCGCGGCGTGATTGCAGAGGCAACCACTTTCGCCCTCGCTTCGCGAGCGCCGATGGCGTAAGAGCGGCGATGGAAAACAACCGATTTGAAACACCCGTGACCGTCAAGTCGGGCGCTGAGGGAACCACTCAGCTCTTGCGCACGGTCCGCGAGGCTTCCGACTACCTCCTCAACAACTGGCCCGGCAAGCGCAGTCCAAAGCATCGCGAAGCGCTGCAGGCCTGCCATGATGCGCTGGCCGGCGACAAACCGGCGATGACGGCAAGGCGCGCCTTCATCGCCGCCGCGCGTGAAGTAAACGTGTTCGTCAGCGACAAGGCGCCGGCCTGAAAATTCAGCGGGATTCCTCGGCTAATCCGATCAGTCTCGCGGGCCGGATGCGTTTTACTCTGCCGTTTCCGTTTCGGTCTCGGACGTGTTCTCGTCTTCGGACTTCGAACGTTCTTTGGCTGCGACCTTGGCCGCTTGCTTTTCCGCCTTCTTGGCGGCCTTCTGCCGGTCGCGTTCCTTGCGTTCCTGGCCGTAATTCGGTGCTCGCGCCATATCTCTTCCTTTCACAATCCCACAGGTTTCTTAGCCCTGCCTAGGAGCATTGGGCTCCAAACACAACACCGCAAAGGGCGATCGGCTCCATACACAGCCGGCAGGCCGGCTGAACACGGTTCCGTGGCTTGCAAGATGGCCGGCACAATGGTGTAGGAGGGACCGGGGGGGGCAAATCACAAGCCGACTCTTCACCAAGTGACCGATGGCCACCCTTCAAAGAAACGCACAGAAGCTATTCTACTATGCGCGCAATGCCGTGCGCGATATCGTACCGCAGGCGCTGTTCCGCCGCAGGCTCGCCGGGCTGCTCGATCAGGCCAGGCTCTCGGACGGATCGGTCCGCGCGCGTCTAAACTACTACAACAGATTGCAGGACGCTTTCGCGCCGAGCGCCGGGGCCGTGCCGGTCAGCCGGCTACCGAGAGGCCGGAGCATGTATTACTACGATCTGAAGGAATTTACCCGCTACTTCGATTCCGATTTACGCATCGACCTCGAATTCGGCGACGTCGTGGAAGTGCCTGCGATGCCGTCGATCGTCAAGGATCGGCCGATCGCCGGCAACAACAGGAACGGGGTCCTGTTCAAGCTCAACAAGTTCCGCCACTTCCACATGCCCGCCGACGATGTAGCCTTCGCGGACAAGCTTCCGGTTGCGGTGTGGCGGGGCGAGCTCAACAACCCGATAAGGACTTTGCTTCTGGAGGCCGCGCGCGATCTGCCCTTTTGCGATGTCGGCACGCCCAAACCGACGGCAGCGCCGGAATATCGCAAGCCTTATCTGAGCATCGACCAGCAGCGGCGCTGTCGCTACATCATTTCGCTCGAAGGCAACGATGTGGCGACCAACCTCAAATGGATCATGAGTTCGAATTCGTTGTGCCTGATGCCGCCGCCGACATACGAGACATGGTTCGCCGAAAGCGAACTCGTGGCTGGTGTTCACTATGTGCCGCTCGAACCTGATTTCACGGATCTAGCCGAGCGGGTGCAGTATCTCGAACGGCATCCGACTGAGGCAGAGCGCATCGTTGCCGCCGCCAACGCCTATTGCCGCAGGTTCGCCGATGAGCGGGCCGAGCAGGCGATCTGCTTGCTCGTGCTCTACAAATATTTCGTGCTCAGCGGTCAGATCGAGCCCGATCCCGAGGTCTGGCATTTTATCTCCGGCTAAGCCCGCAGCGGCCTTCGACCTGATCCGGACCCATCAGACTCCTTCCCGGTCAAGAACCAGATCGGCCGGACCAAACCGGTCTTTTGCCGTGAACTGCTGGTGCCAGTAGGGGTAGAGAACGGGCGGGCGGCTCACAGCGTCGAGGCGTGCGCGCTCATCGCTGGTCAGCACCAGGCTTGCAGCGGCGATATTGTCCTTGAACTGTGCTTCGGTCCGTCCGCCGATGACCAGCGAACTGATGGCCGGCCGGCCGAGCAGCCAGGTAAGCGCCACCTGCGCCGCCGACACGCCATGGTTGTTGCCGATATAGGCTAGCACGTCGACGATCCGCCATAGCCGCTCCTCATCACGGATCGGCGGTTCAGACCAGCCGCTGAGCTGGCGGGCGGTGGCCTGGTCGCGGTTGTATTTGCCGGACAGCAGACCACCGGCGAGCGGGCTCCACACCAGCACGCCAAGCCCCTGGTCGACCGAGATCGGCAGCAGTTCATATTCGGCTTCGCGTGCTTCCAGCGTATAGTGGATCTGCTGGGTGACGAAGCGCGGCTGGTGGTGGCGGTCGCTGATCCCCAGCGCCTTCATCACTTGCCAGCCGGAATAGTTGGAACAGCCGACATAGCGGACCTTGCCCTGGCTGACGAGCGTGTCGAGCGCGGCGATGGTCTCCTCCAGCGGCGTCGTGCCGTCCCATTCGTGCAGGAAATAGATGTCGATGACGTCGGTCCTGAGGCGCCTCAGGCTCTTCTCGCACTCGCGGATCAGATGGTAGCGCGACAGCCCTTCGTCGTTGGGACCGTCGCCGATCCGCATGCGTGCCTTGGAGGCGATCAGTACATCGCCCTTGCGCTTGCCGCCGAGCGCTTCGCCGATGATCTCTTCCGAAAGCCCATTCGAATAGACATTGGCGGTGTCGATGAGATTGATGCCGGAATCGATGCAGAGGTCGATCATCCGGCGCGCCTCGTCGAGATCGGTCTTGCCGACCGCCGAAAATGCGCCGGCGCCGCCAAAGGTCATGGTGCCCATGGTCAGCGTCGAAACCTTCAGCCCGGAACGGCCGAGTGTGCGGTATTCCATGTCAGATCCTCGCAATTGCGTTGAGAAGGGCTGCTTCGAAGGCTGCCCGAAAGAGCCTGGCATTTGTAGGACAATTCGAGCCGCTTGTCGTGCATGCGATGGAGGCTTATCGATCACATCTCACGGATTTGCGCGACCGGGCGCACAGGCCGGCTGCAATAAAACCGTCATTGCCGGCCTGTATGCAAGTCGGCTCAAGGTGTTCGATCTTGGCCGGCAGGCCGGACGCCGACACGGGCGTGCACGCGGAGCAGCATAAATGACCGAAGCAAAACAGAATTCTCCCGCCAAGGACTGGCTGGAGGCGGAGCTCGCCGACACGCTCGACGAAGACTACGAGCTGGAAATGTCGGAACCGGCGCTGTCGCTGGAAATCGCCAAGATCTACAAGAACGCGCATCCGCCCTCGATGGATCGCCAGCAATATTTTCGCGATTTGATCACGCTGCAATCCGAATTGATCAAGCTGCAGTCCTGGGTGGCTTACACCAAGAAGAAGCTGGTTGTGGTTTTCGAGGGCCGCGACTCGGCCGGCAAGGGCGGCGTCATCAAGCGCATCACCCAGCGGCTCAATCCGCGTATCTGCCGCGTCGTCGCCTTGCCGGCGCCGACCGAGCGCGAGAAGTCGCAATGGTATTTCCAGCGCTACGTGCCGCATCTGCCGGCAGGCGGCGAGATCGTGCTGTTCGACCGCTCCTGGTACAACCGCTCCGGCGTCGAGCGTGTAATGGGCTTCGCCGAGCCGGATCAGGTCGAGGAGTTTTTTCGCGACGTGCCGGAGTTCGAGCGCATGCTGGTCCGCTCCGGCATCACGCTGGTCAAATACTGGTTCTCCATCACCGACGAGGAGCAGCAGATGCGTTTCCAGATGCGCATCCATGATCCGATGAAGCAGTGGAAGCTGTCGCCGATGGACTTGCAGTCGCGCGTGCGCTGGGAGCAGTACACCAAGGCCAAGGAGGAGACCTTCGCCCGCACCAACATTCCCGAAGCCCCCTGGTTCATCGTCGAGGGCAACGACAAGAAGCGGGCACGGCTGAACTGCATCGATCATCTCCTCAAGCAGATGCCTTATCAGGAGGTGCCGCACGAGGAGATCACCGCTGCCCGACCGCGTCTTCAATCC
This sequence comes from Mesorhizobium sp., assembly GCA_004020645.1. Taxonomy (GTDB): domain Bacteria; phylum Pseudomonadota; class Alphaproteobacteria; order Rhizobiales; family Rhizobiaceae; genus Mesorhizobium. The sequence goes on along the minus strand of SAQL01000002.1, from coordinate 214,776 downwards.
CGAATACGAGCGCCAGGTGCTGCCGCGCGAGCTGTATGTGCCGGAGAAGTATTAATCATCTGCGACTGCTAAAGGCCCTGACCGGCGGCATTCCTTGGCGCCCCCCTCTGTCCTGCCGGACATCTCCCCCACGAGGGGGGAGATTGGCAGCGTCGCCGACGGCGCCACTCTTGCAACGCTGATAATTTGGCGAAAGCCGGCGCGACGTCCGATCCCCCCCGTGTGGGGGAGATGTCCGGCAGGACAGAGGGGGCGCCAAGGATCGCGGCGCAGAGGGCTGCGCCGCAGTGAGAACTAATCGCGCTCGATGATGACATGCATGGCATTCGGCGTGCCCACCTGCTCGCTGCAGCGGTAGCCGAGCCGGGGCATGTCGATGCCGGCAAAAAGATTCTCACCCGAGCCGAGCAGCATCGGCGATATCGCCAGATGCATGTCGTCGATCAGCTTTTCCCTGAGATATTGCCGGATCGTGGCGACGCCACCACCGAGCCGTACATCCTTGCCCTCAGCCGCTGCTTTCGCCTTCTCCAGCGCTGAGTGAATGCCTTCGGTCACGAAATAGAAGGTCGTGCCGCCCTCCATGACAATAGGATCCCGCGGGTGGTGGGTGAGCACGAAGACCGGCACATGGTAGGGCGGATTGTCTCCCCACCAGCCTTTCCAGGTGTCATCGGGCCAAGGTCCGCGGATCGGCCCGAACATGTTTCGGCCCATGATCCACGCCCCGATGTTTTCGAAGCTGCGCGTCACAAACGCGTCGTCGGTATCCGTGGTCCCGCCATATTCGCCGGACATTTTGCGGAAGGTTCGGGTGGCGAGCATCCATTTGTGCAGGGCTTCCCCGCCGACGCCCAGCGGCTCTTTCAGGTCCTGGTCGGGGCCGGCGCCGAAGCCGTCGATTGACAGGGTGAAAGCGTTGACACGAAGGTTGGACATGAGTACCTCCCTCTAAACCAGTTGTGAAATGCAAGCAGTCGTTTTTAGCTAGCCTGATTGCATTTTGCAAGCGGTATTTTAGGAGTGGAGGTGGCCGGCGGCCGCTAGGGATTCAGTAAGCTTCGACTCGTGTTGGAATGAGCAGTTGTCGATGTCGGCGCCGCCCCTCATCCGCCTGTCGGCACCTTCTCCTGTATAGTGACCGGGCGAAGGGGCTGGCCGCAACCTTGGCTCGCTTTCTGCAACGTTGGAGATTGGCGAAATCCTTTGCGAAGGCGTCTTTCTCCCCGTCACTATACGGGGAGAAATGCCCGGCAGGGCAATGATGGGCAGCGCAAACCTGAAGCAATTGCTCTGCGACGGCCATGTCGCGCTTGGGACGAAGGAATGTTACCCGTTCTAGGCCCTACAAATGCGCATCAACCCTTGAGCATCGCCGCCACCTCGGGCGCGAAATAGGTGAGGATGCCGTCGCAGCCGGCGCGCTTGAAGGCTAGCAGCGATTCCAGCATCGCCTTGTCGCCGTCGATCCAGCCATTGGCGGCGGCCGCCTTGATCATCGAATATTCGCCCGACACCTGATAGGCGAAGGTCGGCATCCGGAACTCGTCCTTCAGCCTGCGGATGATGTCGAGATAGGGCAGGCCGGGCTTGACCATCAGCATGTCGGCGCCCTCGGCGAGGTCCTGCTCGGCCTCACGCACCGCCTCGTCGGAATTGGCGTGGTCGAGATAGTAGGTCTTCTTGTCGCCCTTGAGCAGGCCGGCGGTGCCGACCGCCTCGCGATAGGGCCCGTAGAAAGCGGAGGCGAATTTCGTCGCGTAGGACATGATCGCCACATCCTGGAAACCATTGGCATCGAGTGCATCGCGGATGGCGCCGATGCGGCCATCCATCATGTCGGACGGCGCAATGATATCGGCGCCGGCCGCGGCCTGGATGACGGCAGCCGCCGCGACCCGCTCAACGGTCTGGTCGTTGACGATGATGCCGTCGCGCAAGATGCCGTCGTGGCCGTGCGAGGTGAAGGGATCGAGCGCCGCGTCGGTGATGATGCCGATCTCTGGCACCGCGTGCTTGATGGCGCGCGTGGCGCGATTGATGACGTTTTCCGGATCGAGGATGTGCGAACCGGTCTGGTCGCGCAGGCCGAGCTCGACATTGGGGAAGGTGGCGATCGCCGGAATGCCGAGCTTTGCCGCGCGTTCGGCTTCCTTGACGGCAAGGTCGAGCGACAGGCGGAAGACGCCGGGCATTGCGGCGATCGGCTCGCGGATGTTTTTCCCGTCGACGACGAAGATCGGCCAGATCAGGTCATCGACGGAGAGCCGGTTCTCCTGGACGAGGCGGCGCGACCAGTCGGCCTTGCGCATGCGGCGCAAACGGCGGCTGCCGGTGATCTCGTCGACGCTGCGCGCGCCGGCAGGCTTTGCTGGGGTAAACTTGTTCATCGCCAAAACTCCGGATCGGGTGGCTTTTACCACGAGCCTCCGCCGCTGACCAATGCGGCACGATTGTGCCAGCCCTTCCAGCTTGGTTCCTCGCCCCCACGAGAGTGGGCGAGAGGTGGCTCAGCGAAGCCGAGACGGAGAGGGGAACTGCGCCCCGCGAAAAAGGGGCCCCGAAGCCGGCCCTCAGCATCGGCCGCCGGCGGTGGCCAAGGCGGCAGGATTGCCCTTGGCATTGACGCAGCCATGCGCCACGCTTTAGCACTTCAGTCCGGCGGCGCGGGGAGGGATTCTTAGGCGATGGATTTTGGCGGCGGCAACGAGATCCGCTTCGAACGATCGGGCAGGGCCGGCGTTGTCACGCTGACGCGGCCGCAGGCGCTCAATGCCGTCACCCATCGCATGGTCAACGCGCTCGACAAGGCGCTGCGCGCCTGGGAGCGCGATGACGGCGTCGATATCGTCGTCGTCAAGGCCGAGGGCAGGGCGTTTTCGGCCGGCGGCGACATCCTCCACATCTACGAGGCCGGCCGGGCCGGAAAGCCGCCGGTCGATTTCTTCGCCGACGAATACCGGCTGAACGCCCGCATCGCGCGGTTCGAAAAACCCTATGTCGCGCTGATCGACGGCATCGTTATGGGCGGCGGCGTCGGCATCTCGTTCCACGGCTCGCATCGGGTGCTGACCGAGAACGCTCAGTTCGCCATGCCGGAAGTCGGCATCGGCTTTTTCCCGGATGTCGGCGCCAGTCATCTTCTGCCGAACCTTGGCGGCAGCTTCGGCATGTATCTGGCCCTGACCGGCAACCGCATCCGCTATGGCGATGCTTTGTGGTCGGGCCTGGCGACGCATACGATCAAGGCGCAGGACCAGGCCGGTCTTCTCGACCGGCTGGTGGCGAGCGACGACCCGGAATCGGCGTTGCGCGGCTTTTCCATCCCGGCCCGGCGCGAGACCGACAGTCCGACGCTGGAAGCGATCGCCCGCCATGTCGCGCAACCGTCGCTGGGTGACGTCATCGGCAGCCTGGAGCGTGCCGCAACCGCCGATGCGTTCGCGGCAAAGACGCTGGCGACGATCCGCACCCGCTCGCCGACCAGCCTGCATGTCGCCTGGCGCGAGATCAGCGCCGGACTGACGCTGTCGATGGACGAATGCATGCGGATGGAGTTCCGCATCCTCAACCGCATGCTTGCCGGTCACGATTTCTACGAAGGCATCCGCGCCGCAATCATAGACAAGGGCTCGACGCCGCAATGGCGTCCGGCAGGCATCGACGACGTCAGTGCTGCCGACATCGATGCTTATTTCGCTCCGCTCGGCGAACGGGAACTCGAACTGTGAGCGACGTCACGTCGAGACGCGTCGTGCTCCAGCCCTCGACGGTCGAGGTCATCTTCGCCTGGTTCCAGCGCGTCATCTCGGGCTACTGCCTGTTGTTCGGGATTTTGTACTGGATCCGGCTGATCGGCTTCTATCCCGGTTCGTTGTGGCGCTTCGACCTGATGCCGGTGCATTGGCAGGTGGCGGCGGTGACGCTCGCCGTCTTCTTCCCCTTCGCCGCCGCCGGTCTGTGGATGCTGGCCTCCTGGGGGCCGGTGATCTGGTTCATCTGCGCGGCCACCGAAACCGTCATGTATGCCGGCTTTCCCGAGCTCTTCGGCCACCGGCCGCTGATCCTAGCCTCGCATGCGGCGGTGGCGCTGCTCTACGTCGTCTTTCGCGTGGTGATCTGGATGCAGAAGCGCCAGACACGGCAATAGAGCATCGGACCGATGCTCAACAAGAACAGCGCCGCGCGTCCTGTTGAACGCGCAAAGGACGCTCTAACTTGTGTCGGCTTCCGCCCGGAATCATTGGCTAAATCTTTAGGTTAATCATCCTTGTTCGGGTGACCCTTCGTTAAGCCTCTTTCGAAACCTATTACCGGTAAGCTCTTGTTAGCCCTAGCGTTTAAGTCGAATTTTATGAGTATTCGATAGTGTCGCGATCAAGGTGAAAAACAAAAAATCACCAGGCGACAAACGAGAGGCAAAGACAATGATCAATTCCCGTCCGGCGGCGAAGACCGCCAACGTATCCGATGACCGCCGCGAGGCGATCCGTTCGCTGTACATGGAATCGCTGCAGCTGGTGGAACGGCTCCACCGCCGTTTGCTTGACGTGATCAAGGACGAATTCGACCGCAACGGCCGTTCGGACATCAACGCCATCCAGGCGCTGCTGCTCTTCAACATCGGCAATTCGGAGCTGACCGCCGGCGAACTGCGCTCGCGCGGCTACTATCTCGGCTCGAACGTCTCCTACAATCTGAAGAAGCTGGTCGATCTCGGCTTCATCAACCACCAGCGCTCGCGCATCGACCGCCGTTCGGTGCGGGTCTCGCTGACGCCGAAGGGCAGTGAGGTGGCGGAAGTCGTCGCCGGCCTCTACGAGCGCCATGTCGGCTCGATCGAGCAGGTCGGCGGCATCAACACGGAAGAATTCAAGCAGATGAACCGCGCCCTGCAGCGCCTCGACCGCTTCTGGAACGACACCATCGCTTACCGGATGTAACGCAAATCCGCAGCATGTAGGGGAACCGCGCCGAAGAAGCGCGGTCGGGAGCGACCTCAAGACCGGTGCCGAAAAGCACCGGTCTTTCCGTTTCGTCACGCCAGCCGATCCAAATCGCGGTCAGGGTCACGTTGCCGCCATATTCCCGGTGAAAGCGAGAATGCGGGTGATGTTGCGGCGAGAGCCAACCGTCTCCCTGCCAACCGTCTCCTCTGAACGCGCGTTGCGCCCGGCGCGTTCTCACACAGCAGCAATTGGGGGCCATGGTTGGCTAATTGTTAAGGACGCCAACCCTAGAGTGCGGGCGGGATCGCCCGGTGAAAAAGTTGTTACAGGAATATCTGGAGCGTACATGAGAACCAGTCGCCGTTTCTTCCTTTCCGGAGCCTCCGCGTTGGCCGCGACGATGATTGCCGGTGGCGCCAGCGCGCAGGACGTGATCGCGGATATCCTGAAATCCTCGGGCCGCGGCAACTGGGACGACCAGTTCGACGCCCGCGCCAGCCAGGGTGGCAAGGTGGCCTCGACGCTGCCGATCGTCAGCCTGCAGACCGTTGCGTACACCGAGCAGGCGATCGCGCAGTATCAGAATATTGTCGCGCAGGGCGGCTGGGAGCCGGTCCCGGACACCAAGAAATTGCAGCTCGGCGTCATCGATCCCGACGTGGTGCCATTGCGCAGGCGCTTGATGATTTCGGGCGACCTGGCGCAGGGCGCCGGCCTTTCAGAGGCCTTCGATTCCTACGTCGATGCGGCGGTCAAGCGCTTCCAGGCGCGCCACGGCCTGCCTTCCGACGGGACCCTGGGCCAATATTCGTATGCGGCGATGAATGTTTCGGCGCAGGTCCGGCTTGGCCAGCTGCAGACCAATCTGCAGCGGCTGAACGAACGCGCCGGCACGCTGGGCAACCGTTATGTATTGGTAGACATCCCAGGCGCCCAGATCGAAGCGGTCGAGAACGACCGCGTCGTGCTGCGCCACACCGCCGTTGTGGGCAAGATCGACCGTCAGACGCCGATCGTCGATTCCAAGATCAACGAGATCATCGTCAATCCCTATTGGAACGCGCCGGTCTCGATCGTGCGCAAGGACATCATTCCGCTGATGCGGAAGGACCCCAACTATCTCAAGGACAGCAACATCCGCCTGTTCGCACCGGACGGCAGCGAGGTCGATCCGCTGACCGTCGACTGGTCGACCGACGACGCGGAGAAATATCGCTTCCGCCAGGATCCGGGCGCCGGCAATGCGATGGCTTCTGTCAAGATCAATTTCCCGAGCCCGGACGGCGTCTACATGCACGACACGCCGCAACAAAGCCTGTTCGGCAAGATGATGCGCTTCGATTCCTCGGGCTGCGTGCGCGTCCAGAACGTACGCGACCTCGTCACCTGGATCCTGCGCGACACGCCGGGCTGGAGCCGCCAGCATTTCGAGGCGGCGATCAAGAGCGGCGAGAACATCCCGGTGCAGGTCACCAATCCGGTGCCGGTCTTTTTCCTCTACATCTCGGCCTGGTCGACGGGGCCTGGCGTCGTGCAGTTCCGCGACGACATCTACGGGCTCGACGGAGCCAACGAGCTGCAGATCACCTCTGCGCTCTAAGCTTCTGATTTTTCTACTGAAAGGCCGCTGTTGAGGGCGGCCTTTTTTGATGTGCGCCAGGCATGTGGCCGGGGTGGTATCCGGCCGATGGCTTGGAGGCCAACTTGCCCGAAGCCCGATATCACCGGAGCGTGCGGCCGTAGCTCACAGAAGCAGTAGATGACTATTTCGCCTCGCTGCCGCAATCCGGCCAGCAAATTTCGCGCTGCAAACGTGGCGGGGCGAAAGCAACTGTGTTAATGGCGCGGCAGACCCCCGGACGACAAGGATCTCAAGCATGGCAACAGCAGCGGCAGTGTCGAACAAATTCGAATCCTTCTTCGAAACCACGCTTGCCGATGCCGATCCGGAGATTTTCGGCGCGATCCGCAACGAACTCGGCCGCCAGCGCCACGAGATCGAGTTGATCGCATCGGAAAACATCGTCTCCCGCGCTGTGCTGGAAGCGCAGGGCTCGATCATGACCAATAAATACGCCGAGGGCTATCCGGGCAAGCGCTACTACGGCGGCTGCCAGTTCGTCGACGTGGCCGAGGACCTGGCCATCGAGCGCGCCAAAAAACTGTTCGGCTGCAACTTCGCCAACGTCCAGCCGAATTCCGGCAGCCAAATGAACCAGGCGGTGTTCCTGGCGCTGCTGCAGCCCGGCGACACCTTCATGGGGCTCGACCTCAATTCCGGTGGCCACCTGACGCACGGTTCGCCGGTCAACATGAGCGGCAAATGGTTCAAGGTCGTTTCCTACGGCGTGCGCAGGGACGATCATCTGCTCGACATGGATGCGATCGAGAAGACCGCCCACGAGACCAGGCCGAAGCTGATCCTGGCCGGCGGCACCGCCTATTCGCGCGTCTGGGATTGGAAGCGTTTTCGCGAGATCGCCGACTCGATCGGCGCCTATCTGATGGTCGACATGGCCCATATCGCCGGCCTGGTCGCCGGCGGCGTGCATCCGTCGCCGCTGCCATATGCCCATGTGGTCACCACCACCACGCACAAATCGCTGCGCGGCCCGCGTGGCGGCATGATCCTGTGCAATGATGAGGAGATCGCCAAGAAGATGAACTCGGCGGTGTTTCCGGGCCTGCAGGGCGGGCCGCTGATGCATGTCATCGCCGCCAAGGCGGTGGCCTTCGGCGAAGCGCTGAAGCCGAGCTTCAAGATCTATGCCGAGAGCGTTGCCGCCAATGCCAAGGCGCTGGCCTCCAGCCTGCAGGAAACCGGTCTCGACATCGTCTCCGGCGGTACCGACAACCATCTGATGCTGGTCGACCTCAGGCCCAAGAACGCCACCGGCAAGCGCGCCGAGGCAGCGCTTGGCCGCGCCAACATCACCTGCAACAAGAACGGCATCCCGTTCGATCCCGAAAAGCCGTTCGTCACCTCGGGTGTGCGGCTCGGCACGCCGGCCGGCACCACGCGCGGCTTCGGCCAGGCCGAGTTCCGCGAGATCGGCAAGCTGATCGCCGAGGTGCTGGACGGGCTCAAGGCCGCGAATTCGGACGAGGGCAATGCAGCCGTCGAGGCCGCGGTGAAGGCGAAGGTGGCCGCGCTGACGGATCGTTTTCCGCTCTATCCCTATCTCGGTTGAGCTCACGCGAGGTCACCCTTTATCGGGCCGTATGAGAAGCACTTTTTCAGTGGGAACGGAGTCCGGACAGGAGGCTTGACGATGATGCAGATTTTCCGTGTCGCTGGCTTTGCCGCGCTTGGCGCGTTGGCGACACTGACCACCTTGCCGCTGTCCGCCGCCTTGGCACAGTCTGCGCCCATCCCAGCCGCACCGAAGACGGAAACCTTCGGCATGTGGTCCACCACTGTGGACGAGATCGATACCGGCGAGGATCTGCGCAAGACCTGCGTCGCCTCGACCGCCTTTCTCGACGCGAGCGGTGCCAGCGGCACCCTCACGCTCGCCATCTCGAATGGTGATGCACTGCCGCCCAATGGCTATCCGACCGTTGTCATCGCCATGAAGAACAAGGACTTGCCGACTGGCGAGAACATTCCGGCGGTGTTCGGCGACAGCAACGGCAAGGTCAAGGCGACGATCAATGCCATGGCCGGTGCCGGTGGAAAATGGATGTTGAACAACAGGCCCGAGATCAGCCTGGCGCTGCTGCGTGCGATGCGCCGCGCCAGCGCACTCGATGTCACCTTCGCCGACACGCCGGTCGCGACGGTATCGATGGACGGCTTCACCAAGGCCTATCGCAGCCTCGGCGTGTCATGTGGGTTCCCGACCGGTGACGTCGCTCCGTAATCGGCCGGTGTTGCCGTCTGGTATGATGCTGGCAATTTTTCTCGCGCCTCGCTATCTCTGAGGCGCGAGAGACCACCCCGGTGCTTTGCCATCCCGGCAAAAACCTCTAAGCCTTTCGCTCCACGAGAATCGCGAACACAAGGCCGTCCATGCGCTGTCCCTACTGCCAGTCCGAAGATACGCAGGTGAAGGATTCGCGCCCCGCCGAAGATGGCGCGGCGATCCGCAGGCGGCGCGTCTGCCCCGATTGCGGCGGCCGCTTCACCACCTTCGAACGCGTGCAGTTGCGCGACCTCGTCGTAGTGAAGAAATCCGGACGCAAGGTGCCGTTCGACCGCGACAAGCTGCTGCGCTCGGTCGAGATCGCCGTGCGCAAGCGCAATGTCGATCCCGAGCGTATCGACCGGGCGGTGACCGGCATCGTGCGCCAGCTCGAAAGCTCGGGCGAGACCGAAGTCGCCTCGGGCGAGGTCGGCCGCCTGGTAATGGAGGCGCTGAAATCGCTCGACGACGTCGCTTATGTCCGCTTCGCCTCGGTCTATCGCAATTTCCGCGAGGCCAAGGATTTCCACGACGTGCTGGGCGAACTGAAGGGTGACGAGCTCAAGGAAGAGGACGCCGGCTGAGCATGGCAAGGCGCAGCCAAGCCGAACAAGAAGTTCTTGATCGCCGCTTCATGGCGGCAGCACTCAGGCTGTCGCGGAAAAATGCCGGACGGACATCGACCAATCCTTCCGTCGGCACGCTGATCGTGCGCGACGACGGCACCGGACCGATGATCGTCGGTACCGGTGTCACCGCTGTTGGTGGTCGGCCGCATGCCGAGACCGAGGCGCTGGCCGAGGCCGGCGAACTCGCACGCGGCGCCACCGCCTATGTCACACTGGAGCCCTGCGCCCACCATGGCCGCACGCCGCCTTGCGCCAATGCGCTGCTCAATGCCGGCGTCGCGCGGGTGGTTGGGGCTGCGAGCGACCCCGATCCACGCGTGTCCGGCAACGGCTATGCGATCCTGCGTGCCGCCGGTGTCGAAGTGGTCGAAAAGGTGCTGCTGGCAGAAGCCGCCGAGCAGATGGCTGGCTATCTCATTCGATCTCTCAAGAAGCGCCCTGAAGTGATTCTGAAACTTGCGCTTTCCAGCGACGGGAAGATCGGCATGGAAGGCGAGGGGCAAGTCTCGATCACCGGCGACATCGCCCGGCGCGAAGTCTATCTGATGCGGGCCGAAGCCGACGGCATACTGATTGGCATCGGCACGGCGCTGGAGGACGATCCGGCGCTGACGGTGCGGTTGCCGGGGCTGGAAAACCGTTCACCGGCGCGCATCGTGCTCGACCGCCAGATCAGGCTGCCGGAAACGTCGAAGCTGGTCGCCGGCGTCGAGCGGGTTCCGCTCTATGTCGCCGCCTGCGCTGAAGCCGACCCGCACCGGCGGGCCGCGCTCGAACGCGCCGGCGTGCGCTTCATCGGCACCGAGACGTATGAAGGCGATATTGCGCTGCCGGAACTGCTCGAGGATCTGGCCGCACTCGGCATGGCGAGCGTGCTGGTCGAGGGCGGCGCCAAGGTGGCCAAGGCCTTCCTCGCCGAAGGGCTGGTCGACCGCATCGTGCTGTTCCAGGGGAAGGAGCCGATCGGCAAGGGCGGCATTGTATCGCCCATCGACGCCGACCATATCCCGGCAGGATTTCGCAAATTGCGCGACATGCGTTTCGGCGAAGACAGCTACGCCGAGTGGATAAGGGATTTCTAGGCCATGATCCCGAAAAGTGGGAACCGGTTTTCGGAAAAGATCGTGGCCAAACAAGTAGACAGGATCTGATGTTTACCGGGATTGTCACCGATGTCGGCACCGTCGCTGCCGTGAAGCCGCTGAGAGAGGGCGTCGGCTTGCGCATCGACACCGCCTATGACCCCCAGACGATCACCATTGGTGCTTCGATTTCCTGCGGCGGCGTCTGCCTGACGGTGACGGCGCTGCCGGAAAGCGGCGCCAATGCGCGCTGGTTCGAGGTCGAGGCCTGGGAAGAGGCGCTCAGGCTGACGACGGCGATGGACTGGAAATTCGGCACCAGGATCAATCTGGAGCGGGCGCTGAAGATCGGCGACGAACTCGGTGGCCACATCGTTTCAGGCCATGTCGACGGCACGGCCGAGATCGTGGCGCGCAAGGAGGAGGGCGACGCCGTGCGCTTCACGCTGGAAGCGCCGCGCGACCTGGCCAAATTCATCGCACCCAAGGGCTCCGTCGCACTCGACGGCACCTCGCTCACCGTGAACAGGGTCGAAGGCACCCGCTTCGACGTGCTGCTGATCCATCACTCGCTGACGGTGACCACCTGGGGCGAACGCCAGGTCGGCGACCGGGTCAACCTCGAGATCGACACCATGGCCCGCTACGCGGCGCGCCTGGCGGAGGCGGCGAAAGAAGGGCTTTGATGGCCCTGCCGGAGAGCGGCGTGGATTCATACGGTTGGTCCGAACAGGACGAGCACCTCGGATTTAATTCGCGCCTTGTTCCGTCCGTTGGCGCTGCCCCTCACCCGCCTGCCGGCGACCTCTCCCCGTAAACGGGGTGAGGGGCGCTGTCATCGATGGTTTCGCCAATCACCAGCGTTGCAAGAAGGGCGCCGGCGTCGCGGCCAGCTTCTTTCGCCCCGTTTACGGGGAGAAATGCCCGGCAGGGCAATGAGGGGCAGCGCCGGCTTCGGTAATTGATCTCTCCAGCACGGGTTGCGAACCCATCATTTGTCCGATTGCACTGGAGCAAGCTTCGAACTTCCGGCCCATTGGCCGTACATTGCCGCTCAGGAGAACGACGAACGAGCGAAGCATTGGCCGATGTGGACGCCGGCCGCGTAATCGATCACCATGTCGTAGTGGCTTGGGCAGAAAGCCTTGACGCCGGTGAGCCGCTTCCAGCATCGCGCCGGGAAGCCAAATAATCAGGGACTGTCGCCGCATCTCCACCAATCTTCCGCTTGCGATCAAACCGGCTTCGGCCTAAGTCACCGGCGATCCCGGAGACATCTATGGCTGGCACATCCCAACACGGCAAAGCGTTCATTCGCCCGAAGAAGAAGGCCCACCTTCTTGTCATAGAGGCACGCTTCCATGACGACCTTGCCGACGCGCTGCTCGAAGGCGCGACACGCGCGCTTGAGGAAGCGGGCGCGACATACGACGTCGTCACCGTTCCGGGCTCGCTCGAAATTCCCGCAGTGATTACCTTCGCGCTCGATGGCGCCGCCGAAGGCGGGCCAAGCTATGATGGTTTTGTCGCCCTCGGCACCGTCGTGCGCGGTGACACCTATCATTTCGACATCGTCGCCAATGAGTCGAGCCGTGCCCTGATGGATCTGTCCGTGCAGGAAGCGGTCTGCATCGGCAACGGCATCCTGACCACCGAAAACGACGAGCAGGCCTGGACGCGGGCCAGGCGTTCGGAAGGCGACAAGGGCGGCTTTGCGGCGCGTGCGGCGCTGACTATGATTGCCCTCAAGCAACAGTTGGGGGAGCGATCGTGAGCGAACCCGCATCACCCGGCCATCCCTCGGTGCGCCACGCCAACAAGCGCGGTGCTGCCCGTCTGGCCGCCGTGCAGGCGCTCTACCAGATGGATGTGGCCGGCAGCGGCGTCTTCGAGATCACCGCCGAATACGAGGCATTCAGGCTTGGCAAGGAAGTCGACGGCGCGCTCTATCGCGAGGCCGACGCACAATGGTTTCGCGCCATCCTCGCCGGCGTCGTCGAAAACCAGAAAACTATCGATCCGATCATCCGCCAGGCGCTGACCGAGGACTGGCCGTTGTCCAGGCTCGATTCAACGCTGCGCGCCATATTGCGCGCTGGTGTCTACGAACTGATGAAGCGAGAGGACGTGCCGGTGGCTGTCATCGTTTCGGAATATGTCGACATCGCCAAGGCGTTTTATGAAGAAGACGAGCCGAAGCTGGTCAATGCGGTGCTCGATCGCGTGTCGCGCCGGGTGCGCGGCGAGGGGCGTGGCAAGGACGCTTTATGACGGCCGTTGCTATCGCCGAGGCTAGTCGGGAAGCGCGCCGCACGGCGCTCATCCTTGCCGCTTCGCAGGCGATCATCGGTTCGGCCGGACCCATCGCCATTTCCATGGGTGGGTTGGCGGGGCATTATCTGCTCGGCTCCGACAAGTCGCTGGCGACGGCGCCGATCACCGGCTTCACCGTCGGTGTGGCGCTCGGCGCATTGCCGGCCGCCGCCATCATCCGCTGGCTCGGCCAGCGCGACGGCTTCATGACCGGCACGATCGTCACGGCGCTCGGCGGCCTGATTGCCACGCTGGCGCTGTTTCAGGCCAGCTTTTGGCTGTTCGCCTTCGGCCTGATGGTGATCGGCATCGGCGGTGCCTTCGTCCAGCAATTCCGCTTCGCCGCCGCCGACAACGCGCCGGCTGAATTCAAGGCACGCGCCATCTCCTTCGTGCTGGCCGGCGGCATCGTCACCGCCATCCTCGGGCCGCAGATCGTCATCTTCACCCGCGAATTGTTTGCACCGGTGATGTTTGCTGGCTCGTTCGCGTCCATTCTGGCGCTGTCGGCTGTCGGCGCCGCCATCCTGTCGTTCCTGCGCATCCCGGCCAAGACAATGGGCAAAGCGGAAATCGCCGACAGCGACGCGCGGCCGCTCTCCGAAATCGTCACGAGACCGCGCTTCGTTGCAGCGCTGTTTTGTGCCGTCGGCAGCTACGCGCTGATGAGCTTCGTCATGACTGGCGCGCCGCTCGCCATGGTTGGCTGCGGCCTTTCGACGGACGATGCCACGCTCGGTATTTCGTGGCATGTCATGGCGATGTTCGCGCCGAGTTTCTTCACCGGCTCGCTGATCTATCGCTTTGGCGCCGAACGGATCGTCGCAACCGGCCTTGTGTTGCTGATCGGCTGCGCCGTAGTGGCGCTGTCGGGCTTGGCACTGTGGCAGTTTTGGACGGCGCTGATCCTGCTCGGCCTCGGCTGGAATTTCGGCTTCATCGGCGCTACGGCCATGGTCGCCGACAGCTACCGGCCATCCGAAAGGGGCAAGGTCCAGGGTTTTCACGATTTCGTCCTGTTCGGCTCCGTCGCTTTCGCCTCGCTGATGTCGGGTGCCGTCTACAACGCCTGGGGCTGGGAGATGCTGAACTGGATCATCTTCCCGGTGACGGTGCTGTGCTTCGTGGCGCTGGGCGTGCTGAAGATGACCGCGCGGCCGACCAGCGCATGAACCTGATCCGAAGGTTCGGAAAGGATCATGCGCAAATCAAAAGTGCTACAGCGTCCTTTGCGCGTTCAAACGGATGCGCGGCGCTGTAGCTGGTCCTAAGACTTGTTGAAGAAGAACGGGTTTTTGAAATAGGCCGTTCCCTGTCGTGACGCCGGTGCGAGGCGCCCGCCTCTGCCTGCCGGCCATCTCCCCCTCAAGGGGGATCAGATGTCCCGACGGCTTTTGCCACCTTTCAGCTGTGCAAGGTGTGTTCCCGCGCCGGAGCTGCCAATCTCCCCCCCTTGAGGGGGAGATGGCCGGCAGGCCAGAGGGGGCGGCCGCGCCATGACCACCCGCTTCGACAAGCTTGGCGTGGTCATCGCCGCGATCGTTGCCTATGCCGCCTTCGCGGCGCCCTTTGCCACCTTGCGCGCCAATCGCATCGTGCCAGGCGAGGCGCGCTCGATCCTCGAGGCTCTGCCTGCGGCGGCAGGCCCGCTGCTGCTGGCGATCGTTGTCGCCGCGGCGCTCATCGCGCTGTTGAAGACGCCACTGATCCTGCGCCTGGCCGCCAGCGTGGTCGCGCTTGCGGCACTGGCGCTGCTGATCGGCGTCGCCGGCAGCTTCCTGACGCCTGCGCGCAACAGCTTTGCCCGCATCTCGCCGGCTTCCGGTTTCTGGCTGCTCATCTTCGCCTTTACGCTTTTGCTCGCCGATGTGCTGACGAGGCTGAACCTGTCGACCTGCGCAGAGGCTGACGAACCGGCAGCCGATTTCAAGCGATCCAATCGGGCGGCGGGCGATGGCGAGCGTGTTGCCGCCCATTGCTTTTGGGCGAAAGCCGGGGCTTTTGGTCGAAAGCCGGGCAGAAACCGAACAATATCTTGACGTTCGCAACCCTGTTTCGCATAAGCCGATGCGAAGGGAGCGGATTCCGCGCACGGAATCCGCTCCCCGTCTCAACGGCCCAGGGAGGGGTTCTTTTGGGTCACCAAGCGAGGAAAATCCGGCAATGACCATAATTTCAGCTGTCATCGCCTGCGGTCTGCTTTCAGTCCTTTACGCCATCTGGGCGACACGTTCGGTCCTCGCGGCCGATCAGGGCAATGCACGCATGCAGGAAATTTCCGCGGCTATCCGCGAAGGCGCGCAGGCCTATCTGGCGCGCCAGTACACCACCATCGCCATGGTCGGCGTCGTGGTCCTGCTGCTCGCCTGGTGGCTGCTCTCGATCACCGCCGCCATCGGCTTCCTGATCGGCGCCGTTCTGTCGGGCGCTGCCGGCTTCATCGGCATGCACGTCTCGGTGCGCGCCAATGTCCGCACCGCGCAGGCGGCTTCCAACAGCCTCGCTGCCGGCCTTGAGATCGCCTTCAAGTCGGGCGCCATCACCGGCATGCTGGTCGCTGGCCTGGCCCTGCTCGGCGTCTCGATCTACTACCTGATCCTCACCCAATTCATGGGCCTTCAGCCCAACGATCGTGTCGTCATCGACTCGCTGGTTTCGCTCGGCTTCGGCGCCTCGCTGATCTCGATCTTCGCCCGTCTCGGCGGCGGCATCTTCACCAAGGGCGCCGACGTCGGCGGCGATCTCGTCGGCAAGGTCGAAGCCGGCATTCCCGAAGACGATCCACGCAATCCGGCCACCATCGCCGACAATGTCGGCGACAATGTCGGCGACTGCGCCGGCATGGCCGCCGACCTGTTCGAGACCTATGCGGTGACCGTGGTCGCCACCATGGTCCTCGCCGCCATCTTCTTCGGCGGCACCGCCGTTCTCGGCGCCACGATGCTCTATCCGCTGGCCATCTGCGGTGCCTGCATCCTGACGTCCATCGTCGGCACTTTCTTCGTCAAGCTCGGCGCCAACGGCTCGATCATGGGCGCGCTCTACAAGGGCTTGATCGTCACCGGCCTGCTGTCGGTCGTCGGCCTCGGCGTCGCCACCTCGGCAACACTGGGCTGGGGCGAAATCGGCACGGTCGCCGGCATGGCCATCACCGGCGCGAACCTGTTCATCTGCGGCTTGATCGGTCTCGTGGTGACCGGCCTCATCGTGGTGATTACCGAATATTATACCGGCACCGACAAACGCCCGGTGAACTCCATCGCCCAGGCTTCGGTCACCGGTCACGGCACCAACGTCATCCAGGGTCTTGCGGTCTCGCTGGAATCGACGGCACTTCCGGCGATCGTCATCGTCGGCGGCATCATATCGACCTACCAGCTCGCCGGCCTCTACGGTACCGCGATCGCAGTCACCACGATGCTCGGCCTTGCCGGCATGATCGTTGCGCTCGATGCCTTCGGCCCGGTCACCGACAATGCCGGCGGCATTGCCGAAATGGCCGGCTTGCCCAAGGAAGTGCGCCAGTCCACCGATGCGCTCGACGCCGTCGGCAACACCACCAAGGCGGTGACCAAGGGTTACGCCATCGGTTCGGCCGGTCTCGGCGCGCTGGTGCTGTTTGCGGCCTACTCCAACGACCTGAAGTTCTTTGCCGCCAATAGCGACAAATATCCTTACTTCCAGGGCATGGGCGACGTCTCTTTCGACCTCTCCAACCCTTACGTCGTCGCCGGCCTGATCTTTGGCGGCCTGATCCCGTATCTGTTCGGCGGCATCGCCATGACGGCTGTCGGCCGCGCGGCTGGCGCCATCGTCGAGGAGGTGCGCAAGCAGTTCCGCGAGGATCCGGGCATCATGGCCGGCACGTCGAAGCCGAACTATGCGCGAGCGGTCGACCTTCTCACCAAGGCGGCGATCCGGGAAATGATCATTCCGTCGCTGCTGCCGGTGCTGGCGCCGCTGGTCGTCTATTTCGGCGTGCTGCTGATCTCGGGCTCGAAGGCATCCGCCTTTGCGGCGCTCGGCGCCTCGCTGCTCGGCGTCATCGTCAACGGCCTGTTCGTCGCCATCTCGATGACCTCTGGCGGCGGCGCCTGGGACAACGCGAAAAAATCGTTTGAGGACGGCTTCACCGGCAGGGACGGCGTCAAGCATCTCAAAGGTTCCGAGGCACACAAGGCCTCGGTGACCGGCGACACCGTCGGCGATCCTTACAAGGACACCGCCGGTCCGGCAGTCAACCCGGCGATCAAGATCACCAACATCGTCGCCCTGCTGCTGCTGGCCGTGCTCGCGCACGGCTGAGGCCGCTCGGCCCTTCCGGGCCCGAAATCCAGAACCGAACCCGCGGGAGCAATCCCGCGGGTTCTTCTATTTTGGACGTCCAGCATCAAGGTATTGACGCCCTTCAAGTCGTCTGCGGCCCGCAGCCTGCGACGCTGGCTTGCTGTCTCAAAACAAAAACCCGCAGGATCGCTCCCGCGGGTTTTCGGTCGCCTGAGATGTTGCTGCTTCCAGGGAAGCAAAAGGAAAGGATGAATCCGATTCTGCCGGGATGGATCAGGTGCCGGGCGAGCCGCCGCCGCCGCCGGGGAGGCCGGGCGCCAGCTTGCTGGCGCCGCCAATGATCTGGCTGAGGAAGTTCTGGTCCTTGCCGCCGGTCGGCGTGGTCCGCGAGATGAAGTCGAACACCTTGCCGTCCTTCAGGCCGTAATTGGCGATCTGGGTAACGCGCCCGTCCTCGCCGAAATAGACGGCCAGCACCTTCTGGTCGACCAGCCGCGGCTTGTCGAAGGCGACGTAACGCTTGCGCGTCTGCGAGATGTAGTAGAACGCCTCGTTGTCGAAAGTCGCCTTCGTCGACGGGGTGCCGAGCGCCAGAAGCACCTGTTCGCGGCTTGAGCCGACCGGCACCAGGTCGATTGCCTGCTGGTCGATCACGTAGCCCTGCGTCAGCGTCTCGCTCGGATTGAGATCACCGATCATCTTCGACGAGTTGCAGGCGGACAGCGCCGATGCAACCACCAGCAGCGAGACCGCGCCGGTGGACCTGGACAAAGCGGACCTGGACAGAAAAGTCGACTTGAATTTCAGCGCGCGCAACTACAACTCCATTAGCTGGCCGCAACTTGCGCTGGGCCGCAAAACCGGTAAACCAGCTTGCTCGCCGATGCAACAAGGCCAATTCAAACAAACGGTCCCCAGGAGACCACCCTCAATGTTCCAGCGCCTTTTTGGTCGCGAACGTCACGCCAACCGCGCTATCACCGAGGCGCTTTACGCACAAATCGTGGCAGCGGCGCGGCAAACCGTGTTTTATTCCGACTGGAATGTCCCGGACACGCCGCTTGGCCGCTTCGAGATGCTGTCGCTGCACATGTTCCTGTTCCAGTACCGGCTGCGCGGCGAGGGCGGTGTCGCCGGGGAGGTCGCGCAGGTGCTGATCGACGAATTCTTCATGGATGTCGAGCATTCGCTGCGGGAACTGGGCATCGGCGACGTCGGCGTGCCGAAGCGCATGAAGAAACTGGCGAAGATGTTCTATGGCCGCACCGCCGCCTATGACGATGCGCTGGAACGAAACGACCAGGATGCACTCGTCGCCGCCCTTGCCCGCAATGTCAGGCCCGATGCCGCCACCTGGCCGCAAGCAACGCAACTTGCCGGCTACGTCGCCGATGTCTCCAGGCGGCTGGCGGAACAGCCGACCGAATCGATTGTTTCCGGCACTGTGGCATTCCCCGTGGCCAAGACTATTTAAACGAAAAGAAGACTATCTAAGGAAAAGATGAAACACGCCGATTCCCAGAGCCCTGTGTCCTTCGTGGCCAATGTCGCCAGGCTGCCGCAAAAGGGACTGCCGGTGGTGATCGAGGCCGACGCCGCGCAGCGCGCCGCGCTGGCGGGCGAGCACGATTTGCTCTCGGTCGAGAACTACCGTGCCGAACTGCTGGTGACGCCATGGAAGCGCAACGGCGTCAAGGTCAGCGGCCGCGTCGAGGCCGATATCACCCAGGCCTGCATCGTCACCCTCGATCCGGTCGAGGCGCATATAGACGAGGCGGTCGACGGACTGTTCCTGCCGGAGCAGTCCAAGCTCGGGCGGCAGGGTTTCGAGGGCGGCGGCGAGATAATGCTCGATGCCGAAGGGCCGGACAGCCCGGAAACATTTTCCGGCAATACGATCGATGTCGGGGCGCTCGCCGAACAGTTCTTTGGGTTGGCGATCGATCCCTATCCGCGCAAGCAAGGCGCTTCAATGGAGGCTGCCGACGATGCCGGGACTGCGGAAAGCGAATTCCAGCAAAAGCTGCGTTCCCTGCTGGGAAAATCCTGAAAACCCGACCCAATCGGAGAAAGCCGGTTGTGCGGCAGCCCAAAAACGCTATTTTCGCCGAACCTTCGCGAGCCCCAAACCATTGCCAGCGCCAGGCGCTCGCTCAAGCAAACTGTGAGATGAACACCGCGTGATCAGGATTTCCATCGATGCCATGGGTGGCGATCACGGACCAAGCGTGGTCATCCCGGCGCTCATGACGGTCGCGACGCGGCGTCCCGACATCCGCTTCGTCATCTATGGTCGCGATGAGGCAGTGCGCCCCGAACTCGCAAAACTCCCCAAGCTGGCGGAAGTGTGCGAGTTCATTCACTGCGAGATAGCAGTCAGGATGGACGACAAGCCGAGCCAGGCGCTGCGCCATGGCCGCTGGAAGTCGTCGATGTGGAAAGCGGTCGAGGCTGTCAAGGCAGGCACTGCCGACGCCTGCATCTCGGCCGGCAACACCGGCGCGCTGATGGCGATGTCGAGGTTCTGCCTTCGCACCATGGCGACCATCGACCGTCCGGCGATTGCGGCGCTCTGGCCGACATTGCGCGGCGAAAGCGTGGTGCTGGACGTCGGCGCCACCATCGGCGCGGATGCGCATCAACTGGTTGATTTTGCCATTCTGGGCACCGGCATGGCGCGCTCGGTTTTCGGCATCGAACGGCCGAGCGTCGGCCTGCTCAATGTCGGCGTCGAGGAGATCAAGGGCCAGGAAGAGGTCAAGGAGGCGGGCCGCATGTTGCGCGAGGCCAACATGGCCTCGATGAACTACCATGGTTTCGTCGAGGGCGACGACATCGGCAAGGGCACGGTCGACGTGGTCGTCACCGAAGGATTTGCCGGCAACATCGCGCTGAAGACGGCGGAAGGCACGGTAAGACAGATCGCCGGTTATCTGCGTGCCGCGATGGACCGGACGCTGATGGCCAGGATCGGCTATATATTCGCGAAAGGCGCCTTCGATCGCCTGCGCGAAAAGATGGATGTCGGCCGCTCCAACGGCGGTGTTTTCCTGGGTCTGAACGGCATCGTGGTGAAAAGCCATGGCGGGGCTGATTCGGACGGCTTCGCGGCGGCGATCGAGCTTGGCTACGACATGGTGCGCAACAATCTGCTCGATCGCATCGAAGCCGATCTCGACCTGTTCCATGCGCGCAATCCGCATGCTCAGACATCTAGGAAATCCGACGTCGTTGCCGACGCAGAGGAATAGGAAAGAGCCTTGATCAGATCAGTCGTGCGCGGCACAGGCGCCGCGCTGCCCCGCCGCATCATGAAGAATGCCGATTTCGAAGGCATGGTCGAGACCTCAGACGAATGGATCGCCCAGCGCACCGGCATCCGTCAGCGCCATATCGCGGCCGACGACGAGACGACGGCTTCGCTCGGCGAGGCTGCGGCGCGCGCAGCCCTCGACAATGCCGGCCTGACGCCTGCCGATATCGACCTGATCGTGCTGGCGACCTCGACGCCCAACAACACCTTTCCAGCGACCGCCGTCGACATCCAGAACCGGCTCGGCATGCATCACGGCTTCGCCTTCGACATGCAGGCAGTGTGCTCGGGCTTTGTCTACGCGGTGACGACAGCCGACCTCTATATCCGCGGCGGCCTGGCCAAACGCGTGCTGGTGATCGGCTCGGAAACCTTCTCGCGCATCCTCGACTGGAGCGACCGCTCGACCTGCGTCCTGTTCGGCGACGGCGCCGGCGCGATGGTGCTGGAAGCAGGAGAGGGGGCGGGCAGCATTGCCGACCACGGCGTGCTGGCGGCCAGCCTGCGCTCCGACGGGGCCCACAAGGACAAGCTGTTCGTCGACGGTGGACCGTCGACCACCGGAACGGTGGGCCATCTCAGGATGGAAGGCCGCGAAGTGTTCAAGCACGCGGTCGGCATGATCACCGACGTCATCGAGGCGACGTTCTCAGCTGCCGGCATCACCGCTGAGGATCTCGACTGGTTCGTGCCGCATCAGGCCAATAAACGGATTATCGACGCTTCCGCCAAAAAGCTCGGGATAGCAGAGCAAAAGGTGGTGGTTACGGTCGATTTGCACGGCAACACATCGGCTGCTTCCGTGCCGCTGGCTCTGTCGGTGGCAGTCGCCGACGGCCGCATCAAGAAGGGTGACCTGGTGCTGATCGAGGCGATGGGCGGGGGCTTCACCTGGGGCGCGGTTTTGGTTCGCTGGTAAGTGCCGAACTGACAGGTTCGGTCCTTGACCTTGCCGGATCAATTACTTAGGCTCTATCTTTGCTTGTATAGAGTTATGTTTTTGAGCTGATGGGGACGGTTCGCATGGGGGGAAAGACACTTACGCGCGCCGATCTTGCTGAAGCCGTTTATCGCAAGGTTGGCTTGTCGCGCACTGAATCGGCCGAACTCGTCGAAGCCGTTCTGGACGAGATTTGCGAAGCGATCGTTCGCGGCGAGACGGTGAAATTGTCGTCGTTCGCGACGTTCCATGTCCGCTCCAAGAACGAGCGCATCGGGCGCAATCCCAAGACCGGCGAGGAAGTGCCGATCCTGCCGCGTCGCGTCATGACCTTCAAATCGTCGAATGTGCTGAAGAACCGCATTCTGCGCGCCCACCAGAACAGCAAGGCCAAGGGCAACAAATAGCGGCTGCGCATCAAAGCCCGGTTGAAAACGGCCACCCGCTTTGACGCCGGGCTTGAATATTGTTTCATAAACCGCTGAAATAAGGCCCGATTCGGCAGAACCAGCCGGATCGGAATGACTCTTTGTTGAGCATGATCTTGGCCGAAAACCGATTCCCACTTTTCGGGATCGTGCTCCAGCGTGAGGATTTCGCCCATGGACAAGAGCCCCGATGCTTTCCGCACCATCAGTGAGGTCGCAGAAGATCTCGACCTGCCGCAGCATGTGCTGCGTTTTTGGGAAACGCGTTTCAACCAGATCAAACCGATGAAGCGCGGCGGCGGCCGCCGCTACTACCGGCCGCAGGATGTCGAACTGATCAAGGGCATTCGCCACATGCTCTACGATCAGGGCTATACGATCAAGGGCGTGCAGAAGCTGCTGCGCGAGAACGGCAATCACTTCCTGGTCGCCATCGGCAGTGGCGACATGGCGGCCGTCGAGGCGATCTCGCAACGCCGGCAGGCCGATGCGGTGCCGCTGACGCCGGCGGCCCAGCCGCGCGGCGCCGATGACGAGATGCTGGTCGGCGAGCCCAAGGTGAAACCCAGCCGGCGCTTTTTCGGCCTGGGCAAGACCGACGACGACGGGCCGGTGCAGCCGGGCACGTCGAAACTCTCGCGCGACAATCGCGCTTTGCTGCAGGAGGCGCTGTTCGACCTTCTGGAATGCAAGCGCCTGCTCGATCAGGTACGCTAGCGCATGACCCCGAAAATCGGAATCGATTTTCGAAAAAGGATCATGCGCAAAGTTTGAAGTGCTAGAGCGTCCCTTGCGCGTCCAATAGGACGCGCGCGGAGCATGTCGCCCAAAAGCCTGCGACATGCATAAAAGGAACTTAAGCGGGTCGCATTCCTTCAGACGCAACGCGCTTTAAGGCCGGGTCGATCGCCGGCAAAAACCGGAACTGCTTCCGAAATCATGCGTTCTTTTTCGCAAAGGAAGGAAGCATATCATGGTATCTTTTTCGACCCTCTCCGACATCGACCTTGAAAAGCAGGTCGCATCCCTCTCCAGGGAGCTGGCGGCGCTGAGAAAAGCCGTGTCCAGGCGCGGCAGCGCCTATTACGAGGACGGGCGTGACACCGCGTCGGACTATTACGCGGACCTTGCCGAGCGCATCAGTGACGCTCTGCCTGCGATCAGGAGGCATAGCAGGGTGATAGAGAAGACAGCCCGCGATCATCCCGCGACAGCGGCCGCTGTCGGGCTGGTTGTGGTCGGGCTCGTCGCAAGCCTGTTGCTCAGCCGCCAGCAGAAAACGCCGCGAACGAGATCGAGATCGGCACGTTGAGACAAGAAAATGGCGGCGCTGACGGCCGCCATTTTCGTTGATGACAAGTCGATCAGCGCGAGCTTGGGCCTGTTCTTCGAGCTGACCTGCGCGGTCTGGCTGCATTTGCCATAGACGGTGCCGCTGGAGTCGGTGGCATCAGTGTATGTACCCTTGCAGTCGAGCTGCAGCACCAGGCAGTTACCCGCGCCCTTCCAAACCGCGCCGCCGTCGCCGGTGGGATGCGTGCCGTTGGCGAAGGCTGAGCTCGGAACTGAAATCGAGCCGAAGGCCGAGACGACGATGGCAGCGGCGAGCGACAGGCGCTTGAAGTTCGAGATATTGGTCATTTGAGCATTTCCTTCTCTGGATCGAGGATCGCCGTCAAGGCGTCCTTCTGGTTGGGGACCGCCTTTGTGGCGTCCATACCGTCTTGGTGCGGCCCGGAGAGGAAAGGTTCACGCGTCGGTTCAAAATATTCGCAGCCCCCTGACGCGTTCTGCCTGCATCAGGCGCCCGCCGCTGATTCGAACCGTTCAAAACGGCTGACGGGCCAGCGACAGCCGCTTAACAAGGGAGCGGCTCAGAACCGTCGAACAATTCGGCGATCGGTCAGTCAAAGAACCCGATCGGGATGATGGTCCGTGCCGGTGTCGCCGAGGCATGTGCCGGGCTGCGCCGATCGGAATCACGATGCCGTGACGGCATTTTTGGCGCTTGGCAAATCACCATTGAGAGGGCATTCTCTGCGCCGTCTCAGGCAACTTCTTGATTTGATCAAACTCTTTAAATCCACGGAGTTGCCAAATGCCCCAAATAGCAACAAGCGAAGCTTTTTCCGAACTGTCGGCGACCGAAGCCGCCCCCGACCACAGCGCTCTCAAGGCCATCCGAGAAACCAGGGGATACAGCATGGAAGAGCTGTCTCTGACGTGCGGCCTGGCGGTCGATGAAATCGCGGACATCGAGAACGGCAAGAATGCCGATCCGTCGAAGCTTCGGCGAATAGCCTCCGCGCTCCGGCTTCCGGAAAACGCGCTGATCAATACGGGCGTGCTGACACAATCTGTGGAAAATCCAAGACCCGTCTCATAGCAGCGACACAAGACCATCAAGCCAGACAAGCGAGTGTAATACTGGATTTGAAGTTCCTGAATGCTGACGACGTCCAACAGAGCAGGAACTTCAAATCCACCATGCCGGGCATCGGCGCGACGGCCGCCGAATTCGGTTGACCCGAACCGGGTTATCACGATACATCGCGACCGGTCCGGAGTGTAGCGCAGCCCGGTAGCGCACTTGACTGGGGGTCAAGGGGTCGTCGGTTCGAATCCGGCCACTCCGACCATTAAATCCTTGAGATCCCCTAGATCTTATTGAAGGCGCCCTCCGGCGCCTTTTTCTGTTTTCTGAACGAAAGGCGCTCAAATCGCCCGTTTCGGAACCCGGAGTTCCGAAAAGTCCCGAAGCGAAAGCCCGAAGTTCTGCATTCGTGCGCCTCGGCTACTCCGAATCTAGCCTCCGTAACTCTCTAGGAACCCGAAATGCGTATCCTTCTATTGTGCTCGCCACCCATGCGGGTGACTGTGATTTCCATGCGTCGCTAGGTTCGACGCGGAGCTGACGCCAGACATCCGAATCTATGGGCTACGACTTTCTTCGGTCGCCAGACGGTCGATTCCTCACCTACTCACCGTCTTCGGGCGGAGCGGGAATTCGGTCCACCTAACGCGAGGCGCCGACGTGCCGGTAAGACGTAAGAAGGATAAACGACGCAACGTCGAACCGGATCACGACACGCTTTGGAATCTCGATCCCGGATGGCTAGAAGGCACGAGCGACGAAGACATGCCGAGGCGGAGAACGACTACTACGCAGCCCTTCAGACCATCAAAATGGCCGCGTAGGACTCAAACCAATAAGCCTCCCTCTCACCCAGGGCGGTTCAAGCAGCCTTTGTTATCATGACAAGTATTTCGTCACGCCACTCTCCCTTCCGTGCAAGATGAACGGAACATGAGACTTTGGCATTCGGGCCGAGAACTTTGTCAACAAGCACATGCGTGTCCTTGTTCCAGATGACGAACCGGTCATCTTTGCAATCGAAGTTCCACTGGTGCAGCCCTTCGTATTCGCCGCCCTCGGCTTCATCTCGGTAATGGCGGAGCAAAACCACGCCATCGTCTCTGACAAGTTCGAGCATATTCGCGATCGTGGCTATTGGGTCATAGGTGTGGTCGAGAGAATTTCTCGCATATGCAATGTCAAAGCTAGCCCGCGAAAACTGGCTCAGTAGCGTCTCGCCGTCACCCTTAACCGTCGGGAACGGCAGCTTGACACCCCTCTTGCGCAGCACGTTAGCATAGTGATCAGCGAGGGGGTCGACAGGCGTGATGGATATCTTCTTACCTGGATGCGTATACCCAACTTGGGTGATTGCCCCGGCCCCGACATCGATGATGGCAATGTCGGTACGAGATGCTGTCGATAAATATTTTGTGATCATCGGATCCCGTATGGGACACTCTGGGTTCTGAGCCTCGGCTTGGAATTGAGCAGCCTCCGGCTCACTGGAATGGTACGACTCGTGCCAATCACGCTCGTTGAGGAGGCCGATAGTCCATTTAGCCTTGTTGCCCAGTCTCGCCTTTGCATCGGCATTTCTTGATAACGTCTGGCGCGCCACATAGAACGTGGAGAGAAGGGTAAGATGTAATTTCGTCGCCACTCGTGCACCACGGCCTTGAAGGGCCGATAGGATGCGCCTGGGGCCAGCTTTCGTAGGTTGGGTCATCTCGCCACCATGTGCTATCGGACCAATCAGGTTGAGCATCAGCTAACCACGGCGTCCGTGGTCATGCCGCAGCCACCGCCTCAACGAGCACAGCCGAGGTGTCGCCGGTCCCGCGCGCCCAGTTCCACGGAAGCAACTCCAGCAGGCGCGAGACTGGCAGGCTCGGCATGCGGGCTAGCACATCGGCGAGCCAGGCCCTCGGGTCGATGTCGGAGTTGCGGCCATACTGCTCGCGGCGGAGTTTGGCGATCTCCAGCCCTGAGATGCGCGATCATCGCCTCGGAGGTCGAGACCACCGCGCGCCTCGGCTAACTCGACCTCCGCCGTTCGGGAGCGGGCCTCGGAGGCGGCCAGTCGGGCACGGAGAAGAGCGATCTCGGACATCGCCAAAGCTACCACGTCCAGCGCCCAAACCCCAGCAGAAACAGTCCTAACCGAACTCAACCGGCCTTCGCCGGGCGCTGCGTCCACCGTGAATTGCGCCGGTCGATTCCGTCGAGCAAACACGCCACCGCTGATCTTGCTTCTTTCAGCATCAACGTGACGGATCGCTGATCCGAGCTTCTCCAGCGTTGTCTTGCTCTGCGGCTTCGATGGAGCCGATGGGGCGACAACTTCGACCGACGAGAGCTCGTTCGCTAGGTCACTCACCTTCGTCGGCAGCGCGCAACTGGACGCGGCGCAGTCCAAATTTGGGGCGAGTTCTGTCCTTTTCGACGGCTCCGGAGACCGGAACACAGTGCCTAACGGCGCTGGCCTGCAATTTGGTTCCGGCCAGTTGACAATCGAGGCGTTTGTCAGATTTGCGGTGCTTGATGCCAATTCCCGCGGGATCATGGGCAAGGTGGCTTGATTGGGAGCGCTTTGGAGTGGTTCTTCACGGTGCCGGCGACGCTCAAAATGCGGCTGGAGGCGTAGATATGAACGGCTGGCTGAATGAAGTTCGTATCACCAAGGGCGTGGCGCGCTATTCGTTGGACAGCGGATTTGCAGTGCCGACTGCGGCTTACCCGCGCTTTTAAGCTAAGCCGTCGATCGCCAGCGCACAGTTGGTTCTCCCATCGAACGATGGGGTCCGGACGAGGCGAGGCCCTGTTCCATCAAAGTCTAACGACCGGGAAAGCGCACTGGAAAGCACGTGCGGTAACAGTTGATTCAACCATTGCTGGTATTTTAGGGGGAGTGTGGTAGCGGCTCCGACAGTGGCGCGGGGAGGCGAATTGCCGGAGCCGCCTGCGCAGCCCTTGGGGTTGACCGCGCTGTCCCAGAATAGGACGGCGCGGTCAACGATTCGTTAAAATGTTCCAGAACTAATTAAGAGCATGCTAATTGAATCGCGGTTTTGCGAGTCAATGCATGCGTCTGAAGTTTGTCCCGCCACCACTGCCGACTTTGGTGGAGAAGCTTCCCGAAAGCGGCGTGTGGCTTCATGAGGTCAAATTCGACGGCTACCGGTCGCAAATGATCGTTGACGAAAGCGGCACGCGCATTCAGCCGTGGCTTGGACTGCACGGCGAAATACCGCGACCTGGCCGCCGCATCGAAGTGGCTCGCTGTGGACAGCGCCATCATCGACGGTGAGATCATCGTGCTCAATGATGCCGGCCTGTCGGATTTCGCGGCTTTGCGTAAGGCCATCACGCGGCGCCAGCTCTACTTTGTTGCCTTCGATCTGCTGCACCTCAACGGCCGCGACATGGCGCTCCAAGAGCGCCGCGACATCCTTGCCGGCATCATCCCGCCTGACATCTGCATCCAGTTCAGCCAGGCCTCCCGGACGACGCCAATGCGCTCTATCACCTGATCGACCAGGCGGCCTTGAGGGAATGGTGTCTAAGCGTCGAGACACCAAGTATCGCAGCGGCCGTCGACCAACTGGCTGAAGACGAAATGCTGCACTGTCGGGGAATTCGAACTGCTCGGCGACCTTCGAAAGTGAAGGGCTCGAAACGCGGGAACCTTTCATCCGCGAGCCGCTTTGTGTGCATGTCCCAAGCCGTGCAACCACCCATATTGCCAAAGGGCAGCCCAGATCGAGACGTCAACTGTGAAGTCGCCTTGGAAGTCGCATTTGCAGCCTTGGTGACCGCCTCGGAAGCGAAGGGGTGGACGCCGCGCGAAACGGCTGCAGCCCTACTGAAACTCGCAACGGAGCATGCCCAGCGGTTCAGGCTTGTGCCGGCTGAGCCGCCAAGGTGGCGAACGCGGAGAGGTATGTTGATCGCGGGTGCCGCGCTCGTGTTTTTGCTGTGTGCGGCCATCGTTTGGTGGGGTGCTTAGACCTGCCCCAGAAATCCATCATGCCGCCGGCGCAGGCAGCGCCACCGGCCGCAACTGCCGGTGATGGCGATATTCCAGCGCGATGGCGCCCCAGATCAGTCCGAGCAGCAGATAGACGTGGCGCCAGTGATCGATGTCGATGAAGGTGCCCAGCGCGATATTGCCGATGAAGGCGACATAGGCGCACAGAAGATAGGGCTGCCACGGCCTTTCGCGCAGGAGAATGCGGAAGGCGGCTGATATCGTCCAGCAGGTCAGCGTCAGGAACGACACGAAGCCGAGCCAGCCATAATCCATCAGCATCTTTAGCCAGATGTCGTGTGTGTCCTCGCCGAAAATCGTGCCGAAGACGAGTGGGCCGATGCCGAGCGGATGCTCCAGCGCCATCTGGAAACCGATCGTGTAGCGGGCGAAACGGCCGAGGCGGGCGGTATCGTAGCTCTGTTCCAGCTGGGCGCGGCTGGAAAACATCTCCGAGACGCCCGGCAGCTGCAGGATCACGAGCACCGCTATGACCAGCAGCGAGATGGCGGCGATGGTCATGACGACGACACGCAGCCGGAACATGCCGCTGGCGCTCTGCAGGAACAGGGCGCCGGTGAGCAGGATCGCCGAAACGCCGAACATGCCCCAGGCGCCGCGCGAGAAGGAGAAGAAAATGCCGGCCGTGATGATCAGCAGCGGCACTGCCAGCAAGGACATGCGTGAGAGTGGCCCAGTCAGCAAGAGATAGAGTAGGTAGACGCCGGGCAGCACCAGGAACGGCCCGAACACGTTCGGATCCTGAAACGCGCCGGTGGCGCGGTCGTATTTGGTGAAGATCTCCGCCCCGGGAAAGGCATGGAAATAGCCTGCTATGCCGAGCAGCGAGGTCAGCACCGCCGACATCACATAGGCCAGGAAGATCACCCGGTAGAGATTGGGCTGGACTGACGTCACCGAGGCGAAGAACACCGCGGTGAAGGCAAGGAACAGCGACACGGAGAGATAGAGCGGGGTGCCGGCAATATCCGACATCTGGGTCATCGAGATCATGCCGCCGATGTTCATGACCACCAGCAGCACCAGCAGTGGCGCCGCCGCGCGCGATATCCGCAGGCCGAACAAGCACCACACTATGATCAGCCCGACCATGTAGAGGTCGTATGGCGCCGGCTCGGCGATGACGAAGCCGGACAGGAAGACGCCGAGGAAAACCGCACTCGACGCGATCAGCGCGATCAGCTTGGCGTTGACGGCGGCCGGCGGCAGTTCATGCGTGACTGCGCTCAATAGGCATTTTCCGTATTGAGCAGCCGGATCGGGGTCAGGAACAGAATCCTCAGATCGAACAGCAGCGACCAGTTTTCGATATAATAGAGGTCGTATTCCGTCCGCATGCGGATCTTCTCGTTGGTGTCCATCTCGCCGCGCCAGCCATTGATCTGCGCCCAGCCGGTGACGCCGGGCTTGACCTTGTGGCGTGCGAAATAGCCGTCGACCACCTCATTGTAGAGAAGGTTGTGCGACTGCGCGGCAATGGCATGCGGGCGCGGCCCGACCAGCGACAGCGAACCGAAAAGCGAGTTGAAGAACTGCGGCAACTCGTCGATCGAGGTCTTGCGGATGAAGCGGCCGACGCGGGTGACGCGCGGGTCGTTCCTGGTCACCGTCTGCTTGGCCGTCGGGTCCGCCTTGTCCGTGTACATCGAACGGAACTTGTAGACCTCGATGATCTCGTTGTTGAAGCCATGCCGCTTCTGGTGGAATAGCACCGGTCCCTTGCTGTCGAGCTTGATGGCGATCGCGGTCACCAGCATGACCGGCGAGAACACGATGATGCCGATGATCGAGAAGACGATGTCGAAGGCGCGCTTGGCGACCGAATCCCAGTCGTTAATCGGCTTGTCGAAAATATCGAGCATCGGCACGGAGCCGATGTAGGAATAGGCGCGCGGCCGGAACTGCAGCGCGTTCGAATGCGCCGAGAGCCGGATATCGACCGGCAGCACCCACAGCTTCTTCAATAGCTGCAGGACACGCGATTCGGCGGTCAGCGGCAGCGATACGATCAGCATGTCGATGCGGGCGATGCGGGCGAACTCGATGAGCTCGGAAACGGTGCCGAGCTTCGGATAGCCGGCGACGATGGGTGGCGAGCGCTTGTCGCCGCGGTCGTCGAAGATGCCGCAGATACGAATGTCGTTGTAGGGCTGCTTTTCGACGGAGCGGATCAGGACTTCCGCCGCCGTGCCGCCGCCGACGATGACGGCCCGGCGCTCCATGCGCCCGTCGCGCGCCCAGCGCCGGATCAGCTTCGACATCAGCAGCCTGAGGCCGAAGATCAGCATGAAGCCGACGACAAACCAGGTGCCGAAAAACAGGCGCGAATAGTCTTCCGACATCTTCATGGCGAATGCCGTCAGCGCCATCAAGGCGAAGGTGCCGGCCCAGACCAGCAGGAGGCGGCCGAAATTGGCGAGCGGCCGCATCAACGAGACGACCTGGTAGCACTCGGTGACGTCGAACAGCACCACGGCGAGGAACGAGGCGGCCGCGATCGTCAGCGGGTATTGCCAGGCGAGATGGCTGAAGAATCCGACATGGTAGAAATAGACGCAGAGGCCCGACAGGAAAAGCAGCGCGAATTCGACCATGCGCAGGACGCCGCTGACCATGATCGGCGACATGGTATCGCGCCTGTATTGCGACGCGACCTGACGGGCGACGTCGTTCATCCCGCCAAGCTTATCGCCGCTGGCCGGGCCGTCGAATTTGCGCACCGCGTCTATCGAAAAGCGGCGTGCGGGATCGATCTCGTTCATGGGTGCATCCGCAAAGCTTCCCTCAGGTGAATAGCAAAAGAGACCTAAGAAACCCTTGAAACAACGGGTGGCTTTGGAGAAGCTTTGGGGTTAGCGCCCTTTTTGGGGTTACCGCCTGAGCGCGGCGAAATAGGCCGTCTCGATCGCGGCGGCCATCACGTCGGCGCCGAATCGCGTCTTGAGGTCGGCGGGGTCGGGCATCAGGCTGCCGTAGGCTTTGAGGTCGGCCAACGCCGCGCTCATCTTATCGGCGAGTTCGCGCGGGTCAGGCCGGATCAGGGCAGCGGAACCGGCGCCGAAGATTTCCGGGATGCCGCCGACGGCGGTGGCGATCATCGATTTGCCGGCGGCGAGCGCTTCCAGAACGATGTAGGGCATGGCTTCCGCGCGCGAGGGAACGATAACCAGTTCGGCCAGCGCGAAAGCTTTGCGCGCCGGCATCGGCGGCAGGAAGCGCATGTGGCCTTCGAGCCCGAGCCGCTTCACTTGCGCATGGTAGCGTGGCAGGTCGTCGCCGTCGCCGACCATCACCGCTTTGACTGGGCGGCCAAGCCGCGTTCCGGCAAGGACCAGCGCATCGATGAAGATGTCCGGTCCCTTGAGGTCGCGCATCATGCCGATATAGAGGACATCGGCCGCATTCTGCTCGGTCCGCACAGGCTCGAACTCGGCCGCGCTCAGGCCGTTGTAGACAAGGTTGTTCGGGATGGGCGGTTCGCCGATTTTCCTGCGATATGTCTGCCTTTCATAATCGGAGACAAACAGAAGATAGTCGGTGAAGTGCGCCATGAACCGTTCGAGCGCGAAGAACAGCTTCCCCGTGGCGGTGGTCTCGTCATAATGAAGAGAGCCGCCGTGAGGCGAATAAAGGCGGGCTACGCGAGACCTTGATACCCGCAACAATGAGCCGAACAGCCGGGCATAGGCGCCACCCTTGGCGCCGTGCCCGTGGAGCACGTCCGGCCGCAATTCCTTGATGATCCCAAATGTGCGCCAGGCTGAGGCGAGATCGCCCGGTCCGACATGCCGCTGCATCGGCGTACGATGGATGCCGAGCGCCATTGTGCCCTTCATCTGTTCGAACAAATGTTCCTCGAAGTCGCCGCCCGTCGTCGAATCGCAGACGAGGCCGACGGCATGCCCGGCGGCGACCTGCGCCTCGGTCAGGTCGCGCACGTGACGAAAAATCCCTCCGACAGGTGAGCGAAAGCAGTGAACGATCCTGAGTGTGTCCGCCACGTGGACTAGAACAGGCGTTCGCGAACATAGACCGTGTCGCCGGGCAGGAGCGGGTCGGAGGTGGCCACGCGACCGGTCATGACCTTGCCGTTGATGTCGCGAGTGATATCGACGCTTTCCTGGTTGGCGCGCGGGCTGAAACCGCCGGCGATGGCAATCGCCTTTTGCACCGTCAGGCCCGGAACATAGGAGTACTGGCCCGCGGCACTGACTTCGCCCATGATGAAGATCGGCCGGTAGCGGTCGATCTCGACCGAAACGTCCGGATCGCGCAAGTAACCCTGGCGTAATTTGTCGGCGATCTCGCCTTCAAGTTGCTGTGCGGTGTGGCCGCGCGCCGGAACGGCGCCGACGAGCGGGATGGACAGATAGCCGGATTGGTCGACGCTGTAGACGTTGGTCAATCCTTCCTGCTCGAACACGGTGACGCGGACCCGGTCGCCGGCGCCGAGGCGATAGGGCTGGTCGAGCATTTTATGAAAGGCGGCCGGCGCCGGCCGGTAGCTGGAGCAGCCGGCAAGCAACGACACGGTGAGCAGCGCGCGGAAGAGGGAAGCAGTGCTTTTCATGACCGGACATGTACCTTCGACTGGCCGCCGTTACACCGCGGCAAACTCTGGGGATCGAGACCCGTTATCATCCCGTTAGGGTTAATGGCCGGTAAAGGTGCACGGCCGAAGCGAAAAGAGACGGCCGGTTCCGATGCTTTTACCTGCCGCTTGCGAGTAAAAACCTAACAGATGCTTACCGCGATATTAACGGCTGAGTTACCATAGTTGTTTACGGTGCATCCTGACCAATGCATGTCGCCCAGGGTGGGCAGCGGTTTTGCGACAACGACATGCATGAAAACAAGAGCTTAGAGCGCGTCGCATGAATCTGTTCAACGCGACGTGCTTTAAGTACCGGAGCAGGATGCATGTCCGTTCAATCCGCGGCCGCAGATGTCGACGTCGATCTCAGGCAGCTCTTCGCAAGCCTTGCGAGGAATTGGCTGCGCATTCTTGTCGTCGCGCTTGTCATAACCGGCCTGGCGTTCGCGCTCACCTGGCTCGCCACGCCGCATTACAGGGCCGAAACACGGCTTTTGATCGAAACGCGCGAATCGGTTTACACGCGCCCCGACGGCACCAACGACAACGACAAGCCGATTCTCGACGAGGAAGGCGTGACCAGTCAGGTCGAGGTTATTTCCTCGACCGACATCCTCAAGCAGGTTGCGCAGAAGCTCAATCTGTCGCGGCTTCCCGAATTCGACGAGACGGCGGACATGCCGGTATCGAGTCGTCTGCTCGTCATCGCCGGCCTGAAAAGCGACCCCAACGAGATTCCACCGGAAGAACGCGTGCTGACGAAGATGCGCGAGAAGCTCAACGTCTATCGCGTTGAAAAATCTCGCGTTATCGTCATCGAATTCTCTTCGGAAGATCCCAGGCTCGCTGCCGAAATTCCGAACGCCGTAGCCGACGCTTACATCTCCGTCCAGGGCAATGCCAACATCGAATCGAATTCCGCCGCGACCGACTGGCTGGCGCCGGAGATCGCCGACCTGTCGAAGCGGGTGAAGGATGCCGAGGCCAAGGTAGCAAGCTACCGCGCCCAGTCCGATCTTTTGATGGGCGGCAACAATTCGGTGCTCGCCACGCAACAGCTTTCCGAACTGTCCAGCGAACTGTCGCGGGTGCGGGCCAATCGCGCCTCGGCGGAAGCGACTGCCGACAGTGTGCGCAGGGCGCTGCAGAATGGCGGCTCGCTGGATGCGGTACCGGAGGTGCTGTCTTCCGAACTCATCCAGCGGCTGCGCGAGCGGCAGGTCGAGCTCAAGACAAACATCGCCGATCTTTCCACCTCCTTGCTCGACAATCATCCGCGCATCCGGGCGCTGAAGTCGCAGCTTGCCGATCTCGACCGCCAGATCCGCAACGAGGCGGAAAAGATCATGAAAGGGCTGATGACGCAGGCGCAGACCGCCCAGGCCCGCGAAAACCAGCTTGTCGGCGACGTCAACACCCTGAAGGCCGCATCGGCGCGCGCCGGCGACCAGCAGGTCGAACTGGACGCGCTGCAGCGCGAAGCGACCGCCCAGCGGCAGCTGCTCGAATCCTATCTGACCCGTTACCGTGAGGCGTCCTCGCGCAAGGACAGCAACTATCTGCCGGTCGACGCCCGTGTCTTTTCCCGCGCGGTGGCGCCGTCCGAGCCCTATTTCCCAAAAATCCTGCCGATCACCGGTGCGGCCTTCGTCGGCTCGTTGCTGCTCATGGCGATCGTTACGCTTCTGCAAGAGCTGTTTTCGGGTCGCGCCATGCGGCCGGCCGCCGGCACCCGCTTCGAGCGGATCGAACAGGTCGCGATGCCGGTTGCCCGCGAACCCTCCAATCACGAACCGGCCGATATCGATTACGTCGAGGATCGGGCGGCGGAAGCGCAGGCAGAGCCGGAAGCGGATGCCGCGGCGCCGGCAACTGCTCCAGCAACTGGCGAGGACGTCGAGCTGGCGCGCCCCACCCTTGGCGAGGTCGAAATCGACAGGGCGGTGGAAAAACTGATCACAAGCGGTGCGGCGCGCGCCATATTCGTGTCGCCGGAAGGCGACGAGGCCGCCGCCTCGGCGGTGCTGGTGGCGCGTGAGGTTTCCGACGCCGGCCTGCGTGTGCTCCTCCTCGATCTCACGGCTTCGGGCGCCGCCTCGCGGCCAATGCTGGACAGCGGGCTGTTCCCGGGCATCACCAATCTGCTCGCCTCCGAAGCGCAGTTCAGCGACGTGATCCACCCCGATCTCTATTCGGACTGCCACGTCATTCCCGTCGGCACCGCCGATCCGGTCCGCGCCATGCGCGCCGCCGACCGGCTGCCGATCATCATGCAGTCGCTGACCACCGCCTACGATCTGGTCGTGGTCGAATGCGGACCCGCCGATGCGCAAGGCATCAGCCGCCTTGTCGGCGAGGGCACCGAGGTCTTCCTGTCGCTGCTGGAGCCGGACGACGAGGTGGCGCAGGCCGCAGTCGAGCTGATCGAGAGCGGCTATCCCGACCTGACGCTGGTGACGCCGGTCGGCCACGAGACGCCAGGGACGCCAATACCCGGACGGCGCTCCGCAGCCTGAGACGTCCCGGAATCTCGGCAGCGGTCAGCTGTCGTCTTCGCCCGCCGCAGGTGCTGCCTGTCCGGCCGTCTTGCGGCGCAGCATCTTGGTCAGCCTCCAGATCGTCGGGTTGTTCTTGACGAGGGCTTTGAGGCGCGCGCTTTGCCTCAGGACAAACACCAGCGCGCGGCCCTTCAGCGTCAGCGGAATCAAGACCTCGAAATGCCGGGTCTCGATATCGCACCACAGCCGCTTGTAGGGTTCGTCGCCGACCGAGAAATCATAAACATCGAACCCGCTCTCGCAGGCTTCCTCGATATTGTCGAAGAACAGGAAGTCGCCGGGGCTGGCATGGGCGACGTCGTCGTCGGCGATCGCTCCGAACTCGCAGATCAGGCGTTTTCCCGAGCGGCTCGATCCGGTGACGGCGCGAAGCTTGCCGGCGACTTCGAGCCCGTGCAGCACGAAGGACGGCTTGTCGTCGCAAAGCGCTTCGACGAACAACACGCGGAAGAAAGCACGAACCTTCGGCTCGCCGAAGACGTTGGCGACGCCCATCTTGCGGAAGCGGAACTCCTTCATCTCGAAAAACGCATCGAGCAGTCTGTTCACCTCGTCCGCTGTCCGCGCCTCGATGCGGCGGTGGCTGCCGACGGCTTCGAACTTGCGCGCCTGCGAGCGGTGCCTCTTGCGCCTGCGCTTGCCGCTCGCGCGGGAGAGCAGTGCATCAAAACCTCCCACCAGGTCGACGGCCAGCGACAGGTTGGGGCTGGGAAAATGCGGGACGGATAGAAGCGGATTGGCAATGCCGTCGAGATCGGGCAGCAGCCGTTCCAGTGTGACGAGGTCGATGTCCGGCCGCGCCCTGGCGATCGCGGCCAGCATCGAGCGGATTGCCGCGCCATCCGCCTTAGTCAGCCAAGACGGGTCGGCAGCGGCGAAATTGCCGTTGGCATGGCGGCCGCCCATGAAACGGGCGACGCGGAAAGGACCGCGGCTGGTGACTTCCAGCGCCAACGAAAATACCGGCCGGCCGTCAGCGCTCAGCGTCACTAAGACGGTGTCGGCTTCGGCATATCTGGCCCAGTTCAGGATCCAGGCCGGGCTCTGTGCCGGCGCGAACAGCGCCGAACGGCAGAACTCGGCATAGGCCGCAAGTGCCGCACCGTCGGCGACCGACACCGACAGGCCGGCATGATCCGCAGGCGCCGCGCGCGGCACCGCCTCCATTGCCTCGAGCCGATTGCCGTCAAATGACGCGGTGGCGTCAACCATACCTCAATCCTTTAGGGCGTATTCACCGCGATTGGGGGCTCGCATAGGCGCATTCCGTGCTTGGATGAGCCTAGGCGCAAAAGGTGAATGAATGATCGACGGGGGCGAGGCGATCCGTAAATTGGCGCTCAACGTCGTCCGCTATACCGGTCTTGCCCCGCTGGCCAAGCCGTTTGTCGGCGGCATCGGCGCCATCCTGATGCTGCACCGGGTCACCGCCACGCCGGAAAAGCCTGATAGCGTCAACCGGCATCTCAACGTCGCGCCCGAGTTCCTCGACGCGGTGATCGCCGATATGAAGGCGCATGGCTATGCATTCGTCACGTTGGACGAGGCGATCGAGCGCATCAAGGCCGGCGGCAAGGATGGCCAGTTCGCGGCGATCACCGCCGACGACGCCTACCGCGACAACATGACCGAGGCGCTGCCGGTGCTGGAAAAGCACGGCGCGCCGGTCACCATCTATGTCGCGCCGGGGCTGATAAACGGCGCCGCCGATCTATGGTGGGAGGTGGTCGAGGACATCGTCAGCGCGCGCGACCGGTTGATTCTGACAACACCGGACGGTCCGGTGACGATCGACTGCTCGACCCCGGGCAAGAAACTCCAGGCCTTTGCGCGCCTGCACGATTATCTGACGCTGCAGGTCCGCGAGGAGGACCAGCGCGCGGTGTTGCGCGAATTGGCGCGGTCGAACGGTATCGAGCGTGACGCGCGCCAGAGCACTTTGATGAACTGGGACGAGATCCGCACCATGGCAGGGCATCCGCTGGTGACAATCGGCGCGCACACCGTCAATCATCGCAATCTGAAGCGGCTTTCCGAAGCCGATGCTCGGCACGAGGTCGACGACGTCAGGGGCATATTGCAGGCCGAGCTTGGCGAGGCGCCGCGCCATTTCGCCTATCCCTATGGCTATGCCAGCGCCGTTGGCGACCGCGAAGTCGGCTTTGCCCGCGACGCCTTCTATGCCTCGGCGGTGACGACACGCCACGGTGTGCTGCGCGCCGAACATGCCGGCTTCCTGCACGCGCTGCCGCGCATTTCGCTCAACGGTCGCTATCAGAGCGTTGCCCATATCCGCACAATGCTGTCGGGTGTGACGACGCCGCTGGCCAATGCCGGCACGATGCTTGTCACCATCTAGTGGTGACCGCGTTTAAGTGCGTGCCTCCGCCGCGACACGGCTCGGACCGATTGCGACCGCTGCGGCCCGTCATGCCGTGGGACGGGCTGCGATGCGCTTATGTTCGGGCGGAAGTCGCCTCATGAGCTGTCTAGTCCCCGAGCGGCAGGCCACTGGAACGAAGGGCGGCCTTCTCGGCCTCAAGTTGCGTGGGATCGCGTCGGATTTGGGTCGAAACCCATGTTCGTATGGTGAAGTCAGGATGCCGGGATAGAAGACGCTTGGCGGTTTGCACGGCTAAATCAGGACGTCCGCTCTGGCAATAGGCGATCACGAGATCGACGAGGCCGAACCCGGGATTGCGCGCCTCGTAAGCTTTGAACGCTGCGATCGCATTCTCAAAGTGACCTGCGAGGCGATAGGCGTGGCCGAGGTGTCCGAGGTAATATCCTGGATACTTGGGACTGAGCTTCGTCGCCCTCTCACTGTACACAATCGCCTTCTCGGGGAGGCCTGAGGAGGCGAATACGAAGCTCGCGAAGCTCGCCGCGTCGGCAGACCCCGGAGCCAGTTCGACGGCCTTCCTGGCATGGGCGGCGGCCTCATCAAAGCGTCCCTCCAGCAGCAGCACTAGGCTCGACGTCGTGAAGGCAACGGCACTTTCAGAATCGAGTTCGAGAGCCTTGTCGGCATAGGATCGCGCCTTATGCAGAGCCGTCTCGCGGGCATCCCACCAACCAAAGCGGGCATCCACATAATGGAGCAGGCCAAGCATTCCGTTGAGCGCCGCCGAGCCAGGGTCGAGGGCGAGCGCCTTTTCCCAATGAGGAAGCGCCCGACCGCAGTTCTCCTTCGTCACCGCCTGTCGGTAATAGGAAAGGCCCTGAACCCATTGGGTCCAGGCCTCCACATTGCTCGTTGTCGTGTACTGAAGCCGTGCCTGTTCACCCTCCGTCAAACTGACCTGCAACTCCGTTGCAAGGACGAGGGTGATCTCGTCCTGGACGGCGAAGATGTCATCGATGGTGCGGTCGTAGCGCTCAGCCCAAATGGGAGAGCCGGACCGCCCGTCGATAAGCTGCACCGAGATGCGAATGCGGGAGCCGCTCCGCCGGACGCTGCCCTCAAGGACATGGCGCACGCCCAGTTGCCTGGCCACGTCCCGGACGTCAGCGATCCGGCCCTTGTAGATGAAGCTGGAATTGCGGGCGATCACCCGCAGGCCCGAGAGCTTAGACAGGGTGGTGATGATGTCCTCGGCGAGGCCATCTGCAAAGAACTCCTGTTCCGGATCGCCGCTCAGGTTTGAGAACGGCATCACGGCGATCGTCGGCAGGTCTTCCCGAGTCATCGCATGCGACGGGGGCTGGTCCGTGCTTTCCTTGCCAAGGTTGTCGGCGCGATACACGCGGACGGGTCGCGAGATGTTCTTCAGAACGACCTCGCCCATGTCAGAGAAGGTGGTGGGCACCTTGCCGTCGACCTGGCGCCAGACGTCCTCAGAGATCGAGACCCCTCCTGCGGGAGCTACACCCTCGAGCCGTGCGGCAATGTTGACGCCGTCCCCAAGGAGGTCGGTCTCATCGACGACGACGTCGCCGACGTGAATTCCGATGCGCAATTCCACGCGCCGGTCCGCCTCGGTATCAGAACTGCGGGTCGCCATCCCGCTTTGAATCGCGATGGCACAACGAACGGCATCCACAGAACTCGGGAATTCGATCAGAAGCCCGTCACCCATTGTCTTGACGATGCGCCCATGTGCATCTGCAATCGCCGGCTCGATGATGGCGTCCCGCAATATCTTTAGGCGGGCCAACGTTCCTTCCTCGTCGAGGCCGGTAAGTCGGCTGTAGCCGACGACGTCAAGTGCGACGATCGCTGCCAGCCGTCTGATAACGCGTTGCGGCACGGCTACCTCCCACTGTGGCAAGGCGACGGTTGGGGGCCGAACTCCTCGATATCTATTGCCTCCGCCGTCGATCGTTGGCAACATCGTTCGTGCGGGAGCCTGTCATGAGCAGCGCTGAAACGCATACGGGAAAATGCCTTTGCGGTTCAGTCGAATTCAGCGTCACTGGGCAACCGGTCGCGATGGGTTTTTGTTACTGCAATTCCTGTCGCCATTGGTCGGGGGCGCAAGTCAACGGCTTCACTCTTTGGCCCCGGTCCGCCTTGACCATATTGAAGCGAGCCGAAAACGTCGCGACCTGCAGTCGTAGCGGAAGGAGTCTGCGCCGCTGGTGCACGGCCTGCGGCGGGCAGCTTTTCTCCGAACTGCCGGCCTTGACCCTTGTTGACGTGTACGCGCCGCTCATTCCGTCGCTCAAGTTCGAACCGGCAGTTCACGTCCATTACCAGGAGACGGTTCTTCCAATGAAGGATGGCCTTCCCAAACTGAAAGACCTGCCTGAGGAACTCGGCGGATCGGGCAGTATGCTTCCGGATTGAAGGACCTCCGCGAGGATCGGATCGCGACCTTCGCTGCATCCAGCACAAATGTCGGGTCATGGCGGTTCAGATGGTGCGTAACGGAACGCGGTTTCCCCCTTATCTTCCTTTCGCCCTTCCAAACTCTAGGCCAGCGATGAGGCCGAAGCAGTTATTTCAGAAGCCGCGCGTCTCTTGCCGTGCTATCATAACTCCGCTTAGGTGGACCCCGATGGCAAGCGACAAGAACCCCCACGAGGAGATGTGGCGCGGCCTTCTGACCGACCCGCAGTCACCCCTTCATGCCGATCGGATGCAGTTCAAGCTGCTGCCAGGGTCGCCCCGGTGCAAGACGTGTCTATTCCCCTTGGGTGGGGCGCTCGTGAGCGCGCTGTCTTCCAAATGGGGCAGGAAACCCTCTCGAAAAAACCCAAACTTCTGTAACCTGTGCGAAGAGTTTATCCGCACGCATCCTGGCGGCGCCGAGATCGATCTATCCCTTCTTTTTGCCGACGTTCGAGGCTCCACGAGCATGGCCGAAAGGATGATGCCTGCCGAGTTCGCTTCGCTCATGAACCGATTCTTCAGGTCCAGTAGTGACGTTTTGATCGGGTGCGATGCGCTAGTGGACAAGTTCGTTGGCGACGAGATTATCGGCCTGTTCCTTCCCGCTATCGTCGCCGACCATCCCGCCGCCGCTGTAGAGGCGGGCCGGCGCCTGCTTTCGGCTACCGGGCATGGCGAGCCCGGTGGACCTTGGTTGCCCATCGGCATCGGCATCCACTCCGGTACGGCGTACGTCGGTTCCGTCGGGGACGGACTGGTCGCCGATTTCACCGCCATGGGAGATGCGGTGAATGTAGCGGCTCGCCTGGCATCTCACGCAGGCCCCGGCGAGCTTGTGGTCACCGAGGCGGCGTGGACCAGAGGCGGGCCACCTCACGTGCCGAACAGCGCCCATATGCTGGACCTCAAGGGGAGGGCCTCTCCGATCGAGGTTCGGGTCCTCCGCAGTGACGGGATCCCACCTGGATCCTGACCGGTCAGCGCATTCCGTGCGGGCGGATGGATTAGCCTCCTGAAACATTGGCTCGACTTCACGGTAAGACGGACGCTGAAGAATTGACCCCCTTGGCGGTCATTCGTTCCGCTGGCCGCGATGTCTTCATTGGCGCGGATTCCAGTCGTTCGCGCATCTGCTTGCATTACTAGCAACGCCTCGGCGGGCCAACCCACTTGGGTGGGTGACGCTGGCGGAATTGGCTCCTGCCGCCGCTGCGCCAGAGCGCCGCCAGCATGTTCCCGCTGGGGATCCCAGCCTTGAGACTTCGACGATCGAACTGGATACCAGGATATTCAACAACTGCCGGTCACCGTCGAACCGAACCCCATTGCTGCACCGATTAGCCGGATGCAGCGAGGGCCAGTCTCACCGAAACGAGACGGTAGTGGCGGCCTTCATACATCGGCATGATGGCCTCGTGCGCGGACTTTGCCAGTTCCCTCTCCGGCGAAGCCATGGCTTCTTCGATCGCTTCGATTGAGATGGCCTTCGTGTAACAATCAGCCGCTCGACGGTGGCAAAAGCGCGCTGCCATCGTTCCAGCTCGTCCGGCGGCAAGGGCTCGTCCCACGGGATTAGCTCCTCAAATGCCGAGCACCAGGTGATGTTGAACGCGCACGGGAGGAGATCGGCGAATCGTAGCTTCCTGCCGAAGCGTCTCCGGATCATTTCATGCGCACATGCCTTGCACAGCGTTTCGTTCTTCCGCGCTATACGTTGCCATACAACGTCTTTCAGCATCGGCGCCACTTCGTCCGGTTCCCGCCCGCAACGGTCGCAACGAATGTTCATCGCGGCTCCTCGATGGGTTCGCCCGCGCGCAGCAACCAAGGTTCGAAGGTCCGGCCAAAGTCGAAGAATGGGGATTGCGCGAATGCGCGGTTTCCCCTTGCAGGCGTATCGAGTCGCTGCAATCCACGATTTGACCGTTTGACCTCTGTACCGGCGGTTTTCATAGCTGCCGTTCGCGTTCCGCCGGCTCGTCTCGGTTTCCGGGACGCCAAAGCCGTTGTAGACCAGTCGGCGCCCATGGTGCCCATAGCCGCGGGCTTTCAGTTTTTCCTAAACGCCTTTTCGAGCCGACGGTTTCGTTGTTGCGCTCGCCCCAGCGTTTCCACAAGGCCTAGGCGCATTTGGTCGCACTTGACCGCCTTGTTCGCTTGGGCGCTGCCGAACTTGCGCCGCATGCTAAGGCGCCGCCAACGGAATCATTACGATTGTGCGCGGCTTCATGGTGCCAGAGATGATCAGCCGGGATGCCTACGGGGCGATCAACGGCGCACTCGTCGCTCCGATGAACCCTGGCGGTCGCTCCGCTTGCGGCCGCTGATCGGCAACAGGCGGTTACAATGCCGTGCTGGTGCGCGATCGGGATCGGCGCGATCGTCCTATGCGCCGGCTCTGGACCGCGGCGGTGCTCAGCCGCCCGCGGTGAGATAGTTGCTGCGGCGACTTTCATTCCGGAGAGATAGCCGTGATGCGGCTCTGCAACGACCGCTTTTCTGAAACAGTTGACCTACGAGCTCGGCGGCATGAAGGGCGGCTTATGGCGCTGCCGGCGCGTTCCGATCGGCGACACGGAAGGTAGAAAACCACGCTGAGCTGCCCTACGCGTCGGGTAAAGCTTCAGGCTTTCACCACTAACGGCGGCGGCGAGCCTCACTTCTTCGGCCGCGGGGGCTCTAGGATCAGCCATTTGATGATGCCCATGGCCGGCAGCACCCAGAGCATGCCGCTGAACAGGTAGAACAGGAAATGCGCCCACGGTCCCGATTCCGCCAGTTGGGCAACCGCCACGATCGATGCGACCAGCGCATAGACGATGACCAGCGCCACCAGCAGGAAAGTTCCGATCAGTTTCTTCAGGCGAATGGGCATTTCGTGATCCGTTGACCCCTACCGCTTATGCCCAACCAAACAGACACGCAACCCGCAAGAAGCGGCGCGACGGCGTGCCGCGCTGTCCGGTCTTGCCAGCGGGGTTGCGATGGTCCACCAATCCGCGACTGCAACCTGCCGGGACAAGCCTATGGCTGCCATATCAGCTGCCGCGCCTTTCGTGGCCCGCGACCGCGACCTGCGCAACCGGGCTCTGGTGCGCGGCTGGCTCTACGTCGTGCTTCTTGTGCTGTTCGTACTGGTGCTGGTCGGCGGCGCCACCAGGCTCACTGAGTCCGGCCTGTCGATCACCGAATGGAGGCCGATCCACGGCATCATCCCGCCGCTCGACGACGCCGAATGGCAGGAGGAATTCCAGCGCTACCAGCAGATCCCGCAATATGCCGAACTCAACAAGGGCATGAGCATCGAAGCGTTCAAATCGATCTTCTGGTGGGAATGGGTGCACCGGATCCTGGCGCGCGGTGTCGGCTTGGTTTTCGCCGTGCCGCTGGTGTTTTTCTGGGCGACGCGCCGCATCGAGCGCGGGCTTGGGCCGAAACTGATCGGG
This sequence comes from Mesorhizobium sp., assembly GCA_004020645.1. Lineage (GTDB taxonomy): Bacteria > Pseudomonadota > Alphaproteobacteria > Rhizobiales > Rhizobiaceae > Mesorhizobium. Next base: position 171,091 of record SAQL01000002.1, on the reverse strand, counting down.
ATTCTTCTTCTCGGCGGCCTGCAGGGCGCGATCGGCTGGTGGATGGTGGCCTCCGGACTGGTCGACCGGGTCTCCGTCAGCCAGTACCGGCTGGCGACGCATCTGACGCTGGCCGCACTGATCTTCACCGCGACCATGGTGGTCGCGCGTGGATTGGCCCCACATTCCGCGCCCGCCGCCGACCGTTCGACGCAGCGTCTGGCCGGCTTTCTGGTGTTGCTGGCGCTGATCCAGATCTACCTCGGCGGGCTGGTCGCCGGGCTCGATGCCGGCCTGAGCTACAACACCTGGCCGCTGATGGACGGCAAGCTCATCCCGGGTGACCTGATGATCCTCGAGCCGGCATGGCGCAATTTCTTCGAGAGCCCGAAGACGGTTCAGTTCATCCACCGGCTCGGCGCCTACACGATCTTCGTCGCAGCACTTTGGCACATGATCGCGACGCACCGCCGCCAGCCAGGCACGACGCATGCGCACCGCGCGACGCTGTTGTTTCTGCTGGTGCTGGCGCAGGCCTTGATCGGCATCGGCACGCTGCTGATGCAGGTGCCGCTGCACATGGCGCTGATGCATCAGGCATTTGCGCTGGTCCTGCTGGGTTTCGCCGCAGCGCATTGGCGCGGCACCAAGGGCGCTTATCCCATGCCCAACCAGATCGCCGTCAGAGGCTAAGCCGCACCGTCCTGATCGCCGTGGCAATGGATAATTCGCGGCTTTCCTCGATCGCATTGCCGTCTTCATGATGCCATGACGCCGACAGGCAGCCATAGGCGATGGCATGATCCAGCATGGCTGGTGGCGTTTGGCCGAGCGTCTTGGCGAAGATCTCGGCCATGTCGGCAATCCGCCGGGGATTACGGCAAAGATCGTCGCGCTCGAGCGGGTTGTAGAACATGTTCGCCGCATCGAAGCCGGGATCGCCGAGAACGCCCTTCGGATCGATCGCCAGCCAGCCGCGCGGTCCCAGCATGATGTTGTCGTGATGCAGGTCGCCGTGCAGCGGCAGCACGTCGACGGGGTCGGCCAACAGCCGTTCCGCGGTCGCAGCCGCTTCGACGTAGAGGCTCTTTTCGCCGGCGTCGTAATCGATCTTCGCCTTCTTGAACAGGCTGGAAAACCGTAGCCGCAGCGGCTGAAGATCCGGTGGGGCAGGGTGGTCGGATGGCGAGAACAGTCTTGCCATCACTTCGGCCGCGATTGCTGTGGCGGCATTGTCTCCCTGCTCCGCGAGAACCTGTGACAGCAAGGTTTCGCCGGCATATTCGAGCAGCATGCTGTGACCGTCGCGGCCGAGCAGCCGCACCGCGCCTTCGCCGCGCCGCCAGGCGAGAAAATGCTCGCCGCGCAACTCGTCTTCGACATCGTCGAAAGCTTTAAGGGCCTTGACGATCGCCGGCGAGCCGTCCGCGCGAACAACCTTCCAGACGCGGCTGCTGAGCGTCTCGGCAATCAGTTCTGGCGCGTTGACTTTCCAGCGTTCTGGAAATGCAGGGGCGTCCATTCAGTGCTTGAGGCCGAGCATCAGATCCATGTTCTGCACAGCAGCACCCGAGGCGCCCTTGCCGAGATTGTCGTAGACGGCGAGCAGCAGCGCCTGGGCCCTGTCGTCGTTGGCGAAGACATAGAGCTTCATCCGGTTGGTGCCGTTGTAGATTTCGGGATCGATCTCCGGCACGCGCTCAAGTTGCACATAGGGCGCCACCTCGACCACGCCGCCATCGATGGCGGCGAAATGGTCGGCAATCGCCGCATGAAGCTCGGCGCCGGTCGGCACATAGTCGAGGCCGCCGAGCTGCAGCGGCACCACGGTAATCATGCCTTGCGCGAAATTGCCGACCGCCGGCTGCATGATCGGGTCATGCGACAGCTTCGCATAGGTCCTGAGCTCCGGCACATGCTTGTGCTGCAGGGTCAGCCCGTAGGGCAGGAATTCCGAGGCATCCTCGCCCTTGGCGACATAGTCCCCGATCATCGGCCGGCCGCCGCCCGAATAGCCCGTAATGCCGTTGACGGTGACCGGAAAATCCGGCGGCAACAGCCCGGCCGCCACCAGCGGCCTGAGCGTCGCGATCGGGCCTTGCGGCCAGCAGCCTGGATTGGCGACGCGTTTCGCCCTGGCGATTGTCTTCGCCTGATCTTTGTCCATTTCGGCAAAACCATATTCCCAACCTTCGGCCACGCGATGCGCGGTCGAGGCGTCGATGACCTTGGTGTTGTCGTTGGTGATCAGCGAGACGCTTTCCTTCGCGGCTGCGTCCGGCAGGCACAGGATCGCGACATCGGCGGCGTTGAGGAACTCGGCTCTGGCGGCCGGTTCTTTGCGGCGCTCGGTCGGAATGGAGATGATCTCCAGGTCGCCGCGCTCAGCCAGCAGCGCCCTGATCTGGAGACCGGTGGTGCCGTGCTCGCCGTCGATGAAGATTTTCGGTTTCATTGCCTGCCTTTAATTCCTGATAGTTATATGCCGCTTGCCTGATTCAATGCGGCAACGACGTTATTGCCGCTGTTCAGCTCTTCGAGCCGGGCCTTTCGTTCCGCCAGGAGCCCAAGATAGTGCATGGCCACCGTCGACCCGGCAATTGCCGTTATATCGGCGTGATCATAGGCCGGCGCAACCTCCACGACATCGGCGCCGACGATATCGACCTGATTGATCTGGCGCAGCACCGACAGGATTTTTGCCGAGGACGGCCCGCCGGCGACCGGCGTGCCGGTGCCGGGCGCGAAGGCCGGGTCCAGGCAATCGATATCGAAGGTGACATAGGCCTTCTTGCCGCCGGTGCGGTCGACGATGGCATAGGCGATGTCGGACGCGCGCATTTCCTCGACTTCGTGGCCGTACAGGATCTTGATGCCGAAGGTGTCGGGTGCATGGGTGCGGATGCCGATCTGGATCGAACGGTCGGGGTCGATAATCCCCTCCTTGACCGCACGGCCGACGAAGGAGCCGTGATCGATGCGCTTGCCGTCGTCGGGCCAGGTGTCCTGGTGGGCGTCGAACTGCACCATGGCCAGCGGACCGTGGATGGCGGCATGCGCCTTGAGCAGCGGCCAGGTGACGAAATGGTCGCCGCCGAGCGATAGCAGGAAGGCGCCGGATTTCAGGATCTTTGCCGCCTCGCGCTCGATCGTCCCTGGCGTCTTCTGGTGATTGCCGCTGTCGAGCAGGCAGTCGCCATAGTCGACCACGGCAAGATGTTCGAACAGATCGCGCGAAAACGGATATTGCGGATCGTTGTCGAGGATGGTCGAGGCGCGGCGAATCGCCTGCGGCCCGAAGCGCGCACCCGGCCGGTTGGTGACGGCGGCGTCGAAGGGGATGCCCCACACCACCGCGTCCGCGCCCTTCACGTCCTTCGTGTATTTGCGTCGCATGAACGACAGCGCGCCGGCGTAGGTCGGCTCGAAGGACGCACCCGTCCTGGCCCGGGCGGTAAAGGCGTGGTCGATGTTGCTGTTCGGCATGAAGGTCTCCTGTGCGTCGAGGCGCAACCTTATTGGATATAATTCTCAGAAATGCGACCCCCTCCGAGGCCATGGCTATTCGAGCTCGGTCACAAATTCTTGCTTGTCAGGTGAGCCCGCATGGCAAACCCGGAAATTGCGTGGGTAAGCATGAATACAACCGAAAGTAGATTTCCGTCCCGTCATGGGACGGTGTCGGCCGGGAACGGAGCAGATTTGGTACGCCAGGTCGGCTACATCGACCGCCAGGTCGGCATCGATGTCGGTAAGCTGGTTGCCGTCGGTTCCGGATTGAAAAACGGTCGTTTCAGCCGGCATTGACCTGACTTTCCGGCGTTTAGGAAGCCGGCTTCGTTCACTGGGCTGTCACGTGCGTCGCTTAACCGGGGTTCCATCCGGTACGGAGCGATTCTCATGCGAACGACCTGGCTGAACCTTCTGCTTGCCGCTACCCTGGTGCTCATCACAGGCTCGTCATCGGCAGGCGAAACACGCGCCAGACAGATTCTCGACCGTTTCGAACACGCCAACCAGTGGCGCGACCATGTCATGGTGGCAGCACATCGCGCCGGCAGCCTGCAGGCCCGCAAGACGCTATATGCGGAGAACTCGATCGCCGCCGTCGAGGCATCGATCGCGCTTGGCGCCGAAATCGTCGAGGTCGACGTCAGGCGCTCGAAGGACGGCGAGTTCGTCGTCATGCACGACAGCTGGCTCGACCGCACGACGAACTGCAAGGGCGAGGTGGTCAAGCGCACGCTGGCCGAGCTCAAGACCTGCAGGCTGGTGATCGAGGGCACTGGCGCCGTCACCGATGAGCCGGTTTCGACGCTGCGCGAGATGCTGGTGGCGACCAAGGACAGGATCCTGATCAACATCGACAACAAGCTCGATGTCGACAGCCTGGCCGGCATGATCGCCGTTGCGCGCGACCTGGGCATGGCCGAGCAGGTGATCGTCAAGGAGAACCTGTGGAACCCGGCGAGGATTACCACTGTCAAGGCCGCCATGGGTGCGATCGGCAGTGGGTTCCAATTCATGCCGATTATCGCCGACGACGCGGTTCGTGACGCCGGCTTCGCCGAGAAAGTCAGCGGGATCTTTTCGCCGCGCGCGGTCGAGATGATCAACTGGCGGGCCGGCGCGGAGACGTTGACCGACACCGGCGGTCCGCTGTTCAGCCCCCGCATGCGCGCTGCTGCAATTAGGGGCGACTGGCACATCTGGGCCAATACCTACGCTATCGTCAACAAACCGGGCGGCTTCCTTGCCGGCGGTCGCGGCGACGAACTGGCGGTGCTCGCCAGTCTGCCGCGCGAGACGTACGGCTTCTGGGCCGAGCGCGGCGCCACCATCATCCAGACCGACGAGCCGAAGGCGGCGATCGACTGGCTGGCGGCAAACGGCTACCGCGTGCCATATTCTGATGAGGCGCGACCGGCGGAGCCGGCGAACACCGCAAGCATCAACTAGACGTGGTGGCTGCAACTGCCGATCTCCCCCCTTGTGGGCGTTGCGGGGCAGGCTGTGCAAAAACCTGATCACGAGATGGCGCCGCCACGGCCGCTGTCTGGTAAGCCGACCTCCTGAAATTCGCTTGGGGGTGGAAAGGGGACGTCGAAGCCCTCGCCGCTTCCGGACCTCGGATTATGACTTAGCCCGCGTGGACTCTCATGGACGGGCCCGGGCACGCAGCACCTCTGACAGTGGACAGTAAATCCGTTACTGCTCCTTCTTGAACAGGTCCTGGAAGATCAGCTGGCCCCAAGTGCGGCCGCGTGCGTGCACCAGCGCGCCACCCTCGTTGAGCTTTCCCAGCTTGACGGGTGCGAACCCGAGTTGTTTGGCCAAGGCCGCCACGGGAGCGGTCGCGTCCTCGTCCTCGCTCGACAGGAAGACGACCCGGTGGCCGCCCTCGACGATCGGATCGGCAGCCAAGGTGGCCGCAATCAGGTGATTGAAACCTTTCACGAGCTTGGCGCCGGTGAACGCCTTCGCGACGAAGGCGGAGGACGGGAGACCGTCCAGCTCTTCAGGCACCGAAAACGCGTTCGTCGCGTCGATGACCGTCTTGCCTTCCCAACTCGGCAGGGCCTTCGCAACCTCGCGATGCTCCCCGAACGGGACCGCCAAGATGATCGTGTCGGCCTCGAGTGCATCCCGCAGCGACTTGGCGACGACCGTGGGTCCAATCGCCCGAGCCTGCGGCGCCAACACCTCGGGCGGCCGGCGGCTCGCGACGGTCACGTCGATATTTTTACGGGCGAAGGCGCGGGCGAGGGCCTGGCCTATCTTACCGAATCCTACAATCGCGTAGCTCATAATGCTTCTCCGATCCGTGTTGGTATTGATTCCCAGGCCTTCAACGGCGCTGGGTTATCCGTTCTGCTGTGTGGCGACCTTTGCGTAGACGTCCCGTCGTGAACGACTTCCGCGCGGCCGGGCCGACCGTCAGCACGGAAGTCGTTCCACCATGAACATGCTAGTTCCCGCCGATCAGCCACCTCCGGCGATCCGGCGCGAATTCAGATGGCCGAGAAGCCGCCGTCGACAGACAACTCCAACCCATTCACGAAGCTCGAATCGTCTGAAGCAAGAAACAGCGCGACCGCCGCAATTTCCTCAGGACGCCCCATCTTTCCCCGCGGGATCAGGGATTCGAACATCTGCTTCGCCTCCTCGGTGAGAACTTGGTCCTGCATCGGTGTGGCGATCGGCCCCGGGTGCAGCACGTTCACCCGGATATTCCTGCCCTTGAGTTCGTTGAGCCACCCGCGTGCGAACGCGTGCAGCGCCGCCTTGCTCGCCGCATACACGCTGTAACCAGGAAAGCCTTTGATCGAAGCAACTGACCCGGTCATGAAGATCGACCCGCCATCGTTGAACAGCGGCAACGCCTTCTGGACCGTAAACAGCGTGCCGCGCGTATTCAGGCCGAAGGTCGCGTCGAAATGCTGCTCGGTAATCTCGCCCAGTGGGACGGCTTCGCCCGTGCCGGCGCTCGCATACAGGACGTCGATCTTGCCCTTTTCTCGCTTGACCGTGTCGAACAGACGGTCGAGATCGTCGAGATTGGACGCGTCGCCGCGCACGCCGGTCACGTTCCGGCCGATCAGCTTGACGGCCTCATCGAGCGCCTCGTGCCTCCGGCCCGTGATGAAAACATAGGCGCCTTCTTCAACGAACCGCTTGGCGCTCGCCAGCGCCATGCCGCTCGATCCACCCGTGATGACTGCAACCTTACCCTCAAGCTTTCCCATGACTTCTCCTTTCAGGCTCCGCCTTTGATCGTTCGGGGAGGTCCCCGAGAGCCTCGAGATAGGTCTGCCTGCGTCAGGCATTGAGTGCGGAAGCGCGCAGATCGGTGGTGCGAAATCTATCCGGCTGGACGACGACGCCAGCCGCGACGATCGGTGTCAGCCGTCGGAAATGGGCCGTGCTTGTCGGCATAGGCAGTGATCACCCGCCCGTGCTATCCCACAATCGAGAGGATGTTCGATGGTGTTGGACTCGGGCTTTCGAAGGCAAACCCCGCGGTGCGGGATTGCACCATGATCGACTGGGATGACGTTCGCTACTTTCTTGCCGTCGCGCGCGGAGGCTCGGTGCGGGCTGCCGCCGAGCGCCTCGGTGTGAACCACTCGACCGTGCTGCGACGCATCGCCCAACTCGAGGAACGCCTCGGGGTGCACATGTTCGAAAAGCTGCCTTCGGGCTACCGCCTGACGGCTGCAGGCGAGGAGGTCCTCGAGTTCGCGGACCAGATGGAAGCGTCGTCGCACCTACTGGAGACGCGCGTCTTCGGGCGCGACCAGAGCGCGCGCGGGCTTCTGCGGGTGACGCTGCCACCGTTCCTCGCAACACACCTGCTCATGCCGGACTTCGCCGATTTCGCGCGTCTGCATCCTGACATCGAGATGGAAATCTTGTCGTCCGGCGAGGTGGCAAATCTGACCAACCGAGAGGCGGACGTCGCGATCCGCATCGTCTCCGACCGCAAGACCCTGCCGCTCAATCTTCACGGCCTGATGGGACCGGAGCTGTTCGGCGGCGTCTACATGTCCTGCGATCGACTAGCCGCGTGGCGTGCGGGCGCGCCTGATCCCATCCGGTGGATCGTCGTAAACATTCATGGCATCCCGACCTGGGCCCACGAGGGTGAGGTTCGTACCACAGGGGTTCCGTTCAGGACCCCGGACGCCGAGGCGCAGATCGTTGCAGCACGGCAAGGGATCGGGATCACGAGACTGCCGTGTTTCGTCGGAGATGCCGACCCCCTGCTGGCGAGGGTGCCGGGCACCGACCCGCACATATACGGAACGCTCTGGCTTCTCACACAGGGGGAGACACGCAAGACGAAGCGCGTGCGGCTCTTCACCGAGTTCGTATCCCGCAGGCTCGCCGCGTACGCTCCGCTTCTCGCAGGGCTGTCTGTATCGGGCGACTGATGCGCAGCAGGTCGCCGGCGACGCTTGCAGTGGACAAGTGCCTGCAAGCGGACATGCCCAGCGTACGACTTGGGTCGATAGCGCGGCCCGCCTTCCTTCCGCGCCTTCACGAGGTTCGCCTGTCAATCGGGTGGCGACTCAGAACGTCCCAAGAATTTGGCCAAATCGGGCAAATCACCGTAGAATCAAACTGTTAAGCGGGCCGAGGCAAGCTGTGAGCTTCATCGATGGCGACAGCCGAGATCAGATCAATCTGCTGCCAGCATGCATCGACGACTACGTGGCGCCAGACAGCCTCGTCCGTGTCGTCGATGCATTCGTCGCTAGTCTGGACCTGTCCGAGCTGGGCTTTAACCGGGCCGTCGCGGCGGCGACTGGCAGGCCAGGATTCCAGCCTGGTGACATGCTCCGCCTCTACATTTGGGGCTATCTCAACCCAAGTCCGATCATCGCGACACCTCGAGCGCGCATGCGTCCGGGACCTCGCAGCGCTTTGGTTGATGCGCCGGCTGGCCCCGGACTACCGCACCATTGCCGCGTTCCGGCACGATAATCCGGAGGCGATCATCGCCGTTGCGAGCCGAGTTCTTGCACAGCCTTGGGGGAGATCGGCTCGTTGCCGCTTTCGCCAATCCTCATGCAGCCATCGCCACGCCGTCCAACTCCCTGACGGCGTCCTCCGGCAGATCGAGTTCGGCTGCGGCAAGGTTCTCCCGCAAATGCGCGACGGAAGAGGTGCCGGGGATCAGCAGGATATTGGGCGCGCGACCTAGCAGCCAGGCGAGCGCGACCTGCATCGGCGGGGCGCCCAGGCGCTGAGCGACGCCGGATAGGGTAGACGACTGCAGCGGGTTGAAGCCGCCGAGCGGAAAGAACGGCACATAGGCGATACCGTCGCGGGTGAGTTTGTCGATCAAGGCATCGTCGCCCCTGTGCGCCAGATTGTATTGGTTCTGCACGCAGACGATCCTGGCGATCCGTCGCGCCTCTTCGACCTGCGCCGGCGTGACATTGCTTAGCCCGATGTGACGTACCAAACCCTGCCGCTGCAGCTCGGCCAACACGGTGAGCGGCGCCTCGATCGACCCTTCGGCAGGGCCATGCGCCTCGAACATGATCCTGAGATTGACCACGTCCAGCACGTCGAGCCCGAGATTGCGCAGATTGTCGTGCACCGCCTGGGTCAGCTCTTCGGCCGAGAAGGCCGGCAGCCACGAGCCATCCGCGCCGCGACGCGCACCGATCTTGGTGACGATCGTCAGATTGTCGGAATAGGGCGCAAGCGCTTCACAGATAAGCAGATTGGTGACGTGCGGCCCGTAGAAATCGCTGGTATCTATGTGATTGACCCCGCGCGCAACAGCTTCGCGCAGCACGGCCAATGCCGCGCCATGGTTCTTGGGCGGACCAAACACGCCGGGTCCTGTGAGCTGCATGGCGCCGTAGCCGAGCCGCTTCACGGTGCGGTCGCCGAGAGTGAACGTGCCGGAAAGGTCAATGCTGGACATAGTCTATCTCCGTTCAAGACGACGCTGAGATAGGCGCTGTCCGATCTCACGATAATTGGCTACATTCCGCACGGGCTGTACGGAATATCGAACAATGAAGATAGACCTCGGAGACCTGAACGCCTTCGTGGCCGTAGCGCGGGCCAAGGGTTTTCGCGATGGCGCCCGCGCCAGCGGCGGCAGTGCGTCGGGCTTGAGCGAGGCGGTGCGCCGCCTCGAGACGCAGCTCGGTGTCAGGCTGCTCAACAGGACGACCCGCAGCGTCGTCTTGACCGAAGCGGGCGCGAGCTTGCTGGCCCGGCTTGGCCCAGCCTTGACCGAGGTGGAGTCGGCCCTCGACGTTGTGAATGGCTTCCGCGACCGGCCGGCAGGTACGTTGCGCCTTAATGTGCCGGTCAGCGCGGCGCGGCTGGTGCTGCCCAGCATCGTCCCGGGGTTTCTCGCTGCCTATCCCGGCATCCGGCTGGAGGTGATCGCCGAGGAGAGCTTTGTCGACGTACTGGCGGCAGGCTGCGATGCCGGGATCCGTTACGACGAGCGGCTGGAACAGGACATGATCGCGGTGCCGATCGGACCGCGCCTGCAGCGCTTTGCCACCGCGGCCAGCCCTGCCTACCTTGATCGCCATGGCCGGCCGCAACACCCGCGCGACCTGCTCGGCCACCCCTGCCTGCGCGGCCGCTTCGCCAGCGGGGCGATGCCGCCGTGGGAATTCGAGCGTGCCGGCGAGGTGGTGCGGGTCGATCCGACGGGGCCGCTCCTCGTGACCCTGGGCGGAGCGGCCGATCTCGCCGTCGATGCAGCCATCGCCGGTACCGGCATTGTCAGCCTGTTCGAGGATTGGCTTCGCCCTCACTTTGAGAGCGGTGTGCTCGAACCCGTCCTCGAACCTTGGTGGCAGAGCTTCCCCGGGCCGTTGCTCTATTATCCCGGCCGGCGTCTCGTGCCAGCGCCGTTGCGGGCGTTTATCGACTTCATCAAAGTACCGGCCGATCGTTCCTGAATTTGGGCCAGGTTGGTAATCACCAAAAGAAAAGGCCGCCCGGAGGCGGCCTTTTCGAATGTCTGAAGCTGCGCAGTGCTTAGCGCTTCGAGAACTGGAACGAGCGGCGGGCCTTCGCCTTGCCGTACTTCTTGCGCTCGACGACGCGGCTGTCGCGGGTCAGGAAGCCGCCCTTTTTGAGCACGGCGCGCAGCGCCGGCTCGTAATAGGTCAGCGCCTTGGAGATGCCGTGACGCACGGCACCGGCCTGGCCGGAAAGGCCGCCGCCGATGACCGTGGCGACGATGTCGTACTGGCCGGCGCGGTTGGCGGCGATGATCGGCTGGTTGAGGATCATCTGCAGGACCGGGCGCGCGAAATATTCGGCGAACACCTTGTCGTTGACGACGATCTTACCGGAGCCGGGCTTCACCCAGACACGCGCGATGGCGTTCTTGCGCTTGCCGGTGGCATAGGCGCGGCCCGACTTGTCGAGCTTCTGGACATGGACGGGTGCCGCCGGCTGGGTGTTGGTGTTGCCGGTGGCAGTTCCGAGTTCTGCGAGCGAGGAAAGCTCAGCCATTTTACGAAACCTTCTTGTTCTTGGCGTTCAGCTTGGCCACGTCGAGCGCGACGGGCTGCTGGGCGACATGCGGATGTTCCGTGCCTGCATAGACGCGGAGATTCTTCATCTGGCGACGGCCGAGCGGGCCACGCGGGATCATGCGTTCGACGGCCTTCTCGACGACACGCTCGGGGAAACGGCCCTCGAGCAGCTGGCGCGCGGTGCGCTCCTTGATGCCGCCGGGGTGGCCGGTATGCCAGTAATAGACCTTGTCGGTGAATTTCTTGCCGGTGAACACCACCTTGTCGGCATTGATGACGATGACGTTGTCGCCGTCGTCGACATGCGGGGTGAAAGTGGGCTTGTGCTTGCCGCGAAGATGATTGGCGATGACAGTGGCGAGACGGCCGACGACGAGACCCTCGGCGTCGATCAGCACCCACTTCTTCACCACATCCGCAGGCTTCTGCGAAAAGGTTACCATGGATTTGTTGCTTTCGGTTCTGACCTTCCCCCATTCACGAACGACAAGGGAAGGCGTTTCTTGTTGCTTGGATTGACGCAGAGCGCTCGCCCGTCGCCAATAACAAAACGGCGGCCTTTGGCGGGCCGCTGTTCCGTGAGGGCTTATAGGCGAGGGCGGTTATCGCGTCAAGGCTGGTGAAAACCAACAGGGCAGGCAAAACACAGTAAAAACAAAGGTTTGAGAGAAAGGTATTATTTTACCACGTCATCAAACCGCTTCGGCGGGATCGAATAGGTTCCCGTCGCGTGCGCTACCGTATGTCCCTCCGGTCCGGCGACGATGTCGATATCGAACACCATCAGGCTCTTGCCCAGCTTCAGGATGCGGCAATGGCCGTCGATCGGTCCGGCCTCGGCCTTGCGGACAAAATTGATGCTGAGATTGGTGGTGACCGAAAGCGCATCCGGCCCGGCATGCGAAAGCACGCAGACATAGCCGCCTATGTCGGCCAGCGTGAACAGCGACGAGCCCGATACCGTACCGCCGGGGCGCAAATGCCGCTCGTCGGCATTCAGGCGCACCGTGCAGCCGCCCGGAAACACGTCGATCGCCTCGTAGAAGGAGAACTGGTCGTTGAGCTGCGGATAGACGGTCTCCATCAGTGCATTGACTTGCGCGGCAGTCAGCACCGGCTTGAGATTGTTTTGGGCGGGCATAGGCGGTTTCCTATATACGGCCCCGTAGGGCCGGCGGTCCCAAGGCGAGGGCGCTTGGCTGAGGCCGCGCTGCCGAGAAAACACGTCTCAAGGCTGTTCTTCAATCGGCAGCGTGCTAGTTCTTTTGTTCCATGGCCCGCGAATCCGATGCCCGCTGGCCGATGAAGAGGTTGGAGACATGGCTGAAATCGTCGCCATCAAGCCGGCTGTTGCCGAAGGTCCTGTTGTCGCGGGGCTGGACAAGGGCGTCCTCCGCCTCACGCTCACCAATCCGCCGGCCAATGCCCTGTCGCTGGCGGTGATGGCGGCGCTGACGGCGGAGCTCGACCGCGCGAAATCCGACAAATCCGTCCGCGTCATCATCCTGGCGGCGGCCGGCAAGGTGTTCTGCGCCGGACACGACCTCAAGGAAATGACCGCGCGCCGCGCCGACGCCGATCGCGGCAAGGCATTCTTCGAGGAGACGTTTTCCGCTTGCGCGGCACTGATGCAGGCGATCGTGCGCCATCCCAAGCCGGTGATCGCCGAGGTCGATGGTCTGGCGACGGCGGCCGGGGCGCAACTGGTCGCGAGCTGCGATCTGGCGATCGCCTCGCATGAGGCGACCTTCTGCACGCCCGGCGTCAACATCGGGCTGTTCTGCTCGACGCCGATGGTGGCGCTGTCGCGCAACGTCTCGCGCAAGCAGGCGATGGAGATGCTTTTGACCGGCGAGACGATCGATGCGGCGACGGCCAAGGAATTCGGCCTGGTCAATCGCGTCGTGCCGCGCGAATATCTGAATCAGATTGTCACCAAATACGCGCAAACCATTGCTGCAAAATCGGCCTTGGTCGTGAAGACCGGCAAGGAAGCCTTTTATGCGCAGGCCGAGATGGGGCTGGCCGAGGCCTATGCCTACACTGGCCGCGTCATGGTCGACAACATGCTGGCGCGCGACGCGGAAGAGGGCATCGGCGCCTTCATCGGCAAGCGCAAGCCCGAGTGGACGGACGACTAGATATGGAACCCCGCATCTCAATCATCACGATCACTGTCGACGATCTCGAGCGCGCCACGCGCTTCTACGAGGCGATGGGCCTGACCCGCCATGCCGGCATCACCGACGGCGTCACCTTCTTCCAGATGGGCGGCGTCATTCTAGGCCTGTTTCCGCGCGAAAGCGCCGAAGCGGATTCAGGCATCACCTTCGGCACGGCGCCGTCGGCGATCTACCTCGCCTACAACACCCGCTCCGACACGGAAGTCGATCACGTGCTTGCGATGGCCGAGAAGGCCGGCGGTCGTATCGTCAAGCCGGCCGGCCGCGCCTTCTGGGGCGGCTGGTACGGTTATTTCGCCGACACGGAAGGGCATGTCTGGGAAGTGGCGCACAATCCAGCTTTTCCGATCGCGGAAGACGGCAGCATCTCGCTGCCGGGCTGATACCACTGCCAGATGGCATATCGCAAGCAACTGACGCGACTGAAGGCTCCCTATCTCAAGCGCATCCTGATCGAGCCGGCGCGGGTCGAAGATTGGGAAAAATATCCCTGGAACCTGCCGATCTTCCGCGGCCACGATTTCGAACTTGAATTTACCACGCCGATCACCATCATCGTCGGTGAGAACGGCACCGGCAAATCGACATTGCTCGAGGCGATCGGCGCGCTGGCCGGATACGATGAGGCCGGCGGCGGCAAGGGCTACATGCCCATCGACCACTCCCGCGCCATCGACAAGAGCGGCGCGGCACTGGCGGAAACGCTGCGCGGCCATTGGCTGCCGAAGGTCACCGCCGGCTGGTTCTTCCGCGCCGAATCTTTTTACTCCGTGGCCAGCTATCTCGATCAGGCCGCCATCGACGCCCATGCGGCGCCGCCCGACTTCCTGTCCTGGTCGCATGGCGAGGGTTTCATCCGGTTCTTCGAGGAGCGCTGTCGCAGGCAGGGTATCTACATCCTCGACGAGCCGGAAAGCGCCTTGTCGCCGAGGCGCCAGATCGAGCTTCTCAGGATGCTGCGGCGGATGGATCTATCAGGCACGGCGCAAGTGATCATGGCGACGCATTCACCGCTGCTGATGGCCTGTCCCGGCGCGCGGCTGTTCCGCATCAGCCGGTTCGGTCTCGACCCGACCGATTTCCATGATACCGATCATTTTCGCATGATGCGCAGTTTCTGCGACGACCCGGATGGTTTTCTCGCCGAAGCTCTGTATGAGGACGAGGCATGAACCACGACGCCTACGACAATGCCTATATCGCCGGCATTCTCAATTCGGTGAAGACCATCGCCATGGTCGGCGCGTCCGCCAACGATGTGCGGCCGAGCTACTTCGTGCTGAAATACCTGCTGGGCAAGGGGTTCTCGGTATTCCCGATCAACCCCGGCCAGGCCGGCAAGGAAATCCTTGGCCGGATGACCTATGCCAGGCTCGCCGATGTTCCCGAGCCGATCGACATGGTCGACGTGTTTCGCGGCTCCGCAGCAGTGCCGGGCGTCGTCGACGAGGTCTTGCGGCTCGACCCGTTGCCGAAAGTCATCTGGATGCAGCTTGGCGTGCGCCACGACGAGGCGGCCGCTCGCGCCGAGGCCGCCGGCATCAAGGTGGTGATGAACCGCTGCCCTAAGATCGAATATGGCAAGCTGTCGGGCGAAATCGGCTGGACCGGCGTCAACTCAGGCGTGCTGTCGTCGAAGAAGCCGCTGATGCGGCCGGGATTCCAGAGTTTTGGCGTTCGCCAGAAGTAGGTAGTGAATAGTGAATAGTGAATAGACGGATTTTTCTGGAAGGCGGGCAAAGCGGCATATGAGCCGCTTGCAATCAGGATGGGGCTGGCCGACTTTGCCATCACCATTCACCATTCACTCCACTACCACTCTCAGGGGAGATCTTCGATGACCCGCACGCCCGGTTTCAACACGCTCGCCGTCCATGCGGGTGCCAAGCCCGATCCGGCGACCGGCGCGCGTGCCACGCCGATCTACCAGACGACCTCCTTTGTCTTCGATGACGCCGACCATGCCGCGTCGCTGTTCGGGCTAAAGGCCTTCGGCAACATCTACACCCGGATCATGAACCCGACGCAGGCGGTGCTGGAAGAGCGCATCGCGGCGCTCGAAGGCGGCACGGCGGGGCTGGCGGTGGCGTCGGGCCATGCCGCGCAGGTGCTCGTCTTCCATAATCTGATGCAGCCCGGCGACAATTTCGTCGCCGCGACAAGGCTTTACGGTGGCTCGATCAACCAGTTCGGCCACGCCTTCAAGAATTTCGGCTGGCAGGTGCGCTGGGCCGACACCAACGACATCTCGACCTTCGAAAGCCAGATCGACGAAAAGACCAAGGCGATCTTCATCGAGAGCCTGGCCAATCCGGGCGGCGTCTTCGTCGACATCGAGAAGATCGGCGACATCGCCCGTAAACATAGCCTGCCGCTGATCGTCGACAACACGCTGGCCTCGCCCTATCTGGTGCGGCCGATCGAGCATGGCGCCGACATTGTCGTGCATTCGCTGACCAAGTTCATCGGCGGCCACGGCAATTCGATCGGCGGCGCCATTGTCGACGGCGGCACCTTCGACTGGTCGAAATCCGGCAAATATCCGATGCTGTCGGAGCCGCGCCCCGAATATGGCGGCCTCGTCCTGCACGAGACCTTCGGCAATTTCGCTTTCGCCATTGCCGCGCGCGTGCTTGGCCTGCGCGACATGGGCCCGGCGATCTCGCCCTTCAACGCATTCCTGATCCTGACCGGGCTGGAAACCCTGCCGCTCAGGATGCAGCGCCATTGCGACAATGCGGTCACTGTCGCCGGCTGGCTGTCCAACCACCCGAAGATCGCCTGGGTGTCCTATCCCGGCCTGCCCAGCGACAACAACAATGCGCTGCAGAAAAAATATTCGCCGCTCGGCGCCGGTGCCGTGTTCACCTTCGGCCTGAAGGGCGGCTATGCGGCGGGCATCAAATTCGTCGAGGCGCTCGAACTGTTCTCGCACCTCGCCAATGTCGGCGACACCAAGTCGCTGGTCATCCACCCGGCATCGACCACGCATCGGCAACTGTCTGACGAACAGAAGGTCGCGGCAGGCGCTGGGCCAGATACGGTCAGGCTCTCGGTCGGCATCGAGGATGTCAACGACATTGTCGCCGATCTGGAGCAGGCCCTCGCCAAGGTTTGATCCTCGCTGGAAGGAGTTTCCATGACTGCGCCGAAATTTCTCTCCGTCGATATTGAAAGCGTCGAACCGGAACCTGGTGCGCCGGCGCCGGATCGCCTGATTTCAGGCGATCCAAAGTTTCGCACCTGGAATGTCGAGGAGCAGGACGGCGGGCTATATGCCGGCATCTGGGAGGCGACACCGGGCAAATGGCGCATCGAGTATGACGAGTGGGAGTTCTGCCACATTCTGTCGGGCGTCTCGGTGATATCAGAGGACGCTGGCGAGGCGCGCACCGTCAGGGCCGGCGACAGTTTCGTGCTCAGGCCGGGGTTTAAGGGCAGCTGGGAAGTGCTTGAGACGACTCGCAAGGAGTATGTGATCAAGCTTTGATCACCGTCCGATGTGCACGACGAGCTTTTCCAGTCCGTGGAAATGATAGCTGTCGCGGTAGCGCGGCTGTTCGGCAAACTGCAACCGCGGCAGTCGGTCGAACAGGGTTTTCAGCGATACCTGCAATTCGAGCCGGGCGAGCGGCGCGCCGATGCAGAAATGAATGCCGGCACCGAACGAGACGTTCTTCTGGTCCGCACGATCCGGCCGAAAGGCGAGGGGCTCGGCAAACGCAGCCGGGTCGTGGTTGGCCATGCCGAGCAGCAGGCCGATCGTCTCGCCCGGCCGCACGAGGACACCGGGACCGACCTCGATCTCTTCATAGGCATAACGCGTAAACATGTGCAGCGGCGCATCGAAGCGCAGGCATTCCTCGACGGTCGCTGCGGTCGTTTCCGCGGACGTGAAGAAGCGGCGCGGGTCGCCGCCTTTCGCAAGGATCGAGCGCACCGCATTGCCGGTCTGGTGGACGGTCGCCTCATGGCCGGCATTGAGCAGCAGGATGGCGGAGGACACCAGTTCATCCTCCGACAGTTTTTGGTTGTCCTCCTGCGCCGAGATCAGCAGCGACAGGAGGTCGTCGCCGGGGTATTTGCGCCGCTCGGCAACATAGCCGCGCAGGAAATCCGAAAAATCCCGCGCCGCGCGATTGGCCGTCTCTTCCGTTTCGCGTGTGCGGCCATGCATATACATGGCGACCATCCGATGCGACCAGTCGAGCAGTTGCGGCCCCATCTCGACCGGCACGCCGAGCATTTCGGCAATGATGGTGATCGGCAAAGGCGATGCGAAAGCCGGCAGCAGGTCGACCTGGTCCGCTTCGAAACGGTCGATCAGCTCGTTGGCCAGCGCCTCGAGGCGCGGCCTCAGCCGTTCGACCTGACGCGAGACGAAGGCGCGGTTGACCAGCGTTCTGAGCCTGGTGTGCACGGGCGGTTCCAGCTCCAGCATCGAATTGGCCTCGATACCGTCGAAGGCGCTGAGATGCGCGCGATCCCGGCCGATGTCGCTTCTGTCGGGGATGCCGGCCGGGTTCTGGCGGCCGAAGCGGCGGTCGCGCAGCAGCCGGCTAACGTCGTCGAAGCCGCCGAAGCACCAGAAGCCGAACTCTTCCCAGAAGAAGACATTCGATGCGCCATGCATGAAGGCATAGGCCTCGTAGGGGTTCTGGAGGAAAGCCGGCTCGTGCGGGTCCAGTCGCACATGGCGGGTCGAGGAATCGAAGGCAAGATAGGTCAGCATCAATTTGGTCATGCCAGACAATTAACGCGGCTTGCCAGCTTGATGCCAGACCGTATGTTGGCGCCCGGCAATCTGATGCGTGTCGCCCAAAAGTGTGAATCGGTTTTGGGACAACGACATGCACAAAAAGCGTTGAGCCAGCCGGCGCGGCTGCGGAAAGACTGACTTGATGAATGTGGTCGTGGTTGGTGCAGGCATTGCGGGGCTTTCGACGGCCTGGTCGCTGGCTAAGGCCGGGCACCGGGTCACGATTGTCGAGCAGGGGCCGATTCCCAATCCGCTTGCTGCCTCAGGCGACCATCACCGCATCATCCGCCGCGCCTATGGTGCAGCGGCGGGCTATGGCCGGCTGATCACCGAGGCCTATGAGGCCTGGGACGAGATGTGGGCCGATCTCGGCGAAAACCATCTCGACCGGCGCGGCTTCATCTGCATTTCGCGGGAGCCGGGAGACGAAGCCGAGGAATACCGCGAAGGCATGGAAGCCGGGAACTACCCGTTCGAACTGTTCGAGCCGGAGGCCGCGGCTAGACGCTGGCGGTTCCTTGAGCCCGGCTCTTTCCGCTACGCTTTTTTTTCGCCGGACGGCGGTGCGCTGCATTGTCGCAAGATTGCCTCCGGCCTCGCCAGATGGCTGCGGGTGAACGGCGCCAATGTCTACGAGAACAGCAAGGTGACGGAAGTCGACGCCGAGGCCGGCCGCATCGTGCTTGAAAGCGGCGAGACGATGCAGGCCGACCGCATCGTCGTCGCCGCCGGCGCCTGGGTGCTGAAACTGTTTCCGGAACTGGACGGCGAACTGAAGACCTGGCGCACCGCGCTTGCCTATGTCGAACCGCCGGCGGATCTGAAAGCGGCATGGCAGGCAGCCCCGGTCATCCTCAATGTCGGCGGCGCTGTCGACGGCTACGTGATCCCGCCGTCCGGCGGCGCCGGCATGAAATTCGGCTCAGGGCTGCACAGGGTGCCGACCAGCGACGCCGACTGGAACCGCCAGCCGGTGGCGGGCGAGGGCGAGGCGATCCGCAACCTGTTTTCGCCGCCGATCGCTCGTGTCGAAGAATACAAGATCACCGAGGTCGTCACCTGCGCCTATACCTTCACCGCCGACGAAAAATTCCTGGCGCATCAGAAGGGCAGATGCCTTGTTGTCTCGGCCTGCTCCGGCCACGGCTACAAGTTCGGCGCGGCTGTCGGCAGGCGTGTCGCTGCGATTGTCGGCAATGGCGACGTCGCCGGCTTGAAGGCTTGGCTGCGGGCCGAGGCGGTCTGACCTAATACCGGCAGTGCCTTGGAACATGCACGCGCCGCCAGCCGGATGAGCCTTCACTGACCACCACCCGGCGCGCCACTGTCTGGTAGGAGGCGGGAACCTCAATGATGCGTCGCTGCTCCGGCTGCACCAAAACCTCTTCAGCCGCGCTCTCATACTCGGCCGGGATGACGAGGCGCCGTCGGCGCTCCGGCTGCACCACCACGGTCTCGGCCACGCGTTCATAGCGCGCCTTGTACCTGATCTTGCACAGCACCTTGCGGCCATGGATGACGCGCCATTCCCAGGAGTAGCCGCCGTCATCGACCTTCACCGTGCGGTAGATGGTGCGGGTGACGGCGGGCAGGATCTCGTAGCTGACACGCTGGGGCGCAATCTGCACCACGCGCTCGCGCGTCCCGTAGATCGCCGGAACATACTCCACCTGCTGGCCGGCCGGGCTGACGAGCACGTTTCGTAGACGGACGGCCTGTTGACCTGCTCGTAGCATTCGACGGCGCGTCCGCCGGCAGCCGTTTCGGACACCATGCCGAGAACGGCGAGGCTGATGATGGCCGAGGAAGCAGTTTTCCTGATCACGGCACTCCCCCTGTTTGAACCTTCAGCGCAAGTTCAACGTTGAATTGTAGGGGAAGCCGCATCGCGGGAAAGCAGTTTCGAGATATTGTTAAGCGACGCGGTTAAGTGCTACGCGGCAGCGAAGCCGCGTCGCTTCAAGGGCAGCCGGCGCAGCCTCGGGGCGAATTCTGTGCAGAAACCTTGATTCGACTTAACCGGATGGCTAGGAGGGGCGGCCTTGCGCTAGGGTGAGCCGGCATCCTATTTACAGGACAACGATCCAGAACCGATTCTGCCCGACTTGCTAATCTCCCGGCGCCGGAATCCCACCTTTGAAAAGGGATAGTCCATGAAGAACCCCGTCGAAACCTACATGAACCTCGTTCCGATGGTGGTCGAACAGACCAATCGCGGCGAGCGGGCCTACGACATTTTCTCGCGGCTCCTGAAAGAGCGCATCATTTTCATCACCGGTCCGGTCGAGGACGGCATGGCGACGCTGGTCTGTGCGCAGCTCCTGTTCCTCGAAGCGGAGAATCCGAAGAAGGAAATCAACCTCTACATCAATTCGCCTGGCGGCGTCGTCACCTCCGGCATGGCGATCTACGACACTATGCAGTTCATCAAGCCGGCGGTGGCGACGCTGTGCATCGGCCAGGCCGCCTCGATGGGCTCGCTGCTCTTGACCGCAGGCGAGAGGGGCATGCGCTTCGCCACGCCGAATGCCCGCATCATGGTCCACCAGCCTTCCGGTGGCTTCCAGGGTCAGGCTTCCGACATCGAACGCCACGCCCAGGACATCATCAAGCTGAAGCGCCGTCTCAACGAGGTTTATGTCAAGCACACCGGCAAGAGCTACGACGAGATCGAGAAGACGCTCGACCGCGACCACTTCATGACCGCTGACGAGGCGAAGGATTTCGGTCTCATCGACAAGGTAATTTCGTCGCGCGAGCCGGCTGAGGTTGCCGCCGCATAAGCCCGGTGGCAGTTGGATGGCGGGAAAACACGCTTTTGACGCCGCTTGCGGCATTTCGGCCACAATTGGCTGTTCCCTCGACGGGAGCAATTGCCTACGTTAAGCCTATGTTGATTTTCGACGGCTTAGCTTTGTGCGGGGTCGGTGCGAATCATTGCGACGTTTTCTGATATGTGTTTCGTATGGAATGCGTTGCGGGAGCCGGAATACTGGCGGCGGCGATTTCCCGCGATAGATTGAGTTATGCGCCCTTTCAACCAGACCATCGGCGGGCGGCTATGAAAGGACATGAAAATGAGCAAGGTCGGCAACAGCGGCGGTGATTCCAAGAACACGCTTTATTGCTCGTTTTGCGGCAAAAGCCAGCACGAAGTCCGCAAGCTGATCGCCGGCCCGACGGTGTTCATCTGCGACGAATGCGTCGAGCTCTGCATGGACATCATCCGCGAGGAGAACAAGACCTCGATGGTGAAGTCGCGCGAGGGCGTGCCGACCCCGCAGGAGATCCTCAAGGTTCTCGACGACTATGTCATCGGCCAGCCCTACGCCAAGCGCGTGCTGTCGGTGGCCGTCCACAACCATTACAAGCGTCTGGCGCATGCCGGCAAGAACAACGACGTCGAACTGGCGAAGTCCAACATTTTGCTGATCGGCCCGACCGGTTGCGGCAAGACGCTGCTTGCGCAGACGCTGGCCCGCATCATAGATGTGCCGTTCACCATGGCTGACGCCACCACACTGACCGAAGCCGGCTATGTCGGCGAGGATGTCGAGAACATCATCCTGAAGCTGTTGCAGTCGGCCGACTACAATGTCGAGCGCGCCCAGCGCGGCATCGTCTACATCGACGAAATCGACAAGATCTCGCGCAAGTCGGACAATCCTTCGATCACCCGCGACGTGTCGGGCGAAGGCGTGCAGCAGGCGCTGTTGAAGATCATGGAAGGCACCGTCGCCTCCGTGCCGCCGCAGGGCGGCAGGAAACATCCGCAGCAGGAATTCCTGCAGGTCGACACCGCCAACATCCTGTTCATCTGCGGCGGCGCCTTCGCCGGCCTCGACAAGATCATCTCGGATCGCGGCCGCAAGACCTCGATCGGCTTCGGCGCCACCGTCGCTTCGCCCGAGGATCGCCGCACCGGCGATGTTTTCCGCCTGGTCGAGCCCGAGGATCTGCTGAAGTTCGGCCTGATTCCCGAGTTCGTCGGCCGTCTGCCGGTCCTGGCGACGCTGGAGGACCTCGACGAGCCGGCGCTGATCCAGATCCTGACCGAGCCGAAGAACGCGCTGGTCAAGCAGTATCAGCGGCTGTTCGAGATGGAGAATGTCGACCTGACCTTCCATGAGAATGCGCTGTCGGCGATCGCCAAGCGCGCCATCGAGCGCAAGACCGGCGCGCGCGGCCTGCGCTCGATCATGGAAGCGATCCTGCTCGACACGATGTTCGAGCTGCCGGCGCTGGAAGGCGTGCGCGAAGTGGTTATTTCGGAAGAGGTGGTGTCCGGCAACGCCAGGCCGCTCTACATCTACTCCGAGCAGAAAGAAAAGAAGGGCAACGTCAGCGCCTGACGTGAGCCTCTGCAGTGGAAATTCTTCAAACGGCGCCGCGAGGCGCCGTTTTGTTTTGCGGACGGGCCGACTTATGATGAACGGATTGTGACAGATTGGATGAACGATTGTGACAGATTGGATGAACGGTTTCGTGTTGACCCTTGATCTTTGCCCCCCGTGCCTCCAACTAACTGAGGAAGGCCGGGGTGCCGAATTCTGTGCTGTAAAACTCCCGTCACAAACGGTGGTAGGCGGAACGATCCTCGGTCGTTAATATGAGATTCGCGGTTGGCCGATTGGCGGTCGCGACATGAAAGGTTGGACAATGGCCAAAATATCCAAGGCTCCCAGCGACGGCGTCTTTGCTGTCCTCCCACTGCGCGACATCGTGGTGTTCCCGCACATGATCGTTCCGCTCTTTGTCGGGCGTGAAAAGTCGATCAAGGCGCTGGAGGAGGTGATGGGTCAGGAAAAGCAGATCCTGCTTGCGACCCAGATGAATGCCGCCGATGACGATCCCGAGTCCGATGCGATCTTCGACATCGGCACGCTCGCCAATGTGCTGCAATTGCTGAAGCTGCCGGACGGCACCGTGAAGGTGCTGGTCGAAGGCGCCTCGCGCGCCAAAATCGTTTCGTTCACCGACCGTCCCGACTTCCACGAGGCCCGCGCCGCGGCGCTGGTCGAACCGGATGAGGAAGAGGTCGAGGTCGAGGCGCTGGCCCGTTCCGTCGTCACCGACTTCGAGAACTACGTCAAGCTGAACAAGAAGATCTCGCCCGAAGTGGTTGGTGCCGCCAGCCAGATCGACGACTATTCCAAGCTCGCCGACACGGTTGCCTCGCATCTTGCCATCAAGATCCCCGAGAAGCAGGAGATGCTCGCCACGCTTTCGGTTAAGGAGCGGCTGGAAAAGGCGATGGGCTTCATGGAAGCCGAAATCTCCGTCCTGCAGGTCGAGAAGCGCATCCGCTCGCGCGTCAAGCGCCAGATGGAGAAGACGCAGCGCGAATACTACCTCAACGAGCAGATGAAGGCGATCCAGAAGGAGCTCGGCGAAGGCGAGGACGGCCGCGACGAGGCCGCCGAGATCGAGGCGCGCATCAAGAAGACCAAGCTCTCCAAGGAGGCCCGCGAAAAGGCGGAAGCCGAGCTGAAGAAGCTGCGGACGATGTCGCCGATGTCGGCTGAATCGACCGTCGTGCGCAACTATCTCGACTGGATCCTGTCGATACCGTGGGGCAGGAACTCCAAGGTCAAGCAGGATCTGGCCTTCGCGCAGAACGTGCTCGATACCGACCATTTCGGCCTCGACAAGGTCAAGGACCGCATCGTCGAATATCTCGCCGTGCAGAGCCGCCAGAAGAAGCTGAAGGGGCCGATCCTGTGCCTCGTCGGACCTCCCGGCGTCGGCAAGACCTCGCTCGGCAAGTCGATCGCCAAGGCGACCGGCCGCGAGTTTATCCGCATGGCGCTGGGCGGCGTGCGCGACGAGGCCGAAATCCGCGGTCACCGACGCACCTATATCGGCTCGATGCCCGGCAAGGTCATCCAGTCGATGAAGAAGGCGAAGAAGTCCAACCCGCTCTTCCTGCTCGACGAGATCGACAAGATGGGCCAGGATTTCCGCGGCGACCCGTCTTCGGCTTTGCTTGAGGTGCTCGATCCCGAGCAGAACTCGACGTTCATGGACCACTACCTCGAGGTCGAATACGACCTGTCGAGCGTGATGTTCGTGACGACGGCGAACACGCTGAACATCCCTGCGCCCTTGATGGACCGCATGGAGATCATCCGTATCGCCGGCTACACCGAGGACGAGAAGATCGAGATCGCCAAGCGCCACCTGATGCCCAAGGTGATCCGCGATCATGCGCTGCAGCCGAAGGAGTTCTCCGTCGGCGAGGACGCGATCCGCGGCATCATCCAGACCTACACTCGTGAAGCGGGCGTGAGGAGCCTGGAGCGCGAACTGATGAAGCTCGGCCGCAAGGCGGTGACCGAGATCCTGAAGACGAAGAAGAAGACGGTCGACATCACGGCGGACAATCTCGCCGATTATCTTGGTGTCCCGCGCTTCCGCTTCGGTCAGGTCGAGGCCGATGATCAGGTCGGCGTCGTCACCGGGCTCGCCTGGACGGAAGTCGGCGGCGAGCTGCTGACGATCGAAGGTGTCATGATGCCCGGCAAGGGCCGCATGACGGTGACCGGCAATCTGCGCGACGTGATGAAGGAATCGATCTCGGCGGCGGCCTCCTATGTCCGCTCGCGGGCCATCGATTTCGGCGTCGAGCCGCCGCTGTTCGACAAGCGCGACATCCACGTCCACGTGCCCGAGGGCGCAACGCCCAAGGACGGACCGTCGGCGGGTGTGGCGATGGCGACGGCGATCGTCTCGGTGCTGACCGGCATCCCGGTCAGGGCCGATGTGGCGATGACCGGCGAAATCACGCTGCGCGGCAGGGTGCTGCCGATCGGCGGGCTCAAGGAGAAGCTGCTTGCAGCGCTGCGCGGCGGCATCAAGAAGGTGCTGATCCCGGAAGACAATGCCAAGGATCTGGCGGAGATTCCGGACAACGTGAAGAACGGTATGGAGATCGTTCCGGTCGGGCGGGTCGGTGAAGTCTTGCGCCATGCGCTGGTGCGTATGCCGGAGCCGATCGATTGGGTTGAACCGGTCAATGCGCCGGCTGCGGTGGATGCCGGAGACGACGCCGGCAAGTCGCTAGCTCATTAGAGCGCCGCGCGTCCAATTGGACGCGCAAAGGACGCTCTAACACTATTGAGTCTATGCATGATCCTTTCCGAAAACCGAAATCGGTTTTCGGGGTCATGCATTAGCACCTTCTAAAGTTGCAATGCACAAGAGAGAGCCGGGCCGAGCGCCCGGCTTTTTCATGTGAAAAACCCCGGAATTCCGCGGTTTTTTCGACTCTTTTGACGCTTTTCGACTTGGTTGCGGAAGCGCTTCTTTCTAAAGTCCGTTTCCTGCCGGATGAGTCTACGTTCCGGTTTCTCATGGAAGGGAATTTTTATGAACAAGAACGAACTGGTGTCCGCTGTCGCCGATGCCGCGAGTATTTCGAAGGGTGACGCGCAGTCGGCGGTTGATGCGGTGTTCTCCGTCATCACCGGCGAACTGAAGAAGGGCGGCGATGTCCGGCTTGTCGGCTTCGGAAATTTCACCGTGTCGAAACGCGCTGCCTCGACCGGCCGCAATCCTCAGACCGGCGCGGAAGTGCAGATTCCGGCGCGCACCGTGCCGAAGTTTTCGGCCGGCAAGGGCCTCAAGGACGCAGTCAACTAAGCGGCCTTCTTACCTTTTTCAGAGATCAGAAAAGCCGGGCATGCCCGGCTTTTCTTTTGCGCCTGTCGGCCAGCAGCAGGCGGCTTTACGCCGTTGGCGCATCGGCGCGCATCAGCTCTTCCTTCTTGAGATCGGCCCAGAGTGCTGGTGGCAGCTTCGCGTCGAGCAGCGACCGGTTGCTTTCGACCTCGCTCGGCCGCTGTCCGCCGGGGATCACCGACACGACCGAAGGGTGCAGCAGCGGAAATTGCAGTGCCGCCTCGATCAGGCGCACGCCGTGGCGTTTGCAGATGGTCTCGATGCGCGCGACGCGGTCGAGGATGTCCTGCGGCGCCTCGGAGTAATTGTAATAGGCGCCGGGCTTCGGTCCGGTTGCCAAAATGCCGGAATTATACGGCCCGCCGAGAACGATGCCGATGCCGCGCTTCTGGCATAGCGGCAGGAAGGATTGCAGCGCCTCCTGCTCCAGCAGCGTATAGCGCCCGGCAAGCAGGAAAAGATCGAAGTCGCCACGCTCGGCAAGTGTCTGGGCAACCTGCCATTCGTTGATGCCGCCGCCGAACGCTTTGATGACGCCCTGATCACGCAGGGACAGCAGCCCGTAATAGCCCGAGCGCATGAACTCCTCGATGCGTTGGTCCGAGGCCTCCTTGCTGCCATGGGTGAAGATGTCGACGTCATGCACGAAAAGGATGTCGATGCGGTCGACGCCGAGGCGCTCGAGCGAGGCTTCGAAGGAGCGCATGACGCCGTCATAGCTGTAGTCGTAGACCTCGCGGCGCGACGGCGTGTCGAAGAACTTGCCGATGCCGGTGCGTTGGTCCGGCGGGCAGGCGCGCATGATGCGGCCGACTTTACTCGACAGCACGTAGTCGTCGCGCTTTTTCGAGCGCAGGAACGGATTGAGCCGCGTTTCCGACAGGCCAAGCCCGTAGAGCGGCGCGGTGTCGTAGTAGCGGCAGCCGACTCGCCAGGCGGTCTCCAGAGTGGCGTTGGCATCTTCATCGGAGACGGCGCGATAGAGGTTTCCGAGCGGCGCCGTGCCGAAGCCGAGTTCCGTGAAACTGATGCCGCCATTGCCGATGCGGTCGAAATCCCGTGTCTTCATGTCCTGCCGTTTCCTCACCTACGCAATTGCCAAGACACTATCACGCCTGGGGCGCTGCAAAAGCGCTCCGAGCCGTTGGACACGAACTTTCACGGTGATAGCATGAGCAAAAACAAGCTGTTCGGGGAAAAATGGGCCCAAATATTCAGGCAAGTTTCGGGTTCCGGGACATTGGTGGAACCATCGTGACCAATGCCGGCACAAATCTGTTCAGGATTGCGCTCGACGAGCTTGGCACGGTGCTGGCTCGGATCGGCGAAAGCCGTATCGACGCCGCCCGCCACACCAACATGGAGTAGGCGTCATGCGCTACGAGCTGATGCTGCCGCACCAGATCCGCAAGGCGATCGCCGAGAACTGGCCGGTCGTGCTCCCGCTCGGCGTGCTCGAATACCACGGCGAGCACATGGCCGTCGGCATGGATACGCTGGCGGTGGTCAAGACGCTGGAGCTGTTCGAAAAGGAAGCCGACATCGTCATCCTGCCAGCCTTCTACTATGGCGCGGCGAGCTACGCGGTGGCGCCGCCGGAGGGCAATGGCTCGGTTCAGGTCGGCGGCAGGGCGCTGGCGCCGTTCGCGGAGGAACTGTTCTACAGCCTATTGCGCATCGGTTTTCGCAACATCCACGCCATCATCCACCACCAGACCGAGAATTTTGCCGCCGGTATGCCGACCGATCTCGCCTTCAAGACCGCCGGCCGCCAGGCGATCTTCCGTTTTCTGGAGAAGGAGCGCGGCGAGGGCTGGTGGGGCTCCGAGGCGATGGCAGGCTATTATGCCGAACACGCTGAAGGCGCCAATTTCTTCAACTGGGTGCAGGTGCATCCGCTGATGCCGGCTGCAATGAACGGCCAATACCCGTTCGACCATGCCGGCATCGGCGAGACGTCGCTGATGCTGGCGCTATGCCCGGAAACGGTGGACGCCGGCCATTTTACCGACAATACGGGATGGTACACGGCGACCGCCCCCGACGCCTCGGCGGAACTGGGGCAAAAGGGCGTTACGATGATCCTCGAGCATTTGCGGGCGATACTGGCGCGCTAGGCTGTGCGCAGACGCTCTATTCGGGCGTTGCAGTGGTGCAGGATGAAAGCCGTAGCGATCCTTCGCGCCCCCTCTGTCCTGCCGGACATCTCCCCCTCATGGGGGGAGATTGGCAGCCTCGGCGCCCCGCTCACTCTACGGCGATGGAGATTGGCGAAAGCGGCTAAGCGTGTAATCTCCGCCGCTTGAGAGGGAGATGTCCGGCAGGACAGAGGGGGTGCTGCCCCGCAAGCTTGACAGCAACCCCTACTTCACCGCGCCCGCGGTCATGCCCATGATCAGATAACGCTCCAGCGCGATGCCGATGACGGCAAGCGGCGTGATCGCGGCGGTGGCCAGTGCGGCCATCGACCACCAGTTGATGCCTTGCGAGCCGGTCTGGCTCGCCACCATGACGGGAATGGTCTTGGCGTCGGTCGAGGTCAGAAGTGCGGCGAAGAAATACTCGTTCCAGCACAGCACCATCGCCAGGATGAAGGCGGCGACCATGCCCGGCAGCGCGATCGGCATGACGATGCGGAAAAAGGCGCCCCAGATCGACAGGCCGTCGACGAGGGCTGCTTCCTCCAGTTCGACCGGGATCGAATTGAACTGGTCGCGCATGATCCAGATGACGATCGGCAGCACCATCAGCGTGTAGAGCAGGATCAGCCCGATGCGCGTGTCGAGCATGCCGACTTCCCGGTACAGCACGAGAAAGGGCAGGGCGAGCACGACCGGTGGCAGGATCAGCTGCGACAGGAAAAAGAAGGAGATGTCCTCATTCTTGAACCAGGCGAAGTGATAGCGGTAGCGGGTGAGGCCATAGGCCGCGAGACTGCCGATGACGATGGCGAGGCTTGATGCGCCGACCGAGGTGATGACCGAATTCATGAAGCGCTTGATGAACTCGTCGCGCACCGTCGAGGTCCGGAAGATCGAGTCCGGCGACAGGCCGAGCGAGCGCCAGCCCTTCCAGTCCGGCCGGAAGTCGACGAACGGGATGAGATGGCCCTGGGTGACGTCGACCGCGGTTTTGAACGAGGTGGTTATCGTCCAGTAGATCGGGAACAGGCAGATGAAGGCCCAGAACACCAGCGCGCCATAAATGAAGACGCGGTTGGCGAAAAAGCTCGCCGGCGAGCGGATTTCGGAAGCGGCATACTCGGTCGTCTGGACGCTCATGTCGCCGCTCCTGTCAGTTGACGTTGCGCACGAAGCGGTTGGCGAATTTCAACAGCCACGTCACGAAAACGATGATGATGATCAAATAGGCCATCGCCAGCATGGTGCCGTAGCCGACATTCGAGCGGTCGCGATACTCGCGGTAGATGAAGCTCGACACCGAATCGGTCGCGCCGCCCGGGCCGCCCGAGGTGACGGTGATAATAATGTCGGCAAGCTTCAGCTTGAAGATGATGCGCAGGATGATCGCCGTCACCGACACCGGCAGCATCAGCGGGAAGATGACCTGCCAGAAGGTCTGCCAGGCATTGGCGCCGTCTACCCTGGCCGCCTCCAGCACCTCGCGTGACATCGCCTGAAGGCCGGCGAGCAGCATGATCATCATGAACGGGATGAAGGTCCAGGCATCCAGCACCATGATCGAGATGCGGGCGGTGATCGGGTTGGAGAAGAAGGCGGGATTTTCCCAGCCGAGCTGGCGCGCCAGCGTTGCGGCCGGTCCGAACCGGTATTCCATCAGCGATTTGCCGATCATCCACGACACCGCGACCGGCGACAGCATCAATGGCATGAGGAAGACGACACGGAAGAATTTGCGCGCCCTGATCTGCGCGTTGAGCAGCAGGGCGAGGCCGAAGGCGATGACATATTCGACCAGCACCGCAAGTACATAGAGCACCATGTTGAACAGCGCGTTGCGGTAGTAGGGGTCGGCCAGCATCTGCCAGAAATTGTCGAGCCCGTTGAACTTCCGGCCGGAGAAGGCACTGAGGTTCCAGTCGGTCAGCGCGATGTAGAAGCCGAACAGCGTCGGGAAGATCACCATCGCGATGGTGAACAGCAGCGCCGGCAGCAGGAATAGCGCGCGCTGGCCGTCTTCGCCGCGCGTCAGCACCTGGCCGATGCCGAGTGCTATACCCCACAGCACATAGCCATAAACGACCGGCCGCCAGGTCTCGAAGCCGATCGTGTTGACCTCTGTCTTGAAGAGGATCTGAACTGCGATCACCGCCAGCAGGCCGAGCGTCGCAGCGGCCATCAACGCCCGGCCGAGCCGCTTGCGGCCCGGCGATATCAGATCGGATGGAACGGCGTTTGCCGGCCACGCACTGGTGGGCAAAGTCTGGTCAGCCACGCGTCTCGTCCGTTCACTGAAGGCTTTTATGACCGGCTTGCCGGTCAGGCTGCAGTCCGGCGGCTTTGCGTCGCCGGACCACGGTTCCTAGAGTCTCAACCTACATGCCAAGCGAGGCCTTATAGAGCTTGATCTGGTTTTCGCGGCCGATCTGGTCGGTCAGCTTCTCCCAGGCGGCCGCAATGGCGTTGGCGCCTTCCTGCGCCGTCATCTTGCCGGCAAATGTGTTGGCCAGGATGTCCTCGGCGGCGCTGTAATACTGGAAGATGCCGGGGATGCGCGGCTCGATCGCGGCGTTCGGATGATTGTAGCTGTCGGCCTCCGACTTCAGATACGAGGTGATGAATGCCTCGTCGTAACCCGCCGCCACCCATTCCGGAATGTTGAAATGGCTGTTGCGGTAAGGCTGGAAGCCGGATGGATACGCCGCGCACCAGAGCGACAGGTCCTTGCCGCCGAGATGGGCGGCGGCAGACCAGGCCGCCTTCTTCTTCTTTTCATCCGAATCGACACGAGCCATGACGTAGACGCCCCAGCCGAGATAGGCGCAGTTCGGCGCATGGTTCGGGCCGCTGGCGAGCTTGTCCCATTGGCCGGTCTTGGAATTGTAGACGTCGTCCGAGCCTGGCAGGATCGAGAAGCCGGTGACGTCACCGACGACCGAACTGTCGTTGGTCTTGACGTTGGAGCCGACGTCGCCCCACCAGGTGACCATCGAACCGGTACCGGCCAGGAACTGCTGGAAGGCGGTGGTGTTCGGGTCGGCGTTGATCTGATCGGCAGGCTCCGACGGCAGGGCGTCGATCACGTCCTGGATCGCCCGCACCCAGGCCGGATTGTTGATGCGCGGCTTCATCGTATCGGCGTCGAACAGCCAGGCCTTGTCGTCGGGATGTTTGGCATAGGCGCTGGCGCGGCTGCCGAGGAAGTAGAAGCCGAAGCCGCCCCACGCCTTGGGCGCGTCGAGATAGCCGTAGACGTCCTGGCCCTGGAACTGTTTGCCCTTGAGGAATTTGGTCACCGCCTGCACCTGCTGCCAGGTCTTCGGCACACCCCATTCACCGCCACCGCCGCTGTCCTTCCATGCCTTGGCGAGGTCGGCATCGGCAAACACGTCGGTGCGGTAGTTGAAGTTGTGCGCGTCGCCGTCGACGGTCACGCGGTACTGCTTGCCGTCCCAGGTGCCGACCGGTGGCTGCAGATAGGCCACGACGTCCTTCATGTCGATCTGGTCCTTGACCCAGTCCGGCATTTCGGAGGTGAGGCCCTTGCCGCAGACGTCGCCTTCGAACGGCGCGCCCATCTCGATGATGTCGAAATCGACGGTGCCGGTGGCGATCGACTGCTGCAGGCGGGCGTTGTAGTCCGCCTGCGCAAGGTCGATCCAATTGATTTTGGCGCCGGTATAAGTCTCCCACGGCTTCAGGAAGCCGCGAAACAGCACATTATGCAGGTTCTGGTTGTTGAGCCCCATGAAGGTGAGCTGGACACCGGCGAATTCGCCTTCCTTGATGCTGGCCTTGGTCGCCTCCAGGCAAAGCTCGCCGACCTGCTGGAAGTCGGCATCGGTCGGCTGGCCCTTGCCGACACCGGGGATCTGCAGGATCTGCGCACGCAGCTCGCTCGCGGCGGAAGCAGGGCGCGTCAGTGCGCCAAGCCCGGCGCCGGATGCCGCGGCGATCGCGGCCATGCTGGCCGCGCCCTTGAGGACATCGCGGCGAGTGGCTCCCGCGCGCATGAATTGGTTGTAAAGGCTGACTTTCATTTCGTTCCTCCCAGAATGGTGATTTGTTTCGGGTGTTTGGAGCGCTGGACGTGTTCCCCAACAACAGCGACTCCTGGAAATAGGGCCCAAGTTTCCTCCCGCGACACTTCGATTTCCGTAGTCCAAACTAGTGTGCCGGCGCGCCCGGAACAGGGTCAGAACCCGAGCCCTTTCACTATTCTCACAACCAAGTGCCGTGTCAACGATGATGGGGTTTTTTATCTATAAAAGACTGACTTGCCCTAGCCGTTTGCGTTGTTTAGCTTCTCCGCAACGAAAGGGGGGCCGATGGCTCAAGTCGCGATCAGCAATGTGGCCAAGGCGTTCGGAACCGTCAAGGTCCTGCACGATGTCAGCGTTGACATCGCCGACGGGCAGTTCGTGGTGCTGGTTGGCCCTTCGGGGTGCGGCAAGTCTACGCTGCTCAGGATGGTGGCGGGGCTGGAGACCGTTTCCGGCGGCACGATCGCCATCGGCGACCGTGTCGTCAATCATCTGCCCCCGGCCAAACGCGACATCGCCATGGTGTTCCAGAATTACGCGCTCTATCCGCACAAGACGGTCGAGCAGAACATGGCCTTTGCGCTGAAGCTGCGGAAGACCGACCCGGCTGATGTCGCCGAGCGGGTCAAGCGCGCCGCCGATATCCTCGACCTCAATCCCTACCTCAAGCGCTATCCGCGCCAGCTCTCGGGCGGCCAGCGCCAGCGCGTCGCCATGGGCCGCGCCATCGTGCGCAACCCGCAGGTGTTCCTGTTCGACGAGCCGCTGTCTAACCTCGACGCAAAGCTGCGCGTCCAGATGCGCACCGAGATCAAGGAACTGCACCAGCGGCTGAAGACCACCACCATCTATGTCACGCACGACCAGATCGAGGCCATGACCATGGCCGACAAGATCGTGGTGATGCGTGACGGCCGCATCGAGCAGGTCGGCGCGCCGCTGGAACTGTTCGACCGGCCGGCCAATCTGTTCGTCGCCGGCTTCATCGGCTCGCCGTCGATGAACCTGCTCAAGGGCGTGGTGCGCAAGGGCGACAAGCCTGTCGTCGACATCGCTGGGACGCCGTTTCCGATTGCTGCGAACAGCGCCGTGGAGGATGGGCGCAAGGTCGTCTACGGCGTACGACCTGAGCATCTCGAAATCCACCCCGACGGCGTGCCGGCGAAGATTTCGGTGGTCGAGCCGACCGGTTCTGAAACACTGGTCTTCCTGCGCTTCGGCGACGGCGAGATGGTGGCGCTGTTCCGTGAGCGCCACGACTTCAAGCCGGGCGACACGCTGCACCTGAAACCCCGGCTCGATCAGGTCCATCTCTTCGACTCAGAGACCGGCCGTCGTCTTTAACACTTTGAATTTGCGCCTGAAAACCGACAACACTTTTCGGGATCATGCGCCAGGTTTCGCATCAAAAAGCCCGTTCGGGAGGGAATTATGCTCAAAGGGATCAATCCGCTGCTCAATGCCGACGTGCTCCAGGCGCTGCGGGCGATGGGCCATGGCGACGATTTGATCATCGCCGACACCAACTTCCCCTCCGATTCGGTGGCGCGCCAGACCGTGCTCGGCCGGCTGCTGCGCATCGATGCGCCGGCCGCGGACGTGGTCAAGGCGGTGCTGTCGCTCTATCCACTGGACAATTTCGTCGACGACGCGGCCGCCCGCATGGAGATCGTCGGCAAGCCGGACGAGATTCCGGCAGTGCAGACGGAAGTGCAAAGAGAGATTGACGCTGCTGAGGGCAAGGCATGGCCGATGATCCCGGTCGAGCGCTACGCCTTCTACGAACGTGCCAAGAAGGCCTATTGCGTCATCCAGACCGGCGAGCGCCGCTTCTATGGCTGTTTCGCCTTCCGCAAGGGCGTCGTGCCGCCGGACGGGGAGTAGCAGGATGCCAGGCAAGCCTGTCGTCATATTGGGCGTCTTCGTCGCCGATACCGCCTATCGCGCCGCCCGCCAGCCGCGCATGGGCGAGACGCTCCTTGGCACATCCTTCACGCTTGGCCCGGGCGGCAAGGGCTCCAACCAGGCGGTTGCGGCCGGCCGTCTCGGCGCCGACATCACCTTTCTGACGCGCCTTGGGGTCGATCCCTTTGCCGATATGGCCAGGCAAACCTGGGCGCAGGCCGACGTGAAGAGCGCCGTCATCGAGACGCCGGAAAGCTACACGGGTGCGGCTTATATTTTCGTCGACGAGACGACCGGCAACAACGCCATCATCGTCAGCCCCGGTGCGGCCATGCTGATTTCGCCCGACGACATCGAGGCCAACGCCGGCCTGATCCGCTCGGCCGGCGTTTTCGTCACCCAGCTCGAACAGCCGATCGAGGCGGCGATGCGGGCGCTGGAGATCGCGCGCGGGGCAGGGGTGACTACCATCCTCAACCCGGCGCCGGCCGCAAGCCTGCCCGAGCGCATCTATACGCTCTGCGACTATGTCACGCCGAACGAGACTGAGGCCGAGGAACTGACCGGCATCAAGGTGTCGTCTATCGACGACGCCCGCCGCGCCGCCGACAGTCTGCTCCAGAAGGGCGTCGGCGCCGTCATCGTGACGCTCGGTGAAAAAGGCGCGCTGTTGCACACGGCCGGCCGCTCCGACCATGTCGGCGCGATCAATGCCGGCCTTGTGGTCGAGACCACCGGAGCAGGCGACGCCTTCAATGGCGGCCTGGCCGCAGCACTTGCGAGAGGGGTGGAACCGCTGCAAGCGGTCCGCTTCGCCTGCGCCGTCGCCGGCATCTCGGT
Organism: Mesorhizobium sp.; assembly: GCA_004020645.1. Taxonomy (GTDB): domain Bacteria; phylum Pseudomonadota; class Alphaproteobacteria; order Rhizobiales; family Rhizobiaceae; genus Mesorhizobium. Next base: position 136,531 of record SAQL01000002.1, on the reverse strand, counting down.
CACCCGGCCCGGCACGGCGCCGTCGATGCCGACGCTGCAAGAGGTCGAGGCATTGCTCGCCAAGCGGTGAGATTTCTGGCCCGCTGTCAATGCGGATCGCGACGGCTCTCAGTTCCTCTACACAAGGGATTAGGTTCTTTGACTGACGGTCGCTGCCGGCCGGCCTGCATCTGCCAAACTCAACGTCTGCGATTAGCCAAATCCCACCAAGCCTTCGTCATCCTAGGGCGAAGCAAGGAGCGAAGCGACGCGGCGCAGACCCTAGGATCCATGCCGTTACGCCAGCCGAACAATGCAGCGGCTCAGAATGGCGCTTGTATCCGCAACGGCGCCAGCTAGCCCTTCACCATGACCGGCTATCCTATATGACCGCGAGCCAGAAGCGCGGCACGATCTACATCGGTGTCACCAACGACCTCGGCCGCCGCATGCCGGAGCACAAATCTGGCCAGGGTTCACGCTTCACCAGCCGCTACGGCGTGCAGCGTCTGGTCTGGTACGAGGAACATTTCGACATTCGCGACGCTATCCAGCGCGAAAAGTCGCTGAAGCGCTGGCCGCGCCAGTGGAAGATCGAACTGATCGAGAAGACCAATCCGGAGTGGTTCGAGCTTTTTCGCGGAACCGAGTGGTAGCGTTCGGTTCTGAGCCGCTGCATTCTTCGGCTGGATGTCACGGAATGGATCCTAGGGTCTGCGCCGCGTCGCTTCGCTCCTTGCTTCGCCCTAGGATGACGAAGGCGTGGTGGCTTATGCCAATCGCCAGCGTTGGCGATTTGGCTGCCGACCGGCCGGCAACGAAGGTCCACAGCCCCTTGAGCAGCGAATCTCAGTGGCAGTTCGCAAACCTCCAGGATTGGCCCAACCATCGCTCCAAACTTCGTCATCCCAAGGCGGAGCAAGGAGCGACGCGGCCTGGGATCCATGCCGTTACCTCAGAGTGTCACGACGGTGCAGAACCTTTGATGGCGGAGGGTCAGCGCCCCCTCTGTCCTGCCGGACATCTCCCCCACTTGGGGGAGATTGGCAGCTTTGGCGCATCGCTCGCTCCTGCGACGGTGGCGGTTCGCGAAGGCGGTGGTGACGGCCGATCTCCCCCTTGTGGGCTACGGTGACATATTAGCCACAGTTAATGTAAATCGAAAAACCCATCTTGCGTCATTGGCAAAGGTGTCCCGTAATGGGTCACTGGGTCTGGCGCCGCAATTGCACGGTCAGCGATGCCGGGGGGCAATCTTGACCTGGCAATGGGGGGGGTATTCTGGGGGGCCCCGCCGCTTCGCAAATGAAGCGGCGGGCTCTTTCACCGCACCACACCATCACAAGCCGCCGACGGATAGGAATGGCTGTGTTTTGCAATGCTCGCCGAGGCGACCTAGCCGCGCACGCCGGACAATTCGCGGACCTCTGCCCGCAGTGCCTGTAACTCCGCGAGGATGATGGCCTGATCGGTGTGCAGCGTTGCCCTGTCGGCCGATTCTACGGCTTCATGCTCGGCCTCCATCGCCGAAACAATCACGCCGATGAACAGATTGAGCACGGTGAACGAGGTCGCGATGATGAATGGGATGAAGAACAGCCAGGCGGTCGGATAAACCGCCATGACCGGGCGCACCACGCCGTCCGACCAGCCTTCGAGGGTCATGACCTGGAAAAGCGTGAAGAGCGATTCCGGTATGCCGCCGAACAGTTCGGGAAACGACGAGCCGTAGAGCTTCGTCGCCATCACCGCAAAGACGTAGAACACCAGCCCGAGCAACAGCATGATCGAGCCCATGCCAGGCAAGGCGGTGATGAAGCCGGTGACGACACGGCGCAGCGACGGAACGATGCTGATCAGGCGCAGGACCCGCAGGATGCGCAGCGCCCTTAACACGGAGAGCGAACCGGTCGCGGGGATAAGCGCGAAACCGACGACCAAGAGGTCGAAGATGCGCCATGGATCGCGGAAGAAATGCGTTCTGTAGACGACCAGCCGGATCGCGAGTTCGAGCACGAAGACGCCGAGGATCGCGCGGTCGATGGCCGTTAGAAGCGGGCCAAAAACACCAATCGCATCGGGCGAGGTCTCGAGGCCGAGCGTGACGGCGTTGATCAGGATCAGGACCATGATCGTGAGGTCGAAATGGCGCGATTCGATGAGCGATTTCAGGGCCAAGGCTTCTTCTCCGTTAGAGCATCGGACCCAAAGTGGGTCGGGTTCGGGAAATCCAATGCTCATATGACAGGCTTGGAACGCAACAAAATACAAAAAGTTGAAACTCCCAGGAAACCAAAAGTCGAAACTTTTGTATTAGTAGTTCGGCACAGTGATTTTGACAGATCGGGGCCGATCGGCAGCTCCCGTCAGCGGGCCGATCTCAGTGGCAGCTCGCAACTTCTAGGATTAGCCGAAGCACCCCGCCACTTCGTCATCCCAGGGCGGAGCAAGGAGCGAAGCGACGCGGCGCAGACCCTAGGATCCATGCCGTTGCCTTGGAGCGCTGCTGCGGTGCAGAACCTTTGATCGCGGAGGGACAGCGCCCCCCTCTGTCCTGCCGGACATCTCCCCCACAAGGAGGGAGATTGGCCCTCATCAATGATTTCGCCAACCACCAACCTTGCAAAAAGGACGCTGTCCGCGAAACTGCCGATCTTCCCCCAAGTGGGGGAGATGTCCGGCAGGACAGAGGGGGGCGCGAAGGATCACTACAGAGCGCTTTTATTCTGGGCCGCTGCATTCTTCGGCAGAGGTAACGGAATGGATCCCAGGGTCTCCGCCGCGTCGCTTCGCTCCTTGCTCCGCCCTGGGATGACGAAGTGGAGGGATGCTTCGGCTAACCTCGAAGTTATGCGATCTGCCACTGAGATTTGCCACTGACGGGAATTATTGACGTTCGCTGCCGAGCCGATCTGCCAAAGTCACTGCGTCGAGGCTCTAGTGACTGCGTTCATTCGCGGCAGCGGGAAGGATTGCGTCGCTCGTCGGGACCAAGATGCAGCGATCATCTGCCAAATCGCCAGGAACCATGCGGGGAGCAGCGGGTTTGGCTTGGATGCCGACACGATCGGTCCACCATTCTCCAAAGGAGAATACGATGACATTAGCAAGCAAGACCACAGCAGTTGCCGCGGCGTTGGCCATGCTGGCCTCGCCGGCACTATCCCAGACGAGCCCACCTGCGCCCGCCGCACCTGCACAGGATCGTGGCTCAGAGCCAGCGCCGAGCGGGCCAACCGAAGACTCCATGCGCCAAATGATGCGTCAGATGATGACTGAGATGCTGGAGGAGAGAATGCAGGAGCATCGCCGCCCCCGAGCAGAGCGACGAGGTGGCGACCGTTGGCATCGCGATTTCCGAAGGGGTGGCGCACGGATGCGAATGATGTTCGCCATAGTGGACGCCGACGGCGATGGTGCGCTTTCTCAAACCGAGGTTCAGGATTTCATCGGGCGGATATTCAACGCCGTCGACGAGAACGGCGATGACAGCGTCGACAGGGAGGAAATCCGATCCTTCTTCCGCGGAGGTGCCGACGAAACGGGTGAATAAATCACTGCAAGTCTTGCGCGTTCCTGGACGAAATTCGGGAAAGGAATTCGGAAATGGCCGGTCTCGTTGGCAAGTTTGTCGGGAAAACCCCGGCGCCTCGCAAGGGCATGGCTAGTCCCAGACTGAGTGAGAAAGCCTTCAAGGCGAGGTACAAGCAGCAATTCGTCGATCCGGCGTTCGAACCGCTCGCCCAGTCGATTGAACAAATCGCTTCGATCGCCTGGCAGGCTTACGCGGATTCCCGCAAGAGCCCGATCACGAGGAAAGCCGGTCCTGCGTTCAGCGACCCCGACTACGATCTGTCCGTCGATTGGATTGCGGCGCACGAAGCGGTGCTGCAGGCGCAGCGTCGGTACGAGGATCTAACGGTGCCGCCGCGTCTATTGATCATCAATGGGTCGTCGCGCAGCGAGCATACCTGTCCCGGCGAAATGTCGAAGAGTTTCCGGCTCGCCGAAATCGCCCGTGAGACCATAGACAAGGAAACGAAACTTGCGGTCGAAATTCTCGATCTGTCGCGACTTGCTTCCGAATACGGGAGGAACATCCATCCCTGCAAGGCGTGCTTTTCGACGGCCGCTCCGCTCTGCCATTGGCCCTGTTCCTGCTATCCCAACCATTCGCTTGGGCAAGTTCAGGACTGGATGAACGAAATCTACCCGATGTGGGTCGCCGCCCATGGGATCATGATCATCACCCCGGTGAATTGGTATCAGGTTTCCTCACCTGTCAAACTGATGATGGACAGGCTTGTCTGCGCTGATGGTGGCAATCCAGACCCCTCGCTGACACAAGGCAAGGATGCGGCAAAGGCAAAGGAGGTCGAACTGGCCGGGTGGGACTATCCGCGTCATCTGGCAGGCAGGCTGTTTTCCGTGATTGTGCACGGCGATGTCGAAGGTGCGGAGAATGTGCGGCATTCCATCGCTGACTGGCTGCGCTTCATGAAGTTGTCGCCGGCCGGCCCGAGCGCCGAGCTCGACCGCTACATCGGCTACTGGAAGCCGTACGCTACAAGTCATGATGAACTCGATGCCGACGAGACGATCCAGGAAGAAGTTCGCAATGCCGCCCGCTCGCTCGCCGAAGCCGTCGTCGAACGTCGGGCGGGCCGTTTCCGTCAGATCGGCATCGGCCTGGAAGACCCGCGGCAAAAATAGGCGATCCCGATCACCGAAGCCCGGAGTCCCCGAATTCTGCACGGAACCCAGTCCGAGCTTGGTCGGCGAACGTGCCGAGCATCGGCTCACGGAGCGTTGAGAAATGCTCTTATGAAAGCCGCGAGCGCCGCGCCGAGCTGGATCTGCAGATCAGCCTGCTCAACGAGCATGAAACCACGCGACTGATCGAAACCGCCCTGACGGAGCGTTTGAAGGTTCCGACGCCGGCAGATGACGAACTGCCCCAGCTAGCTCAGAACGTCGATCCTCAAGCGGCGATGAGCCAAATCGAACAGGTTTCTGAAAATCAGACCAAGCGCTAGAATTTAGGGTGCCCCAAGGCGATACGAGTATCTGAATTGCCGGTCCGGCATTCAGAGTTTTTTTCATTTCCAATCAGCTAAGTGATTGAAAATGGCGCGAGTGACGGGGCTCGAACCCGCGACCTCCGGCGTGACAGGCCGGCACTCTAACCAACTGAGCTACACCCGCGCAAGACGAGCACGGTCAGCCGTGTTCGTCGTTGGGGCGGTGGATAAGGCGTAAGCCACCGGGTGTCAAGCGGAGCGCGACAGCATAACAGCAAACAGGAGAAGGTTTTTTGACAGCCGAATTTTGTTGCCGAAAACGACCAGCGGCGAGGGCGCTGTGCGCTCATTTGGCCTTGCGAACCCCGTCCTAAGTGCTTAAAGGTCCGGCCCGGAGCGGGCGATTAGCTCAGTTGGTAGAGCGCTTCGTTTACACCGAAGATGTCGGCGGTTCGAGCCCGTCATCGCCCACCAAATTTCTTAAGGAAATTCGCACAGTTACCAGCTTCCAGATCTCGGTGACCTCAGCAACCGCCACCGAAACCGCCACCGACACAAGCCTTGAAAAGGTAGCGCTGGTCCAGCGTACTTGACTGGCAACCCGCAAGTCCTGATCCTGCATCGGGGGATGATGGGGATTCAGGCATGGGCTGGCGGGCTGAAAGAGCTTACGAAGAGGCGCGGGCGAAGGCATTCCACCAATGGCAGGCCTCGCTGAAACGAGCGGAATACTGCATGGGACCGGTGGCGGCACTTCGTCGCCGGGGCTGCGACCGCCGCCATTTCATGCGGTCGCGGGATACCTCGACCCTGAGGGCATTCCACGCATGCGGGTCTTCCTCGACAAGCTCAAAGAAGGCTTGCAGAGCGGCGTCACTGGCAACGGTGATGTCCGTTCCTAGCCACCGGTACGATGGGATGCCGGGGCGGCGGACCTGACGGAAGCCCTTGCCGCCACGACGATGCGTTTCGCCACATACCGTTTACGTGTCACATCAGGCTTGGTCTTTGGGCCTAGTTGAGAACCATTCGGCGGTGCAACCGTGTGTCGATCGAGTCGAACACTAGAACCGGCACGAAACCAGGACGGACATATCTCAGACCATAGCCGATCACGGTTCCATCGGCCGTGACTTCTTCGATTTCCAGCACGGCATCGTTGGGCAAGCTCAGGTAATCACCACCCAACTCCCAGGGCCTTAGCCCGAAGCTACCGATCTCGAATTCCCGCTGCACCGCCTCGACTGCAACGCTGTGCAGAGGATGCTCACGTGTGATGATATCAAGCAATTCAAACTCGTTTCCACCCTGTCGTTCCACCTGCACCATTCGGGGAAGCTGGCTCAGCACCTCAGCGTGCTCCCGCAGGAACGGAATGGGATCAAATAGGCTGGCGATCTCAAAAGACTTCGTCCTAGATATGGGTAAATCGGTCGCTTCGATCGTTTGCTCCGTGCCGTCGGGACTCCTCTCTACGATCCTGACCTTCAACAACTTGTTCGGCAACACCGATATAACAGCGGTCACTCGCCTGTCGTCGCTGTCCCACACGCCACGCCACATCTCTGGGCTGGAGAAACGGAACGACTGTGAATCGATGTTTGACGGCGGCGTAGAAGAAAATGGAATCGTTGTGGAGGCAGCCGGAGCGGTATTCGTCACCTCGATGTTCAAATGCCAGTGAAAGTCACCGTAAGGCTGAGTGAAGATCTGTCCGACGGACCAGAATACCAGCCATGGAAGGCTCTGCACTTCCGCTAGCTCGTCGTGTGGCGAGAAGAAGTTGGTCCGCTTAACCGAGATCGTGGCCGGGGTCGTGTCCCGCGTGTCGAACTCTCCGGACCCAGGGGCGATGGTCGGATCAAAACGCATTGTCTCGACACTTGCGCCCCTACGCGGTGACCAATAGGGCAGGAAGTGTGAGATTTTGAAGAACTCACTGGTTCCGCTTGTGTTCGTGGTTCGGAAGGCGACCCATCCTTCTGTGCCCGTCATGATGCTGCTCAGAATGGGAATGTCGCCCCCGGACTCCGCTTGATAGTGGCCCGATTGGCCGGGGTTGATAAGTCCAGCTGCCTGGGAAGGAAGGCTTCCCTCAGCCCACTCACCGTGATCAAGATGATCCTTTACCCACCTGATGGGGGCTTGGCCGGAATTTTTGATCGTGCACCTAAAGAGACGCGCTGTCATAACACCCTCCTCGAGCTAACCTCTCTATTTATTCTCCATGAAAGCAAGCACTGAAAGCTAACGGCAACTGCCCACTGGAACGTTCTTATTGCGCGCCAGAGGAAAATAGGAACTCAAACTATTGTGCTATTTGTACTCCTTAATTTTCTTATGTCTAGGAGTAGGTTAATAGGCACACGAAGTGGCCGATCAATAGTTGCATTTCCTTAAAAAGTATGATTGCTGCTTAAGCTATTATTAACCATGTGCAAGCCGAAGTTATCCAGTTAACGCCTGAGCCAGTTATCAAGGTTATGTTTCCTACCTCACCGATATATGAGTCATACCAATGTGCGGATTCGGGGGCTATTTCGGTTCGATCCGGGATGCGGAAGCTTTGCTTGCGCGCATGATAGCTGCGATCGCCCATCGCGGGCCGGATGAGCAAGGGAAATTTGTAGCACCAGACGCTGGGCTCGGGCATGCGCGGCTGTCGGTGATCGGGATCGGTGATGGCCAGCAGCCGATGTCCGACGTGTCAGGCAATTTGACGATTGCGTTCAACGGCGAGATTTTCAACTACCTGGAACTGCGCGAAGGGCTGATGGCCAAGGGCCGGCGCTTCCGTACGTCGAGCGACACCGAGGTCATCCTGCACCTGTATGACGAGATGGGCGAAGACTGCTTGCCGCTTCTGAACGGCGATTTCGCCTTCGCGATATGGGATAACAGGCGTCGGCGTATGGTGCTTGCACGAGACCGGATGGGTGTCCGGCCGCTGTTCTACACGAACAAGGACGGCGTGCTTTACTTCGCGTCGGAGATCAAAGCCCTGCTGAAGGTTCCCGGCATCTCGGCCGAAATCGATCCGATTGCACTCGACCAGATCTTTACGCTGTGGGCGCCGATCGCTCCCCGCACGGCTTTCCGCAATATTTATGAGCTGGAGCCGGCAAGTGTGATGATCGCGACACAGGAGGAAGTCACGGTCAAACGCTATTGGCACCTCGACTATCCGCATCGGGACGCGCCGCCGAAGCTCACCAACGAGGACGATGCGGCCGAGGAACTGCAGGCGCTGTTGAGCGATGCGGTGAGGCTTCGCATGCGCGCCGACGTGCCGGTCGGTTCTTATCTTTCGGGCGGGCTTGATTCGTCCCTGGTTTCGGCGCTTGCCGCCGGCATGACCCCTCTCCAGCTGCAGACATTTTCGGTGACGTTCGACAGCACCGAGCACGACGAAAGCGCATTCCAGACCGAGATGGCTTCAGCCCTTGGCGCCCGGCATCGAACCATTGCCTGCCAGGCCGGCGATATCGCCGGCGTCTTCCCCGAAGTCATCCGCTTTGCCGAGCGGCCGATCATCCGCACCGCCCCGGCCCCCCTCTATCAGTTGTCCGGCCTCGTTCGCCAGGCGGGCCTGAAAGTGGTGCTGACCGGCGAGGGCGCCGACGAGGTGTTCGCGGGGTACGATATCTTCAGGGAAGCGCGTGTTCGGCGGTTCTGCGGACGCCAGCCGGCATCGCGCATGAGGCCGAAGCTGTTCCGCAGGCTTTATCCCTATCTGCCTGGTCTGCAGCAGCAATCCGTGGAGTACCTGTCTGCATTCTTTGGCGCCGGCAACGCTGCGCTCGACGATCCGCTGTTCTCGCATCGGCCGCGCTTCAAGACCACGGCGGCGGCGAAGATTTTCTTTTCCGGTGACCTGCGTGCGACGTTGAAGGGCTATGACGCGGCCGAGGACCTGGTCAGCCGGTTGCCCCAGGCATTTTCCCTGTGGCACCCGCTGCATCAGGCGCAATTTCTCGAAACCAGCTTCCTCCTGCCGGGTTACATCCTGTCCAGCCAAGGCGATCGCATGGCCATGGCGCACGGTATCGAAGGACGTTTCCCTTTTCTCGATCCGCGTTTGGTGGAGTTCGCGGGAAGACTTCCGCCGGAAATGAAGCTGAAGGGATTGGTCGAAAAGCACATACTGCGCAAGGCAGCCAAGCACCTGCTTCCCAGCGCGATCCGGGAGCGTACAAAACAGCCTTACCGGGCTCCCGAAGCCCGCTCCTTCGTTGGAGCCGGGGAACTGGACTATGTCCGCGACGCGCTGAGCGAAGCGAGCATCGCTGCCGGCGGACTGTTCAACGCCAAGGCGGTGGCGAACCTTCATGAGAAATGCCGCACGCAGCCGGCGTCCGGGTTCCGCGACAACGCGGCCTTCGTCGGCATCCTGTCGACCCAACTGTGGCAGAAGAATTTCACCGGCCAAGAAGTCAGTGCAGCACGAGCGGCCTGAGAAATCCAGGGAAGGAAAAAATGATGATAACAATCAAGGACAAGGTCAGAGCCTTTATCGTTGACAACTTCTTGTTTGGCGACACGTCGTACGAACTTGCAGATACAGCCTCGCTGATCGAGAACGACATCATCGACTCGACCGCCGTGGTGGAACTCGTGGCCTTCATTGAGGACAATTTCGGTATTGCGATGGTCGATTCCGACATTGTACCGGCCAACCTGGATTCAGTTGACCGTATTTCGTCCTTCATCAAGGCGAAAGCAGAAGCGCTGGCAGCGTAGGCACCATCGGCGAGGAGCGTCCGTGCGGATCGAACATTTTCTGGCCGCGAAGGCCGCTGCCCATCCCACCAAAACGGCATTGATCACCACGCATAAAAGGCTGAGCTACGAAGAACTGGACGATCTTTCGAGCCGCCTTGCCGCCGCCCTTTTCCTGAACGGCGTCAGGCGCGATGACCGGGTCCTCGTTTTCATGGACAATTGCTGGGAGGCCGCGGTTTCGATTTTCGCCGTCCTCAAGGCAGGGGCGACCTTCAGTCCGGTCAACCCATCCACCAAGGCCGACAAGCTTTCCTACATCATTGCCGATTGCGACGCTGCGGCGATCCTCACGCAAGCAAAACTGATGCCCGTGGTCGCTGAAGCGTGCGGCGGCAACACCGGCATCTTCGTGGCTTCGACCGTGGGTGCCGATGGCCAATGCCCGGTAGGGGCAACATCCCTGGCGGACTGCCTGACGCTCGAAGCCAGAGAGATAGACCACCGTGGCATCGACGTCGATCTGGCCATGCTGATTTACACCTCAGGCTCAACGGGCCGGCCCAAGGGCGTGATGATGACGCACCGCAATTGCGACGCGGCAGCGGACTCGATCACCACCTATCTGCGTAATACGCCCGATGACATCATCCTGAATGTTCTTCCACTCTCTTTCGACTATGGCCTCTATCAGTTGCTGATGGCCGTCAGGATCGGCGCCACGCTCGTGCTCGAGAAGTCCTTCGCCTTTCCTCAAGCGATCTTTGAGCGTATCCGCGAGGAAGGCGCCACCGGTCTTCCGCTCGTGCCGACGATGGCAGCGATGATCCTGCAGATGCGTGACCTGGAGCCGGGCTTCCTGCCCAGCGTTCGCTATATTTCCAATACGGCGGCTGCCTTGCCGCCGGCTCACATAGAACGTCTGCGGTTCCTTTTTCCCGGTGTCAGGCTCTATTCGATGTATGGCCTGACGGAATGCAAGCGCTGCACCTACCTGCCGCCCGAGGAGCTCGATCGCCGGCCGGGGTCGGTCGGCATAGCCATCCCGAACACCGAAGCCTTTGTCGTCGACGACCACGGGCAACGCGTGCCGCCAGGCGTAGCGGGTGAATTGGTCATTCGCGGACCGCACGTAATGCAAGGTTATTGGCGAAACGAGGCTGCGACGGAACGAGCGCTGCGACCGGGCCCGAAGCCTTGGGAGAAGGTTCTCTACACCGGTGACCTGTTCAGGACCGATGAGGACGGCTTTCTCTATTTCGTCGGCCGCAAGGACGACATCATAAAAACGCGGGGAGAGAAGGTGGCCCCGAAGGAGGTGGAAGCCGTGCTTCACGCCCATCCGGGCATCGCCGAAGCCGTTGTCGTCGGCGTACCGGATCCGGTGCTCGGGCATGCGATCGGCGCATTCGTCGTACGCTCGGACCCGACGCTCAGCGAAAAAGATGTCATGCGCCACTGCGCACGTCACCTTGAGGATTTCATGGTCCCCAAAGTTATCGAGTTCCGCCGGGAACTGCCGAAGACGGATACGGGCAAGGTCAGCCGCCGGCTTGCTGCAGAGATGATGGAGGCCGCGCAGTGAGTGTTCGCCCGACCCAGGACGCGCTGACCTTTCTGGCGCAGGCGTTGGCAATCGACCCCGCCGCCGAAACGGACAGGATCGTAACGGCCTTGCGCAACCAGTTGCGCGGCATTCGCAAGCGCGGCCTCGTCCTCGGTCTTTCCGGCGGGATCGATTCCAGCGTTTCGGTCGCCTTGGCGGCGCGGGCCGTCGGCGGCCAGAATGTACTTTGCCTCTTCATGCCGGAAAACGATTCCGATCCGGAAAGTCTACGGCTCGGCCGCCTTGTCGCCGACACTTTCGGTGTCGAGGCTATTGTGGAGGATATAGGGCCGGTCCTGCGCGCCATGGGCTGCTACCAGCGTCGCGACGCTTTCATCCGCGAGTTGGTCCCGGAATACGGCGAAGGCTGGGCCTCGAAGATCGTGATTGCGAACGCCCTCGAGGGCGGGGGCTACAACATTTCGTCGCTGGTGGTACAGGACCCCAATGGCAAGCAGACCAAAATAAGAATGCCACTCCAAGTCTATCTCGGTATCGTCGCCGCAACCAACATGAAGCAACGCACCCGCAAGCAGATCGAATACTATCATGCCGATCGCCTGAACTTCGCCGTTCTTGGGACGCCCAACCGGCTGGAATACGATCAGGGCTTCTTCGTCAAGAACGGTGACGGCGCGGCGGACGTCAAGCCGATCGCCCACCTCTATAAAACGCAGGTCTACGCGCTCGCGGCCTATCTCGGCGTTCCCGAGGAAATCCGCAACCGGCCGCCGACCACCGATACCTACTCGCTGGCACAGACGCAGGAGGAGTTCTACTTCTCGCTTCCCTATGACCGCATGGATCTTTGCCTTTGCGGCCGCAACAACGGCGTGGCCGCCGAAGTGGTGGGGCAGGCGGCGGGACTGACCGCCTCGCAAGTTGAACGCGTATGGGCCGACATCGCCGCCAAGCGCAAGGCGACGCGCTACCTGCACCTGCGCCCGCAACTCGTTGATGAGGTCGAGGAAATCAGTACCTGAGCTGGCTCTCAAACCTAGCCACGGCGAGCGCTTCAGGGTGACCGATGCTCCGCCCCCACACTTGCCCTGTCCGTCTTGATCTGTGATCGGCTTTCCGTGGACGGAGCAAAAGGAGTTTCTCGATGAGACTACGTTGGAGGTTCTCGGGTTCGCCTTGCGCTCTGGCGAGAGGCTGGCGAACCGGAATGCGCTCGGCCAGTCGGACGGAAATCGGCGGTGCTGGACTAGTTGCCGTGGACAAGGCTTAATGCTGCGCGGCGAGATTGCCGGGGGCGATTATGAGATCACCGCAGCAAATGCCCGATGGCGGCGATGTTCTCGATGCTGTCGTCATCGGGGCCGGCTGGGCCGGCCTGGGTGTCAGCTATTGGCTGGCGCGACGGGGTCTGCGCCACAGCGTGTTGGAGCGGGGCCGCATAGGAGAGACCTGGCGCACACAGCGATGGGATTTATTTCGGATGAATACTCCCAACCTGCAGACCGTCATGCCGGGCGATTGCTATGACGGTCCGGATCCGGATGGTGCCCTGACGCGCGATCAGTTCGTCACTCTCCTTGAGGACTTCGCCGGGCGCAACGCGCTTCCGATCGAACCGGATACTGCGGTAAGCGAACTCACGCACGAGAATGGCGCCTATCGGCTGACCACCTCACACAGCACGCTTTGGGCGCGCAATGTGATCGTCGCAAGCGGCAGCCTGAATTGTCCAGTGCGCCCGGTCTGGGCCGCCGCGTTGTCGCCAGCTCTCCGCCAGATCGACGCTTCCGGCTACCGCAGCGCTGCCGATCTGCCTGATGGAGCGGTGCTGGTGGTCGGAAGCGGCCAATCTGGTGCCCAGATCGCGGAGGAATTGGCGGACGCGGGTCGAACGGTCTTCCTTGCGACCAGTCGTGTCGGACGGCTTCCACGGCGCTACCGGGGTCGCGACATCATGGTCTGGCTGCTCGAAAGCGGGTTTCTCGATGTGCGCCGGGAGGAAGTCATTCGACTTGCGGGACGCATCCCGCCGCGTGGTGTGCTCGGGTCGACGCATACGATAAGCCTTCAGGCGCTGAGCGCCCAGGGTGTCGTGCTTCTTGGGCGTCTCACCGGCATCGAGGATGGCGGCAGCCTCTCGTTTGCCGACGATCTCGAAGCGAATGTCCGCTTTGCGGATGAAGCCTCCCAAAATGTCAGACGCCATGTCGACGACTATATCAGCCGCATGGGGATCGATGCACCCGTTGCGGAGCCCGACCCGGCGGAGACGGTCGCGATGCGTCAGCCGAATCCGACGGTCGGTTCGCTCGATCTCTCTCGCTCCGGCGTAACGAGCGTGGTGTGGTGCACGGGCTTTAAGGGCGATTTCAGTTGGATGAGGCTTCCCGGTGCGCTCGACAGCGCGGGACAGCCTGTTCACGCGGATGGCGTGGCCGCCCTGCCGGGCCTTTACTTCGCAGGGCTGGACTTCGCCTCCACACGCAAGTCAGGCATCATCTTGGCGATCGCCGAGGAAGCACCTCGCCTTGTCGAACATATCGCAGGGCATTCGTGACCGCCTTTGGCATAGTCAAGAAGCTCCGGACAGTCAGGGCCGGGGTCAGTGTCAGAGGCCGGCAGATCGTCAGCCACCGCCTTGCGCCGCCACCAGGGTCACGTCTCGCCCCTTAGCGACGTTCCCATTGAGCGAAGGCAAAGGCCTCCAACGATCAGCCAATAACTTCGCTCCCGCACGACTGAATGCTTCAGGTGAAGCGGCCGCCGATCAGCCGGCTCCACTGCTCGCCCGCAAGCCCGTTCAGGAAAGCCTGCGAGTTCTTCATGGCATCCAAAAGCTCTGGATCGCGTGAATGCACCACGGTCGAGGCAACGGTCAGGAAAGCTATGCGTCGCCCAAGCATTGCTTCCAGGAGTGCGGGTTGAATGCGCCCGCGCAGGCCGCTGACGCCGCGCGCGGCGGCATGATCGATCAGGCAGTCGATGACGGAACCCGCCTGGCCGGGGAGGGCGAGGATCTGCAGCACGCGACCGATTTCACCCGCCCGCGCGTGATAGGCGAATGCGCCGACATTGCTGCCGGCTGGCGATGCCACGGAAACGTAGACAAGCTCGCCCAGCTCGGGCTTTTCTGCCGCATCGGCCAGGATGTGAGCAAGCTGGCCCTCCGACCACTGCGGGCGCAGGGCGAACTGGACGGTCAACGGTTCGACGAGCTTGGCAAATGTGCCGCTGTCGATTTCGGACATCCGAAAGGCTCTGTGGCCTGCCCCGTCCGCCGCCACGCCGGACCAGCGTCGTTCGCTGGACTTCATTCGTCTGCAATAAAATCGGTCGAGGGCATGGGCAAACGGATTGAGAATTCGGGCAAGCTTCATGCGACTCGCGGAAAGGCTGAGCACAAAGCTCGACGGCCGCATCACGCGTACCCAGTCGAGACTGTATTGCGGCAGGACCACGCCGCGCAGCCGGGTCCACAACTTCGTGGAAATATCATTGGCCGTCTCGCTGAAGGAGATGTCTTGCGGACCATCCAGGTAGGCTTTCAACAACCGAGCGCCGGCCATCGGGTCGCGCTCATGATCCTCGACCATGAGCGAACTGCAGATGGCGGCTCGTAATTGCCGGCCGTTGAACTGCATCGGCAATGCGTGAACGCCGACAAATCCGGAGACGCGGCCGGCTGCGTTGACGTGGACAAGCGACCGCAGATCGCCTCCGCAACCCGGCGCCTCCAGATAAAACCGTCTCATATAGTCGATGAGCGCTGGCGTCGCTTCGGTCCGCTCTTTGCGCAGCACGCGTTGAAACATGCCTGCGACTGCCGGAAGATCGGCACCTTCCAGGGCGCGAATGACGCTCAAGCCCGGCTCCCGGCACCGGAGTCCCTGCGTTTCCAGACCATGGCAAGGCAAGGCTTCCAATCGGCCATCGCGGCGACCGTCAGGAGTTTGCAGCGGTGCAATCCCCAGTTGCAATCGCTCCGGTGGTCGAAAGGAGAGCTGTAATGCTGCGGCAAGGTGGGCCCTTTGCTTGATCATGAAAACGAGCGTCGTTGCTGTTAACAACTTCGGGTAAACCGATGTTGAAGTATTGGTAGCGAATCGAGCTTTATCGACGCGACTTACGCCTTGTTTCCTCGGCGCCGCGGCACATCAGGCCAGGCCTCAACCTGCACCTTCCGAGGCCAAGCCAAGCCGCTTTGGCTACGATCCTTGCCCGCGTCGCCGGTCTTGAGACGAACCATCGGTGCTCCATGATCGGCCGCTGTTGCATGGTGCAGGAAAAAAACCGGTGCCGAAATCGAGGATCATGGCGGAAGGAGCCGGAAATCCTTGCCTTCGGGCAGGAGCTGCCCGCCGTCGACGATGATGGTCGTGCCGGTGATGTAGCTGGCGTCGTCCGAGGCCAAAAACAGGAAAGCATTGGCCACGTCGCGCGGGCTGCCGAGGCGGCCGAGCGGTATGGAGTCCTCCATGTTCTTTATATAGGCGGCGCCGCGATGCAGCTGGATTGCTTCGGTCAGGATATTGCCGGGCTCCACGCCGTTGACGGTGATGCCATAGGCCGAGAATTCGAGAGCGGCCGAACGGATCAGGCCGTTGATGCCGGCCTTGGTTGCCGAATAGTGGCCGTGACCAGGGCTGGTGACGTGCGGGCCGGTGATGGAGGAGGTGAACAGCATGCGGCCAAAGTGTTGCGCCTTCATCGGAACGAGCGCGGCACGGGCGGCATTGAAGCTGCCGCGCAAATTGACCGCCATGACACGGTCCCAGTCCTCCGGACTGGTGTTTTCCAGCAACTGCCACGGGTAGATGCCGGCATTCTGGACCATGATGTCGAGACGGCAGTGATGGTCGAGCGCCAGCGCAACGGCGGCCTCCGCATCGGCCATCTGCGAGATGTCGGTGCGGATGAAGGCGGCGCCGAGCTCGTCCGCGGTCGCTTGTCCGGCCTCGACCTCGGTGTCGGCCAGGACCAGCTTCGCACCCTCTTCGGCGAAGCGCTGTGCGATGCCCTTGCCGATGCCGCGCGCGCTGCCGACGATCAGCGCGATCTTGTCTTCGAGACGCCCGGTCATGCCAGCCCCCTTATCATGCCAGTCTTTGGCGGATGGTTTGCTTGAACGCGTCGAGCAGCACGGCGGCAAGCACCAGCAGGCCATGGATCACCTGGGTGAAGTTGGCCGGAAGGCCCATGAGGTTGATCGCCGTGTTGATGGCCGACAGCAAAAGCACGCCGGCATAGACTCCGGGCAGGGTGCCGACGCCGCCCTTCAGGCTGACACCGCCGATGACGACCGCGGCGAAGGCATTGAACAGCAGGCCGACGCCGAGATTGGCGGTGGCGCCAGAGGTGCGGATCACCAGCAGCCAGCCGGCAAGGCCGGCGATGGCGCCAGCGAGAACGAAGGCAATGACGAGGTTCCGGGTGACGCGGATGCCAGCGCGGAAGGTTGCGGTCTCGTTGCCGCCGATCATGACGAGGTGCCTGCCGAAGGGTGTCTTGGCCATGATCAGCGAGAAAATCACGAAACACGAAATGGTGATCCAGGCGGTGAGCGGCAGGCCAAGGAGGCGCTGAATGCCGAACCAGCGGATTGCCGGCGCAAGATCCTGCGCGGAGCGGCCGCCGGAAATAACCAGCACGAGGCCGCGCACCCAGATGTAGGACGCCAGCGTGATGATGAAAGCACTCATTTTCACCTTCACAACCAGGTAGCCGTTGACGGTGCCGATGATGCCGCCGACGACCAGGGCAATAAGCAGAGAAACCGGAACCATCAGCCATTCCGGATGCAATTGGACGCCAAGGCCGATGCCCGCCGAGCAGAACAGGATGCCCACTGCCATGGCACTGAGCGCCGCCACGGATTCGACAGACAGGTCCATGTGGCCGGTGATGATGACCAGCGCCAGGCCGATCGACATGACGCCAAGCACGCTCGACGCCTCTATGATGTTGGCGAAGATGCCGAGCTGGAAGTAGTTCGGAATGGAGATGGAGAAGACCACCAGCACGAAGACCAGCATGAACCAGACGAGGTTGTCGAGGGTGAACTCGAGGGCGTGGCGCGTGCGGGGATTCATGTGCTGATCCATCTAGCGCATCGATTCTCGGAAAGGATCATGCGCGGATTGAAAATTGCTGCAGCTTCCTTGCGCGTCCGTTCGAACGCGCCGGTTGGGCTCCGGGCCAGCGTGGCCCGAAGCCCTAGGCGACTTTGCTATTCGACCGGCTTCACTGTGCCCGAGGGCGGCTTCAGATTGCCCCAGAAGGCCGGGTTGTCGACGTTTTCCTTGGTGATCGCAGCGCCGGGGATCTTGATGTTCGGTCCCCAGGCTTCAATGGTCAGGGTCGACTTCAGGCCGAGCACGTCGTATTCGCCCGGCTTGATCTCCTGCTTGTTGACGACCTTATCCATGAACATGGCGACGGCGGCGGCCTGAGCGTAGAGCGGCTGCTCGACTTCGACGTTGAGCCAACCCTTGCGGATCAGGTCGAGGCCGACCGGCGCACCGTTCGAGCTCATCAGCATGACATCACCCGGTTTCTTGCCGGCGGCCTCGAGCGAGGCGACGGCGGCGACCGAGAGGTGCGCCGCATGGCTGAAGATCAGGTCGATATCAGGGTTGGCGAGCATCTGGTCGTTGACGATGGTCCCGGCTGCATCCGCCGCCCATTGCATGGCCGGAACCGAGATGATCTTGACGTCCGGGAACGCCTTCATCTTCTCCTCGAAACCCTTCTGGATGTCGAGCGTGTAGGGGTCGCCAGGATCGCCGAGCACCTGGAGGATCTTGCCTTTCACCGATCCGTGCTTGGCCTTCAAGAGCTTCTCGGCCTGATCGGCGGCAATCTGGCCGATCTCGACCGTTCCCGCCACCGACGTGAAATCGGACGGTGTCGCGGTGATCTGGCGATCGAACTCGACCACCGGGATGCCGGCGGCGCGGGCGGCCTCGATAGACGGCTTCAACGCATTGAAATCGACGGCGGCGAGAATGATCGCCGACGGTTTGAGCGCGATGACGTCGTTCATTTGCGATTGCTGAGCGTCGGTCTTGTTATCGGCGTTCAGCGTCTTCATCTCATAGCCGACCTGCTTCAGGAACATCTCCAGAGCGCTCACCGAGCCGGTCTGGAATTCATCGAGCAATGTCGGCACCAGATAGTAGACGGTGCCCTTGGACTGGGCGAATGCCGGCGTGAGCGTGGCAAAGGCCAGTGCCAGGATACCGAAGACGGAAAGAAGTACTTTCTTCATGTCGTTCGCTCCTCTTGCGCCGGACCCCTCGTTTGTCCCTCAGCCTGCCGGTCCGGCACCGGCGAGCGTCTCTCCGGTGATCATGTTGACCACCGCGTCGGGACTTGTTTTGTTGCGCGCGACATCGCCCGCCACGACGCCTTGCCGGATCACCACGATCCGGTCGGCGACCTGGAAGGCCTGCTGCATGATATGGGTGATGATGACGACGCCGATACCTTGGCTCGCCACCTGGCGGATCATGTCGAGACCGCGCCGCGTCTGCTCGACACCGAGTGCCGCGAACGGCTCGTCGAGAAGCACGAGCTTGCCGCCAAAATGCACGAACCGGTTGAGCTCGATGGCCTGCCGCTGGCCGCCCGAAAGGTGCTCGACATTGGTTCTGAGAGAAGGAATGCGCGTGCCGGCGCTGGCCAGCGCCTTTTCGACCACCTGCTCCATGGCGGGTTCATCGAGCACGGGAATGCCAAGAAATTTCCTGGTGATCTCGCGGCCCATGAAGAAATTGGCCACCACGTCGACATTGGTGCAAAGCGAGAGATCCTGGTAGACGGTCTCGATCCCCGCCGCCTTGGCCTCGGCGGGAGATTTGGCGAGGAATTCCTTTCCCTCGAACAGCATGCGGCCGGAGGTCGGCTCCAGGCCGCCGGCGATGATCTTGACCAGTGTCGATTTGCCGGCGCCGTTGTCGCCCAGAAGCGCCACCACCTCGCCCTTGCCGATCGAGAAGCTGATGCCCTTGAGCGCTTCGATCGCGCCATAGTTCTTGGCGACGTTGTCGAGCACCAGCAGAGGTTCACTCATGCCAGGCTGAGCTCCGCTCATGCCGCGATCCCCTTGCCTTGCAGGATATCTCGCCCGCGTTCGCGCTCGGCGGTGAATATCTGGCCGAAGCGTGGCGAAAGCACCCCGGAGACGGCAAGCGCTGCGGCCCCGCGCAGCACCGCATGCTGGCCGCCGCGCGCGACGGTGACACGGGGCGCCGTGCGGTCCTTTCGCGCCGAGATCGAGTTGGGAAGGTTCGCAACCGAACCGGCCAGCCGTTCAAGCAAATCGGTGGACGCCAGCCCGCCGAGGATGATGGTTTCGGGATCGAACAGGTTCTCGATGATGGTGATCGCGTTGCGGAAGATCGGCCCGACTTCGCTGACCCACTCGGCGTCGCTGATGTTCCGGCGCCGCAGCGCCTCGAGCGAGAGGTATCGTTCGAGGCAGCCGCGATTGCCGCAGGGGCACGGCTCGCCACCAGGCACGACAGGGATGTGTCCGATTTCGCCGGCATTTCCCCAGGCGCCGCGCAACGCGCTTCCGTCATGCACCATGACGCCGCCAAGACCGACACCGAAATAGAGATAGTAGTATTCGGAATACCCCGTCCCGAGGCCATACAGGCGCTCGCCCATTGCCGCGGCCGCCATGTCGGTCTCAAAAAACGCGGGCAGCCCGGTCGAGGCCTCCAGCCGTTCCCGAAGCGCCACGTCCTTCCAGCCGGTCATCGTCGTCGGGCCGATAAAGCTCATCGACTCCACCCCGAAAGGGCCGGGCAGCGCCATGCCGATGCCGAGAACGCGACCGCCCGGCCGCAGTCCGGTCAATTCAAGAACCATCGTGCCGATCAGATGGAAAGCATGATCGGGCGTTGCGTTGGGAGCCTCGCGGTAGGCGCTCTCGATCACGTCTCCGCTCAAATTGATCAGCGCCGCATTGATACCAAGCGGGGTGACATGGATGCCGACGGCATAGCCGCCCTCCGGGTTGATCCGCAGGGTCGCCGGAGGCAGCCCGCGCCCCCGCGGCTCTTCGCGCATGGACAGAACGTAGCCGTGTTCTTCCAGCTCGCGAACGATGGTCGATACCGTTTGCACAGTGAGCCCGACCCGCCGGGCAATGTCGCCGCGAGCGATCGGACCGTGAAGGCGGATGGATTCGAGGACGATGCGCCTGTTGTAAGGCCTCCCGAATTCCTGATTGGTCCCCCGCAGTGCCATGTCTTGCGTCCCTAGGAGACATTGAGGTTCGCACCGAATATTTATTCAGTCAAATGGAATTCAAAAATAAAATCGGTTTACTTGCCGTCCCAGCGACGAAGGCGCGGTAGCCTCAAAGCGGCGCAGGATTAAGCCGTCCCTGTAGCGATCCTTCGCGCCCCCCTCTGTCCTGCCGGACATCTCCCCCACAAGGGGGAGATTGGCAGCTCTGCCGACGGCGCCTTTTTCTTCAGCATTGGAGATTGGCGAAACCCGGTGCGACATCCAATCTCCCCCCAAGTGGGGGAGATGTCCGGTAGGACAGAGGGGCGCGCTGTCCCGCCAGCATCAAAGGTCCTGCACCGACGTGAAGCTCGCAGCCGACTGGCCTCCGACTTGTCAGAAGGAGCCCTGCCGGGGGCTAAAGGTACTGCGCGACCTTCCTGCCGACCCTCAGGAAGCGCAGCGGGTCGATGGCTTCGCCATTGTGGCGGATCTCGTAATGCAGGTGCGGGCCGGTCGAGCGGCCGCTGCTTCCGGTCTTGCCGATGACATCGCCGGCGTTGAGCCTCTTGCCGACGGTCACGTTGATTTTGCTGAGATGCCCATAGCGCGTCGCAAAGCCATTGCCATGGTCGACCTCGACCAGGCGGCCATAGCCTCCGTTCCAGCCGGCCTTGACGACGACGCCGGGCGCCGTGACCTTGGCGGGCATTCCGGTCGGCGCCCTGAAATCCATCCCCGAATGCAGCGCGGCGGTGCCGAGCAGCGGGTCGGTGCGCACGCCGAAGGGGCTGGTGACTGAGCGACCGGGGGCGGGATTGGCGAGCGGCAGCCGTCGCGCCTCCGTCTTCAGACGATCGAGCGCGTCCAGCGCCTCGTCGAGTTCTCTTACCTTGCTGTCGAACGTCATCGAACTGTCGAGCGGGATCAGCGGACCGCCGGCATCGCTCTTGCCGAAATCGCTGTCGACCGGCAGGCCAGCCGCCTCGAGCGCCTGAGAAATTGCATCGGCGTTTCTGTAGGCGTTGTCGGCAAGCGTGGTGATGCGGGTGAGCTGCTGGCTCTCTATCGCCTTGAGCGACTCATTGATCGATACGAACAGCCTGTCGGCACGATCGGCCGCCGTGTCGCTCGGCAGCGGATCCGAGCGGGTCGACCACAAGGAGAACGGCCTGGTATCGCCGGCGCCAAGGTCGGCGCCGACGCCGGCAACCGAATAGGCCTGCGGCTGGGCGTCGGTCACGTCGGCGCGCTTATCTGGCTTTGACGACACAGCAGTGCCTGCGGCAGGTGGCGTTCCAACGTCGCTCTCACTGCGTTCGAGGAGCGGGCCGAGGCGGCCATGGCGCAGGCTGAGCTGGGTCTGTCGTTCCAGCAGTTCGCCAACCTTGGTTTCCATGAGCTGCTGGTCGAGAAGCTGACGGCTGGTGATCCGGTCGACCTGGGCGCGCAGTGCCGAGATGCGGTCCTCATAGGCCTGCTGCATGCGCGCCTGCCGTGCCGTGGTCGCGCCGATCAGGTCGTCGCGCAGCACGAGGTAGGAGGTCGCCAGCAGATAGCCTATCGCCATCGCCGCCAGCGCGGAGCCGCAAAATGCGGCAACCCATGGCCGTATGGTGAAATGCCTTATCTCGTTGCCCCGGGCGATAATGACCGTGTGGGGCTCCTTGCGCCTGCCAAAGACCGTTGACTGACCGGCTACGTTCACGGGACCAAGCTTTCGTTACGATACCAACGACGAGCCTCATTACACATCATTAAGGTTAACGGTCGGTTGCTGGCGCCCAGCGCGTTGCAGCCCATGGGTTGCAGCCGGATTGGTATGAGGGCATGAGGTGCAGGCTTCGGCGCGTCATGCTCACATGGGGTTTTCAGGCCTCAGGCGACGTTGCCGTCAAAGCGCGCACGGCCTCCAGCACCGCCTCGGCATGGCCTTTGACGCGAACGTTCCTCCAGATCCTGGCGATCCGTCCGTCGCCGCCGATCAGGAACGTTGCACGCTCGACACCCATGTAGCGGCGGCCATAGAGCTTCTTCTCGAGCCACAGATGATAGGCTTCGATCACCTTGCGCTCCTCGTCGGCGACAAGGTCGATGGTCAGATCGTATTTTGATTTGAATTTGTCGTGTTTTCGGACACTGTCCGGCGACAGGCCGATCACGGCGGCGCCGAGCTTTTCGAACTCCGGCTTCAACTGCGAAAAGCCGATCGCCTCATTGGTACAGCCTGTGGTGTCGTCTTGCGGATAGAAGTAAAGCACGACCGGCTTTCCCAGCAACGACGCGAGGCTGAGCGAGCCGCCGCCGTCGCGGGGAAGGTCGAACTGCGGCGCAAGGTCGCCGACGTCGAGATCAGCCATATCGATGCCCTTGTTTGAGGTTACGCGCGAAGCCTCATCGATATATTGTCGCACCGGGATTCGTCCACGGTCGAGTTCGTTCAACGGAAAATTGTGTGGATCAGGAGCAGCCGCAGCACGAGAAGATCAGATTCAGGCGTGATGAGATCACCGACCTGGGTGCCTTCCCGTCCGCGTGCCGCGTACCGCCGCTCGGCCAGGCGTCGATCGGCCGCGGCGTTCGTATTCTTGCGCGGCTGTTTGCCGGTCTTGTGGTGCTTGTGCTGCTGGCCGCCGCCGCTGTGTATGCGATCGGCATGTCCGGTTTCGGCACCGAGCGGCTGCGGGCCGAAGCGGAAACGGCCATCGAGAAATTGGCCGGCGTCGACGTCGATGTTATGGTCGGGCCGGCCAGTCTCACGCTCGACGGATCGAGCTTCATCGCGCTGCAGGTCAGCGACGTCAGCCTCAGGACTGCCGACGGCAAGCCGATGGCCGACGCCGGGCGTGTCCGCTTCGGCATAAGGCTGATACCATTGCTTTCGGGTAAGGTGCGGCTTACCAGCGCCAGGATTTCCGATGCGCGCATCACTATGGCGGCGCTGCCGTCGGGTGGCGACTGGACGGCGGCGCTGCGCAATGACGACGGCCTCATCGATCCGGAAAGACTGGCCGGCACGGTGTTTGCCAGTATCAACCACGCGCTTGATGCGGTGCGCGAGGATTCGATGCGCCGGATCGACCTCCGCAACGTCGACCTCATCCTGCCCGAGGCCGGGTCGGTCAAACTGGTCAGAATCACAGAGGCCACCGTTGCGCAGTCGGGGCCGGGCGGCATGGAGTTGTCATCCGACGCGGATATCGACGGCAGGGCACTCACCATCGCCGCCTCAGCCAGCCGCGATAAGACGCGGCGCGTGACGGCATTGGCTGCAAGCGTCGAGATAGCGCAGACCGGCGCGGCTGCGGCAGCGTCAGGCGGGACGCTGGGCGCGATTGCCTTGAAGCTGGCGGGATCGGAAGGATCCGGCGAGAACGCGTCGCAGCTGACGGCCTCATTGTCGTTCGCCGGTTCCGTGCTCGAACTTGGGTCGCGTGGCTCGCTTCCAGCAGACGTCGATCTCGATGCGACACTTGTCGCCGGCGCCAACAAGATCCAGGTGGACCGGCTGCAAGTGAGGACCGGTCGCTCGAGCTTCGATTTCGCCGGTTCGATCGGGCCAAAGCCGGCGACAGGAACAGCGGGCGAGGAGCCGTCCTATCGCTACGACCTGACCAGCGACCATTCGACGCTGGCGCCTTCGGAATCCTCCGAACCTGCGCTCGATTTCATTGCCCGCGTCGCCGGCGTCTACCAGACCCGCAGCCGCAAGCTCATAGCCGAGCAGATCGGGATCAGGTCCGGAGCCGCCAGCGAGGCGCTGGGCACGGCTTCGGTCGAATTCGCTAGAGGAAAGGTGCCGGGCATATCTGTGGCCTTCAACGTCCACGACATGCCGGTCTCGCACGTCAAGCAGTTGTGGCCCTGGTTTTCCGCGCGAAACGCTCGCCTTTGGGTGCTGAAGAACCTGTTCGGCGGCCGCGTCGTTGACGCGAGCCTGCAGTTCCAGGTCGCGCCCGGGCGTCTTGGCAACGGGATCCCGCTTTCGTCTGATGAAGTGTTCGGCCGTTTCCAGATCGAAGGATCGCGCTTCGATACGGCCGGTCACATTCCGCCGATACGCGATGCCGTCGGCGTTGTCGAATTCCGCGGCAATGACGTCGACGTCGCTTTGTCCTCAGGCAACGTCTATATGGTCAGCGGCCGCACGGTGGCGGCAAGCAACGGCACGATGACGGTCAAGGCGGCGAACCGCCCGCCGGTGATCGGCGCGCTTGATATCGACGTCGCCGGGGAGGCGTCCGCAATCGCCGAGCTCGCCTCCTACGAGCCGATCAACGCCATGCGCCATGTCGGCCTGCTGCCGGACGACCTGTCCGGCACGGTGACCGGCCACGTCAAGGCGGATATTCCGCTGCAGTCAGGCGTCGACAGCTCGAAACTCGATTGGCTGGTGACGCTCGATTACAAAGACCTGTCGCTGGGCAAGCCGTTCGAAGACCAGACGGTGACCGACGCCGATGGTTCGATCACGGTCGAACCCGAGAAGGCCGTGATATCAGCCAAGGCGCTGCTCAACGGCATTCCCGCCGAACTCGACCTGATCGAACCGCTCAGGGACGGCGGACCGCCACGCAGCCGGAAAGTGGCGCTGATGCTCGACGACAAGATACGTGCCGGCGCCATGCCTGGCCTGTCGGAGCTGCTTTCGGGAACCGTCAAGGTTGAGATCGACAAGAGCGGCACGGGCAACCAGACTGTTTCGGCGGACCTGACCAATGCCAGGCTGGACATTCCCTGGGCGGGCTGGAGCAAGGGGCCCGGCATTTCAGCCAATGTCACATTTGCCATGGCCAAGTCCGGCGACACCACGACGCTGTCCGACTTCGACCTGAATGGAAAGACTTTTTCGATCGATGGCGGCGTGGTGCTGGTCAACGGCGCCCTGTCCTCGGCGCGGTTCAGCAACGTCAAGTTGAACCGGGGAGACGATGTTGCCGTTTCGGTGAAACGATCGGGCAAGGGCTACGCGATCGACATCAGCGGCAGCGCGCTGGACGCGCGCTCGCTGATCAAGCAATTCACGTCCGATGTCGACACCGCCACCAAGGCCACGGGTTCCGACGCGATTTCGGTCAGCGCCGATGTCAATTCCCTGACGGGCTTCCACAACGAGACGCTGTCGAACCTTAAGCTCGACTACAGCGCCGCCGGCTCCAGGGTGAACGGGCTCAAGGTAAGCGCCACGGCAAGCTCGGGTGCTGCCATAAGCATCAGCAATAGGACCGGCGCCGGCAGGCGCGCCCTCAACGTGACGTCGGCCGATGCCGGCGCCATCCTGCGGTTCCTCAACATCTACGAGCATATGGAGGGCGGTTCGATCACGCTGGCGCTCGCCGGGGCGAGCGATGGGCCGATGAAGGGCCAGGTCGACTCGCACAACTTCTTCGTGGTCAACGAGCCGAAACTCGCCTCGCTCGTATCGACGACGCCGGCGGGCGACAGCCGCAGTCTCAACGATGCTGTAAAAGCCAATATCGACACGTCGAGAGTGAAGTTCGAGCGCGGCTTTTCCGAAATCGAAAAGGGCGCCGGCTATCTGAAGTTGGCCAATGGCGTGCTGCGCGGCCCGCGTATCGGCACCACCTTCCAGGGCACGCTCTACGACCAGAACAACAAAATGGACATGACCGGCACCTTCATGCCGGTCTATGGCATCAACCGCATCTTCGGCGAACTGCCGCTGTTCGGCGCGCTGCTCGGCAATGGCCGCGATCGCGGCCTGATCGGCGTGACTTACCGGCTCAGGGGCGATGCCAACAAGCCCAAACTGGACGTCAATCCGCTGTCGGTGATCGCGCCCGGAATTTTCCGGTCGATCTTTGAGTATCGGTAAGGTCAAAACCCAATCACTGAGAGCGACCGAGTCTTGACCCTAAGTGGATCGCCCCGGCTGAATTCACGCCCATGACCTTAAGCCGCCCGTCGTTCGGTCATGCCACAAGGTCCGCATCGGGTGGGGGCCGGTCTTTTTTCTGTCCCCGATTGGTTCGTAGTTACCGGCTGGCTACAGGTGGGCAATACCGGCTTTCAGCAGTCCTTCGCGGACGTGCTGCACATCAGACTCCTGGGCATAGTGCAGGGTGGCGATAAATGAATCGAGGTCGAATTGGGGATCGAGCGTTCTGATCTTGCCTAGATGCGCCGCGGCCGCGATTTCGTCGCCGAGCCAGCCATAGCAGGCAGCGGCGAAAGCGTGCTGAACCGAGTCCATGGTTGACAGATGCATGAAAGCTTCGATCGCCTCGCCATACTGGCGCGCGGCGAAATGCGCCTTTCCCAGATGGCTCCAGAACCTCTCCGGGTGGTGCGGGTTCAACTGCATTGCCTTGCGGATCCATTCAATTCCCTCTTCCGGCCTCCCCAGCCACGTCAATAACTCGCCTTGCTGCACCACCACGAGGTCGTAATTGGGATTGAGGGCGAGGGCGCGCTCTTGATGGTAGCGCGCTGTAGTCAGCTCATTGTTGTTCACATTCACTGCGGCGAGGATGCGGTGGACATCGGCATCGTTGTCGTCCAGCGCCAGCGCCCTGTCCAGCGCTACCATGATGTCGTTCCAGACGGCATCCCTGTCTTGGCACCAGTTATGGACCCAGGCCTGGCCAAGAATGCAGGCCCGCCAGGCATGGGCATGGGCATAATCGGGGTCGAGCGAGACGGCCCGGCCTATCAAGGTTTGCGCGCGTTCATTATCCTCAATCGTGCTTCGGTGATGCAGCACCTTGGCAGCAAGAACACATTCATACGCGGCCATGTTTGCAGGTTTCGCCCGCGCGAGCTGGTCCCGCTGAGCCGCCTCGACACGACCAGGCAGCGTGGCTGCGATCGCCGCGGTCACCTCATCCTGAATCGCGAATATGTCGTCCAGCTTCCGGTCATATTTGTCTGCCCAAATATGAGCGTCATTCGCCGTGTCGATGAGCTGAACCGTCACGCGCACCCTGTCGCCGATCTTGCGGACGCTTCCCTCCACCAGGTATTGGACGTCGAGTTTCTCGGCCACCTCGCGCACATTCACGGCGCGGTTCTTGTAGACGAAGCTGGAATTGCGCGAGATGACGAACAGCTCATGGTGGCGGGACAGTTCGGTGATGATGTCCTCGGTCAGTCCGTCCGCGAAAAATTCCTGCTCGGGGTCGCCGCTCATGTTGTTGAATGGCAGCACCACTATCGAAGGTTTCGAGATGGATCGCTTTGCCTCGACTTCTGGCAGGACAGGACTGTCAAGCCCAATGCGATAGAGGCGAACCGGGCGGCTGATGTTCTTTAACGTCTTCTCGCCCAGGTCCTCCATGGCAATTTCGAGACGGTCGGCAATCTGGGTCGCCACCGCTGCGGTCACGCAGATACCGCCGACGTCGGCGAGTTGCTCGATGCGCGAGGCAATATTGACGCCGTCGCCGAAAATGTCCTCATCTTCGAAAATGATGTCGCCGAGATTTATGCCGATCCTGAATTCGATACGCCGTTCTTGCGGCACATCCGAATTGCGCCGTTTCATGCGCTGTTGGATTTCCACGGCGCATTTCACGGCATCGGTCACGCTCTGGAACTCAACGAGCATGCCGTCTCCGGTGGTCTTGATGATCCGGCCCTTGTTCTTCGCGATGGCGGGATCGACGAGTTCTATGCGATGGGTCCGAAGGCGTGCGAGCGTGCCGGATTCGTCGGCCTCCATTAGCCGACTGTAGCCCGCCATATCGGCAGCCAGAATTGCGGCTAGTCTCTGTTCCATCGCTTGAACCAAAAACCAAGCCTATCCTTCCTGGGCTGCCAAATCCAGCAATTTGGGCTTGTGGCTGAACAAGAAGTCTTTCTACCGCAGCAGCAAGAAAGGGCGGATCAGAACCTTCCGCCTTCCGCCAGGTGGCTGCGAACTCGATCGCATCGATGGCGGGAGACGCCCCGATCCGCGCGGCGTCGGACCGGAAACGTCCGATACGAACACTGGGACCATAGTGGCCGCACTCGCTGACGTCTGCAAATGGCGCTACCTTCCTGTTCGAGAAACCGGAAGAATTGAACCCGCTCGCGACCTTCGTCATATCCAGCACGAACGTCATGTGTTGGGCCAATTTCAGTCGTCAACTAGCCTGCCAATCTGCCAATTGGGAGTACCGCCTAACTAGCGAGGCGATGTCGGATATGGAGAGGTGCAATGTTGAGGGGTGCGTGCCTGTGCGGCAGTGTCAGCGTCGAGGTCACAGGTCCAATTGAACATCAGCCCGAAGCTTGCCATTGCAGGATGTGTCGTAGGCAGTCTGGCCATGTCCTCGCTGCTGTGAATGTCCGGCGCGACGCGCTCTCAGTCGGGGGTGAACAGCACGTCCGTTGGTACCGATCATCCGACAAAGTCGAACGTGGGTTCTGTTCTGAGTGCGGCTCGACGTTGTTCTGGAAGCCCACGATTGAAGGTTACCAGCTCACAGCGGTCGCGATGGGGCTATTCGATGGCCCGACCGGCTTGCATCTCTCCAAACACACATTTGTCGGGGACAAGGGCGACTACTATGAGATCACAGATGGTCTACCGCAGAGCGACAGCTACTGACCGCTCGCTTTTCTAATGAGTAAACGGCCGAAGTCGGACCGCCCCCGGTCGTTCAATGCCTGCGATGGAACGACCGTTTATGGCGCTACCTGCTCGTTCCGATGAGACGAATGGCAATATTTCACCCATCCCGGCCATTCTCAGCAGCTGATTAAGTTTACCTAGGCCGTGATCCCGAACCGAAGGTCAGCGCAGCAAGAAGTGAAACCGGCTTCGGAAAAGGGCTATTGGAGCCCCATCCCGATTCCATCGGGATCGATCAGGCGGCCCGTCAGACCGGCCGTACCAGAACGTGTTTTTTCTTGCCGAGCGACAGTTTTACGACTTGTTCCGGGCCGAGATCCTGAAGTGTCACCAACCGGCGATCATCGGAAACGGACTGGTCGTTCAGCCGCACCGCGCCGCCCTGGATGTGTCGCCGCGCCTCGCCGTTGGACGCCGCCAGCCCGGCGGTGACGAACAGCGACAATATGCCGACGCCGCTCTCCAGATCGGCCTTGCCGACCTCGACGGTCGGCAGCGTCTCGGCCAGCGCGCCTTCTTCGAATGTCTTGCGCGCGGTTTCCTCGGCTTGCTCGGCTGCCTCGCGGCCGTGCACGATGGCCGTCGTTTCCGTGGCCAGGACCTTCTTGGCCTCGTTGATCTCGGAGCCGCCAAGGGCGGCAAGCCGCGCGATCTCGGTGAGCGGCAGGCGGGTGAAAATCTTGAGGAAGCGCGTGACGTCGGCGTCCTCGGTGTTGCGCCAGTACTGCCAGAAATCATAGGGCGAGTAGAGATCGCCGTTCAGCCAGACCGCGCCCTTCGCCGATTTGCCCATCTTGGCGCCTGACGACGTCGTCAGCAGCGGTGTGGTCAGGGCATAAAGCTGCGGCGTTCCCATGCGGTGTCCGAGATCGACGCCGTTGATGATGTTGCCCCACTGGTCCGATCCGCCCATCTGCAGGCGGCAGCCATATCGCCGGCTGAGCTCGACGAAATCATAGCCCTGCAGGATCATGTAGTTGAATTCGAGGAACGACAGCGATTGTTCGCGCTCGAGCCTCAGCTTGACGCTGTCGAAGGTCAGCATGCGGTTGACCGAAAAATGCCGGCCGACATCGCGCAGGAATTCGACATAGTTGAGCTTCATCAGCCAGTCTGCATTGTTGACCATGATCGCGTCGTTCGGACCGTCGCCGAAACGCAGGATGCGGCCAAAGATGTGCTTGATGCCTTCGATGTTGGTGGCGATGGCCTCAGGCGTCAAAAGCTTGCGCTGGTCGTCGCGGAAGGACGGGTCGCCGATCATCGAGGTGCCGCCGCCCATCAGCGCGATCGGCCGGTGGCCGGTCTCCTGCAGCCAGTAGAGCATGGTCGCGGAAATCAGATTGCCGATATGCAGGCTGGTCGCCGTGGCGTCGTAGCCGACATAGGCGGTCACCGTTTCCTTGGCGAAAAGCTGGTCGAGGCCGGCATCATCCGAAATCTGGTGGATGAAACCGCGCTCGCTCATTATGCGCAGGAAATCGGATTTGAAGGCGGACATTTTTTCTTTCCCGAAAGCGCCCAACCGAAGCGGATCGGGCGTGGTATGCGTGAACGCGGGCGTTTAGCATCCAAGCGCGGTCAGCAAAAGGGGAATCCGGTTTTGCGTGCCGGTCGCGTTTTACATGACCGTTTCGGTGCGAACGCAATCACGGGGTCGTGAAACGGCGCAAGCTCGCTTTCCGGCTGCATCCTTGCTTCATCGTTTGGGCTGGCGTAATGAGGCGCCGCGCCAGCGGGCCTTGCCGCACCTGATCCGCTGGAACGGCACCGCACGGCATCGAATCGAATGCCATATCCTATGACAGAGTCCGACGCGAAATGCCGGAGATATCCATCGTCATTCCTTGCCGGAACGAGGCGGCGAACCTGCCGCTTCTGCTCGACGAGATCGGGGCGGCGATGGCCGGGCGCGCCTTCGAGGTGATCGTCGTCGATGACGGTTCGACCGACGGGACCACCTCGGTGCTTGCCGCCCAGGCAGTGCTTCGCCCGTTTCCGCTTCGCCACCTCAGGCATGAGAAATCCGCCGGCCAGTCTTTCTCTGTGCGTTCGGGCGCATGGGCGGCCCGCGGCGATATCGTCGCCACGATCGACGGCGACGGCCAGAACGATCCCAAATACATTCCGGTGCTGGTCGATGCCCTGCGGCAGGCCGGTCCCGGTTTCGGCGTTTCGCAAGGGCAGCGCCTGAAACGTCGCGACAGCAAGATCAAGCAACTGGCGTCCCGTTTTGCCAACTGGCTGAGAAAGGCGGTCCTGCATGACGAGACCCGCGACACGGGCTGCGGCCTGAAGGCGATCCATACCGACATCCTCAGGAAGTTGCCGT
Organism: Mesorhizobium sp.; assembly: GCA_004020645.1. GTDB lineage: Bacteria > Pseudomonadota > Alphaproteobacteria > Rhizobiales > Rhizobiaceae > Mesorhizobium. The sequence continues at coordinate 105,098 of SAQL01000002.1, read as the reverse complement.
TCTTCGACGGCACGCACCGCTTTGTTCCGGCCCTCGTCATCCAGGAGGGGTATCGCGTCGTGCATTGCGACGTCGTCGACCGCTCTCGCCGCCACGGCAAGTCGAATTACGGGATTTTCGATCGCGGCCTGCAAGGGGTGCTTGATCTCGCCGGTGTCTGGTGGCTGCGCCGCCGGCGCCGGAGAATGCCAAAAACAGAGGAAATCCGGCATGGCTAACGTGCTTAAGGAACTGGCGACCTGGCTTCACGACGTCTTCGTCAAGCAGTTCGATACGTGGATTCTGCTCGGTTTTGTCGCCCAGTTCTTCTTCAGCATGCGCTTCGTCGTGCAGTGGGTCGCATCGGAAAAAGCCAAGCGCAGCGTCGTGCCGATCGCTTTCTGGTTCTTTTCGCTGTTCGGCGGCAGCCTGCTGCTGATCTACGCCATCCAGCGGCAGGATCCGGTTTTCATCGCCGGCCAGGCCCTGGGCCTGTTCATCTACATCCGCAACCTGTGGTTGATCGCCAACGAGCACAAGGCGGCGATGACGAAAGTCGATTGAGCGACCTGCCTCTCAGCGCGACGTGGCGTAAGCCGGGTAAGGCCGATACGATGCCTCCGGCCGCAGCAAATCCGTGGGAATCTCCAGGCTGCGACCTTGTACAAGGTCGGTGCTATCTGTCGTCCAGTCCGCCGTAGGATCGTACCAGCCGGACCATGTCGGGCGAGTTCGGGTCCTCGCTCTCGAGCCCCTCGGCGACACCGCTACGGTCGGCGATGGGCCGGTTCTGGCTGACCTTCCACTTGCCTTGCATATCCTGATCTCGATTTCCAGCCCGACAATGCCCTTGATCTGCGACTGGATGAAGCTGGCTGGTGCGTCGGTCACAGCCCAGGGTGCTTCGCGAGCGGCTTCCTGGGATATCGTCAGATCGGAAATCTGCTGGGCCAGCCAATCCTGGTCCTCGATCACCCTGACGGCACCGCGCACCTGGACGATGGCGTAGTTCCAGGTCGGCACGACCTTCCCGGTTTCGCGTACCAGGACGGCGTCACATAGACATTGGCGCCCTGGAAGAAATGCGGGGGTGGTACATCTCTGTTATCTCAACCGTTTCGGCCGCGGGTCGGACAATTCACCGGCCAGCCGGCGATCGAGATAGTCCGCGCATTCCTGGAGCAGGAGGTCCGCGTCGTTGGAGAAGAAATGGTTGGCGCCGGGCAAGGTCTTTTGGGTGATGGTGATGCCCTTTTGCGTGTGCAGCTTGTCGACCAGCCCCTGCACGTCCTTTGGCGGCGCCACCTTGTCGGCGTCGCCATGGATGATGAGGCCTGACGACGGGCAGGGAGCCAGGAACGAGAAGTCATAGGTGTTGGGCTGCGGCGCGATCGAGATGAAGCCTTCGATCTCCGGCCGGCGCATCAGAAGCTGCATGCCGATCCACGAGCCGAACGAATAGCCGGCGACCCAGCAGCTCTTGGAATCCGGATGCAGCGACTGCACCCAGTCAAGTGCCGCGGCCGCATCCGACAATTCGCCGGTGCCGTGGTCGAATTCGCCCTGGCTGCGGCCGATGCCGCGGAAATTGAAGCGAAGCGTGGTGAAATCCCGCTTTTGGAACATGTAGAAGAGGTCGTAGACGATCTTGTTGTTCATCGTGCCGCCGAACTGGGGGTGCGGGTGCAGGATGATGGCAATCGGCGCGCTCTTTTCCTTGGAAGGCTGGTAGCGACCCTCCAGGCGGCCGGCCGGACCGGTGAAAATGACCTCAGGCATAAAATACTCCACATGGCATAAGAATGCGCGGCGCCCGGAACAACTCTTCCTCTGGCCTTGACGCAGGGCGAGCGTCTTTCTAGAAGCTAGTTTAGAATTGTTCAAAACTGGGTGGCCAAACGTAATGGCTCGGCTACCCACGCCGCACGCCGCGTAAATAGGATGTCTTGCCTTGCAATTTCAAGGAAATAACGCGCTATCCTCGCGGAACAGCTTTTGACGGGACCGATTGAAGCGAAAATGGCCGGACAACGCGCCTATCTCGACTACAATGCCAGCGCGCCGCTGCTTGCCGCGGCGCGCGCGGCAATGATTGCCGCGCTCGATGCCGCCGCCAACCCGTCGTCGGTCCATGCCGAGGGCCGCGCCGCACGGCGGCTGATCGAAAATGCACGGCGCGACGTGGCGACGCTGGTCAGCGCCGGCGCCGAGCATGTCGTGTTCACCTCCGGTGCGACGGAAGCCGCCTCGACGCTGCTGACGCCGGATTGGCAGATGGGGCGCGGCACTGTCCGCATGAGCCGGCTTTATGTCTGCGAGGCCGATCATCCTTGTGTGCTGAACGGCGGGCGATTTCCGGCAGCCCTGGTGACGCGCATCGGCGTCGATGCCGACGGCATAGTCAGGCTGGACACGTTGGCGGCGGCACTTGGCCGTCATGACAAGGCAGACGGCCTGCCGCTGGTGGCGATCCATGCCGCCAACAACGAGACCGGCGTCATCCAGCCGGTCGAGCGCATCGCCGAAATCGTCAAGGCGGCGGGCGGCATTCTGGTCGTCGACGCGGTGCAGGCAGCCGGTCGCGTTCCGCTCGATATGTCAGCGGGTTACGCCGATTACCTGATTCTGTCTTCGCACAAGATCGGCGGTCCCAAGGGTGTTGGCGCCATCGTCGCCGCCTCGGACCTGATGATGCCTAGGCCCTTGATCGCCGGCGGCGGCCAGGAAAAGGGTCATCGTGGCGGCACCGAAAATCTGGCCGCAATCGCCGGTTTTGGCGCGGCGGCGCGGGAGGCCCTGATCGGATTGAAGAGCATCGATGCGGTCGGTAGCCGCCGCGACGAGATCGAGGCTATCGTGAAAACGCTGGTGCCGGATGCGGAAATCTTCGGAACCGGCGCGCCGAGGCTTGCCAATACGACATTCTTCGCTATTGCGGGCATCAAGGCGGAGACGGCGCAGATCGCCTTCGACCTCGCCGGCGTGGCTCTGTCGGCCGGTTCCGCCTGTTCGTCGGGCAAGGTCGGCCCGAGCCATGTGCTGAAAGCCATGGGATATAATGACAGCCTTGGCGCCTTGCGCGTGTCGATCGGCCACGCAACGAGCGCCGAGGACATCGAACTGTTCCGCACTGCGCTGGCAGGTATTGCCTCACGCCGCACAGGCAGGGAAGAAGCCGCCTGAGCGCGGCAAATAAACGCAGGCCTTCTGGCCTGGTAGAGCCGTGCGTTTCATGGTGGCCGGGTGAATTCCCGGCAGGGACGCACTATATGGAACTTACGCCGCCTCGGGTGCCTCGCGGGCACTGGTTTCGCGGTGCCATAGTTTGAAAACTGCCGGGCCTTGACCCCGGCGTGGATGGAGAACGCTAATGCCTGCTGTGCAGGACACGATCGATCGGGTCCGAAAGATCGACGTCGACCAATACAAATACGGATTCCAGACCGAAATCGCGATGGACAAGGCCCCAAAGGGCCTGAGCGAAGACATTATCCGCTTCATTTCGGCGAAGAAGGACGAGCCGTCCTGGATGCTGGAATGGCGTCTGGAAGCGTATCGGCGCTGGGTGACGCTGGACGAGCCGAAGTGGGCGCGCGTCCATTATCCGAAGATCGATTTCCAGGACCTCCACTATTACGCGGCGCCCAAGAGCACGCCGGGACCGACATCGCTGAGCGACGTCGATCCCGAACTGTTGAGGGTCTACGAAAAGCTCGGTATCCCGCTGAAGGAACAGGAAATTCTTGCCGGCGTGCAGAAGACCGATGCGTCGGAACTCGAGGAGCCCAGCGACAATGTCTATAAGTCGGGCCGCGTCGCCGTCGACGCCGTGTTCGATTCGGTTTCCGTCGTTACCACCTTCAAGAAGGAACTGGCGCAGGCCGGCGTCATCTTCTGCTCGATCTCGGAAGCCATCCGCGAGCATCCGGAACTGGTGAAGAAGTATCTCGGTTCGGTCGTGCCGACCTCCGACAATTTCTACGCCACGCTGAATTCGGCGGTGTTCACCGACGGCTCCTTCGTCTTCGTGCCCAAGGGCGTGCGCTGCCCGATGGAACTGTCGACCTATTTCCGCATGAACGAGAAGAATACCGGCCAGTTCGAGCGCACGCTGATCATCGCCGAGGAGGGGGCTTACGTCTCCTATCTCGAAGGCTGCACGGCGCCGCAGCGCGACGAGAACCAGCTTCACGCAGCAGTGGTCGAACTGATCGCGCTCGACGATGCCGAGATCAAATACTCGACGGTGCAGAACTGGTACCCCGGCGACGCCGAGGGCAAGGGCGGCATCTACAATTTCGTCACCAAGCGCGGCGACTGCCGTGGTCACCGTTCGAAAATTTCGTGGACGCAGGTCGAGACCGGCTCGGCGATTACCTGGAAATATCCGAGCTGCATCCTGCGTGGCGACGATTCCAGCGGCGAGTTCTATTCGATCGCCGTGTCGAACGGCTACCAACAGGTCGACAGCGGCACCAAGATGATCCATCTCGGCAAGAACACGTCGAGCCGCATCATCTCCAAGGGCATCGCCGCCGGCTACTCGCAGAACACCTATCGCGGCCAGGTATCGGCGCACCGCAAGGCGACCAACGCTCGTAACTTCACCAACTGTGACTCGCTGCTGATCGGCGACCAGTGCGGCGCGCACACCGTGCCCTACATGGAAGCCAAGAACGCAACGGCACAGTTCGAGCATGAGGCGACCACCTCGAAAATCTCCGAGGACCAGAAGTTCTACGTCATGCAGCGCGGTATCCCCGAAGAAGAGGCGATCGCGCTGATCGTCAACGGCTTCGTCAAGGACGTCATCCAGCAACTGCCGATGGAATTCGCGGTCGAGGCGCAGAAGCTGATTGGCATTTCGCTTGAGGGGAGCGTGGGGTGAGTCAATCTCAACTGAAAGCCTCATTCGACGCCGCCTTCGCAGAAGGAAAGGAACTCGCAATCAAGCAGGCTCCTATCTATTCGGAGGTCCGAAACCGGTTGATCGAAAGCAATGATCGATTCCGGTCGGTGCTTTCGGCGGCGCTGTCGGACAATACGGCTTTCGCGGTCGTCCCTGCGGAGGTGTCGATTGGCACGTCCGTGTCTTTCAACAACAAGGTTGTGCTCACGGTGTTCCCAGCCAAGCACGGGGATACGGAGTACGTTGTGGGCGTAGACGATCGTCTGCTCGCCGAGAATGCCGGCATGGAGACAGATGCCATCCTCCAGAAAGACCTGCCTGGTGCGGTGAAGCTTGTTGGCTGGTACTTGGGCATCATTTCTACCGGAGCACAGGTCAGTCCAGATTGGCCCGATGAAGCGGTAGAGAGAAAGTAAAACTGGTGGATTCTTGATATTGGAACGAAAAATGCTTGAAATCAGAAACCTTCATGCTCGCATCGTCGATGACGGCACCGAGATCATCCGCGGCCTGAACCTGACGGTGAAGGCCGGCGAGGTCGCCGCCATCATGGGCCCCAACGGCTCGGGAAAATCGACGCTGTCCTACATCCTCGCCGGTCGCGAGGACTATGAAGTGACCGAAGGCGATATCCTCTACAACGGCCAGTCGATCCTCGAGATGGATCCGGCCGAGCGCGCCACATCAGGGATCTTTCTCGCCTTCCAGTATCCGATGGAGATACCGGGCGTGGCGACGATGGAATTCCTGAAAGTGGCTGTCAACGAGCAGCGCAAGGCGCGCGGCGAGGAACCGCTGAAGATCCCCGAATTCCTGAAGCGCGTGAAGGACGCCGCCGCCCTGCTCGACATGGACATGGCGATGCTGAAGCGGCCGCTCAATGTCGGCTTCTCCGGCGGCGAGAAGAAGCGCGCCGAGATCCTGCAGATGAAGCTTCTGGAGCCAAAACTGTGCGTGCTTGACGAGACCGATTCTGGCCTCGACATCGATGCGCTGAAGATCGTCTCGGAAGGCGTCAACGCGTTGCGCGCGCCAGACCGCGCCATCGTCATCATCACCCACTACCAGCGCCTGCTTCAATACATCGTGCCGGATAGTGTGCACGTGCTGTACAGGGGCCAGGTGGTCAAGTCCGGCGACAAGTCGCTGGCGCTCGACCTCGAGGCCAATGGCTATGCCGGCGTGATCGGCCAAGCCGCGTGAGATGCCAGAAGGCCCAGAAGGCAAGCCAAGCAAGGCGAGACCGATGAACATACACACGACACCCCAGCGGACGCCGGCCGAAACGGCGCTGATCGACGCCTTCAGCGACCGGCTGTCGCTGCTGCCCGGCGATGGCACGGTGATGCTGAAGCGCGACGACGCCATCGAGGCGATCAAGAGCGGCCTGCCGACGCGGCGCATCGAATCCTGGCACTACACCGACCTGCGCCGCCTGCTGACTTCGGTTCCGGATTTTGATCCCGCAGCCGTCGCGAAAGCCATTGCGCCTGTTGTCGAAGGGTCAGCCGTTCTGCCGGTGCTGAACGGCGTGTCGAGCACGAAAGTGCCTGATATCGAGGGCATTGCCGTGCAGCGCCTGTCGGAGAAACTGACCGACGGCAGCGCAGCACCTGGGCTCGATGCCTATGGCGCCGACGATGCCATCGGCGCGCTGAACACGGCTTTCGTGGCCGACGGCTATTTTGTCGACATCGCCGACGGCACCGAACTGGACAAGCCGATCGAATTGCAGAACCTGCAGGCCGGCGGTCAGACGCATGTGCGCCTCAGCGTCCGCGTCGGCGCCGGCGCCAAGGCTGTTATCGTCGAGCGCCAGGCGGGCGAGGGCGCCGCACTGGTCAGTTCGGTCAGCCAGCTTTTGCTTGAAGAGGGCGCCGACGTGACGTGGCTGATCGTGCAGGAGCAGCCTGATACGGCCACGCATCTTGCCCAGTTCAAGGCGCATCTCGGCAAGGATGCGAAGCTGACGCTGTTCGTGATGAATGCCGGCGGCAAGCTGGTGCGTCAGGAGGTCGTGGTCAGAACGACCGGCGAAGGCGCCGATTTCACGCTGCGCGGCATCAACCTGCTTGCCGGCGACACCCACACCGACGTGACCATGGTGCTCGACCACGCCGTGCCGCACACCGCCTCGACGGAAGTGATCCGCAACGTGGTGACCGGAAGAGCGCGCGGCATCTTCCAGGGGCGCATCAACGTCCACCAATATGCGCAGAAGACCAACGCCAAGATGGCCTGCAACACGCTGCTTCTGTCGGATGACGGCGAGTTCTCGACCAAGCCTGAGCTCGAAATCTTCGCCGACGACGTCGTCTGCGGCCATGGCGCGACCGTCACCGAGATCGACCATAGCCACCTGTTCTACCTGATGGCGCGCGGCATCGACGAGAAGACCGCGCGCGGGTTGTTGGTCAAGGCGTTCGTCGCCGAGGTGATCGAGGAACTGGATGACGAGGCGATCGTCGAGGCGCTGGAAACGAGGCTCGACGGCTGGTTCGCGGCGCACGGGTAGCAGTGGGTGAGAGTTTGGCGCTTCGGCCAACACCCCTCATCCGTCGCCTTCGGCGACACCTTCTCCACAAGGGGAGAAGGAAGAGCGCTTTACCTTCTCCCCTTGTGGGAGAAGGTGACCGAGCGAAGCTTGGTCGGATGAGGGGTGCTGGACGGAATGAGGCGATGCCTCGAGAGAGCTTGTGATGGACCAGAAAGTCGAAAACATCCCCTACGACGTCGAGGCGATACGCCGCGACTTCCCGATCCTGTCGCGGGAAGTCTACGGCAAACCGCTGGTCTATCTCGACAACGGCGCCTCGGCGCAGAAGCCGCAGGCCGTGCTCGACGCCATCCAGCACGCCTATTCCCAGGAATATGCCAACGTCCATCGTGGCTTGCATTTCCTGTCGAATGCCGCGACCGACGCCTTTGAGAACGCGCGCAAGATAGTGCAAAGATTTTTGAACGCCCCTGATACCGACAACATCGTCTTCACTTCGAACACGACCGCGGCGATCAACACCGTCGCCTATGGCTTCGGCATGCCGAATATCGGCGAGGGCGATGAAATAGTCCTGTCGATCATGGAGCACCATTCCAACATCGTGCCGTGGCATTTCATCCGCGAGCGGCAGGGCGCGAAACTGGTCTGGGTGCCGGTCGACGATCTCGGCGTCTTCCACATCGAGGAGTTCGAGAAGCGGCTGACCGACCGCACAAAACTGGTCGCCATCACGCATATGTCGAATGCGCTGGGCACGGTGACGCCGATCAAGGAGATCGTGCGTATTGCGCATGCGCGCGGCATTCCGGTGCTGGTCGACGGCAGCCAGAGCGCCGTGCACATGCCGATCGACGTGCAAGACCTCGATTGCGATTTCTTCGTCTTCACCGGCCACAAGGTCTATGGGCCCTCGGGCATCGGCGTGCTCTACGGCAAGAAGGACATGCTGGAGCGCATGCGCCCGTTCATGGGCGGCGGCGAGATGATCGAGGAGGTGACGCAGGATTTCGTCACCTACAACGATCCGCCGCACCGTTTCGAGGCCGGCACGCCGCCGATCGTCCAGGCGATCGGGCTGGGTGCGGCGCTCGAATACATGGAAAAGATCGGCCGCGAGCGCATTGCCGCGCACGAAACCGATCTGAAGGATTATGCCCATCAGCGGCTGCGTGCCATCAACTCGCTGCGCATCTTCGGCGATGCGCCGGATAAGGGCGCCATCATCTCCTTCGAATTGCAGGGCATTCATGCCCATGACGTGTCGATGGTGATCGATAGGCAGGGCGTCGCCGTCCGCGCCGGCACCCATTGCGCCCAGCCGCTGTTGAAACGTTTCGGCGTAACCTCCACATGCAGGGCATCATTCGGCATGTATAATACCAGGGCCGAAGTCGACGCTTTGGCCGATGCGCTCGAAAAAGCGCGCAAGTTCTTCGGATGACGATCATGGATGATGCAGGCCGCACCGCTGAGACCACTTCGGAAACGACTGCCAACGGTCTGGTTTCCGCCTCGGCCATTCCCGCCGACGAACTGGCGCGGCTGACCGACGACATCGTCTCGGCGCTGAAGACGGTCTACGACCCGGAAATCCCGGCCGACATCTACGAGCTTGGCCTGGTCTACAAGATCGACATCGAGGACGACCGCTCGGTCAAGATCGACATGACGCTGACCGCGCCCGGCTGCCCGGTGGCCGGCGAAATGCCTGGCTGGGTGGAGAACGCCGTCGGCGCTGTCGAAGGCGTGTCCGGCGTCGAGGTCAACATGACCTTCGACCCGCCCTGGTCGCCCGACCGCATGTCGGAAGAGGCGCAGGTCGCGGTTGGCTGGTATTAATGGGCGCACTTGCGCCAGGCAGAAAATTTCACCATTTTAGGTGAGGAATCATTCGGCAGGCCTTGAACCTGCACGTAATGGAGAAAAAAATGGGACGCTTCGCCGTCATCACGATGACCGAAAAGGCTGCCGACCGGGTTCGCGAAATCGTTGCGACTCGTGAGAATGCGCATGGCATTCGCCTTGGCATCAAGAAGGGCGGCTGCGCCGGCATGGAATATACGGTCGACCTGGTAACCGAGCCCAATACCAAGGACGACCATATCGAGCGTGACGGCGCCCATGTCTATGTCGCGCCTGAGGCAGCGCTTTTCCTGTTCGGCACCGAGATGGATTTCGAGCAGACGACGCTGCGCACCGGCTTCACCTTCCGCAACCCGAACCAGAGCTCGGCCTGCGGCTGCGGCGAATCGGTTGAGCTCAAGCCGGCCGATCTGAAGGCACTGGCCGAGGCGCGCGCATCGGCCTGATAGGGCCCGCTACTTCCTCGACACGCAAACGTCGGATTGCCTCAACTTCGTCATCCCTGGGCGAAGCAGGAGCGAAGCTCCGTCGCGGAGACCCTGGGATCCATGCCGTTACTTTAAACGAAGAGTGCAGCGGAGCAGAATTCTATACCGCAGTAGCGCTCTGAAGTCGCGGCATGGATCCTGGGGTCTGCGCGCGTCGCTTCGCTCCTTGCTCCGCCCCAGGATGACGAAGTTGAGAGGTTTCGGGCAATCGCCCGGCACAACATCCGCTCGCGCCGCACCATCTGATCCGTCAAAACCTCAGCGTTACGCAAATAGCTAATCCACCCACATTCCCGTCCGCTTGTGCCAGTCTGCGATCGATTCCTCGGGATAGACATCGAAGGTCTTGTCATCCTTGCCGATTTCGGGCTCGACCCAGTTCGCCTTGTATTTCAGCATGAGATGCACCTTTTCAGGCGGTTTCGGCAGGTCTGTGTCGATCGCCGAGGCGAAGGGGTGAACCAGTTCCGGCCAGTTCCGGTCATAGAGCCACAGTGCCGAACCACATTTTTTGCAGAAATTCCGCTCGCCCGACGAGATCTCGCATTGCGGATGCTCGTCGTCCTCGATCTCGGCCTGGTAGACGCCAAGACTGCGCTTGCCTTTGATTTTCAGCGTCTCGAAATCGGCGCCGAGATTGATGGCAAAGCCACCGCCGCCCTGCTGCTTGCGGCAGATCGAGCAGTAGCAGAGCATGAACGGCACCGGCGTGTGGCTTTCCACCTCGAAGCGGACGGCATTGCACCGGCAGGACCCTTTGAGCAGAAGCGGCATGAAAAACTCCGACGAAATTGGTTTTCAACTTGTCAGGATGGTGCCGGTTGCCACGATGACAAGGGGAAATCCGGGTGACATGATCACGGCATGGACAATGAACGCATTGCCGAACTTTTCGAAGGCCTCGGCCCGGTCAGCATTCGCAAGATGTTCGGCGGCAAGGGCATCTATTTCGACGGCGTCATCGTGGCGATCGTCCTTCGCGGCGAATTGATGCTGAAGGCCGACGCGGAAAGCGCGCCCGAATTCGAGGCGGCGGGCTGCCGGCAATGGACCTATACCGGGTCGCGGCACGGCAAGCTGGTGTCGATGCCGTACTGGAGCGTTCCCGACAGTGCGTTCGACGATCCGGATGAGATGGCGGTCTGGGCACGCCGGGCCTATGAAGCGGGGCTGCGTGCCGGCAAATAGGCTTCCTCTCCACTGGTCATCAGCTCATGCCAATTTTCTGCGGCTCGGGCACAAGGGCCAGCGCGTCGGCAAAGTCTGCCGCCGTTAAGACCGGCACAAGCCCGGCACTTTCGATCGCGAGCATTGCCGCGGCAACGCCGTCGCGCAGCGCCGCGCGCAGCGTCAGGCCGCGCAGCAGGGCGGCGACCGTTGCGCCCGCCAGCGCATCGGCGGCGCCGTCCGCGACTTTTTTCGACGGCAGAATCGAGAAGGCGCCGGCTTCGTTGAAACCCAGCACCGGACCGTCATCCGCCGTCACCACGCCGCCTTTGAGGCCGGCGCGCCTCAGGCCGTCGATGATATCTCGCTCCGCCGTGTCGATACCGACATCGGCGAGTGCGATGGCCTCGCGCCGGTCCATGAAGACCATCGCCAGACTGCCCAGCACCGGTACGAGCCGCGCCGCGTTTTCTGGCGAGACTGCGAGGCCGAAGACCGGCTTGCCGGCGGCAAGCGTCACCAGCCGCTCCAGCGCCGTCGACGGCAGGTTGGCGTCGCACAGGACCGCATCGGCGGTGCTGATCGCCTCGCGCACCTTGGCACGGCGGATCTGCTTGGGAAGCGCCAGGTCGTAGAGCGCCATGTCGGCAAGGCCGACGATCAGCGCGCCGTCGCCGTCGATCAGCACCGTGTTGCTCGGCGTCGTGCGATCGAGGAACACCACGGACAGATCGGCAATGCCGGCCGCAGTGATGGCGCGCGAGACCGTATCGGCCAGAACATCACCGCCGCGCACTGAAAGCAGCGAACCGGAGACGCCGCGGCGAACGGCGCTGCGCAGCGCATTGAAGACGGCGCCGCCGACAGCCTCGCGCATCGTGCCGGGATTTGACGCCGCCGGCACGAAGGCGCCCGAAACCTGGCCGCGCCGCTCGATATAGGCGCCGCCCACGGCTAGGATTGTCGGCGACTTCATCATGCCGGCGAGATGACCTTTGCTGTTGCCGGGTGAGACTAGGTTGTCAGGCGGAACCCGGCAACCGGAGGCGCGATTCGGAAGATGCCCAGCAGAATCCTGCGGGTGAAGCGGGATACATCCTGGGGTGAAAACACGAAACAAAAAAAGAACAAATCCTGATATTGTTTGTTTTTCAATCGCTTGTCTCCCCTTGCCAGGCGAGAACAAAAACGGTACAAATTGATAAGGATTACGGATTGTCCGGCCTTCATTGACGACCAAGGGGTGATGTATCATGGCTCAGAATTCTTTGCGGCTTGTAGAGGACAAAGCAGTGGATAAATCAAAGGCTCTGGACGCGGCGCTGTCGCAAATCGAGCGTGCCTTCGGCAAGGGCTCGATCATGCGGCTCGGCGCAAACGAGCAGGTCGTCGAGATCGAAACGGTGCCGACCGGTTCGCTTGGCCTCGACATTGCGCTTGGCGTCGGCGGCCTGCCGCGCGGCCGCATCATCGAGATCTACGGGCCGGAAAGCTCGGGCAAGACGACGCTGGCGCTGCACACGGTGGCGGAGGCCCAGAAGAAAGGCGGCATCTGCGCGTTCGTCGATGCTGAGCATGCACTCGATCCGGTCTACGCCCGCAAACTCGGCGTCGACCTCGAAAACCTGCTGATTTCGCAGCCCGACACTGGCGAGCAGGCGCTGGAGATCTGCGACACGCTGGTGCGTTCCGGCGCCATCGACGTGCTGGTGGTCGATTCGGTCGCGGCGCTGACGCCGCGCGCCGAAATCGAGGGCGAGATGGGCGATTCGCTGCCCGGCCTGCAGGCGCGGCTGATGAGCCAGGCGCTGCGCAAGCTGACCGCCTCGATCTCGCGCTCCAACACCATGGTCATCTTCATCAACCAGATCCGCATGAAGATCGGCGTCATGTTCGGTTCGCCCGAGACCACGACCGGCGGCAACGCGCTGAAATTCTACGCTTCGGTACGCCTCGACATTCGTCGCATCGGCTCGGTCAAGGACCGCGACGAGGTTGTCGGCAACCAGACCCGCGTCAAGGTGGTCAAGAACAAGCTGGCGCCGCCCTTCAAGGTGGTCGAATTCGACATCATGTATGGCGAGGGCGTGTCCAAGACCGGCGAGTTGGTCGACCTCGGCGTCAAGGCCGGCGTGGTCGAGAAGTCGGGCGCCTGGTTCTCCTACAATTCGCAGCGTCTCGGCCAGGGCCGTGAGAACGCAAAACTGTTCCTGCGCGACAATCCCGAGACGGCGCGCGAGATCGAGCTGGCGCTGAGGCAGAATGCCGGGCTGATCGCCGAGAAATTCCTCGAGAATGGTGGTTCCGAAGGCGGAGACGATGGTTTCGAGGACGAAGCGGGCGCGATGTAGGATGCAGGCTGTGCCAGCCAGACTATCCGTTTGAGTTCACGTATCCCGAATTGAGTTGGTGTATCGATGTGTTCATGCCGCCGGCCTTGGGCCGGCGGTTGCGTTTTTGGCGGTGGCTCTGGCCATTCCGAACAGCCGGCCAATGCTACGATTTGGAGCAATTCCGTGTTTCTGGACAGGGTGCGGTGCGACCGCTAAAAGGCCATGTCTGTTTTCCGCCGGCAATCGGCGGTTCTCTCGAAAAGGCAGTATTCATGAGTGGCGTCAACGAGATCAGGTCGGCATTTCTCGACTATTTCCGCAAAGAGGGTCACGAGGTCGTGGCGTCGAGCCCGCTGGTGCCGCGCAACGACCCGACGCTGATGTTCACCAACGCCGGCATGGTGCAGTTCAAGAACGTCTTCACCGGGCTTGAAACCCGTCCCTATTCGCGCGCCACGACCTCGCAGAAATGCGTGCGCGCCGGCGGCAAGCACAACGATCTCGACAATGTCGGCTACACTGCCCGTCACCACACGTTTTTCGAGATGCTCGGCAATTTCTCCTTCGGCGATTATTTCAAGGAGCGCGCCATCGAGCTCGCCTGGAACCTGATCACCCGCGAGTTCGGCATCGCCAGGGATAGGCTTCTGGTGACCGTCTACCATACCGACGACGCGGCCGCGGGCTTCTGGAAGAAGATCGCCGGGCTGCCGGAGGACAGGATCATCCGCATCGTCACCAGCGACAATTTCTGGGCGATGGGCGATACCGGTCCCTGCGGTCCGTGCTCGGAAATCTTCTACGACCATGGTGCCGACATTCCGGGCGGCCCGCCCGGCAGCCCGGATGAGGACGGCGACCGTTTCATCGAGATCTGGAACCTTGTCTTCATGCAGTTCGAGCAGGTGACGAAGGCGGAGCGGATCGAACTGCCGCGGCCGTCGATCGATACCGGCATGGGCCTGGAGCGCATCGCCGCCGTCCTGCAGGGCGAGCATGACAATTACGACATCGACCTGTTCAAGGCGCTGATCCGCGCCTCGGAAGACGCGACCGGCGTCAAGGCGGAAGGCAAGAACCGGGCGAGCCACCGCGTCATTGCCGATCACCTGCGCGCCTCGAGCTTCCTCATCGCTGACGGCGTGCTGCCGTCGAACGAGGGCCGCGGCTACGTACTGCGTCGCATCATGCGCCGCGCCATGCGTCATGCGCAGCTTTTGGGCGCCGGTGATCCGCTGATGTGGCGCCTGGTGCCGGCGCTGGTTCGCGAGATGGGCCAGGCCTATCCCGAACTGGTGCGCGGCCAGCCGCTGATATCAGAGACGCTGAAGCTCGAGGAAACCCGCTTCCGCAAGACGCTGGCGCGCGGCCTCGGCCTGCTTGCCGATGCAACCGAGACGCTCGGCAGCGGCGACCGGCTCGACGGCGAGACGGCGTTCAAGCTCTATGACACCTACGGCTTCCCGCTCGACCTCACCCAGGATGCCCTGCGTCCGCGCGGCGTTTCGGTCGACCTCGACGGCTTCAATGCTGCGATGGAGCGGCAGAAGGCCGAGGCGCGCAAGAGCTGGGCCGGCTCCGGCGACGCGGCCACCGAGACCGTCTGGTTCGCGGTGCGCGAGAAGGCGGGCGCGACCGAGTTCCTGGGCTACGACACCGAGCAAGCGGAAGGCATTGTTCAGGCGCTGGTCAGGGACGGCGTTGCGGTGGAGAGCGCGGGTGCCGGCGAAACCGTCGGCGTCGTCGTCAACCAGACGCCGTTCTATGGCGAGTCCGGCGGCCAGGTGGGCGACACCGGCGTGATTTCGGGTGAGGGTTTTGCGATCGACGTCACCGACACGCAGAAGAAGGGCGACGGCGTGTTCGTGCATTTTGGCAAGGTTACCGATGGCACCGTCAAGACGGGTGCCGCGGTCGAACTGAAGGTCGACCATGTTAGGCGCACGCGGCTGCGCTCCAATCATTCGGCGACCCACCTTGTCCATGAGGCGCTGCGCGAGGTGCTCGGCACCCATGTCGCGCAAAAGGGCTCGCTGGTTGCGCCGGAAAGGCTGCGCTTCGACTTTTCCCATCCGAAGCCGATCTCGGCCGAGGAGCTGGAACGGGTCGAGGCGATGGCCAACGAGATAGTCGTGCAGAACAGTCCGGTGACGACGCGGCTGATGAGCGTCGACGACGCGATTTCTGAGGGCGCCATGGCGCTGTTCGGCGAAAAATACGGCGACGAGGTCCGCGTCGTCTCGATGGGCACCGGGGTTGCCGGTGACAAGGCCGGCAAGCCCTATTCGGTCGAGCTGTGCGGCGGCACCCATGTCGGCGCCACTGGCGATATCGGCCTGGTCCGGCTGGTGTCGGAGGGCGCTGTCGCCGCCGGCGTGCGCCGCATCGAGGCGCTGACCGGCGAAGCCGCGAGAAAGCATCTCGACGAGCAGGACAGGCGGCTGAAGGCGGTCGCTGCCACGCTGAAGATTTCGCCGGCCGATGTGCCGGCCCGCGTCGAGGCGCTGCTCGACGAGCGCAAGAAGCTTGAAAAGGAATTGACCGAGGCGCGCAAGAAGCTGGCGCTGGGCGACCGTTCGCCAGCCGGTGCGCCGGCCGAAAATGAGACCATTGCCGGTGTCGGTTTTCTCGGCAAGGCGGTATCGGGTGTGGCGCCAAAGGATCTAAAACCGTTGGCCGATGCCGGCAAGAAGTCGCTCGGCTCCGGCGTCGTCGTCTTCGTTGGCGCCGGCGAGGACAACAAGGCGAGCGTCGTAGTCGGCGTCACCGACGACCTGACCGGCCGCTTCAGCGCCGTCGATCTGGTCCGCGTGGCGTCCGCAGCGTTGGGCGGGCAGGGCGGCGGCGGTCGGCCTGACATGGCCCAGGCCGGCGGCCCGGATGCCTCGAAAGCCGAGAACGCGATCGCTGCGGTGAAGGCGGCACTGGAAGCGGCGTGATCGTAGATCTGGGAGAATTTATCGCAGGACTCGGAGGGACACAGCCCCCCTCTGCCCTGCCGGGCATCTCCCCCTCAAGGGGGGAGATTGGCAGCTTCATTGCCCTGCCTTCTCCTCCAACGTCGAAAATTGGCAACGTTGAAAATTGGCGAAAGCAGTCGCGAGATCCAATCTTCCCCCTTGAGGGGGAGATGTCCGGCAGGACAGAGGGGGGTGCTGTCCCTCGGCCTTTCGGACATTTGTCACCCAGCCTTTTCAGTACGGGCAAAACTCGGGCGCTCGGCGATGCGAGCCCACCAGGCCTGGACATTGGCAAACTCGGCCAGCAGGTTTTGTCCTTCGGCCACCTTGACGAAATAGCCGATGATTGGCGCGGCATGCAGGTCGGCGAGTGTCAGTTGCTCACCCAGCAGCCACGGCCCGGCGGCTTTCAGTGAGGTGAGTGCTCGAAGCACCGTGGCCGCCTGCCGAAGCCCATTGGCGATCAAAGCCTCGTCGGGCGCTGTCTTCTCCAGCCGCTCGACAGCGACATCCCAGACCAAGGCCCGATAGGCATAGGCGTCGAGCATGCCGATGATCTGGTTCATACGTGCGCGAGATCGGGCTTCGGCCGGTTGCAACATGGGGCCGTCGAAGGCTTCGTCGACATAGCGGGTGATCGCACCGGTCTCGTAGAGGCGGAACCCGTCGTGCTCGAAGGCAGGGATGCGGCCGAACGGCTGATGGTCGAAATACCAGCCCGGAATGCCGTCCGCCGCAAAGATGTCGACCGGCACAAGTTCGTAGTCGATGCCTTTTTCCTCGAGCACGAGGCGGACGATGCGCACGTAGACGCTGTAGTCCGCCCCGTAGACGATGGGTTTGCTCATGACGTTCGTCTGGTCAGGCCATCGCCTTCTGCAGATTCTCGTCGATCTTGTCGAGGAAGCCGGTGGTCGAAAGCCATGGCTGGTCGGGACCGATCAGCAGCGACAGGTCCTTGGTCATGAAGCCGGCCTCGACGGTCTGGATGCAGACCTTTTCCAGCGTCTCGGCAAAACGCTTCAGCTCGGCATTGTCGTCGAGCTTGGCGCGATGGGTGAGGCCGCGCGTCCAAGCGAAGATCGAGGCGATCGAATTGGTCGAGGTTTCCTCGCCCTTCTGATGCTGGCGATAGTGGCGGGTGACAGTGCCGTGCGCGGCCTCCGCCTCCACCGTCTTGCCGTCCGGCGTCATCAGCACCGAGGTCATCAGGCCGAGCGACCCAAAACCTTGCGCCACCGTGTCCGACTGTACATCGCCATCGTAGTTCTTGCAGGCCCAGACATAGCCGCCCGACCATTTCAGGCTGGAGGCGACCATGTCGTCGATCAGCCGGTGTTCGTACCAGATCTTTTTCGCCTTGAATTCGGCTTCGAACTCAGTCTCGTAGACTTCCTGGAAAATGTCCTTGAAGCGGCCGTCATAGGCCTTGAGGATGGTGTTCTTGGTCGAGAGGTAGACCGGATAGTTGCGCAGCAGGCCGTAATTCAGCGAGGCGCGGGCGAACTCACGGATCGACTCGTCGAGATTGTACATGGCCATGGCGACGCCGGCGGCCGGCGCATCGAACACATCATGCTCGATCACCGTGCCGTCCTCGCCGACGAACTTGATCGTCAGCTTGCCCTTGCCGGGAAAGCGGAAGTCGGTGGCGCGGTACTGGTCGCCAAAGGCATGACGGCCGACGATGATCGGCTTGGTCCAGCCGGGCACCAGCCGCGGTACGTTCTTCATGATGATCGGCTCGCGAAAGATGGTGCCGCCAAGGATGTTGCGGATGGTGCCGTTCGGCGACTTCCACATCTTCTTCAGCTTGAATTCCTCGACGCGCTGCTCGTCGGGCGTGATCGTCGCGCATTTCACGCCGACGCCATGTTTCTTGATGGCATTGGCCGAATCGATGGTCACCTGGTCGTTGGTGGCGTCGCGGTGCTCGATGCCGAGGTCGTAATATTCAAGCTTGAGGTCGAGATAGGGGTGAATCAGCTTGTCCTTGATGAACTGCCAGATGATGCGGGTCATCTCGTCGCCGTCGAGTTCGACAACCGGGTTCGCCACCTTGATCTTCGCCATGGAAAGAATGCCTCATTGTTGGGGATCGGGACGGCCTTGCCCGCATGGCTTTGGCCGGGGATGCGCCCGTATATCAAAGCATTTTTGGCCACGCAAACGGCGATCCGCGCGGGTTGGCTCGGCCATCGCCATCGGTCGCTCGTTGTGAAAGCTTCTTTTTCGCGGCCGGATATGGCAGGGGACGCTGAAATGCCGCAAACAGCAGTTCATTGACACCCATGCAAGCCAGCAACGACATCCCTCCTGCCGCAGGCCCGGCGATCATCCTGGTCGAGCCGCAGCTCGGCGAGAATATCGGCATGGTCGCCCGCGCCATGGCGAACTTTGGCCTTGCCGAACTGCGCCTCGTCAATCCGCGCGACGGCTGGCCGAGCGACAAGGCGCGCGCTGCCGCGAGCCGCGCCGATCATGTCATCGATGCCGTTAGAGTGTTTGACGATCTTGCCTCGGCGGTCGCCGACCTGAACTTCGTCTTCGCCACCACGGCGCGCGCGCGCGATAATTTCAAGCCGGTGCGCGGACCGGTCGAGGCGGGCAGGGCGCTGAGGGCGCGGCAGCGAGCCGGACAGAAAACCGGGATCCTGTTCGGCCGCGAACGGTTCGGGCTCTACAATGACGAGGTCGGCCTCGCCGACGAGATAGTCACCTTCCCGGTCGCTCCCGCCTTTTCTTCGCTCAACATCGCCCAGGCGGCCCTGCTGATGTCCTATGAATGGATGAAGTCGGGCTTGGAAGATGAAACGGAAACCAATTTTTCCAGCCCTGACATGATGCCGGCAACCAAGGAACAATTGCACGGCCTGTTCGCGTATCTGGAAGGCGCGCTCGAAGCGCGCGGCTATTTCCGCCCGGCGACGAAGAAGCCGAAGATGGTCGACAATCTGCGCGCGGTGCTGACGCGCGCCGGCTTCGCCGAGCCGGAACTCAAGGTGCTGCGCGGCATAATTTCATCGCTGGACAGGTTCTCGCCGGCCATGCCGCGCGGCGATGGATCGCCGGGCGATGATCCACGACGGCTTCCGGCAGCGGCGGCACGCGCCCGCAAGGTGACAGACAAAGAATAGAACCGATCGAGAACGGCTGCTTCACCAGTAACTGAATTTTATTCGATATGATCCATCGTCCAGCGAAGGGTGGATCCTCGGATGTTTAACTCAAATATCGGTCGTCTTCGCTTTTTCTTCTATTCCGCGGCTCTGCTGGTTGCGGAAATTGTGACATTTGTGCTTTGCGTCGTATCGACCATCGGCATCGAGGGATTGGCCAATTCGAAACCTGGTCCTTCCAGGGAAGGGCTGGCCGCGGCCGTTCTCGTCGCTTCGCTGGTGATCGTGCTGTTCCGCGCGAATTTCGCCCGGCGTCGAAGCCGCGACGCGCAAGGACCCAAATGGATTCTTTGGTCGTACATTGTGTTCTCGACCCTGTTTGCGATTCTGCAGGCTGGCACTGTTCTTGTCGTGAGATTCGACGGCGAAGGTTCGCATTCCGGCCTTAACCTGCTGGGACTCGCTCTTGTTGGGCTCTGGGCGGTCATCTTGGCGGCCAAGCCGGCGGGTGGCAGCTCTGCGGATATGGCGTCCTCCCTGAGTTTCGGCGATTTCGACCCTCCCGGGCCGTCGCGCGGTGGCCGGGCGCCCCATTCAGAGGCGGCCGCCGGCGGGACGGCCCAGGCTCTGGCCTATGCCATGCGCGCCGCACCGGCGCCGTCGAACCACCCTGCATCTCAACCCGCGTCTCTGCCAAATGGCCGGCCGCGGCCCGGCGGCTTCGGCAAGCGAGGCCTTGTGTGATCGCCTCGCCGCATCAAGGCCATGATGGTTGCAGATAGAACCGTGCCAGATAAACGCATCATTGGCCTAAGCTTGGGCCAGCCTTCTCTCCCCAGCTCCCTTTCCTGAATGACAATGACCGATCTCTCAAACGCCTGCCCGATCCTGATGTTCGATTCCGGCATCGGCGGCCTGACGGTGCTGCGCGAAGCGCGCGTGCTGATGCCCGACCGGCGGTTCGTCTATGTCGCCGACGACGCGGCTTTCCCCTATGGCGCTTGGGAGGAACCGGCTCTGAGGGCACATATACTGGAGCTGTTCGGCAAGCTGCTCGACCATTTTGCCCCGGCCATTTCGGTCATCGCCTGCAATACCGCCTCGACACTGGTCATCGATGCGTTGCGCGAAAGATTTCCCGGCCATCCTTTCGTCGGCACGGTGCCGGCGATCAAGCCGGCGGCGGAACGCACGCGCTCCGGGCTGGTTTCGGTGCTGGCGACGCCCGGCACCGTCAAGCGGCAGTATACGCGCGACCTGATCGGCAAATGGGCGCAGAAATGCCATGTCCGCCTGGTTGGCAGCGACAATCTGGCGGGACTGGCCGAGGTCTATATGCGCGAAGGCTTTGTCGATGAAGAGGCTGTGCGTGCCGAGATCGCTCCGTGCTTCGTCGAACATGATGAGCTGCGGACCGACATCGTCGTGCTTGCCTGCACCCATTACCCTTTTCTGGCCAACCGCATGCGCAAGACGGCACCTTGGCCGGTCGATTGGCTCGATCCCGCCGAGGCGATCGCACGGCGGGCGCTCTCGCTGCTCGCGGACACCGAGGCCAGGAATGGCGGCGAGGCGTTGCCGGAAGGCACCGATCTTGCCGTCTTCACCTCGAAGAGGGTTGATTTCCCGACTCGCCGCCTGATGCAGGGGTTTGGGCTGGCGATTTCCTGATATCTGGGAACATCACCCGGACCGGTGCGTTTTTCTCTCATTGCAAGACGGGAGAAACGATCATGCCAGCCACATCAAAGGCCCAGCAGAAAGCCGCCGGCGCGGCATTGTCCGCCAAGCGTGGCGAAACCAAGAAGAGCGAACTCAAAGGCCCTTCGAAGGGAATGTACAAATCCATGAGCGAAAAGCAGCTCGAGGAATTCGCCGAGACCAAGCGTAAGGGCTTGCCCGAGAAGAAATCGAAACACTAGCCCACCGCGCGTCCGACTGGGCACCCGCAGGGCGGTCGTTTCCGATTCCATAGTTGGATAGCCGCGGTCCAGCACAGAAGCTGAACCGCAGCCTTTGGGCCGTATCCGCTCGCCATCACCAACGCCAGCTGCTGCAAGCTTGACACCGGTTAAATCTCCGTCTAATCAGCCCACCAACACCGGGCCGCAACGTCCGGTGGTTTCTTTTTATGTGCGCAAGGCGTTCGGGAAGCCGCTCTATTATTTCCGGAGTCTTGTCTAGAATGACGTGTCCCGTGGGTTTTCCGCCGCGTTGCGTGGGAAAACCCTGTCAGGTCTCGAAAACGGAGGCCAGAGGAGGGCGCGTTTCCTTCACCCGGACCATGAGGTTCCGGGTCTGTTGTTTTGAAAGGGAATGCGATGAGCAAGCGCGAATCCGCGAAATACAAGATCGACCGCCGTCTCGGCGAAAACATCTGGGGCCGCCCGAAATCCCCGGTCAACAAGCGCGAATACGGTCCCGGCCAGCACGGCCAGCGCCGCAAGGGCAAGCTTTCCGATTTCGGCCTGCAGCTGCGTGCCAAGCAGAAGCTGAAGGGTCACTACGGCGACGTTTCGGAAAAGCAGTTCCGCAAGGTCTATGAAGAGGCGGACCGCCGCAAGGGCGACACCTCGGAGAACCTGATCGGCCTGCTCGAATCGCGTCTCGACGCGGTCGTCTACCGCGCCAAGTTCGTGCCGACCATTTTTGCCGCTCGCCAGTTCGTCAATCACGGCCACATCAATGTCAACGGCAAGCGCGTCAACATCGGCTCATACCGCTGCAAGCCGGGCGACGTCATCGAAGTGCGCGAAAAGTCGAAGCAGCTGGTGATCGTCCTGGAATCGGTAGGCTTGGCCGAGCGCGACGTGCCTGATTACATCGAGGTCGATCATAACAAGATGACCGCGACCTTCGGGCGCATCCCCGGCCTGTCGGATGTTCCCTTTGCCGTGCAGATGGAACCGAACCTGGTCGTCGAATTCTATTCGCGCTGATCGATTTCTTCGTCTGCGATACCACCGAAGGCCGCCGTCGAGGCGGCCTTTTCTTTTGGGCATCCGAAAATCGATTTCGATTTTCGGGCCGATGCGCTAATCCGGGCGGCAACAACGACTTTGAGGCCGACGCGCCATGAACATGCTGCCAGACGCCAAAACACTCGAACCGATCGCCGATGCCGCAGGCGGCTTTCATCCGCTGTTTGCCGATGTGCCGTCCTCCGTCGAGTTCAACAAGCTGCGCAAGCGGCTGCTGCGTCTCGCCCGTCAGGCGATCGACGATTTTTCAATGGTGAGGGCCGGCGATCGCTGGCTCGTCGCCTTGTCTGGCGGCAAGGATTCCTACGGCCTGCTCGCTGTGCTGCTCGACCTCAAATGGCGCGGCCTGCTGCCGGTCGAGCTGCTGGCTTGCAATCTCGACCAGGGCCAGCCGAATTTCCCGAAACACATTTTGCCCGACTATCTCAATAAATACGCCATTCCGCACCGCATCGAATATCAGGACACCTATTCGGTGGTGACCGGCAAGCTTCCCGTGGGCAGCACCTACTGTTCGCTGTGCTCGCGGCTCAGGCGCGGCCATCTCTACCGCATCGCGCGGGAGGAGGGCTGCTCGGCTTTGGTGCTTGGCCACCACCGCGAAGACATTCTCGAAACCTTTTTCATGAATCTGTTCCATGGCGGGCGCCTCGCCGCCATGCCGCCAAAACTGCTCAACGACGACGGCGACGTCATGGTGCTGCGGCCGCTCGCCTATTGCGCCGAGGCCGATCTCGAAAAATTCGCCTGCGCCATGAGGTTCCCGATCATCCCGTGCGATCTGTGCGGCAGCCAGGACGGCCTGCAGCGCAATACGATGAAGGCGATGCTCGACGACCTGGAAAAGCGCATGCCCGGCCGCAAGGACACGATGATCCACGCCATGACCAATGTGCGGCCCTCGCATCTGCTCGATCGCAAACTCTTCGATTTCGCCGCACTCAATGAAACCCTGACACGGCAAGACGTTCCCGATGACATTTGACGATACCGCGATCGACTGGCTTGCCAAGCTTCTGTCCGACGCCGCCATTGCCGAGATCATGCCGCGCTTTCGCCGGCTGGATGAGGGCGAGGTCCGCCAGAAGACCTCGGCAGCCGACCTGGTGACGCAGGCCGACGTGAATGCCGAGCGGCTCATCACCGTCAGGCTGCGTGAGCGCTATCCCCAGGCGATGATCGTCGGCGAGGAAGCCTGCTCCGACGACCCGGCGCTGCTCCAGGGTCTCGGCGAAGCCGATCTCGCCTTCGTCATCGATCCAGTCGACGGCACCTTCAATTTCGCCTCGGGCGTGCCGCTGTTCGGCGTCATGCTGGGCGTCGTGGTGAAGGGCGAGACCGTCGCCGGCATCATCCACGATCCCGTCGGCAAGGACTGGCTGATCGGCGCCAAGGGTGCTGGCAGCCACATACGGCATGCGCATGGCACTATGGAGAAGGTGCACGTCGCCGAGCCTGCACCGATCTCGCAAATGACCGGCGCGGTGTCCTGGCAATACATGCCCGAGCCGGAACGGTCACGGCTGGCGCGCAACCAGACGAAATCCCTGTCGCAATTCGGCTATCGCTGCGCGGCTCACGAATACCGTCTGCTGGCGAGCGGCCACGCCCACTTCGTCGTCTACAACAAGCTGATGCCGTGGGATCATTTGGCCGGTGTGCTGATCCATGCCGAGGCAGGTGGTTACTCGGCGCGTTTCGATGGCAGCGCCTATCTGCCTTGGCACGTCGGAGGTGGCCTTCTTGTCGCACCGGACGAAGAAAGCTGGCGCGAACTGCGCCGCGAACTCTGGGCGGAATAGGCCGTTTGGGATCGGTCCGGTCCCAAGCGCAAGCCGATCATGTTCACCATCGACGCGGCCTACACGCAGAAGAGCCTTGAAACGTTGTGCTAGGCGGCCTTCAATTCGATGCGCAAGGTGAAGAAGCTCGCCGAGGACTGGCGCCGAGCTGATGCATTCGCACGACATGGATAAGTTCAAGGCCTACAGGACCGGCACGCAATTCTACGGCTGACGCCGCCAATGCGGAGACAAAGACCATGCGCTATTTCGAACACGCCGAACCGGTCATCACGCTCACCGCAGGCCCGGTGAACGCCTACCCCGCCGTACTGCGCGGCCTCGGCCGCACGGTGCTCTACGATCACGATCCGGCGTTCCAGCTTTTTTACGAGCGTGTGGTCGACAAGGCGCAGAAGGCGATGCGGCTGTCGAATAAACCGGTCATTCTCCATGGCGAGCCGGTTCTTGGCCTGGAGGCGGCCGCAGCCTCCCTGATCACGCCCGACGATGTCGTGCTCAACCTCGCCTCCGGCGTCTATGGCAAGGGGTTTGGCTATTGGGCGAAGCGCTATTCGCCGCATCTGCTCGAGATCGAGGTGCCCTACAACGAGGCGGTCGAGCCGCAGGTGGTTGCGGCAATGCTGGAAGCGCATCCAGAAATCACCATCGTTTCTGTCTGCCACCACGACACGCCGTCGGGCACGATCAACCCGATCGACGCCATTGGCGCGCTGGTTTCGGCGCATGGCGCCTATCTGATCGTCGACGCCGTTTCGTCCTTCGGCGGCATGAAAACGCATCCTGAGGACTGCAAGGCCGACATCTATGTCACCGGCCCGAACAAATGCCTCGGCGCGCCTCCCGGCCTCACGATGATGGGCGTCAGCGAGCGCGCCTGGGCCAAGATGAAGGCAAATCCACTGGCGCCACGCGCGTCGATGCTGAGCATCGTCGACTGGGAACATGCTTGGTCGAACGACAAGCCGTTTCCATTCACGCCGTCCGTCGCGGAGATGAACGGGCTCGACGTCGCGCTCGACCTCTATCTCAACGAGGGCCCGGCGGCGGTGTGGGCGCGCCACGCGCTCACCGCCAGGGCCATGCGCGCCGGCGTCGCCGCCATGGGTCTGTCGATCTGGGCCGCCAGCGACACCTTCGCATCGCCAACCACAACCGCCGTCCGGACGCCCGAAGGCATCGACGAGAAGGCGCTTCGCCAGGCCGCGCGCGCCCGCTACGGCGTGGTGTTTTCGTCTGGCCGCGGCGAAACATTGGGCAAGCTGACACGCATCGGCCATATGGGCCCGACCGCTCAGCCGATCTATGCGATCGCGGCGCTTGCGGCACTTGGCGGCGCGATGAATTCCTTGGGCCAGGAACTCGCGGTCGGCAAAGGCATCGACGCGGCGCTCGCCGTTATCGATGCCGACGTCTGAAGGGATTCATGCGACGCGCTGATACTCGATGGAGGCTTTCGTCGAAAAACTCGATTACATTTGTCCGCGCAAAACCGGAGACCCGAGATGAAACCTCGGTTCGCAATTGTCGCACTGGTCTTTGCCCTTGCCGGTCCGAACGCGGCAACATCGCAGGAACGCGCATGTCGCAGTCCCGATCCCGTCGACACCATAAACGAGATGTTCTCCGCGATCGTCGCCTGCTGGGAGCCGCCGCCCGGATCCGCGGGCATGACCCTGACGCTGCAGTTCTCAATTCGCCGAAACGGAACACTTATCGGCAAGCCTCGCGCCAGCTTCTCCCGTCTAGGGAACGATGACACCCTTAACCGGGCCTTCGTGGCTTCCGTCCTCGAGGCTCTCGATAAGGCCCTGCCACTGCCCGTTTCGGACAGCATGGGTGGAGCGATCGCAGGGCGTACGCTGTTCCCTCGCTTCACAGCAGCGAGTAGATCCTAGAGCGGGTCCGGCAATGTGCATTAAACCGGCGGGTTCTGCGGCTGGAAGAACTTGCCGCGCTCGGCGATCAGCACCATCACAAATGCGCCAAGCGAAACGCTGCAGAATCCGGCGGCCAAGGGCGTCACCGTGCCGTTGAAGGCTTGGCCGATCAGAGTGCCGAGCAGGCCACCGAGGAAGGTTTGCATGAAACCCAGAATGGACGATGCCGTGCCGGCCAGCTGGCCGAGCGGCTCCATGGCGAGCGCGTTGAAATTCGCGCCGAGCGCGCCGAACGGGACCATCGCACAGGCAAAGAAGGTGATGAAAAGCCAGAGCGGCATCATCATTTGGATGGAAACGATCAGCCAGGCGAGGCTGATGGCCAGAAACAAGAGCAGCGCGCTCTGCGACAGGCGGCGCATGCCGATGCGGCCGACGAGGCGCGAATTCAGGTAGCTCGAAAACGAGAGCACGCCGGCTATCCCTGCGAAAATGACGGGGAACATCTCGCCGACTTTGAACACATCGACGTAGATCTGCTGTGCCGAGGCGATGAAGCCGAACATGGCCGCGAAGATGAAGGTGCTGGCAAAGGCGTAGCAGAGCGCCATGCGATTGGTCAGCACGATGCGGAAACCGCCAAGGACGGATGATGCTGTCAGCGGCCGGCGATATTCGGGATGCAACGTTTCCGGCAGCCGCAGCAGCGACCAGGCCGAGACGATCAGGGCGCCTGCCGCCATGGTGATGAAGATCCAGTGCCAGGAGGCAAACAGCATGATGACCTGGCCGATGCCTGGCGCCACCACCGGAATGGCCATGAACACCATGAAGATCAGCGACATGACCTCAGCCATGCGCCGACCTTCGAACGTGTCGCGCACGATCGAGACGGCGATGACGCGCGTGGCCGCCGCACCAATGCCTTGCACCAACCTGCACAGAAGAAGAATGGCGAATGACGGCGCGATAGCCGCAGCAGCAGCTGCCGCGACATAGATCACCAGCCCGACGACCAGCGGCGCGCGGCGCCCGAATCGGTCCGAGATCGGCCCGAAGAAGAGCTGCCCGCCGCCAAAGCCGAGAATATAGGCGGCAATCACATACTGGCGGTGGTTTTCATTTTCCACGCCCAGCGAGGCGCCGATCTGCTGCAGCGCCGGCAGCATAATGTCGATGGCCAGCGAGTTGAGCGCCATCAATGCCGCGCACAATGCGATGAATTCCCAGCGCGGAATAGGCAAGGTGCTTGCCTCCGGCGCTTGTGCATGCTGATCCACGGCAAAGTCCGATCTTCAAACGAAAAAGCGCCGGCGCACCGGCGCATTGATTCGTCTTAGGCCCCAATACGGGGGAGGTACTCAGTCTGCCGAGGTGGGGGCTGGCCCGGCGTTTAGCGCATGACCCCGAAATCGGGATCGATTTCGCTGGGGATCATGCGCAAACAAAATTCAGGCGGCGCCTTTGACGCTCACGCCCTTTTCGACGAGGAACGTCTGCAGTTCGCCTGCCTGGAACATCTCGCGGATGATGTCGCAGCCGCCAACGAATTCACCCTTGACGTAGAGCTGAGGGATCGTCGGCCAGTTGGAATATTCCTTGATACCTTGCCGCAGCTCGGCCGAGGTCAGCACGTCGACGCCCTTGTAGTCGGCTCCGATGTAGTCGAGGATCTGCACGACTTGACCGGAAAACCCGCATTGCGGGAAACCGGGCGTGCCCTTCATGAAAAGGACGACGTCGTTGCTCTTCACTTCGCTGTCGATGTAGTCGTTGATACCGCTCATAGAGAATCCTTTCATGCCCGCGGGAGTCGGGCTCGAAACATACCCTTCAAATAACCCCATAGGTTGCCTGAAACAAGACGTTTGCCGCATCGTCACGCAAATGGCGCAAAGGATGGCTTGATATTGGGCCAAGGGCATCGGCCAGCTATTTTCCCAAGGAAGCGATAAAAGGCGAGATGGCGCGGCAATCCTGACTGGTATTGTGCTCGTTACGCTGGCCTTGATCTTCTGGCTCAGGCAATCGCGATCTGGTGCTCGCAGGTCAGTCTCGGCAGCTTTGCACGCCTGTTCCGCGATGCGCTGCACTGTCCCAACGCTCTTTTCTTCGACGGGCGGTCTCGGCGCTGTCGAATGGCGAGAGATCGATCGTCGGCGAAAATATCCGGCAGGGCCGATGATTGCCGTCTCGGCGAAAAAGTAACGAGGGGTTGGACGCCGAAGCTCAGTCCGGCACACTGGTCTGCAAAGCGAGCGCGTGCAGCACGCCGCCCATATTGCCCTTCAGCGCGTCATAGACCATCTGATGCTGCTGGACGCGGCTTTTGCCGCGAAAGCTTTCGGCCACCACCTCGGCCGCATAATGGTCGCCGTCACCGGCCAGGTCGCGGATCGTCACCTTGGCGTCCGGAATGCCTTCCTTGATCAGCCTTTCGATGTCGTGCGCATCCATTGCCATGCCAGGATTCCTTGTTCAGGTCGTGATCTCATAAATATGATCGAAATGGCGGATGAACCACACCCAAACGACCCCACTCGATCATATCACGGGTCCACGACCTCATTTGCCATGAAGCGAGGAAACCAGGATTCGTGGGCAGCGGTCAATTCTCCGACAGGGATTGCCCGTGCCTCGCCGAGTTTCAGGTCACTACCGCCGGTCGACCCGATCCACGGCGCGAAGATACCGAGCTTGCTCTGCTGTTCGCGAATGGCGTCCCATTCCTTGCTTTGCGGGTCGATTGACAGCGTCAAGATATAGCGGCCCTGATCCTCGCCGAACCAGACCGGGATCGGATCGGTCCCGACCAGGCCGGGGACGGTCGCGCCGATGCCGGACGCCATCGCCATCTCGGCCAGCGCGACGGCAATGCCGCCATCGGAAACGTCATGCGCTGATGTAACGACGCCGGAGGCGATCAGGGCGCGCACATGGTCGCCGACACGCTTTTCATGGTCGAGGTCGACCGGCGGCGGCGGGCCGTCGGTGCGGCCATGAATGTCGCGCATGTAGGCCGACTGGGCGAGATGCGTTCCCCACATGGACGGCGCGCCGACCAGCAGGATCATCTGGCCCTCGGCGGCAAAGCCGATCCGCGCCATCTTCGACCAGTCGGCGATCAGTCCGACGCCGCCGATGGTCGGCGTCGGCAAAATGCCTCGTCCGTTGGTTTCGTTGTAGAGCGAGACATTGCCGGAGACGATCGGAAAGCCGAGCGCGCGGCAGGCGTCGCCGATGCCTTTCACGGCGCCGACCAGCTGGCCCATGATCTCGGGCCGTTCCGGGTTGCCGAAATTGAGGTTGTCGGTGGCGGCGAGCGGCAGGGCGCCGGTGGCGGTAAGATTGCGCCAGCATTCGGCGACCGCCTGTTTGCCGCCCTCGTAGGGGTCGGCCTCGCAATAGCGCGGCGTCACATCGGAGGAGAAGGCGAGCGCTTTGGTCGGATGACCTTCGACGCGCACCACGCCGGCATCGCCGCCCGGAAGCTGCAGCGAATTGCCCTGGATCAGCGTGTCGTACTGCTCCCATACCCAGCGGCGCGATGACAGGTCAGGTCCGCCGAGCAGTTTCAACAGCGCCTCGGCGACATTCGCTTGAGGTGCATCGCTGGCCGCCAGGGGCGCCGGCTTCTTCGGCTCGGTCCAGGGACGGTCATATTCCGGCGCCTGGTCGCCAAGGTCCTTGATCGGCAGGTTGGCGACCTCGTCGCCCTGGTGCAGCACGCGAAAGCGCAGATCGTCGGTGGTCTTGCCGACAATGGCGAAGTCGAGGCCCCATTTGTGGAAGATCGCCTCGGCTTCCTTTTCCTTTTCGGGGCGCAGCACCATCAGCATGCGCTCCTGGCTCTCCGACAGCATCATCTCATAGGCGCTCATGCGCTCCTCGCGCACCGGCACCTTGTCGAGGTCGAGCTCGATGCCGAGGTCGCCCTTGGCGCCCATCTCGACCGCCGAGCAGGTGAGACCGGCGGCACCCATGTCCTGGATGGCGATGACGGCGCCGGACGCCATCAGTTCGAGGCAGGCTTCGAGCAGGCATTTTTCGGTGAAGGGATCGCCGACCTGAACGGTGGGCCGCTTCTCGTCGATCTTGTCGTCGAACTCGGCCGAGGCCATGGTGGCGCCGCCGACACCGTCGCGGCCGGTCTTGGCGCCGAGATAGACGACCGGCAAGCCGACGCCCTTGGCTTCCGACAGGAAGATGGCATCGGTCTTGGCAAGCCCCGCCGCGAAGGCGTTGACCAGGATGTTGCCATTATAGCGCGCGTCGAAGTTGACCTCACCGCCGACCGTCGGCACGCCGAAGGAATTGCCGTAGCCGCCAACGCCGGCAACGACGCCGGCGACGAGGTGCCTGGTCTTGGGATGATCCGGCGCACCGAAGCGCAGCGCGTTCATTGCTGCGATCGGCCGCGCGCCCATGGTGAAGACGTCGCGCAGGATGCCGCCAACGCCTGTCGCCGCACCCTGATACGGCTCGATGTAGGAGGGGTGGTTATGGCTTTCCATCTTGAAGACGACGCAGTCGCCGTCGCCGATATCGACCACGCCGGCATTCTCGCCCGGCCCCTGGATGACCTGCGGCCCGGTGGTCGGCAGCGTGCGCAGCCACTTTTTCGAGGATTTGTAGGAGCAGTGCTCGTTCCACATCGCCGAGAAGATGCCGAGCTCGGTAAAGCTCGGCTCTCGCCCGACCAGGTCGAGGATGCGCTGATACTCGTCGGGCTTCAGCCCGTGCGCGGCAATGAGTTCCGGAGTGATCGGCACGGAATTGGAAATGGTCATGGTCGGCAATTTATGTCCTTGGGATCGAGTCCCCTCTTATCGCAAGCGCGAAGGCCGATACACCCACCAAGCGACGAAAAACGATGGAAGGGTGCAGCAATTAGCGAAAGATCGCCACTCGGCCCGCCGGTTTCAAGCGGCTCAGGAGAAACTGTCGTAACCGGCACGGCCTTCGTCCAGAAGCTGCCTGATCATGCCGACGCCGCCCGCGATGTCCTCTCGCCGACTCGGCTGTGAAACGCCGAAACGCACGCCGTGGAAAACCTGCTCGGAACGGCCCGCCTTGAACTCGTCCTCATCGTCGATGAGCACGCCATGTTCGAGACAGGCAT
Source organism: Mesorhizobium sp. (assembly GCA_004020645.1). Classification (GTDB taxonomy): domain Bacteria; phylum Pseudomonadota; class Alphaproteobacteria; order Rhizobiales; family Rhizobiaceae; genus Mesorhizobium. The sequence continues at coordinate 73,995 of SAQL01000002.1, read as the reverse complement.
TCTTGAACGTGCCGGAAAGCCATGGATCAGGCAGGGTGAGCCAGACAAAGGGCACATTGTCCACTGCCTTGAAGTCGAACCCGGCCAGCGTCTCGCGCACGATCGCCATGCGCGCGTTGATCTCGACGATGCTGCGCTTGCGCATCTCGCTGGCCTGGCCGGACAGCACCAGCCGGCTACACACTTCCGCCAGCAGGAAGGGGAGGCCGCCCGTCAGCATCTTGTGAGCGACCCGGATCCGGTGGCGATAGGCCGGCGGACAGGCGAGCCAGCCGCCGCGAACACCAGCCGCGACGGATTTCGACAGGCCGCCGGCAACGATGGTCCGTTCGGGGGCATATTGGGCCAAGAGTGGCGTCGGGTCGTCGGTCAGATCGCCATAGAGATCGTCCTCGATCAGGACGACATTGTGTTCGCGCGCGACGCGCGCGATAGCCTCGCGCCGCGCTGCCGACAGCGTCACCAGTGTGGGGTTCTTGGCGGTCGGCATCAAGAACATCATTTTCGGGTGTTTTTGCGCGCAGACGCGCTCGAAATCGTCTGGATCGATGCCATCCTCGTCGGACGCCACCAGCGCGGTCCGGCGGCCGATCAGGCCGGCGCTGCGTGAAATCTGCGAGTAGGTGAGGTGCTCGAAGACGACATAGTCGCCAGGTGTGGTCAGTGCGGCAACCGCCGCCATAACCGCGGCATGGGTGCCGAGCGTCGGAACGATCCCAGCAGAGCTTGGGCGAAAAGAATTCCGCGACAGCCAGTTGCAGCCGGCCTCGGACCAGCGGTCGGGAAAATCCCGCGTATAGCTTGAAATCTCATACGGATGGTCCTGCGCCGCACGCGAGAGCACATCGGCGACAATGTCGCCCTGGCCAATATCAGGCGCAGCCGTGCTGTCGAAGCGCAGCTTGCCGCGAGGCGCATCGATAGAGCGCGTGCCTTCCACATGCGGATCGGGGCCCAACAGATCGGTTTTGGTGTCATGCCGGCCCAGGACATAGGTTCCCCGTCCGACTTCGCCGCTCACCAGCCCCCGCTCGCGCAGCAATTGGTAGGCCCGGCCAACCGTGCCGACGGTCGTGCCGATGTCGTATGCCAGATCGCGCTGCGGCGGCAGTTTTGCCCCCGCATCGATCACGCCGCGGTCGATGTCCGTTTCAATGGAATCTGCAAGCCGTTGATACAGGGGCCCGGAGCCGGACTTAAGGTCGGGAAGCCAATTTGTCATGGTGACAATTTTCTATATTGCACCGAATTGAGAGTCAATACATATCGATTTCGCAATAAAAAGGTACAATCTCGACTTCTGGTGGCAAGAAAATGGCTGCAATCGATACAATCCGTTACACGAGAGCTGAATTGCCCGGAGGCCGGCAAGGCTACGTCCGCCGCCTGGTGCGCACGGTCCAGTCACTCGCAAACCGGATCGGCAGCCTGCTGGATCGCAGGCGCAGCCGCCTGGTCTTGCTGGAAATGACCGACGATCAGCTCAAGGACATCGGCATCTCGCGCGCCGATGCCCATCGTGAGGGTCTGAGGCCGTTCTGGGACTGAGAATGCGTCTCGCGTGCCCCCGTCTCGAATAGCGGCCTGGTATATCGGCAGGCCTACCAGGCTGGCGATCTGCAGCAAGCCATGACATTACGCAGCCGCACCGCAGGCCGGATTGCCTGTCTGCCAACGCGCGATATCCGAGCCGATGCGTGCACCGAGCGGCTCGTTCATCAGCGGACCGTAGACGTCGACGCGGCGTGAATTGCCTTGCGCCTGCACGACCAGCAACGGCTTTCCGCCGTAGTGCTTGGCTGGGACCAACAGGAAGCGCGGCGTGCCGGTGAACGAATTCAGCTCATTGGCCATCTGATAGGGCCTGAAAGTGGGATCCTTGCTGGCGATCCAGCATTTGTGGGCGGCGATCGCCACCTGTTCCATGGCAAGCAGTGCCGCGCTCTTGCCCGAAGGGGCCGGTGCGCTCTTCGGCTTCGATTGGCAGGAGGCGAGCACAAGGCCGGCGGCGGCGACGAGAGCGAGGCGGGCAATCGTCTGTCTCATGGTCAGGCGTCGCCTATTTCGAGTTCGGAAAAGGGGATGAGCGCTGAAGCTATCAAGCGGCGACGCCGAGGGCACTTTCGAACAGTGCCCGGCCGTCGCTGCCGCCATGCGCCGCTTCGATCAGGTTCTCGGGATGCGGCATCAGGCCGAGCACATTGCCCTGGCCGTTGATGATGCCGGCAATGTCATTGATCGATCCGTTGGGGTTGGTGCCTTCGGCATAGCGGAACACGACCTGGCCTTCGCCTTCGAGCCTGCGAAGCGTTTCGGCGTCGGCAAAAAAATTGCCGTCATGATGCGCCACCGGCGAGCGGATGATCTGGCCCGGCTGATAGCGGCGGGTGAACATCGTGTTGGCGTTGGTGATCTGCAGCTTGACTTGCCGGCAGACGAATTTCAGCGATGTGTTGCGCATCAAGGCGCCCGGCAAGAGGCCGGCCTCGACCAGGATTTGGAAGCCGTTGCAGACACCGATGACCATGACGCCCTTGGCCGCCTTTTCGGCGACCGCCCGCATCACCGGCATGCGCGCGGCAATGGCGCCGCAGCGCAGATAGTCGCCGAAGGAAAAGCCGCCCGGAATGGTGATCAGGTCGACGTCGGGGATTTCGGTGTCGGTCTGCCAGACGGTGACCGGTGGTGTTCCCGAAATTTTGGTCAGCGCCGCGATCATGTCGCGGTCGCGGTTGAGGCCTGGCAGGAGGACGACGGCTGATTTCATTTCGGTTCGTAAGGCCTCTGGGATTCGGCAAGTTCGCGCAGGTCTAAGCGGCGTTCAATATGTTCCAGGCGCTCGTCCTGGCGAGCCAGCACGCCATAGATGTTCTTCACGTCACCCTCGGTGGCGATGAGATGGCCGCGGATAGAGCCAAGCTCGGACTTTACCTCCCCGAGCGTCAAATCCATCCTGTCCAGCGGCGACTGAATGGACTTGAGGACTTCAAATATCAAGCTTCCATCAATCTCGGCCATCTGCCCTCCGGCACAACCTCAGGTAATAGCCACACTATAGTTCTCAATCACCGTATTCGCCAGAAGCTTGTCGCACATAGCTTTGAGGTCGGCCTCGGCCTTGGTCTTGTCGCTCTCCGCAAGCTCGACGTCGAATACCTTGCCCTGCCGCACCTGGCCGACGCCGTCAAAGCCCATTCCGGACAGCGCATGTTCGATCGCCTTGCCTTGCGGGTCGAGCACGCCGTTCTTGAGGGTTACGGTAATGCGGGCCTTGATCACGCTGGACCTGCTCCTGTTCGAAGTGTTGAGTGTCAAAATCTCAGTGCGGCTTGCCTTTGACGCCATCGGTCGAGGCGACGAGCACCGGCCCGGCGGGGCGCGGCGGCTCGTTCTCGTTCATGATGCCAAGGCGGCGGGCGACTTCCTGATAGGCTTCGACGAGACCACCCATGTCGCGGCGGAAACGATCCTTGTCGAGCTTGTCCTGGGTCGCCACGTCCCACAGACGGCAGGAGTCCGGCGAGATCTCGTCGGCAACGACGATGCGCATCATGTCGCCTTCGAACAGCCGGCCGCATTCGATCTTGAAGTCGACGAGCTGGATGCCGACGCCCATGAACAGGCCTGAAAGGAAGTCGTTGACGCGGATGGCCAGCGCCATGACGTCGTCGATCTCCTGCGGGCTCGCCCAGCCGAAAGCGGTGATGTGCTCTTCAGACACCATCGGGTCGTCGAGCGCGTCGGCCTTGTAATAGAATTCGATGATCGAGCGCGGCAGCACGGTGCCTTCCTCGATGCCTAGACGCTTGGCCAGCGAACCGGCAGCGACATTGCGCACGACCACCTCGAGCGGGATGATCTCGACTTCCTTGATCAGCTGCTCGCGCATATTGAGTCGGCGGATGAAGTGGGTCGGAATGCCCATCCGGTTGAGATGGTTGAAGATGTGCTCGGAAATGCGGTTGTTGAGCACGCCCTTGCCATCGACAATTTCGTGCTTCTTCTTGTTGAAAGCGGTCGCGTCGTCCTTGAAGAATTGGATCAGTGTTCCCGGCTCAGGTCCCTCATAGAGGATCTTGGCCTTGCCTTCATAAATGCGGCGGCGATTTTTCATCTGATCTGTTCTCTGGATTTCCGGGCAGGCGGCAAGCGACCAGTTCCTGTCCGTTTGCCTAAATTAGTGCGGCAACGGTAGGGGTTCAATGCCGGTGTCTATCCCAATCACACTGTTTGCTCAATCGGCAAATCCTTTCAATCACCGCTTTCCGGAATGAAATGCCGCAGCGCAGCAAGTGACGTAGCATATTGACCGGCCCGCGGCCTTTTGGTTTGTGCTGCGGCAATACACATATTTCGACTGCCGACGAATCGGATTTGACCGGAGGGATGCCATGAGCAGCATGAAAGATCGCGAGGAGGGCTTCGAGCGCAAGTTCGTAATCGACGAGGAACTCCGGTTCAAGGCAGCGGCCCGCCGCAACAAGGCGCTCGGCCTGTGGGCCGCCGAAAAGCTCGGCAAGGCCGGGGCCGACGCCGAAGCCTATGCCAGCCAGGTCGTCCTCGCCGACATCGAGGAAGCCGGCGATCACGACGTTTTCCGCAAGATCCGCAAGGATTTCGACGAAGCCGGGGTCGTCCAGTCGGACCATCAGATTCGCCGCACCATGGACGATCTGATGGCGCAGGCAATCGAGCAGATCAAGAACACCTGATCCTTGCTCTGAACCATCGACTCACTGGACCAATCGACCGGCCGGTCTCCCCAGGTGGTTTTTCTTTGCCTTTGCGGTCGTTTCCGGCTGAACTGCAGTAGAGCGACATGCATCCATTCGGTCTCACACAGTACGCTCTAAAGCTTTGAGTCCTCGCATCGGGCTTTCCGATTTTCGGGCCGATGCGAGAGCGAATAAGGAAAGGCGCCCATGTCCCTGAAGTCACGCCTGGCGGCCGATGAAACGTTGTGCACCGCATGGTCCGGCGTGCCTGATGCCCTGACGGTCGAGATTCTTGCCAGACAGGGTTTCGATGCCGTCACGCTCGACATGCAGCATGGCGGACATCACGAGGACAGCGTGCTGCGCGGCCTTGGGCCGGTGCTGGCCGCCAACAAACCGGCGCTGGTGCGCATTCCGGTCGGCCGTTTCGACATGGCCAGCCGCGCGCTCGATTTCGGCGCCGAGGCGGTGATTGCGCCGATGGTGAATTCGGTGGCGGACGCGCGACTGTTTGCCGCCGCCATGAAGTACCCGCCGCTCGGCGAGCGCTCCTGGGGCCCGACCTACGGCTTTCCGCGTCATGGCAAGGGCGACTATGCCGACTGGCTGCGCGACAGCAACGAGCGCACCATGGCCTTCGCCATGATCGAAACCCGCGCCGCCCTGGATGCGCTCGACGGCATCCTCGACACGCCGGGTATCGACGGCATCTTCCTTGGCCCATCCGATTTCTCGATCGCCTGGTCGAAAGGCGCCGCCGTCAACTCGACGCTCGAAAGCATGATGGAAACCGTAGCCTCGATCGCCGATCGGACACGCAAGGCCGGCAAGCATGCCGCGATCTACGTCATCGAGCCGGCCATCGCCGGCCGTGTGGTGTCGATGGGCTATCGGCTGCTGGCGATGGGCTCCGAGCATGCGCTGATCGGTCTGGGGGCAAAGACCCTGCTGAAGAGCGTGAGGGACTCGATCGGCCCCTAAAGGTCCGTCAGGAATTTCGCAAAAGTCATCGATCCTTCGGGCCATGGGCCGAAGCCGGAATCCGCATTGAGATGGCCAGCATCGCCGGCATCGATGAACAGCGAGCCCCAGGCGCCGGCAATGTCCTCGGCCACATCGAACATGCAGAACGGATCGTTGCGGCTGGCGATCACCACCGAGGGAAATGCCAGCGGCTCGCGCGGGTAGGGACCGAAGGTCATCAGGTGCCTGGGTTTTATCTTGGGATTGGCGACGTCGGGCGGCGCCACGAAGAAGGCTCCGGCGATCGGACGCTGGAACTGCGGCATTGCCTGGACTACGGCGGCGACGCCGAGCGAATGCGCGACGATAACGACCGGCCGTTCGGCCTCGTTGACCGCCTTCGCCACGCTCGCCGTCCAGTCTTCGCGCACCGGCTTCGACCATTCCGCCTGCTCGACACGGCGCGCCGTCGACAATTTCGATTGCCAGCGGCTCTGCCAATGGTCGGGGCCGGAATTGGTGTAGCCCGGCACGATGAGAATGTCTGCATCCCTGACTTTCATGCCGCGCATGTAACGAGTGCTGTTACGTCGTGCAACCGCGCATGATCCCGAAAAGTGAGAGGCGGTTTTTGGACAGGACCCTGCGCAACTAGGTCTCATCAGTGCGATCGCCCACAATAGTGAACACCATGTTCGCTTCTTGGCGTCTTGTGTGAACGATCGCGATCGACGATCTGTCATCGGGAAAAGCAAAAGCCGTGTAAATGAGAACCACGATTTGGAACTGACACGGCGTACAATGGTAGGTGGCGCCGGGCTCCTGGCTTTGGGGATCTCGTCGAAGGCCGCCCAAACGGAGACTTTGATGAGCGAACTGCCTTTTGCCGCCACGACCCCGGTCAGCGTTGCCCGCGTCGGGTTGCGCGCGCGGAATGCCGAAAGCCTGGCCGCTTACTATCGCAACGTCGTCGGCCTGCGGGAACTGAGCCGCGCCGGCGGCACGATCACGCTGGGCGCCGCCAATCGTCCCTTGCTCGACATCGAGGCGGATGCAGCGGCGAAGCCCGACGATCCGCGCAGCGTCGGCCTCTTCCACACAGCCTTCCTGCTGCCCAGCCGGACCGATCTCGGGCGCTGGATCAATCATGCCATCGCCAACAAGTTCAGCATCGAAGGCGCATCGGACCATCTGGTCAGCGAGGCACTTTACCTGACCGATCCTGAAGGCAACGGCATAGAGATCTATGCCGATCGCCGCCATGAGGACTGGAAGTGGAATGGCGACAAGATAGCGATGGCGACCGAACGGCTGAATATTTCGTCGGTCGTCGCCGACGTGCCGGCCGGCGATGCCGGCTGGCATGGCATGCCGGACAACAGCATCATCGGCCATGTCCATCTGCGCGTCGGTCGCCCGGAAGACGCCGAGGCCTGGTGGCATCAGGAGTTCGGCTTCGACACGGTGGCGAAATACGGTAGCGCGGCGGTATTCCTGTCGTCAGGCGGCTACCACCACCACATCGGCGCCAATTCGTGGCAGAGTGCCGGCGCCGGCCGTCGCGATCCTTCCCGGTCCGGCCTGGCCTGGATCGAAATGCGTTCCGATAATGTGACTGAGGCAAGCACCCGCGAGGATCCATGGGGAACGGTGATCAGGACCGTTCCCGGCAAGGCTTGAGCGTTCTGGAAGCCTGTTAGAGCCGGGCCTTTTCCAACAAGCGGCCGAGCATGAGCAGGCCCGCCGGCCAAAGGCCGAGCCGGGTTTCGTTGCCCATATGGCCGAGATCGCCGGCGTCGGCGAGGTCCGCGCCCCAGGCGGCGGCGAAGGCGGTCGCCTGGTCGAAGGTGACGCGCGGATCGGTACGGCTGGCAACCACCAGGGTCGGAAACGGCAAGCGTTTCAGCGGCATCGGCGCAAAAGGGCGAACCAGGTCGAAAGAAGGATCAGGGTCGTCGACATTGGTTGCGGCAACCAGCAACGCGCCCGCAACCTTGTTGAGTTGGCTTTCGCTGGCGCTGGCCGCCCACTTCACCGCCGTTGCCACCGCCAGTGAGTGCGCAAGCAGCACCACGCGCCGAGGTGCCGCGGCAATCGCTGCGTCCACCCGGCCAATTCAGTCCTCAGGGGTTGGCCTGTCCCATTCGGCCTGCAGCACGCGGCTCGAATTGGGGAACGCCCGGCACCAATGCGACATCCAATGATCCGGCCCGGAATTGCCGCGTCCTGGCAGGGCGAGAAAATCGAATTCTCCAGCCGCGGAAATCATCACGCTTCCCCGAACACACGCTTGAAGATCGTGTCGACATGCTTGGTATGATAGCCGAGGTCGAATTTTTCACGAATCTCGGCTTCGGGCAAGGCTGCGGTGACCTCTTTGTCAGCCAAAAGTTCCTCAAGGAAATCAGCGCCTTGCTCCCACACTTTCATGGCGTTTCTCTGCACCAGCCGGTAGGCGTCCTCACGGCTGACACCGGCCTGGGTCAGCGCCAGTAGCACGCGCTGTGAATGCACCAGGCCGCGGAACTTGTTCATGTTCTTCAGCATGTTGTCGGGATAGACGAGCAATCTGTCGATGACACTGGTCAGCCGCGACAGCGCAAAATCGAGCGTCACGGTCGCATCCGGGCCGATCATGCGCTCGACCGACGAATGCGAGATATCGCGCTCGTGCCAGAGCGCCACGTTCTCCATCGCCGGTAGCGCGAAGGAACGCACCATGCGCGCAAGCCCCGTGAGGTTTTCGGTAAGCACCGGGTTACGCTTGTGCGGCATCGCCGACGAGCCTTTCTGTCCGGGCGAAAAATACTCTTCCGCCTCCAGCACCTCAGTGCGCTGCAGATGGCGGATCTCGATCGCCAGCCGTTCGATCGACGACGCGATGACACCGAGTGTCGCGAAGAACATCGCGTGGCGGTCGCGCGGGATCACCTGCGTCGACACCGGCTCCGGCTTCAATCCGAGTTTCTTCGCTACGTGCTCTTCGACATAGGGATCGATGTTCGCGAAGGTGCCGACAGCACCTGATATGGCGCACGTCGCAATATCCTCACGCGCGTGCACCAGTCGCTCGCGGCAGCGCGAGAATTCGGCACAGGCCTGCGCCAGCTTGACGCCGAAGGTGGTCGGCTCGGCATGGATGCCGTGGCTGCGGCCGATGGTGATTGTGTCCTTGTGTTCGAAAGCGCGGCGCTTGAGCGCCGCAAGCAGGCCGTCGATGTCGGCCAGAAGGACGTCGCTGGCGCGGGTGAGCTGCACGGCAAAGCAGGTGTCGAGAACGTCCGAGGATGTCATGCCCTGATGGATGAAGCGGGCATCCGGCCCGACGAATTCACTGAGATGGGTGAGGAAGGCGATGACGTCGTGCTTGGTCACGCGCTCGATCTCGTCGATGGCCTCGACGTCGAATTTCGCGGCCCCGCCCTTTTCCCAGATGGTCTTGGCGGCCTCCTTCGGGATCACGCCGAGCTCGGCCAGGGCGTCGCAAGCGTAGGCCTCGATCTCGAACCAGATGCGGAACCGGGTTTCGGGCGACCAGATGGCCACCATTTCCGGCCGGGAGTAGCGAGGGATCATCCGTCAGTCCTGACTTGCGAGGGCATTCGCCCGCGTCCTAACAGAGCCGGACAAAATGCTCAACGCTGCTGCCGCGCAAACCAGATGCTGGCGAGAGCGAGCGCGATGAAACCGAGGGGAAAATAAAGCCGGATGCCCAGAACGATGAATTGATAGAACGCCGTCGCCACGGTGTGCACGAACTGGATGGACCAGGCGATGGTCAGTGCAGGTTCATGCCACTGGGCATAGTAGGAACGGTATTGCAGTGCAAAGAGCCCACCGGTGAGGCCGATCGTAGTGGCAAGAAGGCAGACAAATGCGGCCGCCAAGGCAACTTGCCATTGCCGTCCGAGCGAGACGAACCGCGCCAGGAACAGGCCAACCGGAAAAGCGAGCGCTCCGCCGGCCGCATAGAGCAACGAGACGAAGCGGATCTTTGCCGGGGTCTCCCAGTCGTCCAACAGCAGATTGGCAAGCGCGCTGGCGCCCATCGCTGCGGCCCACAGCAGGGTGCCGCAAACCGCGGCGCGCGGCGATGGCAAGGCCTTGCCGATACGATCCAGTCGGTTGTGTATGGCGGGAGCGGCGTCACAGCCGGCCGGTCACCGCGATCCAGCGATAGTCCGGCCCTTCGAAGCCGTACTGGCGCACCGCGATCAGCACGGCATAGGCGCTGAGGCCCTGCATGGAAAATGTCTGCACCGCGCCGATCCGATAGCCGTTCGGGCAGCCTCTGCTTTTAGGGATCGACTTGTCTTCGTGCAGGAGCTCAGTCTTGCCGCCGTCTTTCGCCTCGATGCGCAGCAAGCGAAAGCCGTTGATCTCGCCGAGGCTCTGGCAGGCTTCCGTGTCGTTCATACCGATCTCGTCGAGCCGGAACTCGAGCGGATCATCGACCGGCGAAAAGATCGGCCGCGGGTTGACCACCATGCGGAACGGATCGGCCGAAAGCTCGGTCACCGGGTTGGAGCCGGCGGTGATGCCGCGATTCGCGGTCAACTCCGCCTGTTTGATGATAGCTTCGCCTTTCTGCCGGGCTGCAAGGCGCGCTGCGTTGAGCGTTGCGTTCTCGTCGTCAAGCCGCACCCTGATCGGCGTGCCCTTGAGAAAATTGTCGTCGGCCGTGTCGATATAATAGCGATTGGCATAGGGGAATCCCGACCCGTCCTGGACACCATATTCCTCGAAGGCGAAGATGCCGCCATCCCCGGTGAAGCCGAGGATCTCAAGCTCGGCGACGTCGCCGGCATGTGCGGCGAGCGAGATTGCAAACTGGGCAAGGACGGAAACGGCAAACAGGGCAGGAATTCGCATCGGATTTCCGTTTGAGCAGCCAGCGTTGTTCCGATCACTATCACGACATCGTCAAAACGTCGTGCCCTCTGAGACGCAAACCCGATGCATCCAATCGCGCTGTCATTTGTTTATGTTGGCAGCTTCACCGCATCGGCCCGAAAATCGGAATCGATTTTCGGAAAGCTCGATGCGTTGATTTAAAGTGTTTAGAGCGTCCTTTGCGCGTCCAAAAAGACGCGCGGCGCTCTAATGGAGAACCCACAATGACCGATGCAGCCAGCATTCGCGAACATATGGAAGTGATCGGCGCGGACGGCGTCCATGTCGGCACCGTCGACAAAGTTGAGGGACAACGAATCAAGCTGACCAAGCGCGACAGCGGCGAGGGCGCTCACAGCGCATCACCACTTCATTCCGCTCAGCCTCGTAGCCGAAGTCGAGGGCCAGAAAGTGCGGCTGTCGGCAAATTCGGATGTTGCGGTCACATTCGAGGAAGAGAAATCCGACCTCACCTGATCACGGCCAATAATTACGGCCCCATTTTGATTACGGCAGCGCGCATTCAGCGCGACGACCAGACCGGAAACAGGTCGCCTTCGGCTGGCGTCGCGGCAAAGACGCCGCGGCTGATGGCGCGCGACATGGTGGCGCCGGCCGCCGCGTAGAGGTCGATGGCGTCATTGGGCGCGAGCTCGATACCGCTCATGCCGGTCGCCAGCGCGAAAACCAGATCCCCGTCGGCCGGCGTGTGTGTCGGCCAAATGGCGCGCACGAAGCCGTCATGCGCTGATATCGCCAAGCGTTTGGCGGCGGCCTTGGTGAGGACGGCGTCCGTGGCGATGATGGCGATGGTCGTGTTGCCGCCAACCTTCGCCCGTTTCCCGATATGCTTGTCGCGAAACTTCAGCAGGATCGTTTTCGCGTCTTCCGGCATCGGCGAGGGATAGCCAAGCCCGCCGAACTCGTCGCCGATCTCGAAGGGCGCTGCCCAGAAGTGGCGGGTTTGGGCGATCGTCACCGAGCCGGTCGGATTGACGGCGGCGAGCGCGCCGATGGTGACCCCGCTGTCGAGCACCGTCGAGGCCGACCCGAGGCCGCCCTTCAGGCCGGAACTCAACGCACCACTGCCCGCGCCGACAGTGCCGAGCGGAAAGTCGATGCCGACTGCCTGTGCCGCCTCATAGCCGAGATCGCGGTAAGGCGGATAGCGACCCCAGTCCTTGTCTCCGCCATTGCGCAGGTCGAACAGGATCGCCGCCGGCACGATCGGCACGCGAAAGCCGCCGACCTCGACACCGATGCCCCTTTCACGCAGTGCCGCCTGCACGCCGGAGGCGGCGTCGAGACCGAAGGCCGAACCGCCCGAAAGCACCACAGCATGGATCGCCTCGATCGAATTGTGCGGCTCGAGCAGGTCGGTCTCGCGGGTGCCTGGCGCACCGCCCAGGATCTGGACACCGGCCACCGCCGGTTCGTCGCAGACGATGGTGGTCACCCCGGACTTCAGCCTCACATCGGAAGCGTTGCCGACGCGCAGGCCGGCGACATCGGTGATGAGATTGCGCGGCCCTGTCCGAAACATCATTTGGCCTCCGCCGGCACGAAATGTGCGCCGTCGAAACGGAAGACCCGATAGAGGTTCTCGGTCAAGTCGCCCTTGCCGTCAAAGCGGATGGGCCCGATCGCGGTGCTGAAGTCATGCGCGGTAAGCGCATCGGCCAATGGCTTGCCGGAGGTTTCCGCCAGCGCGGTCGCCGCTTCGGCGATCTCGACCGCCGCAAAGGCCGGCAGCGTGTAGCCGTCCGGCACGATCTTTTGCGCGGCAAAGCTGTCGAGCACCTTGGAGTCGGCGACATCATCCCATTCGGGCGGCGCGATCATCAGCGTGCCCCTGGCATAAACCACGTCGCCGGGCGGTGCGCGCAGCGCTTCGCCTCCGGCAAAAATGATGCCGGCATCGAGCTGGCCGGCGTCGCGACCCATGATGGCGATGTCGTCGCCGTCGCCGCCGGCGAAGACATGCGTTGCGCCGGCTTTCCTCAGCCGTCCGATCAGCCCGATCTGGTTGTCGAGCTGCGGCCGGAATGTGTCGACGAACACCGGTTTTAGCACCGCCTGCTCAGCTGCCGCCCGAAGCGTCTCGGCGATTTCGCGGCCGTAGATGGTGCCGTCGTCGACGATGGCGAACAGTTCGTTTTGCCATTGGCGGGTGAGGATGGAGGCGACTGCGTTGCGCTCGTCGTCGCCGCGCGGCCCGAGACGAAAAATCGGCCAGCCGGTTTTGGCGCGCCGGTCGGTCAGGCTTTCGGTGCGCACGCCCACGGTGATGACCGGTATGTTGGCGTCCTTCAGGATCGGCAGTGCCGCCTCGATCGCCTCGGTGCAGAGGAAGCCGACGACCACGCCGACTTTCGCCGCAGCGAATTCCCTCGCTGCGGCAGCCCCGCCATCGGAAGTGCAGGCGTCATCGACAACCTTGAGTCGAGCACCGTTCGCCTCTGCCGCCAGGCCAGCGCCCGCCTCGATCTGCTTGCCGAGGATCGCCGACGGCCCGGACAGTGGTGCTGCGACGCCGACCAGCAGCGTCTCAGCGTTCGCATCACCGGCGAGAGACAGCCAGGCCAGCACCGCTATTGTCGTTGTCCTGGGTCGCATGCGAGCGAAAGAATTCCTCTGCGCCGGCCGCGTGTTTGCCGGGGCCACCTCCTGCCAAGACCTAAAGGCTGGTCAGCTTTCACGCAACACGCGAAATTCAAGATGCATGTCAACCACTTCGCTTGTGGCATGCAATATGCCGCCATATATAGCGGTTCGGTTCACCTCGCTTCAAACCAATGGAAATCGCCGGTGCTGAAGAAGAACGACATAGGGCCGCAGGCCTATCGCGACGCGATGAGCCATTTTGCCGGCCACGTCCATGTGGTTACCACCGACGGTCCCGCCGGCAGGCGCGGTGCGACTGTCATTGCAGCCTGTTCGGTCTCGGACACGCCGCCGACCATCCTGGTCTGCCTCAATTGCGAAAATCCCAAGAATGAGCCGTTCGTGAAGAATGGCAGGTTCGCCTTGAACACGCTGGCTTCGGACCAGGAGGCGCTGTCGGTCGGCTTTTCCGGCCTCACAGGTCTGCCCGTCGAGGAACGTTTCGCGTTGGGCGATTGGGACGTGATCTCGACCGGTGCGCCGACGCTGAAGGGCGCGCTCGCCGTGTTCGACTGCGAACTGATCGACACCAAGGATCTGGCCACCCATCGTGTGCTTTTTGGCAAGGTGACAGGTCTGCGCACCGGCGATAATTTGCGGCCGCTGATCTATCACGACCGCGGCTATCACGCTCTATAGAGGCTCTGGATGGCTGCACCAACGGAGAGAGAATGACCGAGTTGAAACCGCGTCCCGCGCCGCGGACGATCGACGAGACGCTCGATCTCCTGACCGGTGCGGACTATGTGGCGGACCGGTCGCTGGCGACCGTGCTGTTCTTATCGCTGCGCATGAAGCGGCCGCTGTTCCTTGAGGGCGAGGCCGGCGTCGGCAAGACCGAGATCGCCAAGGTGCTGGCGCAAGCGCTCGGCCGCCGGCTGATCCGCCTGCAATGCTATGAAGGCCTCGATGTCTCGTCCGCCGTCTACGAGTGGAACTACGCCGCGCAGATGATCGAGATCCGCATGGAAGAGGCGGCCGGCAAGGTCGACCGCTCCGACATGGAGCGCAACGTCTTTTCCGAAAAATACCTGATTCGCCGCCCGGTGCTCGACGCACTGACCGGCAAGGCGGGCGCCGCCCCGGTCTTTCTGATCGACGAGCTCGACCGCACCGACGAGGCCTTCGAGGCATTCCTGCTCGAGATCCTCTCCGACTTCCAGGTGACGGTGCCCGAACTCGGCACGATCAAGGCGCAGGAACCGCCGATCGTCATCATCACCACCAACCGCACCCGCGAGATCCATGACGCGCTGAAGCGCCGCTGCCTCTATCACTGGGTCGATTATCCCAATGCCGAGCGCGAGCTGGAGATCGTGCGCAGAAAAGTACCGCAGGCCAACAGCCGGCTGTCGGCAGAGGTGGTTTCGTTCATCCAGAAGCTGCGCCAGATCGAGCTGTTCAAGGTGCCGGGGGTTGCCGAGACCATCGACTGGGCCGGCGCGCTGACCGAACTCGACAAGGTGGCGCTCGATCCGGAAACCGTTTCCGACACGATCGGCGTGCTGTTGAAATACCAGGACGACATTGCCCGTATCGAACAGGGCGAAGGCCGGCGCATCCTCAACGAGGTGAAGGCCGAGCTTTCGGCGGCGGAGTAGGGCGATGGCAACGCCGTGTCCCGAGCCGAAAGAGGCCACGCCCGATGGGAGGATCGCCGATAACATCGTCTATTTCGCCCGCACTTTGCGCAAGGCCGGCATGCGGGTCGGCCCGGCCTCGGTAAAGGATGCGATCGAGGCGGTGCTGGCCGCCGGTATCGGCTCTCGCGACGATTTCTACTGGACGCTGCACGCCGTACTGGTGTCGAGGCACGAGGATCACCCTACCTTCGACGAAACTTTTCGGCTGTTCTGGAAATCGCACGAGCTGATCGAAAAGATGCTGGCGATGTTTTCGCCAGTTGCGCCGAACAGTCATGAGAAGCAAAAGCCGCGGGCTGCGGAAAACCGCGTCAGCCAGGCAATGTTCGAGGGCCACCAGAAGAACCAGCCGGTGCAGGAAATCCCCGAGATCGAGGTCGACGCTCGCTTAACGTTTTCCGGCAACGAGGTGCTGAGGGGCAAGGATTTTGCCCAGATGAACGCCGCCGAGATGACAGACGCCAAGAAGGCGATCGCAGAGTTGCGGCTGCCCTTCGACATGGTCAGGACACGGCGTTTCAAATCCAGCGCGCATGGCCGACGTATCGATCCGCGCGCCATGATGCGCTCGGCCGCGCGGACAGGCGGCGAACTGATCCTGCCGAAATTCCGGTCCCCGCGCGAGGTTCACCCGCCGCTGGTCGTCCTTGCCGATATTTCCGGTTCGATGAGCCAGTACACGCGCATTTTCCTGCATTTCCTGCATGCGCTGACGGAAAAGCGCCGGCGCGTGCACGCCTTCGTCTTTGGCACCAGGCTGACAAATCTGACGCGGCAGATGCGCCATCGCGATCCTGACGCGGCACTCGCCGATTGTTCGGCGGCGGTGATGGACTGGTCGGGCGGCACCCGCATCGGCGATACGTTGGCCGAATTCAACCGGTTGTGGTCGCGGCGTGTGCTGGGGCAGGGCGCGGTCGTTCTCCTGATCACCGACGGGCTGGAGCGTGACGACGTCGCCGGCCTGTCGGAGGAAATGGAGCGCCTGCACAAATCCTGCCGGCGGCTGATCTGGCTGAACCCGCTGCTGCGCTTCGACGGCTTTGAGGCGCGCGCCCGCGGCGTCAAAGCAATGCTGCCGCATGTCGACGAGTTCCGCTCGGTGCACAATCTCGACGCGCTCGCCGATCTGTGCGCGTCGCTGGACAAGAATTCGGCGCGCTCCGTCGACCCACGCAGATGGATTGAGGGTGGCGCGAGAAGCGCCGCATAGCCATATGTTTTCTCCGGGAGAAACGGTGATGGAAAACAGCATTTATCTCGATGAGGCGCGCGATCCGTTGATCATCGCCGAAGGCTGGATGAAAGACGGCAAGGATGTCGCCATTGCCACCGTGGTCGAGACCTGGGGCTCGGCGCCGCGCCCGGTCGGCAGCCATCTTGTCATCGACGCGGAAGGCAATTTCCACGGCTCCGTCTCTGGCGGCTGCGTCGAAGGCGCGGTGGTCACCGAGGCGATCGATGTCATCGACTGCGGCAAGGCAAAGATGCTGGAATTCGGCGTTGCCGATGAAACCGCATGGCAGGTGGGCCTGTCCTGCGGCGGCCGCATCAAAGTCTATGTCGAGCGGTTGGGTTAGGCCAGGCACGATGGATCCCTACGCGCTGAAGACGCTGAACGCCGAACGCCGCGCCCGCCGCGCGGCGATCCTGGTCACCGATCTCGGCGACGGTCGCGACCGCATCGTGCGCGAGGGCGACCAGGTCGCCGGCGAATTGGGTGCTGCGATCGCCAAGGCGTTTCGCTCAGGCAATTCCGGGTCGGTCGAGGCTGAAGGGCGAACCTTTTTCCTCAACGCTTATCTGCCGCAGCCGCGCCTGGTGGTGATCGGCGCCGTCCATATCAGCCAGGCACTGGCGCCGATGGCCAAGATCGCCGGCTATCCCGTCGAGATCGTCGATCCGCGCACGGCGTTCGCCACATCAGACCGCTTTCCCGATGTCGCACTGCATGCCGAATGGCCGGAGGATGCCCTGAAACGCCAGCCGCTCGACAGCTATACGGCGTTGGCAGCCGTCACCCATGATCCCAAGATCGATGATTTCGCCCTGAAGGCGGCGCTCGACGCCAACTGCTTCTATGTCGGGGCGCTTGGCAGCCGCAAGACCCATGCCAAGCGCGTCGAGCGCCTGCTGGCATTGGGCGCGACCGCCGACCAGATCGCCCGCATCCACGCACCGATCGGCCTCGACATTGGCGCCGCGAGCCCGGCCGAGATTGCCGTCGCGGTGCTGGCGCAGGCGATCCAGGCGTTTCGCTCACGTGGCCTCGAAGCTACCGCATCGGCCCGAAAATCGGAATCGATTTTGGAGAAGCACGATGCGTAGATTCAAAGTAGTAGAGCGTCCTTTGCGCGTCCAAAAGGACGCGCGGCGCTCTACGGACGCGGCGGCGTGAAGTTCGGCTCGATCCCGATCGACGCTGCCGAAGGCGCGGTGCTGGCGCACGCCACCGCCGCCGGAGAACGGCGCTTTCGCAAGGCACACAAGCTGAGCGCTGACGATGTGTCTTTGCTCGAGGCGGCAGGGATTTCGGAGGTCGTCGCGGCGGTCTTGGCTTCGGATGATCTCAGCGAGGACGCTGCCGCCGAAAAAATCGCCGAAAGCATGATCCATCGCAACATCGAGGCGAAGGCCGCCGCGACCGGCCGGGTTAATCTCCACGCTCAGGCGGCCGGAATCTTCACCGTCGATGCGGCGATGATCGACTCCATCAATGCCGTTGATCCGACGATCACCATCGCCACCTTGGCGCAGCACGCGCCGGTTGAAAAGGGCCAGATGGTTGCAACGGTGAAGATCATTCCCTTCGCGGTCAGCTCCATGCTGGTCGATTCGGTGGCGAGGATCTGCGCCGGCGGCGAGATCTTTGCCGTCAACGTCTATCAACCGGTGCGTGTCGGCATCATCCAGACGGTTCTGCCAGGCATCAAGCAGAGCGTGCTCGACAAGACGTTGCGTGTCACCGAAGCCCGCCTGGCGCGCTCGGGCGGCCGGCTAACGGCGGAGCGCCGCACGCCGCACGAAGTTGGCACCGTTGCGGAGGCTGCGGCCTCGCTGGCGCGCGATAACGACATGGTGGTGATCTTCGGCGCCTCGGCGATGAGCGATTTTGGCGACGTCGTCCCGGCGGCGATCGAGAAGGCCGGCGGCATCGTCATCCGCGCCGGCATGCCGGTCGATCCCGGCAATCTGTTGGTGCTCGGCACGCTTGGCGGCAAGTGCGTGATCGGTGCGCCTGGCTGCGCCCGCAGCCCCAAGGAGAACGGCTTCGACTGGGTTCTCGACCGGTTGATTGCTGGTCTCGACGTGACGGCCAAGGATATCGCCGGCATGGGCGTCGGCGGTTTGCTGATGGAAATCCCGACGCGGCCACAGCCGCGCGAGCCACTGCCGGCGCCAAAGTCGGAGAGTGCCGAGTTGAAGGTCGATATCGTGCTGCTGGCCGCCGGCCGCTCCAGCCGCATGGGCGGCCCGAACAAGCTGCTGGCGCTGTTCGACGGCAAGCCGCTGGTGCGCCGCACCGCCGAGCGCGCGCTCGGCTCGCAAGCCTCTGGCACAATCGTCGTTACCGGCCATCAGCGCGAGCGCGTGCGGACAGCGCTGTCGGGCCTGGACATCACTTTTGCCGACAATCCGGATTTCGCTGACGGCCTGTCTTCATCGCTGAAGGCCGGGATCGCGAAAGTTGCCGTCGACGCCGCCGGTGCCATGATCGTGCTTGGCGACATGCCTGGCGTCGCGTCAGCCGATCTCGACAGGTTGATCGATGCATTCCGCAAATCCGAGGGCCGATCGGTCGTGCGCGCCTCGCATGAGGGAAAGCGAGGCAACCCGGTGCTGTTGCCGCGCTCGCTGTTTGCGGCGATCGCTCATCTCGAAGGCGATACCGGCGCGCGCCATCTGGTCGAGGCCGAAGGGCTCGATGTCGTCGATGTCGAGATCGGCAAGGCGGCTTCGATTGATGTCGACACCCGCGAGGCGCTGGAAGGCGCCGGCGGCGTGCTGCAGGATTGACAAACCGGGGCCGAAAAACGCATCCCTGACGGATGGCTCTCCGTTTACCGCTACTGACCCTGATTATTCTTTTGTTTTCGGGTTTGGCGTACGGTCAAACGCTGTCGCTAAAGCCCTTCAAGGACGATCTGTTCGCCTATCCGGCCATCCTCTCTTCCGAGGGCGCCTATACTGTCGTCGACTATCGCGAACTGCGCGATATCAACGCTCGCGACAAGGTGCCGGAGCGCCGCGCGCAGGCGCAGTATGTCGACACCGGTGTGCGCAAGGTGCAGCGGGATCTGCTGCTGAAGACCGACGCCGGCAATATCCGCCACGTCGCCGTCGGTCGCACGCAAGGCGCCGGCATCATCGTGCTCTATTTGCACGGGCGGGGCGGCAGCCGTAAGCAGGGCGTCGACGATTTCACCTTTGGTGGCAATTTCAACCGCATCAAGAACCTGATGGCCGGCAATGGCGGCCTCTATCTGTCGCCGGACTTTTCCGATTTCGGCGACACCGGTACAGCCCAAATCGCCGCATTGATCGGCCACTATGCCAAACGGTCGCCGGGCGCGAAGATCTTCGTTGCCTGCGGCTCAATGGGCGGCGCACTGTGCTGGAAGCTTGCCGCCCGCAAGAATACGGGCGGCCGCATCGACGGGCTGCTGCTGCTCGGTTCGCTCTGGGATGAAAGTTTCTTCTCGAGCCTGGCCTTCAAGCGCCGTGTTCCGGTCTTCTTTGGCCAGGGCAGCAAGGACCCGGTGTTTCCAATCGAGAAACAGGAAGCCTTCTTCCGTTCGATCCTGACCAAATCGAAGAGCTATCCGTCCCGCTTTGTCCGCTTCGAAACGGGCACGCACGGCACGCCGATCCGCATGACCGACTGGCGCGGCACGCTCAACTGGATGCTGTCGAAGGCCCCTTAAGGCGCGGTGTTGTAGTCCACCACCGTCTGCGGGTTGATTTCGCCGTCATAGGAGGCGTCAACATCATACTGCACCAGCGAGAAATTGCCGTTGCGAAACAGATAGGTCCCGACTGACGAGGCATCGCCGACGCCGCGCCACTTGTTGAGCGATGATATCGTCTTGGTGGCGTCGTCATATTCGGAATTGACCAGCTGATCATCGGTCTGGAAACCGACGACGTTGATCGCCTCGACCTTGCCTTCGCTATCGTTGTTCTCATAGTGGATATCGAGTTCCGGCGAGGCGAACTGCAGCTGCCGGACACCCGAAACGTCGTCATATACATAGTAGACGGCACTCTCATTGTAGGCAGCCATCGAGCAGAAGAAGCGGAACAGCCGCGTCTCGCGTTCGGGCTCGTTGACCCCGGCGCCCGCATCCTTGTAGCGGAGCGAGTAGGCGTCCGGCTCTCCCAAAGGCTCGCCGCCTGGCATTTCCTTGTCGCACTGGTCGCTATAGGTGCCCGCAAACGCCTTCTTGGCCTGCTCTAGCGCCGCATCTTTCTTTGGCGGCGGCGGTCCGTCACCGCAGCTTGCCGGCACCGCGTCCTCGAAATCGGCCTTGGACGGTTTCAGCGCGCCCCTGTCGATGAAGATCGGGCGGAATGGCGGTTCCTGGATCGAGGCGTTGACCTGGCGCAACGTGTAGCAACCGGCAAAGACGCTTTCGCTGCCGCCCTTGGCTGTCGCCCGGATGGCGACCGGAACATTGTAATAGATGCTGCCGGCAGCACCGTCTTCGGACACGCCACCGGTTTTGACTTCGACGGCGTCGGTGCCGTCATAGCCTTTTACGAAGGCGCCGAAATCCTTGGCCGGTTTGGTGTCGCCGAAATAGTCCCAGGCGCGCGCAAATTCTTGCCGGTTGATGGCGCTGTAGAACGAGCGGATGACCGCTTCGGCGTTCGACCGGTCGTCGACATAGGGCGCTTCGGCGGCGAGCACTGGCTGGCCTGTCACGGCAAGGGAGAAAAAAGCGGTCGCTGCGAAAAGGGCGCTTCTCATCGGGAATCTCCACCAGATGGGAATCCTATCATACCGATTGCGGCGACGTGGTGGCGCTTGAAGAATCGCCCGCGGAGGCGCTAGGTGCCGCCGTCGGCGTTCCCGCCGGATAGGAGATTCATGTGACCATATCGATGTACGAAGCGTCCGTTCCCGTGTTTTCGGCCAGGTTGAAGGCGCTATCCAACGTGCTGAACATCGCCGAGCAGAATGCGCTCGACCGCAAGATCGATCCGCATGTGTTTTTGACGTCGAGGCTGGCGCCGGACATGTACGCGCTGACCAGGCAGGTGCAGATCGCCACCGACCACGCCAAGGGCGCGCCATCGCGGCTTGCCGGCCGCGAGGTGCCGAAATACGAAGACAACGAGGCGAGCTTTGCCGATCTCCAGGCGCGCATCGCCAAGACCGTCGACCATCTGGCGACATTTTCGGCTGCCGATATGGACGGCTCCGATGACAGAATGATCGAGCTGAAGCTTGGCCAGCGCGAGTTTTCGATGGCCGGCATGCAGTATCTGCTGCATCTCGCCATGCCCAATTTCTATTTCCACGTGACCACCGCCTACGACATCCTGCGCCATAATGGCGTGCCGCTGAGCAAGGCGATTTTCATGGGATCGCGTTGAAGAATGGCGAGGAGATATCCCGGTCGAACCGGGATATCCGTACGACCTGACTAACGTGAGGACATTTCGCGAGCGACACGCGGAAAATCGGCTGGTTTGATGCGGATGTCGGCACGATCGGCATTGCTCATCGAATGAAGCAGCGCCAGAGCCGCGCGGTAACGCAGATGTTCCTGCGGCCGCGGACGGGCGAACATTTCAGTGAGGAAACCCATGATTCAAGCCCCTAGTTGGTCCTCCCCGAGTCGCAATATAGGCAAATCATGACAATTGTGCAGCGCAACATTTGCATGGCAGCCATGCTGCACAGGTTTTTTGATGCCAGTCGACTCGACCGGTGAAACTTCCGGCGCGGGCGGACCGTATAGCTGAACGCCGGCACAGGGCCGGTCTTTCCTCGCCATTCCTGGCGAAATTCCGGACTGCACGAAAAATGCAGTCCGGCTTTTTGTTGGCTGCCGCGTGGTCCTTCACGGAAAAGTCGCCGGCGATTGGCGGCGGGCTTGGAGACAGCCCTCGCATTCCTGTATGCTGCGGCTTCCTCCCCGCGCAGCCGCGCAAAAACTTCCCGCCGGAGAAAGTTCCATGCACAAACGCCGCCTCGGTCGGACCGATCTTCTTGTTTCCCAGATCTGCTTGGGATCGATGACCTGGGGCCAGCAGAACACCGAAGCGGACGGCCATGCCCAGATGGATCTGGCCTTTTCGCGCGGCGTCAATTTCATCGACACTGCCGAGCTTTACCCGATCCCGCCCAAGGCGGAGACGCAAGGCTGGACCGAGAAGATCATCGGCAGCTGGATGAAAGCGAAGGGCAACCGCGATCAAGTGATCCTCGCCTCGAAAGTGGTTGGCCGCACCGCCAACACATGGTTCCGCGGCGGGCGCCCGTCGAAGCTGGTGCGCGCCGATATCTTCGATGCGGTCGAAAAATCGCTGACCAGGCTCAACACCGATTATCTCGATCTCTATCAGATCCACTGGCCGGAACGGGACGTGCCTTGGGGCGCCAACCCGAACCGTGTCGGCGCCGTGCCGCTGCGGGCCGATTCCGTCGGCGCACCCGCCGGCGAGACGCCGATCACCGAGACCCTCGCCGTCTTCGACGAACTGGTGAAGGCTGGAAAAATCCGCCATTTCGGCCTGTCGAACGAGAGCTCCTGGGGCGTCATGCGGTTCATCGCCGAAGCCGACAAGGGCTTCGGCCCGCGCCTGGTGTCGCTGCAGAACGCCTATAATTTCGTCAACCGCGGCTTCGAGGTGAATCTTGCCGAAGTCTGCGAGCGCGAACAGGTTTCCCTGCTCGCCTATTCGCCGCTGGGACAAGGTTACCTGACCGGAAAGTACGACCATGGCGCGCGGCCGCTGGGCTCGCGCTCTCAGCTCTTCAACCGCGGTCAGCGTTACGAGACGCCCAATGCCGCGGAGGCGCAGCTCGAATACAACGAGCTGGCGTGCTCTTTGGGCATGGAGCCGGCACTGTTTGCCAACGTCTATGTCGCGAGCCGGCCCTTCGTCACGTCGAGCATCATCGGCGCGACGACCCTTTCGCAGCTCGAAATGGCGCTGTCTTCCGTCGATGTCGTCTGGACCGAGGATATGCAGAAGGCGGTCGATGCAATCCACCAGCGTGTCGGCAACCCGTGTCCGTGAGCTGCTTTCCGGCGCCGTAAAGCGTGATTGCCAAACGATTACAGTAGGGAGGGAAAAGTGAACTTTCCGATTGAGGTCGTGCGCGAGAAATTTCCGGCACTGTCGCTGACCGACAAGGGCCGTCGCCGCATTTATCTCGACAACCCGGCCGGCACGCAGGTGCCGCAGGCGGTCGCCGACGCGGTGTCACGCTGCCTGCTGACAACAAACGCCAATCTCGGCGGCTTCTTCGAAACCACGATTGCGGCGCAACAGATCGTCGACGACGCCCATGCGGCGATGGCCGATTTCCTCGGTGCTGCAAGCCCGCAGGAAATCATCATCGGCGCCAACATGACGACGCTGACGTATCGCATGTCGCGCACCCTCGGCCGCACGATGCAGCCCCGCGACGAGGTCATCCTCACCCGCATGGACCACGAGGGCAACGTATCGCCCTGGCTACAGCTGGCCGAAGACCTTGGCCTCGTCGTGCGCTGGCTGCCTTTCGACCAGCACAGCTGGCAAATCGAGGAGGCGGCGCTTGCTGCGCTGCTCAACGACAGGACGCGGCTGGTCGCCTTGAACTATGCCAGCAATCTGACCGGCTCGATCAACCGGGTGAAGGCGCTGACCCGCATCGCCAAGCAGGCTGGCGCGCTGGTCTATGTCGACGCCGTGCAGTTCGCACCGCACGGTCTGATCGACGTGCAGGACCTTGGCTGTGATTTCCTGATCTGCTCGGCCTATAAATTCTTCGGGCCGCATATAGGCATATTATGGGGCAGGCTGGATGTCATCGATGCGCTGAAGCCGTATAAATGCCGCTGTTCGTCCAATGCTCTGCCGGAGCGGTTCGAACTAGGCACGCCGCAGATCGAGCTGATGGCCGGACTGACGGCAGCGGTCGATTATTTTGCGGAGCTGGGCGCGGCGGTAAGCGATGGCAGTTCGCGCCGAGCCAGGATCGCCAAGGCGTTCGAAGTATCAACCGCTTACGAAAACCCGTTGGCGCAAAGGCTGATCGACGGGCTATTGGCTGTTTCAGGCCTGACCATCCACGGCATCACCGATCCGGCGCGTATCGGGCAGCGCGTGCCGACGGTCTCGTTCACGGTCGACGGCATCGTGCCGGAGACGATCGTAAGGCAGATGAATGCGGACAACATCTTCCTGTGGTCCGGCCACAACTACGCCTGGGAGGTCGTCCACCAGCTCGGCATTCCGGCCGAGCAGGGCGTCGTGCGCATCGGCATCGCCCACTACAATACGGCGGCCGAAATCGATGAGACGCTGGAGAGCGCGCACCGTGTCATCGCCATGCTGCGACAGCAGCGATCCTGACGCGACATCCGGCTGAAATCACCGCTTCCTGCCGCCGCCGAACCCGGTGAGGAAGGCAGTAAGATTGTCGCCGAGTTCGTCGCAGAGATAGCCGCCTTCCTGCACGATCACCGTTGGCAGGCCGAGGCCGGCGATGGCTTCGCCGATGCGCGAGAAGCCTGGCGTCGTTACCGTTAGCCCGCCGAACGGATCGCCCTCGAAGGCGTCGAGGCCGAGCGCCACGACAAGTGCTTCCGGCGCAAAGGCGCGGATGCGCTGGAACGCTACGTCGAGTGCTTCTAGGAACGCGGCATCGCCGGATTTGCGCGCCAGCGGCAGGTCGAAATTGTAGCCGAGACCAGGCCCTTCGCCGCGTTCGTCTGCATGACCCCAGAAGAACGGATAGAAGCGCACCGGATCGGCATGCAGCGAGACGGTGAGCACGTCCGGCCGTGCGTAGAAAATGCCTTGCGTGCCGTTGCCGTGATGCAGGTCGACGTCGAGGATCGCCACCCGTGCAGCTTGCTTGCGTAGCCTCTGTGCCGCGATCGCCGAATTGTTGATGAAGCAGAAACCGCCGGCGACATCGGCAAAGGCGTGATGGCCGGGCGGACGGCACAACGCATAGGCGGCCGGCGCGCCTGACATCACCGCCTCAGCGGCCTCGACCGCGCTCCAGGCGCTCCACAGCGCGCTCTGCCAGGTCTCGCCGGAGATCGGGCAAGCGGTGTCGGCCATGTGGTAGCCGGCCTGGCCGACCGCCGAGGCCGGATAGGAGCCGTTTCGCGCGATCGGGTGGATGTTGGGGATCACTTCGGCCGAAGCGCCTTCGATGCGCTGCCAGCGCGCAAAGATGTGCTCGAGAAAATCGAGATATTCTGGCGTATGCACCGCGGCAACCGGACCAAGCCCGTGATCTCTAGGCCGTTCGATCGTGCAGCCGGCGGCCTTGGCGCCGACGAGCAGCCGTTCGACGCGTTCCGGCTTTTCCGGATTTGGTTTCTGGGCGCCGCTGGAGAGGAACGCCTTGGGGTCGTGGCGCTTCTGCTCTTCGGCATAAAAGGCTTTCATCTTGGCTCCTCATCATCGGGCGCATCGGCGAAGGCAAAGAAAGCGTCGCCGACGATCTTCTGCACCTGCTCGTAGCTCGACCAGGCAATGCCCAGCCTTTCGTAGAAGGCCTTGGCGGTTTCATTGTCGGTATCGACGGACAGTCTGAGGTAGACGCCGCCGTCCTGCCGGCATTCCCGCGCGGCGCGGCGCAGCAGGCGTTCGCCGATCCTGCGGCCGCGAAACCGGTCCTCGACATAGAGGTCCTGCACATAGACGCCGGGCCGCCCCATCCAAGTCGAGAAGATCGGGAAATGCAGGCACAGGCCGGCAAACTCGCCGCCGACTTCCGCAATCAGCGTCGAGAAAGAAGGCTTTTCGCCAAAGCCATAGCTGCGAAGGTCGTCGGCTGTAGAGGTGATTTCCTGGTGTGCGCCGGTATGCGCGCCAAGCCGCAGGAGTGCGGCATGGATGGTTTCGACGTCCTCGACGGTGCCGGGCCGGATCAGAATGTCGTTTGCAGGATCGGTCACGATAAATGGGGCGCCAGGGCACCCCCCTCTGTCCTGCCCTCTTTGCCGCCACAGAGGGGGTTGGGACGGAACGTAAGCATCTCAAATCATCGTCTCAGAACGCTACCCTATCGCCGCCCTTGAGCGCCAGCATCTCGCGCGCTTCAGTGGGCGTGGCGACGTCCAGCGACAGCCCATCGAGCACGCTGCGGATGCGGCGCACCTGGTCGGCATTGGACTTTGCCAACTGGCGGCCGTCGTAAAGGCTGTCCTCCAGCCCGACGCGGACATTGCCGCCCATCGCCGCAGCAATCGAGATCATCGGCATCTGGTGGCGCCCGGCGGTCAGCGCCGAAAACTGGTAGCTGTCGCCGAACAGTTTGTCGGCGATGCGCTTCATATGGACCAGATTGTCGGGATCGGCGCCGATGCCGCCCAATATCCCGAAGACGAACTGGATGAACAGAGGTCCCGACACCAGCCCCCGGTCGCGGAAATGCGCCAGCGAATAGAGGTGGCCGACATCGTAGCATTCAAATTCGAAGCGTGTGCCGCAGCCCTTCCCAAGTCTTTCGAGCACGGTCTCCATATCGGCAAAGGTGTTTTTGAAGATCGTGTCGCGTGTCGCTTCCAGCAGTTTCGGCTCCCACTCGTACTGCCATTGCCTTGGCCGGTCGAGCATCGGGAACAGCGCGAAATTCATCGAGCCCATATTGAGCGAGCACATTTCGGGCGCGGCCCTGAGCGGTGCGGCGAGCCGCTGGTCGAGCGTCATCAGCGATGAGCCGCCGGTGGTGATGTTGATCACCGCATCGGTTGCCTGCTTGATGCGCGGCAGGAACTGCATGAACACATCGGGATCGGCGGTCGGCCGCCCGTCCCTGGGATCACGGGCGTGAAGATGCAGGATCGAGGCGCCGGCTTCGGCGGCGGCGATCGCCTCTGTGGCGATCTGGTCCGGCGTCACCGGCAGATGCGGCGACATTGACGGCGTGTGCACCGACCCGGTGACGGCGCAGGTGATGATGACTTTTCGCGGCGCCATTTTTCAGCTTTCGACCGGCAGGTCGAGTTCGCCGGCCAGCACCTGCAGCGAGTCACCGATGATGGCGACGATTTCGCCGATCTGCTCGGCCGTGATGATCATCGGCGGCGCCACCATGAAGTTGTCGCCGTCGACGCCGCCTTTGACCTTTCGGCCATAGATGATCAGGCCGCGCTCATAGGCGAGGTCGAGCAGGCGCTGGGTGGCTTTCTTCGCTGGAGCGATCGGCCTCAACGTATCGGGGTCGGCGACCATCTCGGCACCCAGGAGCAGGCCCTTGCCACGTACGTCGGCGATAAACGGAAACCGCTTGGCCAATCCCTTCAACTCGGCCATCAAAAGGTCGCCCATGTCAGCCGCATTGGCGATCAGACCGAGACGGTCCATCTCGCCGAGCACGGCGAGCCCGGCGGCGCAGGCGAGCGGATTGCCGGCGTAGGTATGGCCATGCTGGAAGCCGCCGGACGCGAGCAGCGGCTGCACCAGCCGCATAGGTGCGGCCAGCGCGCCGAGCGGCGCATAGCCCGAGCCCAGCCCCTTCGACAGCGCGACGATGTCGGGCTTGCAGTTCCAATGGTCGCCACCGAGAAACTTTCCGGTGCGGCCCGCACCGCTCATCACTTCGTCATGGATGAGCAGGATACCGTAGCGATCGCAGATTTCGCGGATGCGCGGATAGTAGCTGTCCGGCGCCACCAGCGCCGCTGTGGCGGCGCCGCCGACCGGCTCCATGATGAAGGCGAGGACGCTTTCCGGTCCCTCGGCGAGAATTTTCTCCTCCAGCATGTCTGCGTAGCGGATGCCGCGCTGTTCCATCGAGAAATTGTCGCGGTCGCGCCAGGCGGCCGGCGCCGGCACGGTCGGCATGACCTGCATCATCGGCGCAAAAGTTTCGGCCAGGGCGTCGTCGCCGGTGACGGACAGCGAACCAAGCGTGCCGCCATGATAGGAGGGAAAGCGGGTGATCACCTTCCAGCGCCTGGGCTGGCCTGTCGCTACCGCCCACTGCCTGGCAAGCTTGATGCAGGATTCCGTTGCTTCCGAACCGCCCGAGACGAAAAAGATCCGGTCCAAGCCTTCGGGCAGTTTTCCGGCCAATTCCCGTGCCAGGTCCTCGGCCGGCTCGTTCTCGAAATGCAGCCGGTAGGCGAAGGTGGCGCGATCCATCTGCCGCTTCATCGCATCGAGCACGTTGCGGTTGGAATGACCGATATTGGCGACCATCGGTCCGCTCGATCCGTCGATGAAGCGGCGGCCATCCTGCGTCCAGATGTAGATGCCTTCGGCGCGATCGACCAGCGGCCGGCGCAAGCTGGACAAATAGAACAGATGCGACGGCGGGCGCGCCTCGGTGTCTAGGGCGGGGGTCTGGGACTTCAGCATGTCAGGACTTTCCGAGATAGCGGTCGAGTACATTCTTGGTGACGCGCTGGACCATCGCGTCCTGCCTTAGCAGGCCGGCGACCCATTCGCAGCTTCCGGCGTGGAACACCTCGCCCTTGCCGCGCGGGAAATTGACGATCATGCCGTTGCCGCGCTTGACCTTTTCGAGATTGGCTTCGCTCGCCTCGCCGAACAGCGTTTCGGCGGTGAAGCGTCCGTCCTCGTCGCCGAGAAACTGGCCTTCGAACGCGATGTCGGCGCTCTCCTCGACTTGGGCAGCCATGCCGACCGCGAGAATCTCCAGGCCATCCGGCGCGCCGCTGTCGGGCGTCGGGTAGGGCAGGCCGCCACGGATTTCGTGATCGAGCCCGTCGACCTCATAGCCATAGACATGGCTGTCGGCGCCGAGCAGGTCGCCGTAGTAGATGCCTGTGTCGGCAAACGCCCAATGCTCCGGCCGGTAGACCGGAAAACCGCGCACGCCGCGCGGCGCGCAACCGCCCCAGCCGGCGTAGAGGCCCCTGGTCGCATTGAGCCCGAAGGTCATGGCACCCGGCCGGCCGATTTCCGGCGCTTCCCAGGAATTCGTGGCGCGGCTCACGTCGCCGCCCCGATAGGCCGGATCCTCGGCGCGGGCGCGGTATTTGTAGCAGATCTGGCGGCGGCCCTCGTCCTCCAGCCTGGTCTGCCACATGAAATTGCCGGCGAAGCGCGCCGCATGGCCGCCGCGTTCGACATAGGCGTCGACAGCGTCGCGCATCTCCCAGGTCCAATATTCGTCATGGCCGACGAAGACGACGCAGTCATAGCCGTCGAGGATTTCGGGCGAGAAATGCAATTCGTGCTGGCTGGCGAGATCGACCCCATAGCCGGCACGCTCGGCAAAACGAAAGAAGTGGCTGTCATAGCTTGCCCAGCCGGACGAGGCATATTTCTTCGAATGGCCGGTGGCGAAGGCCCATTCCATATGCGGATAGCGCGGCACGGTCTTCGGCGGCACGGCGACCTCGAGCGGCACGCGCGGCGCCTCCTTCGGCAGAACAACAAAGCCGCGGCACCATGGCCGCTGCGTCGACACCATTGGGGCATACTGGTCGCGGTTCGGGCCGGTTATGCCTTCGTAATGATTGGAGCCGCCCCAGGTGTTGTAGGCAAGCCAGGTGTCGGTGGCGGCAACCTGCAGCACACGACCCCGTTTCTTGCCGGGCTGCGGGGTAACGATAAAAAGATGGTGGCAGCGGATCGGCTTGCCGTCGCGGCCGTCCGCCGTCAGCGCGACGCGGTAGGCTCCGGACGGCCAGTCGTCGCCGACACGGAATTCAAACGACGCGTCCCAGCCGCAGCCCACGACCGAACATTGATGGGGCGTATCCTGCCAGCGCGCCGCGATCCCAGCCTTCTCGAACACCTGCATCTCGGCGCCGCCGTCGCGGACGATCGCCATGCTGAAGCTGGGGGCTGTCGAACTGACATGCAGCACCACTGTCTCGCCCCGGCGGTATGAGAAACGGTCGCTGTAGCACCAGATCTCGCCGCGTTCGCCATCCATGCCCGGCCACTCCCAATAATGGCCGCGCACCGCTTGCCGGCGCTGGTGGGGCGTCAGGCCGAAATCGGGGAATTCGGTCGGCAAGTCAGTCATGGACACCGGCATGATCGGAGATCGCCATTTCGACCATCTGCCGGGCAAGCGTCAATTGGAAACGATCGGGCCAGCGATTAGCTGACAGCCGGCCTTGGCCTTGCCTGCCAAACCGACTATCTCACAAAGGGCGGCCTTTTCCGCCGCGGGAGCCGACATGCTGAGAGTGCAAAAGGTTAGGGTGGACGACATCTACGTGCCGACCGCGCGCAGGAAGACGCTGCATCCCGAGACCGTCCGGCATCTGGCCGAGGACATTCTGGAAAACGGCATGAAGACGCCGATCCAGGTGCGCCACGACGGCAAGCGCCATATCCTGGTCGAAGGCCTGCACCGGCTGGAAGCGGCGAAGTGGCTCGGCGAGACCGAGATCGACGCCTATCTGGTGCAAGCCAAGCGCCACTAAGCTCTCATTCGGCGTCCGCCGGAATCGGCCTGGCGAAGTTTTCGCTAGACCGTGTCGGGCTGCGCGTTGCCCACTCGTCCTTGAGACGGAAACCGGCATTCAAGCCAACTCTTTAGCAAGCAAGTGAGGAGACCATCATGACGACCAAGCTCGACATCGCCCCCAACTCCGACCGTGAACTGGTTCTTGCCCGCATCATCGATGCGCCGCGCGAGAACGTCTATCGCTGCTGGACCGAGCCGAAACTCGTAACGCAATGGTTCGCGCCAAAGCCCTGGACGACACCGCGCGCCGACATGGACGTGCGCACCGGCGGCTCCAGCCTGGTCGTCATGGCGGGACCCGACGGCAACGAATTCCCGAACCCCGGCGTCTTCCTCGAAGTCATGCCGGGCAGGAAGATCGTTCTCACCGACGCCTATACAAAGGCCTGGGAGCCGTCCGAAAAGCCGTTCATGACGGTCGTGCTGACTTTCGAGGATGAGGGCGAGGGCAAGACCCGCTACATCGCCCGGGTTGCGCATTGGTCCGTCACTGACCGCGAAGAGCACGAGAAGATGGGCTTTCACGAGGGCTGGGGCCAGTGCGCCGATCAGCTCGAAGAAGTCGCCAAGCGACTTTGATATCGGCGGGACGCAAGGAGACCGACATGTCCAGATCGATGTTTTTCGCCATTTTCGCCTCGGCTGCGGCGCTCTTCACTGCGCCTGGCGCCACCAAAGCCGAGGAGGCAAAGCCCGCCATGACCTCCGAAATGAAAGCAATGCCGAAGCCGGCGAAATCCGGCCTGCTGCCGATCAACGGCCTGAATTACTATTACGCCGTCTATGGCCAGGGCGAGCCGCTGCTTCTGCTACATGGTGGGCTCGGCACGACCGACATGTTCGCGCCGATTCTGCCGAAGCTTGCCGAAAACCGCACCGTCATCGGCGTCGACCTGCATGGTCACGGCCGCACCGCGCTCGGCGACCGGCCGCTCAGCCTGGAGGCGATGGGTGACGACATGGCGGCGATCGTCAAGGCGCTCGGCTACGACAAAGTCGATCTCATGGGTTACTCGCTGGGCGGCGGCGTTGCTTTCCGCATGGCCGTCCAGCATCCCGAAGCCGTGCGCCGGCTGGTCCTGGTCTCGACCGGCTATGCCTCGGACGGCTTCTATGCCGACATGCGCACCCAGCAGGCGCAGGTCGGCGCGGCGATGGCCGACATGATGAAGAACACGCCGATGTACAAGTCCTACGCGGCGGTCGCGCCGCATCCGCAGGACTTTCCGAAGCTGCTCGATCAACTAGGCGCCCATATGCGCAAGGACTACGACTACTCCGCCGACGTGGCGAAGCTGAAGATGCCGGTCATGCTGGTGTTCGGCGACAGCGACATGTACCGGCCCGAGCACGAGATCAAGTTCTACCAGATGCTCGGCGGCGGGCTGAAGGACGCTGGCTGGATGCGCGAGAACCTGTCGCAGAACCGCCTGGCCATCCTGCCGAACCGCACCCACTACGACGTGTTTTTCGCGCCGGAACTGACGGCAGTCACGCTGCCCTTCCTCAATGGTGAGACCAAGGTCAAGACCTGGGACGAGGTCATCAGCGAAACGGAATAACCACCTGACAACGGCCTGTCCGGCCCATATCCCGCGAGATGGCCGGGAAGGCTCTGAAGCCGGCTATAAGCCTTGGCAATCGCAGCACACGTCGTCGGGCCAATGGCCTCTCTCGCATCACAGCCATAGATGGCCCTATCAAGGCTTTTCAATTGACGCTGCTATGCCGGCAGCTACCTTGCCGACAACTTCAGAAAGAGGACGCAGGTAATGGCGAAATATGGGGGTGGCTGCCTGTGCGGCGCGGTGCGTTACCGCGCCGATGCCGCGCCGATCAACGAACGCGTCTGCCATTGCCGGCTCTGCCAGAAGGCGCTTGGCGCGGCCTTCAACGCTCGCGTGCTGTTCCGCTTTGACGACGTGACCATCGACGGGCCGGTGGCGACGGTGAATTCCTCGCCCGATCTCAAGCGCGGCTTTTGCCCGGGCTGCGGCACGACGCTGTTTTCCCGGCGCGATTCCGCCGGCACCATCGGCGTCACCTCAGGCTCGCTCGACGATCCTTCCATGTTCAAGCCGCAGATGCATATCTGGACCGCCTCGAAGCAGCCCTGGGTACAGCTCGACGACGGACTGCTGCAATATGAAGGCGCCCCACCCACAGGCGAATTGAAGCACAGGCGAACTGAAGCACAGGTGAACTGAAGCACAGGTGAACTTAAGCACAGGGCGTGCCCCAAAATTTTTATCTTCCGGGCCACGAGATAGTCGGCAAAGCGTCATTGGCGAGCCATTATTGCCGCCTATCTATTAGCTGCGGGTCGGCAGTCGAAGGAGGCGACGGATGGACGACAGAATTAACACCCTGGATGAGCTTTTGAGCGATCCGATGGTCAAGCTGGTGATGGAGCGTGATCGCGTGCAGCCGGCCGAGCTTCGCTCGCTGCTTGAAGAAAAGGTTCGCCGGGATGATGCGCCGGCCAATCCCGTCACCGATCGCCCAAACTCCGATCGCCTTGGCACCGACAGCTCCGTCCCGCCCGCTCACATGGTAGCCGAGAGCTGCCACAATCTATGGTTGTGTGGCTAGGCTGCGGCCTGCAGGCGTCGGCGATCCTTCGCGCCCTCCTGCGGCGTTTCCAGGCTCTCACCGCTGCGGTGATAGAGCGAGTGCCTTGCCCAGCCTCATCTGCCCTAACAATTTGATTCAAACTTTGTTGGTAATTTCTCGTTAGTAATCCGGACTGGTTTGTCCGGCGGCGTCGTCTTGCCCTCGGTCTGTTGTGTTCTGCGTACAGGTCCAGATGCGGTTATCAGGCGTCGTCATCTTCTCGATCGCGTCACTTTGCCTTGCCGGCTGCACATCCACGTCCGGCGTCGACGCGTTGCAGGTGCCGTCCAGCGAGACGACCAGCTCGGTTGTGCGGCCGCCGGCGCCGGTTGCGTCGGTCGGTGCGGCCGATGCGGCGCCCGACTTCGCGCAGGAAGAGGCGGCGGAGCCGACTGTGGCTATGGCCACTCCAGAGCCTGCGGAAAGCATCGAACCACCCGCCGAGCCGATTGCCCTGGTGGCGCCGACGCGGCTGACACGGGCAGCACCGATGCTCGCCGAGCCGGTACAGCGCTATCGTTTTCGTGACGCCAAGCCGATCAATTTCGGCAGGGCCTCGCCCAGACACCTCGCAGTTCACGGCGTCGACGTCTCGCGCTGGCAGGGCAACGTGAACTGGGACAAGCTGCGCGCGCAGGGCGCGAATTTCGCCTACATCAAGGCGACCGACGGCGGCGATCATCTCGACCCGATGTTCAGGAAGAACTGGCGCAATGCCCACGCCGCCGGCCTCAAGCGTGGCGCCTACCATTTCTTCTACTGGTGCCGCACCGCCGGCGAGCAGGCCGACTGGTTCATCCGCAACGTGCCGAGGGTCGAGGGCGCCTTGCCGCCGGTGATCGATGTCGAGTGGAACGGCGAATCCAGCTGCAAGCGGCGGCCGTCGCGGCAAAAGGTGCTGGAGAAGATGCAGGTCTTCATGGACAAGCTCGAGCGCCACTACGGCCAGCGGCCCATCATCTATACCGCGCCCGATTTCTACCGCGACAATCTCAGAGGCGCATTTCTGGACTATCCGTTCTGGCTCCGGGCGGTCGCACAGCACCCGTCAAAGGTCTATCCCGGCCGCAAATGGGTATTCTGGCAGTATTCCGGCTCCGGCCTGTCGCACGGAGTGAGAGGCCGCATCGACCTCAACGTGTTCCACGGCGATGAGAGAGCCTGGCGGAACTGGGTTGGCGGGCGGCAGATGGTGGCCGAGACGGAGTAGGGGATCCGGTCCGGGGCTGGAGCTTCTTGCTGTTCGCGCCTCTGGGGCGCTGATCGCGGCCGCAGAAAGCCGCCATTTGCAGGCCAGCATGAGGTGAATATCGACGGACCCTGTCCGCCTGTCGCGGAACTGTCATCGATCCGTCATCGCTTTGAAATCTCGTTCCCGCAAATCAGGTGGCTTCCATTCGAACAGGAGACGCCACCGTGCCCCGCCATTCCGCGCTTTTCGTCCTGACGGCAGCGCTTGCTGCCTCGGTTTCGCTGCCGGCCCATGCCGACATGATGTTCAACCGGGTCGCGAGCTTCGCGGTCGCCGGAAACCTCCCGGCGGGCGTCGAGAAGACCACGCCGACTTCGTCCGAGATCATCACGGCGAGCGAAGACGGCATGACGCTGGTCTATTCCGATAGCCCGCTCGGTGCGGTCGGCTTCATCGATCTCGCCGATCCCAAGGCGCCCAAGGCCGGCGGCATCGTCAAGACCGACGGCGAGCCGACCTCGGTTGTGGTCATCGGCGGCAAGGTTCTGGCCGGCGTCAACACGTCTCAGAGCAAAGCCAAGCCTTCGGGCAACCTCACCGTCATCGACCTCGCCTCCAAGGCGATCGAAGGCACCTGCGACCTCGGCGGCCAGCCGGACTCACTGGCATTCAGCAAGGACGGCAAGTTCCTGGCCATCGCCATCGAGAACGAGCGCGACGAGGAACTGGACGACGGAGAAATTCCGCAGATGCCGGCGGGCGACCTCAAGATCTTCACGCTGGCCGAAGGCCAGCCTGATTGCGCGACGATGAAGACCGTCAACCTGGCGGGCATTGCCGAAGTCGCGGCGGAAGATCCGGAGCCTGAATTCGTCGCTTTCAACGAGGCCGGCGAGATAGCGGTCACGCTGCAGGAAAACAACCACATTGCCATCGTCAACGCCGAAACCGGCGCGATCGTAACCCACTTCTCGGCAGGCTCGGCCACGCTGGACAAGATCGACACCAAGAAAAACGGCGCCTTGTCCTTCGATGGCAAACTGGA
The DNA here is from genome assembly GCA_004020645.1 of Mesorhizobium sp. GTDB lineage: Bacteria > Pseudomonadota > Alphaproteobacteria > Rhizobiales > Rhizobiaceae > Mesorhizobium. Next base: position 38,630 of record SAQL01000002.1, on the reverse strand, counting down.
AAACGTCGCGCGCGAACCCGACGCCGTGAAATGGCTCGACAATGACCGTCTCGTCGTCGCCAACGAAGGCGACTACAAGGGCGGCTCGCGCGGCTTCACGATTTTCAGCAAGAAGGGCGAGGTTCTCTACGAATCCGGCCCGTCCTTCGAGTACGAAGTCGCCAATGCCGGCCATTATCCCGACGACCGCAACAAGAAGGGCGTCGAGCCGGAAGGTCTCGAGACCAGCGCGTTCGGCGAGGACAGACTGATTTTCGTCGCTTCGGAGCGTGGCTCCGTTGTCGGCGTCTACAAGGACACGGGTGCGGAGCCTCAGTTTGTCCAGATCCTGCCGTCCGGCATCGGCCCGGAAGGCCTGGTCGCGATTCCGTCGCGCAATCTCCTGGTCACCGCCAACGAGGCCGACCTGGTCGAGGACGGGCTCGCCCGCTCGCACGTGATGATCTATGAGCGCTCCGAGGGCCCCGCCACATACCCGATGATCACGGCAAAGCTCACGGCAGACGGCACGCCGCTCGGCTGGGGTGCGCTGTCGGCGCTCGCGGCCGGCGACGCTGCCGGCAAGCTGTTCGCTGCCTCGGATTCGTTCTACGCCAATGCGCCTTCGATCTTCGAGATCGATGCCACCCAGACCCCGGCGCTGATCACCGGCAAGACCATCGTCATGCGTGGCGGCCATCCTGCCCAGAAGCTCGACATCGAAGGTATTGTTGCCGACGGTGAGGACGGCTTCTGGCTGGCCAATGAAGGCGATCCGGCAAAGCTCGTCGCGCACGCCATCCTGCGCGTCGACGACAAGGGCGAGATCAAGCAGGAAATCGGCTTCCCGATGGAACTGCTCGCCCACCAGACCCGCTTCGGTCTCGAAGGCATCACTGCGGTCGGAGAGGGCGACGACCTGACGCTGGTGATGGCCGTACAACGCGAATGGGCCGACGATCCCAAGGGCCAGGTCAAGCTTTTGGCCTATAAGCCGAAGGCCAAGGAATGGTCGGCGGTGCGTTACCCGCTCGAAGCGACCGAAGCTGGCTGGATGGGGCTGTCGGAGATCGCCGCGCATGACGGCAAGCTCTACATCCTCGAACGCGACAACCAGATCGGCGACCTGGCCAAGGTGAAGCGCATCTATTCGGTGGCGCTCGATGCCTTCAAACCGGCCAAACTCGGCGGCGAACTGCCGCTGGTCGAAAAGACGCTGGTACGCGACATTATCGGCGACCTGAAATCAGCCACCAACGGCTATGTCATCGACAAGGTCGAAGATTTCACCATCGACAGGAACGGCGATATCTTCGTCGCCACCGACAATGACGGCGTCGACAATTCTTCCGGCGAAACGCTGTTTTTACGCCTGGGAAACATCAGCGCCGTGAACTGAGGGGCAGTTTTTCCCTTCTCCCCTTGTGGGAGAAGGTGGCCGAGCGAAGCTCGGTCGGATGAGGGGTGTTCCAGCTTGGCAAAAACCGCACTCCGTCCAGCACCCCTCTTCCGTCTCGGCGCTATGCGCCGATCCACCTTCTCCCACAAGGGGAGAAGGGGGAGCCAATCTCGAATGTCGGCGACTGGCATGACGATGGTACTGGACGGCGCGCCAAGGCCGGGTAATCTCGCCCCAATGCCGCATCAGCCTGTCGCTCCGACCAAACGTCGTTTCGCCCGCTCGATGCGCCGCGAGCCAACGGAGGCGGAAGACCGCCTGTGGCACGAACTGCGCGGACGCAGGCTCGATCGCATCAAATTCCGGCGTCAGGTTCCTGTCGGCAAATTCATCGCCGATTTCGTTTGCGCCGAGGCCAGGCTGATCGTCGAGATCGACGGCAGCCAGCATGCCGACTCGAACTACGATCGGGTACGAGACGCCGAATTGAAGGCGAGGGGCTTTCGTGTGCTGCGCTTCTGGAACGACGACGTGCTGCGGGATTTGAGCGCCGTCTGCGACACCATCATCGCTTATGTCCGCGATGAGAGTTTGCAGCCGTGGCGGTAATGGCGCGGTCTTGCCTTCTCCCCTTGTGGGAGAAGGTGGATTGGCGCGCAGCGCCAAGACGGTTGAGGGCTGTTGGAAGATCGCCATCGGTGCCAAGCTGGAACACCCCTCATCCGACCTCGCTTCGCGAGGCCACCTTCTCCCACAAGGGGAGAAGGGGGAGCCAATCGATAATCGTCGAGATCAACGGCAGCCAGCATGCGGGTTCGAACTGCGATCGGGTATACGAGCTTGGCGAACCCGTCGCGTTTTGTCACCGAACTCGTCGCGAAGGGCAGCCTGAAGATCGAAGCCATTGATGGCGAGTTGCAGGAGTCGTGTCCGAAGTGCAAGATCGGGGTTCTCAAATTTCGCACCGGGAAGTTTCCGAAAACGCATCCTGGGTGTCCAACGGATCTGGCTTACAGACCGCAACGACTGCGGAGCCAACAAAGAGTGCCTGAACTCGGTTTACGACCAAAGGCTTCAGGAACTGAAAACAATAGTCATTCAGTGACTTCGATAGCGAATACGGAAACCATGAGATGCAACAAATTCGCCTCGGCGGCGGCAATCGCCCTGGCCCTTGGTTTTCCCTCGCGGGCGACGCGAGTCTTGGGTTCACTGTCCACCCCCTCTGTTGGGGAGTGGTCGATTACAATGATGCGCAGCTAGAGAGACGCAAGCACGTACCCCGCCGGGGCATTCCACAGAATGTGCTATAGTTCTTGTCGTTCCACCGTCGATGAGAGGGCAGATGAGCGGACCAAGCGACCTCAATCTCTGGCATCGCATTGAAGGCTACAATTTCGATCAACCCGACATCAATCTGCCCTTCTCGGCCAGGCTTGCCCGAGAAAACGGCTGGCCGCCGGAGTTTGCGCAGCGTGTCGTCGAAGAATACAAAAAATTCGTCTACCTGATGTGCGTCTCTGACGAGATGCTGACCCCTTCGCAGGAAGTCGATGAAGCCTGGCACCTGCACCTCGTGTATACCCGTAGCTACTGGGACAATTTCTGCCGTCGTGTGCTGGGCAGGGATATCCATCACGAACCGACCGAAGGCGGTGCTGCTGAAAACTCCAAATTCCACGATTGCTACAGGCGAACGAAGGAACGGTATCAGGAAGAATTCGGCACCATGCCGCCGTCCGACATCTGGCCGGGCGAGCAGATTCGCTTCGGCGACGCCGAGCGACACACGGTCGTCGAGACATCGCGGTTGCCATATGTCACGAAGAGCCAACTCGGCACCGCTGCCTTCTATGCCTTCTTCGTTTTGTGGGCAGGATGGAGTCTCGATTGGAATTCGTCCGCGTGGATGTTGATTGTCGGAATGGCGGCATTCGTCGCCCTTACGCGCCTGCTTCCGGTCGGGCGGCCGCGAAGAAACAGACGGAACGCTGATGGCGGAGGCTGCGGCGGCGGTGGTGGATGCGGTGATGGCGGCGGCGGGTGTGGTGGCGGCGGTGATTAAGCAGTTCCGGGCAGGAATGTCTCCTGCCTCGGCCATTCTTCCGGACTTCTACCGACGTTCCAGCGCAATTCGCCTTGCGACAGAGTGACTTTAGCCCAACTGATGCGATTGTTTCACTGTTTGTTCCGTCAGGCATTTTCCAGGCGTGAAGCGCCTGGATTTGAGTGTGTTTGCTTAAAAACTGCCGTTGGCCAGTTTCAGCTTTCAAAATGGTCCAGTTTGAAACCTCTTTGGCAAATATACCTCAGTATGTTTTTCACTATCGATGTCGTCCATCCTAGCGTGGCGTTCTGAACGAGAACCGGTCCGCGATGGCGGACCAGTTTGCTCATGTGAGCCATTACTTGGGTGCTTTGAGCCAAATCTATCGGGTGTCTGACACCTCCCAACCAGCCGTCCCATTCGCCGTTCGTCTGTAGTTGTCCCGCAAGTCTGTCATTTCTGACAAACGCCTGTTTTCTTTACCTGCGGGACGGAACTTTGGCCCCTAAGCACAGAACTTAGGGTCTCCCACCAGCGGCATCGGTCCTCAGCTACACCCGCTCGTCGCCCCACAAGTATCGCACTTTTCGCACGTGCCGTTCCGCACCATGGTGAAGTTGTGGCATTCCGAGCATTCGTTGCCGGTGTAGCCCTGCATCAAGGATTGCTGGCGCCTTGTAGCGGCAAGCGCCTTGGCCTCGGCCGCTTCTTTCGCGGCCTCGTCGGTGAACAGCCCAGTCGGGTCGGTTGCTTCCTCGTAGACGATATCCTCGACCAGTTCCCTGGCCCGCTCCTCATAGTCACGCTTATAGGCGATCGCTTCGTCGCTGGCCGGCTTCAGCGCCAGTACGTTGGAGCCTGAGAACGCCGTCGGCGCCGAGCGAGTGGGGGCGGGAGGGGGACTTGAACCGCCAAACCCCTTAGGGTCCGCGCTCATTCCCGACACCAGCTTGACCGGCGAGACGCCGCGGGTCAGCCCCTTTGAGAACGGCGTCGCCTTGCCTTCGTTGATGCCGCGGCCGAGTGCGGTCTTGTCGAAATCCGACTGGTCGACATGGGCGAGGTCGTGGCGCGCAAGATAGGACACGGCCAGCTCGCGGAACACGTAGTCGAGGATCGATGTGGCGTTCTTGATGGCGTCGTTGCCCTGCACCATGCCGGCTGGTTCGAACTTGGTGAAGGTGAAGGCTTCGACATATTCCTCGAGCGGAACGCCATATTGCAGGCCGAGCGAGATGGCGATGGCGAAGTTGTTCATCATCGCCCGGAAGGCGGCGCCTTCCTTGTGCATGTCGATGAAGATTTCGCCAAGACGACCGTCATCGAATTCGCCGGTGCGCAGATAGACCTTGTGGCCGCCGACGACCGCTTTCTGGGTATAGCCCTTGCGGCGGTTCGGCAGCTTTTCGCGGTCGCGGTAGAGGCGTTCGACAACGCGCTCGACGATCTTTTCGGTCACCTGCACGGCGCGCTGTGAAGCCGGCGCGGCGATCAGCTGCTCGACGGCATCGTCCTCGTCGTCTTCGACGTCGGCAAGCAGCGAGGCGTTGAGCGGCTGCGAGAGTTTCGAGCCGTCGCGATAGAGCGCGTTGGCCTTCAGCGCCAGCTTCCACGACAGCATGTAGGCGCCCTTGGCGTCTTCCACCGTCGCGTCGTTCGGCATGTTGATGGTCTTGGAAATGGCGCCGGAGATGAAGGGCTGGGCCGCCGCCATCATCTGGATGTGGCTGTTGATCGACAGTGAACGCTTACCGATCTTGCCGCACGGGCTGGCGCAGTCGAACACCGGCAGATGTTCGGCCTTCAGGAACGGGGCGCCTTCCAGCGTCATCGCACCGCAGACGTGGATGTTGGCGGCCTCGATGTCCTTGCGCGAAAAACCAAGCGCCGGCAGCATCTCGAACGAGAAATCGTTGAGCTGCTCGTCGGTGAAGCCAAACGTCTCCTTCACCCAGTCGGCACCCAGTGTCCACTGGTTGAAGACGAACTTGATGTCGAAGGCCGATTTCAACGCTGCGTTGAGTGCCGCGATCTTGTCGTCGGTAAAACCTTTTGCCTTGAGCGAGCCGGGGTTGATGGCTGGCGCCTGGTTCAGATTGCCGTGGCCGACCGCGTAGGCCTCGATCTCGGCGATCTGGCTTTCCGAATAGCCGAGCGTGCGCAGCGCTTCCGGAACAGCGCGGTTGATGATCTTGAAATAGCCGCCGCCGGCCAGCTTCTTGAATTTCACCAGCGCGAAGTCGGGCTCGATGCCGGTGGTGTCGCAATCCATGACCAGGCCGATCGTGCCGGTCGGCGCGATCACGGTCGCCTGCGCATTGCGGTAGCCATGCTCCTCGCCGAGCTCGATGGCGCGATCCCAGGCAGCCTTGGCATGGGCGGCAAGCTCCGGCTGCTTCAGGTCGGAGGCTACCAGCGGCACCGGGTTGACGGCGAGTTTCTCGTAGCCGTCCTTGTCGCCATAGGCAGCACGGCGATGGTTGCGCATGACGCGCAGCATGTTCTGCGCATTGCGGTCGTAATCGGGGAAGGCGCCGAGCTCGGCGGCCATTTCGGCCGAGGTGGCATAGGCCGTGCCGGTCATGATCGCGGTGAGTGCTGCGCAGATTGCGCGCCCCTCGTCGGAATCATAGGGAATGCCTGATGTCATCAGCAGGCCGCCAATATTGGCGTAGCCGAGGCCGAGCGTGCGGTATTCGTAGGAGAGCTTGGCGATCTCCTTCGACGGGAACTGCGCCATCATGACGGAAATTTCCAGCACCATGGTCCACAGCCGAACCGTGTGCTCGTAGGCTGATATATCGATGGTGCCGTCGGCGTTGCGATAGGGCAGCAGATTGATCGACGCCAGGTTGCAGGCGGTGTCGTCGAGGAACATGTATTCCGAGCACGGGTTGGACGCCCGGATCGCACCGGCCGCGGCGCAGGTGTGCCAGTCGTTCATCGTCGTGTTGAAGTGCAGGCCCGGATCGGCCGACGCCCAGGCGGCATAGCCGATCTTTTCCCACAAATCCCTGGCCTTCAGCGTCTTCAGCACCTTGCCGTCCTTGCGGGCGGTGAGATGCCAGTCGGCATCCTCTTCGACGGCGCGCAGGAAATCGTCCTTCAGCGACACCGAATTGTTGGAGTTCTGGCCCGAAACGGTGAGGTAGGCGTCCGAATCCCAGTCGGTGTCGTAGGTCTTGAACGACATCGAGGTGTAGCCCTGCTTGGCGAACTGGATGACGCGGTAGATGTAATTCTCCGGCACCCCGTCCTTCTTGGCCAGCTTGATCTCGCGCTTCAGCGCGGTATTGATCGCGGGGTCGAAGCAATCGTCGTCCTGGCCTTCGCAGTTGATGCAGGCCTTCATGATCGCTTCGAGGTGCTTCTTGACGATCTTGGAGCCGGTGACCAGCGAGGCGACCTTCTGCTCCTCATTGACCTTCCAGTCGATGAATTCCTCGATATCGGGATGGTCGGCGTCGACGATGACCATCTTTGCGGCACGACGCGTCGTGCCGCCCGATTTGATGGCGCCCGCCGCGCGGTCACCGATCTTGAGGAAGCTCATCAGGCCGGACGAGCGGCCGCCGCCGGACAGTTTTTCGCCTTCGCCGCGCAGGAACGAGAAGTTGGAGCCGGTGCCGGAGCCGTATTTGAACAGGCGCGCTTCACGGACCCACAAATCCATGATGCCGCCTTCGTTGACGAGATCGTCCTGCACGCCCTGGATGAAGCAGGCATGCGGCTGCGGATGCTCGTAGGAAGATTTCGACTTGGTCAGCTTGCCGGTAAACGGGTCGACATAGAAATGGCCCTGGCTCGGGCCGTCGATGCCATAGGCCCAGTGCAGGCCGGTGTTGAACCATTGCGGCGAGTTCGGTGCGACGCGCTGGGTGGCCAGCATATAGGCGAGCTCGTCGCGGAAGGCGCGCGCGTCTTCCTCCGAGTTGAAGTAGCCGCCCTTCCAGCCCCAATAGGTCCAGGTGCCGGCAAGACGATCGAAGACCTGGCGGGCGTCGATCTCGGAGCCGTAGCGCTCGGCCTCGGGCAGTTTTGCCAGTTCGGCCTCGTCGGCAACGGAGCGCCACAAGAAGGAGGGGACGTCATTCTCCTCGACCTTCTTCAGCCGCGCCGGCACACCGGCCTTGCGGAAATATTTCTGCGCCAGGATATCGGCGGCAACCTGGCTGAACTGCGCCGGCACATCGATGTTGTCCAAACGGAACACCACCGAGCCATCCGGATTTTTGATCTCCGAAAGCGCCTTGCGGAATTCGATCTCCGCATAAGCCGACTGCCCTTGCTTGGTGAAACGACGCTCGATGCGCATTGGCCCTATCCCTTGCTTGTCTATATATAGCGCCTTTCCCAGGGGATTTCTGCCCCCTTATGAAACGCGCATGTCCGCCGTCTGCCGGCGTTCGAAAACGGCCGGCTCCCTTTCCACAGGCTCCGCCCGCCCTGCTGGTCAAAACTCCTTGCGAAGTACCTGTCCAACGCGCTGGCGAACCCTGCGGGTCCCTCAAAACTGAAGTTTTTTTCGATTCCCTCAATCGAGGGACCTTCACACTATCTAGCGTCGAACCTACCTGCAAACACTAAATATAGTGTTAACAGACAATTTATTCCAGTCCGACATTTTTCCCTTTCGTCCCCCAAAGACCCCACAATCCCAACGCTTCCGCCGGCCTCGTAACCAGGCGGAAATGCGGCCAAAACGCACATAATCCGGGAAAAAGACCGGGCTCAGAACTTTCCGGTCGCACTCTCAACAGGAGCGCATGGCCTATAAAAGGCGACTCGTTTTGCGTCGTCAAGGATTCGTTTGTGCCGCTTTTGTGACCCCAACATCTTGTGTGTCACATATGTGGATAACGGGGACAGAAAGTGGCCCAGGATCGATTCTCTTCGCCAAACAACATCGCCGGTGATGCACGACAGGTGCGCGGCTTTGGCCGGGGCGCCTATGCTTGCTCAGGAGAACTGGTGCGGGTCGGCACAGAAATAGGCGATGATCTGGCCAAGGTCCGGCTCGTTGACCATGCGCACGGCCTCGGCGGGGCTGACCCATTTGCGGGTGCGCGACCGCTTTTCCTTCCACCTGTCAGCGATCTTGTCGACCTGCAGCGGAAATACCAGGACTTCGCAAGGCACCTCCTCGCCGGAAGCCAAAGCCTTGGCATAGAAGTAGCGACCGGCTTCGTGGTGGGAGATTGTGCCGCGCAGTCCGGCTTCCTCGCCGGCCTCGCGCGCCGCCGCTTCGCAAAGCAGTTCCTTGGCCTCAGGCCAGCCCTTGGGAAGCACCCAGCGGCCGGTATCGCGGCTGGTGATCAGCATGATCTCGACGCCATGCCCGGTATCGCGCCAGGGCAATGCTGCAACCTGCAGGCGGCACGGCGCTGTGCCGAAGAGCCGCTGGACCCTTTCGGCCAAATGGTTGTGCGTTACTGGCCTCGTCAACATCAGAGAAGCTTGCCCCAGCCTCCAGAATCACTTGCCGTCTCGTGAATCTTACGGCTAATCATATGCAATAAAAGTAAAAACCTCATACGCACGGGTTAACCACACACGAGACGTCGATTCAGGAAATATCGTGCGCCGCGGCACGCTTTCAAGAAGTGCTCCCGGCAAGAAGGGCGCGCCGGCATGTTGCGGGAGGAAAAGCAGTTGCCGCGAATCAGCCGGCGTGGTCGTCGGCGATCGGCTTCTGGTAGGTGAAGCCCATGTCCCACGGAAAATAGATCCAGGTGTCCTGGCTGACTTCGGTGACGAAGGTGTCGACCAGCGGCCTGCCTTTCGGCTTGGCGTAGACGGTGGCGAAATGCGCCTTGGGCATCATGGCGCGCACGATGCCCGCGGTCTTGCCGGTGTCGGTGAGGTCGTCGATGATCAGCACGCCGGCGCCGTCATCGGCGAGCAGTGCCGGCGTGACCTCCTTCAACACCTGCAGCTGCCCCTGGCTGGCGTAGTCGTGGTATGAGGCGACGCAAACCGTCTCAATGACCCGGATACCGAGCTCACGCGAGATGATGGCGGCCGGAACCAGGCCGCCGCGCGTGATGCAGACGATCGCTTTCCATTGCCCTTTGCTGGCGCCGGCAAGCCGCCAGGCGAGTGCACGCGCGTCGCGGTGGAACTGATCCCAGGAAACAGGAAAGGCCTTTTCGGGAAGGGACATTTTTCTGCGCACTCCGCAGCGCGCGAAAAACCGCGCGCAGACACTTGAAGGAATGCGCGCGGAATTAACTGGAAAGCCTTGGCCTTGGCAAGGGCGGCGGCAAGGGAGCCCTGTGACTTAGCCCCTGTGGCTTACCCTTGGTGGACTTACCTTGACAGGAAAGCTGCCACGGGCAAGGTGCGCAGCACCGTGCGCGTGACCCCGCCGAACAGAAGCTGGCGCAGCCAGGAATGGCTGTAGGCGCCAAGTACGAGCAGGTCGGCGCCGGTTTCGGCGACCCTGGTCTGGATCACCTCGTCGACCGAGTGGCCGCCCGATTGTAGCACCGAGACGCTGACGGTGGCGCCGTGCCTGGACAGGGCGGCGGCGATTTCGGCGCCGGCCGCCTCAGGGGCCTCGTCGAGCGTATCCGGCGGGTCGATGACGAGAATATCAGTCTTCTCGGCCTCGGTGATGAAGGGCAGGGCGTCGAAGGCTGCGCGCGCGGCTTCCTTGCTGCCGTTCCAGGCGAGCAGCACGTGCTTGAAGCTGGTGATGAGCGGGCCTGAGTGCGGCACGACCAGCACCGGCCGGCCGGCGTCATAGACCAGCGTGTCGACATCGGCGCTCGGATCGCCGCCCGACTCACGTTGCGCGGCGATGATCAGGTCCGCAGTGCGGACGGTTGGGATGCCGGTCAGCGCGCTGTCTCCGGAAAAGCTCTCAAGGCTGCGCCACTCGAAGGACAGGCCGGAATCCTCGATATGCCTGAGGAAAACCGTCCGCAATTTTTCGGCGCGCTCCTTGTTCATGTCGGCCGAAACCTGCAGGAACTCGGTGTCGGGAAAGCCGGTCGCCGAGGTGTAGGGGACGGGAAGTGCTTCGGCATGAATGCCGATGAGATGGCTCTCGAACCTGTCGGCAAGCGGAATGGCGCATTCGAGCACGCGCTCCGCGTCCTGTTCGTTCTGCAGTATGGCGACGATGGTCTTGAATCGCATGGTAATCCCTCATTTTACGGCGATCGAAACTCGCCCGCGAGAAACGTTACAGCACCATGCTTAGTTCCGGCCAATGCATGTCGCCCAAAAGCATGCCCTCGGGCTTGAACCGAGGGTGCGCAGCGGTTTTGGGATAACGACATGCATAAAAACAAGAACCAAAAGCGCGTCGCATGAATCCTTTCAGACGCGACGCGCTTTAGATCAGCTGGCCGCGCTGGTGAGGCCTGCGACCATTGCCTCGACATCGGCGCGGGCGGCGTCCAGCGCGTCCTGGCTGCGGGCACGGACGACCAGCTCGGTCCAGAACTTGCCGTCGCCATATTTCGGGTAGGAGCCGATGATCGTATCCGGATGCGCCCTCTGGATGTCACCCAGCGGTCCGCCGACCAGGCCTTCGCCGAACGGACAGTGCACCGTGGCCGACAGCATTCTCGTGCCGGCCTTCAGCGTCGGCACCACATTGTCGAGCATGGCCTGGAAAATCGCCGGCACGCCGGCCATGACATGGACGTTGCCGATGCGGAAGCCAGGCGCGATGGACACAGGATTGTCGATATGGTCGGCACCGCGCGGCATCCGCGCCATGCGCTTGCGCGCTTCGGTATATTCGATGCCGCGCGCGGCGTAGCTCGCTTGCAACATGGCATAGGCCTTGGCGTCGTATTCGCAGGGCAGGCCGAAGGCCTTGGCAACCGCATCCGCGGTGATGTCGTCATGCGTCGGACCGATACCGCCGGTCGTGAAGACGTAGGTGTAGCGGGCACGCAGGGCATTTACTGCGGCGACGATCTCGTCTTCCTCGTCGGGAACGATGCGCACCTCCTTCAGGTCGATGCCGATCGCCGTCATGATATCGGCGAGGTGGCCGATATTCTTGTCCTTGGTGCGGCCGGACAGAATCTCGTCGCCGATGACGAGCATGGCGGCGGTGACGATTTCAGGCATGGGAGGCTCCGGCAAAAGGTCGCCTTAGGCAGACAGGGTCGCCTGAGATAACGCGGCGGATGGCCGGCGGCAATCCAACAAACGGTGGGTGGTGCTCAGTTTGAATTCGGCTGTGGTGGTTTGCAGTAGTCTGCCTTGCCAAGTCGCCGATTGGATAAATGGAGTTCCACCGGAACTTTGGCAGTGTCAGGCTTCATGCTATTTTGCCCCTCTCTTTCATGGAGATGAGTGCCGTGTCGCAATTGGCAACTTTGCTGCTGGGATCATGGAGGATGATTTCCTGGACTTATGAGGTCCTTGTATCCGGCGAAGTCCGAGACGCTTTCGGAAAGAATCCCAGAGGCGTTATCACCTATGCTGCAGACGGCCGAATGATGGTCCTGGTGCTTAATGAAGATCGCATTAGACCCAACGATCTTGTCCCTACTCCCGAAGAAAAGATCGGACTCTACGATTCGATGTTTGCCTATGCGGGGACATACACTGTCGAAGATGATCGAGTTATTCACCATATTGACATGAGCTGGAACGCGACGTGGGAGGGTACCCAGCAAGTTCGTTTCATCGATACGGACGGTCGAATGCTGACTTATAAATCAGCCCCAGCGAAAAGCCCCCTTGACGGTCGCGACTGCATTCACACCGTCAGGTTCGAGAAGATCGTTTTGCCTCATCACTAAAGGTGCAACGCGCATCAGGTCGCTTGCGGGCGACGAGAATGGCGGCCCATTCGCATGACGGCTTTGGTCCAACTTGCCGTTTTGTGTGCCCAAACCCCAACGATTGGAACCGGTCGTGAGCCGAAATTCAAACTGAGACACCACCAAACGATGGATCCACCTGTGCACCTGCCTTGCGGTGGAACCCGCGGCGGGTGATGGTGCGCCGGTTTGGGCACTGAGTGAGAAATGCTGGTATCGATTCTGTTGTGGCTGCTCGGCGCGCTGATTTTGCTGGCAGCCGGGGTAGCAGTTACCCTGGTTCTGGCGACGCGGTGGATCGCGGCCAAAGCCAAAAGGCTGGTTCCTGCCACCGGGAAATTCATCGAGATCGGCGGCAACCGCATCCATTATGTCGAGACGGGCGAGGGGCGACCGATCGTCTTCCTGCATGGTCTTGGTGCGCAGCTCCATCATTTCCGCCACACGCTGTTTACAAGCTTCGGCCACGGGTACCGGCTGATCGCTCTCGATCGTCCGGGCTCGGGTAATTCTGTGCGGGCCAAGGGGGCCACCGGGCGGCTGCCCGAACAGGCCGAGATCGTGCGGCGCGTCATCGAGAGGCTCGGGCTGGAAAAACCGCTTGTCGTCGGCCATTCGCTGGGCGGCGCCATCGCGCTGACGCTCGCCGTGGGACACCCGAGACTATTTCCGGCATAGCTTTGCTGGCGCCGCTGACCCACATGGAGCCGACAGTGCGCGAGACGTTCGGCTTGCTCTACATAAAGTCGCCTCTGCTGCGCCGGATCATGGCTCACACGGTGGCGATACCGGCCGGTCTCAAATATGCAGAACGCACGCTGGCCTTCGTCTTTGCCCCGCACGCGACACCAGCCGACAATATGGTCGAAGGCGGCGGCTGGTCCGGCCTCAGGCCCAGTCACTTCTACGCAACGTCGACCGATATCGTCGCGATCGAGCATGACCTTGACCGCATCGAACAACGCTATGGCGAAATCACCATGCCTACAGGCATTCTGTTCGGCGCTTCCGATCGCGTGCTGGGCATCCACATCCATGGCCAGCCGATGGCGGAAAAGATCAGGGACCTCGATTTCGAATGCGTCGAGGGACTTGGCCACATGCCGCAATTCATCGAGCCGGAACGCGTCACCGCCTTCATCAGGCGCATCGCTGAGCGCGCATTCGCAGGCTGATCTCGACAAGCGGGCAGCCGACGACCGGACCGGTCGGCAGGATGCCCTTCAACGGGCATCCGCGGCCGCCGGGAAATACCCCACGATCGAGGAAAAGTGAATGCGGCAGCGCGCTATTCCTTCACCGCACCGGTCATCGAGGAAACGTAGTGCTCGACGAAGAACGAATAAAGCACGACCACCGGCAGCGAGCCGATCAGCGCTCCGGCCATCAGCGCTCCCCATTCATAGACGTCGGAGCGGACAAGCTCCGTGAGCACCCCGACCGGCACAGTCTTGTTTTCGGAGGACTGGATGAACGTCAGCGCATAGATGAACTCGTTCCATGACAGGGTGAATGCGAATATGCCGGCCGAAATCAGGCCGGGCACCGACAGCGGCAGCACGATCTTGGTGAGAATCTGCCACCGGCTCGCCCCGTCGATGAGCGCGCATTCTTCCAGTTCGAACGGGATCGAGCGGAAGTAGCCCATCAGCAGCCACGTGCAGAAGGGCACCAGGAAGGTCGGGTAGGTGAGAATGAGCGCGAAGGGCGTGTCGTAAAGTCCAAGGTTGAACACCATCACCGATAGCGGGATGAACAGGATCGACGGCGGCACGAGATAGGCGAGGAAGATCGCGAGCCCGACCTGCCGCGCCCCGGAAAACCGCAGCCGTTCGATCGCATAGGCCGCGAACACCGCAGCCAGCAGCGACAGGAACGTGGCGGCGGTGGAGATGATGATCGTGTTGAGCAGCCAGCCCGGATAGGACGTGTCTAACAAGAGATAGCGGATGTGCTCGAATGTCGGATGCACGACCCAGAAGGGATTGAAATTGGCGTAGTCGGTCATCTCGTGATTGGGTTTAATCGCCGTGATCGTCATCCAGTAGAACGGGAACAACAGCACGATGACGAACACCAGCAACGGCAGATAGACCGTCACCACGCGCCGCGGCAGGCTCTGAAGGTAGCCCATGCCGCCTTCGTCGAGTTCCGGACGTTTCGTTTTTTTTATCGTGGCCATGTCAGTCTCCGCCGCCTTGCTGCCATTTGCGGCGTTGCAGGCCGAAATAGCTGAACAGGATCGCCGCAAGCAGGAACGGGATCATGGCGACCGCGATGGCGGCGCCCTCGCCAAGCTGGCCTCCCGAAATGCCGCGCTGAAACGACAATGTCGCCATCAGATGGGTGGCATTGACCGGTCCGCCGCGGGTCAGCACATAGATCAGCTGGAAATCGGTGAAGGTGAACAGCACCGAAAATGTCATGGTGATGGCGATGATCGGCGTCAGCAGCGGCAGCGTCACAAAGCGGAACAATTGCCAGCGGCTGGCGCCGTCAAGCGTGGCGGCCTCATAAAGCGACTGCGGAATCGTCTGCAAGCCGGCCAGCAGCGTGATCGCGACGAACGGGATGCCGCGCCAGATATTGGCGGCGATGACCGAAGCGCGCGCGTTCACCGGATCGCCGAGGAAATTGATGCGATGGTCGATCAGGCCCATTTCCATAAGCGCCCAGGACAGGATGGAGAACTGCGAATCGTATATCCACCAGAAGGCGATGGCCGACAGCACCGTCGGCACCACCCACGGCAGAAGGACGATCGCGCGGAAGAACGATTTGAAGGGAAGGTTCTGATTGAGGATAAGCGCCAGCCAGAGGCCGAGCGCGAACTTCAGGATCGAGGCGCTTATCGTGTAGAGCAAGGTGTTGAAGACGGAGAGCCAGAAGACGGCGTCATCCGACAGATATTGGTAGTTTTCGATGCCTATGAAGATACCGGGGCGGCCGATGCGGGCATCCGTGAAGCCGAGCCAGATGCCGAGCCCCAACGGATAGGTGAGGAAGACCAGCAGCAGCGCTGCCGCCGGCAGCATGAAGCCGAAGCCAAGCGCGTTCCGGCTGTCGGCCAGGAGCGACAGGCTCCGCGACAGGATCGACGGACGCGGCTGAACGGCAGCGGACGACACGGCCATAGGACGGCTCCTCATACGGTCTGGTGGCATGGTGGCCTGAGTGGCCGCCACACGATTTCAGGAACCAGACCGGGCAGCACGGTCGCGGCTGCCCGGCTCGGCTGTGATCAAACGCGATAGTACCGGTTGGCGCGTTTCTCCGCCTCTTCCATCGCT
Organism: Mesorhizobium sp.; assembly: GCA_004020645.1. Classification (GTDB taxonomy): domain Bacteria; phylum Pseudomonadota; class Alphaproteobacteria; order Rhizobiales; family Rhizobiaceae; genus Mesorhizobium. The sequence goes on along the minus strand of SAQL01000002.1, from coordinate 23,123 downwards.
TCCTGCGGCGTCGCCTGGCCGGTCACCGCCTTGGCGAACATGTCGACCAGCACATAGTCGGCCATGGTCGCCGCCGAAGCGTAGCCGAGCGGCCCGGCATAGCCGTTGGGACGCAGCGTCGCTGAGGCCTTGGCGTAAGCGGCATTGTTCGGGTCGGCCGTCCACACCGGATTGTTGTCGAAGGCTTTGAGTGTCTGGCAGCAATAGGCGGCCGAGGAGGTGATCCACTCCGCCATTTGCTGTTCCTCGAACATGAACTGCAGGTAGGCCTTGGCCGCGTTGGGGTAGGGCGTGTAGTCGAAGATCACGGCCGTGGTCACCTGGAACAGCTCGACGGATTTTCCGACAGGACCGATCGGCAGGCTGGTGGTGCGCATGTCCTTGGCGATTTCAGCCAGTTTCGGATCATTGTCCTTGTTGGTCTTGGCCGTGTTATACACGGAGATGCCGTTGGCGATGACGCTGAGTTCGCCGGCCAGAAAGGCGCGGTTGTTGTTCACGTCGAGCCAGCTTTCGGTGCCGGGGATGAAGGTCTTGTAGAGTTCCTGCGCGTATTCGATCGCCTTGAGCGTCTCGGGGCTGTTGATCGTCACCTTTCCGCTCTCGTCGACCATCTGGCCGCCGTGGCTCCAAAGCAGCCAGTGAGCATAATTGTTGCCGTCACCGACGCCATGGCCGTGTGTGAAACCGGCCGGATGCCCCTTCGCCTGCAATGCCTTGCAAAGCTCGAGGAAGCTCGCCGTGTCCTTTGGAAATTCCGAGAAGCCAGCCTCCTTCACCCAGCTTTCCCGATAGACGATGGCATTGCCAATGGTGGCCAGGGGCAGGCCGAGGAATTTTCCCTCGCGCGTCGCATATTGCTTTGGTCCGTCGTGCCAGCCGCCGTATTTCGTGCCGAGATACTCACCCAGTTCCGTCACGTCGTGCAGCTTGTCGGGGTACTGGTGTGGGTCGTCGAACCAGACCAGCATCAGATCTGGACCGGAGCCGACATTGGCGGCAACCGCCGCCTTGGGGCGAATGTCCTCCCAGCTTTCCTTGTCGACGCGGACCTCGACGCCTGTCGCCTCGGTGAACCGCTTGGTGTTGGCCAGCCATTGGTCTTCATCGCCCTGAACGAAAGGCGACCAGCGCAGCATGCGCAGCTTTGCGCCGTCTTCGGGCTTGTACGTCAATCCCTCCTGGGCAAAGGCGGAAGAGCCGACGAAGCGGCTTCCCAAGGCTCCCGCCGCCACGCCGGCAGTCGTGCGGATCACGTCACGTCTGGTGAATTTCATGCTCGTCTCCTCCTGTTTATGTCCTTGCCGTGGTTCTTACTGCCGGGTGCGCATGTCGAAGCGCTGCCCCGTTTCGCCATGAAAGAGATGAATGAGGCCCGGCTCGGCAGTAAGCCAGACGGTTTCGCCCGGCGTGAAGGAATGGCGCTCGCGGAAATTGGCGACGATCTCTTCGCCGCCGGCCGTCCGGCCGATGAGCTGCACTTCCGATCCGGTCGGCTCGACCACCGCGACGGTGACCGGAATACCTTGGCCGTCGGACAGCTGCAGATGCTCGGGCCGTATTCCCAGCACCACCGGATCGCCATTGCCGATGGTAGGTGCTGCAGCCAATGGGATTGAAATCCCCCCGGAGCCTCGAAAGGACGGTGAGCCGCCATCGGTTGCGATTTCGCCCCTCAGCATGTTCATGGCGGGCGAGCCGATAAAGCTGGCGACGAAGAGATTGTTCGGCCGGTCGTAGAGTTCGAGCGGCGGCCCGATCTGCTCGACGAGCCCGTCATGCATGACGACGATCTTGTCGGCCATGGTCATTGCCTCGATCTGGTCGTGGGTGACATAGACCGTCGTGGTCTTCAGCCGCTGGTGCAGTTCCTTGATCTCGGCGCGCATCTGCACCCTGAGCTTGGCGTCGAGGTTGGACAGCGGCTCGTCGAACAGGAAGACCGCCGGATCGCGCACGATCGCCCGGCCCATGGCGACGCGCTGGCGCTGGCCGCCGGAAAGCTGCCTGGGATAGCGCTCCAGTAAGGGCACCAGCCCCAGGATTTCGGCGGCGCGCTTAACGCTGGCAGCGCTTTCGGCTTTCGAAGCACCCTTGAGCATGAGCGAGAACGCCATGTTCTCGGCGACGGTCATGTGCGGGTAGAGCGCATAGTTTTGGAAGACCATGGCGACGTCGCGCTCTTTTGGCGCAACGTTGTTGACGACACGGTCGCCAATCGCGATCTGGCCGCGCGAAATCTTTTCCAGGCCGGCGATCATCCTGAGAAGGGTCGATTTTCCGCAGCCCGACGGACCTACCAGCGTGACGAATTCGCCGTCATCTATGTCGACGCTGACGCCGTGGAGAATCTCGACGGTTCCGAATGATTTGTAGACATCGCCAATTGCGACAGACGCCATCGATTTCCTCCCGAATGCTTCCTGCGACGTCTTCGAAGGAAACCGCTTTCCTAACTGGCCGCGGCAGCTCCCAAGCTCCTCCCTGGTCACGCGCGATGATGAAACGGTAGCGCTACCAAGCCTGCCTGTAAAGCGGCTGCGCCGCAAGCACCCTTCTTTGTTGCTCGTGATTGTGGGCGTTCCCAGCGGAACTGAAATTCGCCACGTCCGGGATCATAGCAAGAGCATGACTTGTCAAGCCCCAGCTCTTAAAACCAGAGATGCGAGAAGCCATCAGCAACGACACCTGCCTAGTCGGAAACTTCGGTTTGCGGCCGGTCCCGGCCGTCGGCGAGCTCGTCGTGCCATTTGCCGTCGGCGTCCTCGTACTGGATGCCGTCCGTGGTGCCGGCGACCTGCTGTTCGGCCGAAGCGATCTCGGCGGCGCGCAGCGCGTCCTCGTGAGTGGGGAACGTCTCCGAAAATGTCTCGCCGACCTTATAGGCCCAGCCCCCGTCATGCTCGACGATCTTGTAGGTCAGCTTCGCCATGAAATCCTCCAGTGGAAAAAGCTCCGTCTGCTCAATGCAGTTTGCCTTGGGGCAGTTTGCCTTGGGGCAGTTTGCCTTGAGGCAATCTCTCGTCGGGAACCAGCACGTCCGATTCCTTCGCGGCCTCGACCAATGCCCGGCGCGCATCCGCTGTCGAACGATAACCTTCCAGCACTTTTAGGCAAGTGTCGAGAGCATCGCGATGCCGGGGACCACGATTGAGTGGCCAGACCGTCATCAGGCACTCCGCTGCTTCCTGGGTGCTGCGGATCTCACGGTATTTGCCGACATGGCCAAGTTCGACCACGACCGGCTTTTCAAAGGGCTTGTTGTCCATCATCGCCGCCAACGCGGAGCGGCCGATTTGGTTGCACGCCCATCCGTAAACGTCTCAAGGGTCGCGGTCATGGGGTCGCGGTCATCGGGGCTGCAGCCATTGGAAATGGCCGCTCAGCCCGTCGCCTTCATCCAGTGCTGCATCGTCGTCACCGAGCGGGCAAGCTGCGGCGCCGGGTGGATCGTCTCGCCGAAGGTGGCCGCGGCGCGCCACGCCCAGCGCGGATCGGCGAGGAAGGCGCGGGCCAGAGCCACCATGTCGGCACGGCCCTCGGCAACGATCGCCTCGGCCTGCTTCGGGTCGTCGATCAGGCCGACGGCCCGCGTCGGGATGCCGGCGCCGCTGCGGACAGCTTCCGCCAGATGTACCTGGTAGCCCCGTCCTGTCGGCAGCTTCTGCAGGGGCGAATTGCCGCCGCTCGAGCAGCAGAGATAGGCGGCGCCCGCTGCCTTCAGCGCCTTGGCCACTTCGATCGCGTCCTCGACATCGAAGCCGCCATCGACCCATTCCTTGACCGACAGGCGCGCCCCGAGCATCAGCTTGGGCACGGCCTTCCTCACCGCCTTGGCGATCTCGACGACAAAACGCATGCGGTTTTCCAGCGAGCCGCCCCAACGGTCGGTGCGCTGGTTGGAAAGCGGCGACAGGAACTGGAAGATCAGATAGCCGTGTGCTGCGTGCAATTCGATGAAATCGAAGCCGGCACGCTCGGCCCGCTTTGCCGCCTCGGCGAAGCGTTCGATGATCTGCAGGATCTCCTCATCCTCCAGCGCCCGCGGCACCTGCCAGCCCGTGTCGTAGGCGATGGCCGAGGCAGACACGATCGGCCAAGGGTCCTGATCGGCCTTCAGCGGCCCGCCGCCGTCCCAAGGTTTCTGGTTGGAGGCCTTGCGGCCGGCATGAGCAAGCTGCGTGCCGAACCTGGTGCCGGGCGCGGCGACCCGCCTGGCGGCATCCAGCGCGCGCCGGGCGGCTGCCTCGTTGTCGTCGGAATAAAGGCCAAGGCAGCCATGCGAGATGCGGCCGCGCCGCTCGACATCGGTCATCTCGACGGTGACCATGCCGGCGCCGGACATCGCCAGGTTCATCCAGTGGTACAGGTGCCAGTCGCTGGCGGAACCGTCATCGGCGGAATACTGGCACATCGGCGCCACCGCAATGCGGTTGGGAAAGGTGAGGCCGTCAAGCGTGATCGGCTGGAAAAGGGATGTGGTCATAAAAAACTCCGGGGGGAGGGGTTGTCGCTGTTTAGGCAATGGATTGCGCCCGCGCCATACACGAGGCGGTGAAGTGCGCCCATCTGCCTGCCGGGCGGAGCGGGGGTGCTGTCCATCCGACCTGTCAAGACCTGGGTTCCTCGCCCACCGCGAAGCGGGGGAGAGATGGCCGCTCACGCGTCTTGCCTTTGGCAAGCCCGAGGACAGGCTCCGCGGCGGGAGCGGCTTTCGTAGGGCGCGGCCCCTCTCCGTCTTGGCTCCGCCGAGCCACCTCCCCACTCCCGTGGGGCGAGGAACCCAAGCTGGATGACGCCGCGATCCTTCCCCTGACGCGATTTCCCTGAATTGCTATCGGGATTGCGCGAAGTCCGGTTCGCGGCTACGCCTCGCGCCGGCAGCACGGAGTTCATCATGGAAGACCGCATTCGCATCCGATCTGAAGAAGTCCTTTCCGACGACTGGGCCGTCCTGAAAAAGACCGTCCTCGATTATCGCCGGCGTGACGGGCAATGGGAGACGCAGATCCGCCAGACCTACGATCGCGGCGACGGCGCAGTGATCCTGCCTTACGACCCCGAGCGCTCGACAGTTCTTCTCGTGCGGCAGTTCCGCTACCCGGCCTACGTCACCGGCCACCGCGAGCCGCTGATCGAGGCCTGCGCCGGTCTGCTCGACGAACATGATCCGGAAACCTGCATCCGCAAGGAGGCGGAAGAGGAACTCGGCTATCACCTGAAGGACGTCGAACGGCTGTTTTCGCCCTATATGAGCCCCGGCAGCGTGACCGAGCGGCTTTGGTTCTTCGTCGCGCGCTATTCGCCGACCGACCGCATCTCCGACGGCGGCGGCGCGCCGGACGAAGGCGAAGACATCGAGGTTCTGGAAATGTCGCTCGACGAAGCGCTGGCCGGCATTTACGACGGCCGCATCATCGACGCCAAGACGATCATCCTGATCCAGCATCTGAAGCTGAACCCGATCCGGGTATGAGGGCTTTAATTCCTTTCGGTAACGGGCTCAGATGCAACTGAAGCTTAGATGCAACTGAAGGGAAGCAGATCCATGATTGTCAAAAACTTGTCGAAGTGGTTCGGCGCGACTTCAATGGCTGTCTTTCTCCTGGCATCGACTGCCCCATCGCACGCTGAATCCTAGACGGATCCGAGCTCGTCGGGATCGAGCACTGGGGGTTACAGAACGGCTCAATGGTGTATGAGGAAGGCGCCGGCGGATTGGGAACCTATGCCAGCGGGCCACAGGCAAGCCGCAGAGCGCGCCTGGCAGGAATGGCGAGCAAAGCAGCAGCCGGCAGAGTCGCGCGCTGGCGAACGCTCCTACCTAAGCTGCTAGGCCAAGGTCTTAGATGCTGAGGCAAAGGTCTGATCGGCCCTGTTTGGTCCATCCGAAGCCGCGTGAGAGGACGATTAGAACTCCAGATCGCTACTGGCATTGACGAGCGTGGGAGCAAGCGCGCCGGCACCACAACCACGCCCTCGAATACCCCTCCGACGCGGGACGAGGCACGGAATTTGCGACTGCATCATCATATCAGGAAGAGGAGTCAAAATGATGCGTCAAGATGGAACAACAGCGCGAAAAGCAGCAACACGGTACGTGCCAGAATGGCGCCTCAACAAGAGAACGTTTGAGGTTCCGTACCTCATGAAGCTCGGCAACATTGGCCGCCAGGAAGCGCTGGCTTTGATCGCCAAGCATAATGGGGACAGGGACGAAATCACTGCCGAGCTGTTTTCGCAGAGAGGTCGATCACAATAGCTTACACAATAGGGTTGGACCCATGATCCACCGGGCGTTCGCCGAGAGACTCGAGGATGCTGCCGCGCATATTTCGGAGGTCTCGCGCGCGGACCTGCAAGTCATGTTGATGAACGCAGCCCTGCGGCTGAGGAACACCTCGGGCCTTGCCTTGGAAGCCGAGGTTGACGAGGCGATCGACTTGTTGGCAGCGCAGTTGAAGCTGTCGCGGCCTGAAGTGTTGCAAACGATCGTGCGAGATTGGTTGGTCATTGCCGGCCGGCTGGGTGCCGATACCTTTGATGAGGAGAGCGAGACTGAGGGAATGGCCTAGGCTCGGAACGCGCGACGCTCGCTGACTCTATCGCCACTCTTCGAGCCCCGGCAACTTCGCGCGCTTCGATCAGCCGGCGGGACCGGCAAACGGGCCGCGGTCACAGGCGGGCGCCAGGACGCGCCAAGCGCTTCGCCGGTGTAGGGAGAAATCTGCCAGCCGAAACACACGCTCAGCGCGCGCTCACGCGCCGCGCGGAGGCCGGCCCCGGGCCGCGCATATAGTAGAGCTCTGGCCGGTAACGCGGTGCAACGAATTCGCGAAAGGCTGATGCCAACCGCGTGATCAAAGCCCAATGTCCCATGACCCAATCTTTCCCTTTCAGGAATGCTATGCGCGACCACATCCAGAGTCTCGCGTCCATCGAGGCGCTCCCTATGACCTTGTGCCGGCCGGCGGACATGATGGCAAAGTCCGCGACGCCGACGCCGATACGGTCTCGGGTGATGGACCGCTTGAACAAAACACCGAGTCGGATTGGGTCGCAGTCAGAAATCCCCATGAGGTCTCGGACGACAAGAGGGCCAGCCCTAGGGCCGCGGCCAAGAACACTGCGGGAAGGCCGAACAGAAGCTTGCGCGACATCATTGTCCCAACCTCACACGCCGGTGTTGATATGGAACAGGTCTTTGCGCCCGGCATGCCTGACGCTATGGACGCAAGAACCGTGCCACGCTTGCCCCGCGCACGATTTCCCGCCGGACTAAACTTAGCCGATGCCGCCTAAGCCGGGGCACGTAGGCGTCCTGTAATGGGTCAATACGCCTTGGCACCGCGATTGCATGGTCAGCTACGCCGGGTGTTGGGACCGGCATTGGGGCGATGGGGGCCTCGCCGCTTCGCGAATGGAGCGGCGAGGTTTTTCATTCAGCCATCAGCCTCTAAGGCGGCTCGACAGCCGATCCGGAGTGACGAGACGCCAAGATAATCCTGCACATCGATCCTGAGAAAGACCCCGAGCGGGGGCGGCTGTCTTCCCCGAGTTCTCCCGCTACCGGTTGATCAGCCACAGAATAATCGAGAGCACGATGCTGATCAGGATCCCGGTAGCGATCGGAACATAGAACGTGAAGTTTTCACGCTCGATCACGATATCACCAGGTAGTCGGCCAAGGCCGATCCGTGACAACCACGGCCACAATAGGCCCACCGCAACTATGATGAGACCAACGACAATCAGGGTTCGCGACATGCGGCTGCGTCATGCCAGAAACAATTAGCGCGGGGACAGAGCACTAGCAGAATCCCTTTATGTTCACTGAAACAAAAGCCAGGATCGGGCCGTTTGCAATCTGACGTCCCACACTCTGGCGACTCCAGTAGACTACCCTCGCGCCGGCGTCGGCCGGCGGGCTTTTTGTTCCGCCTGAGGGACATTTCTGCCGCCGCGCTGTGGCCAGCGCGGCGGCAGAGTGAAGGTCTTCGAAAAGAGCACGGGCGAGCCGCCCTTCAGTGGTGATGGGCGGAAACCTTCTTGACGTATTCGGACACCAGTTCCGTCGGTGCCGACTGACTCACGTCGCCGACGCTAAGGATGCCGACCATCCGCATATTCTTGTTGATCACCGGCAACCTGCGGATTTTCAGTTCTTCCATGTGCCGTACGGCCTTGGCCAGATCGTCGTCTTCGCGGCAGCAGTGAATGCCGGCCGTCATGACATCGCGCGCCGTTGCGGTGCGGCTGTCGAAGCCATCCTCCGCCAGTCCTTTGCAGACAATATCGCGGTCGGTCACCATTCCGATCAGTCGGTCGTTCTCTCCGATGGGAATCGACCCGATATCCTGGGCTCGCATCATTTTCGCCAGTTCGGTTACAGCGATTTCGGGGCTGACCCAGTCGACACCCTTATGCATTGCGTCTTTGACTTTCATGGCGGACCTCCCTTGCTGAGGTTGGAGAATGTCCCTCTGTCCCATGTTACCGCGGACGGGGCTTGGCTGCCAGAGTTCGTTCCTCCTGCCGACAGAACAGCGAGTACGAACGAATGTTCCGCTTGGCATTTCAGCAAGAGCTAACGGAACGGAAACGGCTCTCCAGAAATTTCAGCGCGAGTTCGCCCGGTTGTTCAAGGGCCCCCTCAGGGTAGCCTCCGGCAATCGCAGCGCGCGCTTCGATGATCTGCTGGCGTTCGCCGGCTAGGCGGGATCTCTCTGCAACAGGCATAGATGGCGAGGCGAGGTGGCAGCCGTTTTGGTTGCTTGAGCGCCATTTCACCCCTTCTTCCTCAGCCTCACCCCGGCACCGCCGCCGTTCTCGGGGATGAACTCGACGCCGGCGGATCAGGTTTCACTCACCCTTCAGTACCTGGTGTCTGATCAACCAGTCACGAATGATCAATCGGACGGCCTCAGGTCGCGAAACATCATGCTCGGCAACAAATTGATCGACGCCCGCGAGCATGTCCGGTTGAAGGCGGACCATGATCGGCACACCCTTTCCAGTTGGGGCCGGTCCCCGCCGTTTCTTTGATACCACAGTTTCTTGCTTTGGCATAAAACTCTGATATCAGAGTTCCCGTTCTGGCGGAAGCCGCTAGAATCTCACATGAAACCGAATTGGAGAAAATCCGATGCCGAACACCCATGTTCCGGCGCCCGGCGAAGCTATGCCCGCTGCCAATGTCTCCCGCCGCCTAGCCCTATTGGGAGGGCTGTCTGCCGCTGCCGCGCTTGCCGCCCTGCCGAGGGCGCACGCCACGCCTGCCGAGCACCTCGACGCCGAGCTGTTCCGGCTCGATCGAGAAATGGAGGAAGCCGAAGCCAGGATGGAAGCGGCTTCAGATGCCAATTGCAGGGCCGGCAGCATGTGCGAGAAGCTTTACCCGCCAAGGCCTCCCGAATGGAAACGACCCAGCACGCCGGACCACGTTCTGGATATCCTCGCCGACATGTCCTTCAACGACAGAAAAGCAGAGCAACAGCCGGAGCCAGTTCGCGCATGGTACAAGGCGTGCGCTGAGCAGAAATCTGAGAGCGAAGCCCTGTGGAAAGCCTACAAGACCAAAGTGGAGGAGATAGACTGCGAGGCCGGCATGGACGGTTTGGAAGATGCATACAACGACAGCGTTGACGCAATGTGGCAGGTCGGGCACCGAATCTTCGCAACGCCAGCCGACACGCTGGACGGGATAATCATCAAGATCCGGGCCGGGGACAGGATGGGCGCGCCCGATGCAAATGAGGCCTTCCTCTCGATCGCTGCCGATGTAAGGCGCCTTGCCGCGGCGGAGGCGACGTCATGAGCGAGCAACGCCGATGTCGGACGCGCCTGTGATGTATGCGCGATAATCCGCGTCTTCGAACTGGTGGTCGAACAAGCCCGCTGCCTCACGGCGGCGGGCTTTTTCATTGCCTTCCGGCTACCCCTACGGCTACCCAGAGTCGACTTTTCCAGGGTATCCGCGAGATCCTAAAAAACCAGATTATCATTTGATTTCAATATGGTGCGGACGACGGGAGTCGAACCCGTACGATCAGAGATCGAGGGATTTTAAGTCCCTTGCGTCTACCAATTCCGCCACGTCCGCAGGCCAGTCCTTTTCAGACGCCAGCCAAAGGCCGTCAAGCCATCTTCTGCCATCGAAAAATCTGATCCTGGAAGCACGCCTTTGTCGCTGCGCTGCAAACACCCCTCCACTTCGTCATTCCAGGGCGGAGCAAGGAGCGAAGCGACGCGGCGCAGACCCTGGGATCCACGCCGTTACCCGCCGCCAGTGCTCCGGCGGACCAGAACCGAACGCTACCACCCGCTTCCGCGAAAAAGCTCGAATAACTCCCGATTGGTCGTCTCGATCAGGTCGATGTTCCATTGGCGCGGCCAGCGCTTCAGCGACTTCTCGCGCTGGATGGCGTCGCGAATGCCGAAATGTTCTTCGTACCAGACCAGACCGCTGCACGCCGTAGCGGCTGGTGAAGCGGGAGCCTTCGCCGGATTTGTGCTCCGGCATGCGGCCGAGATCATGGCGAGCCGATGTAGATCGTGCCGCGCTTCCGGCTCGCGGTCATGGTGGCATAGCCGGTCATTGTGGAAAGGTAGCTGGCGCCGTTGCGGATACAAGCGCCGTTCTGAGCCGTTGCATTCTTCGGCTGAGGTAACGGAATGGATCCCAGGGTCTGCGCCGCGTCGCTTCGCTCCTTGCTCCGCCCTGGGATGACGAAGTCGCAGGGGCCGGCTAATCGCAGACCTTGGAGATTGGTGGTTGCAGGCCGGTCGTCAGCGACGGTCAGTCGAAGAACCAAATCCTCTGTGGAGAGGAACTGGTACAAAACCGCCTTGGCGGCAGGTCCGTGGCGCAAATCAGCGCCGTGCCGAAATCCACGGCATAGCTGCCAGCGGCAATCCCCTTGCCAGCGAGGGGCCGGTCACCCACTGAGATTCAAACAAGATCGCCGGAACCATTTCGCAACGGCTGAGTTTCGGGCTGAAGCTACTGGAATCCCTGACATGGCAGAGTTTGACACAGGACAAGGGAAGTCTGTTGCCAACGCGGTACGGCAATTGCTCCGTTCCGAAGATAATCGCCGGCATTTACACGACGTGCTGGATCTTGGCGTCGACCTACGACTGCCCAGCACCCTTGCCTCATTGCTTGAGGTGCTTGATCAGGCCGGGCGGGAACCATCTCGGCAATCCCGAAACGAGCGATAACCGGGTAAAACGCGCCAAATCCTCTCCTCCACTCCATGACTCAGCGCTATGACATTGAGAAGACACCTGAAGGCACGTGGGACATCATCGATGTGTTCACGGGGATGCCGGTTGTCGAGGTGGGCGTCCCCTTGATCGACATGCCCATCGAAGAGGCCGACGATCTGGTCGAGCTTCTCAACTGCCGCGACAGGCAACAGCGGGAGGATACTTGAGCGCCCGCTTCCCAGGCCGCCGCGAAAGCGCGTCCCCCGTTCGGAGGATGCGTTCGGGCGCTCTGCATTGGTAAGCTCCAATTGGTAGGTGGTTCGACGTTGATACTTGACGTCGTCCTCTGCGAATCAAATGGAGAGATTGTCATGCTCAAGCTCGCCTCTGCTCTGGCGCTGCTGCTTGTTGGGACAGCGCCTCTGTTTGCCGACGACATGCCGATGAACGTGGACAACATCAAATGGGGGCCTGTTCCTGCTGTCCTTCCGGCTGGCGCGGAACTGGCCGTTATGGCTGGAGATCCCTCAAAGGACGGCGCTTTTGTGCTGCGGTTGAAGATGCCAGCCGGCTACAAGGTTGCCGCACACAATCACCCCACCTCGGAATATGTAACGGTGCTTTCCGGTAACTTCCATATCGGAATGGGCGATAAGCTCGACGAGACGAAAGGCACCGAACTGACTGCCGGCGGCTTCGGGATTGCGCCGGCCGGAATGAATCACTTCGCCTGGGCGACAAGCGATACGATTATCCAGGTGCATGGCGACGGGCCGTTCACAATCACCTACGTCAATCCGGCGGACGATCCGAGCAAAAAGTGACAATTTCTGGGAGTGCAAAGACCCTCTGAACGGCCGGATCAGACAATTCGAGTTTCTGATCGAAGTTTTCCCCGAACGTCGATTCAGAAAGATCCGCTAACGAGGGGCAACCTGGTTTGCCCAAACGGAAACGTATTCCGGTTGGGGCACTTTGCCGTGGACATGGCGCCTGAAACAAAAACCCGCCATCGCGGCGGGTCGTTGGCGCAAATCAGCACCATGCAACGGCATAAATGCCGTCACAAAGCAACGAATCGCGGGCTCGCGACGAGACTCGAAAATCGCGGTCGATGTTAAGGCCGAGGAGCGCTCAAGCATCCCGCTGATCTTGCTGGTCAAAATCCGCGCGGCTTGGCACAGTCGGGAAAACAGGAGTCTCTTCATGGCGAAGACCGCGCGTGCGACGAAACCAAAACTTTTGGCCGAGGCGGCGACGCATCTGGTCGACGTTGCGATGGGCAGGCGGCCCGCCGATCTCGTCATCCGCAACGGGCGATGGGTCAACGTTCATTCCGGCGAGATCATCGCCGGCACCGACATTGCAATTGCCGGCGGCCGTTTTGCCTATTGCGGGCCGAATGCCGGCCACGCCATCGGGCAGGGCACCAAGGTGGTCGACGCTGGCGGGCGCTATCTGGTGCCGGGCCTTTGCGACGCGCACATGCATGTCGAGAGTGGCATGGTGACGGTGACGGAGTTTTGCCGCGCGGTCATTCCGCATGGCACCACCTCGATGTTCATCGACCCGCACGAGATCGCCAATGTGCTCGGCCTGCCGGGTGTGCGGCTAATGCATGACGAGGCCGTCGTCATGCCGATCAACGTGCTTGTGCAGATGCCGTCCTGCGTACCCTCTGCGCCGGGGCTGGAGCATGCCGGCGCCGAGCTCACGGTCGCCGATGTCACCGAAGCGATGGCGTGGGAAAACATTATCGGGCTTGGCGAGGTTATGAACTTTCCCGGTGTCGCGGCCAATGATCCGGTGATGGCGGGCGAGATCGCCGCGACGGTGAGGGCGGGCAAGACCGTCGGCGGCCATTATGCCTCGCGCGATCTCGGCCTGCCGTTCCACGGCTACGTCGCCGGCGGACCCGAGGACGACCACGAAGGCACGCGCGCCGAGGACGCCATCGCCCGCGTCCGCCAGGGCATGAAGGCGATGCTCAGGCTGGGCTCGGCCTGGTACGACGTCGCCTCGCAGATCAAGGCGGTGACGGAGAGCGGGCTCGACCCGCGCAACTTCATCCTGTGCACCGACGACAGCCATTCCGGCACGCTTGTGCATGAAGGCCATATGGACCGGGTGGTCCGCCACGCCATCAGCCAGGGGTTGAAGCCGGTGACGGCGATCCAGATGGCGACGCTCAATACCGCCCAGCATTTCAGGCTGGAGCGCGAGTTGGGCTCCATCGCGCCGGGGCGGCTCGCGGATCTGCTGATCGTTTCCGATCTGGCCGCAATGACCATCGACGAGGTCTATGGCCGCGGCGTCAGGCTGGCCAAGGGCGGCAAGCTCGACATCGACATTCCGGCCTATGACTATCCGAAGACGGCAAAGAACACCGTCAAGCTCGGCAAGAAGCTCAAAGCAGGGGATTTCGACATCGTGGCGCCTATCGGCGCTAACGAAGTTCGGGTGCGGGTCATCGGCGTGATCGAGAACCAGGCGCCGACGCGCGCGCTCGAGGCCGATCTTCCGGTCGAGGACGGGCTGGTCGCCATGGACCGCCGCAACGACGTCTGCCAGATCGCGCTGGTCGAGCGCCACCTGGGGACGGGCGGCGTCACCAATGCCTTCGTCTCCGGCTTCGGCTATATGAGCGACTGCGCCATGGCCTCCAGCGTGGCCCATGATGCGCACCACATCATCGTCGTCGGCACCAGCAAGCAGGACATGGCATTGGCGGTCAACCGGCTGGGCGAGGTCGGCGGCGGCGTCGTGCTGTTCTCCAAGGGCAAGGAACTGGCGCTGGTCGAAATGCCGATCGCCGGGCTGATGTCGGACGAGCGCGCCGAAATCGTCGCGGCCAAGGCCGACAAGCTGACCGAGGCGATGCGCCAGATGGGCTGTTCGCTGAACAACGCCTACATGCAGCACTCGCTGCTGGCGCTGGTCGTCATCCCGGAACTGAGGATTTCCGATGTCGGCCTGATCGACGTGACGACGTTCCAGAAAGTCGACTTGTTCGTTTAGTCCACGAGCGAACCAGAGCCGCTATCGCAAAACCGCTGCGCACCCTCGGGCCAGGACTCGGGTCAGGCCTTGGGTCAGGCCCTGGGGTCAGGCCCAGGGGCAGGCCCGAGGACTTGCTTTTGCGCGACATGCATTAGCACCAGCTTGCCGTCGCCTCACCGGCGGCGTGCCAGCAAGCCGTTGAGGACGAGATCGATATGTGCCTCGATAAAGGTCGCCTCATCGATAGGATTTCTGTCTGCGAAGATCAGTTTCCAGATGGTGAGGTGAATGGCCGAGCTGATCACCACTTCCGGCATACTTGCGGCGGCGCCCTGGTGAAACTCGCCCGAAGCCACGCCTTGCTCGATAAGCGCGCGAACGGCGTCGAGCAGGGGTGCGACAAACTCGCCGTAATGCCGGTCGATGATGTTGGGGAAGCGCGAACCTTCAGCCAATTGGAGGCGCAACAATTCTCTCGTCTTCCTGTCGCCGGCGAGCTTGTCGTATCCCAGAAGAAGCAATTGGCGCAACCGGTCGGAATGAGAGCCTTGCAGGGCATCGATAGAAGCTCGAACGTCTTCGAACGGTGCCGAGACATGTCCGATCGTTGCCTCGAACAAAGCTTCCTTCGTCGGAAAATACAGATAGACCGTGCCTTTTGTGACGCCAAGCCGTGCGCCGACGTCTTCCACGCGCGTGGCTGCATATCCTTTTTCGACAAACTCCTCGAACGCCGCATCGAGGATCTCGTGCGGGCGCCTGGCTTTCTGTTCTGCTCGAGAAAGTTTCTTTTCCATAGCTGACATCCTTCGTTGAACCGGCCACACGATTCCGTCTAAAAAATCCATTGACTAACTAGTAAGTCAGCGATATCTAGCGCACCGTTTCCTCTGATGCAACGGTGCCTGGAGCAATGAACACATTTCGCCCGATCATATTGGGTCTCGCCTGTGCCGCCCTGGTCGGCTGCGAAGACCATACCTCAAGCCATGCAGCACCGCAGCCGGTGCTAGCAATTCCCGCCTCACTGGCTCAATACCAACCGGGCGCCGAGGTCACGGGGGAAGTGAAGGCTCGGGTTCAATCCGAGTTGTCTTTCCGGACCGGCGGCAGGGTGAGAGAACGGCGCGTGGATGTCGGGTCGCTGGTGCGTGCGGGCGAAGTCCTGATGCGCATCGACGACACCGAGCAGCGCGCCGATGTCGATTCCGCCCGGGCGGGCCTGCGGTCGGCACAAGCCACCGTCAAGCAGAAGGCGCTTGCCTTCGAACGCTACAAGACATTGCTGAAATCGCGAGCAATCGCTCAGTCGACCTATGATGGGGCGCGAGAGGCGTTGACGACAGCGCAGGGCTCTCTGGAAGTCGCCCAGGCGAGTTTAGAAACGGCGCTCGATGCTCTTTCCCATACCGAGCTCAAGGCCGACGCAGATGGCGTCATCACCTCGCGCAGCGTCGAAGCAGGCCAGGTGGTCTCTGCGGCGCAGCCGGCGCTGACGCTTGCTCGCGATGGCCCGCGGGACGCTTCATTCGACGTGTTCGAGGCCTTCTTCCTCCCGGGTCGACCGACGAGGGAGGTCGAGGTTGCTCCGGTGGGCGATCGGGCGCGCACGGCACGGGGGAACATCCGGGAAGTCTCTCCAGTCATCGATACGGACACCGGGACCATCCGCGTCAAGGTGGCGCTTCCGCAAGAGGCGCAATGGTCGCTCGGAACGTCGGTGGTGGGTGAATTCCATTCACCAGCTCGTCAAGGTGTGATCCTGCCGTGGAGCGCCATGGCCTCCGCCAGGGGTGAGCCGGCCGTATGGGTCATCGACCCGGCAAGCAAATCGGTCTCGCTGCGGAAGGTCGCGGTCGCCCGCTATCGAACAGCCGATTTCATCGTGACCGGTGGGATTGCGCCAAAAGATCTGATCGTCACCGACGGCGGAAAATTTCTCAAGCAAGGCCAGGCTGTGGCCTGGCAGGAGAAGTGACATGACCAGCTTCCGTTCACGCATCTCAAGTCGGTTCGTTCAGGTGATAACTCTACTTATACTGCTTCAGGCCGTTCTGGTGCTGTTACTTGTTTCGGGCTGCGACCAAAGCCCAGCCGCAAAAGCGGCTTCACCACGACCGGTCAACGTCATCACGGCGAAACCGGAGCAGCCCCCTGTTTTGGGTTTCGCCGGCGTCGTGCAGGCGCGGGTTGAAACAGATCTGGCATTCCGGGCATTGGGCCGCGTCATATCGCGCAGCGTCGATGTCGGCGATCTGGTGCACAGGGGCGATGTTGTGGCCGAGCTCGATCCTCTGGCGCTGCAGCTTGCTGTGACGAGCGCCGAGGCTGATCTGCGCAATGCCCAGGCGCAGCTCGAGAACACCACAGCCACCGAAAAACGCAAGCGCAATCTCGCGTCTGCAAATACCGGCAGCGTTGCCGATTCCGAAGTTGCGGAGCAGGGCCTCAAGTCGGCCGAGGCGGATGTGGGACAGGCGCAGGCTCGTCTCGACAAGGCACGCGAGCAGCTTGGATACTCACGGTTGAAAGCCGAATTCGATGGCGTGGTGACCGCCACGTCGGTCCAGGTCGGACAGACGGTCACGGCCGGTCAGACGGTCCTGAGACTCGCCGGCCTCGATCGACGTGATGTTGTGGTCGATGTGCCCGAAGCCCAGGTCGGTTCACTACGCCTTGGGACGCGCTTCGACATCGCTCTTCAGCTTGACGACACGCTTCGGACGGCGGGCGTTCTGCGAGAGATCGGCCCGGAGGCCGACGCCAATACCCGCACCCACAGGTTGAAGATCGCCTTGAACGACGCACCCGAGATTTTCCGTCTCGGTTCCGTCGTCACGGCGACGGCGGCAAGCGAAGCGATGACCAGCGCGATCGCGCTGCCGGCCTCCGCAATCCTTGAGCGGGATGGCGTCGACCATGTCTGGGTGATCGATCCGGCCAAACTCACAATCTCCCTGAGACCGGTCCAGCTCGAGGCCCGGCCCGCCGGGGCTGCTCGCGTCCGGGTCCTGTCGGGGCTGCAGAACGGAGAAGAAGTTGCCGTCGCCGGCGCCAATGAACTCGCGGACGGCCAAAGGATAAGACCTGCACAGGAGGTACCCCAGTGAACAAGTTCAACCTTTCTGACTGGGCGCTCGAGCACCGCTCCCTTGTTTGGTATTTTATGATTGCCTTTGCGTTGGCGGGCATCTTTGCCTATGTCGGGCTCGGCCGAGAGGAAGATCCATCCTTCACCATCAAGACCATGGTGATCCAGGCGCAATGGCCGGGTGCATCGGCACAGGAAGTCACGCAGCAGGTTAGCGACCGTATCGAAAAGAAGCTGCAGGAACTCGAATCTGTCGAGCATACCCGCAGTCTGACCACGGCCGGCCAGACGATTGTCTTCGTCGATCTCCTGCCATCGACGAAGGCAAAGGATGTCGAGCCAACCTGGCTACGCGTCCGCAACATGATTGCCGATATCCAGGCTGATTTTCCTTCGGGTGTCGTCGGACCTTTCTTCAACGACCGCTTCGGCGATGTCTACGGCAACATCTTCGCCTTCACGGGCGATGGGCTGAGCCAGCGGCAATTGCGCGATCTCGTCGAGGGCGCCCGCACGAAGATTTTGACGGTTCCAGATGTCGGCAAGGTCGAGATCGCAGGGGCGCAGAATGAAGCGATCTTTCTCGAATTCTCGACCCGCAAAATCGCTGCCCTCGGCATCGACCGGTCCTCGATCATTTCCACGCTTCAGGCGCAGAACGCCGTCACCCAATCAGGTTTCATCGAGGCGGGACCGGAACGTATCGCGCTGCGCGTCGGCGGCCGCTTCATCTCCGAGGAGAGCCTGCGATCGATCAATCTGCGGGTCAACGACAGGTTCTTTCCGCTGACCGACGTCGCAACCATCACCCGCGGCTATGTCGACCCGCCGACCTCCCTGTTTCGCTTCAACGGCAAGCCGGCGATCGCTCTGACCATCGGGATGAAGGCCGGCGGCAATCTCGTCGACTTCGGCAAGGCGCTGGAAAAGATGATCGCCGAAATTACCCAGGATCTTCCGGTCGGCGCGGCGGTAGAGCGTGTGTCCGACCAGCCGGCAGTCGTCGATGAGGCGGTATCGAGCTTCACGCATGCCCTGTTCGAAGCGATCGCCATCGTGCTTGCCATAAGCTTCGTCAGCCTCGGGATGAGGGCTGGACTGGTGGTGGCGATTTCAGTTCCGCTGGTTCTCGCCATTACGTTTCTGGTGATGCAATACACAGGCATTTCGCTGCAGCGAATCTCGCTTGGGGCGCTGATCATCGCCCTTGGACTTCTCGTCGACGACGCCATGATCGCGGTGGAGATGATGGTAGCCCGGCTTGAGGTCGGCGACAGTCTCAGGAAAGCCGCCACCCACGTCTACACCTCGACCGCCTTTCCGATGCTGACCGGTACGCTTGTCACTGTCGCGAGCTTCATCCCGGTCGGCTTCAACAGCAGCAGTGCGGGCGAGTTTATCTTCTCCCTTTTCGTCGTCATTGCTGTGTCGCTCATTGTATCCTGGGTGGTCGCGGTTCTGTTCACGCCGTTGCTCGGCGTGACGATACTGCCGAAAACCATGAAAAAACATGCGGATCACAAGGGCTGGTTCGCAGCCGCGTTTGCCCGCATTCTTCATCTTTGCCTGCGCTGGCGATGGGTGACGATCGGCGTGACGGTCGCCGCCTTCGCCTCGTCCGTTGCAGGCATGTCGCTGGTCCAGCAACAGTTCTTCCCCAGTTCCGATCGGCCGGAACTGATTGTCGACTGGAACCTTCCGCACAACAGCTCGATCAGCGAAACCAGCCGGCAGATGGCACGGTTCGAACAAGAGAAGCTCGCCGGCAATCCCGATATCGATCATTGGTCGACCTATGTCGGAAGGGGCGCACCGCGCTTCATCCTCTCCTTCGATCCGCAGCCGAACGACATCACCTTCGGGCAGACTATCATTGTGACCAAGGGGCTGGACGTCCGCGACAAGCTTAGAAAGGACCTGCAAGATTACCTGCATCAGACGTTTCCTGGCACCGACGCCTACGTGAAACTGCTTGATATCGGTCCTCCAGTCGGCAAGCCGGTTCAATATCGGGTGTCGGGCCCGGATATCCAGACGGTTCGCGAACTCGCGGGCAAGCTGGGCTCCATCGTCGATTCCCAACCATCGCTGACCAATCTTGCCTTCGACTGGAACGAACCGGCGCGCGTGGTGAAGATCGATGTCTTGCAGGACAAGGCACGGCAATTGGGCGTTTCCTCGGAGGATATCGCCACGGCGCTGAACAGCATCGTCGAGGGAGCAACCGCGACGCAGGTCAGGGATGACATCTATCTCGTGAACGTGATCGGCCGTGCCGAAGCAGAGGAGCGCGGATCCGTCGACACGTTGCTCGATCTTCAACTATCGAGCAGCAGTGGCAAGGTCATCCCGCTGTCATCCGTGGCGACGTTCCGCTACGAACTCGAACAGCCGACGATCTGGCGGCGCGACCGGATCCCGACCATCACGATCAAGGCCGGCGTCAAGGATGCGACGCAGCCAGCAACCATTGTGGCGGCGCTTGCCGAAAAGGTCGACGCGTTCAAGACGACTTTGCCCGCCGGATACTCCGTCGAGGTCGGCGGGTCTGTGGAGGAAAGCGCCAAGTCCCAGGGTCCAATCCTGGCGGTGGCGCCGGTCATGCTCTTTGCCATGGCAACGCTCTTGATGATCCAGCTCCAGAGCTTCCATCGGCTGTTCCTCGTCTTCTCCGTCGCGCCGCTTGCCTTGATCGGCGTTGTCGCAGCGTTGCTGCTCAGCAACGCGCCGCTCGGCTTCGTCGCCCTGCTGGGTGTGCTGGCCCTCATCGGCATTCTCATCCGCAATTCGGTCATTCTTGTCGTGCAAATCGAGGAATTGCGTGGATCTGGAATGTCTCCATGGAAAGCAGTCGTGGAGGCAACGGAGCACCGTATGAGGCCGATCATGCTGACGGCCGCAGCCGCCACACTTGCCCTGATCCCGATATCGCGGCAGATCTTCTGGGGTCCGATGGCTTATTCAATGATGGGCGGCATCGTCGTCGGGACAGTGCTGACCCTGCTCTTTCTGCCTTCGCTCTACGTCGTATGGTTCCGGATTCGCCCCGATGCCGAGGAGGCATGACGTGACGGCATTTCGCTCCTGGTGCAGTGCATTGCTTTTGCCGCCACTTATCCCGTGCGTTCTGGCTGGCTGCGCGGTGGCGAGGTCCTACTGAGCCCGTGAGAATGGAATTTCCTCCTGTCGATCGGGTCGCCTGCGGCAAGTCCTGCTGTCCGCTCCTCAACCGCCGGTGGCGATGGTCAGCACCCTGAACGGCGTAGTGATGACGATTTCGGCGACGGAGCCGACGGCCTTGCCGATGCCCTGGCCGAGATTGTCGATCGGCTGCGCCGGATCGACCTCGTCTGACGCCAGGCCGGCCGGGGCGCGCAGCCGGTCGCCGAGCAGTTGCACCAGGAACGGGTTGTCGGCGAATTTGGCGTGGTTCAGGCGGTCGCCGCCTTTGGTCTTGCTCAGGTCGACCACCGAAACGCCATAGCTGGCGAGGTCGGCCGCGTCGCCATAGTCGCCGACGCGCGGCTTGTCGCCGGAGATCAGCGAGGACAGCCTGAGGGCGCGATCGTCGCCCGAAAGCAGGATGGCGAAAGGCTTGTCGGGCTTGCCGTAGCGGATCATCTGCTTCTTGAACACATCGACATCGATGTCGGGCGAGGCCAGGATGACATAGCCGAGCTTGTCGTTGAGATCGCGGTCGCCGGTGATGGCAAGCTGGCGCAGCGCTTCCATCGTCACCCAGGTGCCCATCGAATGGGCGATGATGTCGATGCTCTTGGCCTTCGTCTTGGCCAGCATGCGCAGCGTCTCTTCGAGATCGTCGCGCGCCGCGTTGGCGCTTTCCTTGTCGTAGATGTAACCCGTGGTCTTGCCGCTCGACGCCCATGAGAACAGCACCGGCGTGCCGGAGTATTTCGTGTCGTGCGCGATCTGCGTCAGCCGGTAGATGCCGTCGTCGAAACCGTTGTTGAAGCCGTGCACGAAAACCAGGGCGCGGTCGCCGCGCATGGCGATGTCGGCGCCGACCGCCTTGGCGAATTGCGGGGCGCCTTCGTAGAATTCGACCTCGGTTGCCGTAAAATCCTTCGCCGGATTGCTGTTGGCGGAGCCCCTGACCCGCTCGATGGCGCCGACCTGATGGATTTTCGGAACGGTGACCTCGACACTGGCAAAACTGGTGGTCGGTGAACGGTCACCGTCAAACACCTGCCGCGGGTCTTTCGTTGCCTTTTTTCGGGTGGTGGCGACGAAGATCTCATGCGTGGCGGCGATGTCGGAGGCAGGCACCGTGACGGTCGTCGTGTTAAGAAGGTCGTGTGTCTTGCGGCCGGCGCAGCCGGTAACGGCGAGCGCAAACGCTACGACGAGAACAACCTTCGAACGCACCTCACTGCCCGAGCAGGCTGATGCGGTCGGTCACCTCGCGGTCGCTGGCAAATCCGTCATCCTCGCGCAGCCGCTGGCCGATCATCTTCACCAACTCGGGGTTGTCGGCGAATTTGGTGTGGTTAAAGCGATCCGACCCCTTGACGCTGGAGAGATCGACGACGTTCACCCCGTAGTCGGCGAGGTCGGCCGCGTCCTTGTAGTCGCCGACGCGCGGCCGCGAACCGGCGATCAGGCCGGAGAGCCGCAGCGCCCGGTCGTCGTCGGACAAAAGCAGGATAAATGGCTTGTTCGGCTTGCCGTAGCGGCGCATCTGGCTCTTGAACACGTCGACATCGATGTCGGGCGAGGCCAGCACGACGTCGCCGAGCTTGCCGCCGAGATCGCGGTCGCCATTGATGGCGAGCTGGCGCAGCGCTTCCATGGTCACCCAGGTTCCCAGCGAATGGGCGACGATGTCGATGCGCCGCGCGCCAGTCTGCGCGAGCATCCGCAGCGTCACTTCCAGCTGGTCGCGGGCAGCACTGGCGCTTTCCCGGTCGTAGACATAGTCCCTGGTCTTGGCGCCCGACGCCCAGGAAAACAGCACCGGCGTGCCCGGGTAGCCGGAATCATGGGCGATCTGGGTGACGCGGTAGACGGCAGCGTCGAAGCCGGTGTTGTAGCCGTGGACGAAGACCATGACGCGGCCGCCGCGCGCGGCGATGTCGGCACTGAGCGCGCTGGAGAATTTCGGCGCGGTGTCGTAGCCGACGACGTCGGAGGTCATGAAATATTTGGCCGGGTCGTTCGACTTGCCGCGCGAGCGCCGCTCGATCTGACCGGTTTCATGGGTCCCCGGCACGGTGACGTTGGCGCGGGCATAGTTCAACGTGGCCGAGCGCTCACGGTCGAAAACCTTGCTGGGATCGTCGGAGCGCTTGCGCGTCGTGGCGATGAAGATGCTATGGTTGCCGGCGATGTCGGTCACCGGCGCGGACACCATGGCGCTGCCGAGCAGTTCCTCGGTCTGCCGGCCGCCACAGCCGGCAACGAGCAAGGCAAGGACAAGGATGCAAATCTTCTTCAACTCTAGAATTCCACTCCGGCCGAAAGGCTTAATCCAACCTCCGCGAACCCTCCCGGACAGCCGAAGTGCGGCAGAAGTAAGTCGTTTCCTGCCGAAATGCGTTCAGCGGCTTGCGACAGTCATCGCACTGTTGCGCGAAAGCCAAAATGGCGGCAGGCGCCACTATTCAGGTTGCGCCGCCCCTCATTGCCCTGCCGGGCATTTCTCCCCGTATAGTGACGGGGAGAAAGGGGACTGGCGGCTGCCTTGGCGCCGTTCTTGCATCGTTGGAGATTAGCGAACCATCGATGAAAGCGCCCTCTCCCCCGTCACTATACCTATCGCATTCACACATCTCGGTTGCGCTTTGCGGCGAAGCTCGATTGT
>SAQL01000029.1 GCA_004020645.1 Mesorhizobium sp. | reverse complement strand
GAATATTGGCCCGCCCGAATTATTTGGCCCGCCCGAATTGTTTGGCCCCGAACCGTTTGGCAATAGCTGCGAGCCCACGATGCAGCGACACACGCACCGCCGTCTCGCTGATGCCGAACTTCACCGCCGTCTCGCCAATGGAACGGCCTTCGACCGACACCGACGAAACCACGGAACGCTGCGCCGGCGGCAGCCCGTCCAGGGCACGATTGATGTCGCGCTCGCTGACCGTCTCGGCCTCCGGTTCGGCGAAGGTCTCGGCGATCTCGTCGATCTCGATCTCGATGCGCCGCCCGCGCCGCCGAAAGGCGTCGATCAGCTTGAACCGCGCTATGGCGTAGACCCAGGGCAGCACAGGTAAATCCTGCTGCCAGGTATGCCGTTTCACATGAATGGCCAGCAAGGTTTCCTGCACGACATCCTCGGGATCGACCCCGCCCTGAACGATCTTGCGCCTGATAAAGCCGCGAACGAGAGCAGCCGTCCGGCACAGAAAGTCGGCGTAAGCTTTTTCATCTCCGGCGATCGCGGCCTGCATCAGCCGGGAAAGCTCGGCCTCGTCCTTGCCGGTCACAAGAGTTCACTCCCCGATAATTCGCGCCTCGGCGCTGATTTGTTACGTGGCCGACGAAATAATGTCCAAGCCAAAATATGGGAATATCACGAAGGTTTCACCTCCGGCGCCCGATTACGCAGCTCATCAATGTTGACTACACCGGTCATGAATTGATAGGTGCAGCCTTGCTAAATCAAAACCATCGAGATCGAGAGGGATGACGTCCATGAAATATGCTCTTTCCGCCCTTGCCGGTGCCACGGCACTGGCAATCAGCCTGATCGCCGGCCCGGCGATGGCCCAGGACGGCGGCATCGTCGTTTACAATGCCCAGCACGAGAGCCTGACCAATGCCTGGGTGGAAGGTTTCACCAAGGAAACCGGCATCAAGGTCACCGTTCGCCACGGCGGCGACAGCGATTTCTCCAACCAGATCGTCGCCGAAGGCGCCGCCTCGCCGGCCGATGTGTTCCTGACGGAAAACTCTCCCGCCATGGTGCTGGTCGAATCCGCCGGCCTGTTCGCGCCGGTCGACGCCGACACGCAGGCGCAGATTCCCAAGGAGTACCAGCCGTCCAGCGGCAAATGGGTGGGCATCGCCGCGCGCGCCACCGTCTTCGTTTATGACAAGACCAAGCTGACCGCCGAGCGGTTGCCCAAGTCGCTGCTTGAACTCGCCGATCCGAGCTGGAAGGGACGCTGGGCCGCTTCGCCCTCCGGCGCCGATTTCCAGGCGATCGTCAGCGCCCTTTTGCAGCTCAAGGGTGAGGCCGCGACGGCCGACTGGCTGAAGGCGATGAAGGAGAACTTCACCGCCTACAAAGGCAACAGCACGGTGATGAAGGCGGTCAATGCCGGCGAGATCGAAGGCGGCGTGATCTATCACTATTACTACTACGGCGACCAGGCCAAGACCGGCGAGAACAGCAAGAACATCGGGCTCCACTATTTCAAGAACCAGGATCCGGGCGCGTTCGTCTCGGTTTCCGGCGGTGGCGTGCTGGCCTCCAGCAAGCACCCGAAGGAGGCCCAGGCCTTCCTGAAATGGGTGACCGGCAAGGGTGGTCAGGACGTGCTGAAGACCGGCAATTCCTTCGAATACGCCGTCGGCAAGGGCGCGGATTCCAATCCGGCGCTGGTGCCGCTGGCCGATCTGCAGGCGCCGAAGGTCGACGCGACGACGCTGAACTCCAAGAAGGTGACCGACCTGATGACGGCAGCCGGCTTGCTTTAGTCAGCGTTCGTCCTAAAAGGGCAACCGACTGCGCCCCTGCGGGAATTCGCTTTCCGCAGGAGCGCTCTGTTTTTCGAGATGGCATTCGTCGATGACGACAAGCTGTGTTTTTGGCCACGTCTGCGGCCCTTCGACCGTTTCCGCCACCGGGCGGCAGCGGCGCGGCGCCTGAGCTGATGCAGTCTGCGGCCGAACTTGCACGTTCAGGCTTGCCGACCGGCGTGGCGGCTGGGCAATGGACGCGCCGGCGGCCGATATCCTGGATTTCGCTCGCCGCCATCCTGGTCTCACTTTTCTCGCTGCTGCCGCTCGCCTTCATCATCTGGATTGCCGTGCAGACCGGCTGGGAAACCGTATCGGCACTGGTGTTCCGGCCGCGCGTCGGCGAGCTGCTGGCCAACACCCTGCTTTTGGTGGTGCTGGCCGTACCGATCTGCATCGTGCTCTCGGTGGCGCTGGCCTGGCTGACCGAACGCAGCAGTCTTCCCGGTGCCCGCCTGTGGGCCTGGCTGTCGGTGGCGCCGCTCGCCATCCCCGCCTTCGTCCACAGCTATGCCTGGATCACCCTGGTGCCGGGACTGCACGGCCTGTGGGCCGGCGTTCTGGTTTCCGTCGTCGCCTATTTCCCGTTCCTCTATCTGCCGGTGGCGGCAGCTTTGCGCCGGCTCGATCCTGCTCTCGAAGACGCCGCGGCAGCCGTCGGGCTCGGGCCGTGGCGCGTGTTCCGGCGGGTGGTGCTGCCGCAGCTCAGGCTCGCCATCTGCGGCGGCTCGCTGCTGATCGGCCTGCATCTCCTGGCCGAATACGGTCTCTACGTGTTCATCCGCTTCGACACCTTCACCACGGCAATCGTCGACCAGTTCCAGTCGACCTTCAACGGCCCCGCCGCCAACATGCTGGCTGCGGTGCTGGTGACATGCTGTTTCGTGCTGCTCGGGATCGAAGTGCTGGTGCGCGGCGAGGAGCGCTATGCCCGCGTCGGCTCGGGCGCCGCGCGCCAGCAGCAACGCACAAGGCTCGGCCGCGCCACGATCCCGTGCTTGGCTCTGCCGGTGGTCACCACCCTGCTGGCGCTGGGCGTGCCGTTCGTCACCATCGGCCGCTGGCTTGTGGCCGGCGGTGCCGATGTCTGGCGCCTCGACGAGATCGGCCTGGCGCTCGGCCAAACCCTGTTCCTGGCGCTCGCCGGCGCCCTGCTCGCCACGGTCGCCGCCATGCCGATGGCCTGGATCTCGATCCGCGCGCCGGGACCGCTGCAGCGGCTTCTGGAGGGTTGCAACTACATCGTCGGCTCGCTGCCCGGCGTCGTCGTGGCGCTGGCGCTGGTCACCATCACCGTGCGCATCGCTCTGCCGCTCTACCAGACCCTGTTCACGATCCTCGTTGCCTATGCGCTGATGTTCCTGCCGCGCGCCCTGATCAGCCTGCGGGCGTCGATCGCGCAGGCGCCGGTCGAGCTCGAACGCGCCGCCGCCAGCCTCGGCCGATCACCGCTCAAAGCGCTGTGGTCGACGACAATCCGTCTGTCGGCGCCGGGGGCCGCGGCGGGCATGGCGCTGGTGGCGCTCGGCATCATGAACGAATTGACCGCAACGCAGATGCTGGCGCCCAACGGCACCCGCACGCTGGCGATGGCGTTCTGGGCGCACAGCGGCGAGATCGACTATGCCTCCGCCGCACCTTACGCCCTCATCATGGTGGCGATGTCGCTGCCGCTGACCTGGCTGCTCTATGTCCAGTCTAAGCGGATGGCCGGACGATGAGCTTCCTCGAACTCACCGATGTGCACAAGCACTACGGCCCGGTGGCCGCGCTGGCCGGCGTCGACCTCAGCGTGGCCAGCGGCAGCCGCACCGCAATCGTCGGGCCGTCCGGCTGCGGCAAGACGACCTTGCTGCGGCTGATCGCCGGCTTTGAGGCGCCGGACCAGGGCCGCATCGTGCTTGACGGCCAGGTGCTGGCCAATGGCGGGGCCGCCGTGCCCGCATATCGGCGCGGCATTGGCGTGGTGGCGCAGGACGGCGCCCTGTTCCCGCATCTGAGCATCGCCGCCAATATCGGCTTCGGCATGCGGCACCACCAGGACAAGCGCAGCGAGCGTATCGTCGAGCTCGCCTATATCGTCGGGCTCGACAAGGCGATCCTGAAACGGCGGCCGCACGAGCTCTCCGGCGGCCAGCAGCAGCGTGTGGCGCTAGCCCGCGCCATGGCGATGAAGCCACGGCTGATGCTGCTCGACGAGCCGTTCTCGGCGCTCGACACCGGTCTGCGCGCCTCGATGCGCAAGGCGGTGGCTGAGCTTCTAGAGACCGCCGGCATCACCACGATCCTGGTCACGCACGACCAGGCCGAGGCGCTGTCCTTTGCCAGCCAGGTCGCGGTGATGCGTGACGGAGTATTTTCGCAGGTCGGCACGCCGCGCGAGCTCTATCTCAAGCCGAAGGACAGGATGGTCGCCGAGTTCCTCGGTGATGCCATCATCCTGCCGGCCAAGATCGCGGACGGTTTCGCCAGCTCGCCGCTCGGCCGCATCGCCGTCGACAGCACCGAACGGCGCGATGTCGTCCGCATCATGCTGCGGCCGGAACAGGTGCTGTTGAAACGGACATCGCGCGAAGGCATGTCGGGCACGCCGGACATGCTGTTCGGCGAAGTGACGGAATCCGAATTCGCCGGTTCGATGTGCACCATCGCGGTGCGGCTCTTGAACAGTCCCGATCCGCCGGACGCAGCCGCGATCGGCAACACGCCATTGATCCTGCGCAAGCCGGGCATGGACACGCCGGTGGTTGGCGAGATCGTCCGGCTGACGGTGTTGGGCAAGGCGCATGTGTTTGCCTGAACGGTCTTGCGCCTCTCGCGGTTCGCTGGCCAGGACGACAGGCTGGCTTCAATCGACCCGCTTTCCAGCCTGATCGAACCAATGCAGCTTTTCGGCTTTGGCCACGACACGCAACTGGTCACCAGGCTTGGCGGCGGCGCGCCCTGAAACGCGCACGACGATACGGCTGCCGGCTGCGGCGCAGTGAAGAAAGCTTTCGGCACCGACCGGTTCGACTGCCTCGACTGTCGCCGGCAGGACGAGCGCACCGGGCAGCGCCTCCGCATTGAAGGTGACGTCGGCGTCTTCCGGGCGAAAACCCAGTGTCACGGCTGGTGTTTCGCGAGCCGCGAAGTCGATCGCTGTCCCGTCAGCCAATATCGGGCCTGAGGAACTTCCGGTCAGCGCCAGAAGATTCATCGGCGGCGCGCCGATGAAGGACGCGACGAAGATCGAGGCCGGCTTCTCGTAGACGTCGAGCGGCGCGCCCGTTTGCTCGACCAGTCCGGCGTTCATGACGACAAGGATGTCGGCCAGCGTCATCGCCTCGAGCTGGTCGTGGGTGACATAGACCGAGGTGACGCCGAGCTTGCGCTGCAAATTCTTGATCTCGACCCGCATCTGGCCGCGCAATTTGGCGTCGAGATTGCTGAGCGGCTCGTCGAACAGGAAGACTTTCGGGTTGCGCACGATGGCGCGGCCCATGGCGACACGCTGGCGCTGGCCGCCGGAAAGCTCGCGCGGTCGCCGGTCGAGCAGCGCCGAGAGTTCCAGCACCTTGGCGGTCGAGCGCACCCTGCTGTCGATCTCGTCCTTCGGCGTGCCGCGATTGCGCAGGCCATAGGCCATGTTGTCGTAGACCTTCATATGCGGGTAGAGCGCGTAGTTCTGGAACACCATGGCGATGTCGCGCTCGGTCGGGCCGATGGCGTTGACCACCTTTCCGTCGATGGCGACCGTACCGGCAGAAATCGTCTCCAACCCCGCGATCATTCTGAGAAGGGTGGACTTGCCGCAGCCGGATGGACCGACCAGAACGCACAACTCCTTGTCGGGAATGGCGATGGAGACGCCCTTCACGGCTTCGACGCCGCTGGGATAGACCTTCTTCACGTCCTTCAGATCGACGGTCGCCATCAGCTTCTCACTTTTCGGATTCGACCAGGCCGCGCACGAACCAGCGTTGCATCAGCACGACCACCAGGATCGGCGGCACGATGGCCAGCATCGCCGTGACCATGACCAGGTGCCATTCGGTGTCGGCATCGGCGAAGGAAACCATCTTCCTCAGCGCGATGACGATGGTGTTCATATCGTTGCTGTTGGTGACGAGCAGCGGCCAGAGATACTGCGTCCAGCCGTAGATGAAGAGGATCACGAACAGCGCCGCGATGTTGGTGCGCGACAGTGGCAAGAGGATATCGAAGAAAAAGCGCCATGGCCCGGCGCCGTCGACACGCGCCGCCTCCACCAACTCGCCCGGTATGGTCATGAAGAACTGGCGGAACAGCAGCGTCGCGGTGGCCGAGGCGATCAGCGGGATGATCAGGCCGGCATAGGTGTCGATCATGCCGAGATCGACCATCACCTTGTAGGTCGGCAGGATGCGCACCTCCACGGGCAGCATCAAGGTGATGAAGATCAGCCAGAAGAAGGTCATGCGCAGGGGAAAGCGGAAGAACACGATCGCGTAGGCCGACAGGATCGAGATGAAGATCTTTCCCACCGCAACGCCGAGCGCCATGACCGTGGTGTTGAGGAGCAGTTGGCCGACGCTGACACCGCCGATGCGACCAATGCCGCCGAACAGCGCCTCGCTGTAATTGTTCCACAGCTGGCCGCCGGGCAAGAGCGGCAGTGGCGGCCTGAGGATCGTTTGCAGCGTGTGTGTCGAGGCAACGAAGGTGTAGTAGATCGGAAAAGCCACGATCAATATGCCAAGGATGAGCACGGCATGGGCGATGAAGGTGCGGAGCGGGGATTGGCCGATCATCGCAGCCCTCAACCGTAATGGACTTTGCGTTCCACGTAGCGGAACTGGATGGCGGTGAGCGCGATGACGATGGCCATCAGGATGACCGACTGCGCCGCCGAGTCACCCAGGATCAGATTGACGAAGCCGTCATTGTAGACCTTGTAGACCAGCGTCTCGGTCGTCTTGCCCGGCCCGCCGCCGGTGACGGCATGAACGATGCCGAAAGTGTCGAACAAGGCATAGACGGTGTTGACGACCAGCAGGAAAAAGGTGGTCGGCGCAAGCAGCGGGAAGACGATGGTCCAGAAGCGCTTGGTCTCGCCGGCGCCATCCATGGCCGCCGCCTCGATCAGCGTTTTCGGCACCGCCTGCAGCCCTGCGACGAAGAACAGGAAATTGTAGCTGATCTGCTTCCAGGCAGCCGCCGACACCAGTAGGATCATGGCGTGGGTGCCGTTGAGCAGCGGGTCCCATGCGATGCCGAGGCTTCTCAGCAAATAGGCCAACGAGCCGATCGAAGGATTGAACAGAAACAGCCACAGCATGCCGGCAATCGCCGGCGCCACGGCATAAGGCCATATCAACAGTGTGCGATAGAGGCCTTTGCCGCGCACCGCCTTCTCGGCCATGACTGCAAGCAAGAGGGCCACGCCCATCGCAACGATCGCCGTCGCAAGCGAGAACACCACCGTGACCTGGATCGAATTGAGGTAGGCCGGATCGGCCAGCACCTTGCGGAAATTGGCGAACCAGACGAACTTGGTCCTCAGCCCGAACGGATCTTGCCTGAGCATCGACTGGTAAAGCGCCTGACCGGCCGGCCAGTAGAAGAAAACCAGTGTAATGGCGAGTTGTGGCGCCACCAGCAGGTAGGGCAGGATCTTGTTGGGAAAGACGATGCGTGGAGACAGGCTGATTTCCCTCGCTATCCAGGGGTCGCCCACGCGAGCTCGCGTGGGCGATATTCCAATCGACTAAATGAGATAATCTCGTCAGTTCTCCAGCGCTTCCTTGATGGCGGCGTTGCCGCGCGTGACCGCATTGTCGAGCGCCTGCTGAGCGGTTTGCTGGCCGGCCAGCATCTTCTCGAACTCCTCGTTCTGGATATCGCGTACCTGCGGCAGATTCGGCAGGCGCACGCCCTTCGAATTGTCGGTCGGCGCCTTGCCCGTCATCTGCAGGATGGGTGTCTCGCGGCCGGGGTTCTTTTCATAGAAGCCCGATTTCTTGGTCGCCTCGTAGGCGGCGAGCGTCACCGGCAGGTATCCCGACTTCTGGTGCAGATATTCCTGCACATCGGTCTTGGACAGATAGGCGAAGAAGGCCGCGACGCCCTTGTATTGCTCGTCCGACTTGTTGCCGAACACCCACAGGCTGGCGCCGCCCGGCGTGGTGTTCTGCGGCGCGCCCTTGGCGTCGCTGTCGTAGGGAAGCTGGCCGATGCCATAGTTCATGCCAGACTTGACGATGTCGCCGAGGCCGCCCGAGGATTCGGTGAAGATGCCGCATTCGCCGGCAAGGAAGATCTGCTTGGCTTCGGAGGTGCGCCCGCCATATTTGAAGGTGCCATCCTTGGCGAGGTCTGCGAGCGCCTGGAAGTGGTTGACGTAAATCGGTGCATTGATCTTGAGCTCGACATCACCGCCGGCCAGACCGTTCTGCTGGGTGGCCCAGGACACATCATTCCACGCCGCGAAATTCTCCAGATGGATCCAGGTCAGCCAGGTCGAGGTATAGCCGCATGAGGCGGCGCCGCTCGTCTTGATCTTCTTGGCAGCCTCCCACACCTCGTTCCAGGTCTTGGGCGGGCTGTTCACGTCGAGGCCCGCCTTCTGGAAGATGTCCTTGTTGTAATAGAGGATCGGCGAGGAGGAGTTGTAGGGGAAGGACAGCATGGTGCCGTCCGGCTTCGAATAATAGCCAACGATGCCGGGCAGATACTGGCTCTTGTCGAAGGTCATCCCGGCACCGGTCATCACCTCGGCCACCGGCTTGATCGCACCCTCGGCCGCCATCATCACGCCGGTGCCGACATCGAACACCTGCAGGATATCTGGCGCCTGTCCGGCGCGGAAGGCGGCGATGCCGGCATTCAGCGTCTCGGGATAGGTGCCCTTGAACACCGGAACCAGCTCATAGTCGCTCTGGCTGGCGTTGAAATCCTTGGAGATCTTGTCGACGACCTCGGCGTTGGCGCCGGTCATGGCGTGCCACCAGCTGATCTGCGTGACAGCGAAAGCGGAGGTGGTGGAAAGCAGGGTCATGGTGGCGGCGACACCGGCCGCGAAGCCGAAGAACTTCATGTTTCATCTCCCGTTTTGTCATTGGCGAAAGGGCACTCTCGCAAAGGCAATATGTGCCGCTCGTGACAATTGGACAACGGATTTGTTGCGGATCGATGAACTCGATCTCCACTTAAAGTGGCGCACGCTTCCGAATGGGAGTCGATGGAAAGGAATTGCCAAGCCGGCTTACGGTTCGAACAAGCGACGGAGATCGGCGCGATCGCCGGCGCCTAGTCCGACTTGCCGAGCGCCGTCTCGACCAGCCGTTTGGCGTCCGGGCTCGACCACTCGGCCGGGCCGTTCATGTGAGCGATCAGGCAGCCTTCACCGTCGATCAGCATGGTGACCGGCAGGCCGAGCGCCAGGCCGCGCGTCTTGAGATCGTTGAACAGCGCCATCGTCGAATCGCGGTAGTAGCCGAGCGCGTCGACGCCGGTTTCCTCGAGGAACTTTTTCGGCTTGGCGTCGTCGCCGGCATCGACATTGACCGCGACGACCTCGAAGGCGTCGCTGCCCATTTCTTTCTGCAGCGCGTCAAGCGCCGGCATTTCGGCGCGGCACGGCGCGCACCATGTCGCCCACAGATTGAGCAGCACCGTCTTGCCGGCATGGTCGGCGAGCGTCATCGGCTTGCCGCCAGGGTCGTTGAAGGCAAGGCTTTTCAGCGATTGCGGCGGATCGGCCGGCAAGAGTGCGGCAACCTGGCCGGTGGCAGCCGCCGCGACCGTCTTGGCGCGGTCTGCCTTGGCGGCGCAGGCGACATCGTCCTTGCTGTCGTCAACGGCGACTTGAGCGGGCGCGTTGTTGCCAGAACCGCTCTCGCTGACATATACCGCGACCGCGCCGGCCAGCACGCCCGCCACCAAAGCGGCGAGGATGAGGCGCGGGGCCGGAAAAAATCGATTGCCGTCTGCCATTTTAAAACTGCTCCGGAGCACGGGTTATAGCGATGAGCGACAAGAAGGCCAGCAACCAGATGTGGGGCGGACGTTTTGCCTCGGGTCCGGCCGCGATCATGGAAGCCATCAACGCGTCGATCTCGTTCGACCGCAAGCTCTACGCGCAGGATATCAGAGGCTCGATCGCCCATAGCGAGATGCTGGCGCAAACGGGCATTATTTCGGCGGGCGATCAAGGAAAAATCGCTCACGGGCTGAACACGATCCTGGCAGAGATCGAAGCCGGCACGTTCGAGTTCTCGACCAGGCTGGAAGACATCCACATGAATGTCGAGGCTCGCCTTGCCGAGCTGATCGGGCCGGCCGCCGGCCGCCTGCACACCGCCCGTTCGCGCAACGACCAGGTGGCGGTCGATCTCAGGCTGTGGGTCAAGGACGAGTGCTTTCGCGTCGCCGAGGCGCTAAAGGGCCTGATCACGGCGTTCCTGGAACGGGCCGAGGAGCATGCGGCAACTGTGATGCCTGGCTTCACCCACATGCAGGCGGCGCAGCCGGTGACCTTTGGCCATCACTGCATGGCCTATGTCGAGATGTTTTCGCGCGATCTGTCGCGTGTTCGCGACGCCATCGAACGGATGGACGAAAGCCCGCTCGGTGCCGCCGCCCTTGCCGGCACCAGTTTTCCGATCGACCGGCACCAAACGGCCAAGGCGCTTGGCTTCCGCGAACCGATGCGCAACTCGCTGGACAGCGTTTCGGACCGCGATTTCGCGCTGGAGTTTTTGGGGCTGGCGGCGATCTGCGCGACGCATCTGTCGCGGCTGGCCGAAGAGATCATCATCTGGTCGACGCCGCAATTCGGCTTCGTCAGGCTGTCGGACTCATTCTCTACCGGCTCCTCGATCATGCCGCAGAAAAAGAACCCCGACGCCGCCGAACTGGTGCGCGGCAAGACCGGCCGCGTCACTGGCCATCTGGTCGGCCTGCTGACGGTGATGAAGGGCATGCCGCTGACCTATGGCAAGGACATGCAGGAGGACAAGGAGTCCGTGTTCGACGCCGCCGAGACGCTTGACCTGATGCTGGCGGCGATGACCGGCATGGTGCGCGACATGACGGTGAACGCCGCCGCCATGAAGAAGGCCGCCGGGTCAGGCTATGCGACCGCGACCGATCTCGCCGACTGGCTGGTGCGCACCCTCGGCCTGCCGTTCCGCGAGGCGCATCATGTCACCGGCCGCGCGGTGGCGCTGGCCGAAGAGAAGAAGATCGGGCTCGACAGGCTGCCGCTGGAAGACTTGCAGTCCATTCACCCCGGCATCACGGCGGACGTGTTTTCCGTGCTTGCCGTGCAGAACTCGGTGAAGAGCCGCACGAGCTTCGGCGGCACCGCGCCGTCGGAAGTGAGGAAGCAGATCCGATACTGGAAAAAGCACATCGCCAAGGCGTGATGCTCGGGCGGCGAATCCGAAATTCGCATCACGTTGGAGCAGCGCGGCGAGCGAATTTCGGATTCAAAAGCCGCACGAGTTAATTAATGAATTCTAGTGTGGTCTTGGATTTGAAGTTCCTTAACGCGAATGCCATCAATGACAGGAACTTCAAATCCACCACACTAGGTGCAATGCCAGAAAAACTCGGCTAAAAGCGGCGGGCAAAAGTTTCGGACGGATGGATCGATGACCGCAAGCAGGATTTTGGTGACGCTCGCGCTGCTGGCGGCGCTGGCAACCGTAACGGCCTGCGGCAGGAAAGCCGGCCTCGAGACGCCCTATGAGGCGGCCGTGCAGGCGCGCAAGGACGCACAAAAGGCCGAGCAGCCCGTGCCGCCCGAGCCGGAAAGACCGGTCAAGGACAAGAAGTTCATTCTCGACCCGTTGATCTAGAGCCGATGAGATCGGCCGATCTCATCGTGCTCCAACTTCCGGAATCTCTGTTGTGAACCATTTCGACTACCGCGACGGCGTGCTGCATGCCGAGGACGTGGCGATATCAGATATCGCCGCAAGCGTCGGCACACCGTTCTATTGTTATTCGACGGCGACGCTGACCAGGCATTTCCGCGTGTTTGCGCAGGCCTTTGCCGGGCTCGACGCGCTGGTCTGCTATGCCATGAAGGCGAATTCCAACCAGGCGGTGCTGAAGATCCTGGCAAAACTCGGCGCCGGCGCCGACGTGGTCTCGGAAGGCGAACTGCGCCGCGCGCTGGCCGCCGGCATTCCGGCCAACAAGATCCTGTTTTCGGGCGTCGGCAAGACCGCGCGCGAAATGGATTTTGCGCTCTCGGCCGGCATTCTCTGCTTCAACGTCGAATCCGAGCCCGAACTGGAACTGCTGTCGGCCCGCGCCACGGCACTGGGCAAGGTGGCGCCGATCTCGCTGCGCATCAACCCGGATGTCGATGCCAAGACCCACAAGAAGATCTCCACCGGCAGGGCCGAGAACAAGTTCGGCATTCCTTGGCAGAAGGCGCGCCAGGTCTATGCCCGCGCGGCTGAACTGCCTGGCATCAGGGTCACCGGTATCGACACCCATATCGGCAGCCAGATCACCGAATTGCAGCCCTTCG
Source organism: Mesorhizobium sp. (assembly GCA_004020645.1). GTDB lineage: Bacteria > Pseudomonadota > Alphaproteobacteria > Rhizobiales > Rhizobiaceae > Mesorhizobium. Next base: position 69,348 of record SAQL01000029.1, on the reverse strand, counting down.
ACGACGCCTTCGCGCTGCTGGTGGAACTGGTCGGCGTGCTGCGCGCCGACGGGCACGCCATCGAGCATATCGATCTCGGCGGCGGCCTCGGCATTCCCTACCGCGTCGACAACAGCCCGCCTCCCCTACCGGATGCTTATGCCCAAATCGTCAGGAAGCACGTCGCCAAGCTCGGGCTGAAGGTCATGTTTGAGCCGGGCCGGCTGATATCAGGCAATGCCGGTGTCCTCGTCTCGCAAGTGATCTTCGTGAAGGAGGGCGACGCCAAGAACTTCCTGGTCGTCGACGCCGCGATGAACGATCTGATCCGGCCGACACTCTATGACGCCTTCCATGACATCAAGCCGGTGGTGCAGCAGCCGGCCGCGGCGCCGCGCATGACGGTCGACGTCGTCGGCCCGGTCTGCGAGACCGGCGATTATCTCGGCCTCGACCGCGACCTGCCGCGGCTCAAGGCCGGCGACCTGATCGCCGTCGCCACCGCCGGCGCCTATGGCGCGGTGCAGGCCGGCACTTACAACACCAGGCCGCTGGTGCCCGAAGTGCTGGTCGACGGCGACCGTTTCCATGTCGTGCGCCCGCGCCAGACTTATGACGATCTGATCGGGCTGGATTCGCTGCCTGATTGGCTGGAATAGAGAGCTTGCAGCGTCACAGCCCGAGCTGAAGTTACAGCCGGTGCTGAATCAGCGCCCTGGTCTCGGCGATCCTGTCCTCGTCGCGGCGATAGAACGTCCACTGCTTGATGCGTTTGCTGCGCAGAAGGCCCGCCTGGGTCAGCACTCGCATATGCTCGCTGAGCGTCGCCTGGGTGATGCCTAGCTTTTCGGCGATTAGCAGCGCGCAGACACCGTCCTCGACCAGATCGCCATCCGCTTGGCGTGGAAAAAACGCGCGCGGGTCCTTCAGCCAATCGAGGATTTGCAGCCTGCGCTCGTTGGCGATCGCCTTGAAGACATCAACCTCTTGCATTTAGCCATTTTGCTAAGTTACTAAGTGAAGTCAACCCTCGGGAGCAGACCATGCTGAACGGCAATAGGATCACCCGCGAACGCATCGCCGCAATGGAACCGCGCATCCGGCCATTCGTGCGCCACACGCCGGTGCTGCGCGTCGACATGGCCGATTTCGGCCGCCCGCCTCTTGCCGTCGACCTGAAGCTCGAATGCCTGCAGCATTCCGGGTCGTTCAAGGCGCGCGGCGCGTTCACCAATCTTCTCGAACGGCCGGTTCCCGCGGCCGGCGTCGTCGCCGCATCCGGCGGCAATCATGGTGCCGCGGTCGCCTATGCCGCCATGCGGCTCGGCCACAAGGCGACCATCTTTGTTCCCGAAGTGAGCCCGCCGGCCAAGCTGGAACGCATCCGCGGCTACGGCGCCGAGCTGGTCGTCGCCGGCGCGCGCTATGCCGAGGCGCTGGCCGCCAGCGAAGACTTTGCCGAAAAGTCGGGCGCGCTGCAGATCCACGCCTTCAACCAGGAGGAAACGCTGGTCGGGCAAGGCACGCTCGGCTTCGAGATCGAGGCCGACCTGCCCGAGCTCGACACGCTGCTGGTCGCCGTCGGTGGCGGCGGCCTGATCGGCGGCATCGCCGCCTGGTTTGCCGGCCGCATCAGGATCATCGCCGTCGAGCCGGAGGGTGCGCCGACGCTCTATCGCGCCTTCGAGGCCGGCCAGCCCGTCGATGCGCCGACTGAGGGCATCGCCGCCGATTCGCTGGCGCCGAAGCGCGTCGGCGAAATGATGTTTCCAATCGCCGAGGCCTTCGTCGAGCGTTCCATACTGGTCAGCGACGACGAGATCATCGCCGCGCAGGCGGCGCTTTGGGACCGGGTGCGAATCATATCCGAGCCGGGCGGCGCAGCGGCGTTCGCAGCGCTCTTGTCCGGCCGCTACGCGCCGGCTGCGGGCGAGCGTGTCGCCGTGCTGGTCTGCGGTGCAAACGCCAATCCGGCTAAATTCTGACGATAATGGAGGCAGTATTGTTCACGTTTTCGGGAACCGCCTCGCCTTCGCCGTGTTTGTTGATATGCTTCGAGCGACGTGCATCTAAGACTTTGAGTCCTTCGCATCCGATTTTCGGGCCGGTGCGATAGATTTGTGAGGTTCGGGTTATCCCGCCCGAACAGGAAGGGCCGATGACGCAACGACCCACCTTCACCAGCGATCGCAGCCTGGCCGGGCGCCTTGCCCTGAGCCGACTGGCGACGCGGGTCTCGATGACGGTCGAGCGTGGCTGGCCGTTGCTGCTGCCGCTGGTCATCGTCGCCAGCCTGTTCCTCAGCGTCTCGTGGCTCGGCCTCTTCCTTCTGCTGCCCGACACTGCGCGCGTCGGCCTCGTGGCAGTGTTCGGCATCGCAGCGCTTGCCGCGTTCTATCCCCTGCGTTTCTTCCGGGTGCCGACCAGCGCCGAGATCGACCGGCGCATCGAGGCGGCCAACCAGTTGCTGCACAGCCCGGTGCTGGTGCAGACGGACCGGCCGAGCGGCAGGGAAAGCATTTTTTCGCAAGCGCTGTGGCACGAGCACCAGAAACGCATGGCCGAAAAACTCGGCGACCTCGGTGGCGACCTGCCGCGCACCCGGGTGCCGGAGCGCGACCCGTGGGGGTTGCGCGCCGTGGCGGCGCTTTTGTTGGTCACCGCTTTTGCCTTCTCCTTCGGACCGTCGGGCGGCCGCATCGAAGACGGGTTCAGTGCGCACGCGGCGCGCGACGCCGTGCCGCCGCGCATCGACGCCTGGGTGACGCCGCCGGCCTACACCGGCAGGCCGCCGGTCTTCCTCACTTCCCCAGCCCTCGCCAACCCAGCCCTCGCCGACAATGGCAATCAGGCTGCGCCCACATTCACCGTTCCGGAAGGCAGCGATGTGTCGCTGCGCGTCACCGGCGGTTCCGGCGAGGAAACGCTGAGCTACGCCGACGCCGACGGCAACGCCCGCACCATCGAGCCGGCCGGGCAGCAGGCCGACGCGGCCAAGCCGGCGGCGGCAACGCCCTCCACGGCAACGCCCTCCACGGTGCGCCAGTTCACCGGAAAGCTGACGGCCAACGGCACGCTGACGCTGAACTCGGGCAATGACGAACTCGGCAACTGGGCCTTCGCGGTGATCCCTGACAAGCCGCCGCAGATCCGCTTCGTCGGCGAGCCGAAACGCGCCGTCAATGGCTCCTTCGAACTCAACTACCAGATTGACGACGACTATGGCGCGGCCTCCGCCAAGGCGGATTTCGTATTGGCCGACCCGCCGGCGCCGAATGCGCATCCGCTCTATGGCCCGCCCGAAATGCCGCTGACGCTGCCGCGCCGCGGCGCCAAGGGGAATGCCGCCAAGACCACGAAAGACCTGACCGAGCATGTCTGGGCCGGCGGCAACATCAAGCTGAGGCTTGTCGCCACCGACGATGCCGGACAAACGGCAACCAGCGAAACCAAGACGCTGGTGATGCCGGAGCGGCCTTTCTCCAACCCGCTGGCGAGGGCCGTGATTGAGCAGCGCCGCGTGCTGGCGCTCGACGCCAACGCCAAGAGCCGCGTGCTCGACCTGATGGACGCGATCACGCTCAGGCCCGAAGACACGTTCGACAACATGGCGCACTACCTCGCCATCATGAGCGCCCGCACCCGGTTGAAGATGGCCGACAACGACGACAAGTTGCGCGACGAGGTCGCCTATCTGTGGGAGATCGCGCTCGGCATCGAGGAAGGCAATCTTTCGGAAGCCGAGCGGCGGCTGCGCCAGGCGCAGCAGGCGCTGCAGGACGCGATCAAGAACGGCGCCAGCGACGAGGAAATCGACAAGGCGATGAAGGAACTGCGCGAGGCGATGAATCAGTTCCTGCAGGAATTCGCCCAGCGTGCGCAGCAGAATCCGAACGCGCCGCAGATGCAGCAGAACGGCCAGGAACTGCGCCAGAGCGACATCGAACGCATGATGGACCAGATCGAAAACCTGGCGAAATCAGGCGACCGCGACAGCGCGCAGCAATTGCTTTCGCAACTGCAGGACATGATGAACAATCTGCAGGCCGGACGTCAGCAGCAGGGCGGCCAGCAGAACAGCGAAATGCGCCAGCAGATGGACAAGCTCGGCGAGATCATGCGGCGCCAGCAGGAGATGATGAACGAGACCTTCCGCTTGGACCAGATGCAGCGCGGCCAGCAACAGCGCGGGCAGAATCGCGAAGAGCAGCTCGGCGAGAACGGTGAGCAGGGCCAAATGGGCGAACAGGGCGAGCAGCCCGGCCCAGGTGAAGACCGCGATCCGCTCGGCCGGCCAATGACGCCGCAGGAGTTCGCCGACGCGCTGAAGCGGTTGCAGGAAGGCCAGGGCAAGCTGCAAGGCGACCTCGACCAGCTGAGAAAAGGTCTCGAAGGCATGGGTCTCGAGCCCAATGAAGGGTTTGGCGAGGCCGGCAAATCCATGGGCAACGCCGAACAGGCGCTTGGCGACAGCGATGGCGACCAGGCCGTCGGTCACCAGGGCCGCGCGCTGGAAGCGTTGCGCAAGGGCGCCAAGGACATGATGAAGCAATTGCAGGCCATGCAGGGCGACGAGGGCGAAGGCGAGCGGGGCGGCCGCCAGCAGAACGCCGACCGCGATCCGCTCGGCCGGCCGCGCGCTACCGAAGGTCCCGATTTCGGCGATTCGGTGAAAGTCCCGGACGAAATCGACGTGCAGCGCGCCCGCCAGATCCTCGAAGCGATCCGCAAGCGCCTCGGCAACGCGCTCAGCCCCGACATCGAGCGCAGCTATCTGGAGCGGCTGCTGGAGCTGAAATAAAGCCATCCTCTATATCAGGAAGATCGCCGGCGCGGATCCAGGCGGCCGCCATCGCCGGGCTGCACACTTTGGGCGATGTGCTCCAGGGTCAAACCCCAATCACTCTGAACGACCGAATTCGACCCTTTGCTGCCGTTCCATCGGAGAGGTTGAAGGGGAAACCATGACCCAACGGCGACATTTGTCTGGACCGTCGGTAGGTCTCGTCAGGGTGGAAACCGGAGTTCGACGCGAACCTAACAGAGAACTCGCCGGCTGTTCACGGCTGCTCTACGCGCTCAGTCCTCGGACAAGCCGGCCAGAGAACTATCCGTCCAGAAGCGACGCGGGATCAAGGGACGTCGCCTGGCCGGACGTGACGCGCAGGAGAGGCATCTTTGCAACCGCGACGATCACTCCGGCACGCCGGAGATGCCCAGCGCCTCGACGTAACTCTCGGCGAACACCTTGTCCCGCCACGGGTTGATCTGTCTCTGCAGGGTGAGCGTGTAGGTCGGGAATGCCTCCATCAGCCGCCGCGCCGCCGCCTGCGCCTCGTCCAGCCGGTTGAGTTTGACCAGCGCCATGATCACCACCCGGTGCGAGGAGCCGTAGTTCGGCATCTCGTGCAGCGCGCGTTCTCCCCATGCCAGCGCTTCTTCGTAGCGTTCGAGCATTAGGTAGCTCATCCCGATGCCGGAGAGCGCGATGCCCTTCTCGGGGTCGACCGGGCTCAGCCGCATTGCCCTGTGAAAGTGCTCGATCGCGACGAGCGGGCGGCTCGAATGTGCGTTCACCCAGCCGCTGCCGGTATGACCCTGCGCCGAATTGGGGTTGAGCAGCAGGGATCGTTCGATCGTGCCCAGCGCCATCTCGTAGTCCTTCGCGCTGTAGGCGATCACCTGCGCGGCGAAGCGTAGGCTCGTGGGGTCGTCGCGCGCTTCCGCCAGTACCTCGCGCGCCATGCGCGCGGCGACTCGGATATCGTCGGGCTCGTGCCAGCACTGGCTCACGGATAGGCTGCGGATATAGGCGCCGAGTGCCTTCGCCAAGTTGAAGCTAGGGTCGATGCTGAGCGCCTCGTTGGTGAGCCGGCGCACGTCGGCAAAGCCTTCGCGCGTCATGCTGTAGAAGCGCGGCAGCGCGCGAAGGTAGAGATCGTAGGCGCTGATGTAGTCGGTCGGCTTCATGCGCGCCTGCTTGATCTCCTCCAGCCGGATGCTCGGCTCGACGGCGCCGACGACGCTCTCGGTCACCTTGTCCTGCAGGTCGAAGATGTCGCTCACGTCGCCCTCGAAGCGGTCGGCCCAGACATGGTGTCCGCTGATCGCGTCCACCAACTGCCCACTGATGCGCACCCGCGATCCTGCTTTGCGGATGCTGCCTTCGAGCACGTAGCGGACGCCCAGTTCGCGCCCGACCTGGCGCAGGTCCACCGCCCGGCCCTTGTAGGTGAAGGACGAGTTGCGGGCGATCACGAAGAAGGAGTTCACCCGGCTCAATCCCGTGATGATGTCCTCCACCAGCCCGTCGGCGAAGTATTCCTGGTCGGGATCGCCGCTCATGTTGGTGAAAGGCAGAACCGCGATCGAGGGTTTCTCGGGCAGGGGAGGCAGTGCAGCCACCGAGGCGCTGGCGTCGGTCTCGACGCGGTAGGCGCGCACAGGCCGCTCGATGTTCTTGAGGCGCAGGAGGCCGAGCGGCGTGAAGCCGCAGTCGAGCTTGCCCTGAAGGTGGTCGTAGGCGGTGCCCGAGACGACCACGGTGCCGGGATCGGCGATGCTTTCGAGGCGGGCGGCGATGTTGACCCCGTCGCCGTAGAGGTCGCCGTCCTCCTCGCAGACCACGTCGCCGAGATTGACGCCGACGCGGAAGCGAATCCGCTCTTCCTCGGACGTCTCCACCTCGTGTTCTGCCAGGGCCTGCTGGATCGCCATCGCCGAGGTCACCGCGTTAACGACGCTCGCGAACTCGCACAGCATGCCGTCGCCGGTGAGCTTGACGATCCGACCCTGGTGCTCGGAGACCAGCGGTTCGAGGAGGTCCTTGCGGTAGATCTTCAGCCGCTCGAGCGTGCCGCGCTCGTCGCGCTCCGTCAGGCGCGAATAGCCGACCACGTCGCAAGCCAGGATCGCTGCGAGGCGGCGCTGCGTGGTCATTGCACGGCTCAGCCAAGCGCCTGCACGCGGGCCGCCCCGCGTCCATGTCCTGCCAACTTCCGGACGCCCTACGTGCATGGTATCCATCTCTCCCAGTCGCCGCCCGTCGCCGATACAGAACGGAGAACGCAGCTTGACTTGCCTTCACGAGACTTCGCTATCCCCGCTTGCGAGGCGTGGAGCGTTCCAGTCGCCGCGCTAACAGCCAACCGACGACACGCCCACGCAGCCTCTGGGGACGCTGACCACTCCCAGAAGGCCGGAGATATTTCCTGCTCTGTGTAACCGGTTGACGCCACCGTGGCGGTGCTTTTGTCACCGCGATGTAACAGCGAGATGCCCTACGAATGCCCGCATCGGGCATCACACTAGACGTTCGCGCTTAGAGGTGCTGAGTCGGCAAGTGGCGCTACCTACACATTCCGTTAGTCGGCTCAGAGCGGCGGACTATCAAGTCGAAGCGTGCCGCCGCTCTATCTTTTGTTTGAGCATCGGATTTTCCCAAAACCGGCACCCATTTTAGTCCGATGCTCTAGCGGTTGGTGAACGCCTCGCGGATCGCCTCTTCCATGCCGTCGATGGCTTCGCCGGAAGCGTGCGGATTGCGGCGCAGCACCACGTTCGAGGAATCGATGTCGCCGAACCCGTCGCCAGCCGTAAGTTCGCGGCAGCCGGCCGGGATGTTGCTGCGCGAGATCGGCGCAATCGCCAGCCCGGAGGTGACGGCGAGCCGCAGGCCGCCATTGGTATCGCTGGTATAGGCGACCCGATAGGCGAGACCGCGCTGTTCCAGCGACTTGATGGCGAAATCCTTGCACCAGCCGGCACGGTTGTAGAGTGCGATCGGCACCGGCCGCTCCTCATGCATGTGATGCAGCTCCGACGTCACCCACACGGTCGGGTCATGCATCAGCACCTCACCCCCGGAGAGATCCTGCCATTCGAACACCACCGCCAGATCGAGCTCGCCGGTGGCGAGCGCCGCGATCTGCGCACCGGAATGCGCGTAGCGGACGGTGATGTCGACCTGAGGATGGCGCTTGGCAAAGGCGCCGAGCGCGCGCGACAGGATCGCGTGGCCATATTCCTCCGGGATGCCGATGCGCACCGGCCCGCCAAGCGGCGCCGCGACCATCGATGCCGCCGTCTCGTCCAGCAGCGATACGATCCGTCGGGCGTTGACGATGAGTTCGCCGCCGCGGCGCGTCAGCGCGACACCACGCGAGCCGCGCTCGAACAAGCTGTCGCCGACCACATCTTCGAGCTTCTTCATCTGCATCGAAACCGCCGATTGGGTACGGCCGGCCTGCTCCGCTGCCTTGGTGAAATTGCCGGCGTCGGCAACCGCGACGAAGGTGCGCAGCAGATCGCTGTCAAGCGTGGGCTTCATTTATCCGCCATAAGAAAATCTGATTGCTGGTATCATTCCAATTCGTTTGCAACATGTCAAACGGCGGATAATAGTCACCTCACCCATTGGATATGCGGCTGCGAAAGTCGGCCGCGGACCAATCTAGAGTCCTCACTCGTACCCGCTGCCCGAAACGGTGGCGGGTTCTTTTTGATGCATGTCGCCCAAAAATGCGCAGCGGTTTTGGGACAGCGACATGCGTAACCAAAACCAGGCCCGGCTCTCGGGCCGCACACGCAAGGAGCCGTTGAACGACATGCAGAACCGGATCGTTGTCGGCATGGCAAGCCTTTGCCTCGGCGTTCTGGTGTTCTCGCTCCAGGACCCGCTGATCAAGGCCGTATCGAGCACTTATCCGGTGACCGAGGTGATGGCGATCCGCTCGATCGTCGCCCTGCCCATTCTTCTCGTGCTTGTTCATGCCGATGTCGGGCTCAGCGCGATCTTTTCGAAGCGGTTTCGCATGCTGACGATGCGTGCCTTCATCCTGTTCACCTCCTACACGGTCTACTACCTGGCGATCGCCGCCCTGCCGCTTGCCGACGCGGTGGCGCTCTATTTCATGGCACCGCTGTTCATCATGGCGCTTGCCGGCCCCTATCTCGGCGAACGGGTGGCGTGGCAGACGCTCGTCACCGTCATGGTCGGGATGCTGGGCGTGCTGGTGATGCTGCGGCCCGGTGTCGGGCTGTTCGACTGGGCAGCGCTGCTGTCGCTGGCCTCGGCGGTGCTGTACGGCTTTTCGCAGTTGATGGCCCGCAAGATCGGTGACACCGAATCATCCACAGTCATGGCGTTCTATCAAAACGGCGTCTATCTCCTGGGCGCTGCAGCGGTCGCCGGGCTGTTCTGGCTGGCAGGAATAGCTCACGCCACGCATCCGAGCCTCGAATTCCTGGTCAGGCCATGGATCTGGCCGACGCCGATCGATTTTCTGACGATGGCGGCCTGCGGCTTCGTCGCTTCGGCCGGGATGATCCTGTTGTCGCAGGCCTACCGGCTGGCGCCCGCCAACAGCGTCGCCACCTTCGAATACACCGGCATCATCTGGTCGCCGCTGTGGGGTTTCCTGTTCTTTGCCGAAGTGCCGCGATCGACCACGGTCGTCGGCGCCGCCCTCATCATCGGCGCCGGTCTGTTCGCGCTCCATGCCAGTCGGCGCCGGAGCAGCGGGCCGGCAGTCGCGGCGACCTGCGATCCGGCCTGACCGCGTTTAGGCTTGGATTCTAATGCATGTCGCCCAAAAGTGCGCAGCGGTTTTGGAGCGACGACATGCATAAAAACAAGAACTTAAGCCTCGCATGAATCCTTTCAGACGCGACGCGCTTTAGGCAAAACAGGCGAGCGCCTGTTCGACACGCGCGCGGATTTCGGCCAGCGTGAATGGCTTCTGCACGACATCCACAATGACGCCGTTCAATTCCTCGGCGCGCTCGCGCTGGTCGGCATAGCCGGTCATCAGCAAGATCTTCATCGCCGGGAAAAGCGACGCCGCCGCCTTGGCCATTTGGATCCCGTCCATTTCCGGCATGCGGATATCTGAGACGACAAGGTCGTAGCCGCCACGTGCTGCGCGGATCAGGGCAAGCCCCTGCGCGCCGTCGGCGGCGATGTCGATCATATGCCCGGCGCGTTCGAGCGCGCGGGCGGCGAGGGTGCGGACGGATTCATCGTCCTCGACGATCAGGAGCTTTGCCATAGCGGAATGTTGGCGTGGAAAAGTTGACTTTTTCTGAACCGCAACCGCAGTCAGGGAGAAAATCCGGAGCGCGCCGCATCGAAGAATTGCATACAGCGACTTCAAGCAGCGCACGGATCGAGCACCAAGGTGTATTGAGATTCAGGTCAGGCCGAGCCGAAAACAGCGGCTTCCGAGAACCGGAGCGGAGTGTACTTTTGGTACGTGAGCGCAGGAGGCCGCTGTTTGCAGGCCGGCCTCACCTGAATATCAGCACCCCCTAGGCGTCGCCCTTGACGACGCCTACAAACGGCAGTTCGCGAAAGGCGTGGGCGACATCCATGCCGTAGCCGACGACGAAATAGTCGGGGCAGTCGAAGCCGACATAGTCGGCGTTGAGCGCGGTCTGGCGGCGCATGCGCTTATCAAGCAGCACGGCGATGGCGCAGCTTTTGGCGCCGCGCGACAGCATCAGGTCGCGGGTGAAGGACAGCGTCTTGCCTGATTCGAGAATGTCGTCGATCAACAGCACGTCGCGGCCGGCGACCTCATTGTCGATGTCGCGCAGCACCCTCACCTCGCCGCTGGTGGTGCCGGCGCCGTAGCTGGAGATGAAGATGAACTCGACCTCGGGCGACAGGCCGACATCGTGCATGGCGCGGATGAGATCGGCGGCGAAAATAAACGATCCTTTCAGCACCGAAATCACCAGAAGGTCCTGATAGTCGCGCTCGGCGATCTCCTTGGCGAGCTCCAGATTGCGGCGGGCAATCGCCGACGCCGAAAACAGAACCTCGATATCCTTGCCGCGCACGACTGGCATTGGCAGCCTTTCCAGAAATGATCGCCCTAGTTGGCGAAGGTGACCGAGACTGTCTTGACCCCGTTTCTAGGCATGTCGAGCCGGCTCGAAAAGCCAAATCTTTCGCCGGGTGCCAGCGAACGGTTGAATGTCTCCAGCGTATAGCGGGTTGTGCGCCTGTCATTGCCGGTGACCCGGATTTCCAGCGGCGGCAACGGCGACGGGCTGGCGCCGTCATTCGCGGCCTCGCCACCGACGAACAGGACAGGTTCCGGCCCGGACGCATCGATACGCGACGTAACGCCTGAAATGGTGAGGGCGGCGCCCGTTTCCTGTGCCGCAAGAAGAAGCGGCGCCTGGCGCACCAGCGCGTGCCCGCCCGAGATCCAGAAGGCCGCAAACACGGCACTGAGGCCGGCGATCCAGAAGATCGGCCCGCCGTGCGCCCGCAGCCGTTCCATCGCGGCCTCGGGCTTGCGCAGCATGTCCATGCCTTCGAGCGATGGCGTGGCGATCACGCGCGAGAGCGGCGATGAAGGGTCCATGCTGCCGGTGAAGCGCGGCAGCACCTCATAGTCGGCATCGACGATGTCGTCGGCCGGATCACGCATGATGCGTTCCGGCACATTTGCGGCCGTGTCGGCCATGATTTCGCCGGAAACCGGGCGCGCGGTTCGATCCTCAGCCATCATGGCCCCAGCACTACGGCACTTGTTCGCTCTTCGTTTCTTTTGCGTAAACGGAAATGGTTAACGCTTCCCCATCGGTACCCCTGTGACGCGCCCAAAAAACCTCAGAATTAACCGCCGGTTAACCATGCCGGCCGATGGTCTTTTCTCCGAGAAGGCTGGCTCGTCGCCGCCGCAAGTTTCAGGTCGTCGAACGTGATCCGCTTCGAAAATGTCGGCCTCCGCTATGGCATGGGTCCGGAAATCCTCCGCGACATTTCCTTGCACATACCGGAGCGCTCCTTCCAGTTCCTGAGCGGCCCTTCGGGCGCCGGCAAGACGACGCTGCTGCGGCTTTTGTTCATGTCGCTCAAGCCGACGCGCGGGCTGATCACCATCTTCGGCAAAGACCGCTCGCGCATCTCGCGCACCGAGCTGCCGCATCTGCGGCGGCGCATCGGCGTCGTGTTCCAGGACTTTCGCCTGCTCGACCACATGACGACCTACGAGAACGTGGCCTTGCCGCTGCGCGTGCGCGGTCGCGAGGAGGCGAGCTACCGCACCGACGTGACCGAGCTCTTGAAATGGGTCGGCCTTGGCGAGCGTATGCATGTGCTGCCGCCGGTGCTGTCGGGTGGCGAGAAACAGCGTGCCGCAATTGCCAGGGCGCTGATCGAGCAGCCCGAGATCCTGCTTGCCGACGAGCCGACCGGCAATGTCGATCCGCCGCTGGCGCGGCGCCTGTTGCGGCTGTTCATCGAACTCAACCGGCTGGGCACCGCGGTGGTGATCGCAACTCACGACCTCGGCCTGATGGAACAGGTCGACGCACGGCGCATGATCCTGGCCGGCGGAAGGCTGGATATCTATGACTGACCATTCCGTTCAGCATGTCGAAGACCGGCACGCCGGGAAGGCTGCGACGACGCAGCGCGTTCAGCGCAAGATGGCGCCGATCGTGCCGGCGCAGAACATCGCCGGCCGGGCGCTGGTCCTGGTCATCGCCATCATGACGTTCCTCTCCTGCCTGACCTTCGGCGCGGTGACGCTGGTGCGCGACACCGCCTCGGTCTGGGAGAACCAGATCTCACGCGAGGCGACGATCCAAATCAAGCCCGTAGACGGCCTCGACATGGAGGCAGCACTTGCCCAGGCCTCGCAGATCGCCGGCGAATTTCCTGGCGTGAAGAGCGCCAGGATCGTCGACCGCGATGCCACGGCGCGGCTACTGGAGCCGTGGCTCGGCTCGGGTCTCAACATAGACGAACTGCCGGTGCCGCGTCTGATCATCGTCACCATAGACGAGAACAACCCGCCCGACTTCGCCGCAATGCGCGCCGCAATTACGCCGAAACTGCCCAGTGCAGCGCTTGACGACCATCGCACCTGGGTCGACCGGCTGGTGGCCATGGCCCGCACCACGGTGACCATCGGCATTGCCGTGCTGGCGCTGATGCTGTCGGCAACCGTGCTGACCGTGGTGTTCGCGACGCGCGGCGCCATGGCCGGCAACGGCCACATCATCGAGGTGCTGCATTTCGTCGGCGCCGAAGCGCGCTTTATCGCGCGCGAATTCCGCCACCACTTTCTGGTCACCGGCATGAAGGGCGCAGCCGCCGGGGGTGCGGCGGCGGTGCTCGTCTTCATCGTCTTCTCATGGTGGTCGTCGCGCAACATGGCAACGCCTGAGGCAGATCAGGCGACCGCCTTGTTCGGCAATTTCGCCATCGGTTCAGCGGGCTATCTCGGCGTCGTCCTCATGGTGCTGGTCATCGGTGCGCTGACGGCGGCAACCTCCCATGCCACCGTCGTCACCTATCTCAGCGACATCGATGTCCGCCAACCGGACGCGGGGTGATCACGAATAGAGAATTAACGTAACGTAATGTGTGCTTTTTCACCTACTAAACGCCGCATTTCGGGTTTAACGATAAAGATGATGGACGCGCGCGACTCGACCGGAATGGCTGGACAGTTGCCCTTGGTGATTACGCGTTCCCGCGAGCGCGCCAAGCCCAGTCGATTGGCGGGCGCGTTGCGCATCTCCGCGTTCTTTCTGCTCGTGCTGGCAACGCTGTTTGCCGGCGGCTTCGGCTGGTTCGCCAACACCGTCAGCCGTCTCGCGACGCCTACCAATCCGGCAAAAGCCGATGCCATCATCGTGCTGACCGGCGGCCATTCGCGTCTCGACGCCGCTATGGGTCTGCTGGCATCCGGCAAGGGCGAGCGGCTGCTGATCAGCGGCGTGCATCCTTCCGCCAGCCGCCGCCAGCTTCAGGTCGCGACGCGCGGCGACAAGAAATTGTTTTCCTGCTGCGTCGATATCGACCACGCCGCGCTGGACACGATCGGCAATGCCGAGGAAAGTGCCAAGTGGGTGGAAGACCACGCCTATGGCACCGTGATCCTCGTCACCAACAATTATCACATGCCGCGCAGCCTGCTGGAAATGGGCCGGCTGCTGCACAAGGCCAGGCTCGAGCCCTATCCGGTGGTCAACAGCAATCTTGGCAATGGCGGCTGGCTGACCAAGCCCAGGGCGCTGCGCGTGCTGTTCACCGAATACAACAAATATCTGCTGGCGCTGGCGCGCGGCATCGTGCCGGTGAAGCCAACGCCAACCGGTATCGCGCTGGCCGAGGCGGCTGCGCCGAACTGAGCCGCTCCGGACCGGCAGCGGTATCATTCCTTGAGTGTGGCGCTTGAGACTCTGCGCAGGCGCGCGATCTCCTGTTCGAGACGTTCGATACGTTTGTCTCGCTCGGCCAGCGCCGCCGCCACATCGGCCGCTTCGAAACGCTGTGGAATGTGCTGCGGGCAATTGGAATCCCAGGCCGAAACGGTGAACAGGATGATTTGCTCTGGGCGCGCCTTATAGCCTTCCGGCATCAGCTTCGTCATCAGGTCGGCGTCATTCTCGACGACACGCGCGCTGCCCCAGATCTTGATGCGCTGCCGGTGCACATAGTCGATCAGGAACAGGAAAGCCCGGGGGTTGTCGTCCAGATTGCCCTGGGTGATGAATTGCCTGTTGCCGGAGAAATCGGCGAAGCCGATCGTCCGCTCGTCAAGCACCTTGAGGAAGCCGGCCGGCCCGCCGCGATGCTGGATGTAGGGCTGGCCCTCACCATTGGCCGTCGACAGGAAGACGCTGGTCTGCGCCTCGATGAAGGCGGCGAGATCCGAGGTTATGTCAGCTTGCCAGCCGCCGCGCTCCTCGACGCGGGCATAGGCCTCGCGTGAGCCTTTGCGGGCCTGGATCGCCTTGACGGTTGGCGTAAAGGCGACATCGCTGGTGAAGACGTGAGCATTCATGGAAAGCCTCCTTCAAAGGCCGAGTTCCGTCAGAGAGGGATGGTCGTCCGGCCGGCGGCCGAGCGGCCAATGATATTTGCGGTCGGCCTCGAGGATCGGCAGGTCGTTGATGCTGGCGATGCGCAAGCGCATCAATCCAAGCTCATCGAACTCCCAGTTCTCGTTGCCGTAGCTGCGAAACCACGAGCCGCTGTGGTCGTGCCATTCATAAGCGAAACGCACGGCGATACGGTTGTCGCGAAAGGCCCAGACCTCCTTGATGAGCCGGTAGTCGCGTTCGCGATCCCATTTGCGTGTGAGGAAGGTCTGGATGGCGTCGCGCCCTTGCAGGAACTCGGCCCGGTTGCGCCAGCGGCTGTCGATTGTGTAGGCAAGCGCGACCCGTGCCGGATCACGGGAGTTCCAGGCATCCTCCGCCATGCGTGCCTTTTGTGCGGCGGTCTCGGCGGTGAATGGCGGTAGCGGTGGGCGGCTTTCAGACATGGGAACTCCTTGCGATGGCTAGAGCGGCGGACTTTCAAGTCGAACCGTACCGCCGCTCTATCTCTTTTGTTTGAGCATCGGATTTTCCAAAAACCGACACAGTGGTCGCTGAATTCAGGCTGCCTTGCGGGCAGAAACGACAGGAAAGTCGATTTCCGTCCTGGCAACCTCATTGACATAGTTGGTCCAGACATTGAGAGCGACATGCTGGACGATCTCGATGATCTGCGCATCGTCGTAGCCTGCGAGCCTGACGGCGCTGAGATCCTCGTCACCGATATGGCCGCGGTCGCGCGCAATCTTGGTGGCGAAACGCACGGCTGCGGCGGCCTTGGGATCGTTGGAGCCGCCCGCGCGGTTGGCGACCATTTCGGCATCGTCAAGCTTGGCGAGGTTCTTGCCGAGATAGGTGTGGGCGGAAAGGCAGTAGCTGCAGCCGTTGACCTCGGCGATCGCCAGAGCGATGCGCTCGCGCGTCGGCGCGGGCAGGCGGCCTTTGGCAAGCGCTCCGGACAGACTGAGATAGCCTTCAAGCGCAGCCGGGCTATTGGAAACAAGCCTGAAGAGGTTTGGCACGACGCCGAGTTGCTTCTCGACGGCATGTAACATCGGCTGCGACGCAGCAGGCGCGGCCTCTATGGACGCGGGTGTAGGGATACGGGGCATCGGCATTCCTTCTCGTTGATCAGCTTCGCCGCCAAAACATGGCCCCTTCCATCATTCGGATGTAGCTGCCATATTTGCAATTGATCCTTCCATTTTCCGGGAAAAGTATGGATCGCCTCGAGGCCATGTCGCTTTTTGTCGCCGCAGTGGAGGCCGGCAGCCTTTCGGCCGCCGGACGCCGTTTCGGCATCCCCCTTGCAACGGTCAGCCGCAAAGTCTCCGACCTGGAGCGGCATCTGAAGACGCGTCTCCTGAACCGCTCGACGCGGCAGCTGACGCTGACCGACGCTGGTCACGCCTACCTCGCTGCCTGCCATCGCATTCTCGACGAGGTCGGCGAGGCCGAGCGTACCGCCGCCGGCGAATACAGCGCGCCGACGGGCGAACTGATCATCACCGCACCGATCGTCTTTGGCCGTCTGCATGTGCTGCCGGTCGTCACTGGCTTCCTCGCCGCCTACCCCGACGTGGCTATCCGCCTGATGCTCGCCGACCGGATAACCCAGTTGACGGAGGAGCACATCGATCTCGCCGTCCGCATCGGCGAGCTTCCCGACTCGAGTCTGGTGGCCACCCGCATCGGCTCGATCCGGTGCGTTGTTTGCGCGAGCCCGGCCTATCTGGCCGAGCACGGCATGCCAAAGACGCCGAAAGACCTCGCGGCACACAGCTGCGTCACCTTCGAGGGGCTCACCGCTCCTGCCGCATGGACTTTTGCCACCGGCAAGAGCGACCTCACTGTTCCGATCCGCTCGCGGCTTCGGGTCAATACCGCGGAAGCGGCGATCGATGCCGCGATTGCCGGCGTCGGGCTGACGAGGGTGCTTTCCTACCAGATCACAGCTGCGGTGCGGTCGGGCACACTCCGCGCCGTGCTGGAGGCATTCGAGCCGCAGCCGTGGCCGGTCAGCCTCGTGCATGCCGGCCAGGGTCTACTGCCGGTAAAACTGCGCGCGTTCCTCGATTTCGCCGCCCCACGCCTAAAGAAGCGGCTGGTGCAAGCGACGTGGCAGGCCTGACGAACGGGCCATCGCACCGTTTCCTTTTTGCCTGCGCTTGGTGTAACCAACGCACACCTCCTCACCGGGCACTTCCCACATGCTCCTTATTCGCTCGTTGGCGTTCAACCTCGTCTTTTACGTCAATCTGATCGTCCAGATGATCCTCTGGACCCCGTACTATTTTCTGTCGCCGCGCCACCGCGCCTGGTTTGTGCCGAAATTCTGGTCGCGCACCAGCATGTGGCTCTATGACAAGATCGCCGGCACCAAAAGCGAGATCACCGGCCAGGAAAACCTGCCCGAGGGTTCATTCATCCTGGCGCCGAAGCACCAATCCTTCTGGGACGCGATCGCCTTCTTCCCGTTCCTGCAAGATCCGATTTACATCCTGAAGCGGGAACTGACCTGGATCCCGTTCTTCGGCTGGTACATCCTGAAAATGCGGATGATCCCGGTCGACCGCGGCAGCCGCTCGAAGGCGCTGAAAGCGGTGGTCGCCGCGACCAGGCAGGAGCTGGCGCGCAATCCCCGCCAGCTGATCATCTATCCCGAGGGCACGCGCCGGGCGCCGGGCGACGAGCCGGCCTATAAATACGGCATCGTCGAGCTCTATACCCAGCTTGGCATTCCGGTGGTGCCGGTCGCTCACGTCGCCGGCCTCTACTGGCCGCGCCGGAAATTCCTGCGCTATCCCGGCACGATCAAGGCGCGCTTCCTGCCGCCGATCCCGGCGGGATTGGGCAAGGAGGAATTTATGGAACGGCTGATCGGCGAGACGGAAGCCGCCTGCGACCAGCTGCTCATCGAGGCGTCCCAGACGCCAAACCCGCCGCCAATGCCGCCGACGGCGGTAAAGCGGCTGAGGGAACTTGGCTCCGATACCCCGGCCTGAACCATCTGCTTGGTCGGCAGTATTCCCTAGGGAATCACAGCCAGCGCCGTTGTCAAAACCAGGGTCGCCGCGAACGTCAGATTGATGATCCGCGAGGCCAGGGGTTTGCGCAGGAAGCGCGCAAACGCTGCCCCGGCGAGAAGCCACAGGACATGGATGGCGACGATCATCGAAGCGAGGACCGCCAGCTTGAGGGCTGCATCGAGCTCACCGGCGGTCGACGTGCCGGCAAATACGGCGGCAATCGCCACATAGGCTTTCGGGTTGGCGACGGCCAGAAGAAACCCGCCGAGGAATGTGGGACGTGCCGCCCCGCCGGTACGCGCTGCCAGAGGCGGAGCCGTTGCTATCTTGAAGGCGAGGTAGAGGATGTAGGCTGCGGATGCCACCGCCAGGAGCGGTGTGAGCTTCGGCACAGAGGCGAGCATGACCGTAATGCCCGTCGCCACGACCAAAAGCACGGCGACCGTACCAAGAATGATGCCCGAGGCGTAGCGGAGCGAATCGCGCAGGCCGAAGGCGGCGCCAACGGCGGTGACGCTTATCGTCGCCGGCCCCGGACTGCCCATCATGACCGCCGATGCCAGCACAAGCGCGAGCAATTGCTGCCATAGTTCCGGATGGGAAAAGACCAGTTCGGCCATCTGTATACCAGTATCCAGGCGCGATGCGGGCAATGGTATGGCAGGGCAGACCAGGGCGCGTCTTGAACGATCGTGCAGGGAGCCTTAGGGCGCAGGCCGCGCACGGTTCTTGGCTGCTGTTTGATCAAGCCGCCGCTTCGCGCTGGCGTCTATGCACTCGCGCTGTCGAGCTCGGCGATATCGTCCGGACTGAGCTTCAATGATGCAGCGCGGACGAGGCTGTCGACCTGGTCCAGCGTCGTGGCGCTGGCGATCGGCGCCGTGACGCCGGGCCGCGCGATCACCCAAGCGAGCGCCACTTCCGCCTGCTTGGCCGCGTGACGCCCCGATACGGCGTCGAGTGCCGCCACGATGCGCATGCCGCGCCCGTTGAGGTAGCCCTTCACGCCGTCGCCACGCGCGCTTTTGCCGAGATCGGCTTCGCTGCGGTATTTGCCGCTCAAAAACCCTTTGGCGAGGCTGAAATAGGTGACGACGCCGATATCCTCGGCCATGCACAGATCGCGGAGCGGCCCATCGAAGGAGGCGCGGTCATAGAGATTGTATTCCGGCTGCAGCACCGCATAGCGCGGCAGGCCTCGCAGGCTTGCCACGTCGAGCGCGGCGCGCAACTGGCCGGCGTCGAGATTGGAGGCGCCGACATGGCGGATCTTGCCCTTGGCGAGCAGTTTTTGGTAGGCGCCGAGCGTTTCCTCGTAGGGGGTGGTCGGGTCCGGCCAGTGCGACAGATAGAGATCGATGACATCGGTCTGCAGCCGCTTCAGCGACGCATCGATGGCCTTTTCGATATAGGCGGCGGAGAGATCTTTCCTGCCCTGCCCCATGTCCGACCCGACCTTGGTGATCACCACGACCTTGTCGCGGTTGCCGCGGCTCTTCATCCATTTGCCGATGATCGTTTCGGATTCGCCGCCCTTGTTGCCGGGAACCCAGCGCGAATAGGAATCGGCGGTGTCGATGGCGTTGAGGCCGGCGCTGACGAACCGGTCGAGCAGGTCGAAAGAGGTTTTCTCGTCGGCGGTCCAGCCGAAGACGTTGCCGCCCAGAACCAGCGGCGCGATGGACAGGTCGGTTTGACCGAGACGACGTTTTTGCAAGACTGATCTCCGTGGGGAATGGAAAGGAGCGGGCGAAAAGCCCTCGCTTACCTAGGTCTCACCGCGCCGAGATCAAAGGCCTGGCCCTTTCCGACGGACCAGTGCTTCACAAGGGCGCGATCCGGGGGCGCGATCCGGGGGCGCGATCCGGGGCGCGATCCGCCGCGTTCCACGTTCCAGCCGATGTCTACTGGCTCTGGCGCCGGTATTCACCAGGCGGCAGTCCGACCACGCGGTTGAAAAGCCGGCTGAATGAGGCCGTATCCCGGTATCCGACCTGGTAACATATTTCCGAAATACCGAGTTTGGTGCTTTCAAGAAGTGTTTTCGCGGCCTCAAGGCGCCGGTCTTGGATCCATCGGCCGGGAGTGGTGTGCAATTCATCGGAAAACCGGCGCGCAAGCGTTCGCGGCAAAAGACCGAGTTGCGCACCAAGGAAGGCAAGGTCGAGCGCTCCGAGCTGTTTTCTGGACAAAGTTTCGAGCCGGTCGCGGAACGGCTCTTGCGAAGGCAGCAGATCGGTGAGCGGGAACTCGTAGGGTGTCTGGATCTGCCGCGACGGCGGCAGCACCAGCAATTTGCGAACCAGCGGTTCCTCCCTGGCGAAGCCAAGGTCCCGCAGAAGCGCCTTGCCGAGCTCCAGACCTGAAAAGCCGCCGCCGCAAGTATAGATCCGTCCGTCCCCGATCAGCACACGTGAAGCGTCCCAACGCACCTTTGGAAAGCGGCGCTGGGCATCGGTCTTCAGCCACCAGGAGATCGTCGCGCGCTTTCGGTCGAGAAGACCGGCGTCTGCCAGGAAGTAACCGGCCCCGCAATGCGCGGCGATGATGGCGCCGTCGCGTTGCGCGCTTGCGATAAGCGGCGCGGCGTGGCGGCTCTCTTCCTCCAGCGCGGCAACAAGCTCCGGAATTTGCATGCCGGGCATGGCCAGCAGGATCAGCAGGTCCATGCACTGCGAGGGTTCGCGTCTGGTGTGAAAGGAGATTCCAGGCGTCGTCGTGGCGTCGGCCTGCCGTGCCACGAATTCGAAGGAAATCGCCGGCGCACCGCGAATGGTGTTCACCAGCTCGAACATTTCGACAAGCGTCGCGGCGACAGCCGAATAGAACGTCGACGGCAGCCAGATCACGGCGTGGACGGGACGATTGTCCAAGATGGCTCCTTTGAACAGCTATGGCAAGTTTAGCACATAGATTGTCAAATCTGCCAATTCCGATTTTTGCCAGCGGCCTTAGGTTCCGCGACGCCGATGCAAACACCGGTGCCTCCGAATCTGGCCGCATCCAGATTGCATGGCCTGATCGCTCTTTATTGGAGACCACCATGAAAGCAGTTGTATTCGACGCAATCGGCTCGCCGCAGGACGTGCTCTATCTCGGCGACCTGCCCATGCCGCGAATCGGCGACGGTGAGGTGCTGCTCAGGATGGTCTCCGCCTCGATCAACCCTGGCGACTTTCTGTTCATCCAGAACCTCTATCCCGAACCGAAGAAGCCGCATTTCCCCCGCCAGATCGCCGGAAACCATGGCGCCGGCATTGTCGAGGCCGTGGGCGCGAACGTCGCCTTGAAACCGGGCACGCTTGTCGCATTCAGCTACTACAACAGCTGGGCTGAATACGCCGCCGTTCCGGCCGCTTGGCTGATCCCGCTGCCCGCCGGCTATCCGGTCGAACGCGCCGGGCAGATGGTGAACCCCATCACCGCCTGGGACCTGCTGGCGGATTCCCGTGTGCAGCCTGGACAGTGGCTGGCCGTCACGGCCGGCTATTCATCGGTTTCGACGATGGTGATGCAGTTCGCCCAACGGCGCGGCATCAACGTGATTGCGCTCGTGCGACGATCTCGCGACAGGCTGGACCTGAAGGGGCTTGGTGCCACCGCCATCCTCGATCTGTCGAGTTTGAAGGTCGGCATCAGGGAAGCAGTCATGGACATGACCGACGGCGCTGGGCTGAACGGGATCATCGATAATGTCGGCGGACCTGTCAGTGGCGAGTTGATCCGCACCCTGGCGATGGGCGGGCAGATGGTTATCAATGGCGGCAGGAGCACCGAGCGTTTCGAACTGCACAATTTCGACGTGCTGCTGAGCGGCCTCGAGATCAGGGCAAATATCTACCGCTACTTCTTTTCGCCGCCTGTCGAAGCCGACCGGCAAGTGTTGCGCGAGATTGTCGATATCTTCGGCCGACCCGATTTCCATGTCCCTGTCGGCGGCATCCATCCGCTGGCGGAGTTCGAGCTCGCCGTGACAAACAGCCTGGATCGCGCCGATCTCGGAAAGCAGATTTTCAGGATGTAACCCGGACCATGATCCCGAACCGAAGGACAGCGACGCAAAAAGTGGGAACCGGTTTTCGGGATCATCGTCAAACAACGAAAGAAGATCACGACCCGATCCGTTTCGCTACCTCTTCCAGCCAGTGGTCGCGGATGCCCAGCGCCTCGAGGTGCTCCAGCGTGCTGAGCACGTAGTCCTCGTTCTTTCCCGATTGGCCGACGGCACCGCGAACGACGGTCGCCGCATCGGCAGCATCGAGCGCGCCGGCATATTGCTCGTGGGCACGATCGACGACATAGGCGACCGCCGGGACCGTCTCGCCCCCATCCGTCTCGCCGTTCGTAGCGTCATTGTCGAGGCGAATGCTAAGCATGCGCTCGCGATAGACATTGGTGACCAACTCGCGCTCGCGCAGATAGGTGATGACCTCGTTGCGCAGATCGCCGGGGACGCGGAAAGCCAACCCGATGCAGGAGCCGCCACGATCGAGGCCGAGCACTAGGCCGGGCCGTTCGCGCGTGCCACGATGCACGAAGGAGTAGACGCACAGCGAGCGGCGGTAGCCGTGGAGGCGGGCGCGCCGCGTCTCGACATGCGCAAATCCCGGCCGCCAGATCAGCGAACCGTAGCCAAAAACCCAAAAATCGCCCATATCGCCAAGCCTGGTTGCACCGCACTGGAATCGGTATTCTTCAATCCGTCTCCGTCTACCTGATGTTGCCGGAAACGACAGTCCCCTCTGCAACACGCGCTAGCGAGAGCCGCAGCATGACGTCAAGTGACGAGCGCCCGCCGAATTTTCGCCGCCGCCTCTTCTGGCTTGGCGCTTTCATCCTTGTGCTGTTCGGCCTCTACAGCGCCGGCTGGTTCTACCTGGCGGACAAGGTCAAGAGCGAAGCCGACAAAGCGGTGGCCGAGCTCAACGGCAATGGCATCGAGGCGGACTGCGCCAATCTCACGGTCAGCGGCTATCCCTCGAGCTTCGCCATCTCCTGCGACAGCCTGGCTTATCAGGACGACAAAAGGAACGTCGCCGCCTCGCTCGGCAGCCTCAACGCCGTCACGCACATCACCCAGATCCTGTCGCCCGGCGCCGACCTGCGGGGCCCGCTCAGGGCCACCGTGCCGGGAATGGCGCCGCTGTGGATCGACTGGGATAATCTGCGAGCGACCGTCAAACTGTCCTGGCCGCTGCCCCGGCGCGTTTCACTGGAGGCCGAGGGCCTGTCAGCCCAGACCGATCCGGCGGATGGCACAGACCCGGTCGAGTTGTTCAGCGCCGGGACAGCGGCCGGACAACTGCGTCCGAACGGGCAGGACATCGACTATTCCGGGAGTTTCACCAATCTCGAAATCGAACCAGGGGCGATCGATGGCCGCGTGCTGCCGCCGCTCGACGGCAGTGGCGACGTGACGCTGAAGAACGGCGTGGCGCTGATCAAGACACAAACAGAGAGCCTGCGCGGCCAGGCGGTGGATATCGGCAAGCTCGATCTGTCGTCGGAGAGCGCGCGCGTCACCGTTTCCGGACCGGTGTCGGTCGATGCCGACGGGCTGATCGACGCCGACCTGATGATCAAGCTCAGCGATCCGAAGGCGGTGGCGGCAATCCTCGGCAAGGCCATTCCCGAGCAGAAGAGCCAGATCAAAACCGGCTTTGCCGGGCTGGCACTGCTTGGCAACGAACCGTCGATGCCCCTCAAGGTCGTCAAGGGCAAGGCCTCGCTGGGTTTTATCCCGCTGGGCAGGATCAAGCCGGTCGATTAGACCATGATTGCAACCTCCAGTTCGGCGAAATATCATGATGAAACAGGAAGATAGATGAACAGCCCGGTCAAGCTCCTGAGTGTTGGCGCGCTGACGCTCGATACGATCCTTAGCGTCGACACGCTTCCGGCACGTCAGGGCAAGTTCATTGCATCCGACGGCGTCCAGATCGCCTCGGGCATGGCTTCGAGCGCGGCCTGCGCCGCACGCCGCCTCAGCGCGGACGTATCGCTATGGGCGAGCGCGGGCGACGACCTAGTCGGCGATCAGCTGGTCGCCGGGATCGAGGCCGAGGGCGTCGATTGCAGCTTTGTCCGGCGCGTCACCGGCGCGCGGTCGGCACTGTCGGCTATCTTGGTCGATACGCATGGCGAGCGCATCATCGTTCCTTTTTATGACAAGCTCGCCCAGGCCGACCCCGAGGCGCTCCCCATTCAAAATCTCACCGCATTCGACGCCGTCCTGGCCGATGTGCGCTGGCCGGGCGCAGCAGCTTTGGCCTTGGCGGCGGCGCGCGCAATCGACCGTCCGGCCATACTGGACGCCGACACCGCGCCACGGGACGTGCTGGAACGCCTGTTTCCGCTGGCCTCGCACATCGTCGCGTCGGAGCCGGCGGCGTTCATCCTCTGCGGCGAGGAGCGAGGCCCGCCAGAGGCCTGTGAAGCGCTGGCCAGACGCACCGATGCGTTTGTCGCGGTGACCGGCGGCGCGGCGGGAAGCTGGTGGTTCGACCGCTCGGCTGGGTCCGTGCGCCATGTCGCGGCGCCAAGGATCAAGGCAGTGGATACACTTGCCGCCGGTGACGTGTTTCACGGCGCCTTTGCCGTCGGGCTGGCGGAAGCCATGCCGATCGAACGGACATTGCGCTTTGCCAGCGCCGCCGCCGCGCTCAAATGCCTGCGCTTCGGCGGCAGGCTGGGCGCGCCGGACAGGGCCGAAACGCTGGCCATGATGGCGGCTCACTGGCCGGCCTGAGCCAGCGGCGGGCTTTCAAAATCGAATCGTACCGCCGCTCTAGCTTTTTGTTTGAGCGTCGGATTTTCCCAAAACCGGTACCCACTTTTGGGTCCGATGCTCTATCCCTTGGCTGGGTGCTCGACTGCCTGCCGGCCAAAGTCCGGTACGTCGATGTCCTGGCCGGCCTCGATGATCGAGCGGCGGACGGCGCGGGTTCGGGTGAACAGGTCGAACAGCTTTTCGCCGTCGCCCCAGCGGATCGCCCGCTGCAGCGAGGCCAGATCTTCCGAGAACCGCGCCAGCATTTCGAGGATGGCATCCTTGTTGTGCAGGCAGACGTCCCGCCACATCGTCGGGTCGGACGCGGCAAGGCGGGTGAAATCGCGAAAGCCGGAAGCCGAATATTTGATCACCTCGGACTTGGTCACCGACTCCAGATCGTCGGCGGTGCCGACGATGTTATAGGCGATGATGTGCGGCAGGTGCGAGACGATGGCCAGCGTCATGTCGTGATGCTGGGGATCCATCGTGTCGATGTTGGAGCCGCAGCGGCGCCAGAATTCCGAGAGCTTTTCCAAGGTGGCCGGATCGGTGCCGGGCAACGGCGTGAAGATGCACCAGCGGTTCTCGAACAGTTCGGCAAAGCCGGCGTCCGGACCCGATTTTTCAGTGCCGGCCAGCGGGTGGCCGGGAATGAAATGCACGCCGGCAGGCACATGCGGTTGCATCTGCGCAATGACCGACGCCTTGGTCGAGCCGACATCGGTGAGGATGGCGCCCTGCTTCAGCGCCGGTGCGATTTCCTCGGCGACCTCACCCGAAGAGCCGACCGGCACCGAAACGATGACCAGGTCGGCATCGCGGACCGCCTCTTTCGCATCCATCGCGTAGGAGGAGCCGAGGCCAAGTTCCTTCGCCCGCGCCAGCGTCGTTTCGCTGCGCGTCGAGATGGCAACGTGGCGGGCAAGGCCTTCTCGATGGATTACGCGGGCCAGCGACGAGCCGATCAGGCCGATGCCGACCAGCGCGATCTTTTCGAACATCGGTGATGCCATGGTCTTCTAGCTTTTCAGAAATGTCGCGAGGGCGGCGACAACGCCGCGATTGGCCTCTTCGGTGCCGATGCTCATGCGCAGTGCATTGGGGAAGCCGTAGCCGGAAACGCGCCGCAATATATAGCCGCGCGCGGAGAGGTAATCGTCCGCAGCCGCCGCCGAATGTTTTTTGTCTTCGGGAAAGTGGATGAGGACGAAATTGCCGACGCTCGGCGTCACCCGCAGTCCGAGCTTGGTCAGTTCCTCGCTCACCCATCGCAGCCAAGTGTCGTTATGAGCCACGCTGCGCTCGACATGGGTGCGGTCGCGGATCGCGGCAATGCCGGCCTCGATCGCCGTCGCGTTGACGTTGAAGGGACCTCGCACGCGGTTGATCGCGTCGATGATATGCATCGGCGCGTACATCCAGCCGATCCGCGCGCCGCCGAGGCCGAGCTTGGAGAAGGTGCGGGTCATAACCACGTTTTCCGCGCCAGCCACCAGTTCGACGCCGGCTTCATAATCGTTGCGGCGGACATATTCGGCATAGGCTGCATCCAGCACCAGAAGCACGTTTCGAGGCAGGCCGGCATGCAGGCGGCGCACCTCCTGGAACGGCAAATAGGTGCCGGTCGGGTTGTTGGGATTGGCGAGGAAGATGATCCTGGTGCGCGGCGTCACCGCAGCGAGGATCGCATCGACATCGGCGCGCTCATTGGTTTCCTTGACCGACACCGGGACAGCACCTGCCGACTGGATGTAGATCTTGTAGACCATGAAGCCGTGTTCGGTGATCACAGCTTCATCGCCGGGCGCGAGATAGGTCTGCGCAAGCAGGCCGAGAATCTCGTCGGAACCATTGGAACAGACGATGTTCGCCGGGTTAAGGCCATGCACCTCGGCGATCGCCTCCCGTAGGCGCCTGGCGGTGCCGTCGGGATATATGTCGAGTTTGGCCGCGACGTCGCGCGCGGCTTCTATCGCCTTCGGCGAGGGGCCGAGCGGGTTCTCGTTCGACGACAATTTGTGGATCTTGGCAACGCCGGCCGGCGCCGTGCTTTTGCCCGGCACATAAGCTTCGATGTCCATGATCCCCGCGCGGGGCGTTGGACGTGCCTGATCCGATGCCTGGTTCATATTGCAAAAATCCGTCGAGAACGCTTCCACCTAGTGTGGTGGATTTGAAGTTCCTGCCA
The DNA here is from genome assembly GCA_004020645.1 of Mesorhizobium sp. Classification (GTDB taxonomy): domain Bacteria; phylum Pseudomonadota; class Alphaproteobacteria; order Rhizobiales; family Rhizobiaceae; genus Mesorhizobium. The sequence continues at coordinate 42,530 of SAQL01000029.1, read as the reverse complement.
TTTTGGTGGCAACAGCGCTCGGGAACTTCAAATCCAGCACACTAGAATTCATTGGTTGGCTAGTGTGGCGAATCCGAACTTCGCCCACTGCGCTGCTCCAACGCGATGCGAATTTCGGGTTCGCTACACTAGAAGCCGCAGCGGAAATACAAGCCGTGGCCTGGAATGTCGAGAGGCGGCGATCATGGGTGAGCATGGGTGAACGACTCGCCGTTGACGCCGAGGCGCTCCGGTCCTAGAAGAAAGACGAAATCCCGTGGTGATTTGGCCGGTCGGCTTGCAGCCACGTTAAACAACTCGCTAAAGGGCCGTTTGCATCCTGTAACCGGCTTTGCGAAGGCGATGTCGGTTTTTTTGTTGTCCGTAGCCGGCCGGACAGTCGCATCGACCCGAAAATCGGAATCGACTTTCGGAAAGCGCGATGGGTTAATGTAAGAGGATGCGATGGTCGCGCTGCGCACTAAAAGAACCAACAACGAGGCCGACGAGCCGTCGAGCCCGGTGTTGCGTTTCGGTGCCGATAAGCCGCTCAAGCTCGATGCCGGCACGCTGCTGTCACCGTTCCAGATCGCCTACAAGACTTACGGCACGCTCAACGACGCCCGCTCCAACGCCATCCTCGTCTGCCATGCACTGACCGGCGACCAGCATGTCGCCAGCACCAATCCAGTGACCGGCAAGCCAGGCTGGTGGGAAGTGCTGATCGGCCCCGGCAAGATCATCGACACCAGCCGCTTCTTCGTCATCTGCTCAAACGTCATCGGCGGCTGTCTCGGCTCGACCGGCCCCGCCTCGACCAATCCCGCCACCGGCAAGCCCTACGGGCTCGACCTGCCGATCATCACCATTCGCGACATGGTGCGGGCGCAGTTGATGCTGGTCGACCATTTCGGCATCGAGAAACTGTTCTCGGTGCTCGGCGGCTCGATGGGCGGCATGCAGGTGCTGCAATGGGCGTCGAGCTATCCGGAGCGCGTTTTCTCAGCGCTGCCGATCGCCACTGGCGCGCGCCATTCCTCGCAGAACATCGCCTTCCATGAAGTCGGCCGGCAAGCGGTGATGGCCGATCCGGACTGGCATGGCGGCAAATATTTCGAGCAGGGCAAGCGCCCGGAAAAGGGACTGGCTGTGGCGCGCATGGCCGCACACATCACTTATCTGTCGGAGGCGGCCCTGCACCGGAAGTTTGGCCGCAACCTGCAGGACCGTGAAGCGCTCACCTTCGGTTTCGACGCCGACTTCCAGATAGAGAGCTATCTGCGCCATCAGGGCATGACCTTCGTCGACCGCTTCGACGCCAACTCCTATCTCTACATGACCAGGGCGATGGACTATTTCGACCTCGCCGCCGATCATGGCGGCCGGCTGGCCGACGCCTTTGCCGGCACCAGAACCCGTTTCTGCCTGGTCTCCTTCACCAGCGACTGGCTGTTCCCGACCGAGGAGAGCCGCTCGGTCGTTCACGCGCTGAACGCGGCCGGCGCCTCGGTGTCCTTCGTCGAAATCGAGACCGATCGCGGCCACGACGCCTTCCTGCTCGACGAGCCGGAGCTGTTCGCCGCCATCAACGGCTTCATCGCCTCGGCGGCTCGCGCCAGGGGGCTCAGCGCATGATCCCTGAAGATTGCAGGCTTTTCGGACCAGCATCTTGCGCCAGGCATCAGCGCATGACCCCGAAAAGTTGCAGACTTTTCGGACCGGCATCATGCGCCAGGCGTCAGCGCATGACCCCGAAAAGTTGCAGACTTTTCGGACCGGGATCATGCGCCAGGCAAAAGGCACGATCATGAGTGTCAACCACGCCCAGCGCGTCGACCTCGAAGTCGTCGCCGATCTCATCCCGCCGCAGTCGCGGGTGCTGGACGTCGGCTCCGGTGATGGCCTGCTGCTCGAATTGCTGCAGGCGACGAAGCAAGTCGACGGCCGTGGGATGGAACTGTCGCAGCGCGGCGTCAACGAATGCGTGGCGCGCGGCCTGTCCGTCATCCAGGGCGACGCCGACAAGGACCTCAAATTCTATCCCGACAAGGGTTTTGATTTCGTCGTCCTGTCGCAGACCTTGCAGGCGACCCGCAACCCGAAGCTGGTGCTCGACGAGTTGCTCAGGATCGGCAAGCACGCCATCGTCTCCTTCCCCAATTTCGGCCACTGGCGGGTGCGCCTTTCGCTGTTCGTCGAAGGGCGGATGCCGGTGACCAAGGACCTGCCCTATTCCTGGTACGACACGCCCAACATCCATTTCTGCACCATCCGCGACTTCGTCAATCTCTGCGAAGAGCTCGGCGCAACGGTGGAAAAGGCAACCGCGCTCGACGCCAATGGCCAGAAGATCGGCCTGTCGATGCCATGGTGGTTCTGGAATTTCTTTGGCCAGCAAGCGGTGTTCCTGCTGAAGCGATAACGGCCGTCGCACACGGCGCGCGGCCGGCAAGAGTCCGGAGACCTAGCGATTAAGTTCCGGAAAATACGGATCGGAGAAAAACCGCCGGTCGCGCTCGCCTTGCAAACAGTCGACCGGTGCAGCCGCATCGACCCGGATCGGTCCCGGATCGGCCCCGGGACCGGAAACACCGCTGACCTCCAGGACCAGCTTGCGGCGTATGGCGGTCACGAATTCGGAAGCGGCATAGACCGGCAGCACGAAGGAGCCTGGCCCGCCGGTAACGCACTCGGCATAGTATTGATCGAGATGGCTGAAGCTGGGCGACGGGCTGATCAGGATCGGCAGGCCGTTGACGATGATGTCCTTTGCCACCGCGGCGTCGCGCGTCGTGGTGACGGGCATCCCGGTATTGTTGGGGCCATCGCCTGAAATGTCGATGACGCTGCGCGTCGCGTCAAAAGCGGCTCCATCCAAAAGCTTCACGCCGAAGGCGAGCGCACCGGAAATCGAGGTGCCGTGAAAGCTCCTGAACGGGCGGGCCTCGATCTTGTCGGCGAAAGCGTTGGCGCTCTCAGCATTGTCGATGACCTGCCAGGCAATGACCGCATCGTCGCGGACGGTGCCTGCCCATTCGAAATAGGCCATCGCGATGCGGCCGGTCACACCCGAACGCACCGCATTGATGAAGTCGGGGTGGCGCAGCGCCTCGACATAGCCGGCGCGCTGCAGGGCGAATTCCTTTTCGTCCATCGAGTGCGAAATGTCGACCGCCAGCACCAGTTCGACGTCCACCGCAATGGCAGCGGCGGGCGTAGCCAATGGTGCTGCCTGAGCACAGGCAAGGCAGGAAAGCAGGCTAATGCATGTCGCCCAAAAGTGCCCAGCGGTTTTGGGGTAACGACATGCATAGGAACAAAGGCTTAAAGCGTGTCGCATAAATCTCTTCACCGGGACGCGCTTTAAGCGCGTCAAGAATGGGTCCAACGCCGCAGACTTCCGAACGATACCGGCAATCTTTCGCTGCGATCACGGCGAAATAAAGCTTACCGGCGTATGGCCGGCTACGTCTCTTGGTAGGCTGCGGCGACGGCCGGGGGTGGTTCGATCGCGCCGGCCCTGACACGCACTGGCTTGAGAGCCGGTCGCTCGACGTCTTTCACGATTGCCAATGAGCGTGGAAAGAATTCAATGTTCTGCTGGCCTCGGCCGATATTGAGGATCGCGGCATTGGCAAGACGCGCCTCCAGCATCGACAGCACCCGCCTCAGCGTTGCGCCGTCGAACGTGTCCAATGCCTCGTCGATGATCACCCATTTCGGCTGCCGCAAAACCAGCCGGGCAAAGGCAAGCAGGCGCTGCTCGTCATCGCTCAATTCGCGCTCCCAGCGCGCCGAGCGGTCGAGCGAGGACGACAGACGCCCGAGACCGACCTCGGCAAGCACCGCCGAGATTTCGGCGTCGCTGACCGCCGCATCGGCGTGGTCGAGCACCTCGCGCAGCGTGCCGAGCGGGAAATAGGGTTTTCGGGGAACGAAGGCGGGCACCTCTCCGGCCGGCATGCCGATCCGCCCGCTTCCCCACGGCCACAGACCGGCAATGGCGCGAAAGAACAGCGTCTTGCCGGCGCGCGGGTCTCCGGTGAGCATGACGCGCTCGCCGGCGCGGATTTCGACATGGGGCTCGGCGAGCTTCGTACATCCATCCCGTGACGCAATCTCGAGGTTCTCGAATGTCAGCCTGCCGTCCGGATTTTCGCCGAACTCGATGCGCCTCTCGGTGTGGTGGAGCACATCCGTTTCAACGAGCGCGATGCGGAAATCGGCGACGCGCATCAGCGTGGCGCGCCAATCGGCGATACCGCCGATATTGTTGATGAACCAGCGTAACGAGGCATGCACCTGGTTGAAGGCGCCGACTGCCATCATCAGCCCGCCGAAGCTGATATCGCCGGCAAAATAGACCGGCGAGGCGACGAGGATCGGTGCGACGACAGTGATCCAGCCATAGGTATCGGTCACCCAGGAAAGATTGATCTGGGCGCTGTAGATGCGCCGCATCGCGCCGAGCACCGTGCCGAGGTCGAGCTCGAGCCGTCGTCTCGCGTCGGCCTCGCCGTGCGCAAGCGCGATGGCATCGACATTCTCGTTGACGCGGACCACCGAGGAGCGCAGCTCCGCTTCACGCGTATAGCGGTCGCTGTTGAAGCGGATGAGCGGCCGTCCGACCAGCCAGCTCAACCAGGAGGCCGTGCCGGCATAGAGGATCGCGGCCCACACCATGTAGCCCGGAATGGCCAGCGAATAGCCGCCGATATGGAAGACGAAGCCCGAAGACAGCGACCATAGGACGCCGACGAACGAAACAAGCAGAATGAACGACTGCAACAGCCCTATGCCGAGACCGGTGGAAAGATCGGCGAGATGCCCGGCATCCTGCTGCAGGCGCTGGTCAGGGTTGACGCCGATGGCGCCGGCGTTGGCGAGCCGGAAGGCGCGCGCCGGCCGCATCCATTCACCGATCAGATCGAGGGTCAACGCCTCGCGCAGCTTCAGCCGGATCATCTGGTCGAGCCAGGTCTGGCCGACATTGAGCACCACGAGCCCGCCGGCGATGGCGGCAAAGACCAGAAGCTGGTGCAGGAAGCCCTGCATGTCGCGCCGAGCCAGCGCATCGTAGAAGGGCTCGTTCCAGCGATTGAGCAGAACCTGCCCGATCGAGGTTGCCACAATGACAGCGACTATGCCGACGCAGGCCCAGAGCAGGTGTTTGCGGATCGGCGAAGTCCCCAGCGCCAGCTTGATCGTCGCCAATTGGTCGCTCAGGCTGCTGGCCTCGATCGACGCGGCAACCGGCCTGGCGCTGCCTTCGACATCCGGATGATCAGCCATTGGTGAAGTCCTTGAATTCGGAAGCGGTGCTGAAACCGATGAAAAAGTCGACTCAATCGGGTACCAAACCCGCCCTCGACAGATAGGTGAGAAAAAGCGCGATTCCGATCACGAACATGTCATCGACAGCCCGGCAATGTTGCGTTCCCGGTCGGCGATATCCGGCCGAGCCTTGTGGCGCCATGCGGCGAGAAAACCGGCACGAAGACGCGGCGAGACGCACGCTGGACGACCGGCACGCCCTGATAGAGCCGCTTTTGCGCCTCGACCACGATGACGCCGGAAAAGATCGGCCAGAACCTGCGGCCGGCGCGCTCCAGCACATTGTGGAACCGCATCATGAAGCGTCGCCGCGATGGCGGGAAGAACAGGGCGTCGGCCCAGGCCGCGGGCGTGAAATTCGCTTCGCGCAGCAATTCGGTGAGCTGGCCGCGCGAAAACGGCCGGCCGCTGCCGAACGGCGTATGCTCGAAACGGGCCCAGACACCGCGCCGGTTGGGCACGACGATGACGACTCGGCCGGCGGGCGACAGCACCCGCCAGATTTCGTTCAGCGTCTCGCGCGGGTTCTCGGCATGTTCGAGTGAATGGACGAGCAGCATGCGGTCAATGGAGGCATCGACCAGCGGCAATTCCTCATCGAAGACCAGTGCGGTCGCGGTCGGCCCCGTAGCCGGCCAGACCACCGCGCCTTGCGTTGCCGGCATGAAGGCAAAGACACGCTCGGCGTCGGTGCCGAACCGCTCCAACCACGGCAAGGTGTAACCGAGACCGACCAGCCGCTCATTGGGCACGACAACCCATATCGAGGACAGCGCCATGGTGATCGAGCGTTCGGCCAATCGCCCGAGCGTGGTCGAATAGAAGGAGCGAAGGTCGACGATATCGGAATGCATGCGCGGGACGGTATCTTCGATGCTGTCCAAGTTCAACAAAGGCGCCAAGTTCAACAAAGGCGCCAAGTTCTACAAAGGCGGATGACATCCGCGGGCAAGCGCCCTATGTCTGCGGCGACTACTGCATCCGCCCGAAATCGGTTTCGATTTCGGAAAGCCACGATGCAGCAGATAAAAGTGTTAGAGCGTCCTTTGTGCGTCCAACTGGACGCACGGCGCACTAGTGGAGAGACGCCATGCCGGTTGAAATCGAACAGTTCATGTGCCGCAGCGACAATTTCGGTGTGCTGGTGCATGACCCGAAAAGCGGCCAGACCGCGATCATCGACGCGCCCGAGGAGGCGCCGATCCTGGCCGCGATCGAGCGTACCGGCTGGACGCCGACGATGATCCTGACCACCCATCACCATGTCGACCATGTCGAGGCCAATCTGGCGCTGAAGGAGCGCTTCAAGCTCCGCATCGTCGGGCCGGAGGCGGAAAAGGCAAAGATCCCCGGCATCGACGAAACCGTCGAGCAAGGTTCGGTCATCCACCTCGGCGACGAGAGGATCGACGTGATCGCCACGCCCGGCCACACGGCAGGCCATGTCTCCTATCATCTGCCGGCGTCGAAAGTGGCGTTCACCGCCGACACGCTGTTCGCGCTCGGCTGCGGCCGGCTGTTCGAATGCAGGCCGCCGGTGATGTACGACTCGTTGAAAAAGCTAGCGGCGCTTCCGGCCGAGACGGTCGTTTATTGCGGCCATGAATACACGCTCTCCAATGCCCGCTTCGCGCTGACCGTCGACCCGACCAATTCGGCATTGAAGGAGCGCGCTGCGAAAATCGAGGCGCTGCGCGCCGATGACAAGCCGACGCTGCCGACCACGATCGGTGAGGAACTGTCGACCAATCCGTTCCTGCGCTGGCACGATCCGGCAATCCGCAAGCATCTCGGCATGGAGAAAGCCTCCGACGCCGAAGTGTTCGCCGAAATTCGCAAGCGCAAGGACAACTTCTGAACACCATGACGTGCTGGAAATCATGACCAGTTCCGCCGAAATCATCGCAACGCTCGGCCTTAAACCGCATCCGGAAGGCGGCTGGTATGCCGAGACCTTCCGCGATGGCGCGGAGGGCGCGCGCGGCCATTCGACCGCGATCTATTTCCTTTTGGAGCAGGAGCAAGTGTCGGCCTGGCACCGCGTCAAGGACGCGGCCGAGGTCTGGCATTTCTATGCCGGCGCCCCGTTGGCGCTGTCGATGCATCGGGAAAACGGGCCGGTGATCGAGCAGGTGCTCGGCACGGCATTGGCGGCGGGCGAGCGGCCGCAGATCGTTGTGCCGGCAGGCTGGTGGCAATCGGCACGCAGCCTGGGCGAGTGGACGCTGGTCGGCTGCACCGTGGCGCCAGGCTTCGATTTCGCCGCCTTCGAACTGGCAGCACCGGGTTGGAGTCCTAACCCAGCAGGAAACCCATCGTGATCGCCAGCTGGGCGGCGTAATACAGCATCCAGGCCGCGTGGCGCATCCAGACGCGGTGTGGCGAGATGGCGGTCAGCAGGAACTTTTCCGAGGCGAGCAGCCCGTCGGACGCCATGAACAGCACGGCGCCGCAGATGATCCAGAAATTGCTCAGCGTCAGGGCTGAAATCGTCATGGCGAGGATTGCCGCGACATAGACGCCGACCGGAAGGCGCAAGGCGGGGCCGACACGGCGCCAGAGCGCAAAAAGCATGGCGAGCGCGAACACGGCCATTGCCATGGCAATCGCCGCGCGCCATGGCTCGGCCGAGAGCAGCCCGACCCCGTCGCCGAAGCGCAGGAACAGCGCGATGTAAAGCCCGTGCGCAACGAGAAAACTGGCCAGCCCGCCGAGAAAAGCCTTTTCACCGTCGCGCGACAGCAACGCATCGCCGATGGCGCTGAGCGTCAGCGCCGCGACGAGCAGCCACGGACCGCCCTGCAGCGATGCCAGCACGGCAAGCATTGCCACGGCCAGTGTCTTGACCGCGGAACGCGCAAGCTTCGGCGGCATGTCGATGGTGAAGGCGTAGATCACCGCCGCCGCCAGCGAAAACAGCAGCGTCGCATTGGCGTTGGAGTCGATGCCGCCGGGAAACGGCATCATGCCCCTGCCTCGCTCGCAGCCCGCTTGCGCAAGAACAGCGATTTCGCCGCAAGGGCTGCCCCGCCGGTTATCAGCACGCATGCGGCGAGGACGCGCAGGGACGGTTCGGCGAAACCGGCAGCAATCAGCACCAGCGTCGACAGCAGCGGCGCGGCATAGCTCGCCGCGCCCAGCACCTGGATGTTGCCGCGCTTGACGCCGATATCCCAAGCGTAAAAGGCCGCGCCCACCGGCATCAGTCCGAGGCCGAGCACGGCCAGCCACTGGCCGGCGCCGACAGGCAGCACCGTCTCTTCCAGCATGAGATGGCAGACAAGCGAAAGCGCTGCCGTAGCCGCACAGAACCAGGTGACGATGCTGGTCGGCACCGACGGAAAGCGGCGCGACAACAGCGAATAGGACGACCACAGCACGGCGCAGATGCCGGCCATCGCATAGCCGAAGGCATAGCGTGCGTCGAAGGCAAGCCCGCCACCCTTGGTGACGATCAAGACAGTGCCGGCAAGGCCGAGCAGCGCGCCGACGACATGGTTCCAGGCCAGTCGCTCGCCCGGCATCAGCGCCGATCCGAGCACGATCAGCAGCGGCCACAAATAGGCGATGAGGCTCGCCTCCACCGCTGGTGCGTTGCGCAGCGCGGTGAAATAGAAGAAATGATAGCCGAACAGGCCGGCAATGCCGATCACCCACACTTGCGGCGGTATCTTCTGCCGGCCCGTGGCGGCCGGCATGAACAGCCGCGCGACGAGCCCGACGCCGGTGCCGATCGTGAAGGTGATCGCTGAAAGCAGGAACGGCGGCACCGCGCCGGAAGCGTCCGTAAGCAGCGCCAGCAGCGCCCACATGGCGACCGCCGAGAAGCCGATCAGTGTTGCGCCCCCCATGTCCGTCTCCGGCGGCGCGCGATCGCGCCTATTCTGTTGCTTCGAACCGCTCCGCGCTGATGGTGAGGGTGCCGATTTTCGTACCGACCGTGGCGTGGATCGGCGCATATACGCCGGTTTGGCCGACCGGTGCAAACGTCACCATGATGCGGCTGCGCTTTCTCAGGTAATCCAAGGATTTGCGGTTCTTGCGGTAACCCGCTACCGGCTCAAAGCCTAGCCTGCAGGTGACGGTATCGCCCTTGTAGCCGCGCACCGAGGTCGAGCCTCTCGAATCGTAGGTCAGCGTCAGATTGGCGCGCATCTCGCCGTCATAGAGCTTCACCGTGCGCCCGCAGACCTTGTCGAGGCTATCGGCATGGATGACGGTGGCCGCCATCGGATCGAGCACCGACGCGAGATGGCTGGCGCCTACCGGTATCCAATTCTTAGGATTGCGCTTCTTCGGCGCAGGCACGACCTTCGTCGCGGTAACCGCGCCGTTGGCGAACTGGATATCGATCATCGATGCCTTCTCGCCCGATTTGTAGTCGGCGCGGAACGCCTGCGGCTGCAATTGCTTGCCCGAAATCTTGCCTTTTGAGGAGACCGTGCCACGCGTGTCGTCGAATATTGTGGCGAGGCCGGCGCTGGAGACGCTGCCCTCGATCGAGTAGGTGTCGCCTTCGTAACTGCTGGAAAAGCTTGCCTTAGCCACCGAGAAGCCGTGGACCGAAACCGTATACTCGCCCTTGAAGGATTGTAACGTGGCGGCAGACGCTGCCGTCGGCAGCGCCACGGCAAGCGAGGCAAGGAGAGCATGGGACGAACGAAGCATGGCGGGGATTGATCCTCGATTTTCAGCGGAAGCGGACAACTCCGGCCTAGTATCTCCTTGTGCGACCGCTTATAGGCTGAATTCCGGCCTTTATGTGAAAGGCGCCGTCACACCAGCGCGCAAGCCGGAGCTTGACGCATCGGCGAAATGCAACTATGGAACGCCAACTTTTTCCATAAGGCCGCCTGACCGAAACCGCGCGCCACCCGGCGTGGGTCGAATGTTTGGCCAGACCGAGAACTGAAGGTTTAGAACCATGTCCCGCACCTGCGAACTCACCGCCAAGGCAGTCATGTCCGGCAACAATGTGAGCCACGCCAACAACAAGAGCAAGCGTCGCTTCCTGCCCAATCTCGTCAATGTGACGCTGATCTCGGAAGCGCTGAACCAGAATGTTCGCCTGCGCATTTCGGCCAACGCGCTGCGTTCGGTCGAGCATCGCGGCGGCCTCGACGCGTTCCTGGCCAAGGCCGACGCCAAGGAGCTGTCGCAGCGCGCGCGCCTGCTGAAGAAGCAGATCGCCAAGAAGCTTGCCGAACAGCCGGCCGCTTAATTTTTCAGGCAACCGCCTTCCAAGGAGTGTCGTCCGAACTCGGCATGACACCCCGCTGGTTCCATTACCCAGGATAAAAAAATGAGTTTCGTCTCCCGATATCTGTCCTTTGTTGCGGCCATGGCGCTTGTCGTGGTGGCGTCGAACATCCTCGTGCAGTTCCCGCTGCAAGGTGCGATCGGCGGCTTGTCGCTGGCCGACATTCTGACCTGGGGCGCCTTCACCTATCCGTTCTCCTTCCTGGTCACCGACCTTGCCAACCGCCGCTACGGCCCGGCCGTGGCGCGCCGGATCGTGTTTGTCGGCTTCACGGCGGCGGTGATCTGCTCGGTCGTCATCCCGCCCTTGCTGTTCCGCTACGGTCTGATCGAGTTCGAAACGGCCGCCGACCGGCTGGTGCGCATTGCGGCGGCTTCCGGCACCGCGTTCCTGATCGCGCAATTGCTCGACGTGACCGTGTTCAACCGGCTGCGCCGGCAGAGCTGGTGGCGGGCGCCGATCGTCGGCACGCTGGTCGGCTCGGTATTCGACACCGCCGTGTTCTTCACCGTCGCTTTTTCGGCGGCTTTCGCCTTTGCTGGCCCGAACGATGGTTTCGCGCTCGAAACCGCGCCGCTGATGGGCGTGCTGCCGGTGGAGACCATGCGCTGGGTGTCATGGGCGCTCGGCGACCTCGGCGTGAAGCTGATCATCGCCGTGGTGGCGCTGATCCCCTACCGGCTGCTTGCCGCCCGCTGGAGCCAGCCGGCACTGGCGGCATAGAGCATGATCCCGAAAAGTGGGAACCGGTTTTCGGAAAAGATCATGCTCACAGGTTCTCGAGCATGATCCCTGAAGGTGGGAACCGGTTTTTGCTATCGCTGACCTTCGGTTCGGAAAAGATCATGCTCACAGGTTCTCGAGCATGATCCCATGGGTCCAGCTCGATACCGCGAAAACGCCTGACGGCGACCACGAGCTTCGCCTGAAACAACGCGGCGCCGAATTCTCGATCATGCTCGGCTCGAACGAGCTGATGAACAGCCGCCTCAGCGGCTCCGAGGAAGCGCTGGCCAGGCTGTCCTGCCAAAGGATTGCCGGCCGTAGCCAGCCGAAGATCCTGATTGGCGGGCTGGGCATGGGTTTCACGCTGCGTGCCGCTCTAGCCGGGCTTAGCGCCGATGCCGGTGTCGTTGTCGCCGAGTTGGTGCCAGCCGTCGTGGCGTGGGCACGCGGCCCGATGGCCGCGGTGTTCGGTGGCTGTCTCGACGATCCGCGCGTGACTGTTCGCGAGGCGGATGTCGGCGAGCTCATACGATCGGAAGGCTCGGCCTGGGATGCCATCCTGCTCGACGTCGACAACGGTCCGGAAGGGATCGTCCACAAGGCCAACGATGCTCTCTACAGTATAGCCGGGCTGATCAGCGCGAAAGCAGCGCTCAAGCCCGGCGGCGTTCTGGCGGTCTGGTCACAGGGACCAGACAGCGGTTTTACCCGCAGGCTGAAGCAGGCGGGCTTCGCGGTCGAGGAAGTCAAAGTCCGCGCCAATGGCAAGCGCGGCGCCCGCCACGTCATCTGGATCGCGACCAACGGACCCCGGCCTGCCGCAACCCTCGCCAAGCTGTAGCTTGTTATCGGCCGTCCTTTGCCGACCGCCTCTCAATCCTCGTGCAGCACAAATTCCAGATAGAGATTGCGCTGCAGAATCGAGTGGTTGTCGTCCGAGATCAGCGACACCATCAGCGCGCCGTCGTCGCGGGTCCAGACGTCTAGCCCTTCCATGTTGTCGATCTGGTAGCTCATGTCGGCTTCCATCAGCACCGGCCCGTCGGCAACGGCGCCCTTCTCGACGCTCTCGCCATAGATGCGCCGCAGCCGGATCTTGACGCCGCGGGCCATCGAATAGCTGCGCTCCAAAAGCAAGAGGTCGCCGTCCGGCAGGAAGGCGCCGTCGGTGATATCGAAATCGTCGTTGCGCTTAACGGTGAAAACGCCTTTGTGCGGCCCTTCGATAACAGCCGCATAAATGTTGCCTGATTTGTCGAGGCTCTTTTCCGAGACCACGACCAGCCCGCCTTCGTGCTGCCCGTGAGGATTGGCGTGGGTGATGGTCTCCAAGCCGCGATTCCGGCGAAGCTCCCAGGCTGGAATCAGGAAATCCAATTGCTTGAACGGCGGCTTCATGTCGCCCGGTTCGATCTTGAACTGTGCAATGCGGTGATCGCGCTCGAAGCCGACTGTGGCAATGCCGTCCTTGACCGCAAGCCCTTCGGAGTCGACCTGCCATTTCTCGTCGATCAGATGGCCCGCCTCATCGACCATCTCCTGCATACGGAAATTCCGGATGCCGGACGGGCGCTTGTCGGCATCATGGGTAACCGTGCCGAAGAACCAGAAACCGGTGTCGGCGACGCCGATAAAATCACTGCCGGGTTTGAGGAAGCGAAACGCCGACAGCGCGCCGAAATCGCGTGACGGCGAGGTCATTTCCAGCCCGCCGACGAATTCAAGCGGGCCGAACCGCTTCTCGTCACGGCCGATGTGAAACCGGTCTATCGGCCGTGCCGAGATTTCGATCGGCTCGACCGGAACGCTGCCGGCGGCGATGCAAGGCGACAAGGCGATGCCGGCAACGAACAGCGCTGTGGCGGCGAAAAGCGTCTGCCGAAAGCCGCCCCGCGAAAAAATCATCCGGCGCGCCGCATGCTGCCGCGTCGCGTGTCCCGCGTACTTTCCTCGCCAAACAGCGAGGCCAGTTGCTCGGTCATGGCGCCGGCCAGTTCCTCGGCATCGACTATGGTGACGGCGCGCCTGTAATAGCGGGTAACGTCGTGGCCGATGCCGATGGCCAAAAGCTCGACCGGCGAGCGCGTCTCGATCAGTTCGATCACCGCGCGCAGATGCCGTTCGAGATAGTTGCCCGGATTGACCGACAGCGTCGAATCGTCGACCGGTGCGCCGTCCGAGATCATCATCAGGATCTTGCGCTGCTCCGGCCGGGCGATCAGGCGGTTGTGCGCCCACAGCAGCGCCTCGCCGTCGATGTTTTCCTTCAGCAGGCCCTCGCGCATCATCAGGCCGAGATTGCGGCGCGCCCGCCGCCACGGATGGTCGGCGGATTTGTAGATGATGTGGCGCAGATCGTTGAGCCGGCCGGGATTCGGCGACTTGCCTTCCTTCAGCCATTTCTCGCGTGCCTGCCCGCCCTTCCAGGCGCGAGTGGTGAAGCCGAGGATCTCGACCGAAACGCCGCAGCGTTCCAGCGTGCGCGCCAGAATGTCGGCGCAGGTGGCGGCGACCGTGATCGGCCGGCCGCGCATCGAGCCCGAATTGTCGAGCACCAGCGTCACCACCGTGTCGCGGAATTTGGTGTCACGTTCCTGCTTGAAGGACAGCGGCTGCATCGGGTCGATGACGACGCGCACCAGCCGCGCCGGATCGAGATAACCCTCTTCGAGATCGAAATCCCAGGACCGGTTCTGCTGCGCCATCAGCCGGCGCTGCAGCCGGTTGGCCAGCCGGCCGACAACGCCCGACAGGTTGGCAAGCTGCTTGTCGAGGAAGGCGCGCAGCCGATCTAATTCCTCTTCCTCGCACAGGTCCTCCGCACCCACCGTCTCGTCGAAGGCGGTGGTGAAGACCTTGTAGTCGATCTCCTTCGACAGATTGGTGAAGGGATTGTCGTTGCGGCGCGCCTCGCCGGGTGTCTCGGCATCGGCGTCGTCATCGTCGGACAGGTCGTCGGCGGTGGCATCGGATGCTTCCGTCTCGGCCGCTTGCTCGTCGTCGGACGACGCCTCGGTATCGTCGGACTGCGACTGCTCGGAGCCGGAATCGTCCTCGCCGCCCTCCTCGCTCTGTTCCTCGCCTTGCGGCTGGTTTTCGTCATTGTCTTCGGAGTCTTCGGTCTCCTGGTCGTCACCGAGTTCCTCGGCCATTTCCATGGAAGCCAGCATGTCGCGCACGACGCGGGCGAAGCCCTGCTGGTCGTCGAGCTTTGCCGACAGCCCGTCGAGATCGGCACTTGCCTTCTCCTCGACCCATGGACGCCAGAGGTCGACCAGCCGCTCGCCGCTCTTCGGCACGGCGCGGCCGGTCAGCTTTTCGCGCACCATCAGGGCCAGCGCTTCCTCGATCGGCGCATCCGCCTTGTCCTTGACGTCGATGAGGTTGGCCCTGGCGTATTTGTCCTCGAGCATGGAGCCGATATTGTCGGCCACACCCTGCATGGCGCGGGAGCCGATCGCCTCGACGCGGGCCTGCTCGACCGCATCGTAGATGGCGCGGGCCTGCTTGCCCTCCGGCGCCAGCCTGGTGTGGATGCGCGTGTCGTGGCAGGCGCGCTTCAACGCCATGGAATCGCCGAGCCCGCGGGTGATGGCGATGTCGGCCTTGGACGCTTTCTTCGGCAGTTCAGGCAGCCGGGCGCGGCTGCCGGCGAGCGCCGGCCGATCCTTGGCGAAACCGACTTCGAGGTCCTTGTCGCCGGCAATCGCGCGCATGCAGACGGTGACGGCGCGCTTGAAGCTGTCGGCTTCAGAACCCGTCTTCGACTTGTTGCGCGTGTTGTCGCCCGGACCCGCCATCGATCATTCCTTGGAGCATGACCCCGAAAATCGGAATCGAGCCATGCTTACCCCAGCACCACGTTAGCGGCCGATTCCGGCAGGTCCTGGCCGAAGGCGCGCTGGTAGAACTCGGCGACGAGCGAGCGTTCCAGCTCGTCGCATTTGTTGAGGAAGGTCAGTCGGAACGCCATGCCGATATCGCCGAATATCTCGGCATTCTCGGCCCAGGTGATGACCGTGCGCGGGCTCATGACGGTCGACAGGTCGCCATTGATGAAGGCCGAACGCGTCATGTCGGCGACGCGCACCATCTTGTTGACGATCTCCTTGCCCTTGCCGTCGCGATAGTGCTTGGCCTTGGCCAGCACGATGTTCACCTCATTGTCGTGCGGCAGATAATTCAGCGTGGTGACGATCGACCATCGGTCCATCTGCGCCTGGTTGATCTGCTGCGTACCGTGATAGAGGCCGGTGGTGTCGCCGAGACCGACCGTGTTGGCGGTGGAGAACAGCCGGAACGCCGGATGCGGACGGATGACCCGGCTTTGGTCGAGCAGCGTCAGCCGGCCGGACGATTCCAGCACGCGCTGGATGACGAACATCACGTCCGGACGGCCGGCATCGTACTCGTCGAAGCACAGCGCGACATTGTGCTGATAGGCCCAGGGCAGGATGCCGTCGCGGAATTCGGTGATCTGCAGCCCTTCCTTGACGACGATGGCGTCTTTGCCGACGAGGTCGATGCGGCTGACATGACTGTCGAGATTGACGCGCACCATAGGCCAGTTGAGGCGGGCGGCGACCTGCTCGATATGCGTCGACTTGCCGGTGCCGTGATAGCCCGCCACCATGACGCGGCGGTTGTAGGCAAAGCCAGCGAGGATCGCCATCGTCGTGTTCTTGTCGAACAGGTAGTCCGGGTCGATGTCGGGCACATGCTCGCTCGTCACCGAATAGGCCGGCACCACCATCTTGGACTCGAAGCCAAATTTCTCCTTCACCGGCACGGTGGTGTCGGGCAGGTTGGCGATGTCGCGATCGACCTTGTTCATCTTTGTCAACGTCTCCACGGGCGAAACGCCTGATTTCGCCGGCAATCGATTTTGTTCGGGGGCGGTCTTAAAGCCTTTTCCAACCTTATGAAAGTTTGAAAACGACACCAACCGTAAGGTCGCTCAGCACAATCCTGCCTGCTTGAGCACGCGGTAGGCCTGGAGCACATCGCGGAACCGGTCTTCCGAACCTCTGTCGCCGCCATTCGCATCCGGATGGTGGCGTTTCACCAGTTCCTTATAACGCGCCTTGATGTCCGTGCCAGTCGCCTTTGTATCAAGGCCAAGCGTTTCCAGCGCCTTGGCCTCAAGCGGCTTGGCCTTGCGCTCGCGGGCTTCGCGCGGATCCTTCGGACCTTTGAACAGGTCGAACGGATCGCGCATGCGGTTGTAATAGCCGGCGCGGCCGGAACGCTGCTGGGCGAAATCGGGCGAAGAGCGCGTCGAGGCGCCGTTGACGCCCATCTTCCATGTCGGCCGGTGGCCGGTCATCGCTTCCTTCTGAAAGCGGGCGATCTCGGTATCGGGGACACCGGAGAAATAATTGAAGCCCTTGTTGTACTCGCGCACATGATCGAAGCAGAACTGAAAATATTCGCCCTCCTTCATGCGTCCGACCGGCGCGCGATGGGTGCCGGCCTCCTTGCAACCGTCCCACTGGCAGATCGGCGAGTGCGACTTCAGCTCCGCATCCTTCTCCGGGCGGATGCGGATTTTCTCGAAATATTTGGGGTACGGTTTCATCTCACCCATTTATGGGCTGTTCGCCGGTGCGAAACAAGAATTGACATTTTCGCGATGATCGCCCTAACCGCTGAATCGCGGCATTTAAGCGGGCGATCGGCGAATTTTGTCGCGGCGACGGCACCGCGCGTCCTTCCGGACGCGCAAAGGGCGCCGATTTTCGGGGGTCATGCGCCCGCCATATGTGGTGAAGGGAAGTACGAATGTCCATACAGTCGACGATGGAAGGCAAGTTGAAGAAGGCGTTCTCGCCGGAGCGGCTGGTCATCATCAACGAAAGCCATCTCCATGCCGGCCACCACCATCAGGACTCCGATCATCACGGCACCTATGACGGCACCGGCGAGACGCATTTCCGCGTCCGCATCGTCTCCTCGGCCTTCGCCGGCATGAGCCGCATCGAGCGCCACCGCGCGGTCAACGCATTGCTGGCCGACGAGTTGAAGGCTGGTGTCCACGCGCTGGCGATCGAGCCGGCCGCGCCGGACGAAAAGACCAGATGGTAGACCTCAGCCGAGCGTCGCCCTCAGGAAAATCATCACCGCACCGGTCAAGGCGTCGCCTTCGTCGCCGAAATCGCGATTGATCGACATGTGCGAATAGGCGCTGCCGTCGAACAGTGTCACCTCCGTTCCGGTCGCCCGCAGGCGCTCGGCGAAGGCCCGTGAGGCTGCCTCACGACCCGATGCGCGCGAATAGGCGATGAAGGTCGGCGGATGTTTGCGGCTCCCGACATGGATGGCAGGCGACAGTGCGCGCCACTGCGCCGGGTCGGGAAAGGCCCGGGCATAGGCCGGTGTCATGCCGCCGCTCCTCGCAAGCGCCTCCAGGTCAAAGGCCCTGGTGTCGTTCAGTACCAGCGCCGCGACGCCGGGCAAACCGCCGCGCAGCCCGGTCAGTGCGGCGAGATGGCCGCCGGCCGAATGCCCCATGACCGCTATCCGGTTCGGATCGCCGCCGTATCTGGCGATGTTGGCGCGCACATAGCGATATGCCTGCTCGACATCCTCGGCCTGGGTGGCGACATCGGCCTTAGGCAGCAACCGGTAGCCGATGGAGACGAAGCAGAAGCCATTGTCGAGCAGGAAGGCCGGCTTGACGTCGACGTTGGTGCGGTTGCCGGCCCGCCAGGCACCGCCATGGATGAAAAGGACCACAGGCAGGGAGCTTGCGCCATCAAGTGAGTAGACGTCGAGCCTGGCCGGTCCGTAGTCGAAGGTTTGCGGAGACGGCGAGCGCCGGCGCGATGCCGCCGAAGCGCTGGCCGGCAACAAAGCCATCGATATCAAAAGCAGGGTTCGCCGATCGATCACCGTCATCTCCAGACAGTCCAGAGTCGAAAGTGCACGCCGGCGCGGCAAGCGTCCAGTCAAGGATTGGTTAGCCGGGACAGAGCCTACTAAATGTCGCCGGCCGGCCTGATCCTCAGCCTTGCGATCCGGTTCTTGTCGCGTTTCATGACGACGAAGCGCTTGCCGTGAAAGGTGAAAGCCTGCTTCTCGTCCGGAATCAATTGCGTCTCGTGGATGACGAGACCGGCAATGGTGGTGGCTTCTTCGTCCGGCAGGTTCCAGTCGAGCGCCCGGTTCAGGTCACGGATCGACACAGTGCCGTCGACGACAACGGAGCCGTCGGCTTCCTGCTTGACCCCCTGCATGTCGATATCGTGCTCGTCGGCGATCTCGCCGACGATCTCCTCGATGATGTCCTCCAGCGTCACCAGCCCCTCGACCTCGCCATACTCGTCGACGACGATGGCGAAATGCGCCTTGCGGCGCAGAAAGGCGTTGAGCTGTTCCTGCAGCGTCGTGGTGTCGGGCACGAACCACGGTTTTGTCGCGATCTTCATGACGTCGATCTGGGAAAAGTCGTTGCCGACATCGTTCAGCGCGCGCAGCAGGTCCTTGGCATGCAGCACGCCGACGATGTTGTCGAGCGAGCCCTTCCACAAGGGCATCCGGGTATGCGGGCTCTGCAGGATCTCGCGCACCACCGCTTCCGGCGGATTGTCGGCATTGACCGAGCGCATGTTGGTGCGATGGACCATGACATCGGACACTTCGAGCTCGTCGAGATCGGACAGGCGACCGATGCGGGCGCGATCCTCGCGCACCACCTGGCCGTCGCGCCGAAAATCGTCGACGGCGCCGCGCGCTTCATCATGGTTCGAATGCTGCGGCTCGATGCGCTGCAGTTCATAGCCGAAGGCGGCGAGCAGGCGCGCGCGAAAGGCGAAAGCGAGCAGGCCGAGCCCGGCCAGGACAGCAGCGACAACCCAGCCGGCCTCGTTCATCCCGGGCTGCCTTTCGGCTGACCCAGTCGGCCTCTTTGCTGACCCGGGCTGCCTTTCGGCTGACCCGGGCGGCTTTCCTGCTGCCCCGGATGGTTCTCCCTCAGAAACGACAGCACTTCCGACGCCGGCACATCCTTGGCGATGAAGGCCTGGCCGATGCCGCGCGTCAGGATGAAGGTCAGCGCGCCGCGCGACACCTTCTTGTCCTGCGTGATGAAGGCGAGCAGCGCCTCGGCATCAGGCAATTCGCCCGGGATATCGGCCATGCGCCAGGGCAGGCCAACGGCGCGAAGATGCGTCTCGACGCGCACCGCATCGTCGGGACTTGCCAGATTGAGGCGTGACGAAAAGCGATAAGCCAGCGCCATGCCGATGGCGACTCCCTCGCCGTGGACGAGACGGGCGCTGTCATATTGGGTGGCGGCCTCGAGCGCATGGCCGAACGTGTGGCCGAGATTGAGCAGCGCGCGGTCGCCGGTCTCGAACTCGTCGCGGGCGACGACATCGGCCTTGGCGCGGCAGGCTTCGCCGATGGCCTCGGCTCGCTCCGGGCCGCCGGCAAACACTTTGCCCCAGTTTTGCTCAAGCCAGGCGAAGAAGTCGGGGCGATCGATGAGCCCGTATTTGGCGAGTTCGGCGTAACCGGCGCGAAATTCCCGGATCGGCAGCGTGTCGAGCACTTCGGTATCGGCCAGCACCAGTTTCGGCTGATGGAAGACGCCGACGAGGTTCTTGCCGCGCGCACTGTTGATGCCGGTCTTGCCGCCAACGGAAGAGTCGACCTGCGCCAGCAGCGAAGTCGGGATCTGCACGAAATTCATGCCGCGGCGCACGATGCCGGCGGCAAAGCCGGCCAGGTCGCCGATGACACCGCCGCCGAGCGCGATGACGACATCGCCGCGTTCCAGTCTTGCGGCGAGGACGCCGTCCACCACCTCTTCGAGATGCGCAAAACTCTTGGTTTTTTCCCCAGCCGGCAGCGTGATGACGGCAGGCTGGATGCCGCCCTTTTCGAGGCCGGCCTTTAACGTATCGAGATGGGCGGCGGCGACGTTGACGTCGGTGACCACCGCGGCGCGCGTGCCGGGCAGGCGGCGCGAAATCTCGGTGCCGGCGCGCAAAAGCAGGCCGGAGCCGATCAATATGTCATAGGCACGATCGCCGAGCCCGACTTCGACGGTGACTGTCGCATTGCTGCTCACGAGCGCACCTCGCCTGTCGCGGCTGCAACGCCGAAATACCCGCAAAGCGCGTTCACCACCTCGGCCGCAATGACCTCCTTGCGATCGTCGCGGGTCGGCACGGTGACATCTGCGGCTGCGTAGACCGGATAGCGCTCGGCCATCAACCGCTCGATCACGGCGCGGGGATCGGCGCTTTTCAGGAGCGGCCGGTTCTGCTTCTTGGAAACGCGGTCCATCAAGAGGTCGATCTCGGCCTTCAGCCATACCGACACGCCATGGCCGGCAATGGCCTCTCGCGTCTGCGCGCTCATGAAGGCGCCGCCGCCCGTTGACAGCACCTGCGGCCCGTGTTCCAGCACGCGCAGGATGACGCGCTGCTCCAGCGCCCGGAATTCGGGCTCGCCATAGCGTTCGAACAGTTCCGGGACGCTCATGCGCGACACGCTTTCGATCTCCTGATCGCTGTCCATGAAAGGCAGCCCCAGGATCGCCGCCACCTTGCGGCCGATCGCCGTCTTGCCGGCGCCCATAAGGCCGACAAAGACGATGGAACGGTTGCCCAGCCGGCCGAGCAGCGCGGCATGGCTCTCATCAGGGGGATTTGCCGGTAGCGCGTTCATGACACCATGATGTTTCTAAGCAGGTTCCGAGAAAAGTGTCCCACGTTTTGCGACAAGAACCTGCGCCAAGCCAAAGAATCCAAGCAGGCATTCATGTGCCCGCCCACGAATACCTGCTTAGGCCCTCTTTGCCGGCGTATCGACATCAAAAGCCTGATTGCGTCAAGCGTGGCGCGGCCGCGCGTCATCCGAGCTTCGCCCTTGAATTGGCCGGATTGGCGTCTCATAAGGGCACAGGGTTTGGAAACGCAGAACAACAAGACGGGCGAAAATTGATGCCGACACTGTTCCGCTTTGTCGTGACGCTCACGATTCTGGCCGGCATTGTCTATGGCGCGATGTTTGCTCTGGCGATGTTCGTCGAGCCGAGAAAGGCCGAAATGAGCGTACGCATCCCTCCCGAAAAGCTGAATCCCCAGAAGAACTGAATCAAGTAAAAACTGAATCAAGTAAAACTGAATCTGGAAAAACTGACCCAAGAGAAATGAACAGCGCTGCCCGCATCGAAGCCTTTCTGGAAATGATGAGTGCTGAGCGCGGCGCTGCCGAAAACACGCTTTCCAGCTATCGCCGCGACCTCGAAGACGCTTCGGCCGAGATCGGCGGCGGGCTCGCGGGTGCCGCCGCCGCCGATATCCGCGCCTATCTCGATGATGTCGCCGCGCGCGGCTTTGCCGCCACCTCGCAGGCACGCAAACTGTCGGCGATCCGCCAGTTCTTCAAGTTCCTCTATGCTGAAGGCCTGCGCCGCGACGACCCGACCGGAACCCTGGACAGTCCGAAGAAAGGCCGGCCGCTGCCGAAGACGATGAGCGAGGCCGACACCGGCCGGCTGATCGACCGTGCGGCGCAAGAAGCAGCTGATGCCTCGCTGAACGATGGCGACAGGCTGGCGGCGTTGCGCCTGCATGCGCTGGTCGAGGTGCTCTACGCCACCGGCCTGCGCGTCTCCGAACTGGTCGGCCTGCCGGTGACGGTGGCGCTGCGCGACGATCGTTTCTTCATGGTGCGCGGCAAGGGTGACAAGGAACGCATGGTGCCGCTGTCGGTAAAGGCGCGCATGGCGATGCGGGCCTGGCTCGCTGCCCGGGCAACGGTGCCAGCTTTCGCAGATAGCCCGTTCCTGTTCCCGGCAGCAAGCGACAGCGGCTATCTCTCCAGGCAGGTCTTCGCCCGCGACCTGAAGGGCCTTGCCGCGCGCGCCGGCATCGCCTCGGCGAAAATATCGCCGCATGTGCTGCGCCATGCTTTCGCCAGCCATCTGCTGCAGAACGGCGCCGATCTCAGGGCCGTGCAGCAGTTGCTTGGCCATGCCGATATTTCAACGACGCAGATTTACACACATGTGCTGGAGGAGCGGCTGGTGCGGCTGGTCAACGATCATCATCCGCTTGCCGACTAGACGTCATATCGCTATGTGAGGGCGACGTTCCACCGCCCGGAGCCTTTATTTCCCAGGTTCCGTCAGTCATTGCCTCCCGGCTTATCGGTCCGCTCAAGAATGTACAATTACCTCGATTTCGAAAAGCCGGTCGCCGATCTCGAAGGCAAGATCCTCGAACTGAAGAAGCTCGCCGAGAATGGCGAGGCGGTCGATGTCGGCGATGAGATCAGCCGTCTCGAGAAACGCGTGCGCGACGCCTTGCGCGACACTTATAAGGCACTGACCCCGTGGCAGAAGGTGCAGGTGGCGCGCCATCCGGACAGGCCGCATTGCGTCGACTACATCAAGGGCCTGTTCAGCGATTTCACCCCGCTTGCCGGCGACCGCAATTTCGGCGAGGACCAGGCGATCGTCGGCGGCTTCGCCCGCTTCCGCGGCGAGCCGGTAGCGATCATCGGCCAGGAAAAGGGTTCGGACACAGCCAGCCGGCTGAGGCATAATTTCGGCTCGGTGCGACCGGAGGGCTACCGCAAGGCGGTGCGGCTGATGGAACTCGCCGACCGCTTCGATATCCCGTTGCTGACGCTGGTCGACACGGCCGGCGCCTATCCCGGCGTCAATGCCGAGGAGCGCGGCCAGGCGGAAGCCATTGCCCGTTCGACTTCGGCCTGTCTCGGCCTGAAGGTGCCGTCGATCTCGGTGGTCATCGGCGAAGGCGGCTCGGGCGGCGCCATCGCGATCGCCACCGCCAACCGCGTCTACATGCTCGAACACGCCATCTATTCGGTGATCTCGCCGGAGGGCGCCGCCTCGATCCTGTGGCGCGACACCACCCGCTCGAAGGATGCGGCGACCAATATGAAGATCACCGCCCAGGATCTGCTGGAGCTGAAGATCATCGACGCCATCATTCCCGAACCGCTCGGCGGCGCCCATCGTGGCCCGGAAACGGTGATTGCCGCCACCGGCGATCTCATCGCCAAAACGATGAAGGAATTCTCCGGCGCCAACACCGATTTTCGCGAGGAGCGCCGCGAGAAATACCTGGCTATGGGGCGAAACCTCTAGACCATGATCCCAAAAAGTGGGTACCGGTTTTCGGAAAAGATCATGGTCAAACAAGAAGATTCAGGCTGTCCGATTTCAATCGGACGGCCCGCGAGACTGTTTCGGCGCCGCAATGTGGCGAGATTGAGCACCTTCGCCACAAAAATGCCGCTGCACTCGTTTCAATCGGATTGCCGTAGGGCCCGGCGCTTGCAGTAAGGAATTTTCAAGGTTAACGGACTTAGGGTTGCGGCGTTGATGCCTGCGGTCCGAAAGAAAAGACATAGCCATGTTTGCCAAGCTTGCCCGCACCGGACTTGTGATTGCCGCGATAGGCGTCGCCGGCTGCACCGATTCTTCGATGAAGGATTTTGCCCCCCAGGCCAACAAGCCGCTGCCCGACAAGATCCTGGCCAGCATGAAGGCCAAGGGCATGACCCGCACCTCGCCGGTGATGGCCCGCATCTTCAAGGAAGAGGGCAAGCTCGAAATCTGGAAGGCCAAGACCAACGGCCGCTACGACCTGGTCGCCAGCTACGACATCTGCAAATGGTCGGGCAAGCTGGGTCCCAAATACACCGAAGGCGACCGCCAGGCGCCGGAGGGCTTCTATACGGTCCGTCCGGCGCAGATGAATCCGCGGTCGAGCTACCACCTTGCCTTCAACATCGGCTATCCCAACGCCTACGATCGCGCCAATGGCCGCACCGGTTCCCATCTGATGGTCCATGGCGCCTGCTCGTCGTCGGGCTGCTATTCGATGACCGACGCGCAGATCGAGCAGATCTACGCCTTCGGCCGCGATGCCTTCCAGGGCGGGCAGACCGAGTTCCAGATCCAGGCCTTTCCGTTCCGCATGACCGCCGCCAACATGGCGCGTTATCGCAAAGATCCGAACTACGAATTCTGGAAGATGCTGAAGGTCGGCTACGACAATTTCGAAATCACCAAAGTGCCGCCGAAGGTCGATGTCTGCGAGAAGCGCTATGTCTTCAACCAGGTCGCGGCTGACGGCGCGACCTTCGATCCGGCCGGTGCCTGCCCCGCGACGACGCAGCCGGATTCGCTGAAGAGCGCCTTCAATGCCTATCAGAGCACCTACGAGGCGGCTTTCAACGGCGCGGTCAAGTCCAGCGTGCCGGCGCCCAAGCCGACCATCGCCGGCATCAAGGAAGCCAGCATCGTCTCCGAATGGTCGAAGAAGCGCGCCCGTGGCGAACGCGTGCCGATCGATCCGCCGTCGTTCAACGCCGACGGCTCGGTGACCGAGACGGCGCGCATGGGCCGCATCGATTCGCCGGCCGGCCGCAAGATGGCCGCGCTCGACGCCGAGAAAGCCGCCAAGCAGAAGGCCGAGGAGCAAAGGCTTGCCGCGATAGAGGCAGCCAAGGCCGAGAAAGAGGCGGCCAAGGCTCAGGCTCTGGCCGAGAAGGAAGCTGCCAAGGCCGCCGCAGAAATGCCTGTCGTCACCGCCACCGTAGCGCCATCGGAGGCCGCCCCGGCAGTCGAAACGCAGGCTGCGGACGCCGAAAGCACGGCGACAAGGCTGAAGAAGAGGCTGCTCGGCATGTTCGGCGGCTGAGGTTCATGCTTGCACAAGAAGATGGGGGCCAGGAAGCCAGGCGCTCAACCAGCCCCGCCGCCGTCTACGACCTCAAAGGCCTGAACTGCCCGTTGCCCGTGCTCAAGGCAAAAAAGCGCTTGGCCACAATGCAGCCGGGCAGCCGCCTTTGGCTCGAAACCACTGACCCCCTCGCCGTCATCGACATTCCCGCCTTCTGCGCCGAGAGCGGCCATCATCTGATCGAAACGGCAGCGATCTCAGGCGGCCATCGCTTCCTCGTCGAGCGCGGCGGCGGCCGAGCGGGATAATCTCCCCCCTCGAGGGGGAGATGTCGCCGAAGGCGACAGAGGGGGTCGCCGCGCGTAGAGCGCCAACCTTTTCTTTCGTCCTACGGGGCGTCGCGTCCAGTCGCGCCGACCCCCTCTGGCCTGCCCTCTTTGCCACCACTTGGCATCTCCCCCTCGAGGGGGGAGATCAGCCGCTTCCGGCGATGGCCAGCGGGTTGTTTTCCAGCGCTGCGCGGTCCGGTGTGTCGATCGATGGCCGGTTGGTGAAGGCGGCAAACAGCCGGCGGACGTAATCTTCCGGCATGTCGAGCGTGATCAGCACCAGCCTTGTGCCGCGTTGACCGTCCGGCCAGGACGGCAGCCGCGCCGGCGGATGCAGGATCTTCTGGACGCCGTGGACGACCAGTGGCCGCGATGGGTCTTCCAGCAATTCGATGACGCCCTTCATGCGCAGCAGGCGCTCGCCATGCGCCGATCGCAACAGGTCGAGGAACATCTCGATCGCCGAAAACGGCACCGGCCCTTCATGAACCAGCGAGTAGGCGCGTACGCGGGAATCGTGCCGATGATCGTGGTCATGGTCGCCGTGGTCATGGTCGCCGTGGTCATGATCGCCATGGTGATCATGGGCGGCTTCCTCGCCCAGCCAGCGCCGCACGTCGGCGGACTTGGTGGCCGAGAGGCCGCAATCGAACAGCGCCGCTACGTCGGTCCTTCTGTCACCCGCATCGAGCAGTTCGGCACCCGGATTGATCTGCCGCAGCCGGGCCCGCAGGGCCTCGACGTCGTGCGGATCGGTGGCCAGATCGGCTTTCGTCAGCACGATGCGGTCGGCGACCGCCACCTGCTTCACCGCCTCGACATGGGCGTCGAGCGTCGCATTGCCGTTGACCGAGTCGACCAATGTGATGACGCCATCGAGCCGGAAGGCATGGACCAGCGCCGGATGCGCCATGATCGACTGCAGCACCGGCGCCGGATCGGCGAGGCCGGTGGTTTCGATGACGACGCGGGCAAGCCGGGCGATGCGGCCGGTCTGCAGCCGGTCGACGAGATCGGCCAGCGTGTCGACCAATTCGCCGCGCACCGTGCAGCAGAGACAGCCGTCGGAAAGCTGGATGATGCCGTCGGAGGCCTGTTCGACCAGGAGATGGTCGATCGCCACCTCGCCGAACTCGTTGATGATGACCGCGGTATCGGCAAGCGCGGGATCCCTCAGCAGCCGGTTGAGCAGCGTCGTCTTGCCGGCGCCGAGAAAACCGGTCAGCACCGAGACGGCGATGGGAAAGCCGCTGCTCATCAGGCTAGTTCAAGACCTTGGCGGGCCGGTCCTGGGCCGCGGTGGCGGAACCGATCACTGCCGGCTCGGCGCCGGGTGGCGGTGGCAGGTCGGGCCGCCAGTTCGGCAGCGGCACGTCTGCATATTCCTGGCCCGATGCATCGAGCATCGCCTTCGGCTTCGGCCCGGTGGCGCCGCCAAGGCCGACGGCGACCAATGTCGGCACATGGTCGAGCTTTTTCCGATAAGGAGATTTTGGCGCATTCTTATCGCCGACGGGGACAGCTTCCGACTGCTCCTTAGCCGGCTTTCTCCTGCAAATCTCGTCATTCAGGTTGTTGACCGATGTGGTGTCGCCATAGGAAGGCAGCGCCGCCACGGTCAACCAGCCCGGTGTCGGCGTGGCAAAGCCGCGGTCGAGCAGCTTGGCGACGGTCTCGGCGCGGCTGACGGCCGACTTCTCGCCAAGCACCACCGCCACCAGCGTGCGCCCGTCGCGTGTTGCCGAGCCGATCATGTTGAAGCCCGAGGGACAGACGAAACCGGTCTTCATGCCGTCGGCGCCGGGATAGCGGCCGATCAGGAGATTGTAGTTCGGGATCTGCTTCTTGCCGATGGCCAGGCCCTCGATCGAGAACCATGGCGCATATTGCGGAAATTCCGTGCGGATCGCCATCACCAGCAAGCCGAGGTCGCGCGCCGTCGTATACTGGTCCGGCGAAAACAGCCCGTTCGGGTTGACGAAATGCGTTCCGGTCATGCCGAGCCGGCGCGCCTCGGTGTTCATGCGTTCGGCGAAAGCGGCCTGCGAACCGCCGATGTTCTCGCCGACGGCCATGGCGACGTCGTTGGCCGACTTGACCAGGATCATCTTCAGCGCGTTGTCGAGCCGCATGACCGAGCCCGGCTTGAAGCCCATCTTGCTCGGCGGCTCGCCGGCGGAACGTTTCGTGACCTTGATCGGCGAATCGAGCTGGACCTCGCCCGCGGCAATCGCACGAAATGCCACATAGGCGGTCATCAGCTTGGTCAGCGAGGCAGGATACCAGCGCTTGAAAGCCTCCTGGTGCTGGAGGATCTTGCCATTCCCCAGTTCGAACACGATCGTCGGATTGGCGAGAGCCGGTCCGGCCAGCACCGGAAGCGCCACGGCGCCCGCCACCAATAATTTGAGGAAATGCCTGTACCGCATGGTGGAATCCGAAATCGCCTCTTGCCGCAGTCGCCTCTGGCTCCGTAAGATTTGTTACGCGATCGCCAGCATGGTGATCCGGTCCCTATCCGGATCGCAATCTTGCGGTGCTATTTAGCCTATGTGACGTCAACATGGCAAAGTGCCTGAATGACAATTGTAAAACAGCAGGCACAATTTGCAAAGCAGCAGGCAGAGGCCCGTCTGCTCCAACAGCGAGATGGAACCATCATGCCGATCCTGAACCGCGCCGCCGAAATGCAAGACGAGGTCGCCGGCTGGCGCCGCCATCTGCACCAGACGCCGGAGCTGAATTTCGACGTCTTCAAGACCGCCGCCTTCGTCACCGACAAGCTGAAGGCGTTCGGTTGCGACGACGTGGTGACCGGCCTCGGCAAGACCGGTGTCGTCGGCATCATCCGCGGCCGCCTGGGCGAAGGCACGAGCATCGGCCTGCGCGCCGACATGGATGCGCTGCCGCTCAACGAGATCACCGGAAAACCCTACGCCTCGACCATTCCTGGCAAGATGCACGCCTGCGGCCATGACGGCCACACCGCGATGCTGCTCGGTGCTGCCAAATATCTTGCCGAGACGCGCAATTTCGCCGGTTCCGTCGCAGTGATCTTCCAGCCCGCCGAAGAAGGCGGCGGTGGCGGCAACGAGATGGTCAAGGACGGCATGATGGAGCGCTTCGGCATTTCCAAGGTATTCGGCATGCACAACATGCCGGGCCTGCCGGTCGGGCAATTCGCCATCAAGTCGGGCCCGATCATGGCGGCGACCGCCGAATTCACCATCACCGTCAAGGGCCGGGGCGGGCATGCGGCGATGCCGCACGGCACGATCGACCCGATCGTCATCGCCAGCCAGCTCGTCGGCGCTCTGCAGACGATCGCCTCGCGCAGCACCGATCCGGTCGAGGCTGTCGTGGTGTCGGTGACGAAGTTCCACGCCGGCGACGCCTACAACGTCATTCCCGAGAGCGCCGAGATCGCCGGCACCGTGCGCACGCTGAAGAAGGAGGTCGCCAGGAAGGCTGAGCAGCGCGTGCGCGCCATCTGCGAGGGCGTGGGCGCGGCCTTCGGCGCAACGATCGAGGTCGACTACAACGCCAATTATCCCGTCACCTTCAACCATCCGGAGGAGACGGCCTTTGCCAGCGACGTCGCCGCTGATGTCGCCGGCGAGGCCCATGTGCACCGCGCTATCCAGCCGGTGATGGGCGGCGAGGATTTCTCCTATATGCTGGAGGCGCGGCCCGGCGCCTTCATCTTCATCGGCAATGGCGACACCGCCGGACTCCACAATCCGGCCTATGATTTCAACGACGAGGTCATCCCGCACGGCATGAGCTATTGGGTGAAGCTCGCGGAGACGGCGCTGGCCGCCTGATGGATACAAAGCCTACCCTCGGGCTTGCCCCCATATATAGGGTAGGGCAATCGCATATGAGAACTGCCCCCTCATCCGGCCGCGGAGCCTGTCCTCGGGCTTGCCGGAGGCAAGACCCGTGGGCGGCCACCTTCTCCCCGCCGGGGAGAAGAGAGAAGCGTCAGCGCTGGCTCCTCTCCCCTTGGGGAGAGGTCGGATTGTCCCGAATTGCCCTTCGCAATTCGGTTGGCAATCCGGGTGAGGGGGTACTTACCAATATGCGATAGCCCTGCCATGTGGAGGGGAGCCGCAACCGGTGGGAAGAAGCTATGCGAAAATCAATCGATGGTGCCTTGACCGCTATGGTCCGCTCTTCGGGTCGTCGACCTTCAGCGCCTCCATGACGGACGCCGGATCGCTCTCTTCGGCCGCAGCCTGCGGCTCTGCGCCTGCCCTGGCCTTGCTCAGGGCTTCCGCAATAGCCTCTTCAATGTCGCCGATCTCGTCTTCGCGCACCTCGTGACCAAAGCCGGCCGCGTCGGCATCCTGTTCGAATTGCTGCGCCAGGACCGCCACGCTCACCTCGCTTTCGGCGGGCAGGTCGCCGACGTTCTCCCGGAGCCAGGTTTCGAAGAACTCTTTCGTAGCACTCATGCGGCATCTCCTTCGGCACACTAAAGCGCGGCGGTGATCCGAAGTTCCGCTATCCCGAGCTCATCTTTGCGATCCACTCGCAACCGGCCGATTGCATCGAGCCTGCCTCTTGGCGAAACGGTCCGAAGCGGTTATGTGTCGAGCCGCGTGGTCCCGTAGCTCAGTAGGATAGAGCGGCAGATTCCTAATCTGTAGGTCACAGGTTCGATTCCTGTCGGGATCACCAACAAAATCAGATACTTACGTTTGATTTTCTCGGTGCTCATGTCGCGCCATGTTGCAAACGGCCTCATTTAAGACGACGACTTCGCCGTCGATGATGGCGTTCTGTACGTTGAGACCTTTGGCTGCCTCGGCTAGATCGCGGTACTTGGCAGTCCAATCGAGACCGCGGCGGGTGAAAATCCGCGCGCCGCCGGCGTCGATGATGATCTGGGAGCGGTAGCCGTCGAATTAGGCCCGGCGGTCGGTTGCCTACTCCGCAGCGGCTGTCGGACCGTCCCTATCAAACGCGCGGTCGCAACCAACGTGACACGAGATCGAACCAACAACCCCGCAACCGGCATCAAGGGCAAGCGCCACGGGCCGCCTGCCAACGACGAAACAGAGCATTTCGAGTTCTGCCCCGTCTGTGGCCAGACATTCGACACGCGAAACCTTGGCGAGGTGCTGCATCATCATCTCCCCGAGCACGAGCCGCTGCCGACCGAACAATAGGCTCCTCCCTCAGCCAACTGAGCACTACCCACATTAGCGATCACTTGTATTTCTCTTGAATCAAGATCATGCTTTAGTTGGCAGAGCGGGTGTTGGGCCGCTGGATCGGGATTTAGGTGGGAGGGGTAGCGTTATGGAATTCGCAAGTTGTTATGTACAGGACGGGACTGTTCTCGCGTCCTCGATCTTCCTTACCGTGACGGCTGCCTTCATGGTTTTGGGCGCATTCGCCGCTGCGCGATTGACTGCGATGTCAGGCAGGAAGCCGGTCGAACAGCTAAAGGCCGCATAAGCCACGCGCAAGTCACCTCCCGTAGGGTAGAAGGGGCGTGGGTAAAGTCCAGCGTCATGCAGGAGCCGAATAGGTTTGTTGGCGGCAGCGTGCCTCTCAGTCGGCGCGAGCAGACTCTATGAGCGGTGGCCGCGATACGCGATGCCTGTAGGCCCTCAACGGCCTTTCGACGAATTCAAAGCATAGCGCCGCGAGGATAAGCGACCCGATCAGCGTGACGCTCAGCGTCGTCACGACGCTGAACTGATGATCCATTGCCCTCACGATCGGGTAGTTAACCAGATATATCGAATAGGACAGCAACCCGACGTAGACGATCGGACGCCACGACAGGACCGCGGATACTCGCCCGGGGGCGCCTGCAACGGCCAAAACGAGACCGGCCGATGCGAGATCAACGAAAATTGTCCACACTGGGAATTGCCAGCGGTATTTCAGGAAAACCACGATGAGAGCAAACGCCGTCAGCGACACTGCGGCGATCAGATCAGCGCTGCGTCCGGGCCTCCACGGCAAAACGGCAACTGTCGCACCTAGCATCAAGCCGCTGAAGCGCGTGTCGAAGCGAAAATAGAGCCTCTCCCAGTTGAGAAACAAGGCTGCATCGACAACCCGCCACATCGTGGCAATGATGAAGATCAAGCCGAAAAGCGCCACCAGCCGTCTGCCGCTCCATTTGGCCGTTCCAACGATCATAAGCGGCCACAATAGATAGAAATGCTCCTCGACCGAGAGCGACCACGTGTGACGGATGTAGTCCGGCACCCCCCAAAAGGCACGGGAATAGTCGCTCAGATATGTCCCCGCCAGCAACACGTCGGTCGCCACGTCGGCCTTTGGAAAGAACCACGGCGCCGAAAGCGCGTAGAGCGCCAGCATCATGAGCAGCGGTGGCCAGAGGCGCAGCGCTCGGCGCCAATAGAATGCCCCGAAATTCAACCTGCCGCTGCCGGCGACTTCATTTCTCAGAATCGTTGTGATGAGATACCCGCTCAGCACGAAGAACAGGTCAACGCCGCTGTAGCCGCCGCCGAAGTACGGCACCTCACAGTGATGAGCCAGCACAAAGAGGACGGCCATGGCTCTAAGCCCGTCCAGTGCCGGATTGTATTTGAAAATGGCGAAGCCCCCCCACTCTCGCGCTACTATACGGCCAGCGATTTGTTCAGTGCAACTAGGACGGCGTGATCTTCGGATCAACGGAGGATTGGGTAGTGGCGGCCACGCCTGGTGACCACTCAGAAATAAACCTGCTCCCTTGCCGGCTTGCCCTTGCCACCGGCAGCCGGTCCTGAGCCGGTCCATGAGGACGTAGCGCTTGCGAAGGCCATTATTGAGACGGTCAACCGGCTAACCCGATGAACGCCAACGGCACGACTAGAGCCGAAGCCACCGATTTTAAGTTTTTGGAGCGCCACATCGCCCTTTGAGAATTGCGATCTCGGTTTCGTGGTCGCCGCAACGAAGGATTCTATTCCTGGTCTCGATCTCACTGGCAAGGGCTAAATACCAAGTTGCAACCCTGCAGAGTCACGATGCAATGCCTATCCCGCTCCGCACGGACGTGCGTCACCGAAATACATGCCGTCATAGGAAGGGGCCAGGTGCGCCCAGAAGGCTTCGTGCGCCTTCGTGGAAGTCGTTTGATGGGGGGTCTTTCAATCGGAACCGGCGCAGCACTGGCTCTTCCGCCGCTTCCAATCTGAAATTGCCGCTTTCCAGCAGGCCGGCGATCCACTCGAGGAACTTGCCAAGGGATTCCGCAAGCACCGCCTTCACGTCTTCGTCGCGCCCAAAGAGGATGACCTGGCCGACGCGACCGCCGGGCCAGGGATCGAAATCGAGACCGATATGATTGCCTGAGCCATCATGGGTCAGCGGTATCCAGCGCGGATTGATATAGGCCGGGTCAACCGCGTGTTCAGGCCACGCCCCTCCGGGAATTTCATAGCGATTGCCGCCGAAATCGGCGAGCACATCGACCCAGACTTTCCATTGCGCCCCTGCCTGATGCAGCGGCAGCAGCGGATACCCATAGATATGGCCCCGACGGTCGTCGTTTTCGCCGTCGTGCCATCGGTATAGGTCGCGATAGGCGCGCGGCATCTTGAGGCCGATCAGGCGCTCGAACGCATCCAGTTGCGCGTCAGTGGCCGGCGGATTGAACACAGATCTGTCTGGCGGCAGATGGGCAGCATACCAGGCATCAAGGCGCGCAAGCACCGGCGCGATATCTTCCTCCAGCAACGGCTTCGCCTGTCCTGGCGGCCGTTTGGGACGGCTGGTTTCGGCCATGGGGGATTTCGTCCTGATTTGCCGCATTGCGCACATGGTAGGAAGCAGCCCCGCAAGGCTCAGGGCTCCGAAGATAGACACACCGATCAGCACATTGCGCCTGCTCCGATCCATCACGGACATTCCGGCGCGATTGATCGGCGCCGCCACACCACCCTGAAGGCATCGCAGGTCTCGGCCCGAATTCGTTTGCCGCCATTCAAGACCGTCATTTCCTGACGGTTAACGTGAAACGGTCTTTGGGCGTCATTGAACGGAACCTACTGCTCATCGACCTCAACACTGGCGTCTGACGCGAGCCGCTTGAGATCATAGACGCCCGAGATGTTCCGCCAAGCAGTTGCGGCAATTCCTGTCTGGTCAGATCGCTGGACCGGGATGGGGCATCAAGGTGACGTAGATCATGAACCCTATCGTGCAGATCGCTGCGAGCGAGATCGGCACGCCGAACGGCACAACGCCTTTGCGGTCCAGGTGCTGAACATACAGGCGAAAGACGCCTTGCGGCAGCATGAGCGGATTTTTGACGACCATCGCCGTGGCGAGAGCGAAAACCAGCAGCAGCACTGAAAATACGACGAGCCCACTGCCGCCGATCAGCAACGGCACCACCGCCATCAGCTTGACGTCGCCGGCCCCGACCTTGCGCAGGACCCAGAACGGAAACAGCGCAACAAACAATAAAAGGCCGGCGATTGCACTCAGACCCATGTCCCACCACGACCCGGATTGCACCGATAGGAGCTGCAGCGAGCCCAAACCCAGGCAAAGCAGCAGCAGCACATTCTGGTTGGATATCTTCTGAGTGGTGAAGTCGAGCCAGGCGATCCTTGCCAGCAAAGGAATGGCCAGCCCCTTCAGCAGCACCGATGCGGCGAGCAACATGCTATCGCCTTACCGTTCGAGATTCTTCACGCTGGACGACAGGAGCTGCAGATTGTTGGCCACGGTCGGATCGTTCGGCGCCAGCTCATAAGCCTTGAGGAAATTGCTGCGTGCGTCCTGCAGCTTGCCGCGCAGCAGGTAGGAATAGCCGACATTGTTGTAATATTCGGGCGTCCCGCCGACCAGCCGGAAGGCTTGGCGATAGGCGTGGTCGGAGAGGTCG
Source organism: Mesorhizobium sp. (assembly GCA_004020645.1). Classification (GTDB taxonomy): domain Bacteria; phylum Pseudomonadota; class Alphaproteobacteria; order Rhizobiales; family Rhizobiaceae; genus Mesorhizobium. The sequence continues at coordinate 8,363 of SAQL01000029.1, read as the reverse complement.
AAGCGGCGGATGCGGTCGCTGCAGGCGGCCAGACCCATCCAGGCACCACCATCATTGGGCGCCAGTTGCGTCGCCTTGTAGAACAGGGCGCCGGCATTGCCGTAGTTTTCTGCGCGGAACTGGTTCTTGGCTTCGGCAACAGCCTGGTCCGAGGCATAGTACTCGACGTCGCTGACCGTCTTCAGCCCGTCGAAGGCATCGCCGAAGGCTGTCACGTCACCTTTCGAGGGCTCGTTGGTGCGAACGACGCCGCTGGTATCAGCCGTCTGACAGCCTGAAAGCACGATAAGCAGCAATCCGGCTACGGCTGCGAGGCGCATTGGCCCAGTCATTTCGTCCCCCAAAAGAGTTCTCTCCGACTCTGTATTTCGACCAAAGCACATACCTGTCTAGAAGAAAATGCCCTTCATTCGGACAATAATCGGTAACAGCACAATCATCAGGACAACCGGAAAGACGCAAATCCCCAACGGGATCATCATTTTGACCGGCAAAGCGTTGCCGCGCTCTTCAGCGCGAAGAATTCTCTTACCGCGCATTTCATCGCTGTAAACGCGTAGCGCGTCCGTCAGGCTGGTGCCAAGTTCCTCCGATTGCCGGAATAATATCGACAGTGCCCGCGCCTCCTCCAGACCAAGACGATCGGAGAGATCTCGAAGACCCTCGCGCAGCGGCTTGCCGGCGCGCAGTTGCAGATTCATGATCGCTAGCTGGATGCCGAGCCATTTGTGGGTGCCGGCCAATTCCTGGCTCACGCGCTCGACTGCGGCCTCGAGGCTCATGCCGGCGTCGGCGCAGGTGATCATCATGTCCATGAAATCGGGAAAGCCGCGACGATAAGTTTCCTTCTGCGCATTCTCGAAGCGATCGAGGGCGACGCTCGGAATGACGAGGCATGCAAGGCCAAACAAAGCAGCAGCTGCGAATGTCAGGAACCCTGGTATTTGCGGCGGCACCACCGCAACCAACCCCGTGTATGATCCGAGAAAGCCGGCAGCGACAGCGCCGAAACGCGACAATGTATACATCAGAGGCGCGCTTGCTTGATAGAATCCTGCGCGAAAGAGCTTTGCCTCAAGGGCATTCGGCTCGCCTCGCTCCTTTTCGACCGATCGGAAATAGGCGTCGACCGGGCGCTGTGCCGCAATCTTGGCAAGCTGTTCCTGCCCAGCAAGGGACCGGCGGTCGGCAATCCCCTCGGAACGCAAGCTTTGCGCCACCAGTTTGCGGGTCTGAAGGGCAGGCCTGAAGACAAACGCTCCGAACAGGAATAGTGCCATCGCCGCCAGGAAAACGGCAATGGAGACCAAAAGGCTCAAACCTTGCGTGTTCGAAAACAGGTTTATGTCACGCTCCCGTCAGAAATCGAAGTTGACCATACGATACATGATGAAGTCACCCAGCAACGCCCACAGTCCGAAGATCAGGAATGCGGGCATGACGAGCGGATTGCTCCATATGTCGCCGTAGTAGCTCGGTGCAATGACCATAAGCAGACTGAACATGACGAGCGGAAACAGGGAAATGATCCATGCCGATAGCCGGCCTTCGGCCGAGAGCGCCCGAATTTTCATTCGCAATTTCTCCCTCTCGCGCAGCACCGATGAGAGGTTCGACAGGATCTCAGTGAGGTTTCCGCCGGTCTTGGCCTGGATGGAGAGCGATACCGAAAGCAGATGGAGACCTTCAAACCCCACACGTTGCGACAGCTTTCGCACTGCCTGTTCAATGCTGAGTCCAAAGGTGATTTCGTCAGACACAATGCCGAATTCGGTGCCGAGCGGGTCAGGCATTTCACGGGCGACAAGGCCAATAGCAACTGTCGTCGGATGACCGGCGCGCAGCGAACGCACGATCATGTCGAGCGCATCGGGAAGCTGGGCAGCGAATTTCAAGATACGCTTTTTGCGTGCGCGTCGAAGGACGAGAAGCGGCAGCGCAAATCCCACCAGCAGGAAAGCGATCAGCGCCGCTACACTGGAAAAGCCAAAAAGCAATGGCAGCACCAGCCCGAGCACCAGCCCGCCAAAAAGGAACATTGCGGCGAAAGCCAGCGGATTGCCGGTAATGCCGGATTGTGTGTAGAGCCGGTTCAAAGCGACCATGCCAAAGATGTAATCGCCCGAATCCGTCAGCCCACGTTCGCGGAGCAGGCCTTGAAGGGTCTTTTCGGCAGGTGCCTCCTCCGCTAGGCGCGCGAGACGACGGTTGATCGTGCCGGCTCGAACGCGCCGCGCGGCGTAGGTCACATAGAGGGATTCGGCGGCAAGGATCATCGATGCGGCTGCAAGCACATAGATGAAGTAAAGCAGTGTCTGGCCGGTCGGCATCAGAGCGGCACCTGCGGATTGAAGGCATCCTTAGCGAAGTGGTGGCCGAGCGTCGCCGCTTCCGGGGCAAAGCGCGGACGGACGCCGGTAGCGCGAAATTCTCCAATGATCTTACCATCCGCAGTCGAATCCCGGCGAACGAAATGATAGATTTCCTGGAGTTGGACGACGTTGCCTTCCATACCGGTGAGCTCCGAGATGGAAACGACCCGCCTCCCACCGTCTGAAAGGCGCTGTGTCTGCACGATGATGTCGATGGCCGACGCAATCTGCGCTCGGATGGACTCATGGGTCATCGGCATGCCGGCCATGCCGACCATCTGTTCCAGCCGCGATATTGCATCGCGCGGCGTGTTGGCATGGATGGTGGTCATCGAGCCTTCGTGGCCGGTATTCATCGCCTGCAGCATGTCGAAGGCCTCCTCGCCGCGAACCTCGCCGACGATGATGCGGTCGGGCCGCATGCGCAGCGCATTCTTGAGCAGTTCGCGCTGACGAACCTCGCCCTTGCCCTCGACATTCGGCGGACGCGTCTCCAGCCGGCCGACATGCGGCTGCTGCAGTTGCAGTTCCGCCGCGTCCTCGATGGTGATCAGGCGCTCCTTCGCCGGGATGTAGCTCGACAGCGCGTTGAGCAAGGTCGTCTTGCCGCTGCCTGTGCCGCCCGAAACCAGGATCGACTTGCGCGCCTGCACGGCAATGCGCAGCAGGTCGATCATCGGCTGGCGGATCGAACTGAACGCCATCAGGCGTTCGAGCGAATAGGGATTCTTGGAGAATTTGCGGATCGACACCAGCGGCCCATCGACCGAGATCGGCCGCACCGCGATGTTGACGCGCGAGCCGTCTTCCAGGCGTGCATCCACCATCGGCGCCGATTCGTCGACGCGCCTGCCGATGGCCGAAACGATCTTGTTGATGACGCGCAGCAGATGCGCCTCGTCGCGGAAGCGGATCGACGTCTCCTCAAGCACGCCGCGCCGCTCTATGAAAACGCGGTTGTGGGTGTTGATCAAGATGTCAGCAATCGAGTCATCCTTGAGCAGCGGTTCGATCGGCCCCAGCCCAAGCATCTCGTCGGCCGTGTCGCTGGTCAGTTGATCGAGTTCGCGCGCGTTCAGCGGCACGGTTCGACCGCGGACGAATTCGCGCACGATCGGTCGGATCTCGTTGAGGATTTCGCCCTTCGACGCTGTTTCGAGGACGGCAAGGTTGAAGCGGTCGATGAGGTGACGATGGAGATCGACCTTGAGTGACAGGAAATCGTCGCCATCGGAGGCTGGGGAAAGCGTGGCGGCGACAGGCGAAACCGCCGCTATCGGCTGGAGCGTTGGCTCGACCCGTGGCTCGCTTGGCCCCTTGATGAACCGCCCCAGCATGACGCTCTTCCCCTTTGAAAATCCCCACCGCGAAACTAAGCGTTAACCACGCTTGGCACAAGCGCCAGCCGCACCATGCAACTTAATACTTCAGACATAGTTAAAATCAAGGATAAGAAAACGCGACGCTTATTTGGTCAGTGGCGCTGTCCTAATGGAACAACGAGCACTCGCCTTTCAATGCCAGATGCTTTTTTGTCACAAAGGCACCATGGAACCCACGCAAGCCCTTAGATATAAAGGAATATGCACCACCGCTAATGCTGCCCCACTTCTGCCGTACCCACGGCCAAATTATGAACGAATGGTTAAGATGGGTTGAAAAACGAGCCGAATCAATGTTTTGGTCTGCCTGAGATCGGCAATATTCTTGCCAAATCATGTATAGGAAAGTTAAGCAATCCTTAATCCCGTTTGACTCTGATTTTCGTCGGGACTTAGATCGAGATGACGGGGGATGCTTGGGTATGGATTTCATCCTTGGCTCGTCTCGTCGGGTTCAAACCTCCAAAGGGAGAAATTGGCATGAAGAAGCTCATGACGATGGCCCGGCAGTTCCGCGACGACGATAACGGCGCTGCCATGGTCGAATATTCCATCCTGGTCGGCATTATCGCCGGCGCCGCGATTCTCATCATCGTCGGCATCGGACTGTGGGTGGGCGGCCGGTTTACCGATCTCTGCACCGATTTGCAGGCCAGCGGCATCGGCAGCTGCGGTAGCGGCACCGGCAGCTAATCACTTGATCTTCAGGCCCGGATTTGTTCGATCCGGGCCTGAATCCAATCGCGGCGGGCGAATTCCCGCCTTGGGGTTTTGGGGCTTGGGCAATGCGCGCCAACACACTTATTATGATCGTACTCGCCGGTGTGTTCGGCGTGCTTGCGGTAGTTCTCGTCAATATCTGGCTGGCCAGTCAGCGAAGCGCGATGGCGCGGACGAGTGACGTCCAGCGTGATACGGTCGTTGTAGCTGCCGTCGCGCTGAAATTCGGCGACACGCTCACCGCCGACAAGCTGCGCGAAATCGCTTGGCCGGCGGGTGCGGTTCCAACAGGTGCCTTTAAGACGACCAAAGAAGCCCTGGCCGGCGACGGCACAAAACAGGCGCTGCAAGCCATCGGCACTAACGAGCCGGTTCTCGCAACCAAGATTACCGGTCCCGGCCAGCGCGCCACGCTTTCGGCGGTGCTCGGTGAAGGCATGAAGGCCGTCTCTATCAGGGTCAATGACGTGCTTGGCGTCGCCGGGTTCGTCTTCCCCGGCGACCGCGTCGACGTGCTGCTGACGCGCACGGTGCGCAGCAATGAAGGCCCGGACAAGAGTTTTGTCGACGTGCTGCTGCAGAGCATGAAGGTGCTCGCCGTCGACCAGGTCGCCGACGAAAGCAAGGACAGCCCGACAGTGGTGAAGTCCGTCACACTTGAAGCCAGCACCAGGGACGCGCAGAAGCTTACGCTTGCCGCCGGCGCCGGCCAGCTCTCCCTGGCGCTTCGCCAGGCCGCCGCCGGCAGCGGCGAGACGACCGAACGCGTGACGCTGTCGGACTTGACCGGCGACACGCCCGCCGATGTTGCCGCCAGGCAGGCCGAACTCGCCAAGCAGGCAATAGCCGAGGCTGAGGCCGCGGCCGAGCGCAAGCGCGCGGACGAAAAGATCAATGGATTGGCTCAGGCAGTGGAGCGGGTGGGAAGCCAGATCGATCAATTGAGCAAGGTGAAGCCCGCATCGGCCGTGATACCGGCCGCGGCGCCGGCGCCCGAAGTGCGGGAAGTCGTCAAGGAAGTGGTCAAATACATACAACCGGAGCCGCCCGCGCGAGCGTCGGTCCGCGTCTATCGCGGTGTGAAGTCCGAAACATACGACGTGCCGCGACAAAAAAATTCCGGCGATTAGGATAAGATTAAAGAATAAGGTGTCCGAATCAGCCGGCAAGGGGGGTAGCGTCGATGCGTATGTTCTGGAGACTGATGGCGGCAGCCGTACTGGCCTGTTTTGCGGCCCTACTGCCTCCAAGCCCCGCGGCTCATGCAGCCGACCGCAGGATCGATGTATCGAACCCCAGCGTCCACCGTATTTTCCTACCCATGTCGCAGTCGGTGACGATCCAGGTGAACGCTAATCTCGGCGACCTCGTCGTGGGCGACGAGAAGATCGCCGACGCCCAGCCAATGACCGACCGGACGCTCTATGTCATCGGCAAGAGCGCCGGCACCACCACTGTCAACCTCTTTTCAGAAGACAAGCGCTCGCTTGGCGTGATCCAGATCGAGGTCGGCGTCGACGTGAGCGACATGGCGCAAGCGATCCGGCAGGTGGCGCCCAGGTCGCGCATCGATATCGGTTCGATCAACGGCAAGGTCAGGCTTGGCGGCCATGTCAAGGACGGCGCCACGCTGGCGGCGATCATGGAGGTCGCCCAGCAGTATGGCCCCGACGCGATCATAAACGCAGTGACGGTCGACGACAGCCAGCAGGTAAACCTCGAAGTGCGCGTGCTCGAGGCCAAGCGCAATGCCGGCCGCGATCTTGGCGTCTCAATCAGGAGCACCAACGGCAGCGGCACGACCCGCACCGGAACGGGCATAGCCGCCGTCGACGAGGACGGTGTAGTGCTGGGACCGGGCAACCTGCTCAGCGGCGTCCTGTCGAACACCAGCCCGTTCGGGGCGCTGATCGCCCGCGTCATCGACAGCAACATCAAGGTCGACGTCATCATCGAGGCTCTCGAAGCCAAGGGGGTGGTGCGCACCCTTGCCGAACCCAACCTCACCACTCTTTCCGGTGAGATCGCCAGCTTCAATGCTGGCGGCGAGGTGCCTATCCGCCGCCTCGTCGACGACGAGGTCGTGATCGAATACAAGCAGTTCGGCGTCAATCTGCTGTTCACGCCGGTCGTGCTCAACGACGACAAGATCAACATCAGGCTGGCGCCGGAGGTCAGCGACCTCACCGGTTTCACCACCGCCGGCGACCCGATCTTCACCAACCGCAAGCTGGCGACCGTCGTCGAACTGCGTGACGGCCAGAGCTTCGCGGTCGGCGGGCTTCTGTCCAGCAAGAACACCAAGATCCAGAGGCAGGTGCCGTGGCTCGGCCAGGTGCCCATCGTCGGGACGCTGTTCCGGAATTCGAGCAACCAGAAGGAAGAGACGGAACTGGTCGTGATCGTGACGCCGCGCATCGTGCGACCGGTAAAGCCTGGCGAGCAGCTGGCGACGCCGTTCGACAAGACACGGCCCGCCAACGATCCGGAGCTCTTCATCCTCGGTCAGCTCGAAGTGACCAAGGACATGGTTCGCAAATATGAGCTCGGCGAAGGTGTGGTCGGCCCCTATGGCCACATGCTCGACCTGAAATCCAAGGACAAAATGATCTATGTCAAAAAATAGCGCCTTGATCCTGCTTTTGTGCGCCGGCGGGCTGACGGGCTGTGCCGCCGATTACCTGAACAATTACGAAACGGTGACACTGGCTGCCGGCGACACGCAGAAATACAATTCGCTGCTGCAGACGGTCGATCCGCTCAATCCGGCGTCGAAGAACACGGCTATCGAAGGCGATGGCGCGCGCGCTGCCGCTGTTGCCCAGAGTTACAAATTTCCACCGCCACCACCGCCGCCGCCGGCCATAACGGTGAATGTCGGCAACACTGGGGTTGAATAGAAGGATGCGGGTTCAGCGCCAGGCAAAACGACTGGCGTCAGGGGAGCAAGGGCCATGCTGCGGATTGTTCGCGCGTTCTGGCACGATCGAAGGGGAGTAGCGCTGATACTGGTCAGCATCATGCTGCCGGCAATCATCGGGTTTTCGCTGCTCACCATTGACATGAGCCGGGCAAATAACCTGCACAACGACCTGCAAAAGGGCGCCGACGCATTCTCGATCGCTGCGGCGGCCGAGCTTGATGGCAAGTCGGACAGCATCACGCGAGCAGACCGTGCGCTCGCCACGCTGGTCAGCAATCAATACAATTTCACCACCACTCCCGGGCCGCAGGATTTGGCTGCCGCCGGCGTGACGCGTCGGTACCTCCGATCCCTGCCCGCCTCCGACAATCTGCCGATCGTCGCGGGCAATGTCATCACGGACGAGCTCAACGACGCCAACCTCGCCCGCTTTGTCGAGGTCAGGGTGACGCCGGTCGGGTTTGCTGCGATCTTCCCGGCCTCGTTCCTAAGCGGCAACACCGCGGACAATTCGTTCACGATCGGCGCCGTCTCGGTCGCCGGGTTCAAGAGCGGTGTCTGCAACTTCACGCCCGTCTTCATCTGCAATCCGTACGAGAACGATCCTGACGGACACACCCTCGAAGAGGCCGCCGCCAACGTCGACCTGCGGCGGAGGCTCATCGAATTGCGCAAGGTCGGCAACGGGGCCGCGGCCGGTCCTGGCAACTTTGGCTTTCTCGAGCCGCCGGACGGTGTTGGCAACGGGGCGCAGGCACTTGCACAGACCATAGCCACATCCACGCCCATTGGCTGCTATTCGGCAGATGGCGTCGACACCAAGACAGGTCAGAATGCTGGCCCAGTCCAGGACGCGTTCAACGTCCGTTTCGGCATCAAAGCCAACGGCCACTTCAATTCCCCGGAATACGGCCCCGCCGCGAACGTCCGAAAGGGCGGATCGACTGCAGGAGGAGGAGGTGGTGG
>SAQL01000028.1 GCA_004020645.1 Mesorhizobium sp. | reverse complement strand
TCAGGCCGACGCGGTATTCGTGGTTCTTGATTTCCCGGGGGCAGCCGACGCGCATTCGTTCCTCCTCGAATTCTGATTTTGCGGGGTGGACCATAAAACCATAAATAACGTGGCAAGTGTTTGCGTATCCGGTTGTCGCCGGGTGTGGTAATCGCTATTCCTTGCGCCAAAGTCCGTTCTATTCGCAGGAAGCACGAACAATGTCGCTCGACAGGATCGATATCGCCATTCCCGAGACATTGCAGAAGGATGGGCGGATATTCTAACGATGCGCGCACCCGGATGCAGTCCGGCTTGAAATCGCCATTGCTATGAAAGACGGCTTGGCGAAATATTCCTGCTCGGCGTCGCCGCTCATACTGGGGAAGTGCAGGACGGCGATTTACGGCTTCGGCGGCGGTGGGGTTGCTATCACCAATAAGTCGCCTCCCAAAGCCAGCGCCAGACAGTCAGAATCTCTGTGCACTTCCACTTAGCAGAAGGCGGCAGGGGCTATCTGTCCGGCTCCGCGAGGCCTGCTCACGTCGCTTTGCCGACGGCCGCGTCCATTCCCATCTCCTCGGAAATGTCGTCGAACGAAGCGTAGTTCATGTTGTAGAGACGGGCGTAGAGGCCTTTTTTTGCCATCAGCTGTTCGTGGTTGCCGCTTTCGACGATCTCGCCGTTCTGCAGCACGACGATTCGGTCGGCGCCGCGGATGGTGGCCAGGCGATGGGCAATAACCAGCCCTGTCCGGCCTTCCAGCAGTTTTATCAGCGCCTTCTGGATCAGCATCTCCGTATAGGAATCGATGCTGGCCGTGGCTTCGTCGAGCACAAGGATCTTGGCGTCGGCGACCAGCGCCCGCGCGAAACTGATCAGCTGGCGCTGGCCGAGCGAGAGATTGCCGCCACGCTGCTCGAGTTCGGTGTCGTAGCCATCGGGCAAGTTCTCGATGAAGTCGTGCGCGCCGACGGCCAGTGCGGCGCGGACCACCTCCTCGCGGCTGGCGCCGGTCTTATGATAGCGGATGTTGCGAAAACGAGAGCGGGTGATGCAGGGCTTCCGGTCGCCAGGAAGCCTGCAGCGTTTCGTCTCGATCTTCTCGGCTCTGCGCAACCTCTTCGTTCCACCTCGCTCAAAACGCTCCGCTCTCGCCACACATATTCACCGCCTGCAGGCCATGGCGGAATGGAAAGCCGTAACCGTGGTCAGCTGACAACAGCGCCGCAGCTCTCAGCGCGTTCATGGCCAGACAACGTGACATCGCCGCCGAGAGGATCGATGACCCTGCAGTGTCGATACCGGATCAATACTCCCCAGAAGTGCCGTTTGAATCTTCCCCAGTTTAGCGCCGCCGCCGGTCTCCCGGGGCGCGCTCCGGGAGACCGGCGGCGCGTCATCGCCGATATTTCTTCCGATGGTCGGGAGAGAGGTTTCGGTGGTCAAGATCGGGGAGATTGTGATGATATTGGATTTGCATCGGCAGGGCCTGTCGGTGTCGGCAATCGCCAGACAAAGCGGCATCGACCGCAAGACGGTGCGCAAGTACATCGAACGGGGTTTGGAGGCGCCCGTCTACGGGCCTCGCCAGCCGCGCGAGACGGTGATCGATCCCTTCACGGCCTATCTGCGCGAACGGGTGACGCGATATCCCGGCCTCACAAGCAAGCGGCTTTTCCGGGAGTTGAAGGAGCTCGGCTATGGCGGCGGCTATACGGCCGTCACCGACTTCCTGCGCGACGTCCGCCGGCCGCGGCGCAACGCGGCTACGAGGTCCGCTTCGAGACCCCGCCCGGCGAGCAGGCGCAGGTCGACTTCGCCCGCTTTCACGTCGTCTTCACCGACGAGCCAACGACGCCGAGGATCGTGTGGTTGTTTTCCCTCGTGCTCGGCTTCAGCCGCCTCATCTGGGCGCGCTTCGTCGTCCATCAGGATCTTCCGACGGTTTTGCGCTGCCATGCGAGCGCCTTCGAGGCGCTGGGCGGCGTTCCCCGCGAGGTGCTCTATCATCGGATGAAGACCGCCGTCATCGGCGAAGGCGAGGCTGGCGGGATCGTCTACAATCGCGCACTCGTCGACCTCGCCCGCCACTACGGCTTTCATCCGAAGGCCTGTCAGCCCCATCGCGCCAAGACGAAGGGCAAGGTCGAGCGGCCGTTTCGCTATATCCGCGAGGACTTCTTCCTGGCCCGCTCCTTCCGCAATCTCGACGACCTGAACGCGCAGCTGCGCCATTGGCTCGACACGGTGGCGAACCCGCGGGTTCACGCCACCACCAGACGTGTCGTCAACGAAGCCTTCGCCGAAGATCGGGCGGCGCTGCGGCCGCTGCCCCTGGCGCCGTTCCGATCGGTCCTGAAGCTTGAACGGCGCATCAGCAGGGAGGGGATGGTCAGCGTCGGCGGCAATTTCTACAGCGTGCCCGATGCTACAAGGCGGCGGGTCGTGGAGGTGCACACGCTCGCCGACGAGATCCGCATCTTGGAGAACGGCGTGCTGATTGCCACCCATCCCGTTCTCGATGGCCGTCATCACCGCCACGTCCTGGCCGGTCATCGCGTTGCTCAAGCTCGCCCGCGTCGGCAAAGATCGGAATCCGGGGAGATCATCCTTCACGGCTCCGGCGACAGGGTCGTCCAGCGACCGCTGGCCTTCTACGACGCCGTTGCCAGAGCGATGGCCCGGGAGCAGCGGCCATGACCGGCGCGCTCGACACCACGCCGTCGACGATCGACCGCATCCGCCATGACCTGGTCGGTCTGAAGATGCCGCGCGCGCTGGAAGCGCTCGACCATGTCGTACGCCGTCTCGAGAAGGGCGAGATCGCCGCGCTCGAAGCCATCGACATCCTGCTTTCGGAAGAACTGACCCTGCGCGAGAACAGCCGCATCAAGACGGCGTTGCGCATGGGGCGCCTGGCCACCATCAAGACGCTCGCCGGATTCGACTTCTCCTTCCAGCCCTCGCTCGACCGCGACCGGATCTTCACGCTCGCCCAGCTCGGGTTCGTCGCCGTTGCGAAGTCGTTCACTTCCTCGGACCGCCCGGCACCGGGAAGAGCCATCTCGCCATCGCGCTGGCCGTCGAGGCCGTGAAGGCGGGAAAGAGCGTCTACTTCTGCACGCTGGCCGAACTCATCGCCGCACTGGCACGGGCCGAGCGCGAAGGCCGCCTGCAGGAGCGCATACGCTTCTTCTGCCGGCCCGCCCTCCTGGTCGTCGACGAGATCGGCTACCTCCCCGTCGTCCCCGGCGGCGGCAACCTGTTCTTCCAGCTCGTCAACGCCCGTTACGAAAGAGGCGCCATGATCCTCACCTCGAACCGCGGCTTTGCCGAATGGGGCGAGGTCTTCGGCGATCCCGTCGTCGCCACCGCGCTGCTCGACCGGCTGCTGCACCATGCCGTCGTCGTCCAGATCGAAGGCTCGAGCTACCGGCTCAGGCAGCACGCCGAACTCATGCCGGAACACCTGCGATCCAAAGCCGCCATCACGCCGCCGGCGATCAACTCGGCGCCGCGGCCGCGCGGAAGACCACCGAAAAATCCGCAACTCTCCGCGACGAGCTGAGCGGCCGAACTGGGGAAGTTTACTTCGGCACTTTTGGGGAAAATTCACGCGGCATTGACATGCAGATCGCGTCCGGGCCTTTCGAGCCCTCACGGGAGGCGAGTCGCCGCTTGCGGCCGAGCTAAGACCGCGTCTGAATGTCATTGCGAACGGTTTTGCCGAGCCGGAGGATCGGGCTCGGCCCCTGGCAGCGCTGTTGCCCACTCGGCAATAATCAATGTGAGGCAATGCGCGTCAGCGCCAAACGCGGTCCATTCAAGAGATCGTTCAAGTGGCCCGTTATTTGCTGGGTGATCTCGGATGAAGACCATCCGGCACATCCGGCTTGCGCCGGTCACAAACCAAAGGTGAGAGAAATCATGAGGGATTTTGACGTGCGAGGTAAGGCGCCCATGCCTATCGCCTTGGAAGCTGACATCACAAACGATTCTCCAGCCGAGCCGGTTCTTGAAGTTGAAGGACCGGGCCAATCATCCACTTCTGTGGTGGAGCAGACGCACTTTGAGCCGCAAGCGGCGAGCGGCGCTTCCTCCTCTCGTCGCAGGCAGCACACCAGCAGTCTCCTTTCTCTCCCACAGAACGCGCTCAGTAACATTGCCGACAGGCTCAGGCCAGTGGATGTGCTGAGCTTGGCGTCGTCGAGCCGTGAGCTGCAAACTGCCGTCCAGCAAACTCCGCTCGCTGAAATAAGGCGCCGGACGGCTAGGCGGGTTCAGGCCATCTGGAACGGATTGATCAGATATGACGTCGATAATCCCTTTGCCGCGCTGATGTATCCCGGCGTGACCGAGTCACTCGCGCCGAATTTCGATTGCCTCACCAGGGCGCAGCAGGGGCGTCTCGTCGCGTTCATCGAGGGGCAGCTTGGCCCGGAACGGAACTCGGTACTGAACGACATCGGAGCGAACTTGGCAGGATTAATGCCCGAGCTCCAGGAGCGCCTAGTCGCGCTGGTCGAGGGGTTACAAGACCCCGAGCATCGCGGCTTGGCCTTGCAGGCCCTCGGAGGTGGCGCACCAGCAGTTGCAGCTGAGCTACAGGAGCGTCTCGTCACGGTCGCCGAGGGACTCGACGGGTACGATCGCTCTTTGGGCGTATGGGGCCTCGGACTCGGCGTGGGACGGCTCTCGCCCGAGTTTCAGGAGCGTCTCGTTGCCCTCGCCGAGCGACTTCATGAAGCTGAGGATCGCGTCTACGCCCTGCGGGGCATCACACTAGCAGGACTTCGCCCCGACCTGCAGCAGCGCCTGTTCGTCCTCGCCAACAGCATCAACGAAGCCGAGCAGCGCGTTTGGGGACTTGCGGCATTCGCACAGGAAGTGGCGTCGCTTGCGCCCGCCCTTCAGCAGGAACTTGTCCGCCTCGCGGAGGGCCTCGGAGAACAAGATCGCGCTTCGGTCCTCAGGGGTTTCGGAGCGGGCGTGGCGTCGCTTGCGCCCGCCCTTCAGCAGGAAGTTGTCCGCCTCGCGGAGCGCCTCGGAGAGCAAAATCGCGCTTCGGTCCTGAGGGATTTCGGAGCGGGCGTGGCAGGGCTTGAGCCGAACCTCCAGAAGCGTCTTGTGGCCATTGCCGAACGGCTGGCATCGGCTGCAGACCGCGCCTCGGCTTTGGAGGGCCTCGGAACCGGCATGGCTAGGCTTGCGCTTGAGGTCCAGGAGCGTCTCGTCGCGCTCGTCGAGCGGCTCGACCAGACCGAACGCGCTGCGGCTCTGCAGGCCCTCGGGGCGGATCTGGGACGGCTTGCCTCCGAGCTCCAGGAGCGTCTCCTCTCAGTTGCCGAGGGAATCCATCACCGTGCAGATCGCCTCCGGGCCTATCGAGCCCTCACGGGAGGCGTGTCGCCGCTTGCGGCCGAGCTAACACCGCGCCTGACTGCTTTTGCGAACAGTCTTGCCGACCCGGAGTATTGGGCTTGCGTCCTGGCAGCGATGCTGCCCACTCGGGAACAATCAAAGTGAGGCAATGCGCGTCAGCGCCAAACGGATCCTATCAACAAGTGGCCCGTCATTTGCTGGGTGATCTCGGACGAATACCATTCGGCACATCCGGCTTTCGCCTGTCACAAACCAAGTGAGGGAACTCATGAGGGATTTTGACGTGCGAGGTAAGGCGAGACCCGTGCCGGCCGACAGGGACGTATCGCCGACCATCTCACTCGGCTCGACTTCGTCGTGTTGGATGAACTCGGCTATCTTCCCTTCGCCCAGGCCGGCGGGCAGTTGCTCTTCCATCTCGTCTCCAAGCTCTACGAGCGCACCAGCGTCATCATCACCACCAATCTCGCCTTCGGCGAATGGCCGAGCGTCTTCGGTGATGCCAAGATGACCACCGCGCTGCTCGATCGCCTTACGCATCATTGCGAGATCGTCGAGACCGGAAACGACTCCTGGCGCTTCAAGAGCCGCTCTCAAAGCTAAAGCCAATCAGCCGCGCCCGATCAGGCTGTGCAACCCCGACCAGCTCCACCTGATCGGGCGCTCATCGGCGTGCCCTTCACCGCCCCAAAACCGGGGTCCCTTTTGCGCGAAAATGCGGGGTCCCGATTCCACGGTCATTGACAAGCATCGGCCGCACACGGCGCTTGATGCGCCGGTGGTCCTGCTCGATCCTGTTGTTCAAGTATCGACTTTTCCTGACCGTGATCGGTTTCAGCCAGCGCCGGGAACGATCCTGCAATCGATTTGCCGTGTCGCAGGAAGTGATGGCTTCGTGATTGGTCTGGCTGCCGTCGATGACGATGCGATCGGGCCGGCCATGGCGCTCCAGGGCTTTCCTGAAGAAGCGCTTGGCCGCCAGCAGGTCGCGATGCTCGCTGAACCAGAATTCGACCGTGTCGCCGACGCTGTCGATGGCGCGGTAGAGATACATCCACTCACAGCGAACCTTGATGTAGGTTTCGTCGACACGCCATTTGCCGGTGACGGCACGCTTGCGGCGGTTGAAGCGCTCCAGCAACCGCGGCGCGAAATGAATGACCCAGCGATGGATCGTCGAACGATCGACGCCGATGCCGCGTTCGGCCATCATTTCTTTCAAGTCGCGCAGGCTCAGATCGTAGGCCAGATACCAGCGCACGCATAACAAGATGACGGACTGGTCGAACTGACGGCCTTTGAACATCTCGAACCTCGCGAAAATTGATGCAGGGTTCTCCCACGCGACCAGTTACCAAAACTTTGCAACACAACCTGGCCGCTGCCATCCAACTGGGGCAGCAGCGACGTCACGGTCCGATCGTTGCGGTAGCGCGCCAGCAGATTGTAGACTTGGCGGGTCGAGAGGCGCAGCTCGGCCGCGGCCCGGTTGATTGCCGCGCGTCTTGGCCCCGAACCGTCGAGAATCCTGTCGAGCTCGCGAGCGAGTCGACGTGCCGCCGACCATGCTTCGTCGGAATGCGACGTGCCGGGTGCGGCTTTGCGGTTGTGCAATCGGTGTGGCAAATCGAGCAGTCAGTGAAATCGTTAGCGAAAAAATCGAGGGCTGTCGTAGCGCCTAAACCTAAACAATACCTGACTTTTCCCTGTTTGAGATCGGGAAGTAAAAGCGACAGCCACCGAGGTTTTGGCCCGCCTTGACGAGCGGCTGGCTCGTTCCCCCGTCCGCGACGGTTTTGTCGAGCGCCAGCACTTCGCCGACGCTGCCGGCGCGCTCTGGCTCGAAGGCGAGCTCGTCCACCTCGAGGACCTTGTCCTGCACGACGCCCACATGGACATTCGCACCCTGACCCACGAACTCACCCGCGCGCACGCCGTGCTGCGTACCCGTCGGCGCATTTTTGTGCAGAAGCCGGACTGGGCGCTCAGTCGCGACGGTTTTGGCTCTGACCGGTCGGGACGGCGCTACGCCTGCGGCGGGACAAAAAAGCCGGGAAGGGGAGGGGGCCAGCCCCATTGAGGCTGATGGTCGGGATGACGCTGACGACGATCTTCTGGCCGAAGAATTTGCCGAGATCGATGCTGTCCTGGCACGCTCGTCAAAGATTCTCAGCGGCGCCGACGTGCATGGTCGAAAGCATGAAACGTCACGACGTGACCAAAACGGCCTGATCTACGATCTCGACTGGAATGAAGAAGAACGGCTGGCCGAATGGCGGGATGTGATGGCCAAGACCCGCGATCTGCCGGTCGTCCTGCGCGCCGCGGTCCTGCTCGAAGCCTGGTCGGACATCGAGGTGCTGCAGCATGCCACGTGGCTCGGGGCCGCTGTTCGTCGCCGCGCTGCTGCGGCAGGAGGGTCTTACCGCCAACCATCTCGTCAGCCTGCAGCTCGGCGCCAAGAACATTCCACGAGAGCGGCGGCGGGCGCGCAATCGCTCGGATCGGTTGTTGGCTTTTGTCGATGCCATCCACGAGGCAGCGCTCGCCGGGTTGAAAGAGCATGACCGGCTGGTGATGGCGAAAAGCCAGATGGAACGGCGGCTGCGGGAGCGGCGCGTCAGTTCCAAACTTTCCGACCTGATCGAGCTGGTGCTGTCGCGGCCACTTGTCTCGACTGGCATGGTTCAGAAGGGGCTAAAAGTGACAAAACAGGGGGCGCTGAATCTGGTCGGTGAGCTTGGGCTGCGCGAGATGACGGGCAGGGGAAGGTTTCGGGCGTGGGGAATTGTGTGAGCCTCAGTCGGTCACGATAACAATTCCACCGCCTCTACGAAATTATCGAACTTGACGAACTTACGATCTGTAACCATATTGGTGACAGCAGGAGGTTGTCATCATGGCCGCTCCAAAACGCAGCAATCATAGCGGGACCGCATCCCATGCGGGAGTCGCCCTGAGTTTTACCACGAAGTTGCCGGCACAGGCCGATTTCAAAAAGGTGTTGCTCGAACGCTATCAGGAGGCGATCGCACGCAGCCGCAAGATCGGCCATCGCGTATCGTTCCGGGTAGAGGTCGATCCGGCCGCCGGCGCGCAGACGATCACGCCGGTCGAGGAACAGCCGAGCGCTTCAGATGAGATGTTTCCCGTCGAGGATACGGGCAAGGCCGACGCTGAGCTTGAAGCGGCGCTCGCCAAGGCGCGCGAACGCGGTCGCAAGCGTGTTGCCGAAATTGTGGCCGCCGAAGACATGCTAAGTGCCGAAGCTTTTGCCAAGCTGCTCGGCACGTCGCGGGTGACGGTCAACGCTAAGCGGCAGCGCGGGCAGGTGCTCGGGATCGATGGCGCCAAGCGCGGCTTCCGCTTTCCTGTCTGGCAGCTCGACAAGCATGGCCGGCCCTTCGGGGCCTTGCCGGCGCTCCATGCGACGTTGCGCAATAATGCCTGGGTGGTCTATCGGTTTCTGGTGTCGCGCCATGGCGCGCTCGATGGGCGGACGGCACTCCGAGCCCTTCAGCAAGGCGATGATGGCTCGGTGTTGGCCGCGGCGGAAGGCATAGCCAGGGGCGATTTCGACTGAATGCCCGGCGTTCCACCTCCACCCGATTTCGGGCGCGCAAAGCTCGAAATCGAGACCATACCGCCGGGGCGGACATTCGGTCGGATCTACTGGAGCACCTATCCTGATCCCCTCGGATACGGGAAGTCGGCGAGCCGTTTCAGCGATCTGCGGCGTCGTGTTGCTGCCAACCGTTTTGGCGTTCTCTACCTCGGCGACTCTCTGAAGGTTTGCTTCCTCGAGACCGTGCTCCGAGATCGGCGCGAAGGACTATTCGACGACCTCCCGATAGAGGAGGTGGAACTGACCCAACGGCGCTATGCGGAGATCACGACTACGGCGGAGCTTCGCCTGATCGATCTCAGGGGCGACAATGCGGTCAGGATGGGTGTTCCCACGGACGTAGTTCGGGCGCAGCGCCAGAACTTGGCTCGCCGATGGTCGGTGGCGTTTCACGAGCACTCGTCTCGGCTCGACGGCATCATTTACCCCTCTCGCCTCAACGGCGCGACCAATCTCGCCATCTACGATCATTCCATTGCAAAGCTTCAGCCGAAGCGCATTTTGGCGCTTCTCGGCGCGCTAGGGCTAGCTCAGGTTCTGGAGGATTTCCGGATCGGCTTGGCGTAAGGAAGCAGCGTCGGTTCGCGGGGTGAGGGATCTTCGGCCTTCAAAGGCCTGCAGTTC
This sequence comes from Mesorhizobium sp., assembly GCA_004020645.1. GTDB lineage: Bacteria > Pseudomonadota > Alphaproteobacteria > Rhizobiales > Rhizobiaceae > Mesorhizobium. Next base: position 74,455 of record SAQL01000028.1, on the reverse strand, counting down.
AGCAACCTCTTACAGTAGCTGTCCCTCATTGGTACGGTGTCGCGATCCATCGTTCACTCCCGAGCGCGGGTCGCACGCTCTCACTTCAGGCGATCGACCTGTTGCTCAAGACCGACCGGGCGCTCCAGAGCTTGAGGCGAAAAGTAATGTACGCCCTCATTCCCACCGGGAGGGTTTCATGCCAACTTGCCCAGTGATAGTATGTCATATACTTGGGGGGCACGTTTGGAAAAGTTGTTGCTGGATCTCGAGCATTGCTACGGGATCAAGAAGCTGAAAGCCGATCTGGATTTCAGCAAGAAGAGCGCGATTGCGATCTATGCGCCGAATGGTGCAATGAAGTCGTCACTAGCAAAAACGTTCCAAGACATCGCTGATGAGGAAAATAGTGGCGACCGGATCTTCAAAGACCGCATCAACAAGCGAGTAGTCACCGACGAAAAGGGGACAGCGTTACCGCCGGAAAGCGTTATGGTCGTGCTTCCTTACGAGGAAGCGTTCGGTCACAGCGAGAAGACGTCCACTTTGCTGGTGAACAGCAAGCTTCGCGAGGAGTACGAAAAACTCAACCTCGGCATGAAGACGCTAGGCAGCGGCTACTCGCCGCCCTGAAACAGCACACAGGCTCGAAGAAAGACTTGGGACGCGAGATATCTTCGACCTTCACGCAGGGCGAGGACCAATTCTACAAGGCTCTTTTGCGCGTTCAGGGACGAACTCTTGAAGCAGAAGACCGCGCCGTTTGCTACGGTCAGATATGACGTCATTTTTGATGACAACTTTTTAGCCTTGCTGGACAACGCAGATGTTAAGGCTAGCATCGAAAATTACATCAAACAGTACAATCAACTAATCGGAAAATCGACGTATTTCAGGAAGGGGAGGTTCACTTACTATAATGCTTCGGAAATCGCGAAAAACTTAGCTGACAACGGGTTTTTCAAGGCCAAGCACTCTATCAATCTTAACTCAGGGGCGAAGCTGGAGATCACGACCGAGAAGCAGCTGAAGGAGCTGGTGGAAAAGGAAAAGGAGGCGATCAGCAACGATCCAGACCTGCGCAAGAAGTTCGCCGCCGTTGAAAAGCTGATCACCAAAAACGTCAACGTCCGGCAGTTTGAGACCTACCTGACCGACAACGAGGACCTGCTACCCCACTTGGCAAACATGCCGGCGTTCAAGGAAGAGGTCTGGAAGAGTTACCTGTTCGCGTTCCTGGATCTCTACAAGGACGTCATCGAAAGGTACCAGGCTGCGGAGAAGCGTCGCGGCGAGATTGAGCAGAGGCTGCAAAAGAACGGACGCAGTGGGCGGACGTGATCGAGATATTCAACGACCGCTTCTTCGTGCCGTTCAAGCTGGTGCCTAAGAATTTCAGGGAGGTGGTACTCGGCCAGGAACCAATACTCAGCGTCGGTTTCACATTTGAGGATGGGGCGGACACTGCGTCGGTAGAGCACGCCGATTTGTTGGCTACGTTCAGCACGGGCGAGAAAAAGGCACTCTACATCCTAAATATCATTTTCGATATCTGGAGTGCCTGCGAACCGGAACGGAATTGGACAGCGGCGGCTGATCGCTACCAACCGCTAGATCACACCACACAAAGCCCACATCCTGGGACTGCATGAAGCCCCATCTTATGCAGCGTCCTTTGCTTAGGCGCGGAACCATACGGAGCGATACGGGAAGACTTCTGATTTTGGCCCGCCAAGACAATGAAATCAAAGCTCTTGATACATCCGGCAACTTTTTTTGAGTACTAGGTAAGCCTGCAAATGGGTGCTTCTCCATGAAGGGTGCCGCTTCATCCGCGGCGTCCGCCGGTACGCCTGAAAGTGGTGGACGGTACCACAGATACGTCGGCGAGGCATCAGGTCTGAGAGGCGGCTTGTACGGTCGGGTCGGCTTCCTCTTCGAGAACGTCGTCGAAGGACGAGTAGTTCAGATTGTAGAGTTTGGAATAGAGCCCACCCATAGCCATCAGTTTGTCGTGGTTACCGGTTTCACTAATTTGGCCATTCTGAAGTACGATGATTCGATCGGCACCGCGGATTGTGGCGAGCCGGTGAGCGATGACAAGCCCAGTGCGGCCTTCCAGGAGTTTTGTCAGAGCCTTCTGGATCAGCATTTCCGTGTAGCTGTCGATGTTGGCGGTGGCCTCGTCAAGAACTAGGATCTTGGCATCGGCAACGAGAGCGCGGGCGAAACTGACAAGCTGACGCTGGCCGAGAGAAAGGTTGCCGCCGCGTTCGCCGAGCTGGGTATCATACCCGTCGGCAAGGCTCATGATGAAGTCGTGGGCGCCCACCACCTTGGCGGCCTCGATCACTTTGTCCCGCGTGGCTTCCCTCTTGTGGTAGCGGATGTTCTCGAAGACCGTCCCGGTGAACAGAAACGGCTCCTGCAGCACCATGGCGATCTGGAGCCCGAGCGATTCCTGGGTGAGATCGCGCACATCATGTCCGCCGACCAGCACTTGGCCTTGCTGAACATCATAAAAGCGGTGGACGAGGGCCATCGCGCTCGATTTGCCAGAGCCGGTCGGCCCGACCAGGGCGACCGTCTCGCCGGGATTGACGCCGAAGGAGACGTTTTTCAGCACCGGATTTTTGGGATCGTAGCCGAACGTGACGTTCCTGAACTCGACCGAGCCGTCCATTTCGGGCGCAAGGACCTTGGCATCCGGTTTGTCCTGGATCTCGATCCTGACGTCGAGCACATCGGTCAGGCGCTTGCCGGAGGCCATGGCGCGCTGCATGACGGAATATTGCAGAGTAAGTGAGCGAATTGGGTCAAAGAAGCGTTGGATATAGAGTATGTAGGCAACCAATACCCCCACACCGACACGGCCATTCACGATCATGGAGCCGCCGACCACAATGACGACGGCCATGGCGAGACCCGTGAGGCCATCAACGATCGGCACCATGACCTGTGCATACCTGGCAGCGACCAGGTGTGTCCTGAGGTCGGCATGTGCCTTGTCGTCATACAGCAGGAAGTTTACCTGCTGGCGGTCCATGGACTGGACGGTGCGCACGCCGTGAATGGCTTCGGCCAACGCGCCGTTGACGACTGAGTTGGTCTCGTGTGCAGCCATGAAGGCCTCGCGGGCACGCGGCAGCCAGACGATGCGGATCATCAACAGGGCCGGCAAGATCGAGAGCGTGAGAAAGCCCAGGCTGAAGTTGACGTACAGCATTACGAAAACGATGCCGAAGAGAAGCGCGATATCGCCTACGGAGTAGATCGAGCTTTCGAGGAATTCGTGTATAGAGTTGACGTCGCCTTGAAGGCGGGACATCAGTCGTCCGACCTCGGTCTTGTCCATGAAGGAGAGCGACACCTTCTGCAGATGGGCAAACATGGCGCGCCGGATGTCGAAGAGGACGTTCTCGGCCATTTTCCCCACGACGGTTTCCTGCGCGTAGGCGGCGCCGAAGTTAACCAGAATGGTGAGCGCAAACGCGCCGGCGGCCGCGAGAACGGCCGAGCGATCAACACCTCCCGGAGTTGTGGCGTGATCGATCGCGTGGCGGATGATCAGCGGGATGAGAAGCTGCGTGCCGGTGAAAACCAGCAATGCGGCAACCGAGACGACTGCCATGGCTCGGTAGGGACGAACGAAGGCCCAGATGCGCCGGATGATTTTCTTGTCGAAAGCCCGGCCGAACATCTCCTCCTCGACGCGGTGGGAGCCGACGACCGCGCGCGGGGGGCGCCTGCCGCTGTCATTGGGTTCGGTTTCGATTTCGCTGGCATGCACCTTGGCCATCAGGGCGCGCCTCTGGACGTGGTCGCAATGTGATCTTCCGGGCGCAACTGAAGATCATGAAGGGCCTTATAGCGCCCCCGCTTGGCCAAAAGCTCCTGATGGGTGCCGCATTCCACGATCTCGCCATTGTCGACAAACAGGATACGGTCGGCGTGCTTAAGCGAACTGAGCCGGTGGGCGATGATGATCGTCACCCTATCCTGGGCGAAACGTCGTATCGCCGCGCGGATGCGCTGCTCGGTGGCGGCGTCGATCGAGGCCGTTGAGTCGTCGAAAATGACGATTGATGGGCGCAACATCATCGTGCGAGCTATGGTGAGACGCTGGCGCTGGCCGCCAGAGAGAGAGGCGCCACGTTCGCCGACGACCGTCTTGTAGCCCGCGGGGAGGCCAAGAATGTAATTGTGTAACTGGGCGGATTCGCTAGCGCGCGCAATCCGCGGGTCCTTCGCCCAGGGATCGCCATAGGCGATGTTGTTCTCGATCGTGGTAGTGAACAGGAATGCATCCTGTTGTACGACGGCGACCGCCTGGCGAAGCGTGGCGAGGGTAACCTCGCGGATATCCTGCCCGTCAAGCATGATGGCGCCACCAGTGACATCGTAAAAGCGGGGGATCAGGTGAGCCATTGTCGATTTTCCCGAACCCGGCGGACCCACGATCGCGATCGTCTCGCCCCTACGGGCGCTAAAGGTGATATTCTTCAAAATGGCGCGGTTTCCGGTGCCGGGATATGCAAACGAGACATTGTCGAAGCGCAGAGTGCCTTCACCGATCTCAAGCGGTCTGGCGGTGGAAGCATCCCTGATCGTAATGTCCTGGTCGAGCAGACCGAAGAGGCGCGAACCGCAAGTGTAGGCGCGGGCGAAGCCGTTGACCATCAGACCGATCTGGCGGACGGGCATTTGAAGGATCGTCATGAAGGCCAGGAACGTCGTGAGCGTCCCAACGCTGAACTGGCCGGCGATGACCTTGTTGCAACCGATCCAGAGGACCAACCCCATGGCGAAAAAGAAGGCCAGGGTCATTGCCGACGTATTGGGCACGTGGACATCAACCTGCTCGTGGGCGAGTTCGAGCGCGTTTTTCGAGGCGCGGTCGAACTTTACCATTTCATAAGCTTGTGCCGAAAACGCCCGGACAACGCGGATCCCCGCGAGATTTTCCTCCATCACCCGGCCTAGGACGGAAAGCCGCTCCTGCAGGTCAAGCCAGATGACGCGTAGCTTAAGCTGCGTGACCGACGATCTCCAGGCCACGAAAGGCACGAAGCTTAGCGCGATGAGACCGAGCACCGGGTCGGTTGAGATCATCATGTAGGCGCCGATCCCGATCAGCATGGTGAGCAGAAGCAAGCGAACCAGGGCGGTGGAAAAATACATCCGCACGCCGTCGAGATCGAGGATGCCGAGAGTAATCAGGTCGCCTGAATGCACCCGGTCGTGAAAGGAAAAGTTGAGGCGCTGGACCTTGTCGTAACAAGCCAGCCGCAGTTCATACGCGACGTGATGCCCGACGGCTTCGGCAAAATAGTTTTGCGCCATCGTGAAGATGCCGCGCAGCGTACTCGCGGCGAGAAGCAGGAGAGCCAGAGTCAATAGCGCTTGTGCTGCATCCGTCCCAGTGACGCTACTCCCGATTGCCGCCTGGGTCTGGTCGACAGCCCTGCCGAGAAGCCGGGGTATTAGCAACTGCAGGATCACGGCTATGATCGTCGCACTGATAGCAAGCGCGACCTGCCACGGGTGCCTCAAATTCATGCGCGTAATGCGCAGCAGGGTGCTCAAGCCTCGGCCCCACCCCGCCGCTTTCACATGCCCGGACGATTTGAGAGAGGTCATGCCAACAGCATCTCTGCTCACGGTGTGTTCCCGACTGAATTTTGCGCCTTCGGAAGCAAGCCGGTCGACTTACATCAAAGGCGCCCTCCAAGTTGATCCTGACCACTATCGGCTCAAGACGCTGACCCGGCGAGCTGCGCCACGGCTTCGCTCGCTGGCATGTCGACCACCGTGATTCCGCTTGCCGCAAGGAAACGGGCTTCGTTTCTGGTCAGCGCTTGCCCATCCATGATCGCGTAACGTGGGCCTTCTGAGCGCTTCATGATCTGCCTGGCGTAAGTACGCAGCATCTGATCGTTGAAGCGGCAGCCGACGAAGAAAAAGCCCCGATTGGTGCGCCGTTGCTTCACCAGATCAGGGATAGGTGTCTGGATATCGATTTCAGTCAGGGCTTCGACATAGTCGGAATCGGCGATGAGAAAATTGGCAGCCGGCCTGATACTGCCATGAGGGGTATAGAGAACCGTCGTTGTCGCTGCTGCGGCGTCGAGTTCCCTTCCGGACAAGTCGTAAGTTCTGGTCCAAATGTTACCGACTTCATTCGCCCGCGTGACGCCTTGTATCTCGATGACGTCGGTTCGGCCGGCCTCTGCTAGCGACGCGCGCATGGCGCCTTCGTACCAGCTGTCGATGATGAGGGAGAGGGGGAGTCTTGCGAGCCAGGCGTGGAGGAGGTTCGGCGCGGCCGGCTCCGCGAATATATCAGTCATCCAAGCTTGAAGCGTGCGGCGGTGCCGGCGCTGTTCGATGAACTGCGCGACTGACCACATATTGGTGCGGATCTTCGAGGGGGCTGGCGCGCGCGTGTTGAGTGCCGCGGCAACTGCTTCGGGGGTACACGGTACAGGCGGCTCCGCAGAGCCGAGCCGGAGGAGACCCGGACCGAGATAAGGGATCACCTGATCGGAGACGAGCGCTTGTCTTGCCAGCTCAAGCAGCTTTCTGGCAAAACTGTCCCGGACGACGACGAGGTGGCCCGAGGTCGGGGTCGTGTTCATGCTCGTTTCCTCTCGATGCCTCTCATAAGGGGCAGCATTAGTCCTCGTCGGAAAGCTTCCTTGCCTCGACGGTGATCGGCAGACGCGTATGTGGCGGAAGATCGGGTAAGAGGAGCCGCCAGCCGTTCCTGAGCGTTACGACCCCGCCCCACAGATCTTGGTTCTCGAATTTGATAATCGGCTCTTCGAGATCCTTCTTGGGGACATACGCTGACAACCCGGCATCGGTCCTGCGGATCATTACTTTCATCCGGACGTTCCTTGTTTCGCGTTTTCTTCGGCACTGCAGGGAGCGTCGGCTTTGTCGAGGCTCATCAATTCACGCGCTCGCATGCCAACGACGGTGCCACGGTCGATCCATTCGACCGCATAGATGAAGAACTGCTGTAGAAAGGTGCCAATGTCCCGCACATAGCCCTCTTCACCCTTGCGCACGAGATTTTCGCCGATCTCCCTGCCAGGATAGGTGCCGTCATTCTTTATGTGACGGATGGCACGGACCCGCTCTCCCGGCCTAAATCGGGGAGGCCTGTGGATTTCGACCTCCTGTTCGCGTGCGAGCCACATGGCGGTTCCTTGTTTCTTTGAGGCTACAGTTGTTGATGTTCGCAGGCTCCCGGAGGCAGCCGCTATGCGGTAGCCTGATTGGGGTCAGGCAGGAACGCAGGTCTTCGGCACGGGACATACCGAGGCACATTGCTGCGTCTCGAAGGCTCCCTCACATTCGGTGCACTTCTGCGGCTCGACCACGTAGCTCTCGCCTTTGAACTTGATCGCACCGGACGGGCATTCGAATTCGCAGGCGCCACATTGCGTGCATTGGGATGCGATGATCTTGAAAGCCATTTTGACTCCTGGTTCGAGTGGAATGAGACGGCTCAGGCGGTCGCCGTGAGTGCCGGGCCGCCAGACTCGGCGGCGTAAATGGCGCCGATTGCCGTCTCAATGTAGTCATGACCGTAAGCGTCGGTCGCTCGGATACCGGCGTCCGCGAGCTGATCCTTGGGGCAATTTCCAATCTTGGCGCAAAGCACGAAGTCTATGCCTTCCAGCGCAGCGATGACGCCGTCGAGAGTGGCATTCTCGCCCCAACCGCCAAGGCAATACTGCTCAACCTTGCGGTGCCCGACAAAGTTGATCCCTGTCGGCGAGGCTTCATACACTTGGAATTCTTTGGCATGGCCGAAGTGTTCGTTGACGCGGCCGCCGCCCTTAGTCGCCACCGCGACGAGGAGGGACTTGCCGGAGCTCGCTGTCTTGACCATTCCGATCGCTTCGCTCCTGGCCGCCAGGTGATCGCGACGCTCGTCCGCGACCAGCTCCCGATAGGTTTCGCGCTTGCTGGCATCGTATGTGAGCTCCCTGGGAATCTGATCGAGTGTGAATTCCTGGCCACGATCCTCGCCCAGCAGGCCGACGGCATCTGCCCGGCACTGCCGGCAGTGGCGCATCAACTTGGCGCCGCCTTCAAGACGATCCTGAAGAGCCTTCATCTCCATTGCATTTGGGCCGCGCTGCCCGGTCAGTCCGTAGTGCGTGCCGTGCGCCGGGTCCGAGATCAGAGGCATGACGTTGTGCAGGAACGCGCCTCGTTGCTTGACCCACTTGTTCACCTCAATCAGGTGCTGATCGTTCACGCCAGGGATCATCACCGAATTGATTTTTGTGAGGATGCCGCGCGCGCTCAGCATCTCTAATCCCAGCATCTGCCGCTCGTGCAAAATCCTGGCGGCTTGTGAGCCGACGTAGCGGCGATGGTCGTGAAAGATCCAGGGATAGATCTTTGCGCCGACTTCCGGATCGACCATGTTGATGGTGATCGTCACGTGATCGACATTCATTTCGGCAAGCTCGTCGACGTGGTCTGGCAGCGCGAGCCCGTTGGTAGAGACGCACAGCTTTATGTCGGGGATTTGCCTGGCGACGCGTTCGAACGTTGCCTTCGTCTTCTCCCAGTCGTAACAGGCATCGCCCGGTCCGGCGATGCCAAGCACGGAAAGCTGCGGTACTTCGTTGGCGACCGCGATCACCTTGCGTACCGCCTGGTCGGGCGTCAGCTTTTCCGACACTACCCCGGGCCGGCTTTCGTTGGCGCAGTCATATTTGCGATTGCAGTAGTTGCACTGGACATTGCAGGCCGGTGCGACCGCGACGTGCATGCGCGCGAAATAGTGATGCGCCTCTTCTGAAAAGCACGGGTGATCCTTGATTTTGTCCCAGACAGCCGGATCAACATCGCTGGGCCTTGTCGACGAGCCGCAGGAGGAAGATGCGCAGCCACCCGAATCCGCGCTCGCCAGCAGCTGGTCGGAGAACCTGCCGGTCAGGCTCTCAACCGAAATTACCGGTGCGGACATTGAACGGCTCCGTTGCGGGTTAACGTCGCCGTTCAAAGCGCAAGCGCAATGCCAAACTCAAAAGGTGGCGCTAGATCACGAATTGGCTTTCGCGTCTGATATCGTGGGGTTGCCCCGACATGACTTTGTCGGACCTCCGACAGTGGCTACGCACACAACGTGAGGAAGACGACTCCGGCGGACATGATTCCGAGAGAGAAAGTCGACCCTTTCACCCGTGATCGCCTCGGCACAACGTGCTCGACCGGTCTGCGACGAAGATGTCGGTCTCGGCGACGGCAAACTCGCCCGTGGTGAAGTTATCGCGCGATACTCGCGTCGGCATGGTTCGGATAAGGATTAGTCAGTGCGCCCCCCTACGCTTGTCAAGACGCTGGAAAGGGCCCCGGTGGCGTCACCGCGATGAAAGGCGTGACGATCGTCGCACGCTCGCGTAGATTTGGCTCGGGCTCCGACAGGTTCTCGCGAACCTGGCGCATAGTCCTGTTCTCAGGTCACGAGCACGCTAGAATTTCTTCACCTCGATATTGTGTCGGCGCAGAGCGTATCCGACCTGCCGCGGCGTGACGCCGAGGATACGAGCGGCCTTGGCCTGAACCCAACCGACCTTCTCCATCGCTTCGAGCAGCCGGTCGCGTTCCGTCAGGCGCGGGCCTATTGCAGGAAAAGCGGGATCGTTTGGAGCGTCGGCCGTATGAGGCAATACGCTGTCCTGTGGGTCGCGGAAGCGCCCGGCCGGCATCCGCGATCCAACGGGCGTAATGTTGCGTCGAGCCCGCTCGTCGCCGGTATTGCCGCCGTGCGAACGATCAGCTCTTTTCCAGAGGAGCCAAGACAGGCATTGGTTATTGTAGCAGGCAAAATCCGACGGAGCGATTGTCCTTGAACGCGCTAGCGTCGCCGTCCTTTGCACACAGTTCTCCAACTCGCGGACGTTGCCGGGGAAATAGCATTGCGAGATCAGCTCCAGCGCCGACGGCGCGAAGGCGAGTTCGCGATGGTTGTCCTTGTTAAATCGGTCTAGGAACGCGTTCGCAAGGCGCGGAATATCCCCGGGTCGCTCTCGAAGCGGAGGCAGGATGATTGGCATCACATTGATGCGAAAATAAAGGTCGGCCCTGAAACTCCCGTTTACAACAGCCGTCTCAAGGTCCCTGTTGGTGGCGCATATGAGGCGGACATCCACCTGTAGCGTCTTGGTGCCGCCGACACGCTCTAGTTCGCCTTCCTGCAAGACGCGCAACAGCTTGGCTTGAAGGGCAGGCGAAATCTCGCCGACCTCGTCCAGTAGCAGCGTTCCGCCATTTGCCAATTCAAAACGGCCGGCGCGCTGCGAGATGGCCCCTGTGAAGGCACCTTTTTCATGCCCGAACAGCTCCGACTCCAGAACGCTTTCAGACAGTGCGGCGCAGTTCAATTTGACGAAAGGCTTCTTCCTCCGACGTGAGAGCTTATGGATCGCCTGCGCAAAAAATTCCTTGCCCGTGCCGCTTTCGCCCCGCAGAAGCACGGTAGAATTCGTCCTTGCAATTATGGATACGGTTTCGAGCACCTGCTTGAGTGCGGGACTTTCCCCGATGATCCCCTCCATTTTGACAGGCGGATGCGGGATGGAGTCGGTCCTGTCCTCATCGGACGAATTCTCCAGTGTCCATTGCGAATCGACGCGCCGCTCACGATCCGTAGTCAGGGCGCGATGGAGGCGAACAGTTCGGCCGACGAGGTCGGCGACCATCGTCAGGAACACTATGTCCTCATCGTAGAGGGAGCCGGTGGGGCTGTCCCTTGCGCGGTCGAGCGACAACACTCCAAGGATCTTATGCTCAGCCTTCACCGGGATGCCAATAAAGGCAATTGGGAGGGAATTGCCGCTGTGATATGTTTCAGGGTCAGCCTGAAATAGCTCGGACGTGCTGACGTCCGGTATCATGAGCTTCGTCCCCGTAGCGACGATGTGCTCTATCACGGCCCGTGGTACGATGGGGTGTGTGCCTGATCGGGCGGTATCGGCGTCGCCAGCACTCGCGGCAATCTCCGGATCACCTTCAGCGTCCAGTACAACGATTGCTCCGTGACGCATTTGCACAAACGATGGGAGTATATTCGCGACATTGGCAAGCGTAATCTCCAGCCGCGCCGGAGCGGTCAGGGCTTTCGATATCTCGTAGATTCCCCTGACCCGGAGATCTGCATGGGACAGCGCATCGCTGCCCGGTTCGCGGCGGGTGTCTCGAGGTCCTACTTCGTTAACGCGATCCGGCGGTATGTCAGCCATGGAAACACCTCAGGAGTTGTGGTCCCGAATGCTCCTCCCAAGCGCCTTTTGCATTTCAAGCACAGTGTTCACCCGCTCCCCCTTTTGCGAGATGGTGCCAGGAAGCGTCGGCGCTTGGTCGTAACTTCAGGAGTGCACAGGTGCGTACCCATCAAACGGTGCGGACGCCGATCATCCGAACTTGAAGAGTACACCGAAGCCACCGCGCGGATAGTTCCATTCGATCTCACCGCTGGTCTCGCACAAGATCCGGCAGGTGCCGCACTCCATGCAGCCATCAGCGGTGATTTCAACCTGACCTTTGTCGTTCAACTCGTAGCATTTCGCTGGACAGACACGGGTCAGCGCGAGCAGATTCGCGCTTGGTTGCTCGTGCGGTCGCACCTTTATATGCGGACGGCCGGAGTCCACCAGATAGCGGTTCTGGTAAAGCTTGTCCTCGACCCGAAATTTCGTCACTGGATTTGTCATGTCGTCAGTGCCTCACCGCCACGCCAATGCCAGGCGGATCGCGTCGCTGACCAGCCCCAACCGCGATCGCGCCTTGATGAAGGCTGCCGTGGTCGCCTTTTCCTTATCGATCTTCGGCGTGCCGTCGACACGCATGAAGTTCTGCGCGGCTTGCGACATCAACTTCGGGTAAGTCGTGAAGAAATTGCCGGCGTTATTATGGAGTAGGGATGGCATGTCTTTGTATTTCCGCAGGTCCTTCACCACGAAGGATTCATCCAGCATCGTTTTGTATAGGGCGAGGTTCCGTTTGGTCATAGGATCGTTGCGTCTCTTGACCTGGATGATAGCCTCAGCCGCAATCCGACCGGAGGTCATGGCGAGGTTCGAACCCTCGCGGTGAATGGCGTTGTTCAATTGCGCAGCATCGCCAACAACGACCCAACCGTCGCCAAAGAGCTGCGGAATTGCCTTGTAGCCACCTTCAGGAATGAGATGCGCCGCGTATTCTTTCACCTCCGAACCGGCGATCAGCGGCCGGATCGAAGGATGGTGTTTTAGCGCGTCCAGGAGGGTGTAAGGGCTCTCCATCTTCGCGGTGAAATCCGAAACGAGGCAGCCGATCCCCAGTGAGATCGATTCCTTGTTGGTGTAGAGGAACCCGAGCCCGGCCATTCCGTGGGATATCGTGCCGACTGCCTCGATCACGCAGCCTTCACTCCCTTTGACGCCGAACCGCTGCTCAATGATCTCTTCGGGCAGGAAATGCATTTCCTTGACGGCCAGCGCCACGGCTTCCGGCTTCAGCATCTTTCGCAGGCCGCCTCGCGTGCCAAGCAGCCCGCAGACACCTTCTGCAAGAACCACGACGTCCGCGTAGATCGCTCCGCCGGCCCGATCTGTCCGGACCCCGATTACCTTGCCATTGCCATCACGGACGAGTTCCGTCACGGTCGTCTCGCACAGAACCGTCGCGCCGGCCTCGCGCACCTTGCGCGAAAACCATTTATCGAACTGGGCACGGATGATCGTATAGCGATTGGGCTTCACTTCATTGAAATCCTCCGACCGATAGTGAATCCCGGTGTGGGAGGTCTCGTCCATCACCCATAGGCGTTGTTCGACCAGATGCCGCTCGAGCGGTGCATCATCCCGGAAGTCCGGGACGATCTTCTCCAACATGTTCGCGTACATGATGGCGCCTTGGACATTCTTGGAGCCCGGATATTCACCTCGCTCCAACTGGAGTACCTTCAAGCCGTCGCTTGCCATGGTGTAAGCAGCTGCGTTCCCGGACATGCCGGCCCCGATGACAATGGCGTCAAACTCTTCGTTGATCATCTCCATCTCCCTTAGCTCGCAAGCTTGTCGCGACTGTGCGGTGACAGCCGCCGGGTGAAGGCCTCGGTCAGCGCGGGCAGGAAGCGGACCGCATCAGTTACGATCCCGAGGTGAGCGAAATCGAAAATCGGAGCGTTCGGGTCGGTGTTGATGGCCACGATGAGATCGGCTGCCTCAACTCCGACGCGGTGCTGGATCGCGCCGGAAATACCAGCGGCTATGTAAAGCTTCGGCCGGATTGTCTTGCCAGTCTGGCCGATCTGCCGATCGGCCGGCATCCAGCCCTTTTGGACCAGCGGCCGCGAACAGCCAAATTCGGCGCCGATCGCTCGCGCGAGACTCTTCACAAGCTGCAGGTTCTCCGCCCCGCCGAGACCGAGCCCTCCCGCAACGACCACATCGGCATAGGCGAGATTGGCCGTGCCCGACTGGCTATCCGGCAGGAAGCCAAGGACTTTGGTGACGATTTCATCCTCGGCCAGCGACAACTTGTGCGTGACGACACGCCCGATCCCTCTGTCCGCCCGGTGCGGCATGGGCATGACTCTCGGTCGCACCGTCGCCATCTGTGGCCTGTAGTTGAGCGTGTAGATCGTGCATAGCAGGGATCCCCCAAAAGTCGGACGGGTCGCTGCGAGCGAACCATCGGCATCAACGTCCAGTTCGGTGCAGTCGGCAGTGAGTCCTGTCAGCAAGGTCGTCGCGACTGACCCGGCGAGATCCCTGCCGAGCGTGGTCGCACCGAGAAGCAGGATCTCGGGTTTGTAAGTGTCAACCAGATCGGTCATCGCCTTGGTGAAAGGCTCATTCCGATAGTCGGCGAGCAGCGGCGCCTCGACGAAGTAGACAAGGTCGGCGCCATAGGCGAAGGCTTCGGCGACTGCGTTCTGGGTGGCTTCTTCCGGCGGTCCGAGCACAACGCCCGCGAGCTGGACACCAAGTTTATCTGCTAGCTTGCGGCCCTCACCGAGCAATTCGAAGGATACGGGGTGGACCTGGCCGCGTTCGAGCTCGATGAAAACCCAAACGTGCCGGTAGGCCCTGAAACGCTCGGGCAGCTCCTTCTTCATCCCGGCACGGCCGGCGGGCGGGCGGGGAGTGTCTGGGTTCGCGCTCGACATATGGTCTGCTCCTTGCCGTCAGGCGCCGTCGAAGGCGAGTTCCGGTTCCAGTGCCGGTTGGCGGGTGAAAATTGCAACAATCAGTTCGTCGGCGAGATCGCGCAGCGTCTTCTCGGCCGTGTCAATTTGCGCCGCCTTTTCCGACCGCGCGGTAGGGGCGAAAACGCGTTTGACGACCGTCGGCGAGCCACGCAAGCCGCACTTGGTGAGGTCCTCAATGCCGGCCTCGGCCGCACTCCATTTCACAATCCGGCTGCGCGCGGCGCACAATGCGTCTTCGATCGAGCCCCGACGCATCTCGTTTGTGCCTTCCAGCATGGTGATGAGGCAGGGCAGGCTGCTCTTCAGCTTCTGGGTGCCGCCCTCGCAACGGCGCTCGACCGTGATCTCGCGCGCAGCAAGATCAATGGAGGCAATTTTCGCGACGTAGGTGAGTTGCACAAGATCGAGACGCTTGGCTATGCCGGGCCCGACTTGGGCGGTGTCGCCGTCGATCGTCTGTTTGCCCGTGAAGACCACGTCCGGCGGGCCGAACGTCTCGCCAATCTTCGCGATTGCGTGGGAAAGAGCAAAGGAGGTCGCCAGTGTGTCGGAACCGGCAAAATAGCGGTCGGTCAAAAGCACCGCGCGATCAGCGCCGTAGCCGAGCGCCTTGCGCAGGGAGTCCTCCGCCATGGGTGGACCCATAGTGAGCACTGTGACCTCCCCACCATAAGCGTCGCGTAGCCTAAGTGCTTCTTCGAGAGCGAATAGGTCATAAGGGTTGATGATGGTCGGCACACCCTGGCGCATGATGGTGTTCGTCACCGGATGGACCCGGATCTGAGCCGAGTCCGGCACCTGCTTGATGCTGACGACGATGTGCATTGGCGTTTCTCTACGCTGTTATCCGATGCGGAATGGCGGTGCGAGTTCTTGGCTGCATCATTCGTGCCAGTGTTTTGAAGCTCGAATTCCATGGAAATTCGGCTGGTCATTTTGGGAGGCGTGGTTGCGATGCCCGAATTGTCGGCTTCTTGACATTGTCTCGTCGCAACTATGTCGCGCTTATTCCCTGCCGAACCGCTTCAGGACTGAATCGAAAGGAACAAAGGTGCTGCCTTGCGTGCAAGGCCTGTCCGGATCGTGATCTTTGAGCACCTTAAAGACCCGGTGCGTGAGCGGCGAGGAAACCGCGAAGTCCTCGTAGGCGCGTTCCAGCATGGCGCGTACGCGCGCGGCGATCACCTGGTCGGGCAGACCGGAGAAATCTTCCTCGGCAAGGTATTGGCCCACGCGCTTCATGATATGGAGCCGTGAGACATTGAGCACCTTCGGATCATATGAGACGCCAAGGACAGCAAAGAACTCCTCCGCCGCCGACAGGCCTTTCAGTCGCGCGAGGACGTCGGTGACATCGATGGGACGGCCGTCAGCGGAACAAGTCATTGCATTCTCCCTTGTCGGAAAACTGTGGGGCCAGATACGAAAAACTCTGTCTGCAGCCGCGAAATCCGCAACTTGATGGACGAGTGGGGCGGAGCCAGCGAGGCAATCGCTTCGTCGACAAGGCTGTGCATCCGGTGGCCGGGCGTGGCGCACGGGCGTGCATGGCCGCAGTACGGTGCAGAGGGAATGGGGGACTATCTCCGCATTGGGCCTCGACCTGGGTCGGCTCCGACCGAGCTGGGACCACCGTCTTGTCGGCAGCACCAATGAGGACACCGGCCGGCTACGGCCGTATCCCGCGCCTTGGTCTCCGCAATGTTTGGACGTCATAGCCGATGGGACGGCCGAACGTCTTCTGCGTCGCGCCGCGTGGCTGCTTTTCCGATTTGAGATGATGGCGAGGACAGCCGACATCACCACCTTCACCCAAATCCAAGATCTCTGCCGA
The DNA here is from genome assembly GCA_004020645.1 of Mesorhizobium sp. Taxonomy (GTDB): domain Bacteria; phylum Pseudomonadota; class Alphaproteobacteria; order Rhizobiales; family Rhizobiaceae; genus Mesorhizobium. Next base: position 58,418 of record SAQL01000028.1, on the reverse strand, counting down.
CCGCATCGCTGCACATTTTGTCGTAGAGATCGACCAGTTGAATCGCTGTGATGCTCGATTTGATCTCGGCCGCCTTGCGACGGACGCAGGCAAGCATCGCGGGTGCCAGATCGGGGTCAAGATCGCGGCCGCTTTCGCTCAGCACATGGGCAACCGCGGTGGCGCCAGAATGCTTGCCGATGACGATACGTCGGCAGCGGCCCACGAGAACTGGATCGAGCCCCTGATATGTACGCGGGTCCTTCAGCAGCCCTGCGACGTGAATTCCTGATTCATGGGCAAAAACATCAGCCCCGACGATCGGCTTAGTGGCGGCTATCGGTCGGCGGGCTGCCTGCGCGACCTCGGCTGCCAGTGCGGGCAGTGCGGTCAGGTCGATGCCGGTATCTGCGCCCTGGAGCACGGCCATCGCGGCGGCCACCTCTTCCAGCGCGGCATTGCCCGCGCGCTCGCCGAGTCCAAGGACGGTGACCGAGGCATGGCGCGCGCCGGCGCGGATCGCAGCCAGCGTGTTGGCGGTAGCGAGGCCGAGATCGTTGTGCGCATGGAATTCAAGGTCGACGGGAGACTGCGCTGCGAGCTGGGTGACAAGTTCGAAGGTCGAAAAGGGGTCGAGGACGCCGACCGTGTCGGCCAGCCTGACACGGCTCGCGCCGGCGCGCGCCGCCGTCTCAATAACGCGGGCTAGATGATCCCGCTCGGCCCGCGAAGCATCCTCGCAGCCCACCGCGACGAAGAAGCCGCTGGCGACTGCGCGCCCGACCATACGCTCGATGAGCCGGAGCGCTCCTGCCTGATCGAGGCCGAGCTTGGCGGCAAGTTGCATGTCCGACGCAGGCAACGACAGATTGACGGCGGGGACGCCGCTCTCGACCGCTGCATCCAAATCCTGCGAGGTCATCCGGCACCAGGCCGTGAGCCGCACCGGGAGACCCCGTGCGACCGCAGCGCGAATTGTGTCGATTTCGTCGGCGCCCATAACCGGCGTGCCGATCTCGATCTCCGGAACGCCGGCTGCCGCAAGCGACTCGGCGATCTCAAGCTTTTCCGCCACCGTAAAGGCAACGCCGGGTGCCTGCTCGCCGTCACGCAGGGTCGTATCGTTGAGAAAGATCCGACTGCTCATGAATGGTCGCCGGTTCTTCTGGCGCTGAGACCTGCAACGCATTGAAGCTCTTCGGTAATCCGCCTATCCGGCCCAGAAACGGGGGCGTCGCGCAGCTTCTCCACGATTGCCGGCAAGACCTCGAGCACCCGGTCCACGTCTTCTTGGTCGTTGTCACGCGCGAAAGAGAAGCGGACCGCCCCATGTGGTATTTTCATCGCACTCAGGACATGGCTCGGCTCCGAACAGCCGGAGGTGCAGGCGGATCCGTACGAACAGGCGATCCCCTCGCGGTCGAGGAGTTTCAGGATACCATTGCCTTGGATAAATTCGAAGGTGATGTTTGTGGTGTTTGGCAAGCGCTCCAGCGGGTCGCCGTTGACGAAGGTGTTTGGCACACGCTGGAGAAGCCCTTTCTCCAGCCGGTCCCGGAGCCGCTTTATCCGTCTGGTCTCGCCATCCATGAATTTCAAGGCGAGTTCGGCTGCCATGCCGAGCCCGACGATGCCGGGCGTGTTTTCGGTGCCCGCACGCCGGTCGCTCTCTTGGTGACCCCCCTTGATCAGCGAGTGGAAGCGCACAGTGCGCTTGACGAAAAGTGCGCCGGCCCCTTTCGGTCCATGTAATTTATGGCTGGAGAGCGACAGCATATCGATTGCGGTCGATTTCAGGTCAATCGGGAGCTTGCCGACTGCCTGCACGGCATCAGTGTGGAAAAGAGCGCCGACTTCCTTGGCCAATTCGGCGAGCTTGGCGACAGGGAAGATCGTACCGGTCTCGTTGTTGGCCCACATGATCGAGACGATTGCCACGTTCGGGCTGAGAGCAGCCCGGTAAGCGTCAACGTCGAGCCGGCCGTGGCTATCTACCGGGATCCTGTGCACCCTGACGCGGCGCGTCTCCTCAAGATGCGCGCAGAGCGTCAGCACGGCCGGATGTTCGACGGCGGAAGTCACGATCTCTGTCCGGTCGGGCATCACCTCGAGCGCCGAAAGAATGGCCGCATTGTCGCTTTCCGTTCCACCCGAGGTGAAGGTGATCTCGTCGTCGAACTCCGCGCCGATCAGCGCCTGCAACTGCCCCCGCGCGTTTTTCAACGCGGCGCCGGCAAGGGCGCCAAAACCGTGCGCCGACGAAGGATTGCCGAATTGATGCGTAAGCAACGGCAGCATCGATTCAACGACTTCAGGATCAACCCGTGTCGTTGCGTTGTTGTCGAGATAGACAACTTTCATGGGCTGTGGTCCTCAATGGATTGGAATGACGTGAAGGCGCAACCCGGTTTCACTGAGCCTTGCGCATGCCGTTGCTGGCGGAGACGATCTAGAGCCGGTGCAGGTGCCCCACATGTTAGCGTAGACTGGGCCGCCATCGCACCGACAAGCTCACCTCAGGCGCCCTCTCTTCTTCGGCAATCAACTAAAGGACTTGCCGCAGGAGCACTTCCCGCTCGCATTCGGATTGTCGAAGACAAAGCCGGAGGTTTCGAGACCCGTGACGAAGTCGACGGCCATGCCGCCGACATGAGACTGGGAGCCGGCGTCTATGAACACCTTGATCCCATCGGCCTCGATGATCGCGTCGCCCTCGCGCGAGAAGCTCTCCAAGCCCATTGAGTATTTGAAGCCGGAGCAGCCGCCGGGCTCGACCATGATGCGAAAGCCTTCTGCCGGCTCACTAGCGGCGGAAAGAGCGGTCTTAACGGCGGCAACGGCCTTCTCGGTGAGTGTAATCATTGCTCCCTTTCTCCTCGGTGCGTGACGGTTTGGGCATCACCGCGCATGAACCGTGCCAACGGGAAAAACCCGTTTCCGAACAGTGGAACTTCGCTAGACGGCCACGATTCTGGTTCGGCTATTGTCGCTAAGGCGTCGGCTTTCGACACGTGTTGTCGGATTGTCGAGACCGCCACAGAGGGTTGGACCGGAGTTTCCGCTGAACGGGCACGTAGGCCAGGTTTTCGAGACCCTTCGAGCAGTTGGTACGAGTTTTGAGGCTCTCTTTTGGCGAGGGCTAAGGCTCCCGACCGACAATGCGCAAGCAGGTAACACATGCACCAGCCAGAGAAACCTTCGCCGGAGAGAATTCGGCGGGCACGGGAAGACAGTCCCAAAATCCGCGGCCGGGATCTCGCTGCCCGATTGGGTATTTCGGAAGCGGAGCTCGTCGCGGCACATTGTGGTTTTGGCACGGTGCGCATCGAGCCGCGTGTGAATGACGTGTTAACCAGCCTCGGCGCGGTTGGCGAGGTCATGGCGCTGACCCGCAATGACAGTGCCGTGCATGAGAAGATAGGGATCTACGATAGGGTATTCACGGGCAAGCATCACGCTATCGTGCTCGGCAATGACATCGATCTGCGCATCTTCCTGAAGGTGTGGGCGCATGGCTTTGCCGTCGAGACATGCGATGGCGGGGAGATCTGCCGCTGCCTGCAATTCTTCGACGCCGCCGGCGAGGCAGTGCACAAGGTGCATCTGAGGCCGTCCTCCAACCTCTACGCCTATCAAAAACTGACAGACGAGCTCCAATCCTCAAACCAGGAACCGATCCTGTCGGTTAAGCAGAGGTCAGCCGAAAATATCGCAAAGATTCCGGACCAAGCTGCTATCGTCGACGACCTACGGGAGCACTGGAGCCGGCTGACCGACGTGCATCAGTTCTTCGACATGCTGAAGACGCTGAACCTCAGCCGCCGCCAGGCGGTGCGCATCGTCGGCCAGGATTACGCCTGGCTGCTCAACAACGATGCCGTCAGCGCCATGTTCCATCATGCGGCCGAGGACGAGATGCCGATCATGTGCTTCGTCGGCAATCGTGGCTGCATCCAGATCCATTCCGGCTCTATCAAGTCGGTCAAGCAGATCGGGCCTTGGATCAACGTGCTCGACGAGACTTTCCACCTGCATCTCAGGACCCACCACATCCGCGAGGTTTGGGCCGTGCGCAAGCCGACCAAGGACGGCCATGTCACGTCTCTCGAAGCATATGGCGCCGACGGCAAGATGATCATCCAGTTTTTCGGGACGCGCAAGGAAGGCGAACCCGAGCGCGACGATTGGCGGTTACTGACCGAGAACCTGCCGCGCATTGCCAGTTCATCCGCCGCTTCAGGCAACACCGATGCATATTGATTTCCGTGTTCGCTCGGTGTCCGCGTCGCTACCCTGGATTCTCCTGATCACCGCTCTGCCTGCCAGGGCCAACGAAAGCACAGCTGTCTTTTGCGGCCCGCCGCGGATCGCCTCGATCGGAGGCTCCTTCCCGAGAGCGCCTTCGCGCTTGGCGAGGACCGCCATCATTGCTCCCGTTGCGATGAGCCACAACCGGAACCCCGCGGTCAAGCTGCCCAATGTAGGCAAAATGCGTCAGCTACCTGCGGAGGAGTGTGCTGTCGGTCAATGTCCAACCCCAGCCCTGTACGGCAGCTGGCGGGAGGAATTGGTGGAGGTGAAGTCGATTGGTCCCTCCGTCAAGTTTCCAGAGGACGGCCTCCACAAAGGCATCCTCGAATACTCCTTCGCCGGCAAGGGCCTTCGGGTCTAGATCTAATGCCAAGCTCGAAAAGCTAGCGTCCGAGACGGATGCAAAGCTGAAAGCCGCCAAAAAAAGCAGACCGCATCATCAAAGAACGCCACGCATCCTGTTCGTGCTATCGGCGCAGGGCAGCTAGATTCTTGCCACCAGCAGCGACACAGCAGTTAACGGCCGGCTTGCCGGTGCGGCCAGTGCGGTCGAGGATTTCTCGGGCTAGCAGGGGACGTCCGACGATGGCGATCGTTACCGCCAGGCCGATGTGATCCTGACGTAGAAGAATGCGGGCTGCCGATCTCGGAAGTGCGCTATTTGCGGGCGCTGTGATGGCCTAGGCGCCGGCGGGCGTAGGCCTTCTTCTTGCCACAGGCGGGGCCGGTGGCGGCCCCAACCTCCAGCGCCATCAGCCGCTCGGCGGCAAAGCCAATCATCTCGCGCAGGAGATCGGAATCCGGAGTCTTCTCCACGAGCGCGCGCAGGTTCATCATGTCGTCGGTCATCGATGGTTCCTTCGAATCAGGTTGGTGTCAGCAACCCGACCTTACCGGCGAACTGTCGAGACCACCGCAAAGCCGCTCGCACGCTTGTATGGGCTAATCTTTGTAAGGTGATCTTTCAGTCGTTCCGTCTCCTTGTTCCTTGTTCAGCCGTGGCGCCCATTTGTTCCTGCTTTGGCTTCGGGGTTCATTGTCATTGGGCGCCGCGCGCAGTGACGGTCAAGGGTGGGCCTTTGGCCATCGCGAAGCGACTTGCCCTTGATGGTCACGAGCACGGCGGGCAGCGTTACATTGAGCCGGCAGGTGCTGTTCGTAGAGGTCTTCAACTTGCAAACCGAGGGGAGCTCGCCATCAGGCGCCGTAAACGCGCCGCAAGCTTGTATGCGGTTGATCCTGGCGGATCGAAAACCATGATGCAGCCATACGCATCGGCGGCGAAGCTCCGGGCGGTGGGCCCATTCTACAGTGCGGCGTAGTAAGCCATGTGAGCGACCGGGATCACCACCACCTCGGATCGTTATCGGCAGACTATTGCAGCTGCCAAACTTCAATGCTCGTCCTGTCGAACGTTCCTCCAAGCCTTATGCCTGGCGCAGGGCTACTCCCTTCGGGATCTCGCCGGTCGTGACAAGTCGCCAGAATGCAATCAGCAGCTTGCGCGCCAAAGCCACGATCATTGTCTTGCGCGTTCCGCCACGGCCATCGGCCGTCCTCGCGCAAAACCAGTGCGCGAGCGCGCTTTCCTTTTGGTATTGGAGGAACCGCCAAGCCAACAGGATCATGCCATAGCGGGGGCGAGCATTGCCGGCCCGCGCAAGACCTTTCTCGCGCCTGCGTTGGCCGCTCTCATTCGGCGCCCCGGTAAAGGGGGCGCTCCTTAGATAGCTGATCAACAGCGCGGAGGGTGCCACACGCTCGCCGCCGCCCATAGCATCTACAGCGCAGTCGACGGCGCGCTCGCGAGCGGCTTCGCTACCGCCGACATACACCTGCTCTGGCAGGCGACCTCGTCCGATGCTTAGCCACTTTCACTCGGCCCCTCGTAAGCCTTCGATGCGCAATCTTGTCGTGTCTGGAAACGGACAAGAATGTCGAAGCCCTACCAAAGGGTAGCCTCATACGGGCAGATACTACGGAGAGATGAGTAGCGCCAACGGTGCGCCGATTCGGCACGCAATTTGCTTCATCTGACATCGGAGGCGATGTCGCAGAGCGATGTGGAGCTCAGCGGGCTCTGATGAACAGCCTTGCGATCCAAGTTGAGCGCGTCAGCGTCTGAGCGCGGGAGAAACCATATGGCGACCAAACCGGTTCCAGATCATGTCCCGCCGGAAATGGTGGGCGACTTCAGTCTTTTTACGTCACCAAGTATGTCCCGGACGCCCAATGGCGACCCGCACGCAGCAGTCGCTTGCGTGCATGCCGGACCGTCGATCTTTTATTCGCCGTGGAACACGCGCACCGGGCTGGGTACTTGGGTCATCACTCGCGCCGCAGATCAGCGGCGTGTGCTCCAGGAGACCGAAGCATTTTCCAGTCATCGCAGCATTTTCGCATCCGCACTGGGCGAAGACTGGCCCATGATCCCGCTCGAACTCGATCCACCCTCCCACGGAGTCTTTCGCTCACTGCTCAATCCGCTGCTTTCGCCAAAGCGGGTAACGGAATTGGAACCGACTATCCGCGAGCGAGCGGCAACGCTCATCGACAGGATCGCCTCGTCGGGCACAAGCTGCGACGTGATGAAGGATTTCGCCTTTCCTTTCGCGGTCAACATCTTCCTTCGCTTTCTCGGACTGCCGGATCACCGTCTCGATACATTTGTCGGCTGGGCGAAAGATCTGCTCCACGGCGACGATGTGAGACGGCCGGCGGCGGCTCGGACGATCGTGTCGTTCATTGACGAACTGGCGGCGATGCGCCGCAAAAAGCCCGTCGACGATTTCATGAGCTTCATCGTGCAGGCACAGGTCGAGGGTCGCGGCCTGACAGACGAGGAGGTCCGGGGCATTGGCGTGCTTATCTTCGTGGCGGGGCTCGACACGGTCGCTGCAGCCATAGGCTTTGACTTGGCCTATCTCGCGCGCAACCTGAAAGATCAGGAATTGCTGCGCAACGAACCGGACCGGATCGTGCTCGCAGCCGAAGAATTGCTGCGCGCCTATCCAAGCGTTCAGATGATCCGCGTGGCAAGGAAAGATGTCGATTTCGAAGGCGCGCCGATCCGCAAGGGAGACTATGTTTCCTGCGCCACGATGATTGCAAATCGTGATCCGACGGAATTCCAATCCCCCAATACGGTCGATCTGACGCGAGAGGACAACCGCCACGCCGCCTTTGGCTATGGTCCCCACCGTTGCCTTGGCTCACACCTTGCCCGGCGGGAGATTGTCATTGGCCTGGAGGAGTGGCTGGCGCGCATACCGCCCTTTCGGATCAAGGAGGGAACAGCACCCATCACCCATGGCGGCCATGTGTTCGGGATCGAAAATCTGGTCCTGGACTGGGCTTGAGTAACCCCCCGCCCTGAGCCGGGCCACAGACGTTGGAGGTAGCTGTGCGCATTATCGTTCACAAAGCCAGATGCCAGGGTCATGCGCGATGCGCGGCGCGAGCACCGGCAGTCTTCAGGCTCGATGAGGCGGGCTACATCTTACCAGGTAACATTGATGTTGCGGATGGGGAGCAACTGCTGGCCTCAGATGGCGTGCGATCCTGCCCCGAATTTGCGCTGGAACTCGATGATCCACCCGCCGCGCGAATCCTATCGGAGGCCACCCGCAAACCGACGGCCGGCGTCCCGGAGCACCTCAGAACCACGGAAGAGCCGATGGACCAAGCAAAAATTACCGAATTACTCAACCGTGAGGCGATCCGTGACTGCCTTTATCGGTACAGCCGCGGGATAGACCGCGCCGATGAGGCGGCACTGCGCAGCGCGTACTGGCCTGATGCGCATGACAGTCATGGGGCCTATCGCGGCTCAGCCGAGGGCTTCGTTCGGTTTGCGCTCGGTGTCTTCAAGACCGGACTGCGCAACGTCCATCAAATCACGAACATCCTGATTGAATTTATCAACCCGGCAGAAGCTGCTGTCGAGAGCTATTTCTCCGCGCTCCAGCGCGGGCCAGACAATGACGGAGGAGTACGCCAGATGCTGCTATGCGGCCGTTACTGCGATCTGTTTCAGAAGAGGGAAGGGGAGTGGCGGATTGCCGAACGGACGGTGGTCTACGATTGGGTCGAGGAGCAGATCCCACCGGCGGTACTTGAGACAGAACGGTTCGGGCCGCGACAGCCCATTGGAGCACCGCACCCGGACGATCCGGTCTACGCGCTCGGGAAGCGTCGCATTGCTTCCCGCGACGATGCCTTCTCAGCTTCCGAACGGGAGAGACGCATCAGTGGGGACGACGGGCTATGACAACTTTGCAACGCCAAAGCGGTCCCCAAGACCAACCCTGCCCGGTGAAAGATGCGGCCGGCAGGGTTGCCCTTTCCGCCCGCGACAGCGTGACCGCGACAGCGATCCGCTCTACCGCCACGAGCGCGCCGAGGACGTCGGTCTGCCTCGATTGGCTGGACCTAGGCAGCGCCGCTCATCGAGGTAAGCTGCTGTACCTCGAGGGGTCCCTTATCACTTTCGGCTATCCAACCGGGAGTTGGACTGCAGCCGAAGCGGACGACCTCTATCTGGTAACGCAACCGACCGTCACCAGCACATATTGCTCTACTGCGGCGCATCGATCCGCACGCACAACATCGAGGGCAGAGATTCTGAGCCTCCTGGAGAAAGTTCTCATGACGCAGGCAGGACGCATCGTCATCGTAACAGGCGCCGCTGGCGGGATCGGCCGTGCCCTGGTCAATATTCTTGCCGCAGACACTGTTATTGCGGTGGACCTCCCGGGGAGCGGCGTGGTTGAACTGGCCCGTGGTCTCGGCGAGCCGCATCTCGGCCTCGAGTGCGATGTCTCGCGAGAGGAAGATATCGTCGCGCTCTATGGCCGGGTCGAAGCACAGTTGGGGCAAATCAGCGTCCTCATCAACAACGCCGGAGTGGGACCCACTATGGCCGCCACTGTCGACACCGATGTCGATGACTTCCGACGCGGCTTGGCGGTAAACCTGATTGGGCCGTTCCTCATGGCGCGCGAAGGGGCGAGACGCATGAGGCCGGGCGGTGCCATCGTGAAGCGCAATGCGTACGCAGCCTCGAAAGCGGGCCTGATCTCGTTGACGAAGTCGCTTGCATGCGAGTGGGCTTCTCGCGGTATCCGGGTGGCTGCGGTAGCGCCGGGCTGCGTGCGCACGCCGATGATTGCAGAACTGGGCCGAGCGGGCAAAATTGACCTCGCGGCGATGCGCCGTCGTGTGCCGATGGGGCGCCTGGCTCGTCCCGACGAAATCGCCAGGCTTGTGAGTTTTCTGGCCAGCGTGCAGGCATGCTACGTCACTGGATCGGTGCTGGCGGTCGACGGCGGCTGGATGTCATTCAACCAACCCGGGGATGCCAGCCCTGAGGTGGAAGGAGCCCTCAGAACCGAACTCTCCCGTCCGGACGAACGCACCGACGCGCGAGTCGTGCTCGTCACGGGCGGCGCAAACGGTATAGGCGCCGCTGTTGCTCTCCGTTTTGCCGCGAACGGTGACACTGTCGTGATCGCCGATAAAGATAGCGCCGCAGCGACACTCCTGGCTGCATTGCTCGGCGGAAAGAACACAGCGGAATCCGTCGATGTGGCGATCGAGAGCGAGGTGGTGGCTCTGTTTGAGGGGCTGCGGGGGCGCTTCGGCCGCCTTGATATCCTTGTCAACGGTGCTTCTATCGACACTTTTGCGGCGGGCGTCGAACAAATGCCTGCAGAGATCGAACGTGTCCTGCATGTCAATCTCACCGGCGCCTTCACTTGCGCGCGTGAAGCGATCAAGATGATGCGCCCCGGCGGCGTGATCCTCAACCTAGGATCGATCAACAGCTTTCCGCCCTTCGCATGCCTATGGCGCCTCGAAGGCGGGGATGGACATGCTGACCCGCTGCATGGCGGCCGAACTGGGGCCAATCGGCATTCGCACAGCCACCGTCGCTCCCGGCTACATCCGCACGCCTGCCATTCGTGAGTTGGCGAAGGCCCGCCGCATCGACACGAAAACGATCGGACAGCAGATCCCCTTGGGTAGGATGGGACGGCCGGAAGGTGTTGCAGATGCTGCTTTTTTCCTGGCTTCGTCCGACGCCTCATACATCAACGGCTCGATCCTCTATGTGGACGGCGGCTGGACCGCGTTCGGTGACGCAGGAAGCGCCAGCCAACTCTACGACGAATGCTTTGCGGAGGCCGCTGGTTGAACATCGACCATTCGCCAGGCGACCGGGTGCCGTTCATGAAAGCGGAGGCCCCGGCTTGGGGGCGCCCGCAGCGCGGCCCCAATCGAAGATGTCGGCGGGGCAACGTCCCTCGGGATGGGGACAAGCTCTCCGGGCGTGCCCGCAACCGCGAATCGCACAGGGGCCTAGAGCAACGCGGTGCTCTGCCAGGCGCCTGATCCGAGGCAATCGGTGTCTCGGACGAGCGCATTTCCAGATCCGCCAACCAGCAGCAAACAAGGAAACACAGTGGAATTCGCCACCTTCATCCTGGCCGCCCAACGTGGCTATCATCAATCCCCCGACATCGTCATCCGAAACTCCATCGAACAGGCCGTCGTTTCGGAGCAGGCCGGCTTCGGCACAACCTGGTTCGCAGAACACCACTTCAACAATTACAGCCTGATTCCGTCGCCTTTGATGATGGTGGCGCACTGCGCCGGCGTGACGAGCACCATTCGCCTCGGCACTGCCGTCTGCGTGCTGCCGCTCTACAAACCGCAGCGCCTGCTCTCCGAGATCGGCTTCGCCGGTATCGTTGCGAACGGTCGCCTGGATCTCGGCGTCGGCTCGGGATACCAGCAGTTCGAGTTTGAGCGCTTCGGCGTCAATATCGATGAGGCGCCGGCCATCTTTTCGGAATACTTGGACATCCTTCTGAAGGGTCTCAACCACAATATCTTCGAGCACGATGGCCCCTACGAGAAGATACCTCCGACGGCGATTTCGGTACGCACCGTCCAAAGGCCTGCCCCGCCGATCTGGATGGCCGGCGGGCCGGCCCCATGAAACGGGCCTACCGCGAGGGCCACAATTACTTTGTCACGGCATTCCACGACGGCCTGGAGACTTTGAGAACGTTGCGCGGAGCGATCGAGAAGGCAGCGGCTTCCGAGGAGCGGAATGTCGCAGATGCCAAGGTATCGCTGCTGCGTTGCTGCTATGCCAGCGACAACGAGGCGGAGATCAACAGCTATCTCGACAACGCCCGTTTCCAGCGCCGCCTGTCGGAGGCGCTGCATCAGCGCCGCCAGCAGAGCCATGACGGCTATCTCCTGCGGGAAACGCCCACCCAGCAGGATCTATCGCTCGAGGCAATGCGCAAGAACCTGCCGATCGGCAGTGTGAATCGCGTGATTGATCGCTTGCTGGAAGAGATCGACATTCTGAAAACGGATCAGATCGCAGTCCAGACCCAGTTGGGAGATTTCGACCAGAAGACAATGCTGCGCCAGCTCGAACTTTGGGGAGACAAGATCATTCCCGCGATCAACAAGGCGATGGGTAATGCGCGGGTTTGAATTCGCGATGGGTTATGCTCCTTGCCCGCAGCTGTTAGTCGTTCAGGTGGCATAACGCACGTTCAACGGCCGGCTCATGAATGGAACTTGTATGCTTTCGATGAGTAGCGCTTTCGTTACCCTGGACGGCTCCAGGTGGTGCCCGAATATCTCACCTTTCGAGGGCTCCGCTTGTCCGGGCTAAGGCCGCTCTGCTGGAAAGTCTGCTCGCGCGCAGCGCTTTCACGGCGTCGTTTTTCTGGTGAAATCCTCGCACTTGCGACGGGTAGCGCGGTGACTTCGAAGGCGAGCTAAATCGCATGATTATGGCGCCGACCCCGTCGGCCGCTGCACTGGGGTTGAGCCTGCGCAGCGTGTGCCCGAAAGACTGCCAGACCCATGTTGCTGCTGGCAGAGCCGCTGTGGACGAGACAAACCAGGAAAACGGGACCATGTCCGCTCAAAACGATGTGTGTGTCGGCGCCGGCCAACGGCCTGCGATCGGGCCGGAGAAGGGGTTCGACGAGCATGTGCTTGCCTGCGTCCTCTCGTGTGCGCTCAAGGAGGTCGAGGCCGGCGAGGCGACAGCGACGGAGTCAACCGGCCTTTCCCTTACCGAGCTGCGCGAGATCCTGCCCCGCAGTTTCCCCGCTGCCGCTATGGCAGCCTTGGCCTTCAAAGACGTCAGCGACCCTGAGCCGCTTATGGAGGAAGAACTTCTGCGCGGCCTGCTGCTGGCGCATGCCCGGCCAAGCGACCCGGCGAGCGCCCGCTTCGCTAAGATCCTCGCCCGGCGCGCTATGCGCAATGGCCATCTGTGGCAAGACCTTGGGCTTCTCAACCGGGCCGAGCTCAACCGCCTGCTTGCTATGCATTTTCCGACGCTAGCGGCGGGCAACGCCCAAAACATGAAATGGAAGAAGTACTTTTATCGCAAACTCTGCGAGGCCGAAGGGTTCTCGCTATGCGCTGCGCCCAATTGCCGCGAATGCAGTGATTTCGAAAGTTGCTTCGGCCCGGAGGAAGGCGAATGCGAAGAACGCGTCACATTGATTTAAGGGCCGCTTTCGTCACGAGGCCTTGAGGCCTCGATCGCCGTCGCGCCACAAGCGCTTTTCCCTGCGCCGCTGTATGGAGGAGGGGATATTCATCGCCTCGCGATATTTAGTGACGGTGCGGCGAGCGAGATGGATGCCGCATTCCTTGAGCCGGTCAGCGATGTCATCGTCCGAAAGCACGTTATCAAGGGATTCTTCGGCGACCATCGCTTTGATCCGATGGCGGACGGCTTCGGCGGAGTGCGCGTCACCGCCTTCGCAGGAGGCGATCGCGACAGTGAAAAAGTACTTAAGTTCGAACACCCCGCGTGGGGTAACCATGTACTTGTTCGACGTCACCCGGCTTACAGTCGACTCGTGCATGTTGATCGCGTCAGCGACCGTCCTGAGATTGAGGGGTCGTAGGTGGGCGACGCCATATTCCAGAAAGGCCTCCTGCTGGCGCACGATTTCGGTCGCGACCTTAAGGATGGTCTTGGCTCGCTGATCGAGGCTGCGGATTAACCAGTTCGCGTTTTGCAAGCATTCGTTGATAAATGTCATGTCTTTCGATTTTTTGGCGGCTCGGCATGAAACCTCCGCGACATAGCTTTGGTTGATCAGCACCCTGGGCAGCGTGTTCGGATCGAGCTCGATCTGCCATCCACCTCCGGGCGAGGGCGTGACCCAGACGTCCGGTACAACGCATTCCGGCGCGCCCGATTGGAATGCGTTTCCAGGCTTGGGATCGAGCGCACGGATTTCCTGCAGCATATCGAGAAGATCCTCTTCATCGACGCCGCAACGCTGCTTCAACGTCTGAAAATCGCGTTGCGCAAGCATCTCAAGGTTGGCAATCAAAACCGCCATCGCCGGGTCGAACCGGTTTCGCTGGCGCAGCTGTATCTCAAGACATTCGCCGAGAGTTCGTGCGAAAATTCCAGGCGGATCGAAGTGCTGCAAGGTACCTAGAACCCGTTCCACATCGGCCGGAGGAATGTTCTTGTACCCAGCCAGGTCCGAAGGACTTGCCTGAAGATAGCCAGTGTCATCCAGATGACCGGCAAGCTGACTAGCAATCAGCCGCTCGTGCGGTGTGAAGGCAGTGAGGGAGATCTGACGAGCGACATGGTCGTGCAAAGTTTCGGCTAAGGCGACAAACTCCTCGAAGGCAGGACGATCACCAGGCGCGGTGTTGGTCTCGTTCGGCTGGGATTTCCCTTGCCGGGGATGGTCCGGGGGCCCGCTCCAGGTCGGTCCTGCAGCCTCGCCAGACAGCCCGTCGTCGTTTGGCGCATGCTCCAGAAGCGGATTCTTCTCGAGCTCCTGGTCCACGAACTGATGCAGTTCGGCATGCGTCAGTTGCAGCAAGCGAATCGACTCGATGAGTTGAGGCGATGCTGCAAGAGACTGTTTCTGAAGTAGGCCAAACGATGATTTCATGGTCAGCTCGGTATTCCTGTCAAAGAAGCTCTTGGCCGCGGCTAATTGGATCTCTCACAGGTCGACGCTTCTGACGCGCGTCACGTTTGGACACCTCACGGGACGCGCCTTAGAGTTTCGCCTTTTGTGCTCGGTCTCGTCCAAGACACCGCTGCACATGGTCGATGTACACCAGGTCATGCAGCGGTCTTCAATTTGTGAAGGACGTTCTGCGGGGATGAGACGCCATAGGGATCGGTCTCGCAGTTGTCGGAGAAACCTTCCTCCTCAAACCACTGCTCCACCACGCCATCATTGACCAGAGCCGCGTAGCGCCAGGAGCGCATACCGAAGCCGAGATTGTCCTTGGCAACCAGCATGCCCATTTTGCGCGTGAACTCGCCTGAACCGTCCGGGATCAACTCGACCTTCTGCAGCCCCAAGGACTTCCCCCATGCATTCATGACAAAAGCATCGTTGACGGAGAGGCAATAGACCGCGTCAACTCCTTCCTTCTTAAATTCCTCATAGAGATCTTCGAAATTTGGCAGTTGGTAGGTCGAGCAGGTCGGGGTGAAAGCGCCAGGGAGCGAGAACAGGATGACGCGCTTGCCGGCGAAGTAGTCGTCGGATGTTCTTTCCTCCCAGCGGTATGGATTTGGCCCCTGGACTGAATCATCGCGAACACGCGTGAGAAACGTGACGAAGGGAACCTTCTTTTGACCGGTCATCAACTTGCTCCTTTAGAAAAAACTGGCGCACCGGATTTTGGCTGAGGCTGGCGCCACCGCGCCAGGACCCGCATGCCGGTCACGAGGTGAGATCCTCGCGGCTCCAAATCTCACTTCCCCATCCGAGTGTATGAGAACGGCCCGGCTCACCAGCCATCCACAAAGCAGGTACCAACAACTGACCACGCAACAGACCGGCGCGACTGAACTGGTTCAGCGCAATTGTCTGGACTTTTGCCGCTGCCCCTTGCTCGGCCTCGGGCGATCGTAGAGAGCTTCGTGTGTCAGCCATGGTTCGGCAAATAGCTTTCTTGTGATTTGATGGGCTCTAGCCACGAGCAGCAAGCGGCATGCCATTTCCAATGAAGCTGCTCCCGCACCAACGCTTTCGCTTCAGGACGACGTCTTCGCCAAGCCGGATACGCGCTATAACCGTCGCGTCATCACACTGAACAAAAGTCCTGTGTAACGCGGATACTCACGCTCCGCACCGGCTGGCAAAGGACGGACCAGACAGCGCAAGCCGATGCAATACCGCACACCGGCGGGCACTGCAGCAACTGCATAGTGTCTGCCCCGGCGTGTTTTTGTGCGACTAACGCCAACGCAGGCCCGGGGCAGCAAGCCGTGGCCATCGGGGATCGCCCTGGTCCAGAGTCGATGAGGATCGAATTCGAATCGGGTACGATTTTTACATGCTTGGCGTTCCAATTAGTCTCGCCGAGCGTCTCTATCGAAACCTCTCGTGTCGGAAACTCGACAAGAATTGTCGCAAGGCCGACCGAAAGGTCGCCAAGCCGCTGGTTAGCGGGAAGCGGTGGAACGCAACGGAGCGCCAACCGGGCACGCAAATTGCTCCGATGATCTTATCGGTGGGACGTCCGCAATTCGAGGGAGATCGGCGGCGCCGCAACGACGCTCGATGCAGGAGCGCATTGATCTCCCGCTCAACTCGACCCGCAGAGGATTCTGCTGTGACCGATATCGATCGCTTTGCCTGGCAGGCACTAAATCGGCATTTCAAAACCGATGATTTAACGGGTCTCGCTAGCTCGCGCCGTAAGTTTGCTGCCCATTTGCTGCCTGATATTCAAACCGGCATTGAAGAGCAGATTGCACCTTTATCTCCCAAGCTCGTCGGCGTCCACCAGCGGCACGAGTTCGATGCCATGAAATTGTCGGACATGGTGATTCGCGACGGTGAAGCCGTAGCGCTGACACCCTTGCAATAACAGGACGGGATGCCGGGAGCGATGCGGGTTCATCGCCTTCCTGACGTACCCCGGAACGGCGTGGTGCTTTCGGAGGCAACTATGGCGCGTCTTGATGCCAACGTCTTCGACTTTGATCGACACCGAGAGGGGTTGAAGCGCCTCGGCCAACACGCGCAAAAGGGTATTCTGCTTTATGGTCCCCCTGGTACAGGCAAGACACACGTCATCCGTTACGTTTCTGCCAACCTGCCCGGACGCACTACCGTTCTGGTTACGGCTGAGCAGACAGCGGCGATTGGGTTCTACATCGCGTTGGCCCGCACCCTTCAGCCAAGCATCGTCGTGCTTGAGGACGTCGACCTGGTGGGTCGGTCGCGAGAAAACGTATATAGCCCGAAAGCCGAACGTCTGCTCAACCGTCTGTTGAACGAGATGGATGGTCTTGAACCACATGCAGATATCCTCTTCCTCCTGACGACTAACCGGCCGGAGGACATTGAGGACGCGCTCGCCTCGCGCCCGGGCCGCGTCGACGAAGCAATTGAGATACCGCTTCCCGACGCCGGTTGCCGCGAGCGGCTGATCGCGCTTTATGGTCGTGCGCTCGTCTTCGAAAACGGAGCGGTGGCGGACGCCGTCGCGCGCTCGGAGAACAGCAGCGCGGCCTATGTCAAGGAAATGGTCCGTCGTTTGGCTCAACGGAGCCTGGCACGGGATGGCAGTGATGTCGTCTCGCGCGAGGATGTGGAGATGGTCTTCGGCGACACCCAAACCTTGTCGAGCCGACTCAATAGGCGCCTTGTCGGCCTAAGTGAGAAAACCTTAAGAAGACGAGGAGCCGAAGAAGATGAGAGTGGCTGCTGCAACTGATGTTCTGACGGCCAGAGTTCGCGTTGCGCTGGTTTTTCAATGCTGAGTTCTGCACGGCGCCGAAAGTGCCGCATACGTGCGGCCCCGTTCGGGCGCGCCCCTGCCAGGTCACTTTAGCGGATGCGCCCCTTGTCGAGCACGACGCGCTTCCATCTCGGCGCAGTCCGTTCCGACTCAGGTGGATGCCCCGGTGAGCCGATGGTCTCAATTCCGGCCGGGTGTGCTTGCCACTGGTCACGCCGAGGCGGAAGGGCTTGCACCGCCGGCTCTGCAGGTCCACGAGGCGCTGAAACCCGATCCTTTGGGACTTCTTTTCTGTTTCGGCGGCATCTTGAAGGTGATCTGGCACGGTGGCTAGCGGCATGCCGGTTCACCAAACGGCTGAAGCTGGCCGCGATCACTGAGGCGCCGGTTCTGATCTCCACCGCTCGCCTAGCCTACCTGCTCTTAGAAATTGTCCAGGGTAGGCAATTCTGACAAGCCGTTCCTAGGTTTGCTCCTCGGCGCCGCCTTCATGTTGTGGGAGGATCCTTTTGCGGAGCCGCACAGAGAGCTCCGTAACAAACTTCTCTGGCTCGCCACCATGGACTATCGCAGCCCCGCGGCGTGCTGATCGGATAATCGCTGCCGCTGCGCCTCTCGCCGCTGGTTCAGTGATCTCTCGGGCCGTCATCCCGGCAACGTCGACTCCGCGACACCTTTTGTCGGGTTTGTCAGGTTCCCGCCACTGGCTCGGCGACCCAAGTCTGTGTTTGCCACAGGCTATCGGCGTGAAAACTAAAGATAAACTTCTGTCGCCGGCTCGATCTGCCAGATCGGCACGAGCTTTGCTCCCTTCGGGGCGAGACGACGGCAGCAGCCGACCGGCCCTCCTGTCGCGGGTCCCGCGAAGATGGAAGGAACCCACCATGGCACGGCCGCACCGCACCCTCCACAATGGGTTGCGAGATGGGTGGGCTGCAGCTCGGCTGGTCAGCATCGACCTTGCTCGCGGCTTGGCTGTCTTCGGGATGTTTGCCGTGCATGTCGGTCCCGACAGCGGCGAAGGACTGGTCGGGCGTGTGATGGAATTCGCCTATGGGCGCTCGTCCGTCCTGTTTGCCGTGTTAACGGGTTTTTCGCTCATCTTGATTACCGGCCGCAACGCGCCGAAATCGGGGGTAGCCAGTAGACAGGCCATTGCCAAAGTCGCAGTTCGTGCCCTTATTCTGCTCGCCCTTGGCTCAATCCTGAAATACCTCGATGTGGCGTACGAGCCCATCCTGGCATACTACGGGGTCTGCTTCCTGTTGGTCCTGCCGCTCTATCGGCTCAGCGCACAGCAACTCGGTTTGCTCGCCGCGGCGACAGCATTGGTTCTCCCGCAAGTGCGCTTCCTGCTTCTCCCAATGTTTGGCTCCGAGAGCTCGGCCCCCGAGGTGTTCAAGCTTTTGGTCAGCGGCGACTATCCCGCGTTGACCTGGGTTCCTTTTTTGATCGCAGGCATGGCCATTGCGCGCTTTGACCTTCGCACGCGCGCAATGCATTGGTGCCTTGGTCTAGCTGGCGTCGCGCTGGCCGTGTTAGGCTTTGGGGGATCCTCGCTCGCGCTGCATTTGCTGCCTGGTGTAAGCGCCGAGTTGGCCGATTTGCAGGAACTTGGCCTGGCTCCCGACTTCTGGTGGATGTACCCGGACGCCTACACAGCGAGTTGGCTATGGGTTGCCTTACCTCATAGCGAGACGACGTTCTGGATCCTTGGCAGCACCGGTTGCGCAATGATCGTCTTGGCGGCTTGCTCGCTCGCTATGGAAGCGCTCCCGCTTCTGCGAAAGCTGGTCTCGCCAATAATCGCGGTCGGCTCGATGCCTTTGACGGCCTATCTCCTGCACTTTCAGGGAATCTACCTGCTCGGAGAACCTTGCTCGCTGTCCGCGCTCCTTGGCTTTATCGTGGTTGTAAGCGCTTTTGCGGTGCTTTGGCTGCGCTTCTTCCAGCGAGGACCGATGGAAGCGCTGGTGGGTAGGATCGCAAATCTGGCGCGTCACATCCCCTGAGCCCCACGTCGCCCCGACCTCCGGATCGCAGTGACGCTCGCCAAAGAAAGCGCCTGACCGAGGTCCGACATAGCTGATATTACAATGTCGCGCTTCGTCGGTATCATCCTGGGTGCCACCGCCGAGCCTTGCGACCATTGCCGTTCGCGCGGCTTTTGAGGACACGAAATCCGAGTACTCTGGCGGCGATGTGTTTGATTTCATCGCCATAAAGTCCCTTACTTTCCGTCCGAACGCAGACCTGTCGATCTCCACGATGGGAGGCTGTGAAACTAGCGAGTACGGCCGTGCCGACGCTGAAGACGAACTCGCATTGAGATCAGGCTGCGCCATGTGCGCAAGTGCTTGCCAAAGCCGTCGCTGTCCTTTGACCGCACCCGCGTCATTAGCTTGGCTGAGCTTGCGAATGAGCCACCGATCCGATCCGTACATGGCATTCGTTCCCTTCTTTGGCGGAAGTCTTTCGACATGAGTTTGACCTTATTAGATCGCTCTCGAGGAGAGGTACTCGAACGAGCTGACAGTGAGCTAAGGCGCCGTAAGTTCGTTCCGGCGGGCGACGCGCATTTTGCGTGCGCTTTTTCCCTCAGGGCCGTCGAATTCCTTGGTCTTCAGCACTCGCGGCACATCGCGGGTTGGAAAACTTTCGGGTGATGCAGGCGTGCTGTCGGGAATGCCGCCCTCTCAGCGACTACGCACGTTGATGGTGGCGGGTGGCCGGCCCGGCGTTTCTCGGGGCGGGATTTCCAATCGAGACCAGAACAAGTCGACGCTCCAAGAACGGCGCCCGGTCACCCATCAGCTGCCAAGCGCGATCCGAGCTCGCCCGGGATGCGTAACCTGACCAACTCCGCCCGGCCCGCTCCCTGTAGACTCAGCGCTGAGCTGAAGGCCTCTCCCGTCAGGAGGTCAGGTTTGCGCGTTTCGGGCCGAGTAGGAACACTGTGAGGGCGGCGAGGAACGTGGCACCCGCGCTGTAGGCAAGGACACTCGTGACGCCGGCATTTTTCACAAGCAGTCCGCCAAAAATCGCGCCGGCTGCGATGGCAACCTGGAACGTTGAGGTCATTAGCACACCGGCGCTTTCGGCCTGCTCGGGAACAGCGCGCAGCACCGTCCACGTCTGTAGCCCCACCGGTACCGCGCCGAAGGCAAAGCTCCATATGACAATCGCAATCGCCCAGGCCCAGGCCGATGGTCCCAGCATCAGCAACGAGATAGCGGCTATCGCCATGAGCAGGGATGGCAGGGCCGCGACTGCCTTGAGGCTGTGTGGGGCCAGGAATGCGCCGGCTAAATTGCCGAAGAAGCCGCCTATGCCAGAAACGAGCAACAGTAGCGAGATCATCTCGATATTCAACGCGGGAACCTTCTCGAGGAAGGCCCGGATATAGGTGAAGCTGGCGAAGTGCCCAGAAGCGACCAGGACTATGACTAAAAGGGCGACCTTGATGGTCGGCTTTTTGGCCACATCTAGCAGACTTCGGCATCCAGCCATTTCAACCGGAGGCAGCGTCGGCATCGTTACGAGTTGCACCAGCAGTGTAATGGCATTGACGACCGCAGTGATCATGAAGGGCGCTCGCCATCCCCAGATGTCGCCGACATAGGCGCCGATTGGAGGCGCGCATACGACAGCGACCGAAACGCCGGTGAGGATGATTGACATGGCGCGCGGCAGAAGGTGATTTGGAACGAGCCGCATCGCCAGCGATGCCGAAATCGACCAGAAGCCTCCGAGCGCAATGCCGAGCACGACACGTGCCGCCAGGAAGACCGGAAGCGACCACGCGACTTCCGCCAGAAGGTTGGACAGGATCTGAAGCAGCATCATCGCACACAGGACGATCCTGCGGTCCAGGCGCTTTGTGATGATGGCCATCGTCGGCGCCGAGATCGCCGCAGCAATCGCCGTCGCTGTCATCGTCTGTCCAGCGGCGCCCTCTGTGATACCGAGATCATGCGCGAGCGGCGTCAGCACGCTGGCAGGCAGAAACTCTGCCGTCACCAGCCCGAAGGTGCCCAAGGCAAGCGAAATGACCGCACCCCATGCGGGACGAGACCGTTGATCCGGCTTTTCTGGGTCGTGCTGAACAGCACCCATGAAGCCTGTCGCGGATCCGGTCATGAATAAGCCCCGCCAGTTTGGGCGCCCTGCAACATGGGTTGGCTGCGTTGACCCGCGTTAAAGACAGAGGGGCCGCCGTTGCCGGCGGCGTTCACGAAGGGAATGTTCATCGCTGCCCGACACGTTGTAATAGTGCGGCGTGCAACATTGGTGCCGGTTACTCCGAGCCGGATGAGGATGTCATCGTCGGAGGCATCCCATCAGGCTAATCCATCCGACTTCGCCGGTCGGTCTCGAACCAGGCACGCGCAAAGCAGCTACCGAGCACCGACGTCTGATGTACGGCGGCGGGAACAGGCAGGGTGTCCTCAAACGCCTCTGCGGCAAAGCGGCGGGAGGTCAGGGTCGCCCCACTCCCCTCGTTCAGGTCACCCGCACCTTAGCCTGGGTCGTGTCGGCGAGAACCCGCTCCAGCCATTCCAATGCGACGCGCGCCCTCCAGGGCGGGATCGGCTCCGCAAAGTCGTTCGTTGATGAGGGCGCTATATTCAGCGTCCTACCGTGGAAGACGCCGCAAATCGATCGCTGGCCAGAGTAGTGTCGTGGATCCTTTGGAGCAGGGCTACTTCTCGCAAATGACCGGTAGCGTTGCTAAGGCGCTGGGGCTGCGAGGCACCGCGGCCGTAGCCGGAGCACACCAGCTCCGCGAGCCATTGCTCAACCCGAAATAGTGCCGACAGCGGATGTGAAGGGTAACCGACTCCTCAATTAGCGCCCATGCAAATAGCGGCACATTCTTTCGACGCCGTTCGGTGGCGGCCCGTGTTTAATCTACCGCTCAGATGGATACCAGCTGCTGCACGGACTGCAGGGCCGATTCCCCTGTAGCCGTTTCCCTACCAAGTCGCCTCGGCGCTGCCCCATTAGTCAGCCGTAGCGGCCTCGAGGATCGCTATCCGACGCTTTGTGTCGGGCATTGTCGGGTCCGCTACACGGCTTGTTCCGACAATCACCTATTCTGGCAGCAAGCACTTGTTAGAGCTCAAGCTAACTCGCGGAAGAGAAAAGACAAAAACTCTTGTTGGCTATCAATCGGTCAAGTTGGCACGGGTCTTGAGACCCTTCGGTGTGAGGCGGCAAGAGCTGCCCATCGGCATTCATGTCGCGGGCAGCCGTGACGGATGGAACGAAGGAAGGAAAGCTATAATGTCAGGTCTGCGTCAGATCGCCTTTTACGGCAAGGGCGGCATCGGCAAGTCCACCACCTCCCAAAATACGCTCGCCGCCCTTGTCGACCTCGGGCAGAGAATCCTCATCGTCGGCTGCGACCCCAAAGCCGACTCCACCCGCCTGATCCTGAACTCGAAGGCTCAGGATACGGTCCTGCATCTCGCGGCACAGGAAGGTTCGGTCGAAGACCTCGAGCTCCAGGACGTGCTCAAGGTTGGCTATAGAGGCATCAAATGCGTGGAATCCGGCGGCCCGGAGCCGGGTGTTGGCTGCGCCGGTCGCGGCGTTATCACCTCGATCAACTTCCTTGAGGAGAACGGCGCCTATGACGATGTCGACTATGTCTCCTACGACGTGCTCGGGGACGTGGTGTGCGGCGGTTTCGCGATGCCGATCCGCGAGGGCAAGGCGCAGGAAATCTACATCGTCATGTCCGGGGAGATGATGGCGCTCTATGCCGCCAACAATATCGCCAAGGGCATCCTGAAATATGCCCATTCGGGCGGCGTGCGGCTCGGCGGACTGATCTGCAACGAGCGTCAGACCGACCGTGAGCTCGACCTGGCCGAAGCACTGGCTTCCAGGCTCAATTCCAAGCTCATCCACTTCGTGCCGCGCGACAACATCGTCCAGCACGCCGAACTCAGAAAGATGTCAGTGATCCAATATGCGCCCGACTCCAAGCAGGCCGGCGAGTATCGCGCGCTGGCCGAAAAGATCCATGCCAATTCGGGCCAGGGCACCATCCCGACACCGATCACCATGGAGGAGCTCGAGGAAATGCTCCTCGACTTCGGCATCATGAAGACCGACGAGCAGATGCTTGCCGAGCTTCAGGCCAAGGAAGCGGCGAAGGCGGCCGCCCAGTAAGGACGATATTGGGCGCTCCTTGAGCTGGCGCGCCTTGCAAAAAACGGCGCCTCGTCGGTGAGGCGTCACCAGACACCTTGAAAGGGGTCCCATGAGCCTGGAATACGAGAATGATGGTGCTCTCCATGCGAAGCTTATTGAGGATGTACTATCGCAATATCCCGACAAAGCGGCGAAGCGCCGCAAAAAGCATCTCAGCGTCGCAAAGAGCGGAGACGAGGCTGGCGAGGAAAGTGAAGTCATTTCCGAATGCGACGTCAAATCGAACATCAAGTCCATTCCTGGTGTGATGACCATACGCGGCTGCGCCTATGCCGGCTCAAAGGGCGTGGTTTGGGGCCCAGTCAAGGACATGGTCCATATCTCGCACGGGCCCGTCGGTTGCGGCCAATATTCCTGGTCACAGCGCCGCAACTACTACGTCGGCACAACGGGCATCGACACGTTCGGGACAATGCAGTTCACCTCCGATTTCCAGGAGAAGGACATTGTCTTCGGCGGCGACAAGAAACTGGAACAGATCATCGATGAGATCGAGGTACTGTTTCCGTTGAACAAGGGCATCACCGTGCAATCCGAATGCCCGATTGGTCTCATTGGCGATGACACCGAGGCAGTTTCTCGCAAAAAGGCCAAGGAGCACGAAAAGACTATCGTGCCAGTGCGCTGCGAGGGCTTCCGCGGCGTTTCGCAATCACTCGGCCACCACATCGCCAATGACTCGATCCGCGACTGGGTCTTCGACAAGAAGGACGTCGAGTTCGAGGCTGGTGCCTACGACGTGAACGTGATCGGCGACTACAATATTGGCGGCGACGCCTGGGCCTCGCGCATCTTGCTTGAGGAGATAGGATTGCGCGTGGTCGGCAACTGGTCGGGCGACGCCACACTCGCCGAGATCGAGCGCGCACCAAAGGCTAAGCTCAATCTCATCCACTGCTACCGGTCGATGAACTACATCTGCCGGCACATGGAGGAAAAGTATGGCGTCGCCTGGATGGAGTACAATTTCTTCGGACCGTCCCAGATCGAAGCTTCCCTCCGCAACATCGCCAAGCATTTCGGGCCGGAAATCGAGGAGAAGGCCGAGAAGGTCATCGCCAAGTACAGACCGCTTGTTGACGCGGTCATCTCCAAGTACCGACCGCGCCTCGAAGGCAACACCGTCATGCTCTACGTCGGCGGCCTGCGCCCCCGTCACGTCATAACAGCTTACGAGGACCTCGGCATGGTCATTGTCGGCACCGGCTACGAGTTCGCCCATAACGACGACTATCAGCGCACCGGCCATTACGTAAAGAACGGCACACTGATTTATGACGACGTTACCGGCTACGAGTTGGAGAAGTTCATCGAGGGAGTTCGCCCCAACCTCGTTGGCTCTGGCATCAAGGAAAAATACCCGGTGCAGAAGATGGGCATTCCGTTCCGCCAGATGCACTCCTGGGACTATTCGGGACCTTATCACGGCTATGACGGCTTTGCCATTTTCGCGCGCGACGTGGATCTTGCCATCAACAATCCGGTCTGGGGCCTCTACCAGGCGCCTTGGAAAGAAAGCCCGCCCCATGGGCAGGCGATAGCTGCCGAATAGACGCCCGTCCCCTGGCCTATTCTCCCCCCCAGAGAGACGATGAACCCCCGCGGCTTGTGAGCCTCGGGAAACCGCAAACGTCTCGACGTACCTGAGCTGCCGTATGGCGCGGCCAGATGTAAAAGAGGTAACACCAATGCCGCAGTCGGCTGAAGAGATTCTCGACCACGCTCCCCTGTTCCGCGAGCCGGAATACAGGCAGATGCTTGCCGAGAAGAAGCTGAATTTCGAATGTCCGCACCCGGATCAGATCGTTACCGATCAAGGCGAATTCACCAAGACCTGGGAATACCGCGAAAAGAACCTCGCCCGAGAAGCGCTTGTGATAAATCCCGCCAAGGCCTGTCAGCCGCTCGGCGCGGTGTTCGCGGCCGCGGGCTTCGAGCGGACCATGTCCTTCGTCCACGGCAGCCAGGGCTGCGTAGCCTACTACCGCTCGCACCTGTCGCGCCATTTCAAGGAGCCTGCTTCGGCGGTTTCCTCCTCGATGACCGAGGACGCGGCGGTATTCGGCGGCCTGAAGAACCTGGTAGACGGGCTCGCCAACACCTACCAACTTTACGACCCGAAGATGATCGCAGTCTCGACGACTTGTATGGCGGAAGTCATCGGCGACGACCTGCACAGCTTCATCGAGAACGCCAAGGACGAAAATTCGGTCCCGCGCGATTTTGACGTGCCCTTTGCCCACACGCCGGCCTTCGTCGGTAGCCATGTCGATGGCTATGACGGCATGCTCAAAGGCATTCTGGAGCACTTCTGGAAAGGCCAGCAGCGCACGGAAGCCAAGGGAACCATCAACGTCATTCCGGGCTTCGACGGCTACTGCGTTGGCAACAACCGGGAACTCAAACGCCTGCTCGATGTGATGGGCGTGTCCTACACCTTCATCCAGGACGCGTCTGACCAGTTCGACACGCCATCGGACGGGGAATACCGCATGTATGACGGTGGCACGAAGATCGAAGAGGTGAAGGGAGCACTCGACGCCGAGGCGACGCTTTCACTGCAGCACTACAACACCCGAAAAACCCTGGACTACTGCCAGCAAGTCGGGCACGCCACGGCTTCGTTCCATTATCCGCTCGGCGTCCAGGCGACTGACGAATTCCTGATGAAGGTCTCGGCCCTTTCCGGGAAGGAAATCCCCGAGGGAATCCGCCTGGAGCGCGGCCGACTGGTTGATGCCATGGCGGACAGCCAGTCCTGGCTGCACGGGAAGAAATACGCGATCTACGGCGATCCGGATTTCGTGTACGCCATGGCCCGCTTCGTCATGGAAACCGGCGGCGAGCCGACACATTGCCTCGCCACCAACGGCACCTCGGCGTGGGAAGCCGAGTTGAAGGAACTGCTTGCATCGTCGCCCTTCGGCAAGGACGCTCAGGTCTGGCCGGGCAAGGACCTTTGGGCGATGCGGTCGCTGCTCTTCACCGAGCCAGTGGACCTGCTGATCGGCAATTCCTATGGCAAGTATCTGGAGCGCGACACCGGCACGCCGCTGATCCGGCTGACGTTTCCAATCTTCGACCGGCACCACCACCATCGCTTTGCGCTCATGGGCTACCAGGGCGGATTACGCGTGCTGACGACGATCCTCGACAAGATCTTCGACAAGCTCGATCGCGAGACGAGCCAGACGGGCGTGACGGACTATTCCTATGATCTCACCCGCTAGAAGACACCGCCGGCAATTCGCCCGGGCCCGTTCATTGCCGACTGGAGACTGACGCAATGACCTCGCTCAGTGCCAAGATCCAGGACGTTTTCGACGAGCCCGCCTGCGACAAGAACCGTGGCAAGGATGCCAAGGCGCGCAAGGAAGGCTGCGCACGGCCGCTGACGCCGGGAGCGGCAGCGGGCGGTTGTGCCTTTGACGGGGCCAAGATCGTGCTGCAGCCGATCACTGACGTTGCGCACCTGGTCCATGCGCCGCTCGCCTGCGAAGGCAATTCCTGGGACAACCGCGGTGCAGCTTCGTCTGGGCCGACCTTGTGGCGCACAAGCTTCACGACGGACCTTACCGAACTCGATGTGGTGATGGGGCAGGGTGAGCGGAAGCTCTTCAGGGCGATCCGCGAAATCAAGGAAACGTATGCGCCGCCGGCAGTGTTTGTCTATTCGACCTGCGTAACGGCCCTCATCGGCGAGGATATCGAGGCCGTCTGCAAACGCGCCGCCGAAAAATTTGGCTTGGCCGTGGTTCCGGTCAATGCGCCGGGACTGGCCGGCTCCAAGAACCTTGGCAACAAGCTCGCCGCCGAGGCGTTGCTCGACCACGTCATCGGCACGGTGGAACCCGACGACACCGGGCCGTACGACATCAACGTCCTTGGAGAGTTCAACCTTTCCGGCGAATTCTGGCTGATAAAGCCGCTCCTTGATCGGCTCGGGATCCGGGTGCGCGCCTGCATTCCGGGGGACGCGCGCTATCTCGACGTTGCTTCCGCGCACCGCGCCCGGGCGGCTATGGTGGTGTGCTCGACGGCCCTCATTAATCTGGCCCGCAAGATGGACGAGCGCTGGGACATCCCTTTCTTTGAGGGCTCCTTCTACGGCATCTCGGACACGTCGCAAGCACTCCGAAGCATTGCTCAGCTGCTGGTGAGGAAGGGCGCCGATCCGGAGATCCTAGACCGCACAGAGACGCTGATCGTCGAGCAGGAGGCGGTGGCATGGAGAAAGCTCGAAGCCTACCGGCGGCGGCTGCAAGGCAAGCGCGTGCTGCTCAACACGGGCGGTGTGAAGTCCTGGTCGGTCGTCCATGCGCTGATGGAGATCGGCATGGAGATCGTGGGCACCTCGGTCAAGAAATCCACGGTCGAAGACAAGGAGCGGATCAAACAGATCCTAAAGGACGACAACCACATGTTCGAGCAGATGGCAGCGCGCGACCTTTACGCCATGCTCTCAGAAGGCAAGGCCGATATCTTGCTGTCGGGTGGGCGCACGCAATTCGTCGCGCTCAAGGCCAAGACGCCCTGGCTCGACATCAACCAGGAGCGCCAACACCCTTACGCCGGTTACGATGGCATGGTGGAACTTGTACGACAGATCGACCTCGCCATTCACAGCCCGATCTGGTGCCAGGTGCGCGAGCGGGCCCCGTGGGAGTGCCAGCCCGATGTGAAGGACGAATTGCCGAGCACCAAGAATGACACGGCGACCATGCGCGCTGTCCAGGAATTCGCCGGCGCGACGCGGACGATTTCGGCTGGTGTTGAGGAAATTCGATGACCCGCATCCTTTCCAAGAACAAATCAGCCTCGGTCAACCCACTGAAATCATCACAGCCGCTGGGTGCCGCCCTGGCCTTTCTCGGGGTCGAGGGCGCAATGCCGCTGCTCCACGGCAGCCAGGGCTGCACCAGCTTCGCGCTCGTGCTCTTAGTGCGGCATTTCAAGGAAACGATCCCCCTACAGACCACCGCGATGGATGAAGTGGCGACCATCCTCGGCGGGGCGGACAATCTGGAAGAGGCGATCATGAATCTCAAGACTCGCACGAAGCCAAAGCTGATCGGGGTCTGCACGACGGCCCTGGTGGAAACCCGTGGCGAGGATTCCGCAGGCGACATCGCCGACATCAGGCTGAAACGGGCGGAAGAACTCGCGGGTACTGAGATCGTGCTGGCCAACACGCCGGATTTCAGCGGCGCCCTCGAAGAGGGCTGGGCTACCGCTGTCACCGCGATGATCGAAGGCATTACACGGCCAGGCGAGCGGGCGCGGCAGTCAAAGACGATCGCGATCCTGCCCGGCTGGAATCTCACCGTGGCTGACGTCGAGCATTTGCGTGAGATGGTTGAAGGCTTTGGGCTGCAACCGGTGATTTTGCCGGACGTCTCAGGCTCGCTCGACGGCACTGTGCCCGATCACTGGGTGACGACTACCTATGGAGGGACGAGCGTCGAGGACATCCGCGAGCTCGGCGCGGTCGAGCACTGCATCGCCATCGGCGAGCATATGCGCCGCCCGGCCGAGGTTCTGCACAAGGTGACCGGCGTCCCTTACGTGCTCTTCGAGACGCTGACCGGATTGAAGAGCGCCGATCAGTTCTTTTCCCTGCTGTCAGGGATTTCTGGCGAGCCTGTGCCGACAGGCGTGTGCCGTCGACGGGCGCAATTGCAGGATGCGTTGCTCGACGGACATTTCCATTTCGGAGGCAAGAAAATTGCGATCGCTGCTGAACCAGACCAACTCTATCAATTCGCAACCTTCTTCGTGGATATGGGGTCGGAAATCGCGGCGGCAGTCACGACGACCGATATGTCGCAAATTCTGCAAGAGGTACCGGCGGAGTCGATTCAGATCGGCGATCTCGGCGATTTGGAAGCGCTTGCCGGCGGCGCTGATCTTCTGGTCACGCATTCACATGGACGCCAAGCGTCGCAACGACTTGGCATTCCCCTCATGCGCGTCGGCTTCCCCATCTTCGACCGGCTCGGCAGCCAGCACAAGCTCTCAATCCTCTATCAAGGGACCCGTGATCTGGTTTTCGAGGTTGCCAACATGTTCCAAGCCAACCGGCATGCGCCGACGCCTCAGGAACTTGATCCATTCCGCAAGCGCGAAACGCCGGGTGCTCCCCGTGCGTCGCCTCTCACTCGTCACTGACGAGGTTCATGGTCCGATGCGTGAACGACGAGCAGGCGCTTTGCGCGTGGCAATCGCAACCCAAGACATGAGGGAGCTCAACGCGCATTTCGGGTCGGCCAGGCGCTTTGTCATCTACGATGTGACGCGCGAGGAGTGGAAACTCGTGGAAGCCGTGGCCTTCGACGACGTTTCCGACGAAAGGGGGAAACATCGGACCGAGGGCGATGACCGTATCACACCGAAGGTGGAAGCGCTGAAGGGCTGCCACCTCCTGTTTTGCCTGGCGATCGGCGGACCTTCGGCAGCCAAGCTTGTTTCGGCAAAAATTCATCCGATCAAGGTGCGGCAGCCTCAGAGCATCCAAGAGGTGCTGTTGCGCACGCAGATGATGCTCAGGACTAGTCCTCCCCCTTGGTTGCGCAAGGTGCTGGCTGAGGCAGCCGTCGCGGAGAAGAAACGGTCCTTCGAGGACGAGTGACTGAAAGAGGAGAAGGCGAAATGTCTGGCCCTGCGGTTAGCCCTGCTGTCGCTGAGGACGAGGTGGCACTTGCCAACCCGTTCCTCAAATGCCTCGTACGGCTGATCCGTGCTCAGGATTCCTACGGGGCGTGGGAAGGCAAAGCGGACGCCGAGCTGCTGGCCGCCTTCATCATCACTAAGGAACAGCGCCGTGCAATCCCAATCATCGGCGATCCCGATCCGGACGTGCTGTGGAGACTTGATATGTTTTACACCGCCGTTGGGCTTGCGATCGAGGAGCGCTGCGGCCTGATGGCGTCGCCGATGATAGAGCTGAGCCATGAAGGCTTTGGGCGCGTGCTTTTCACGGCGGGGCGGTTGGTCGCTCTGTCGAAGACGCTGCGCGACGTCCACCGGTTCGGCTTCGAGACGCTCCGCAAGCTCGCCGAGGCCGGCACGAAACTGGTCGGCGACGCAATCGCAGCCATCGAAACCTATCCCGAGGTAGCGCGCGCGTGATGGGAGCAGGTGTCGAGCAAAGGGGCCATGACAGGTCTTGAGCGAGCGCGATAGCCAGCCCACGCAGGCCGAGGCGGGCCAGGCCGGTGATGGGGCTCTTGGGGTAGCGCTGATGAAGCCACTCGTCCTGATCTGCTCGCAAGATGCCGAGTTCTATCTGTTCCTCAGCCACATACTCGAGGTGGACGGCTTTGCCACTGAGCCGGCAGGCGGCGCTAAGGAAGCGCTTGCATTGGCCGACGAACGGGAATTCCGTGCCGTGGTGCTGGACTGCGGGCCAGCGAGCATAACCGGGTCCCCTATCTGCGCCCGGCTCAAGCGGCAGCCCCGGACCGGCGGGCTGCCCATTATTGCCCTGATCGCGCCCGGCGCCGAGAACCAGCACCTCGATCTCCTGAAGGCTGGCATTGACGAGAGCTTTGTGCGGCCGATCGCCCCGGCCAAGCTGCTCGACTGTCTACGGGCGAGACTGGCGCTGACGAAGCGGGGTGCAAATGGTCTTGAAAACGGCGGCTGGCTCACCTGCGGCGGCCTCGAGATGAAGCTCGACGCCCACCGGGTTCGCGGCAATGGCCACGACATCCACCTCGGACCCATCGAGTTCAACGTGCTGCGGCTTCTGATTGAAGCTCCCGGGAAGGTCTTTAGCCGGGACGAGCTTATCGGAGCGGCCTGGCCGGCCAACATCCATGTCGGTGCACGCACGGTCGATGTCCATATCAGCCGGATCAGAAAAGCCCTGAAGACAGCTTCGCCCGGCAGCGTCATTCGTACCGTCAGGTCGGCCGGCTATTCGCTCGAGAAGCCGGACGGCTGAACCAAGTGCCGGGTGTGGCGCCACTCCCTTTCCCTTGCGCTGTGAGCCGGTCTTGCGGCCTGAAACGCCCCTAAACGAATACTCAGAAGAAGCAGGCAAATGGGCTTTAAAAGCGTACTCTGTGTGACCGATGCTGACCATTCCGATCAGGACGTCAGAACTGCTGCCACCTTATGTGTCGAAGTCGGCGCGCACCTTTCCGTACTGATTACACCGCCTCAGATGCTCGTTATGTCACCTCTGCCGATTGGAGATTGTGTCCCCGAGTGGCCTGTAGGAAGTTCACAGGCAATTGCCAAATTGAACAATCGGTTTCGGCAAATCGACAGATTCACACAGGACGTGGCCAGACAGGAAAAACGCTCTCAGGATATCCAGAAACTGCTGAGGGCCATGTGCCTTTCCTATGACGTCGATACGGATTATTGCGATGCGACCCGCGTAGGTGAGGTTGTGCGACAGCGGGCGCTCTGCGCCGACCTGACAATTGTCGGCCCCGCACTTCTCAACGACAGTATTGTCGGACCTCTCGTCATCAACGGCAGCTTATTCGATACGGGAAAGCCGGTGCTTATTGTGCCGGACGGCGCTGAGCCGACGCTGTGGCCAAGGCGCGTCCTGATCGGTTGGGATTCACGACTGGAGGCGAGCCGTGCGGTTCGGGAAGCTCTGGGTCTCCTTTGCGCTGCTCAGGAGGTTTGTGTCGCCCTGGTCGATCCGAAGGCGTACAACGCGAACGGCACGGAGCCTGGAGCCGACATCGCTGCCTATCTCACTCGGCACGGTGCTCGGGTGTCGATTGACCTACTGCCAAGTGCCGGCAAATCGGCTGCCACGGTGCTTGCGCAGCACGCAATCGACACGTCTGCCGAAATGATAGTAATGGGCGCTTACGGCAGCCGTCGGCTGCGTGAGCGGCTGTTTGGCGGCGTCACGAGGTGGATTTTCGAGAAGCCCACATTGCCGCTGTTTTTGGCTCGCTGACTGGTTGCGGAGCCGCACCGATGCTGTTCGAGGGTACGGCGATGCCCGCATTCATACCGTGGATGCGCTCCATCGAAAGAATCGATTTTACGGAGAATAACGTACACGAAAAAGCGTTGCTCGGGAGGCGACGCCCACCGGAAATCTCTCCAGTCATGCGCAAGGCGGAAGGTGGAGCGGAGTCCTCCCAGTTCTTCTGATGCCCAAGGTACACCACTCAATTTAGTCGCTCACTTTCCTGGCGCATCCTGCAGCACCACGAGCCTGACGATTGTGCTTGCGACCGCGAGACGCATTCGGTCCGCAGCTTTGTCGAGGCTTGCCTTGCGGCCTGTCGGGAGGGAGATCGTCTGGAAGGGGGAAAGCATTGACGAGCTAGGCCGCTAACGCAGGAGTAACCATGCGCTGATCCGGATAGACAAGCGGTTATTTCAGTCCGACTGGACCTACCGATTGGCGACTCCAGCTAAGGCGGGCCACCAAGCTCGGTTGGAAGCCAAAGAACACTTTCGATGAGCTCGTCAAATGGTCGAGGCCGATCGTCGGGCCTACAGAATCACGCTCGAATTAAAGTGAAATGATCTCGCTGGAGGGCAAACGCGTCTGGTCTCCGGCCACGCCGGCATGGTTGGGGTGCGCAGTGGTGCGCGGCTGTCCGGCGCGCCCGAGGCAAAGGCCCTACGGTGGACAGTCGTGATCGGACCTATTCCCGGTAGCGTTGAATTGCCAGCGCACTCTCGCGAGTGAGGTTATCGAAAACAGACGCTATTGCCCCCAATAGCGTCCGATGAGCAGGAAAGTATGGGGGATCGATGGTCTCGAAAAAGCTAATCGCCAATGCCGAATCAGCGGCTGCGTTTCTGGCCCTGATGGGCAACGAGAAACGACTGTTGATCATGATCTACCTGGCCGACGGTGAAATGTCGGTCGGCGCTATCGCCGAAAAGGTTCTGCTCAGCCAATCCGCGCTGTCACAGCATCTAGCCAAACTGCGGGCGCTCGATCTCGTCGAGACAAGGCGCGACCGGCAGATGATCTACTATTCCTGTAAATCCGATGCCGTGCGCGAACTTCTCAACATGCTGGACGGGATTTTCGGCGAGGGGGAGCTATGGCAGATGGCATACCGCCCGCGTCGCTCCGGGAGTTGACCGGCCAGCGCATGTCGCCCAAAGCCTGCCCTTGGGCCTGACCCGAGAGAGCAAAGCGGTTTTGGGTAACGACATGCATGCAAGAACTGGCTGGGTCGCTAACGATTCTTAGTTAAAAACCGCGCAGCGACGACTGTCTGGTCCGGGCACAACGTTCCGACGTGGTTTCGTGGCTGCCGCCAAGGTCGGAGGCATCCCAGAACAATGTCACGATCGAGCTGCTTTTTGGCGGTTCAAATGTCGATCGTAACCCGAGCAATCGGCGCCGTGTGGTGACCTCTCGGTTTCGGATACTCCGCAAACGCTTCTATTAATGTCGTTGCGTGCCCGATAGGCAGAGTCAATCATGATTCGCAGAATGCCGCTATGCGATGGCAGTAAGGGGCTCCCACTCCTACATCATCAAAGGAGCTAAAGGGCGGGCGCGCGTTACCGTCTTTTAGCGCGTGCTGGCGGTCCAACCCAATCGCTGCTCGATCGACGCCGGCTGCGCGGGCGGAATGTAAGCTTCGAGTTGGCGGGGGAGGGACCAACGGCCGCGTCGTCGGCATTGACTTCGACGAAAGCAAGTTAGTGCTGGCGCGAAGAAGCCGCTGTGCGAGGGATCGGCAGACGCGGACATACTCCATCCCTGGCCGGCCGACAATGCCGCGGTGGTTTACGTCCGCTTCGTGCGACGCATCTTGCCGATCCTGAGCGACTTCTCGAACGGGCATGGGAGCGGCTCCTGCCGGGCAGTGCTATCGCTACTGACGACATCGATTACGGCAGTCAGTTCAGCGATCAACCCGGCCCGGCTTTCGACCGGTACGCCGGCTCTATCTCGAAGCAGGCGCGGCGCCGATCCTTTCGGGCGCAGCCTTGGTGCCTCTGTCGCCCCCAACCCGCGTGCAGACCTGAGCGCGGTGGCACACCCACAACTTTCGGCAATACCTGTCCAAGGCGCACCTTGCGATCTGCAAACTAGGTCGCAAACTCATAAACTGGGTATCGTGCTGATGTAAGTTCTGATTCAAGGCTTCTTTTGGAGGCTTTGATGCGTCGGTATGAATTGAGCGATTTTGAATGGGGCATCATCGCGCCTCATCTCCCCAACAAGGTCCGCGGTGTGGCACGCGTTGACGACCGCAAGGTGCTCAACGGCATCCTGTGGCGCTTCCGCACCGGCTCACCCTGGGCCGATGTGCCGGAACGCTATGGCCCCTACACCACCTGCTACAACCGGTTCGTGCGATGGCGCAAAGCCGGGGTCTGGGATCGGCTTCTGGCGGCGGTTTCCAGGGCCTTTGACGGCGAGATCATCATGATCGACAGCTCCTGTGTCCGCGTTCACCAGCACGCTGCCACGGCAAAAAAGGGGGCGCTGACGATGGCTGCATGGGACGTTCCCGCGGCGGCCTCACGACCAAGATCCACGCGCTCGTCGATGCCGAAGGCCGGCCGATCGACCTTGTCCTGACGGCCGGACAGGCACATGACGGCAAGCCCGCCGCCGCCATGCTCGACGCCCTCCAACCCGATGCAATCCTGCTTGCCGACCGCGCCTACGACAGCGATGCTATCCGGACGCTCGCGGCGGAGCGAAAAGCGTGGCGAACATCCCGCCGAAGAAGAACCGGACCGGCAGTTTTCCCTTCAGCGCATGGGTCTACAGGCAGCGCAATCTCGTCGAGCGATACTTCAACAAACTTAAGCACTTCAGAGGTATCGCAACTCGATATGACCGCGATCCGCTCAATTTCCTCGCTGCCATCAAGCTCGCTTCAGTGCGCATCTGGCTCAGAAATTATGAGTCTGCGACCTAGTTTAACGTGGCCTTGCCGTTGTAAAACCAGCTCGCCGGATAGCCGGACACTAGGCTGGCGTTGTCGAAGAAGTTCGGCCAAAACCGTTTCATAGAACCCCACCGTATGAAAGATGAAGGTATCTCGTTCGATATCGACGAGAGCGATGATGTGCGGCTTCCACCCGAACCTCGGGTCGAAGCCGCTCATGCGATCCTGGAGCCGTGTGTCAACGCCCGCGGTCAGATAATCCTTGCTGCTTCCAGCGTAGAGAACATCTGCGCCGGATCCGCAGAGCTTGTCATTGTCCCTCCCAAAAATGCGCGGTTCGTCGCGGCCATTGTCACCGGAGAGTTCGTCCCATGCCTTCTCGCCGCAGGATCCGTGATCGCTCTCCCGGGTCCAAGATTGGTCGTCGCCTCCGCAATCGGCGATCCGGTCGATCCATTAGAACCCAAGCTAACATCCTGAACGCTCGTTGCCGAAGGTTTCGGAAGCTGGTTGACCGCAAGAAACCAGCTGCACTGCGGCGGCCCCACTGGGGGGCCAATCATCTGAACATTCGACATGCCGAACCTCCAACCGTGTGGTGGTCATGTATCTCGGCCACATCGTCGAGCAGGGCACCACAGACCAGATATTCTCGCCGCCGTACCACCCCTATACCGAGGCACTTTTCCCGGCCATCCCGATTGCCGACACCTGTGTCGTCAAGAAACCACATTGTGCTCGAAGGCGACATTTCCCCGGCGAGGGGTCCGCCGAGCGGCCGCCCCTTCCAGACGCGCTGTCCGCGCAAGAATCTGGTTCCCAGAGGAATTTGTGAGCGCGAGGTTCCGCCGTCCGCCCATCCGAAAGCCGGACGCGGTCTTCGCAGTGATTGAGCCGGTCATCAAACTCAAGCCTTAGCCCGAAGAGGAGGCGAGTGAGAGAGGCGGGATCGGGATAGGATCAATTCGCGGCCGTGTGTGCGCCAGCTGCTGTGCGGCCGTGTCGACGTCTCTGCAGCCTCCATCGCTGTTAGATTAGGTCGACATGGCGAGGCGCCCTGCCGTTGCCCCTCCTCACCGGCAGGGGCCCCTTTCAACCAAACCAATGACCGAGACGAATTTCCCGAAGGCCCCCCCGGGATCTTCTTGGGTAAGGATCGCCGGAAGGCGGCTTGGCGCCGAAGACAACGGCGTCGGCAACGCACGCCGACGCCAGGAACAAAGGATTGAGGGGGAACGGCAAAAAAATTCAGACAGCCGTTCGATCACTTTTCTCCAATGGTGCTGATCCGGGACATCCCGTCCCGTTGCACATCGTCGGCAATCCCTCCGAGCATTAGGGTAGGCTAACCCTTGGCACAGGAAATGCTGATTTTCGCATTTGGGTCCATTTAGTATCGAGAATCAGACCGCCGCCGCATTCGCAGAGAACTGGGTAGGAAGAACAGGACGCAAATATGACTCTTGAAAAAGTGGAGACGCTTGTCGTTGGCGGCGGCCAAGCGGGAGTGGCTATGAGCGAGCACCTGAGCAAGTGCGGGGTGCCTCATCTATTCTTGAACGCGGCCGGATTGCCGAACGCTGGCGCTCGCAGCGGTGGGACTCCCTCGTTGCCAATGGCCCGGCCTGGCATGACCGGTTCCCGGGCATGGAGTTTCCGCGGACCGGTCCCGATGACTTTGCCTCCAAGGAGGAGGTCGCCGACCATTTTGTCGCTTATGCAAAGCAAATCAATGCGCCGATCCGCTGCGGCGTGGAGGTCAAGCTCGGGCAAAGAAATGTCGGGCGGCCCGGATTCCGCGTCGAGACGTCGGACGGCGTGGTCGAAGCCAACAGCATCGTCGCCGCGACCGGACCTTTCCAGATCCCCGTCATTCCGCTCGTCGTCCCTGGGGATGCGGGCATGCTGCAAATCCATTCCAGCGCGTACCGCAACCCTGAGCAACTGCCGAAAGGCGCGGTGCTGGTGGTCGGCGCGGGATCCTCGGGTGTGCAGATCGCGGACGACTCCAGCGCGCTGGCAAGCGCGTCTACCTTTCGGTGGGCCCTCACGATCGCCCGCCGCGGGCCTATCGCGGGCGCGACGTCTGCTGGTGGCTGGGCGTCCTCGGCAAGTGGGACGCCGAGACCCCGGGATCCGGCACCGAACACGTCACGGTCGCGGTGAGCGGCGCGCGCGGCGGCGAGACGATCGATTTCCGTCGTCTGGCCGCGCAGGGGCTTACGCTCCTCGGTATGACAAGCACGTACCAGGACGGCGTGATGAGCTTCGCGCCCGATCTGGCGAAAAACATTGCCCGTAGCGACGCAAGCTTGATGTCGCTGCTGGATGAAGCCGACGCCTATGTCGCTCGCGACCGTCTCGACATCTCGGAAGAGCCCGCGGCCCGTCGGATCCACCCGGATCCGGAATGCGTGACCAATCCGATCCGCGAGCTCGACCTGTCCGAGGCCGGGATAGCGGCGATCGTCTGGGCGACAGGCTTTGCTGTCGACTACAGCTGGCTGAAGGTCGACGCCTTCGACGAGAAGGGCCGGCCAAGGCACCACCGTGGCGTCTCGAGCGAGCCCGGGCTCTATTTCCTGGGTTTACCTTGGCAGTCGCAAAGAGGATCCAGCTTCATTTGGGGCGTCTGGCATGATGCCAAACACGTGGCCGACCGTATTTCGATGAAGCGAAAATATCTGGCCTACCATGCTGCCGCGAAGGGCCAGCCCCGTGGATGCCTGACCTGCCCGCATCCTCGGTCCATGCGCCGGCACGCCGCTGGCGATCGATGACGCATTGCCGACGAGGCTGCTCGTTCCACGAAAAAGCGATAAGCGTTAATGGGCAACCTCGTCGGGACCGAAAAGAGCGCTAAACCGGGTTGCTAGATCAATCCAGGGTGCCGCGTCGCCGCTCTCTGAAGCTATTCGAACGACCGCCGCCAGATAATCGGTGAAAGCCTTCAGTCTTATGGCGCCTTGCTCTGAGAGGTAGTCAACGGCGTCAAGCCGCTGGTGAACGGCAGCGAGCATATGTTGCACCAAAAGCAGGGAGGATGGGCAAGGGCAATCGCTCTCACTCGCGAGGCGCCTGCACTCGCTGCAAAGCGGCGGAATGTCCTCTAAGGCTAGGTCGCCGGAAAGACGTTGTATGAAATTGTCAGTGGCGTTCCACAAATTCGCTCGCATGCAGTACGGAGTGCAGCGTGACGCCATGTTGGGCTAGCAGCGCCGTAGCTCCCTCGTCACGGTCCACAAGGCAAGCAGCGTCACCCACAATGCCGCCGACGCGGCGAACCTCTTCAATCGCCTTCAATATCGACTTGCCGCTTGTGGCAACGTCGTCAACGATCAGGACCACTTTTCCCTCGAGATCTTCTTTAGGCCCAAGACCTTCAATTACGTCCCTTGTGCCATGGGGCTTTGAAGCCTTGCGAACGAAGATCGTGTTTATGGGTTTGTTCATCACCGAGCTGACAGCCGCCATCGATCCGATTACGGGGACCGCTCCCATTTCAAGGCCGCCGACGTACTCTGCTTTCACTTGCTCAGCTATTTTTAGGAACTCAAGAGCGGCAAGTTGCGCGCCTCGCGCCACCATCATGGTAGGCTTCATATTGAAATAGATGTCGCTCTCTACGCCCGACGAGAGCGTGTAGCGTCCGAATCGAAAAGAGCGCTCGCGGACAATCTCGCGGAGTTCGTCCTTGTCGTGTTGGCCAGAATCAACTGGTCTGAATTTCGCCAGTGCCGCCATAGATCAGACCTCGCCCCTAGGGAAAAAATTGGGTGCGGCATGCACCTAGTCACTACCGCTATGTGGCTTATGCAAGTGTTCGCGGGGTGTGTCAATTAATGTCAATACCGGTGCGACCGTTTCGCGCAGATTTTTCCATTATCGTTATTCGTTGCCTAAAGCGTGATCACGGGCTTCGCTACGGCTTGGTAGCCTTGGCTACCGGCCCTTGCCCGATCTCGGCCAGACACGGGTTTTCTCGACGAGGGCCGTCTCTGAGCGTTCATCTTGGTCCGCTCGAGTTCCGCCTCGCTCGGCCCCGTTTGCGCCAGCTTCTTAACCAGGTTGCGCATGAGGTGAGCGTTTCGGCCGCCCTCGCGAGGTCGGCGGCTCGGTGCTTGTAGCCCATGGTACCCGTCGCGATGCGGGCCGGCGCGTAAATCCACCGTGCCAACAAGGGGTGTAGCAGGAAGGCCTGCGACGCCACCAAACCTCTATCGCGAAAATATGGAGGTGGCGCGGTATCCGCCGTCTAGCGAAACAGCATACGCAGCATCCGGCAGCACGCACTCGACGGCCTGGCCTCATCGCCGGCTTCAGGAGAAAAGATCAGCTATGAGCCGGCAGGCAATCGCTGCACGCGGCGGTCAGGTCGTGTAGATCTTCCGCGCACACAGCCGGCACTGAAATAATGCTAGATGATGAGCCGACGCCAACATTACCGTAGGGGAGACAGCCAACTCTGTCCTCGAGCGTCTGACGATAAGTGATGCATGTCCAAAAGCTGAACAGCGACAAAACATGTCTGGTCCAAAACAACCGGCCGCCTTGGGCGTGAGGATTCTCGAAGCTTATTCATGCAATTGTTGCGGCTAAGCGCTGGCACGGCCTTTGCTGGAGATGCGGCAATAGTGTCTGCTACGCCATCTCGGCGGCGCGCCCGCTCAACGGTCACGGCTACACCTTTGGCAATGGCTGACACGCGACATTGCGGTTGCGCCGCCCTGCCGCGCCGATGCGCCCAAAGTTCGTTGATAGTTCGCTCGGCAGATTGAGGAAGCCGGCTGTTGACTGCTGCCCAGGCGGAGATGGCTGGGTTCATTCGGAACGTACTGACCGCCGGTGTCATGAAGCCAAGGACACCATGCTGGACCTTATGCATGATCAGACGAGTGGGAGTCCTAACGAATGATTTTACCGGAACTGCGCTCTGCTATCCCAGCCGGCAGAGTTTTAGAGATAACGACGACCACAGGATGCATCGTGGGATGTTCATATTGTCCGCAGGACAAGTTCGCTGACCGGCAAAGAAAATTATCTGATACGAAGCATCTTAGTCTTGGAGATTTCAAGCGCTGTCTGGCGCGCGTACCAACCTCCGTCGACATTAGTTTTGCGGGGTATTCTGAGCCATGGCTCAATCCGGATTGCACCGAAATGGTCGAGCACGCTTCCGCCAAAGGCCACGGCATCAGGATTTTCACGACGCTTGTGGGAATGAAGGGGCGGGATCTACAACGCTTGCAGGCGCTGCGGTTGGGGGTATTCGTGGTTCATGTTTTTGATGATGGCGCCTACATGAATAGCCACCTTGTCGGAGACAAGTATCGCGATTTGGTGGGTCAACTCGTCGACGCCGACATCCCATCAATTCGATTCGTGGTTTTGGGCGAGGCCCATCCCGATATCGCGGACATTATCCCTGCCGAAGCCCTAATTCGCGCGCGACCGGTGAGCAGCAGGGGTGGAAGCGTAGATCCTAAGATTGTAAAACCACGGCAGCCAGTCGTTGGAGCGCTGATATGCGTGGACGAACGACAGTATCGGAATGTTCTCCTTCCAAACGGCGAGGTTACTCTCTGCTCCATGGATTTTGAGCGGCGTCACGTACTGGGCAACCTTATATGCGACGAATACGGCGATCTCTTTAAAAGCCCAGTTTTTTGCGAAATCGTCGATCGCATGAACGGAGCGGATGGTTATCTGCTCTGTAGGATGTGTGAATTTGCCGATCCGAACGACCGGGTGTTGACTGGGTGCCGGTCGACCCCCTGAGAGAGGCGGGCCGGCGAATGCTGCTTTGGACTGCAAATGTCCGGCGAAATCATTGCGTTTTTCGCGTCACGCGAGCGTGATCCCGTACGCGCGGGAGTTGCCCTCGATCATTTACGAGGCGAGCTCGTCGGCTTCCAATCGAGCTTGATGGCCGCCTTGGAGGCATCACCGATCAGCAGGTCAACCCCGATCGGCCCGAAACAACGTTTGTCTATTTGGATCAGCGCCTGGTTATTCCTGCGTTCGCGGCCCAACTCGTCAACACCTTCGCCTTCCCAGAATATCTCCTTCCCGACCCGCCTGAAGGCCTGAAGGCAGCCTCGACAAAGCTGCGGACCGAATGGGTCTCGCCGGTCGCGAGCACTGTCAGGCTTGTGGTGCTGGGGCACACGGCCTCACATAGCTGTGTGACCGTCTTTAGCTGGATTCTGCGTCTCAAGTGATGTGAAGAAGTATCCGGATCTCGCCTCCATCTTCCGCAAGAAGACGGGAGAGACCTACTGGAGGCCCCGGCTTCCGAAGTCGTCGTTTCAGATTCGCGCCGAGAGAAGGTGGCAAGAGCCTCTTTCCGCGCCACAGTCCATAAACCTGGGTTGCTGGCCGTCCTAAGAGAAAATTCCGATGCGGAGCTGCCCTATTTTTATCGACTATCGGCAAGAGGACGGCGACGCGCAAATCGGCCGCCGGCGCAATGTTTCCCCCTCATTGTCGGATACCCGACAGGATCACAAACCCGCTAACCATTGCTTTCATGATAATTTCCGTCTGGCACGTTCGATGCAGGGGATCTTCCGAACACATCAGCGGATGTTCTCCTATGGTCAGGCTCACGGAAAAATGCTGTCGCCGCATTCGAGACTGCGCCCTCGCTGATCCCCAAGCCGGTCAAAGGTCGGCGCATTGTGTTGGAGGCAGGCGACTGCGCCCGATTAAAACACGGAATAAGGTTGGAAAGCATCTCGCTGAAAGAGACGCGACCATGGAAGCGGGCGGAGATACGTCGATCCCGCCCACGCCCCACAAGTCGCCGAAATGAGTGTCGATCTCATCACTTGGCTGGGATCCATGGGCTTCACAAGCGACCACACGAAAGCGGGGACAAAATCTAGCAAATCCAGCGGCACCGAAGTCGAGAATGCCCGGGTGGAGCGTGAAGCCTATGGCCGTAGCCGATATTCCCCGCGAACGTAGCCTAATTTGGAAGCACCTATAGGAGCAAAGATAAGTGGAGCTCTCTTGCATTGGAGTGGGTGCTGGGCCGTCTAATTTGAGTCTTGCGTGTCAGATACACGAGCAAATTGGGCAAGGGGCACTGTTCTTGGATCGGCAAGTCGACTTCCGCTGGCACCCAGGCAGCGCATTCGATTCCTCGGAGCTCCAGGTCAGCCACTTCAAGGATCTGGTCACGCTGGTGAATCCGCGAT
This sequence comes from Mesorhizobium sp., assembly GCA_004020645.1. Lineage (GTDB taxonomy): Bacteria > Pseudomonadota > Alphaproteobacteria > Rhizobiales > Rhizobiaceae > Mesorhizobium. Next base: position 16,057 of record SAQL01000028.1, on the reverse strand, counting down.
CAGCCTACACTTTCGTAAACTACTTGCACGAGAACGGGCGTCTGTACCACTTCCTGAATGCACAGTTCGAGGCTGTGCTCAGAACTGAGTTCGAGCAATACCTGAACTGGGCCTTCCACAGGAACCCGCTTGTCCGCGGCGGCGAAGCGGTGCGCGAAATCCGCTTTGACGGCGAGTTTCGGGTGCACACCGATAACGCGGTTCTCGGCTCCAGAAACGTCGTGGTCGGTATTGGGAAGCAGGCGCATATTCCGCCTCAGTTTCAGGGCTGGACTGGACGCAACCTGTTCCACTCATCTGAATTGCTGCACATTCATCCTGAGGTGCACAAAAAGCATGTCTGCGTGGTCGGTGGGGGACAGTCCGGAGCCGAGGTGCTGTTGCACCTTGTTGGGCGGACGAAAGGCCGGCGGCCTCGATCGATCACTTGGGTTTCGCAGCGCGAAAACTACCTGCCGATCGACAACAGCCCGTTCACAAACGAGTTGTTCATGCCCTGCTTCTCGGATCGTTTCGCGGCAATGAGCGAGTCGCAGCGCAAGCTGTTCCTGCGGCGTTTCGTGCTTGCTTCGGACGGCATTCCGGAAAGCACGTTGCGCGCGATCTATCAGGCGCTATACCGCCACGCGTTTCTAGAGCCAAACCGATGCGAAATCAAACTGCGGCCGGGCTGCACCGTCTCGCACTGCATCAACGCCGGCGCGGGCCACAGACTCACCCTGCAGCACGGCATGGAGGAGGTCGAAGAAGTCACGGCCGACATCGTCATCCTGGCCACCGGTTACGAGAACGCGGTGCCAGGCTTCTTGGAACCGATGGCGGACCGGCTGGAAAAGATCGACAACGAATTGGCTATTCGCGAAGATTTTTCGGTGTGCTGGGACGGACCGCGTGACAGACGCATCTTCGTACAGAACGCGAGCCTAGGACAGCGTGGGCTGGCTGATCCGAATCTAAGCCTGCTGGCCTGGCGAGCGCGTCGCATCCTCGACAGCCTTCTGGGGCGCGCGCCCCGCGCCAACCCCGAGCATCCCGGCTTCATCAGCCCTTCCTCTGTCGAGAGCTGGTCCGACACCGTCGCAGAAGAAATGGGCAGCGGTATATGACCGGCCGACTACTGATCATTGGCGGTGGCATCCAAGGAATGATTCCGCGTTCACTGCAGCGGAGGCCGGAGAGCGAGACGCACTTAGCGTTGTCCTATATGCCGTGGAGTACTGTTTCCGTCGACCCACCACCTGACCAGCGCCCGATTGCCCTAACCGGAATGTTCGACCAACCAGTCTTTCCAACAGGAGCCTTGTCGCATGTTGACTGATGCACAAAGAGAAAAGTGGCAGAAAGATGGATATGTTAAGCTCGAAAGGTTCTTCTCTTTAGCGGCTCAGGAAGATATCTCTATCTTTGTCGAAGATGTGTCACGTTGGGATGTCAGCGATGATAAATGGCTCATGTGGTCCGAGAAGACAACTGACAATCGAAAGATCGTCTCCAAGGTCGAGAATTTTCTCGACTACCATGATCCGTTGCGTCATTTGCTCCTAGAAGATCAGCGCATAAAGTCTGCTGTCGAGGATTTGCTTGGCGAAGATTCGCGCAGACTCAAGGAGTTGCTGATTTTTCACTATCCTGACAGCGGCGGCTATCGCCCGCATCAGGACATTTATCACATTCCACACAGGCTCCCCGACCGGATGGTCCATGCGGTTGTTGCCATCGGGATCGATGACTCCGACCCGGACAACGGCGGGCTTTTCTTCAGCCCCGGCAACCACAGAAGGGGGTATTTCCCATGGATGCCGGCGGGGTGATCCATCCTGAAGTCGCCGAAATGTTTTCCTGGGAACCCGTAGTATGGAAGGCTGGCGACATCTTCATCTTCGACGATTACGCGCCGCATTACTCACTACCGAACAAAAGCAATCGTTCGCGGCGGACACTCTACTTGGTGTTCCAACGTGCTTCAACCGGTGGACCGACCCGCGCTGAATACAACGTGCTTAAGCGCGTCCTTAACCCGCCCGAGGGCAAAGTGGCCGATCTCGACAACTCAAGCCCCCAAACGGCATTTTTTATCGAGATTGAGCTCACGGTGCCAGAGGCATGCACGGAACTGATCGACCGCAAAAAAATGCGCGGGGAGCATGACGGTTCTGATTGCCGGCTAATGGAGCATCACACGCAGCCCGTTACGACGCTTGGGCATGTCGATTGTGGGGTGGTCGCCGGGCGATCTTCTGTGACGCCTACAGCCCTGCTGGCGCACCCGTCGTCGCCCACCTGGGGGCCAGAGCCGTTTATTCTGGCGGGGCGGCCAACGGGTCGGGATACCGGCTCTCTCCGCAACTTGCACAAGAGGCTGTTGCGTTAGCAGCCGAAGGTACCAGTGCTTCAACAGCTTAGGTTCGTCATGCGCAAATCAACGTTTTCTCGAACGGAGCTGTCGCGGGCGTTCGGTATCGACATGGCCACGCTTGGAACGGGAAGCACTGGCACGGGGTTTTCATTCGGAAAGGTTGGACCGGGCGTCACATCGGAGCCCCATCGGCACGACGAAATCGAGGCCTTCGTGGTCCTGTCTGGCGCGGGCAAGGTCAGGACCGACCTTGGAGAAATCCCGGTCGAGGCCGGCGATGTCGTTCTGTTCCACCCTTTTGAAGCGCATGTGCTGCGCAACGATGGGGACGAAGACCTAAATTTCCTCGATGTCTACTGGCGTGACGGCAAGGCGGCCCTCGATGCCGCTGCAAAGGTCGCGGCTCCCCGCCGGCCGATCTTCGTCTTCTCCACGCCGCCGACGCCTAATGGCGATCTGCATCTAGGGCATCTTTCTGGCCCTTATTTTGGCGCCGATGTCTACACACGTTTCCTGCGCATGAAAGGGGCCGAAGCCTATCACCTGACTGGAAGCGACGATTACCAGAGCTACGTCGCCACGCGTGCCGATGCCGATGAATCGACGCCTGCAAAGGTGGCGCGCCACTACGCTGACGAGATTCGCACCACGCTTGCACTTCTTGACTGCGAGGTCCACAGCTTCCTACCCACCTTGGGCGATGACGCTTATGCAGAGTTTCAAGCCGTGTGTTTCCGTAATCTTCTGAGCAGCACGGCGGTAGATCTGCGCCAGAGCCCTGCGCTTTTCGATGCAGTGACAGGCGATTACCTTTACGAACCGGATGTAAGCGGCCTCTGCCCCGATTGCGGCGGCTCCACTAGCGGCAACATCTGTGAGGAATGCGGCTCGCCGAACCTATGCCACGACTTGCGTGCAGCCCAGTCACGTCAATCGGCCGAGGCGCCGGTGGTCGGCTCCGTGCTCCGCGCCGAGCTTGCGCTGGAACGATGCTACGACAATATCGACCGGCATTTAAGGGCGTCGGGAGCCCCCGTTCGGATCATGGACCTGTTCGCACGTGTACGCCAACGCGGCGACTTTTCAGTGCCTATTACCCACCCCTCGGACTGGGGCCTGCCGGCAGAAGGGCTCCCAGGGCAGGTGATCTGGGTTTGGCCAGAGATGGCGTTTGGTTTTCTTTACAAGATCCAGGCGCTAGCTCGCTCGCTTGGTCGCGACTGGAATGCGGCGGTGCCCAGCAACGACTGGCAAATTGTCCATTTCTTCGGCTTCGACAATTCCTTCTACCACGCGCTACTTTATCCCGTGCTTTATGCTGAGGTGTTCTCCCACTGGACGCCGCGCATCCGGTATCATGTGAACGAGTTCTATCTGCTTGACGGCCAGAAGTTCTCGACCAGCCGCGGCCATGCGGTCTGGGGCAAGGAGGTTCTGGGCCCAAAGAGAGTCGACGCCGTGCGTCTTCATTTGGGCCTGACACGCCCGGAAGGTGAGCGGACGAACTTTACGCTGGACGCGCTACGCCGCACCGAGAACGAGGTGTTCCAAGGGATTTGGCTGAATTGGCTTGATGCGCTGCACGGGGAAATCAAGCAGGACTTTGGCGGCTGCGTGCCCGACGCAGGCGACTGGGCTCCCGCCGATCGTGCTTTCTTTGCTCGGATAGAGATTCATCGCGCGGCGATCGAACGCGCCTATTCGGACGATGGCTTCTCGATCAGGCGCGCGGCCGCGCAGGCATGCGATTTCGTGCACGATTGCGTGATTTACCGTCAGGCGCAAGACTATGCAGCGGCGCGACGTCTCTATCCCGCCCGCACCCGGACTTCGCTCGCGCTTCAGGCTACGGCCGCTGCGATCCTGGCGCAGACACTCGCACCGCTGATGCCCCGATTTGCCAGCACGCTGGCGCGAGGCATCGATGGCCTCTCAATCGAAACATGGCCCACGTCTGTCCGGCGCCTTGCGCCGGGGACGATCTTTGATCTCGGACCTGTGCTAGGGTTCTACGACAGATCCGACAATTCTGTTCTCAATCACCAGAAATCGATATGAGGACACCTGGTATCCGGTGGTGAACTATGTCTATGAGGCTAGCAAGCAACCATACGCGGCGGCGGCCGCGCTTCTGGACAGCTTTGGCCTCGGCGACAAGATTCACGCCCGCTCTGGTTGATGACTGGGGCAAGGCGTGGCTTTTCGGAAACGTCGGAAATCCACGGTGCGTTTCCGGTTGAGCCTGATCCCTATGTCGTGGTCGGCCTCCATGCGTCCGAGACCCGTTACCGGTTCAAGGAACGGAAAGTCAGCTACGTGAGCGATGAGATGCGAGGGCAGCTCGCGCGCGAAGGAATCATAGATATTTATGCCCGGGCGAGAATTGCTTGCTTTGCTCAGCTGAAGCTTGAACCGGAGGCCGTATGAGTCCGTAAACCGGACAAGCTGATTCAGCGGACTGACTTGACGCCTGGGCGGCAACTGAGACAGTCGCGTTGGACGGAGACGCAGGCCCTGCGCGGTGCGAGCGCTAGATTCGACGAGATCACGTCGCCACATGGAGTAAAGCTCGCCGCAAAAGCCCCCGTCTTTCGCATGAGGAAAGCGTTTGATCGCTCCCCCGCAAGGGAAACTCCGGCGGAGGGTGTCAGCGGAAACTCGCAAACCTTCGATGCCTTGTACTCGCGGCCATCAAACCTGCTCATCGCATGTCTGACCACCGGTCCCTGCGTCTTGCGAGCCGCGCACCTTTCCATTCCTAATCACATTGGCCGAAAGCTTGAAAGCTTTGCTTTGCAAGCATTTCTGCGAGGCGGTGTTGTCATGGAAAGGATTGGCTTTGACTTAGCGCAGTCCCATCTCAGGCAAGGCATACACCAGTGTGGCTTTGCCACGTCCAGTTTCGTAGGCGCGTCCCCAGCCGGTCCTCCCAACCAAAGGCCGAACTCGCAAGCCAGCCTACAACCCCACCAAAGCGATCCTCAATTGCCTGGATCGGCCGCCCAGGGCGTCGCCCGATGGATGAGGCGCCGGGCGCCGCCTGGGGCGAGGGGAGCGTGATGGGCATCAAATTGCGCAACCACTAGGCTGTGATTGGCCCTTCAATTGCGGGCGGCTGTCGATCCCGCTGTCGGGCTGTCATCGCCGGGGCATGGCCGTTTCCGAGTCGATGCCGCCTCATGGTAAGCGGTGATGCGGCGCCGATGGGCAGACGCGATAAGCCAGCCACATGCTGATCCAGGCCTCCGAATCGAAAAGATTTACGTCGTGCCCCGCGTTCTGCGCGATTTCACGTTCGGCATGGGCGGGTGAGATCCACGACCTCCTCGACGGCAACAGCAGGGAAAGCAGGCCTGGGCGCATCATCATCACCATCGGGGTTACCCCTCGCGGCGACGGCGGCATCCGCTTCGCCCACGAGCGGAGCAGATGCTAAGCCGAGCACCGCGGTGTCGGAACCAGCAATGCTTCCTAAGTCTGTGGCGAAAAATCGGATCGCGAATGCTGATTCTGCATCTAGCGAAACAGCTACGCAACATCCGGCAGCTCGGACCCGAAGCGCTGGGCTCATCGGGGCTAGGAGAAAAGATCAGCCATGAGCCGTGGGGCATTCGCTGCACGCGGGACCCAGTCGTCAGCGCACTTTCGAGGGGCGCCGAAGTGCTGCTGCTTTACGAGCCGGTGCCAATCTCACCATACGCCAAGATGGCCAAGCACTTCGCTGTCCGAGGCGACTGACGCATGAGTGATGCGTGTCCAGAACTCGACAGCGGCAGAAAACATGTCGGGTTCAAGACAACCGGCCGTGTCGGTGCCCTTGGACCTTTTTCCAAGCCCGATCATACACTTGCGGCGTGCTAAGCGCGCTGGCATGGCCTTTGCTGGTTGAGATGCGGCAATAATGGGTGAGGGCTGACCGCATGCGAACGCGCAAGACCCAGTGATGGTCACCTCAGTGTGTTCCTTTTTGAGAGAAGAGCCAACTCGCGCATAAACGCCAGAAAAGGTGTGGGGAATAGAGCTTTGGAGAACAACATGGTGTTGCGTATGGAGTCCCCGGCTCCTCCAATCAAAGTGGACGACTGGCTGCGTGGCGAGCCCCTTACGAACTTTCAGTCCGGCAAGGTGTATCTTGTTGAATTTTGGGCGACCGGATGCGGACCCTGTGTGGCGGCTATGCCGCATTTGGTGGAACTGAAAGAGAAATATAAAGACCGCGGATTTGAGGTCGTCGGAGTCGCAGCTAGCGAACAGGCTCCAACCGCGGACGAGGCGCGGACCAAGTTGGATGCGTGGCTGACCGAGAGGTTCCCGAATCTGAATTATCGGATCGCGTTCGATTACACAGGCGAAATGGACAGACTATGGATGGAAGCCAGTTCTTCTCTCGGGATTCCCACCTCGTTCGTCGTCGATCGCGACGGCCACATCGCTTTCATCGGACACCCGTCGGAACTCGATGACATTTTACCGAATGTTCTCAACGGCAGCTGGCGCAGCAGCGATGAAGCCAAAGCGGCCGATATCGGCCGGATCGCCAATAACCAACGCACAGCGCGCGAATTATCGGTTACCAAGCCAATATATGCCAAACTTCAGCCGGCGATGCAGGCCGAGGATTGGACGGCAGCACTCTCGGCCATCGAAGAAGGCCTCGCCTTGATGCCGGATTATATCGGGTTCCGGGAAACTCATGTGGATCTACTCCTTCACAAGCTGCGCGACATGCAGACCGGCTTGCCAGCTGTGCGACAGTTAGTCGAGGACGCGATCGACAAAAAGTTCGAGGCCGTGTCTTGGATGGTCATGGCCCTGAACCAACTCTTCGATCCCGCGATGGACAACTCCCATCTCCCCCGTGCTGAGCGCATCGCAATGGGCGACAAGCTCTCGGAACAGATCCTGACACTGAATCCTCCGCAAGGCGACGGACCCCTTAAATTCCGTTGGTACGTCCCGGTCGCTCAATATTATTACGAGAGCGGCAACAAAGATCGCGCGATCGAGTTGATCGAGGTGGCACTGAAATCTCTGGGTGATCCGGAGACGATGCCGGACCACATCAAACAGTACTACCTTACCCCATTGCTCCAAGCCCTGGCCAACTACACGGGTGAGAACGCCTGCTACGCGCAGCTTTGCGTGGTTCCGCAAAACAAGGCTCCTGAAAATCAAAGCGCAATCGCCTGATGAGCAAAGATCGCAAAGGGATCACTAGTGGAATGGAACCCTGGTCAGTTCGCCAGCTTTCTGCGGCGTGCCCGCTGTAAGTATGTCCATGCAGCACAGGGTGGGTCGTTCGCTGCAGGTCAAGGCTCGGGTCTTAATGACCTTCAGCCGGATCGCCGCGGGCGCGATGTTCGACGCGATTTTGGCCCGTCGTGGAAGACGTCACGGTCCAGGACTTGTTCAAGTTCGGCCAAAAGGACGGCATTTACGTGGAAACGGCCCGGCCAAGCCGGACGTCGGCTGCGCAAGCGGGCCCGACATCCGCGTACACGAAAGCAGAAATCGTCTTTCGATGACGAGCACCGAAATTGAGGAAAACGAAATGTCTCACGCAGCGCTTGGCCCTGCTGTCAACGATGACAAGGCGGCCCTGGCCACCCCGCTCGTTGAATTCCTTGCGCGGCTGGTTCGTGCTCACGAGTCCTCCGGGTCCCGCAAAGGCAAATCGGATCCCGAGCTGCTGGCCGACTTCATCATCACGAAGGAATTGCGCCGGAAATTCGATCATCGGCGATCTGATCCGGACGCGCTGTGGAGGCTCGACATGTTTTACACCGCAGTGGGGCTTGCGATCGAGGAGCGCGGCGTGATGGCATCGCCAACACGGAGATGAAACCAATGGGCCACGGGCGCGTGCTTTTTACGGTCGGCAGTGGTCGTCCTGTCGAGACGTCCACCGGTTCGGCTTCGAGACTTTCCGGAAACTCGCACATGCCGGTACGAAACTGGTCGACGATGCGACTGCAGCTATAGCCGACGTGGCGCGGGCGTGAATAAACCGATTTTCGAGGAGTGACCATGTCAAACCTGAATGAGATGGTGAAGAAAGTCCGAAAGCTTCAGCTGCGCGCAGCAATTGCTAAAACGAACTTGCGCGACCTTGCTGAGGGTCTCCCGGTCAAATGGACTGAGATAGAGGAGGTCGCCGAGAAAACGCACGCCGCTTATGCCGAGTTGGATGGTGCCAAGAGAGAGCTCGCTACAATGAAGAAATTGGGATGACGAGCACATTCATCAGCCGCGACGGCTCGATATGGGTGCCGGAATATCTGACCGCTATAGATGGCAAGATCTGTATCGGCTGCGGCCGCTGTTTCAAGGTCTGCTCGCGCGAGGTCATGCATCTTTACGGCGTCGATGACGCGGGTCAAATCCTCGGCGCCTGTGACGGCGATGACGACGACTTCGATGGCGAGCTCAATCGCATGATCATGGTCGTCGACCATGCCGGCCGATGCATTGGTTGTGGAGCCTGTGGCCGGGTGTGCCCGAAGAACTGCCAGACCCATGTCGCGGCCGACCAGATCGGAGCATGAGCAGCATGATTTGACGAGACGAGACCAGGAGAACCGCGTTGCGTTTCATAGTGTTTTGTCGGTCCCTGGGGCTGGCCCTGTGCGCCAACGCTGTGACTGTTTGCTTCGCTTCCCATTCCATCCCGCTCGCGATCGTAACGACGCTGGCCTGCTCGCTGCTGCTCCAGGTGGTATATTTCGCAAGCGTGCTCTTTCTGATCTGGCGATCCGGTTCCGCTCGCGAAGCTCGCCAAAGTGCTGACGTTTTGGATCGTGGCCACCAACTCCGATACCAGTCGCCCGATGATGATGAGGGTAGGAATGAAGCTTCAGATGTGTCCCTGCGCAATCAAATGCTCGGCATATCGATGCTCCTCCCTTGAGGGCTCGTGATCTTGGAGTCACGTGCCAACAAATTAAAAATTCTAGCTGATTATTGGAGGAACACTGTCACGCTCGAGCCGAATGCAGTGGGGTCATTCCCGCCCAAAGATACGGTATTTCCACTTCCTTAGGCCCCGAAACCTGCTGCCTGGGATTGTTTTCGTCTCAATAACCAACGCACTGACTTCAACGAAAAGCGTATCAATAACCCCGGTGCGCAGCTGGTTTACGTCAATTGCCTGTTACTGGAGAAATCATGCTGGAGAAGTTCGAACGCTATCCGCTCACCTTTGGACCAACGCCCATCGAGAAGCTCGACCGCCTCGGCAAGCATCTGGGGGGCAAGGTGGAAATCTACGCCAAACGCGAGGACTGCAACTCCGGTCTCGCCTTCGGCGGAAACAAGCTCCGCAAGCTCGAATACATCGTCCCCGACGCGATCGCGTCGAATGCCGATACGCTCGTCACCATCGGCGGCGTGCAGTCCAACCACACGCGGATGGTCGCCGCGGTCGCCGCCAAGATCGGCATGAAATGTCTCCTGGTTCAGGAGAGCTGGGTACCACATGAGGATGCCGTCTATGACCGGGTCGGCAATATTCTCTTGAGCCGCATCTTGGGCGCAGAGGTGCGCCTCGTCGACGAGGGCTTTGATATCGGCATCCGCCACAGTTGGGAAAAAGCGCTCTATGATGTCAAGGCAAGGGGCGGCAGACCTTATGCGATACCGGCCGGGGCCTCTGTCCACAAATACGGTGGCCTTGGCTATGTCGGGTTCGCCGACGAGGTGCGCGCCCAGGAGAAACAGCTTGGGTTTGCCTTCGACTACATCGTTGTTTGCACGGTCACGGGTTCGACGCATGCCGGCATGCTCGTCGGATTCGCCGAGGACGGTCGACAGCGCAACGTGATCGGTATCGATGCATCTGCCACTCCCGCAAAGACAAAGGCTCAGGTGCTTAGTATTGCCCAACGTACAGCGATGCTCGTCGAATTAGGAACGGACCTCGTCGAGGCTGACGTGGTGTTGCTCGAGGACTACGCGGGCCCCTGTTATGGCATACCGTCCGAACAAACCAAGGAGGCCATTCGCCTGTGTGCGCGGCTTGAGGGGATGATTACGGATCCCGTCTACGAAGGCAAATCGATGCAAGGGATGATCAACCTCGTTCAAAGAGGCTTCTTTCCAGAGAGGTCGAGGGTCCTCTACGCACATCTCGGCGGCGCGCCAGCGGTCAATGGATACGGCTACACTTTTCGCAGCGGCTGAGGTTCGGCAGACTACGATTCCGCCGCCCTGCTGTACCGGACGTGCGTAACATCGGTCAGCGCTGGGCCGGAAAGGCCGCGGCAAATTTCGCAGACGTCGATGATCTGCCGGCTGTTCAGTCGCTCAGCAGAGGGCACACGATTTCCAATTCCTTCCTATGCCGTTGGCCGTAATCGAAAGACACGTGGTCGATGAGTTCGTGCTCCGCTGCCACGTATGGCTGCATCATGGTTTTGATCCGCGAGGATCAACCGCATACAAGCTTGCGGCGCGTTTACGGCGACATTGCTGCCGGTTTGGTGAGATCCGTCGGACGCGACAATTCGGTACCCGCGTGTAACTGCGAGCATCTGAAAGCTTAGAAGGCGTGCGTTCCTGCCCGCCACCCGGCGGACAGCTCCGGCCGTGCTGGTCCTCCCGGCAGTCGCCACCTGTGTTTGTTCGATAAGCGCTCCTGGGCCACGCACCTATCCACAACGGGCCGGCGCATTCAACCCGGTTGGCGCTCAGGCAAGGCCCTTCGCTAATTCCAGTGCCTGCCGTTCGAAGAGGCGGCAGTAAATGCTGCCCTCGAGTCCAATCAGCGCGGCATGATCTCCGTCCTCAATGATTCGGCCACGATCGAAGACGAGCAGCCGATCGAGCGCGCGGACCGTCGACAGCCGGTGTGCAATGACAAGGGTGGTCCGACCGACCATCGAACGATCCATCGCTTTTTGAATGAGCACCTCGGATTCCGAATCGAGGCTCGATGTGGCCTCGTCCAGGATAAGGATCGGCGCGTTCGCCAGGAAGGCGCGCGATCGCCACCCGCTGGCGCTCACCGCCGGGGAGCTTCAAACCCCTTTCGCCGACCCAGGTCCCATGGCCCTTCGGCAGGGGCGCGATGAAATCGTGCGCACTGGCCAGCCGTGCCGCTTGCTTCTCCAAGAGAGCGCAGCTTTCGCTATGTCATCGTCATCGAATAGTTCCTTGAAATCAGGTTGGTGTCCACAACCAAACGTTCAACGGCGAACATTGATGACCACCGCAAAGCCGCTCGCTCGCTTATATGGGGTGATCTTTGTCAACGTGATCTTTCAGTCGTTCGGTCTCCTTGTTCAACCGTGCCCATTTGTTCCTGCTTTGGCTTCGGGGTCCATTGGGCGCCGCGCGCAGTGACGGTCAAGGCCTTTGGCCATCGCGAAGCGACTTGCCCTTGATGGTCACGAGCACGGCGGCAGCATTACATTGAGCCGGCAGGTGCTGTTTGTAGAGGTCTACAACTTGCAAACCGAGGGGAGCTCGCCATCAGGCGCCGTAAACGCGCGCCGCAAGCTTGTATGCGGTTGATCCTTGCGATCAAAAACCACGATGCAGCCATACGCATTGGCGGCGAAGCTCCGGGCGGTGGGCCTGAGCCATGTGAGCGACCGGGATCACCACCACCTCGGATCCTTATCGGCAGACGTCATTGCAGCTGCCAAACCTCAATGCTCGTCCTGTCGAACGCTCCTCCATGCTTTGTACAAGACGCACGGCTACTCCCGTCGGGATCTCGCCGGTCGTGACAAGTCGCCAGAATGCAATCAGTAGATTGCACGCCAAAGCCACGATCATTGTCTTGCGCGTACCGCCACGGCCAAGGCCGTTCTCGCGCAAGGCTGGCAAACACGGCGTGATCGGTTGCAGACCCTTTGGCCAAGACGTCGCGCGGCAACCCCATGACCGCGCACATCCAGTATTGCCGGTCCGGAAACTGCGGACCGTTACCGCTGCTGTTACGAAGCCATCCTGCGCCGACATGGTGCATCAGCGGGCGGCTGTTCTCGACGGCCATCCAGGCCTCTAGCGCCTCGTCTGACAGCGCCATGTCATCGATCGCGCTCATGCCGCCAAGGAGAGCGGCATCTCTTGGCGCGCCCAGTTCCATGGCATCAGCTCGTCCCAGCGCGAGGCTGGCCAGTCGTTCTGGATGCGCTCGGTGACATCGGCCATGTAGGCTTCGGCGTCGACGCCGCAGGTCTCAATGATGCTGAGCACGACCGCTGACCGCGCTGCCGGGGCGAACTGCCGGAGAAAAGCCAATTGCGTGGCCCGCTCCGCGATCAGGTTGTCGGGCTCGAGCTGGCCATCGTAGAAGCAATTGAACGCGCGCCATCGTTTGGCGCCTTAGGCGAAGGCATTCGCGACATCGGCATGGCGCGACAAACCCTTGCCCTGGCGCGTGAGCTGTCGTCGCAGCGCGCGGACCAGGGTCGGGTCCGCCTTCGTCGTGCGGCCAATCGCTCGGCGGGCGGGAGCCCCGCATCTCTTCCTCGATCCGGTAGATCGCCTGGATACCGGCCATGGCCCGTCGTGCTGAGCTCGGTCGGCTGGCTGTCGTGAACGTCGAATATCTTGCGACGCAGATGGGCCAGGCAGGCGGCTTCTCGAATGGCGCCACCCTTGCAGAGCTGGTTGTAGCCGCTGAAACCGGTGGCCTGGAGCGTGCCGGCAAATCCGGCGAGCTCGCTCATCACGCCCTCGCCAGCGCGGCCCATGGTGGCGCGATACTAGGCGATCGGCGGCTCCTGCGAACCCGAGTTGCGGTCGTCGGCGACGTAAACCCAGCGCGCGGCCCTTGTGTGTCTTGCCGGTGCTGGGCGCCAGGATCGGAAGCGTCTGCTCGCAACTAACGTTAGGCCGACAGAATTCCTTGCACTGGCTTTATCGAACCGGGCTGCCGAGGAAATGCGCGAGCGGCTTTCGGCCGCCAATGCGGAAGCATCCATTCAGATGTGGGTGGGCACCTTCCACGCCTTCGGGCTCGAACTCCTGAAGAAGTGGCCCTCTGGCCTTGGTCGCACGCTCCCCTTGAAGATGTTCGACCAGACGGCATCGCTTACACTCCTGGAAGCCAACCTTGAGAAGCTGGACCTCGTCTACTATCAAAACCTCTACGAGCCGGGCCTTTGAGCTGGCGCCGGTCTTGCGCGCTATTTCGCGCTGTAAGGATGAGCTGGTCTCGCCGGCAGACTATGCCCCGCGCGGCCGCCGACTATAAAGCAACAGCCTCGGGCGAAGAGCACCTGGAGCTGCCGACAAGATACTCGAGTTCGCCCACATCTATGAAGTCTACGAGGACGCCTTGTTGCTGGCGAACGAGGTTGACTTCGGAGATCTCATCCGGCTCGCAATCGATCTCATTCAGAACAACGCGGATGCGCGTGCCTATGTGATGGGGCCTGTCACGACCGCCGCCCGCGCGTCGCCGGCCCGGAACCGCGATCGTTATCGAGTTTTTGGCGCGAACATCATTTGCGCCAATACCCAATGCGAAAACAAGCGTAAGTAGATTCTTGCATTGCACTTCCTCCTCTTAAGTCGTCGTACGGACGGTTTTCAGGTGCTACCGTCGGCCTTCGCCGTAGGTGTCCATGACGGTTTTTTTGACGGGAACAGACGAGATCTGGATAACTTCCGCCAGTTCTTTTACTGGCGCCGGATATCCCTCTTTCCACATCCAGTAGTGATCATCCGCTTCGCCATTGACGCTGACGACTTTCGATCTACCGCGGTTGTCGATCGCGTGGATGATGACACATCCGATGACGCCGCCATCCAGCGCACGCATGTCTTCGACTGCCTCGTAGACGGCGTCCTCCACGGTGGCACCTTTTTTCATGTACAAAACAACAGAGCGGGCAGTGCCGGAGCGGATGGTCATCTCACCCATGCCGGTACAGGCGCAGGCACCGTACCGGTTATCTGCATATGAACCGGCTCCGATTACCGGACTGTCACCTAAACGGCCGGGGTATTTCCAGCCCCAGCCTGATGTGCTCGTGCCCGCGGCGACGTCGCCCACGCTATCCTGGCCTATGAAAACGGTGGTGTCCTTGCTGATCTCGGGATCGATGGCGTGTTTGCAGAGTTCGGTCAAAGGCGCGTTGGGCCACAATGCTTTTTCTTTGTCGGTTAGCTCTTGGCGGAACCATTTCTCCCAAACAGCTTGAGTATCCGGTATGACGTTTTCTCCGGCTTCCGCACCGATCTCGTTCGCAAAACGCGCGGCACCCTGATCGACAAGGAAAACATGGGGAAGTTTCTCCATTAGCGCGCGAGCGATGGTGATCGGATGGAGGTAGCCTGTCAGTGCACCGATGGCGCCTGCACGAAGCGTTCTGCCATCCATAATGGAAGCATCAAGCTGGACTTCGCCAAGAAGATTCGGCCAGCCGCCGCAGCCGACAGAGCGGACGTTTTCGTCGGCTTCCACAAGTCGGATACCAGCCTCGATGGCGTCCAACACTGTTCCTCTTTGTGAAAATAGTCGAGCGGTTTCCGCTATGCCGCTGGCACCGGCACGATTTGAAATCACGATCATTGAGATCTGCATCCTTTCGATAATTTCGTGGGTCAGTAAGATTTACGAGTTAGATTATTCGGCCGTGAGGCCGTTCAGCGCCATTTGCCGTCTTGTCGCTCATCCCGGCTGGAACGCGGAGCCGCCCACTGCGCTGGAGGCTCAAACCAGACGCTCTATTGAAGCGCCGCGACCAACTGTCAAAAACTTGGCTGGGTGTACTGCATAACCAACGGATGCGTCTCCGATATCGGCTTTCAGGAGCACCTCTCAAGCGAGTGCGAGATGTTGCGGTAAAGAGCCGTGGTGATGAGCGTCGTATGAAACGTTCGGGCGAAATCCGAACCAAGTGCATGTGTGCGCTGCCTAGTGGACGCGCTCAAGCACTCCCTAGCGCAAAACCCGACGACGGCTTCTGGGAACATTCTAGCCATATACTTCGCACGGTGACAAAATTCTTTCTTCATCATGGTCAAAAAGGGATCAATGCCGCGTTGAGATCGACTTTCCGTCTCCTGTTCACCACGCGTCCGAAGCAGCAGAGCTATTGTTTGACGGCCATGCTGAGAGGCGACCTCCTTCCGATCGGATTGATGAAAGGATTTTCGTCTCGAAACCGCTTGAACGCCTCCTTTGCCGCCGAAGGAGAAGCGGATTTAAAAGATCGCCCGACAAACGCCGCATTCCCATCGATAGTCCGCTGCATTGGTAGTCAGCCGAGAGGCTGGCACAACCTTTGACGTAGCTATTAGCTTCTAGTTGCGAGACAATAGCCTATTGTTAGGCCGGAGTTGCGGCGGTGCTCCTCTGATCACCGGTGAATTTCTGCAAGGGAGAGTGCCTTCACGCAGAAAGTCGTCGGCTGCGTTATCGGGCCGATATTCTCCCCGATGGAAAAAACTGCCGTCGGTATTCCGGTGCGCCTGAGGGGCGTGTTCGGCGATGCCGATTGTGCCCATGATTTTCAATAGACGGCTCTCTCGCCGGGAATGTTCGGACAGCCAAGCTGTGGCGCGTCGGGAGATCCGGAGTGGTTATCTGCATGCGCTATTGGTCGCACCCTAACCGATGCTATCGTGACGCTGGCTAAAGCTCTCGGGTCGCTCCCCAGGAGCATTCTGCCGCGTCGATGCCGAAGCCCACATGGCCGATGTCACCGAGCGCATCCAGAACGACTGGCCAGCCTCGCGCTGGGA
>SAQL01000027.1 GCA_004020645.1 Mesorhizobium sp. | reverse complement strand
CCTAGGGTCTGCGCCGCGTCGCTTCGCTCCTTGCTTCGCCCTAGGATGACGAAGGTGTGATTTGGCCAATCGCCAGCGTCAGAGATGGCGGCTGGAGGCCGGTCGGCAGCGACCCTCCACAGGGCTCAGTCAAAGAGCCAAATCCTCTGTGCAGAGGAGTTGGTGATTTCCGGCACGCCCTACGTCGTCGCGTATCGGATGAAAGACACTAAAATAGAAGTTCTGTTCATCCAGCATTGGGCGAGGGAATGGCCGGGAGAAGTTAGAGCGGACGTTCACGGCTGTTCATCCTAGTTGGTTTTCGCTGCACTGCAACATGACGCCCCTTGCATTTCGCAACCAACTGGGCCATATGCGGCGACATAGGCGCTTGGGCCGGGACTCTCCGGCCTTCTCGACGAATGAGACTGGTTGCGTCTGTTTTCCCTCTTTCCGGCAATCGGCAAGGCGGCGAAAAAGCCCCGTGGCATGATGCCTGCGGGCACGACAGCGCAGCCGTGCGGACGATAACGTCCGCCGCCTTGTCGTTTCATGACAGGTTTTTCGACGGCAGGTTGTTGCGCCCTGCCGCCATCGATGTTTGCGGCCAGGAGCCGCCTGAAAGAAGAATATTTTGACCAACGAAAACACTTTGACCGGCAAGGACACTCTGACCGGTAAGGACACTGGGGAACTTTCGGGTTTCGCAGCACTTGGAATTACGGGCGCGCTGCTCAAGGCCACCCATGGCGCGGGCTTCACCGATCCGAAGCCGATCCAGGCGCAGGCGATCCCGCCGCAGCTGGAAGGCCGTGACATTTTCGGCATCGCCCAGACCGGTTCGGGCAAGACCGCGGCGTTCGCGCTGCCGATCCTGTCGAAGATCATCGCGCTCGGCACCAAGCGCCGGCCGAAGACCGCTCGCGCGCTTATCCTGGCGCCGACGCGCGAACTCGCCGTGCAGATCGAAGAGATGATCAAGCTGCTCGCCAAGGGCGCGCATGTCTCGACAGCACTCGTGCTTGGCGGCGTCTCGCGCTTCAGCCAGGTAAAAAAGATTGCTCCCGGCGTCGACATTTTGATTGCCACGCCCGGCCGGCTGACCGATCTGGTGCGTGAGGGCGATCTCGCGCTTGCCGACACCAAATGGCTGGTGCTGGACGAAGGCGACCGCATGCTCGATATGGGCTTCATCAACGACGTCAAGCGCATCGCCAGGGCGACCGCGCCGGACCGTCAGACGGTGCTGTTCTCGGCGACCATGCCGGCCGAAATCGCCGAACTGGCCAAGGGCCTGCTGAAGAACCCGATCCGCGTCGAAGTTGCGCCTCACAGCACTGCGGCGGCCGAGATCGTACAGGGCGTCGTCTTTGCCCGCACCAAGCAGAAGCGCCAGGTGTTGTCGACAATGCTCGCCGACGAGGCAATGAAGTCCGTCATAATCTTTTCGCGCACCAAGCATGGCGCCGACAGGGTGACCAAGGACCTTGAGCGCGACGGCTTCAAGGCTGCCGTTATCCACGGCAACAAGTCGCAGAACGCCCGCCAGAAGGCGCTGAACGATTTCCGCGAGGGTTCGGTGCGCATTCTTGTGGCGACCGATATCGCGGCGCGCGGCATCGACGTGCCTGGCATCAGCCATGTGGTGAATTTCGACCTGCCGGACGAGGCGGAGAGCTATGTCCACCGCATCGGCCGCACCGGCCGCAACGGCATGGACGGCATCGCCATCACGCTTTGCGACCCGTCCGAGAACAGCAAGCTGCGCCAGGTCGAGCGCATCATCCGCACCAAGCTGCCGATCGTTGCCGACCATCTCGGCAGCCCCGACCCACAGCGCAATCCCGCCGAAAAGAACGAGCGCAGCTTCGAGCCGGCCAACGACCGCAATGGCCGTCGCGACGGCAGGCGTCCCGGTGGCCAGAACAACGGCTTCGGCAAGAAGCGTTTTGGCGACAAGCCAGCCTTTGTCGGCGAGCGCAAGCCGGAAGGCGCCAAGCCCTTCAAGGGCAACAACAAGCGTCGTTTCGGCGGCAAGCGGCCAGCGGCGCGAGCTGCGTAATCGGATAGTTAGATCCGGCTGAGCCCGCGGGCTTGGCTTGATTGCGGGTAACTGAAAAAAGGCGATCGGAGCGATGCTTCGGTCGCCTTTTTCGCCTGAGATCTACTTCACCACCGCCTGTACCCACACGACAATGCGCTGCGCGAGGAAAGCCGTTGTTGCTGGCGACAGCGCGTCTCCGGCAATGACGTGGTTGTCTCGATCGCCGGTATCGTCGACCGGCACCAGTTCGTGCGCCGCGCCCCAGCGCCCGGCGATTTCGCGGGTACGGTCTGACCGCACGATCCTGTCCGAATCCGAAAAGATGAACAGGGCGGGGATGTTCGCCTTCTCCACCGGCGCGCCATAGGCAAGCTCGGTCAGCGCCGCCATCGCTTGCGTCGCGGCGATCGGATAGCGGTAGGTCCAGAATTTCTCGTGCAGCGGGTTGCGCGGCGGGAAGATGCGCTCCTTGCCGGCGAAGAGTTGGGCGATTTCTCTGCCCCAAGGCATGGTCAGGAGTTCGGCGCCCGAAGCCCTAACGCCGAAATTCGGCGAGATGAACGCGATTGCGGCAACACCGTCTGAAGCGCCCGGCTGCGTCGCAGCCCAGGCCGCCAGCGCGCCGCCGGTCGAGGTAGCGATGACGATCACCTTGTCGCCGATCGCCCGGCCGATGGCGAGGGCTTCCGCATAGTCGTTGATCCAGGCGTTGACGCTGCCATCCGCCATCGCGGCACCGCCCTGTCCGTGGCCGGTGAGGCGGGTGTAGAAGAGGTTGGCGTCGAGCTGGTCGGCCACCTCGTCGGGCAGCGGACGAACCTCGCCCTTCGACGCCGAAAAGCCGTGGACGTAGACGATCGACAGCGGCGTCCTGGCATGAATCATCGGATTGGCCCAGATGATTTCCTTTTCAAGTCCGTCGCGGATATCAGGCACGGCCGCCTCCCGGCGTGCCAGATAGGCTTGCGGATCATCGCCGATCAGGGAAGAATCGAAGCGAACCGTGGTGTCGACTTGGACGCGCGGGCCAAGCGCGAAGGCGAGGACAAGAATGAGGGCGAAAGCCAGCATTGCAAGCACGATCCGTCGCCCCATCGCAGACTCCGTCCAAATAATCCGCAACCTATGGCCGCGATGGCAGACAGGCAACGGCGTCCCGCCGGCTGCGGGATCGCCGACTTCGATGGCCGGTCTATTCGCTCGGCGGCTTGCGGTCGAAATTCAGCGGACGCGCCTTCCAGCGGGTCGCGGTGCTGATGACCCACCGGCAGAACGGTCTCGGCAGGATTCTGAGCAGCTTCAGGCCCCAGCTCAAGCGGCGCGGGAAGGTGACTTCGAAGCCGCCGGACTTGATGCCGCGCGCCATGCGGCGCGAGGCGCGATTGACGGGCATCAGACCGGGCATCGGCAGCAAATTCTTCTCGGTCAGCGGGGTGTCGACGAAGCCCGGATTTATCACCTGGATGCGGACGTTCATCTTGTCGAAATCGTATTTCAGCGACTCTGCGAGGATATTGATCGCCGCCTTGGTGCCGCCATAGGCGGCCGTGGTCGGCCAGCCGAAAAAGGCGGTGACCGAACCGACCAGGACGATATGGCCGCGGGCGCGGACGCGCATGCGTTCGATGACCGGCACCAGGCCGTTGATGGTGCCGAAATAATTGACATCGAAAGACTGGCGAAATCCACGGACGGTGAGGTCTTCGCCGACGGTCGCAATATAGCTCCCGGCATTGAAGACGGCCAAGACGATCGGGCCGAGATCCTTCTCGATCGCCGCCACCGTCTTTGCCATGCGTCTCTCGTCGGTGACGTCGCAAGGATAGGCCGTGACATGGCCCGGCATCTGCGCCGTCTCGACAACAAGCGTATCGATCGGATCGTCGTCGAGCGCCGTCACCGCGACGGCATAGCCTTGCTCCGCAAGGTCCTTGGCCAATGAACGGCCGATGCCGCTGCTGCCGCCCGTGATCCACGCGACGCCGTCTTTCGGGTTGGCCCGGTAGAGAGTCATGCGATGTCCTGCGACTTTTTCTTAGCCTGTGCTCTAGCGACGAAGAAATCGAATGAAAAGAGCGCTTTTCAGTGGGAGCTTCAACGAATAGCGGAAGGCGACGTCTATTTTAGGAATTGCAGCCCAGAAATGCCGCTGGACCAGACAAATTCTTGCCTTGAAACCGAAGCTTCGGGTTTCTAGGGTTCCGCCGCAAGCATAAAGGAATCTCAATGCCCCGTTCTGTGATCGAAGCGATCGGCAATACGCCTCTGATCCGCCTCAACAAAGCCTCGGAAGAAACCGGCTGCGAGATCCTGGGCAAGGCCGAATTCATGAATCCGGGCCAGTCGGTCAAGGACCGCGCCGCGCTGTTCATCATCCGCGACGCCGAGCAGCGCGGGCTCTTGAGGCCGGGCGGGGTCATCGTCGAGGGAACGGCCGGCAACACCGGCATCGGATTAACGCTGGTGGCCAAGGCGCTTGGCTACCGCACCGTGATCGTCATCCCCGAGACGCAAAGCCAGGAGAAGAAGGACACGATCAAATTGCTCGGCGCCGAGCTGATCGAGGTGCCTGCCGTTCCCTACAAGAACCCCAACAATTATGTGAAACTGTCGGGTCGCCTGGCCGAGCAGATGGCCCGGTCCGAGCCGAACGGCGCGATCTGGGCCAATCAGTTCGACAACGTCGCCAACCGTGACGGCCATACCCGCACCACGGCAGAAGAAATCTGGGCCCAGACCGGCGGTAAGGTCGACGGTTTCGTCTCGGCGGTCGGCTCCGGCGGAACGCTGGCCGGCGTCGCCTTCGGGCTCAAGGCCAAGAGCAAGGACGTCAAGATCGCGCTGGCCGATCCGCTCGGTGCGGCGCTCTATAGTTTCTACACCACCGGAGAGCTGAAATCCGAAGGCAGCTCGATCACCGAAGGCATCGGGCAGGGGCGGGTCACCGCCAATCTGGAAGGGTTCACGCCGGATTTCTCCTTCCAGATTCCGGACGAGGATGCACTGCCGATCGTCTTCGATCTTATCCAGGAGGAGGGCCTATGCGTCGGTGGCTCGACCGGTATCAACATTGCCGGCGCGATCCGGTTGGCGCGTGAGATGGGTCCCGGCCACACCATCGTGACGGTGCTTTGCGACTACGGCACGCGCTATCAGTCGAAATTGTTCAACCCCGAATTCCTGCGTCAAAAGAAACTGCCGGTACCGGGCTGGATGGAACAGCAGAGCACAATTTCGGTGCCGTTCGAAAAGGTCGCGTGATGACTTACAAAACGGAAGCGCTGTTTCGCGACGACGCCTATCTCAGGACGGCTGACGCCACGATTGTCGCCGTCAACGACCGTGGCGGCATCATTCTGGACCGGACGATCTTCTATGCCACGTCGGGCGGGCAGCCGGGCGATACGGGCACTCTCGAACGCGCCGACGGCAGCCTGATCGCTGTTGCCGCCACCATCACCGGTGAGACCAAGGACGAGATCATTCATGTGCCGCAGCCTGAGCAGGCGGTGCTTGAGGTCGGCGAACCGATAAAGCTCGCCGTCGATTGGGAGAGGCGCCATTTGCTGATGCGTATGCACACAGCCTGCCATTTGCTCACCGTCGTCTGCCCGTTCCCGATCACCGGCGCCTCGGTTTCCGAGGACGACAGCCGTATCGATTTCGATATTCCGGATGCCGGCTTCACCAGGGAAGACGTGACGGCCAGGCTGATGGAACTGGTGCGGGCCGATCACCCGGTCTTTGTCAGGCTGATCACCGACGAGGAACTGGCGACCAATTCGGGACTGGTGAAATCCAAGAATGTTCGGCCACCCGTCGGCACGGGCAAGATCCGCCTGGTCTGCATTGGCGAGAACGCCTCGATCGACAGCCAGCCTTGCGGCGGCACCCATGTGAAGAGCACAGGAGAAGTCGGCGAGATCCATATCGGCAAGATCGAGAAGAAGGGTCGCGAGAACCGGCGCTTCCGAATACGCTTTGGACCGATGCCGCCGGCCTGATAAACAGATTGTCAAAGACGGGCAGGAGAAGAAGAATGGCCGAAGACAGCCCTTTCACCGTCGATGCGGAGTGGTTGCAGAAGCGCCTCGGCGAGCCTGGCCTGACCATCGTCGACGCGTCCTGGTATCTGCCGGCGCAGAAGCGCGACGCGCGCGCCGAATATGACGCAGCGCACATTCCAGGCGCCCGCTTCCTGGATCAGGATGCGATCTCGGATCCCGATTCCCCACTGCCGCACACGCTGCCGTCACCGCAGCATTTCGCCCAATATGTCGGCGCCATGGGCATTTCGGCCGACGACACCATCGTCGTCTATGACGGTCCGGGCTTCTTCTCGGCGCCGCGCGCCTGGTGGATGTTTCGTGTCATGGGGGTGTTCCAGGTCTACGTATTGGACGGCGGTTTCGACCACTGGAAAGCGGAGGGACGGCCGGTAACGGCGGAGCCGACGAAGATCGCGCCCTGCGTGTTTCATGCCGACTTCGATGCCGCTCGCGTCGCCAGCCTGGCCGATATGCGCCGGATCGTCGAGACCGGGGAAAGCCAGATCGCCGACGCGCGTTCGCCTGGCCGGTTTGCCGGTACCGAGCCGGAGCCTCGCGCCGGCATCCGCTCAGGCCATATGCCCGGCGCGCACAATGTGCCGTTTTCGGCGCTTGCCGAGGACGGCGAGCTGCTGCCGAAAGATCGATTGCGCAAGGTGATCGAGGACGCCGGCATCGACCTGTCGAAGCCGGTTGTCACCTCTTGCGGCTCAGGCGTCACTGCGGCGGCGATCACGCTGGCGCTCGAGACGCTTGGCCATACCGACAACAGGCTCTACGACGGTTCATGGACGGAATGGGGTGGGCTTGGCGATACGCCCGTCGTGACCGGCAAGGATCGACAGTGATGGAAAACGGAGCGCTTGAAGACATCGAGGTCACGGTGACGTTTCTCGAAATGCATGTGCCGCCGGCCTATTCGCCGCCGGTGCCATTCAACCGCCAGATCGCATTGCTGAAGACCAAGGACATTCCGCTGCATTTCTACCGCTATTTGATGGATCGGGTAGGCCGCAAATGGCACTGGGTCAACGTGCTGAGGCTGAGCGACGAGGAGCTTTCTGCAGGCATCCATCGCGAGGACCGCGACATCAGGGTGCTGTATCTCGATGGGTCGCCGGCCGGCTTCTTCGACCTAAAGCCGCATCTGCCGGAAGAAGTGGAACTTGCCTATTTCGGCATGATGGAGCACGCGACCGGCCAAGGCATCGGCCGCTGGTTCCTCGGTGCGGCGATCGCCGCCGCCTGGTCGCACGGCCCAAGGCGGGTGACGGTGCAGACCTGCACGCTCGACCATCCGGCGGCATTGCCGCTCTACCAGAAGCTCGGCTTTGCACCGGTCGCGCAAAAGAAGGAGGTCGTGCATCCAATGACCTTCGCCGAGCGTGCGGCCAGCGTCATGCGGCCATGATTTTCTCCGCAAACTGAACCTATTGTTCATCAGTGCTTCAGCTTGTCTTCGCCATCTTGCCGGCACCATCAATGCGGCAGAGGCCGAAGGAGGAAAGACATGCTGACCCGACGCACATTTGCCGCCGCGCTGATTGCGGCCCTCGCCGTGCCGACCCTTGCCGCCGCCCAGGCAACCACGCCTTCGGCGGCGACGATCGAGCGTCAGCTCGAGGCCGCGCCCCGCGTTAAGCTGCGCCCGAACCAGCGCGTCACCATCCGCGAATTCAAGAGGCGGCCGGACCTGCGGCGCATGGCCCGTTCGATCGATATCCAGTCGATCAATTTCGCCTTTGGCTCGGCGGCCATTTCCGAATCGCAATATGGCAAGATCGAAAATATCGCCGATGCGCTTCGGCGCATCCTGCGGCGCGACCGCGGTGCCCGCGTGCTGATCGAAGGCCATACCGACGCGGTCGGCTCTTTCCAGTCGAACCAGATCCTCTCCGAACAGCGCGCCGCCTCGCTGAAGCGCACCTTGGTGCGAGAATTCGGCGTGCCGGGCTATACACTGGAAACCGTCGGCTACGGCGAGGAATTCCTGCTGGTGCAGACGCAGAACGAGAATTGGCGCAATCGCCGGGTGACGCTGCGCCGCTTCGACGACTTCATCCGCTGAGCCTGTCCGAAATCCGCATTGGCGGCCATCTGAAGGCGTTTTCTGCGCTTCCGGTTCTCTAAGACACCATCATCTGACTCGCCGCTGTAATTTTCGAAGCAGGCTCAGTCACTGCGGTCTGGATCAACACCCGAAAAAGAGCCTGGCTTGAATGAGCCGCGCTCTTTCCATATCGCTGTTGGTCAAAGCCTACCGCATCGGCCCGAAAATCGGGATCGATTTTCGGAAAGCACGATGCGTAGACTCAAATGTTGGAGCGTCCTTTGCGCGTCCAAAGAGGACGCGTGGCGCTCCAATGATGATGGAGGATCAAACGATGACGATTCGGGTGGTGATGGCCGGTGCGACCGGCTGGGTCGGCAAGGCACTGGTTCCGGCGATCGGGGCGCAAGGCGACATGGCACTGGCCGGGGCTGTTTCGCGCAGCGGCGCGGGACAGGATTCCGGCCTCCTGATTGGCATGCCTACCAACGGCATCACCGTTTCCGCTTCGCTGGCCGAGGCGCTGGAGGTACCGTCGGACGTGCTGGTCGACTACACCAAGCCGCATTTGGTGAAAGACCATGCGCTGCTGGCCATAGAGAACGGACGGCACGTTGTGATCGGCACGTCGGGGCTGGGTGCGACCGATTTCGGCGAGATCGACGCTGCAGCACGCGCCAATCGTGTCGGCGTCATTGCAGCCGGCAATTTCTCGATCACCGCCACGCTGATGAAGCGGTTTGCCCTGATCGCGGCGAAATACGTGCCGGATGTCGAGGTGATCGACTATGCGAGCGCCAAGAAACCCGACGCGCCGTCCGGCACCGCGCGCGAGCTTGCCGAAGCGCTGGCCGATGTCCGCAAGGCTTCGACGGTGCGGCCGGTCTCGGAAGTCTCGGGTGTGCCGGGAACCCGCGGTGCGGCGGTCGGTACGGGCGAGGGGGTGCAGGTGCATGCGCTTCGCCTGCCTTCCTACATCCTGTCCTGTGAGGCGCTGTTCGGCCTGCCCGACGAGCGGCTGACCATTCGTCACGACGCCGGCTCGTCCGCTGCTCCTTACGTGGCCGGCACACTGCTCGCTATCAGGCGGGTACAGGAGATCACAGGGCTGGTGCGCGGTCTCGACGCCTTGATGGACTGATCCAAATTGGCAGGAATCGGGTGGGAGACGCTGGCGCAGCGGCGTAATTTCCGGTCGACGATACCGGAGATTTCGCCATGACCATCCAGTTCAAAGCCTTGCCCACGGAAGATGTCAGAGCCTTGCAGCGCGGCGCGCCGGACGCCTATGGCCTGCTACCAGAGCGGAAAATGTCCGACGGCGACGGCGTGCCTTGCCGCCACTGCCTGAAGAACGTGACCGCCGGACACGCCTATCTCATCCTGGCCTACCGGCCATTCCCGGAATTGCAGCCCTACGCCGAAACCGGACCGATCTTTCTGCATGCCGAGGAATGCGAGCGCGCCGCCGAAGCCGAGGCGCTTCCCGAAATTCTCGAAAGTGCCGACTACATCGTGCGCGGCTACGGCAGGGACGACCGCATCGTCTATGGCAGCGGCGGCGTCATTCCAACGGCCGCTATCGCGGCGCGGGCCGAGACCTTGTTCGAGCGCAACGATATCGCCTATGTGCATGTCCGCTCGGCGCGCAACAATTGCTACCAGTGCCGTATCGAGCGCGCGTGACGATCCGGGCGGCATTCATCGGTCGCAGCTGTCGTACGCCTGTCGCATTGTCGCGTTACGGACTGATTGTCGATCGATTTGCCGACCGCGGATGAACCGGCGGGAAGTCTCGATATCAGAGGAAGCGGGGCTTTGGCTCCGCTTTTTTGTTGCCCGCCCTGTCCGCCCCGCATTTCTTCCGCCCCAAAGAAAAAGCCCGCCGGAATGACCGGCGGGCTTTGACTGTTGTCTGGACGGTTTTTAGTTGAACTTGTACTTCGCGCCGATGCGGACGGTATGGAACGAAGGCGTGGAGGTGAGAGTGTCGTCCGGCAGCCCAAGTTCCGACGAGAAATCCTCCTCGGAGAACTGCGAATAGCGGTACTCGAGGCCAACGGTCACGTTGCTGGACATGGCCGTTTCCAGACCACCACCCACCGAGAAGCCGCTGGAGTCCCAATCGAGGATATCGCCGATGGGTGAAGACGCGTTCAGATCGAAGTGCTGCCAACTGTAACCACCGAGCACGTAAACCGTGAAATTTGCTTGTAAAAAAGAGCCGCCGAGGGCGTCGGCGGCTCTGTCGGGAGAGGATTGAGCGGCGGGTTCAGGCGGCGAGAACGGCCTTCGGCTCGACCAACTCATAGCCGAGTGCTTCGGCCACCGCGCGGTTGGTGATCTTGCCCTTGTGGACATTCAGGCCGTTGCGCAAATGATGATCGTCGATCAGCGCATTCAGGCCCTTGTCGGCGAGCTGCAGGCCGTAATGCAACGTTGCGTTGTTGAGCGCGTGGGCCGAAGTGACCGGCACCGCACCCGGCATATTGGCGACGCAATAGTGAATGACGCCATCGACCTCATAGGTCGGCGCGGCATGAGTTGTGGCGTGCGAGGTCTCGAAGCAGCCGCCTTGGTCGATGGCGACGTCGACAAGCACCGAGCCTTTCTTCATGCCCGACAGCATCTCGCGCGAAACGAGTTTCGGCGCGGCGGCGCCCGGGATCAGCACGGCGCCGACGACGATGTCTGCCGAAAAGCATTCCTCTTCCAGCGCCTCGACGGTCGAGTAGCGGGTGTGGACGCGGCCCCCGAAGATATCATCGAGCTGGCGCAGGCGCGGGATCGAGCGGTCGATGATGGTGACGTCGGCGCCAAGGCCGACCGCCATCCGGGCGGCGTGCAGGCCGACGACGCCGCCGCCGAGCACCGTGACCTTGCCGGGAAGCACGCCGGGCACGCCGCCAAGCAGCACGCCGCGGCCGCCATTGGCCTTCTGCAGCGCGGTGGCGCCGGCCTGGATCGACAGGCGGCCCGCGACTTCCGACATCGGCGCCAGCAGCGGCAGGCCGCCGCGGTCGTCGGTGACCGTCTCGTAGGCGATCGCAGTCACGCCCGAGGCCAGCAGGCCCTTGGTCTGCTCTGGATCCGGAGCGAGATGGAGATAGGTGTAGAGGATCTGGCCGTTGCGGAGCTGAGCCCATTCATTGGGCTGCGGCTCCTTGACCTTGACGATCATGTCGGACTTGGCAAACACGTCGGCGGCCGTCTTGGCGATGGTGGCGCCAGCGGCGCGATAGGCGTTGTCGTCGGCGCCGATGCCCGCGCCGGCGCCGGTCTCGATCAGCACTTCGTGGCCATGCGCGACATATTCGCGGACCGAGCCCGGCGTCAGGCCGACGCGGTATTCGTGGTTCTTGATTTCCCGGGGGCAGCCGACGCGCATCTTCTTCTCCTCCTGATCCAGCCCTTTGGGGCACGTTCCCTGTTTAGAGATAGTGAACCATGAATCGTCCCGTAAGTGTTTGCGAATGCGCTTGTGCAGAAGGGCATAGTTCGATAATCGTTGCGCAATATAGCTTGATTGTCGCAGGAATCCCGAAGAATGCCGCTCGACAGGATCGATATCGCCATTCTCGAAACGTTGCAGAAGGATGGGCGGACACCCAACGCGGCGCTTGCCGAGAAGGTCGGCCTGTCGCAGTCGGCCTGCTCGCGGCGGCTGGATAATCTGGAGAAATCCGGAACCATCCGCGGCTACCACGCCCGGCTTTCCAATGCCGCTCTTGGCCACCAGATGACGGCGATCGTGCATATATCGCTGTCGGGGCAATTCGAGAAGACACTGTCGGATTTCGAGGCGGCGATAAAGCGCTGCCCGAATGTTCTGTCCTGCCACCTGATGTCGGGCGAATACGATTACATCCTGCGCATCGCGGCAAAGGACCTCGTCGACTATGAGCGCATCCACAAGGAATGGTTGTCGGCGATGCCGCATGTGACGAAGATCAATTCATCCTTCGCCTTGCGCGAGATCGTCGACCGGACGGCCGTGGGGATGAAGCCGGAACTTGCTTAGGCCTTGAAGGCCTCCGTCACCACCCGGTCCATCGGGATGTCGTGCGGCTGCGGATAGATGGTGGCAATGCGCTGCAGTTCGTAGCCGACACCGATGACCAGCGGCTTGAACGGCATCGCCGCCAGTGTGCGGTCGAAGAAGCCACCGCCATAGCCCAACCGATACTGTCCCGGATCGATGCCGACGATCGGCGAAATCACGATGTCGGGTAGCACAGGATCACCTTCAGCCGGGATCGGAATATTCCAGACGCCCTTCTCCAGCCGGTCGCCCGGTGCGTAGGCGCGAAAGATAAGCGGCCGGCCTTTCTCGATGACAACAGGCAGTGCGGTACGGCCGCCGCGCTCATTGATGGACGCCGTCCAGGGCCGCAGATCCGGCTCGCCGCGGAACGGCCAGTAGAGGCTGACCATGCGACCGGCGATGTCGCCGATCACCGCGTCGAGGCTTTCGCCGATGCGCTGCGACATTGCCGTCCGCACGTCAGCCGAGACAGCGAGGCGCGTCGCAATCAGCCGCTCGCGCTCGGCCTTGCGCCATCGTTTCACATCGGTCCAGTCGGATCGGGGCGCCCGGAATTCCGGGTCGAGTTCGTGCATGAAGCAAGGGGGTGAGGAATATTGCCCCGGACCGTCATCGTCATGATCGCTTTCCAAGCTCCACTCCTGTCGTCTGTTTCGATGAAATTATACTCGGCGGCAGGATAGAGCATGTACATTCGCGACATCTTAGGGCGGGCAGTCGGCAAAGTCGGACGTTGTTGCAGTGCACAAAAGTCTCTACATCAGCCTTGGCGAAATTGCTCTCCCGGAGTGAATGAGATGAACGAATCCAGCCATCATGTCGTCGTCGTCGGGGCGGGCTTTGGGGGGCTCGAATTCACCCGCGCGCTTGACGGTGTGCCGGTGCGCATCACTATGATCGACAAGCGAAACCATCATCTCTTCCAGCCGCTGCTCTACCAGGTGGCGACCACGGCGCTGGCAACCTCGGAAGTCGCCTGGCCGATCCGCCATCTCCTGCGCAAGCGCAAGGACGTGACGACGCTGCTCGCCACCGTCAGCGGCGTCGACCGCGTCGGCAAGCGCGTGCTGTTCGATGATGGCGGTGCGGTTGCCTACGACACACTGTTGCTGGCCACCGGCGCCCGCCACGCCTACTTCGGCCATGACGAATGGGAGCCTTTCGCGCCAGGGTTGAAGACGCTGGAGGATGCCACCACCATTCGACGGCGCATTCTGCTGGCCTTCGAGCAGGCCGAGCGGGAAACCGATCCCGCCAAGCGCCAAGCGCTGCTGACAATGGCGATCGTTGGTGGCGGACCGACCGGCGTGGAACTGGCCGGCACCATTGTCGAACTGGCGCACGACATGTTGCGCGGTGAGTTCCGCAAAATCGATACGCGGCAGACGCGCGTGGTGCTGATTGAGGCCGGTGACCGCATTCTTCCCAATTTTGCGCAGGAGCTCTCCGACTATGCCAGCAAGGCGCTTGAGCGGCTTGGCGTGACGGTCGAACTCGGCCGGCCCGTTACACGATGCGATGCCGAGGGCGTCGTCTTTGGCGACACGCACCTGCCGGCCAGAACCATTCTGTGGGCAGCAGGCGTTGCCGCTTCGCCGGCCGCCGAATGGCTGGGGGCGGCAGCGGACCGCGCGGGCAGGGTGCTGGTCGAGCCCGACCTGACCGTGCCGGGCAGCCCGGAGATTTTCGTCGTCGGCGACGCAGCACACGTCCTGCGGCCGGATGGCCGCATGGTGCCCGGCGTAGCACCCGCCGCCAAACAGCAGGGCCGGCATGTCGCCGCGACGATCAAGGCGCGGCTTGCCGGCGACATGACCCCGCGGCCTTTCCGCTACAAGCATGACGGCGATCTGGCGACGATCGGCAAGCGCGCCGCCGCGATCGATTTCGGCTGGATCAAGCTCACCGGCCGGCTGGCCTGGTGGCTGTGGGGTCTCGCGCACATCTATTTCCTGATTGGATTCCGTAATCGGCTTGCGGTTTCGCTGAGCTGGCTATGGATTTACGCGACAGGTCAGCGCAGCGCGCGGCTGATCACCCAAGGCGACGACGACAGGAACTGACGTCTCCGCGCGCATTCATCCGCACGTTATCTGTTCCTGATGGACTCGACCGGATTCAGGCGCGAAGCTCTGCTTCGGACAGGACTTGGCACGCTTTTGAAGGCTGGCACGTGGTTGAACAGGAGCCGGCTCGAACCGCATCATCGACTTGATCTTCGACGGAAAACCAATTGATCCCATGGGGGAATTCGTCGTCGTCACCAACAATTACCGCACCGGCGATGGCGGCAAATTTCCCGGAGATCAACATCTCGAAGATCATCCGCAAGGCGCCGGACACCAACCGCGACGTGATTGGGCTACCTCATCAGCCAGGGCACGATCAACCCGTCGGCGGACGCCCTAGGCCCTGTAAACCACCTGGCGGACATCGATGTAGCTGGCGCGGAAGCCGGCTTCGCAATAGTGCAGGTAAAACTCCCAGAGCTTCTTGAAGCGGTCGTCGAAACCGAGTGGGACGATCTTTTCCCATGACCCCCAAAAGCGGTGGCGCCATTCGGCGAGCGTGCGGGCATAGTCGTCCGGGAAAATGCGCTCGCGCAGATGAGCAAGGCCATGGTCTTTGCCGAGCGTTTTCAGGATCAACGGCGTCGGCAGCATGCCGCCCGGGAAGACGTAACGCTGGATGAAATCCGGCCGGGCGCGATAGGTGTCGTAGGCTTTCTCATTGATGGTGATGATCTGCAGCCCGGCGGTGCCGCCAGGCCGCAGGCAATCCTTCATCTTGCCGAAAAACACAGGCCAGTATTTTTCGCCGACCGCCTCGAACATCTCGATCGAAGCGATGCGGTCGTAGGAACCGGTTTCGTCGCGGTAGTCCTGCAGCTTGATATCGATCTTGTCGGCAAGTCCAGCCTTCTGGACGCGTGCTCTGGCGAAATCATGCTGCTCGCGGCTGATTGTCAGCCCGGTGACGCGGCAGCCGATCTCGCGTGCGGCGAATTCGGCAAAGCCGCCCCAGCCGCAACCGATTTCAAGCACGTGGTCTTTAGCGCCGATTCCCGTGTCCTTGGCCAGCGCGCGATATTTGGCGGCTTGCGCGCTTTCCAGATCGTTGGCGCCAGCCGCATAGAGCGCCGACGAATAGGTCATGCTCGGATCCAGCCATTCCTTGTAAAAGGCGTTGCCGAGATCGTAATGCGCCGAAATATTGCGCTTCGAGCCGGTGCGGGTGTTTTGGTTGAACCAGTGGCGGACACGCTGGACGGCGTTGATCAGCCAGCTGGCGCCGCCGGCGATGCGCTCTCCGATTTCTGAATTGACCACGAACAGTTCCAGGAAACTGGTCACATCGGGACTATCCCAATCGCCGTCCATGTAGGATTCGGCGATGCCGATGGTGCCGCCGGTGAAGGCGCGGCCGGGCAAGCGCCAGTTCCTGAGCACCAGTTCGGCGTCCGGACCCGGCGACTTGCCGCCGACGAGGACGGCGCGGCCGTCCGGCATCCTCACCTTGAGCGAGCCACGCGGCAGGTTCATCGCCGCCGACAGCACCATGCGCGCCTTGGCCGGCAGGCCTTTGACGGTCTCGGCGAAATTGAGTTCGTCCAATCTGACCGCGTCGCCCGACGCAACGCCGGTGTCTTCCTTGTGAGCCATGTCACGCCCCCGGGACTCCTGCGGCGCCGGCGCAAAATGGCCGGTTTCCACTCTCTCGCAGTTCATCGCCAGGGCGCGCCGCTTCCCGATGAATCCCCGTAGCAATCTTTCACGTCATCAAGGGGAACTTCAAGAGCCAGGCAAGCGAACATGGATCAATGGATAGATTTTGGGGGAGGGCGCTGATCAACGCCGGAATCACTATGGTTGCAGCCACCCAGGTGCAGTAGTTATAGCCATGCGTTATGTCATCGTCATCTGCGCCGTCACGTTCTTCCTGATCTGGGACGGACTCTACAATCAGGGCCACTATCTCGACACCACGATCAGGGAGATAACGCGCATCGTGCGCTACATCACCGGGATGGTGTAGGTTTCTTTTCCCCGCCCAATGGTTGTCGCCGCGACATCGTTGCCGGTTGACGCGACCGTTTTGCCCACACAAAACACACTTGCACATCGATCGAGGAGGCTGGGGTTGATCCGGCATATCGTTTTCTTCAGCGCGCGGCACAAAGAGGATGTCGAGGTCGTACGCACGGGCTTGCTGGCGCTGGGCAACATCCCCCATTCCCGTCTTTTCGAGGTGACGCTCAACAGCAAGGTCGACCCGCTTTCGGACGAGATCGACGTGGTCGTCTATGCCGAGTTCGAGGATGAGGCCGCACTGGCCGCCTACAAGGCGCATCCGCTCTATGCCGAGACGACCAGCCAGGTCAAACCGCTGCGCGAATTGCGATATTCGGCGGATGTTGTGGCTGCAACCTGAAGAGAAATTGAGCGAAGCAGGAGCAACGTTACTCCGTCTGAGCGGCGGTCGGTTCTGTCGAATCGGCGCCCGGCCGCTTCGGCGCGTCCCAGACCAGCATGGCGAGAACAGCCATCGCGACGACCGCTGCCGCTATGAACAGGATCTTTCTCATTTTGGACCAGGTAGGTTGGTTTTTCCGGCAGCGGCAAGTATCCCGGAGGTTCGCGCAATGCGGCCACGCGATCGGCCGCCTTGGATCCTTGCGGCGTCAGGCGAGGCTCTTGAACCAACTTCCGGAATGATGCACACCGCGCCGGCATGACCGAGACGAAGACAGCAGGCCCTTATCCGCCAGGCCCCTATCCGCCGGGCACCTATCCGCTTGACCATCTTGTGCTGCCGACCGCGAGCCTCGGCGTGGCGCGGGCGCGGCTGGTTTCGCTTGGCTTTGCCGTGGCGCCGACCGGCATCCATCCTTTCGGGACGGAAAACTGCTGCGTCTTCCTTGAGGACGGCACCTATCTCGAGCCGCTGGCGGTGGGCAACGAGCAGGCGGTGGCGAAAGCGATCGCCGACGGCAACGTCTTCGTCGCGCGCGATCGCGCCTATCGCGACAAGCGCGGCAATGAGGGATTTTCCGCCCTGGTTTTGGGCACCGAAGATGCGGATGCCGATCACGTGCGCTATGTCGAAGCCGGCCTGTCTGCCGGAGACATGCTGAGCTTTTCGCGCGCCTTCACCGACCCGGCAGGAAAGAGCGACACGGCATCGTTCAAACTGGCCTTCGCCTCCGGCACCGGGGCGACGGACGCATTCCTGTTCGCCTGCGAGCGGATCAATGCGCCGAAAGTAGACCGCACCGCGCTGCAGATGCACCCCAATGGCGCAACCGGCATCATCGAAGTCGTGGCGGTCAGCAACGAGCCATCCGAACAGCACCGATTGATTTCGATCGCGACGCGCCGTCCGGCTGCCAGACAGGGGAGCAGCACTGCGTTTGGCCTGCCGAACGCAACCTTGACCCTGCTTGACCCCGTTGCTTTCGAAACGCGCTTCGGCATACCTGCCGGCGCGCCATCGGAACTTCGCTTCGCGGGGATCGTCTTTTCAGTTCGCTTCGCAGACACGGTCGCCAGGCTGCTTGCAGCCAGTTCCGTCGAACACGAAATACGCGGCAATGATATTGTCGTGCGGCCGGCATCCGGGCAGGGTGCGGCCTTCATTTTCCGGGAGATCGCATGAGCAAGCCCAATTCATCCGTAACTGTCGGCAATGTCGTCTTCAGCAACACCGCGCCGCTATCGCTGATTGCCGGCCCGTGCCAGCTTGAATCCCGCCAGCACGCCTTCGACATGGCTGGGGCGCTGAAGGAACTGACTGAGAAGCTGGGGCTGGGCCTCGTCTACAAGACCAGTTACGACAAGGCCAACCGCACCTCGCTTGGCGGCACGCGCGGCGCCGGCCTCGATGCGGCGCTGCCCGTCTTCGACGATTTGCGCAAGGCGTTTTCGCTGCCGA
Source organism: Mesorhizobium sp. (assembly GCA_004020645.1). Classification (GTDB taxonomy): domain Bacteria; phylum Pseudomonadota; class Alphaproteobacteria; order Rhizobiales; family Rhizobiaceae; genus Mesorhizobium. The sequence goes on along the minus strand of SAQL01000027.1, from coordinate 66,314 downwards.
TCCTGACCGATATCCACACCGAGGAACAGTGCGCCGTCGTGGCGCCGCATGTCGATATCCTGCAGGTTCCGGCATTCCTCAGCCGGCAGACCGATCTGCTGATCGCGGCGGCAAGAACCGGCAAGGTCGTCAACGTGAAGAAGGGCCAGTTCCTCGCACCGTGGGACATGAAGAACGTTGTCGCCAAGATCACCGGTTCCGGAAACGCCAACGTGCTGGTCACCGAGCGCGGCGCGTCCTTCGGCTACAACACGCTGGTGTCCGATATGCGCGCCCTGCCGATCATGGCCGAGATCGGCGCGCCGGTGATTTTCGACGCCACGCATTCGGTGCAGCAGCCGGGGGGCCAGGGCGGCTCCTCGGGTGGCGATCGGCGTTTCGTCGAGACACTGGCGCGCGCCGCGGTTGCGGTCGGTATCGCCGGCGTCTTCATCGAGACGCATCAGGATCCCGACAACGCGCCCTCCGACGGTCCCAACATGGTGCCGCTGAAAGACCTTCGGGCGCTGCTTGAAAGGCTGATGGCATTCGACCGCGTCGCCAAGGGCTAAGCATCCCCAGCCCCTAGGTCTCGACCCCTGAACTTGTGGTCAACAGGGGCCGGTTGTACGCTGCCCAGGCAACTGAGTGCATTGAAGAGGAAGCCATGTCCGTCGCCCGCGTCACTGAAATCACGTCATCGTCGGAGAAGAGCTTTCAGGATGCCATCGAACTGGGGATTGCGCGCGCCGCAAAGACCTTGAAGAACGTCGAAGGCGCCTGGATTCAGGACCAGAAGGTCGTCGTCGAGGACGGCAAGATCTCCGCGTATCGCGTCAATATGAAGGTCACCTTCATCCTCGCTGAGTGATCGGCTAGAGCACTTTGCAGCCGAGTGGAATCACTTGACGTCGCAGAAATACGGCTAAAACAAACAGATAGAGCGGGATGCTCAGTTCAATTTGAATGCATCCCGCTCTAGCGTCGAAAACTCTGGAACCTTCATCCGCGCCCCTCATTGTCAGGCATAGCGTCAACGACAACGAGGAGTACACAATGACCACCCAGACAGGACACACTGAAGCCATCGCTGCCTCGCGGGTCATCGGCACATCCGTCTACAACACGGAAGGCACGCACATCGGCGACATCGAGGATGTCATGCTCGACAAGTTGTCGAATGGAATCATGTTTGCCGTGATCGGCTTTGGCGGATTTCTCGGCATCGGCGAGAAGTACCACGCCATTCCTTGGGCGAGCCTCGACTATGACGAGAACAAGGGCGGCTATGTCGTGCCGTTCACGAAGGAGCAACTGAAGGCTGCTCCCGCCTATTCGATCAACGAATTGACGGGCGCCGACGGCGAGGCCGCGCGTGATGCTTCATACAGCTACTACAAGGTCGAGCCTTATTGGCATTGACCTTGATTTGCCGGAATCAAAAAGGCCCCCGGTTGAACCGGGGGCCTTTTCTGCAGGATATCTACTCCGCCGCAAGGGTCGACAGCTCTACTGTGCCCTGCTGAGGCTGCTGAGTGTCACACGACGTGAGAAACGCCGCCGCGATCAGGAACAAACTCACGATGCCGCTCAACTGAGACAATGGCGAAACTCCTCCTGTTTCGCCCCGCGCGGCTGCGAGCATAAACCAGAAAGCCGCGCGCCGCCAAGACCTATGACTGACATGACTTATTATGACGGCACGTTGTGCGTCGTGAACCGGCATGGCGAAGGTGGCGGCACTATTTGCGGACGCGCCGATTGCGTTTTGCAGCACTTTGGCTAAGAGGTGCCCGACGCTTCGTCAGATCAATCGGGGACATCGCAATGACTGCCATCATCGACATTGTCGGGCGTGAAATCCTGGACAGCCGCGGAAACCCGACCGTCGAGGTCGACGTCGTGCTCGAAGACGGCTCGATGGGCCGCGCTGCGGTGCCCTCCGGCGCCTCGACCGGCGCGCATGAGGCGGTCGAACTGCGCGACGGCGGCGCCCGCTATCTCGGCAAGGGCGTCCTGCAGGCGGTAGAGGCCGTCAATGGCGAGCTGTTCGAGGCGATCGGCGGCATGGAAGCCGAGAACCAGATCCACATCGACCAGACCATGATCGAGCTCGACGGCACGCCCAACAAGAGCCGCCTCGGCGCCAATGCGATCCTTGGCGTGTCGCTGGCTGTCGCCAAGGCTGCGGCGGAAGCGGCTGGCCTGCCGCTCTACCGCTATATCGGCGGCACCAAGGCGCATGTGCTTCCGGTGCCGATGATGAACATCATCAACGGTGGCGCCCATGCCGACAACCCGATCGATTTCCAGGAATTCATGATCCTGCCGATCGGTGCGCCGACACTGCGTGACGGCGTGCGCTGGGGCTCGGAAATCTTTCACACGTTGAGGAAGCGGCTGAAGGACGCCGGCCACAACACCAATGTCGGCGACGAGGGCGGCTTCGCTCCTAACTTGAAAAGCGCGCCCGCTGCGCTCGATTTCATCATGGAATCGATCGAGAAGGCCGGCTTCAAGCCGGGCGAAGAGGTTGCACTCGGCCTCGATTGCGCCGCGACCGAATTCTTCAAGGACGGCAACTACGTCTATGAAGGCGAGAAGAAGACCCGCGATCCGAAGGCCCAGGCCAAGTATCTGGCCAAGCTAGCCGCGGACTATCCGATCATCACGATCGAGGATGGGCTGGCCGAAGACGACTGGGACGGCTGGAAAACGCTGACCGATCTCATCGGCAAGAAGACCCAGCTGGTCGGCGACGATCTGTTCGTCACCAATACGGCGCGGCTGCGCGACGGCATCCGCATGGGAGTCGCCAATTCGATCCTGGTCAAGGTCAACCAGATCGGCTCACTGACCGAAACGCTCGACGCCGTTGAGACCGCGCACAAGGCCGGCTACACCGCTGTCATGTCGCACCGCTCGGGCGAAACCGAAGATTCGACCATCGCCGATCTCGCCGTTGCCACCAATTGCGGGCAGATCAAGACGGGGTCGCTGTCGCGCTCGGATCGCATGGCCAAGTACAACCAGCTCATCCGCATCGAGGAAGAGCTCGGCAAGCAGGCGCTCTACGCCGGCAAGTCGATCGAGTTGGGCTGATCCGAAAGAAATAGCCGGGAACGAAAGGGCGAGGGCATTCCTCGCCCTTTTGTTTCAACACCGCCAAATCCGGTCGTCCGTAACCGTCCGTTAAGCACAATCGGGCGAGAAAGAGCTAGGTCGCAGAGTGTTAGAGCGTCTTTGCGTGTCCAAGAGGACGCGCGGCGCTCTAAGGGATTTGGATCATGTGGACACGCCAGCACAAGCAGAGAAATACCGGTCGGCTGATCATTCCCTCGCTCTGCGTGGCGTTCCTGGCCTATTTCGGCTTCCACGCCTATCACGGCGAATTCGGCATCTATTCCAAATATCGGTTGCAAGCCGAAGCCGTCGATCTGCAAAGCAAGCTCGATGCCGTCAAGGCGCGCCGGATCGAACTGCAGCGACGCGTTCAGCTGATGCACCAGGGTACGCTGGAGAAGGATATGCTCGACGAGCAGGCGCGCAAGGCGCTCAATATGTCCCATGCCGACGAAATCACCATCATGTTACCGGCTACGGCAAGATAACCAAATTCAAGTTAATCGCCGATATTTTCAATGATTTTAAACGCTTAGATGCATGTCAGCCATGCATTTTTCAGCATGGCGAAACGCTTTCTCGCGTGTTAGCCTTCCTAAATCGGTGGGGAGAACTGATCTCCCTCAGTGTCCGCAAGAGACGCCAACAGGGAGTGATGCATGGCCACCGCCGCCAGAAAAGCGCCTGCCAAATCCAGATCCGACGGCAAATCGGCGGGGCTTTCAGCCCCCAAACCTGTCGACTTCACCAAAGACGAGGAGCTTGACGCCTACCGGCGCATGCTGCTTATCCGCCGCTTCGAGGAAAAGGCCGGCCAGCTCTACGGCATGGGCTTCATCGGCGGCTTCTGCCATCTCTATATCGGCCAGGAAGCAGTTGTCACCGGTATGAAGATGGCGCTGATCGACGGCGACCAGATGATCACCGCCTACCGCGACCATGGTCACATGCTGGCGATGGAACTGTCGCCGCGCGGCGTCATGGCCGAATTGACCGGGCGCCGCGGCGGCTTGTCCAGGGGCAAGGGCGGCTCCATGCACATGTTCTCCAAGGAGAAGCATTTTTACGGCGGCCACGGCATTGTAGGCGCGCAGGTTTCGCTCGGCACCGGCCTCGCCTTCGCCAATCGCTATCGCGGCAACAACAACGTGACCCTGACCTATTTCGGCGACGGCGCCGCCAATCAGGGCCAGGTCTATGAGAGCTTCAACATGGCCTCGCTGTGGAAGCTGCCGGTGATCTACATCATCGAGAACAACCGCTATGCCATGGGCACCTCGGTATCGCGTTCGTCGGCCGAGACGGATTTTTCGCACCGCGGCGCCTCCTTCAAGATCCCCGGTATCCAGGTCGATGGCATGGACGTCCGTGCAGTCAAGGCAGCCGGCGATCTCGCAACCGAATGGTGCCGTGACGGCAAGGGGCCACTGATCCTCGAAATGCAGACCTACCGCTACCGCGGCCACTCGATGTCCGATCCGGCAAAATATCGCTCCAAGGAAGAAGTGCAGAAGATGCGCTCCGAGCGTGACCCGATCGAGCAGGTCAAGGCGCGCCTGCTCGACAAGAAGTGGGCCGACGAGGACGAGCTCAAGACCATCGACAAGGAGGTTCGCGACATTGTCGCCGACGCCGCCGAATTTGCCCAGAACGACGCAGAGCCGGATCCATCCGAGCTCTGGACCGACATCGTATTGTAACGAGAGGGCAAGGACATGCCGATCGAAATTCTCATGCCCGCTCTCTCGCCGACCATGGAAGAGGGCAATGTTTCCAAATGGTTGAAGAAAGAGGGCGATAAGGTTGTCGCTGGTGATGTCATCGCCGAGATCGAAACCGATAAGGCCACGATGGAAGTCGAGGCCGTCGACGAAGGCACTCTAGCCAAGATCGTGGTTCCTGCCGGCACCGAAGGTGTCAAGGTCAACACGCTGATCGCCGTGCTCGCCGTTGATGGTGAAGACATCGACAAGGCAGGCGAAGGCATCGGCGAGGAACCTGCCAAGGCTGAAACAGCAGCGCCAGCGCCTGCTGCGGCCAAAAGCGACGGCGCAGCACCTGTCGCCGCGGCGCCGAGAGCCGAAATCGCCGCCGATCCCGACATCCCGGCCGGCACGGAAATGGTCTCGACCACCGTGCGCGAAGCGCTGCGTGACGCGATGGCCGAGGAAATGCGCCGTGACGACGACGTCTTCGTGATGGGCGAGGAGGTCGCCGAGTACCAGGGCGCCTACAAGATCACGCAAGGGCTGCTGCAGGAATTCGGGGCGCGGCGCGTCGTCGATACGCCCATCACCGAACACGGTTTTGCCGGCGTCGGCGTTGGCGCGGCGATGGCCGGCCTGAGACCGATCGTCGAGTTCATGACCTTCAACTTCGCCATGCAGGCGATCGACCAGATCATCAACTCCGCCGCCAAGACGCTCTATATGTCCGGCGGCCAGATGGGCGCGCCCATCGTCTTTCGCGGGCCGAACGGCGCGGCCGCCCGTGTCGCCGCCCAGCATTCGCAGTGCTATGCCGCCTGGTACAGCCACATTCCCGGCCTGAAAGTGGTGATGCCCTACACCGCCGCCGACGCCAAGGGGTTGCTGAAGGCCGCGATCCGCGACGCGAACCCGGTCATCTTCCTCGAGAACGAGATCCTTTACGGCCAGTCCTTCGACGTGCCGAAGATGGACGATTTCGTGCTGCCGATCGGCAAGGCGCGCATCCACAAGTCAGGCAAGGATGTCACCATCGTCTCTTTCGGCATCGGCATGACCTACACGGTGAAGGCCGAGGCCGAATTGCGCGGCATGGGCATCGATGCCGAGATCATCGACCTCAGGACCATCCGCCCCCTCGATTTCGACACCGTCATCGCCTCGGTCAAGAAGACCAATCGGCTGGTGGTGGTGGAGGAAGGATTCCCGCAGAGCTCGGTCGGCGACCATATCGCCAGCCAGGTGTCGCAGCGCGTCTTCGATTTCCTCGATGCGCCGGTCATCACCATTGCCGGCAAGGACGTGCCGATGCCCTACGCGGCAAACCTCGAAAAGCTGGCATTGCCCAATGTCGCGGAAGTCATCGAGGCGGTGAAAGCCGTGACGTACCGGGGTTAACGAGATGTCGCGCGAACTAGAAGTTCCCGCGGTGGTCGTCGAGAATAGCGAATTCGATGAAATACTCCGCGTCTGGATTGGTTCGGACGCGGTCGTCACGATGCAAGACCTCTTTGGACCAAACGCTCACAACTGGGGCATGGTGCTCGCTGATGTCGGCATGCACATAGCCAGGATGAGACTGGAACAAGATGGCATCCCTGAAATCGAGACGCTTCAGGCATTGGAAGAAGGCTATCGAGGCAGAATGTCGGAGCAGTTCAATATCCAGCACCGTTCGCTAACCGGGCGGAACTGAGGAGGAAAAATGCCGATCAACATCACCATGCCGGCCCTGTCGCCCACGATGGAAGAAGGCAATCTTGCCAAGTGGCTGGTCAAGGAGGGCGACAAGGTTTCGCCGGGCGATGTGATCGCCGAGATCGAGACCGACAAGGCGACGATGGAAGTCGAAGCCGTCGATGAGGGCACGGTGGCCAAGCTGGTGGTTCCGGCCGGCACCGAAGGCGTCAAGGTCAATGCGCTGATCGCCGTGCTCGCCGCCGAAGGCGAGGATGCGGCGGCTGCCGCCAAAAGCGGTGACGGCGCTGCCGCTCCGGCAAAAGCCGAGGCACCAAAAACAGAAGCCCCCAAAACTGAAGCACCAAAGGCGGAAACCCCAAAGCCGGAAGCGCCGAAACCTGCGGCCGCACCGGCGCCCCAGGCGGCTCCGATTGCCAATGGTCATGCAAGCGGTGAACGTGTCTTCGCCTCGCCGCTTGCCCGTCGCATCGCCCGGGAAGCCGGTGTCGATGTCTCCGCGGTGAGCGGCTCCGGCCCGCATGGCCGCGTGGTCAAGGCCGATGTCGATGCAGCGATTTCCGGTGGCGGCGCCAAGGCGGCACCAGCCGCGAAAGCCGCACCTGCCGGCGCTCCGGCTCCGGCTGTCGCGCTAAAGCCGATGTCGGACGATCAGGTGCTAAAACTGTTTGCCGAAGGCTCCTACGAGCTTGTCCCGCATGACAATATGCGCAAGACCATTGCGCGCCGGCTGGTCGAGGCCACGACCACCATCCCGCATTTCTACCTGACGCTCGACTGCGAGCTCGACACGCTTCTGGAGCTGCGCACGCAGATCAACGCGGCCGCCCCGGTGAAGAAGACCGACAAGGGGGAGGCGCCGGCCTACAAGCTGTCGGTCAACGACATGGTCATCAAAGCGATGGCAATGGCGCTGATGGCTGTGCCGGATGCCAACGCCTCCTGGACCGAGAGCGCCATGGTCAAGCACAGGCATGCCGATGTCGGCGTTGCCGTATCGATCCCCGGCGGCCTGATCACGCCGATCATCCGACGCGCCGACGAAAAGACGCTGTCGGTCATCTCCAACGAGATGAAGGATCTTGCCAGCCGTGCCCGCAGCCGCAAGCTGAAGCCGGAGGAATACCAGGGCGGCACCACGGCAGTGTCCAATCTCGGCATGTTCGGCATCAAGGACTTTGCCGCCGTCATCAACCCGCCGCATGCGACGATCCTGGCGGTCGGCGCCGGCGAGGAGCGTGCGGTCGTCAAGAACGGTGAGATCAAGATCGCGACAATCATGTCGGTGACGCTGTCGACCGATCACCGCGCCGTCGACGGCGCGCTCGGCGCCGAACTGCTCGGCGCCTTCAAGCGCATGATCGAAAACCCGATGGGCATGCTGGTCTAGAAAGGAAGAAGGCGGTGCGGAAATTCTTCACCAGCCTTTTTCCCTTCAGCCTTCCAGGCATCGTGACGATCATCGTGCAATGGCCGTTCATGCGTTGGCGGGTGAAGCGCACACAGGCGGGCTTTTGCTGGAGCGGGGCAATCGCATGAAAACAGTCCTTTGCTACGGCGATTCGCTGACCTGGGGCTATGATGCGGCAAGTCTGGATCGCCACCCGCTCAAGGACCGCTGGCCGAGTGTCCTGCAGGCGACGTTGGGAGGCGGTATCGAGGTCATCGCCGAAGGCTTGAACGGCCGCACAACAGCTTTCGACGACCATCTGGCTGGCGCCGACCGTAACGGCGCAAGAATGCTGCCGACGATCCTGATGACGCATGCGCCGATCGACCTGATCATCATCATGCTCGGCGCCAACGACATGAAGCCGTGGATCCACGGCAATCCAGTCGCCGCCAAGCAGGGCGTCCAGCGCCTGGTCGACATCGTGCGTGGTCACGACTATCCGTTCGACTGGCCGGCGCCGCAGATCCTGATCGTCGCGCCGCCCGCGGTCAGCCGCACGGAAAACGCCGAGTTCAAGGAAATGTTCGCCGGCGGCGATGAAGCGTCGAAGCGGCTGGCACCGCAGTATTCCGCCCTTGCCGACGAGGCCGGCTGCGGCTTCTTCGATGCGGGCTCGGTGGCCGAGACCACGCCGCTCGACGGTGTCCATCTCGACGCGGAGAACACGCGGAAAATCGGGCAGGCATTGGCGCCAATCGTGCGCGTCATGCTGGAACTCTAGAGAATCAGGGAGAAATCCGTGGCTGAGAACTACGACGTCATCATCATCGGCTCTGGCCCCGGCGGCTACGTCACGGCGGTGCGTTCCGCCCAGCTCGGCTTCAAGACGGCAATCGTCGAGCGCGAGCATCTCGGCGGCATCTGCCTCAACTGGGGCTGCATCCCGACCAAGGCGCTGCTGCGCTCGGCCGAGATCATGCACTATTCCGATCATCTGAAGGACTACGGCTTGAAGATCGACGGTAAGGTCAGCGTCGATACCGCTGCCGTGGTCGACCGCTCGCGAAAGGTCTCGTTGCGGCTGAACGGCGGCGTCGCCTTCCTGATGAAGAAGAACAAGGTCGACGTCATCTGGGGGGAGGCCAAGCTTTCCAAGGCGGCTTCCGGCGATAAACCGGGCGAGATCGTCGTGTCGAAATCGTCGAAGAAACCGATGGAGCCGCAGCCGCCGGCGCCAAAGGGCGTCAAGGGTGAGGGCACCTACACCGCCAAGCACATCATCCTGGCGACCGGCGCCCGACCGCGCGCGTTGCCCGGCATCGAGCCCGACGGCAAACTGATCTGGACCTATTTCGAAGCCATGGTGCCGAAAGAGATGCCGAAATCGCTGCTGGTGATGGGTTCGGGCGCAATCGGCATCGAATTCGCCTCATTCTACCGCACCATGGGCGCGGAGGTGACGGTGGTCGAGATGTTGCCGGCGGTGATGCCGGTCGAGGACGCAGAGGTCTCGAAATTCGCGCAGAAGCAGTTCGAAAAGCAAGGCATGAAGATCATCCTCGAGGCCAAGGTCACCAAGGTCGAGAAGGGTACGAATTCGGTAACCGCGCATGTCGAGATGAAGGACGGCAAGGTCGAGAAGATCACCGCCGACCGCATGATCTCGGCCATCGGCGTGCAGGGCAACATCGAAAATCTCGGCCTCGAAGCGCTCGGCGTGAAGACCGAGCGCGGCTGCGTCGTCGTCGACGGTTACGGCAACACTAATGTGCACGGCATCTATGCCATCGGCGATGTCGCCGGCCCTCCCATGCTCGCCCACAAGGCCGAACATGAAGGCGTGGTCTGCGTGGAAAAGATCGTCAATTTCCCCGGCGTGCACGCCACTGACAAGCTGAAGATTCCGGGCTGCACCTATTGCAACCCGCAGGTTGCCTCCGTCGGGTTGACGGAAGCGAAAGCGAAGGCCGAGGGCAAGGACATCCGCGTCGGCCGCTTTCAGTTCGCCGCCAACGGCAAAGCCATCGCGCTCGGTGAAGACCAGGGTTTCGTCAAGACTATCTTCGACAAGAAGACTGGGCAGTTGCTCGGCGCGCATATGGTCGGCGCCGAAGTGACCGAGTTGATCCAGGGCTTTGTCGTGGCGATGAACCTGGAGACCACCGAGGAAGAACTGATGCATACGATCTTCCCGCATCCGACGCTGTCGGAGATGATGAAGGAAAGCGTGCTCGAAGCCTATGGCCGCGCGCTGAACGCGTGATAAATTGACCGCGTGAGACTCGACACGTGAAGGCCAAGGAACTCAACGGCAAGGTAATTCGTTTCCGGATGCATTCATCACACAAGGAGAGGGCATATGGACGTGAATGGCGTGGGCTGGATTACAGCAATCATCATCGGTGGTTTAGCGGGGTGGCTTGCCGAGATGTTCATGAAAAGCAACATGGGCATCTTGATGAACATCGTTCTTGGCATCGTCGGCGCGATCGTGCTGAATGCCATCCTGCAGGCGCTCAACATTGGCGCCTTCGGCGCCGGCTGGATCGCTTATCTGATCACCGGTTTCATTGGCGCCTGCCTGCTGATCTGGGTAGGGCGCATGGTGCGCCGTTAGTTGCTGAGCTCTTGCCAAGCGAAAACGGCTGTGGCGGCATGCGCCGCCGCGGCCTTTTTCTTTGCAGCGAAAAGTCCTAGATGACTTGTGAAAGCGAACGCCGGAAGGCGATCTCGAATGAACTGGATTTCAGATGGTCACCGTCCTCGACACGATCGCCAATGCGCCGCGCCTGCGGCACCCTGAAAAGGCGCACAAGCCTGACCAGGATGTGCTGCGCAAGCCCGACTGGATCCGCGTCAAGGCGCCGATGTCGAAAGGCTATGCCGAGACGCGCGAGATCGTGAAGTCGCACAGACTGGTGACGGTGTGCGAAGAGGCCGGTTGCCCCAATATCGGCGAGTGCTGGGAGAAGAAGCACGCCACCTTCATGATCATGGGTGAGATCTGCACGCGCGCCTGTGCCTTCTGCAATGTTGCCACCGGCATTCCGACCGCGCTTGATCCCGATGAACCGGCGCGCATCGCCGACGCCGTCAAGCAAATGGGTCTGACCCATGTCGTCATCACCTCAGTCGACCGCGACGATCTCGCCGATGGCGGAGCTCAGCACTTTGCCGAGGTCATCCGCGCCATCAGGGCGGCAACGCCTTCGACGACGATCGAAATCCTGACGCCCGACTTCCTGCGCAAGGAAGGCGCGCTGGAGATCGTGGTGGCGGCGAAGCCGGACGTGTTCAACCATAATCTGGAGACCGTGCCGTCGAACTATCTGACGGTCCGTCCGGGTGCCCGTTATTTCCATTCGATCAGGCTGCTGCAGCGGGTCAAGGAGCTCGATCCGTCGATCTTCACCAAATCCGGCATCATGGTTGGCCTGGGCGAGGAGCGAAACGAGATCCTGCAGCTGATGGACGATCTGCGTTCGGCCAATGTCGACTTCATGACCATCGGCCAGTATCTTCAGCCATCGAAAAAGCACCATCCGGTGATCCGCTTCGTCACGCCGGAGGAATTCAAGTCCTTCGAGACGATCGGCAAGACCAAGGGCTTCCTGCTGGTGGCGTCAAGCCCGCTGACGCGCTCGTCGCACCATGCCGGCGACGATTTCGCCAGGTTGCGTGCGGCGCGAGAAGCGTTTCTCATGAAATCCGCCTAACAAACTGGTTTCATGCCACAATTCGAAGCCCATCGCCGCGTCACGCATACGCCTGAACAGATGTTCGCTCTGGTCGCCGATGTCGAATCCTATCCGCAATTCCTGCCGCTTTGCGAGGCACTGACGGTTCGCTCGCGCAAGGAACGCAACGGACGCACCCTGCTCATCGCCGACATGAGCATTGGCTACAAGGCGATCCGCGAGACTTTCACCACGCAGGTGCTTTTGAAGCCGGACGAGAACGCCATCGACGTCAAATACATCGACGGCCCGTTCAAATATCTGAGCAATGTCTGGCGCTTCGAGCCGGCCGATGACGGCTGCAATGTCCGCTTCTTCATCGACTACGAGTTCAAGAGCCGTATTCTGGGCGCGGTGATGGGAACGATGTTCGATCGCGCCTTCCGCATGTTCTCTGAGGCGTTCGAGAAGCGCGCCGACGTCATCTATGGGCCAGTGCCGGCAGCCTGATCCGCAGCGAGTGCGCGCAAGCCCAGTTCAAGCGCATGCCTGACCGTCTCCCGGCGGATGAAATCGCGGCCCTTATCGGCGAACAACTGGCATTCGCTGACGACCGGCCGGCCAGTCAAGGCGACACCGAACCAGACCAGGCCGACGGGCTTTTCCGTCGAGCCGCCGCCTGGACCGGCAATACCGGTGACGGCAAGGGTGAGTCCGGCGCGCGAACGGGTCAGGGCGCCCTGCGCCATCTCCACCGCCGTTTCCCGCGAGACCGCGCCGTGCCCCTCAAGCGTGGCGGCGGAAACACCGAGCATCTCCGTCTTGGCCTCGTTGGAATAGGTGATGAAACCCCGGTCGACCACCGTGGACGAGCCGGCGATGTCGGTCAGGGCGGCGATGATCATGCCGCCGGTGCAGCTCTCGGCCGTCGCCAGCAGGATGCCGCGCTGCTGGCAGGCTTGAAGCAGGGCATCTGCGAGGTCGCTGTTGCTCATTCGGGGACGTCCCCTGGAAACACGACACTGGCGGTCGCGATGGCGGCTATGCCTTCCTCGCGGCCGATAAAGCCGAGCTTTTCGTTGGTTGTCGCCTTGATCGAGATACGGTCCCGGGAAATTGCCAGCATTGCCGAAAGGGCTTCGGTCATTGCTTCGCGATGCGGGCCGACCCGTGGCGCCTCGCAGATCAGCGTGATGTCGGCATTGGCGATGCGCCCGCCGCGCGCGCGCACCAGTTTTGCCGCATGTTCGACGAAGATCCGCGAGGCGACGCCTTTCCACTGCGGATCCGACGGCGGGAAATGCGTGCCGATGTCGCCGGCGCCGCAGGTGGCGAGCAGCGCATCGGTCAAGGCGTGGAGCCCGACATCGGCGTCCGAATGGCCGGCCAGTTTCTTGTCGTGCGGGATGGAGACGCCGCACAGGACGACATGGTCACCGGGCTCGAAGGCATGGACGTCGTAGCCATTGCCGGTGCGGATGTCCGGAAAACGCGGCCGCTCGCCGGAAAGCCGCTGATCCGCCATCGAAATATCCCTTGCCCAGGTCAGCTTGACATTGTCCGGCGAACCCTGAACTATTTTCACCGGAATATGCGCCCATTCGGCAATCGCGGCATCGTCCGTGAAGTCTGCCTTGCCGAGATGATGGGCCTTTTCATGGGCGGCCAGGATCGGCCAGAACGGAAAGCCTTGCGGCGTTTGGGCGGCATGAAGCCCGTTCCTGGAAACCGTCTCGCCGATCATACCGGCGGCCGACTCACGCTTCAGCGTGTCGGCGACGGGTAGGGCAGGCAGCGCTCCCTGGCGCTCGCCGATGGCGGCGATCGTACGGTCTATCAATTGCGCGTCGACGAACGGGCGAACGGCATCATGGATCAGAACCTGGCTCGGTGCATGGCCTCTGAGCGCAAGCAGCCCGAGCCGAACGGACTCCTGCCTGGACGCGCCACCGGTCACCGTGATGACCCGATCGGCGTTGGCTCCGGCGGCGCTGCGAAAAAGTGCGCTGTCGTCGGCGTGGATGGCGACGACGACAGGCCCGATTCTCGGATGCGCCAAAAACATATCCAATGTGCGCGCGATGACGGCACGACCACCGATCTTTTGGAATTGCTTCGGTCCGTCGGCCTGACCGGCGCGCGCGCCACGGCCGGCGGCGACGATAACAACGGCAACCTTGTCGTCCGCAGCCAAAGCTCGCATTTCGCTTGCATCTGTCATGCCGAGACGCTTAGCGCATGATCCTGAAAAGTGGAATCGCTTTTCGGAAGAGATCATGCGCAGATGCAAAGTGCCAAAGCGTCCTTTCCCAAGGACGCACGTGGCTTTGAGCGCGGTATGGGCGGAACGAACGCCAGCATTTTTCCCAAATGCGCCTTAATGTGACGTCATTGCGCGTTGCACATCGCTGCCATTCTGGCTAGAGAATGTGCAGCAATTAAGAATGCTTGGTTTTTGTGCATGCTTGACCTGACCAAATTGGCTTCGCCGCTGGACGTGGGTAGCGTCAGAATCCGCAATCGCGCTTTTCTCGCGCCCATGTCGGGCATAACAGATGAGCCTTTCCGGCAGCGTGCCTATGCGCATGGCGCCGGATTGGTCGTGTCGGAGATGGTGGCGAGCGGCGAGCTTGCCAGGGGCAGAGCCGGTTGCGGCCTTCGAATCCGCCATTCCGGGCTGCCTGTGCACATGGTCCAGCTTGCCGGCCGTGAGGCGGCGCACATGGCGGAGGGCGCCCGTATAGCCGCGGGCGAGGGCGCCGACATCATCGACATCAACATGGGCTGCCCGGCCAAGAAGGTGACGGGCGGTTATGCCGGTTCGGCGCTGATGCGCGATCTCGATCACGCTTTGTGGCTGATCGAGGCGGTGGTCGGCACCGTCGAGGTGCCGGTCACGGTTAAGATGCGGCTCGGCTGGGACGAAAGCGCGCTCAACGCGCCGATGCTGGCGCGCCGCGCCGAGCAGGCGGGCGTCAAGATGGTGACGGTACATGGCCGCACGCGTTGCCAGTTCTACCAGGGTAAGGCGGACTGGCGCGCCATCGCGCGCATAAAGCAGGCTGTGTCGATCCCGGTCGTCGCCAATGGCGATGTCGGCTCGCCGGCGGAGGCAGCAATGATCCTTGACCAGTCGGGCGCCGACGCGGTGATGATCGGCCGCGCGCATTATGGCGCGCCCTGGACGGCAGGCAGCATCGCGGCAGCCGCGGCAAAAGGGACAACGCCTGGTGCACCCGAAAGTCCGCAAGCGCTGGCCGACTACATCGTTGCCCACTACGAGGACATGCTAACGCTCTACGGCATCGAAAGCGGAGTGCGCCAGGCGCGCAAGCATCTTGGCTGGTATCTCGACCGCCACGCCGCTGGCGTCGTTGATGAGCGGCGAAAGGCCATCCTCACCTCCTTCGAGCCCGTCCGCGTCGTTGCCGCGTTGCGCGAGGTGTTTTCACGCGCTGCCGAGGCGATGAACCTGCGGAGCGCAGCATGAATGCCACCGTTGCACAGAGCATGGATATGGCGGACGCCGCCCACATCGTACTCAACACCATCCGCCGCCCGGTGATCATGGTCGATGCTGAAGGCGTCATCACCTTCGCCAATGCCGATGCCGAAGATTTCTTCCGCTCGAGCGCAACCATGCTCGCCCGCAACACATTACCCAAGCTCATTCCCTTCGGCAGCCCACTGCTGACGCTTGTCGACCAGGTGCGCGAGCGCCGGGCACCCGTCAACGAATACCGGGTCGACGTATCGTCGCCGCGCCTCGGCATCGAGAAAGTCGTCGACCTCTATGTCGCGCCGGTGTCGGAATTCCCGGGCTCCGTCGTGGTGATGTTCCAGGAACGATCGATGGCCGACAAGATCGATCGTCAGATGACGCACCGCGGTGCGGCACGCTCAGTGACCGGCCTTGCTGCGATGCTCGCCCACGAGATCAAGAACCCGCTATCCGGCATCCGGGGTGCTGCCCAGCTGCTCGAACTGTCCGCTTCCGACGATGATCGCGCGCTGACCCGGCTGATCACCGATGAGACCGACCGCATCGTCTCGCTGGTCGATCGCATGGAGGTGTTTTCCGACGAGCGGCCCATCGACCGCTACCCGGTCAACATCCATGTCGTGCTCGACCATGTGAAGGCGATTGCCAAGAACGGTTTTGCCAAGCGGATCAAGATATTGGAGGACTATGATCCATCATTGCCTCCGGTTTTCGCCAACCGCGACCAGCTGATCCAGGTGTTCCTCAACCTGGTCAAGAATGCGGCCGAGGCCATTGGCGGCGATCCGCAAGGCGAGATCACTTTGTCGACCGCGTTCCGGCCGGGCATCCGTGTTTCCGTTCCGGGAACCCAGGGCCGCGTGTCGCTGCCGTTGGAATTTTGCGTGCGCGACAACGGTTCTGGCGTCTCCGAAGATATCCTGCCGATCCTGTTTGATCCCTTCATCACCACCAAGCCTAACGGGTCGGGGCTTGGTCTGGCGCTGGTCGCGAAAATCGTCGGCGAGCATGGCGGCATCATCGAATGCGATTCAACGCCGCGCGCAACCACCTTCCGCATCCTGATGCCAGCCTGGAAAGAAACGCCGTTCGGCACAGACGACGATGGCGAAGGAGACCGCAAATGACGGTTCGCGGCAATATTCTCGTCGCCGACGACGATGCGGCCATCCGCACCGTCCTCAATCAGGCGCTTTCGCGCGTCGGCCATGAGGTGCGCGTGACGTCCAACGCCTCGACGCTGTGGCGCTGGGTGGCGGCGGGCGAGGGCGATCTCGTCATCACCGACGTGGTCATGCCGGACGAAAACGCTTTCGACATGCTGCCGCGCATCAAGAAGGCACGGCCGGAACTGCCCGTCATCGTCATGAGCGCCCAGAACACGTTCATGACCGCGATTCGCGCCTCCGAGACCGGCGCCTACGAATATCTGCCGAAACCGTTCGACCTGACCGAGCTTCTCAACATCGTCAACCGGGCGCTTTCCGAGCCCCGACGGCCGAAGATCGATGCGCGGGCGGACGAGCCGCCGGAAACGATGCCGCTGGTCGGCCGCTCGGCCGCGATGCAGGATATCTACCGCATGCTGGCGCGCATGATGCAGACCGACCTGACGGTGATGATTTCAGGCGAATCGGGCACCGGCAAGGAACTGGTGGCGCGCGCGCTGCACGAATACGGCCGCCGCCGCGGCGGCCCGTTCGTCGCGATCAACATGGCGGCGATCCCACGCGACCTGATCGAATCGGAACTGTTCGGGCACGAGAAGGGCGCCTTCACCGGCGCGCAGAACCGCTCCACCGGCCGTTTCGAGCAGGCCGAAGGCGGTACGCTCTTCCTCGACGAGATCGGCGACATGCCGATGGAAGCGCAAACGCGCTTGCTGCGGGTCCTGCAGCAGGGCGAATATACCACCGTCGGCGGCCGTACGCCGATCAAGACCGACGTGCGCATCGTCGCCGCCACCAACAAGGATCTGCGCACGCTGATCAATCAAGGGCTTTTCCGCGAGGATCTGTTCTATCGCCTGAACGTCGTGCCGCTAAGGCTGCCGGCGCTGCGCGAGCGATCCGAGGACGTTCCGGATCTCGTCCGGCACTTCTTCAAGCTCGGCGCCAGCGAAGGCCTGCAGACCAAGCGCATTTCCACAGGCGGCATCGAGCTGATGAAGCGCTATCCGTGGCCAGGCAACGTGCGCGAGCTCGAAAATCTTGTCCGCAGGCTAGCCGCGCTCTATTCGCAGGATGAGATTTCCGCCGAAGTCATCGAAGCGGAACTGAAGACCGGCGAGAGGCCGGTCGTTCCCGGTGGCGGCAACCTCATACCCGACGATCTGTCCATCGGCCAGGCGGTGGAACATTTCCTGCAGCGCTATTTTGCTTCGTTCGCCGGCGATTTGCCGCCCGCCGGCCTCTATCAGCGTATTCTCTCCGAGGTCGAATATCCGCTGGTCCTGGCCTCGATGACGGCAACCCGCGGCAACCAGATCAAGGCTGCGGAACTCCTCGGGCTCAACCGCAACACGCTGCGCAAGAAAATTCGCGAACTCGGCGTCAACGTCTATAAATCGACCAGGCAGGCTTAGAGCGACGTCCGTCCGTTCGGACCTACAAAGTTCGCTCTAGCACTTTGAGTTGTCGCATCGTCTTTTCGAAAAAATCGATTCCGATTTTTCGGGCTGGTGCGACAGAGCGAAGCCTTTTCCGGGGATCGATCGCCGAAACATTTCCGTCCAGGTCACACTTGTTGCATAATCGCCACAATGCGTTGCATACATCCGACGCAATCACTGGCTCTAGACGGCGACATGGCTTCACAGGCACCGACACCGCGCGAAACGCTTTTCAGCGAACCTGGCACACGGGACGGGCGCCGGCTGCTCGCGCTGCCGGGCGTGGTGGCAATTGCCGGTGCGCTGGTTACGGCAGCGATCTCCTTCGCCATTCTCGTCGGCGCCACGCCGATCACGCCGGACGAGAGGACGACGCTGGCGCTTATCGCCCTCAATGCGGCGTTCATCCTGTTCCTGATCGCGCTGGTCGGCCGCGAAGTGCATCGCATTTTGATGGCGCGCCGGCGCGGCAAGGCGGCGTCGCGGCTGCATGTGCGGATCGTCGCCATGTTCGCGCTGGTCGCCGCGATTCCCGCCATCATGGTGGCGATCATCGCCTCGATCACACTCGATATCGGCCTCGATCGCTGGTTCGAGATCCGCACCAAGACGATCGTCAATTCGTCCCTTTCGATCGCCGACGCCTATGTGCAGGAGAACGCGCGCAATCTCCAGGGGACGACCCTGTCGATGGCTTACGATCTCGACGCCTCCCGCACGCTCTACGGCCTCGATCGAACCGGCTTCCTCGATCTCATGAACAAGGAAGCTGTCGGACGCTCTCTGGCCCATGCGGCACTGGTCAGGCCCGACGGTTCATTCGTCATGAGCGCCAAGACCGACGCCGATTTTGCCATGCCGGAGCCGCCGGAAGGCGCCATGAGCAGTGCCGCCGACGGCAGGCCGGTGCTGATCGAGCCGAAGACGCGCAACATCATGGGCGCCATCGTCAAGCTGCGCGAGATCGAAGGGCTCTATCTCTACACCATCCGGCTCGTCGATCCCGAAGTGATCAAGGCGCGGCAGATTGTCAGATCCAACACCGACGAATATCGCGGTTTGGAAGACAATCGCCGCACCTCGCAGGTGGCCTTCGCACTTCCCTATCTGTCGCTGACGCTGATCATCATTCTGTCCGCCATCTGGACCGGCATCGCCGTGGCAGACCGTCTGGTGCGGCCGATCCGCCAGCTCATCGGCGCGGCCGACGAGGTCGCGACCGGCAATCTCGACGTTGCCGTGCCGGTTCGGCCCTCCGACGGCGACGTCGCCTCGCTCGGCGACACCTTCAACAAGATGCTGCTGGAACTGAAATCGCAGCGTAACGAGATTCTGTCCGCCAAAGATTTGATCGACGAGCGGCGGCGCTTTTCGGAGGCCGTGCTTGCCGGTGTCACCGCCGGCGTCATCGGGGTCGATCCATATGGCATCGTCACCATCGTCAACCGGTCGGCCGAAACGATGCTGGCCATATCCGCCAACGCCGCACTCGGGCAAAACCTGTCCGCGGTGCTGCCGCATGTCGGCCGCGTCTTCGAGATCGGCCGCAAGTCGGGCAAGCCTGTCCACCGCGAGCAGGTGACCTTCTATCGCGCCGGTACGGAGCGCACCTTCAACGTGCAGATCACGGTCGAGGCCGGCGACGACGGTGCGGAGGAGAAATCCTATGTCGTGACGGTCGATGACATCACCGATCTGGTCCAGGCGCAGCGTTCCTCGGCCTGGGCGGATGTGGCGCGGCGCATCGCCCACGAGATCAAGAACCCGCTGACACCGATCCAGCTATCCGCCGAGCGCATCAAGCGCCGCTACGGCAAGGTCATCACCGAAGACCGCGAGGTTTTCGATCAATGCACCGACACGATCATCAGGCAGGTTGAGGACATCGGTCGCATGGTCGACGAGTTCTCGGCTTTCGCACGCATGCCCAAGCCCGAAATGAAGGCCCTCGATTTGCGCGAATCGTTGCGCGAAGCTTCGTTCCTCGTCGAAGTGAGCCGCTCCGATATTACCTTCGAGCGCGTGTTCGGCAACGAACCGCTCAAAGGCACTTTCGACAGCCGCCTGATGGCGCAGGCTTTTGGCAATGTCATCAAGAACGCGGCCGAGGCGATTGACGGACTTGATCAGAAGGACCGCTCGCACGGCATAATCCGGATTCAAGCCGGGCGCCAGAATGGTGCGATTCGCATCGATGTCATTGACAACGGCAAGGGCTTGCCGCGCGAAAATCGTCAGCGATTGCTCGAGCCTTACATGACGACACGCGAGAAGGGCACGGGGCTCGGCCTCGCTATCGTCAAGAAGATAGTGGAGGACCATGGCGGCCGGCTCGAATTGCATGACGCGCCGGCGGATTTCCACGACGGGCGAGGCGCGATGATCAGCATCATCCTGCCGCTCACCGCCGTGCCGTCGCGCGGCGAAGGCAGGACGGAACACGAAAGACAAACTGAAAAGGTCGGTAATGGCGTCTGACATTCTCATCGTCGATGACGAGGAAGACATCCGCGAACTTGTCGCCGGTATCCTGAGCGACGAAGGTCACGAAACCCGCACGGCATTCGATGCCGACAGCGCCCTGGCGGCGATCGCCGACCGGGCGCCGAGGCTGATTTTCCTCGACATCTGGCTGCAAGGCTCACGTCTGGACGGACTGGCGTTGCTGGACGAGATCAAGACGATGCATCCGAGCCTGCCTGTGGTGATGATCTCGGGCCATGGCAACATCGAGACGGCGGTCTCGGCCATCCGCCGCGGCGCCTATGACTTCATCGAGAAACCGTTCAAGGCCGACAGGCTGATCCTCATCGCCGAACGTGCGATTGAAACGTCGAAACTGAGACGCGAGGTTTCGGATCTCAAGCTGCGCAGCGGCGAAACTTTCGACCTGATCGGCATGTCGTCGGCAATGAGCCAGTTGCGCCAGACCATCGAGCGCGTGGCGCCGACCAACAGCCGCGTCATGATCATCGGCCCGTCCGGGTCGGGCAAGGAACTCGCGGCACGCGCCATCCACACGCTGTCGGCGCGCAAGAGCGCGCCATTTGTCACGCTGAGCGCTGCCAACATCACGCCCGAACGCATGGAGGTCGAGCTGTTCGGCACCGAATCAAACGGTGTCGAACGCAAGGTCGGCGCGCTTGAGGAAGCTCATCGCGGCATTCTCTACATCGACGAAGTGGCCGACATGCCGCGTGAAACGCAAAACAAGATCCTGCGCGTGCTGGTCGAACAACAGTTCGAGCGGGTAGGGGGCACCAAACGGGTCAAGGTCGATGTCCGAATCATCTCGTCGACCGCGCAGAATCTGGAGGCAATGATTGCCGACGGTCGTTTCCGGGAGGATCTCTATCATCGTCTGGCGGTGGTTCCGGTCATGGTGCCGGGATTGGCCGAGCGGCGGGAGGACATCCCCTATCTTGTCGACAATTTCATGAAGCAGATCGCCCGCCAGGCCGGCATCCGGCCGCGGCGCATCGGCGACGACGCGCTGGCGGTGCTGCAGGCACACAACTGGCCAGGCAACGTCCGCCAGTTGCGCAACAATGTCGAGCGGTTGATGATCCTGGCGCGCGGCGACGATATCGATGCACCGATCACCGCCGATCTCTTGCCTGCCGAGATTGGCGATGTCATGCCGCGCACGCCAAACCAATCCGATCAGCACATCATGGCGCTGCCGCTGCGTGAAGCGCGCGAACAGTTCGAGAAGGACTATCTGATCGCCCAGATCAACCGTTTTGGCGGCAACATCTCGAAAACGGCCGAGTTCATCGGCATGGAGCGCTCGGCGCTTCACCGCAAGCTGAAGTCGCTGGGCGTCTGATAGCCAATCCAATTGTGGCTTACGCAATTATCGGTTACGGCGGCGGCGGAATCGCATAAGAAAGCGCTACAGCGCCGCGCGTCTTTTGGGACGCGCAAAGGGCGCTGTAGCGTTTTGATTTTTGCGCGCATGATCCTTTCCGAAAATCGATTCCGATTTTCGGGGTCATGCGCTGACTTCTCCAGGGGTGACCCATGCCGCGCATTGCCTATGTGAACGGGCGCTATGTCGCTCACGCCGACGCTTTCGTACATATCGAGGACCGCGGCTATCAGTTCGCCGATGGCGTATACGAGGTTTGCGAGGTGGCGCGCGGCTTCATCGTCGATATGCCTCGCCATCTCGGGCGGCTGAACCGTTCGCTGACCGAATTGTCGATCGACTGGCCGGTCACGCGGGGCGTGTTGCCGATCATCATGCGCGAGGTGGTCCGCCGCAACCATGTCACCGATGGCCTGGTCTATCTTCAGGTGACGCGTGGCGTCGCCAGCCGTGACTTTGTTTTTCCGGCGGGCACGAAGCCCGCGCTGGTGGTGACCGCCAGGAAAGCCGACCCCGCTGCTGCCGAGAAGAAGGCCGAAAGCGGAATCAAGGTCATCACCGTGCTGGAGAATCGTTGGGACCGGGTCGATATCAAGTCGGTTGGCCTGTTGCCAAATGTGCTCGCCAAGCAGAAGGCCAAGGAAGCCGGCGCCCAGGAAGCCTGGTTCGTCGATGCCGAGGGCATCGTCAAGGAAGGTGGATCGTCGAACGCCTGGATCATCACCAGGGATGGCGTGCTGGTCACGCGTCCGGCCGAGCACGGCATCCTGCGCGGCATCACCCGCACCACGCTGTTCGAAGTGGCCGCCAAGCTCGGCCTGAAGATCGAGGAGCGGGGCTTTTCGGTCGCCGAAGCCAAAGCCGCGCGCGAGGTTTTCATCAGCTCCGCGACCACAATCGCCATGCCGATCGTGGCGATCGACGGTGCTCCCGTCGCCAACGGCCATCCGGGCTCGATAACACTTTCCTTGCGGCACGCCTTTTTTGACGTTGCGGAAAAAAGTCCAGCCTGATAACCGCACAGGTGGAATGAACATCAATATATCTCGTTCTGCTTGTCGTTATTGACGGCAAGACGGTGTTTGCGCGCTTGACATGTGCCAGGTATTTGGCGCATTGGCCTGCAAACCGAAGGGGATCGGCGAAAGACAAGAACAATGGCGGAACGATCGCAAAATCTTCAGGACCTGTTCCTGAATTCAGTTCGCAAAAGCAAAAACCCACTCACCATCTTTCTCATCAACGGTGTGAAGCTGACCGGTGTGGTCACTTCGTTCGACAATTTCTGCGTTCTGCTGCGTCGAGACGGCCATTCCCAGCTCGTCTACAAGCACGCCATTTCCACGATCATGCCGAGCCAGCCGGTTCAGATGTTCGATGGTGAGGAAAGTCAGGGCGCCTGATTGGCACGTAAGAAAGACGCGGACCGCAGCGTTCGCGAAAAACCAGCATATCAGCCGGGGCCGGAAGCCGAAGGCCCGACCCGGGCCGTGGTCATCGTGCCCGAGCTTACCCGCCAGCCACGAGGCGACGAAGACACAAATCGTCCGCGCCTGATGCGTTCCGCCGAGGCCCGCCACGACGAGGCGGTTGGCCTTGCCCAAGCCATTGACCTCGACCCGATCCATACCGCGGTGGTGACCGTCAACGATCCCCGGCCTGCAACCCTGCTCGGCAGCGGCAAGGTCGCGGAGTTCGCGGAGATCGTCAAAGAGGGCCGTGCCGAACTGGTCATTGTCGACCATCCGCTGACGCCGGTGCAGCAGCGCAACCTGGAAAAGGAATTGAACGCCAAGGTGCTGGACCGCACCGGGTTGATCCTGGAAATTTTCGGCGAGCGCGCACGGACCAAGGAAGGCACGCTGCAGGTCGATCTGGCTCACCTCAACTATCAGAAGGGCCGGCTCGTGCGAAGCTGGACCCACCTCGAGCGCCAGCGCGGCGGCGCCGGTTTCCTCGGCGGTCCTGGTGAAACTCAGATCGAGTCGGACCGCCGTGCCCTGCAGGACAAGATCAAGAAGCTGAAGCACGAGCTGGAAACCGTGCGGCGCACCCGTGACCTGCACCGCGCCAAGCGCAAGAAGGTGCCGTTCCCGGTGGTGGCGATCGTCGGCTATACCAACGCCGGCAAGTCGACGCTGTTCAACAGGCTGACCGGAGCAGGGGTGCTGGCCGAGGACATGCTGTTTGCCACGCTCGACCCGACACTGCGTCGGGTGCGACTGCCGCACGGCACGCCGGTCATCGTTTCGGACACGGTCGGTTTCATTTCGGATCTGCCGACGCATCTGATTGCAGCCTTCCGGGCAACGTTGGAAGAGGTGGTCGAGGCCGATCTCGTCATCCATCTGCGCGATATTTCGGACCCCGACACGGCCGCCCAGGCCGAGGATGTCGAGCGCATCCTCGCCGATCTCGGCGTCGATGCCGGCGATACCAAGCGTGTCATCGAAGTGTGGAACAAGATCGATCGGCTCGATAAAGGCAACCGGGCACGATTGCTCGCCGACGGCATCGACGGCAACAAGGCGCCGCCGATTGCCATATCGGCCGCCACCGGCGAGGGCATCGATGTGCTGAAGGCGATCATCGAGACAAGAGTGTCAGGCGAACTGGAAACGCTGACCGTCACGCTCAAGCCTGAGCAGCTCGGGCTCGTCGACTGGCTCTACCGCAATGGCGACGTCGTCTCGCGCACCGACAATGAAGATGGCGGCGTGACCGTGTCGCTCAAAGCGACGCAAACCGCGCACGAAGAGATAGAAAGCCGATTGCGTCGTAATAACAACGGGTAATTTCTGTTATTTCGCGCTTTTGGCCTGCTGCCAAAGCGCCTCCATCTCGTCGAGCGTCGCCTTTTCCAGGGTGTTTCCGGACGCTTCCAGCGCTTGCTCGACATAGCGGAACCGCGACCGGAATTTCTCGTTGGTGCCGCTGAGCGCCGCTTCGGAATCGACCTTGAGATGACGCCCGAGATTGACGACGGCAAACAGCATGTCGCCGAACTCGTCCTTGATCGAAGCCGTATCGCCCTTGGCAAGGGCTTGGCGCAACTCGCCGATCTCTTCCTCGATCTTGTCGAGGATCGGCGTGGCCTCGCTCCAGTCGAAGCCGACGCGGGCCGCTTTTTCCTGTAGCTTAAGCGCTCGGGTCAAAGCGGGCAGGGCGACCGGTACGCTGTCCAGAAAACCCTTGCCATGATCCTCAGGATCGTGCCCGCGGGCGAGGCGGGCGTTTCGCTTTTCCGCCTTTTCCTCGGCCTTGATCTTCTCCCACATGCCCTTGGCCATGCCGGCGCTGCGCGCCTTCTCGTCGCCGAAGACATGCGGATGGCGGCGGATCATTTTTGTGGTGATGGCCTGGACCACGTCGCCAAAGGCGAATTCACCGGCCTCCTCGGCCATCTGCGCATGGTAGACGACCTGCAGCAGCAGATCGCCGAGCTCGTCGCGTAGATCGCCCAGGTCGCCGCGCGCGATCGCATCCGCCACCTCGTAGGCTTCTTCGATCGTGTAGGGCGCGATGGTCGAGAAATCCTGCTCGATATCCCACGGGCAGCCGGTTTCCGGCGCCCGCAGCGCCGCCATGATTTCGATCAGCCGGGAAATGTCTTTCGAGGGTTTCATCTGTCGAATGCTATCGTGCACCGATCACTCGGCAAATGCTGTCAGCTGGCAAGGGCGCATCGTCCATAGTTGCGCGGGCCATGATCCCGAAAAGTGGAAGCCGGTTTTCGGAAAAGATCATGGTCAAGCAAAGTGTTCAGTCGAGCACGGAGACGATCGCCTTGGCGAGCGCGTCCATCCCGTCCTCCGGCAGGCCAGCGACGTTGATGCGGCTGTCGCCGACCATATAGACGCCGTGCTCGGCGCGCAGCCGCTCGACCTGCGCTTCGGACAGGCCAAGCCGGGAAAACATGCCGCGATGGCTGGCGACGAAATCGAAGCGGTCGGAATTGGACTGCCGCCGCAGCGCTTCGGCGAACCGCACCCGAAGCCGCAGCATACGCAGGCGCATCTCCTCGAGCTCAGCTTCCCACTCGGCGCGCAGCGTGGCGTCTTCGAGCACGATGCGCACCGCGGCCGCGCCGTGGTCCGGCGGCATCGAGTACATGGCGCGGGCGGCCGACAGCATCTGGCTCATTGCCACATCCGCCTGCGTGCTGTCTTTGGCCAGGATCATCGCCGCGCCGACACGGTCACGATACACGGCAAAGTTCTTCGAGCAGCTCGAGGCAACGACCATTTCCGGGACTTTCGCTGCCAGCAGGCGCAAGCCGGCGGCGTCAGCGTCAAGGCCTTCGCCAAACCCCTGGTAGGCAATGTCGACAAAGGGCAGCAGGCCGCGCTCGACGACGAGGTCGGCTATTTCAGCCCACTGCGCGGTGTCCAGATTGGCGCCTGTCGGATTGTGGCAGCAACCATGCAGCAGCACCACGTCGCCGCTCCTGGCGGTCGCCAGCGCACTTATCATGTCCGCGAAGCGAACAGCACCTGAGGCTGCGTCGAAGTAGGGATATTCGCGTATCTGCAGGCCGGCGGCGCGCATCACCGGCATGTGGTTCGGCCAGGTCGGGTCCGACAGCCAGATCGTCGCGTCCGATCGCGTCCTCTTGAGCAGCTCAGCCACCAGTCGCAGCGCGCCCGAGCCGCCGGGCGCCTGCGCCGCACGGATGCGCGTCAGCTCGGCCGCAGGGCCAAAGACCAGCTTCGCCATCGCCGTGTTGAAGCCGGTATCTCCGGCAAGGCCGAGATAGGTCTTGGTATCCTGGCCCTGCAGCAGTCGCTTTTCGGCTTCGCGCACGGCGCGCATCACCGGCGTCTTGCCATCGCGATCCTTGTAGACGCCAACGCCGAGGTCGACCTTGCCGGGGCGGGGATCGGCGCGAAAGAGGCCGATTAAGGCGAGGATCTTGTCGGCTGGGGCAGGCTGGAGGTCTTCAAACATCGGCGCGGTTCCGTTGGCGGCGGAGTGATACGCAAATCGGCCGTGCTGCGCCAGCGGTTTCATTTGCACCAAGCTGAAAACTGCCAAACCGGGAGACAAGCCTCGATTGGCACGGCTCAATCGCACTCGTCATTTCCACGACACGGCGAGGAGGACGCAGCAGGCAAATGTGGTTTTCCCCGCATGTCAGTTGGTCGACGCCGTTCTATGACGCCAGCTTGAGGGCGGCCGACGGCAAGGCGGCGACAGGTTGCTGTTTCTTGCCGCCCCAACCGATCCGCGGCAACCATTCGAGGTAATAGGCGAAGCCGACTTGCAGCGTGATGCCTGTCGAGATCAGGATTGCGTCGTAAAGGAGCCCGCCTGGGCTGACGACCTTCATGACCTGCGCGATCATGGCGAAGATCGTTCCGGCGATGAAGACCGGCAGCGAATGCTTGCCGAGAACCGCGAGCGGGTGTCCGGGCCTGGTCCTCGCCAGGTTGGAAAGCGCCGGGATTGCCACGATCAGATAGGCGATCGCCAAAATGTGCATGAGGCGCGACAGCGACAGGAACGTCTTGTCGAAGCCGGTCAGCACGGTAGGCAGGCCGGAGGCCGTCTCGATGCCCCACAGCGGCAGCCGCACCCAAATCAGCGCACCGACCAGATACCCGACAGCCGCGCTCGCCATCATCCAGTTGAAGAGGATTTCGCCGCCGCGCTTGACATGCAGCATGCCGGCGATGCCGATGACGAAAAGAAACTGCCAGGAGAGCGGGTTCAGGAACCAGAAGCCGTCGCCGGGAAAGTTCGAAGGCGCGATCTGGAAAATGCCGGCGATGAGCCAGAGGAGCGCGGACGCAGCAAGCATCAGGCGCAGGCTGAAAGTGCCGATCCACAGGAAAAGCGGCATCATCAGAAGTACGACGGCATACATGGAAAGAATATTGTTATAGCCGATCTGATGCCCGAGCGCCGCGATGCCGAGCAGCGCTTCCGGCGTGTCCTCGATGATCATCTGGATGTTGATCAGCTTCAAAAGATCGGGCCGCGAGAAATGCAATGCAGCCGCCGAGAAGATCGCCAGCGTCGCGACAGTGGTCATGACGTGGGTGACATAGAGGACACCGGCACGCCGCCAGGCCTTCAGGGTGATAAGCAACCGATTCCCCGGCTGGAACTTCAGTCCGTAGGCGAGCCCAACAGCAATCCCCGAAATCAGCACGAAGGCTTCGGCCGAATCGGAAAAGCCGAAATTCTTGTGCGTGACATACTCGAAGATCGTCCCCGGCACGTGGTTGACGAAGATCGTCAGCAGCGCTAGCGCGCGGAAGACGTCGATGCGGGTATCCCGCTGGGTTGGCATATTGCCTGTCATGTCGGGGCTTGTCATGTCGGGTCGATAATTCGTTGAACAAAAGCGGGCCCAAAGGGCCGTCGGCGAGGAAGGTTCGGCGGTGAATGTTTCCTGCCTATAACTCGCAAGTGCCCCGAAAAAGATGACACCTTGGCGATTTTTCGCGTCACAAATTAATTCAGGGATAAACATGGAAATCCCCGGTGCGCTAAAACCGCGCGGCGAATTGTGGCGGCTGATGGATCGTTCGCGGCCACGCGCGTTGGTGGCGTTGCACCGGTTGTGCCTGGCCTTCCCGGATCGCAAAAAACTCAAAGAGCGGGATTAAAAACCTGCCATGCTCCGTAAACAGGACGTGAGGGGGTCGATGCCACGCTTCGATATCATAGGACAGCTTGGTTCTCTGCGGCGCTACGCGCGTTCGCTGACGCGCGACAGCGCAGAAGCAGAGGATCTGGTGCATGACGCGCTGGTGCGTGCCTATGAGCGACGCGGCACCTTTCGATCCGGCGGAAATCTGCGCGCATGGCTGCTCTCGATCGTCCACAACGCTTTCATTGACGGCTTGCGGTCCCGCAAATCCGAAGCGGTGCGCGTCGAGCAGGCGGGATATCTTGCCGACGCCAGCATGCAGGCACCCCAGGAGCATTCCGTCCGCCTGGCACAGGTGCGCGAAGCTTTTTTCAAATTGCCGGATGAGCAGCGTTCGGCGCTGCATCTCGTCGCCATCGAGGGACTTACCTACAGCCAGGCGGCCGAGGCCAGCGGCGTACCGCTGGGAACGCTGATGTCGCGCATCGGCAGGGCGCGCGCAGCGCTCCGCGAGATGGAGGACAAATTGCCGGCACATGCGAAAAGCCACCTCAAGATCGTAGGAGGCCCGTGATGTCCATGATGAGCGAACTGCGCGACCCGGTGACCGATGCCGACCTCGACGCTTATGTCGACGACCAGCTGGACGTTGCCCGCCGCATTGAGGTCGAGGCGTTTCTTTCCGCCCGTCCCGAGGCTGCCGCCTGCGTGATGTCCGACCTCAGGACACGCGACGAACTGCGCGTGGCGCTTGCCGGATGCAAGGGCATGGCGCGGCCGGCAACGGCCGATGCGGCACGGCGGCTGGAACGGGGACTGGCTCGAGGGCGCGCCTTGCGCACGTTCCAGCGGGCTGCGGCAGTCGCAGTCTTGCTGGCTGCGGGCTGGTTTGCCAACGGCATCGTCGGGCCGATATCGGTGACGAAAGTCGTCGCCTCGACCCAGCCGCCCGTCTATCTGGAGGAGGCGATCCGGGCACACAGGACGACGATCATACGCGAGGCCATGTCGTCCCAGCCCGAAGCGCCGGATTACGATGCAGACGAAATCCGCGCCGCCACGGCAATCGTCATGCCGTCGCTGCCGAAGGACTGGAAGGTCCGTGACGTGCAGATCTTCCCATCGCAGTTCGGCCCGAGCGTCGAGATGGCTGTCGAAACAAGAGACCTGGGACTGGTCTCGCTGTTCGCGATCAGGCCCGGAACGTTCGACGTGGTCCAGCCGACCGTCGCCCCGTCCGGCGAAATTTCCTCGGCCTATTTCCAGATCGGCGAAGTTGCTTACGCAGTCGTCGCCCGAAGCGGTGTCCGCGATCTCGATCGCACCGCAGAAACGCTCGCCAACACGCTTTACTGACCCTCACAAAGGAGAACCGGCATGAACACCCCCAATCTAGGATACCGCACCGGCGTTGGAGCCCAAACCGGCGCCGTCTACGACGAAGGCCTGCGCCAGCACATGCTGCGCGTCTACAACTATATGGGCGTTGGCCTCGTCGTTACCGGCGTGATCGCCTTCGTGGTGGCTTCCACGCCAGCCCTCTACGTGCCGATCTTTTCCAGCCCGTTGAAGTGGGTGGTGATGCTGGCGCCGCTCGCCTTCGTGCTGCTGTTCTCGTTCCGAATACAGACGATGTCCGCGGCCGGCGCTCAGGCGATGTTCTGGGCATTCTGTGCGGTCATGGGCCTGTCGCTGGCGTCCGTGTTCCTGGTCTTCACCGGGACCAGCATCGCGCGCACCTTTTTCATCGCCGCCACCATGTTCGGCGCGACCAGCCTTTACGGCTACACGACCAAACGCGACCTGACCCAGTTCTCGTCCTTCCTGATCATGGGCCTGATCGGCGTGGTGATCGCCAGCATCGTCAACATCTTCCTCGGCTCGACCGCGCTCCAGTTCGCCATCTCGGTGATCGGCATCGCCGTCTTCATCGGTCTCACCGCCTGGGATACCCAGACGATCAAGGAGCAGTTTGCGGAAAACTTCGGTGCGGAATCGCAGCAGAAGCTCGCCGTCTTCGGTGCATTCTCGCTCTATCTGAACTTCATCAACATCTTCCAGCTGCTGCTGAACTTCACCGGCGAGCGCGAATAGCCGCGTCAAATCAATGCATGTCGCGGCAGCGGTTTTGGCGCCGCGACATGCATAAAACAGGGACTTAGAGTGCGTCGCGAGAATCTGCTGGACGCGGCGCGCCTGGATAACCGGAGTTGCTTCGC
This sequence comes from Mesorhizobium sp., assembly GCA_004020645.1. Lineage (GTDB taxonomy): Bacteria > Pseudomonadota > Alphaproteobacteria > Rhizobiales > Rhizobiaceae > Mesorhizobium. The sequence goes on along the minus strand of SAQL01000027.1, from coordinate 35,937 downwards.
ATGGACAGGAACGACCAGCAGGCGATCGGGAACCTTTTCGAGAAACTTGCGAACGTCGAGCGACAGACGCCGCCGCGCGATGCCGAAGCGGAACGCTTCATCAACGACCAGATTGCCCGGCAGCCCGGCGCGCCATACTACATGGCGCAGACGATCGTCGTGCAGGAGCAGGCCTTGAACGCGGCACAGTCCCGCATCGAGGAACTGGAACAACAGGCACAGCAGTCTGCCGGCGGCGGATTGCTTGGCGGGCTCTTCGGCGGCGGCGCTAGGCGCTCGGGTTCGGTCCCGCGGGTCGGGCGCACCGCTGCCGCTGCGCCGCAGGAGCCGCTTTCTGGCAATGATCAGCAGAGGGCAGGCGGCGGTTTCCTCGCCGGAGCCGCGCAGACTGCGATGGTCGTGGCCGGCGGCGTGCTTCTCGGCAACGCCATAGCAGCCATGTTTGGCGGAAGCGAAGCGCAGGCAACCGAGCCGGCGGCACCACAGGCAGAGGAGGGCGGTGCCGACCAGGCAGGCGACGCCGGCTCCGACGGCGGCGGCGACTTTGGCGATATTGAATTTTGACACGAATGGAAAGCGCGGAGGGCGGTCTGACCAGGAAATCGGACTTCGCGAGAGTCTACGGTGTCGTAGCAAATACTGCTCAGCAATTCCCGGCGTTGTTTCTTAGAACCCGGCGTCGACCTTAGCGAAGGGCAGGGTGCGCATATCAGACGTTCATTAGATCACGCCGAGAGCTTCAACGATCTCGGAAACAGTCGCTATTTTGGCGATCTTGCCGTTCATGTAATCCAGCGAGACGCGCGCGTGCTCTGCGTCGTAGGAGCCGACACATTCCTTGGCCAAGACCACTCGGAAATCTCGTTGATAGGCGTCCACCGCAGCCGTGCGGATGCAGGCGTGCGTATTGACGCCGCATAAAACCAATTCATCGATGCCAAATTCAGCCAGTAGCTCGTCAAGTCCGGTCTTGAAAAACGCGCTGTAGCGCTTCTTGATTATCGTCGCATCGCTTGGCCGCCAATCGAGCCCACCGTGAAGCAGGGCACCTCTCGTGCCCTGAATTGTAACGGCGATGCGTTTATCGCGCATCTCAAGGAATGCGTCACTGAGATCCAAACGGAACTCCTGCCGCACCCAGATCACCGGAAGCTGTAAGCTTCTGAAAGCGGCCACCAATCGGTTGGTATTCTGAATCAGTCGATCGACTTTATCTGCTTCCCACGGGTCGAGATACTCATTCAGCAGGTCGATGATGAGGAGGCAGCGTTTGGTCATCGTCGAGCTATATGAAGCGCTGAATGCAGATTTGTGACGGGACGTATCTCTCTTGGTAAGGTTGTCAAGGCGATTTAGAGACCGCGACAATGACGAGCCTTCTGGCAGGCGCCCGACCGGCGTCGGGCGGATGGAACCTTGTCGGGCCATTATGCTACGAGAAGAAGCTGGGGTTCAAATCTGCCGGACGATGGTGCCGATCACATTGACGAGAAGGCGCGCGGCGGTCAGGGCGGACAGGCCGTCAATATCGGCCGGAGGGTAGAGCTCGACAAGGTCGAATCCTGCGATCCTGGCCCGCTTGCCGAGGCCCGCGATCAGGTCGATCACCTGCGTATAGGTGAGGCCGCCAGGCGTACGCCCCGCCACGCCCGGCATGATGCCGGGATCGAGGCCATCGCAGTCGAGAGTGACGACGATCCGCGCTCCTTCCGGAATATGCCGGAGAGCGGCTTCGACGCCCTGGGCGTGAACTTCGCGAGCGGTCACGAAGCGGCTGCCATAGTGCCGCGCCGCTTCGATTTCGCTGAGTCGTGCGCTGCCGACGCCACGGATGCCGACCTGGACGATGCCTGCGACATGCGGCATCTCGCTCGCCCGGCGCATCGGGTTCGAGTAGCCGTAGCGTTCGCCATGCAACTCGTCGCGCCAGTCGATATGGGCGTCGATCTGCAGTATCCAGACCGGCCCGTGATCCGCAAAGCCGGCGAGGAAGGGAATGGGCACGGAATCGTCGCCACCGAGCAGGATCGGTATGGCCGGCAATGCCAAGACCTCACGCGTCTTCGCCTCGATCCGCGCCCGGTTGCCGGCATTGTCATGCATGGTGGTCGGGATGTCGCCGGCGTCGATGCAGCAGACCGGCTTGCCGTCGAACAGCGGGCCGCCAAGATCGAAATCCCAGTGCTCGACGAGTTCGGTATCGTCCTGGCTCGCAGCGCGGATGGCGTCGGCGGCCAAGGCATAGCCGCTGCTGTCCTTGCCGGGATAGGTGCTGCCGTGACCGGCTCCAAAGATCACCGCAAGGGGCATGCGGCCATCGGCGAGGCGATCGGGAAAGCCGAGAAAATGAGGCGAGGCGGTCATTTCTTGGTGGTCGTAATGATGGTTATCTGAAATTCCGGTGTTGAGGTGCAGGATGGGGTCATTGGCGGTAGGGGCGAAATCCTACGCTAAGCCTGTAAGGTCGCAAGATTAATACAATGTGCGCTGTTCCGTCCAAGTCCGGCATCTCACGATCCTCAACTTGTTCCGGGCTCGCGGAAGATCGTCGACCGAGCTTCTCCGCAATTACGTCGACAGCGACGCCGGCGTGTCGCCAGCGCTCGATCTTCCGATGTGCATCCAAATCGATCTGGGAGTAGGTGCGTTCACGAGTGACTCTTGCCATGCGATAAGACGTTGATATCGCTGCAATGTCGCACTTCAAGATAGAACCCACCTCCACCCATCCGGAAGTCGCATAAGATAGATTATGGAACTGAGATGCGGTTTTAATTGCGTTGCTTTTCGGCCCAACCGCAGTTCCTTGTTCCTTGGAACTAAGCGGAACTGCGGTTGATAGCGTGGCGTCTCCTGGGACGCACACAGGCTCCTACGCCGCTTGCGGCACGCAGGCCTCGCAGATTGCCGCGATGTGCCGGTGGTCGGTGCCGCAGCAGCCGCCCAGGATGTGCATCGTCGGAAACGAAGCTCTCAGCCCGCTGTAGCGCCGCCCGAGATCGTCCGGGTCGCCCGCGTCGAGCGTCTCCGATTCGTCCAGTTCGGCATGGCTTTTGGCCGAAGCGTTCGCCTTCACGCCATAAATGCGATCGAGCCAGCGCTCGCCCTTTTTCAGCGCCTGCGTGAAATGCGTCGGATGTGCGCAGTTGATCATATAGTAGGCTGGCGCACCGTCCGTGGCATCGTCAACCCTGTCTATCGCCTCGCCGAGCGCCATGCCCGTCACCAGCTTCCCGTCGGTCTCAACGGTGAACGAGATCATGCAGGGCATCGCATGCGCTTTGGCCGCCCGCGCCACGCCGATCGCCTCGTGGAAATTGGTGAGCGTATAGGCCGCCACCATGTCGGCCTCGGTCCGCGCGAAACTCTCGATCTGCGTCGCGTGATACGCCTCCGCCTCGTTGGCGTCCATATTGCCAGCTTTGTAGCCATCGCCGCGCGGCCCGATCGCGCCGCTGATGACGCAAGGCGTTTCGGCGGTCTCGAACTCGTTGCGCAGGTCGAGAAGAAGCTCGATCGAGCTCTCGTTGACGGCCCGCAGCGCTTCCGGCCCGTAGCCGAGCACCGTTCCCCAATCGGGGTTGGCCCGCCACGTCGGCGTGTCGAGAATGAAGCCGGTTCCGCTTCTGCGCGCAATGGTCAGATAGCGGACGTAATATTCCCTCAGCTTCTGCCGGCCTTCAGGCGTTGCCATCAGCGTGAATGAAGCAAAATGCGGAAGGTCGAGGCCTTCATGAAAGATGAGGGTCGTTTCCATGCCGCCATCGCTCAGGAATGTTCTGTTGGCGAGTTGCGGCAGATTCTGGCGGTACTTGGCCATGTTTGTCTCCAGTGGTAAGATAACAGCGTGTCGCCTTGGTGGCGGCCGTTCGGAATAGCCAAGTTTTAGCAGCACGTGCCGCCGGTGCGGTAGAAGGCTCGTGGTCCGGTACTCCACCGAAGCGGGAACCGCAGCAATTACAGTCGGATAGCCGTTCTGGGTCGGTGGTATTGCTATCAGTGCCGATGTTGGCGGGTGTGAAAACCATACCGCCGGTACAGTAAATTTGAGGGCATTGGGTCATGCGCAAAGGTGCGGAAACGCGCGAACGCATTCTGGAGATCGCCGAGGCCTCGGTGCTCGCCAAGGGGTTCGGCGCGACGTCCATCGAGGAGGTGATCGCCGAGGCCGGCATCACCAAGAGCGGCTTCTTCTATCATTTCAAGGACAAGAACGAACTCGCCCGCGCCTTGATGCTGCGCTACATCGAGGAGAACGACCGCATCTTCGACGATGTGTTTCACCGCGGCCGGCAACTGTCCGATGATCCGTTGCAGTCCTTCCTGATCACGCTCAAGCTGCTTGCAGAGCTGATGGGTGACCTGCCGAACGGCCACCCCGGCTGCCTGATCGCGACTTTCACCTATCAGGAGCGCCTCTTCGACCGCACCGTTCGCGACATCGCCGCCAGCGCCGTACGCTCTTGGAACGGGCGGTTTCGCGATGCGCTGAACGAGATCGCGAGCGTTTATCCTGCCCGCAAAGGCATGGACCTCGACGACGTGGCCATCATGTTCTCCTGTGTGATCGATGGCGGCATCATCATGTCGCGGGGGCTTGGCGACCCCCGTGTCCTCGAACGCCAGATCCTCGCCTTCCGCAGCTTCGTAAAGATGTTGTTCGCGCCGGCTGCGTCCGACATCATGTTGCCGCCTGCGCACACCGCGGTCGCCGCCGAATAGCTGCGATAGCGGACGTGTTCGACTCAACCCGTCAGCTTCGCTACGACAGCTTGCGCTGCCTTGACCATGGCGCCTGGCTCGGCGGCGAACACCGCGTCATGCGCGCCGGCGGCTGCCCAGACGCGGTCTAAGCCGAGCAGCGTTTCGTCGGCGAACGCCGGGATCGCAATCAGATGGCCGATTGGGGCGACGCCGCCGATGGCAAAGCCGGTCTCGTCGCGGATCTGCCGCGGGTCGGCGCGCTTCAGCGGCTCGCCGGTCAGTGCGGCAGCCTTGGCTAGATCCAGCTGGTTGGAGCCGGAAACCAGGAAGAGAAACAGCTTTCCGCTAGCTTCTCCTTGGAAAACCAACGATTTGACGATCTGTGCAACGGTGCAGCCGCATTGCGCGGCGGCTTCCTCGGCGGTGCGTGTCGAGGCACCCATGCGTCTGATCTCGATGTCGAGGCCGGCATAGGCCGCTGCCTTGGTCACACGATCAATGCTGCCAGCCATGAAGAACCGAACCTATCATGCTGATTCAAGAGGGATTTCGATCGTCATACCATCATGAGCAGGTTCGACGTTGGCCGGCGTCTCGGCCATCACCGTGGCGTAGTCGAGCGGCACATGCATATGCGTCAGCACGGCCTTTTTGGGCGAAAGCTTTTCGATCCAGTCGAGTGCCTGACCGAGCGAAAGATGGCTCGGATGCGTCCTGTATTGCAGCGCGTCGATGACCAGCATGTGCAGACCGCGCAGCCGTTCGGCCGTGGCGTCGGGGAAATCACTGATATCGGGGCAATAGGCGAGCCCGCCGATGCGAAAACCAAGCGAAATGATGTCGCCGTGGATCTGCGGCAGCGGCTCGAGGGTGAGGGCACCCCCCTCGCCTTCGATCACCACCGGCCTGGCGTGGTCGATGATATGGGGCTCGACGATTGGCGGATAGGAACTGCCTAGCGGTGTTTCGAAACAATAACCGAACGCTTCCTGTAACCGCAGCATCGTGGGCTGGTCGGCGTGGATATCGATCAGATGTCGCTGCTCGAGCACGAAGCCGCGCAAATCGTCGATGCCGTGGATATGGTCGGCGTGCGGATGCGTATAGACGACCGCATCGATGCGCCTGACCGATGCCAGCAGCATCTGCTCGCGGAAATCCGGCCCGGTGTCGATGACGACTGTGGTCCTGTCGCCGTTTGCCGTAATCCGCTCGACGAGCGCTGCGGTGCGCATGCGCCGGTTCTTCGGATTGGCCGGATCGCAGTTGCCCCAGTCGCCGGTGATGCGCGGCGTGCCCGGCGATGAGCCGCAGCCGAGAATGGTGAGGCGCAGCCGGTCGCTCATGCGTCAGGTGCTCAGTGCGATTGGGCGCGGCATCTTCTTGAACAGCCGGAAGAAATTGTCCGTGGTGACATCAGCGATCTCCGCCTCGCTGACGCCGATCGTTTCGGCCAGCACCTTGGCTGTATGGGCGACATAGGCAGGCTCGTTGCGCTTGCCGCGAAACGGTATCGGCGCGAGGTATGGCGCGTCGGTTTCGACCAGCAGGCGATCATGTGGCACATCGGCGGCGATGGCGCGCAGCTCGGCCGAATTCTTGAAGGTCACGATGCCGGAAAACGAAACGTAGCCGCCGAGCGCCACGCCGACTTCGGCCAACCTACGCCCTGACGAAAAACAGTGCAGGATGAAGGGGAAGGCGCCCTTCCCTGTTTCGTCCTCGAGGATATCAGCCATGTCGCTGTCGGCATCGCGCGCATGGATGACCAGCGGCAGGCCCGTTTGACGCGCGGCGGCGATATGGATGCGAAAGCCCTGCGCCTGCGCATCGCGCGGCGCATGATCGTAGAAATAGTCGAGCCCGGCCTCGCCAATCGCCACCACTTTGCGATGAGCGGACAGCCGGACAAGCTCCTCGACAGTCACGTCCAGCTCCTCGGCGGCATTGTGCGGATGGGTGCCGACCGAGCAATAGACTTCGTCGAAAGATTCAGCGATATCAAGCACTTGTTGGAACCGCTTCACACGCGTCGAGATCGTCACCATGCGACCGATTCCGGCGGCCAAGGCGCGGGCGACGATGGCCGCCCGCTCCTCCGCGAAATCCGGAAAGTCGAGATGGCAGTGACTGTCGACCAACATCAGATGTTCGCGTCCGGCTGCTCGACATAGCGAGGAAAAACCGGTTCCGGCGCCGGCAGAGCCGTGCCGGGCACCAGCGCACGACCTTCGGCGATGTGCGCGAAATCGCGGCTGTCCGCCGGCACGGCCAGGAGGTCGAGCAGCTTCGCCGCCGAGGTCGGGACGACGGGCTGGCAAAGGATCGCGAGGCGTCGGATCACCTCGGCCGTCGTCCACAGCACGGTTTCCATGCGGACGGGATCGGTCTTCTTCAGCGCCCACGGCTCCTGCCCGGCGAAGTAGCGGTTGGCTTCCGCCACCACGCCAAAGATCGCCGCCAGCGCCAGATGGATGCCCTGTTCGGCCATCGCCTTGCGTGCCGTGACAAGGGCGGCACTTGCCTGATCGAGGATCACCTTGTCGGCATCGCTCAGTTTGCCGCGCTTCGGCACCACGCCGCCGCAATTCTTGGCGATCATCGACAGCGAGCGCTGCGCCAGGTTGCCGAGATCGTTGGCGAGGTCGGCATTGGTGCGGTTGACGATGGCATCGTGACTGTAGCTGCCGTCCTGGCCGAATGGCACTTCGCGCATGAAGAAATAGCGCACCTGATCGAGGCCGTAATGCTCGATCATCGCGAACGGATCGACGACATTGCCGACCGATTTCGACATTTTCTCGCCGCGGTTGAATAGAAAGCCATGCGCGAACACGCGCTTCGGCAGTTCGATCCCTGCCGACAGCAGGAAGGCAGGCCAGTAGACGGCGTGGAAGCGGACGATGTCCTTGCCGATGACGTGGACGTTCGCCGGCCAGAAGGACCATCTCTCATCGGCCGTATCCGGATAACCGGCAGCGGTGATGTAGTTGGTCAGCGCATCGACCCAGACATACATCACATGCTTGTCGTCGCCCGGCACCGGCACGCCCCAATTGAATGTGGTGCGCGAGATCGACAGATCCTTCAGCCCGGATTTGACGAAGCTGACGATTTCGTTGCGCCGCTCCGTCGGTCCAACGAATTCGGGGCTGCTCTCATAGAGCGCGAGCAGCCTGTCCTGATAGGCGGAAAGGCGGAAGAAATAGCTCTCTTCCTCGGTCCATTCGACGGGCGAGCCGAGCGGTTCGCGGCGTACGCCGTCGTCGCCGACCTTGGTTTCGGCCTCGTCGAAATAGGCTTCCTGTCGCACCGAATACCAGCCGCTATAGCGGTCGAGGTAAATGTCGCCGTTTTCCGCCATGCGCGTCCAGATCGCCTGGCAGGCCTTGTAGTGGCGCTCCTCGGTGGTGCGGATGAAAACGTCGTTCGAGCAACCGGTCGCTTCGAGCATCGAGCGGAAGATCGCCGAATTGCGATCGGCAAGCGCTTTCGGCGTCAAGCCCTCGGCGTCCGCTGTTTGCTGCATCTTCAAACCGTGCTCGTCGGTTCCCGAGACGAAGAAGACGTCCTTGCCGTCGAGCCGCTGGAAGCGGGCCAGCGTATCGCTGGCGATGACATTGTAGGCATGACCGATATGCGGCTTGCCGTTCGGATAGAAAATCGGCGTCGTGAGGTAGTATTTTTCGCGTGCCATGGATGAGCCGTCATGAATGTCTGAATGAAAGATGCCGGTGAGATATCGCATCGAAACGGCGATTGCCATCCCGATGGGCCGTCACATTCGCATTGCAGAATTCAGGCGGTCGATCATGGTCAAGGCGTGCTGCTTCTTGTCGAGATTGTAGGTGTCGGTCTCAGATATAGCGTTCAAAGCCTCGTGCCAAGTATCCGACAGCGCTTTGGCCCGCGCCAGATCGCCCGCCAGCGCGGCCTGGCTTGCACCGGTCGAGAGCAGGTCGAGCGCACGGCGATTGAAGATATCGAACTGGATCGCCTGGTCGCGCCCGGCGACCGCCTCGGCGAGACGATAGGCGCCGGCAACATCGCTCTTTCCCGCTGTCGCCAGGGCGTCGAGCGTCTCGGCGATTTCCAGCCCGCCATACTGCGTCAACAGGATTGCGGTGCGCGCACTGCCCCCTGCCCGGTTGGCCAGTGCCGCACGCGCCGCGGGATCGTCCGGCGGCGGTGGCTCGACGCTCTCCAGAACCGTCATCAGGCTCTCGGCGTCGAGCGGCGTCAGCCGCACCATCTGGCAGCGCGAGCGGATCGTCGGCAGCAGGCTGCCCGGCGCATGGACGATGAGGATGAACAGTGTGCGTGCCGGTGGTTCTTCAAGATTCTTCAACAAAGCGTTGGCCGCATTGGTATTCATGTCGTCGGCCGGATCGACGATCACCACCCGGTAGCTGCCGTCATGCGAGGTCAGCGACAGGAAGCGGCTGACCTTGCGGATCTCATCGACGGTGACGACCGTCTTAAAGCTCTTCGTCTTGTCGTTCGGCGGGCGGGTCAGATGCAGCACCGAAGGGTGCGCGCCGGTGGCGATCTGGCGAAACAGCGACGACGCCGGATCGGGAACGGCAAGGACCTCCGGCGCCTGTTCGAACGCGGGATGCTTCAACAGATGATGCGCCAGGTGAAAGGCGAGCGTCGCCTTGCCGATGCCGACCGGTCCGACAAAGATCAGCGCATGCGGCAGCTTCCCGGAACGATAGGCCGACGCCAGCATGTTCGCCGCCTGGTCATGCCCGACCAGACGCGGCGTCTCGGATGGCTCCGGTACGCCGTCCAGCGTGTCGTGCTGTTCTGGTGCGATCCGTTCGAAAATCATCCCGGCGCCTGCTTCCTGCGCGCCGGCGTCATCGTCTCCAGGGCCGCGAACACGGCGGCGGTAACGACATTCTCCACCGTGTCGGGGTCGGCGGACGCGTCGACGACGATGCAGCGCTCGGGCTCTGCCGCGGCGATCGCCAGAAAGGCTTCGCGGCGGCGCTGGTGGATATCAAGCGTTTCCTTTTCGAAGCGGTCGGCTCCGGCATCGGTGCCCCGCCGTGCCGTGGCGCGCCGCAGTCCTTCGGCCGGGTCGATGTCAAAGATCAGCGTCATGTCGGGCACCATGCCATTGATGGCGACCTTTTCCAGAGCTCCCATGAACGCCGGGTCGAGGCCGCCGGTGACGCCCTGGTAGACGCGCGAGGAGTCCACGAAGCGATCACAAAGCACGATCGAGCCGCGTTCGACCGCCGGCCGGATGACCTGCTCGACATGGTCGGAACGCGCGGCGGCGAAAAGCAGCGCCTCCATCCGGGGGCCGAATGGCTCGGCAGCCCCGGAAAGCAGGACATGCCTGACCGCCTCTGCGCCCGGCGAGCCACCCGGTTCACGCGTGACAAGGACATCGTATTTCTTGGCGCGCATCTTACTGGCCAGCCGCTCGATCTGCGTCGACTTGCCTGCCCCTTCTCCGCCTTCGAAGGTGATGAAAAATCCGTATGCCAAAGCCCTTATCCATGCTGCGGGACCGTAATAGTCCTGACTTGAGAAAAGGTCCACGCCGTGGTGCTACAGCGCGTCGCGTCTGAAGATGTGCGACGCTCTTTAGGCCCTTTTCACGCATGTCGTTGCCCCAGAGCCGCTGCGCACTTTTGGGCGACGTGCATTAACGCAGCCAGCCGACGGCCAGTTCCTTGGCGGCATCGAGCGCGCGTTGCGGCAGCGAGCCGACGCCAACCGATTCGGCCGCGAAAAGCGGCGTCTCCTGGCTCAGCGTATCACCGATCCAGACCCGCAGCGCACCCACTGGTTGCCCCTCCTCCACGGGGGCTGCAACCGGCCCGTCATAGACGATCTCGGCGGTCAGCTTGTCGCGGTTGGCGATTGGCAGGAAGATGACCACGGGCGCTTTTGCCTTCAGCGCCACGCCGGATTTCACACCGCCGAAAACCTGGGCCTCGCCGACCACCTCGTCCTTGGCGAAAATCTTGGTCTTCTGGAAGGAACGAAGGCCCCAGTCGAGCAGCTTTCGCGCTTCCTCGGCGCGCTCGCGGTCGCTTGTCAGGCCGCTCATCGCCGCAATGACCCGCCTGCCACTGTGGCTGACCGAGCCGACGACGCCAAACCCGGATGCCTCGCTCCTGCCGATCGCCAGGCCGTCGGCACCGATATCCATCGCCAGCAGCGGGTTGCGGTTCCTCTGGGTGATCTTGTTCCAGGTGAAATCTTTTTGGCCGTAATAGCGATAGAGGTCCGGGTACTCGCGCCAGATATGCAGGGCCAGAAGCGCAAGCTCTCGAACCGTCGTCTGCTGACCGTCGGCCGGCAGACCGGTTGAATTGACGAATGTCGATTTCTCGAGGCCAATCTGCCTTGCGCGCTCGGTCATCTCAGTCGCGAAATTCGCCTCCGATCCCGCAAAACCTTCGGCGATGATGATGCAGCCGTCATTGGCGGCCTGAACCGTCACGCCCTGGATCAGGTCTTCAAGCCGGATCGTTGAGTTCAGTATGGCAAACATTGTCGACGTCCCGGATGGCGCCCCGCCCGTGCGCCATGCGTTTTCACTCACCACGAAAGTGTCATCGAGCGTCACGCGCCCCGATTTGATGGCGTTGAAAACCACCTCCATCGTCATCAGCTTGGCCAGCGACGCCGGCTGGATCGGCCTGTCGGCATCCTTGGAAAGCAGCACCGTTCCGGTTTCGGCATCGATCATGAAGGCCTGCGCGGCCTTGGTCTCGAAAAGCTGCGCCGCGGCCGGAGCCAGCGAAAGCAGCAGGAGGCCAAAACCCAGAAGCCCGGCGAGAGGCGCGGCGAAGCGAGATTTCATGAGAAGTTCGACCTGTCAGCCGGTATTCCTGGCAAGCTCTAGGCTATCAGGCTTTGTCCCGGCCGATCAACCGCGCGATGGACAACAGGGCAAAACTTCAGGTTTTGCCGGTCAGTTCCGAACCACGAGCGCGTCCGGTGCGCCATGCGACCATGCCGCCTGCAGCATCTCGTCCAGGCTGCCATGGCCGTCCGGATAGAGGTTGACCGAATACCAGTCCTTGCCCTCGAATTCGGAGCGCTGGATTTCGGTCTTGCCGAAGCTGGAAAGCCGGGCTGCCACACGCTGCGCCTCGGCGGCATCCTCGAACGAGCCAGCCGCGATATACTCCGTGGGCGAAGCGGCCGGAGGAGCTTGCCGTTTCCACGATCGAAGGATTTCGGCAGGCGACATGCCGGCGCCATCCAGCGCGGCAAAGACATTGGAGGCGCGCTGCACGCGTTCGTCCGCGTAAGACAGCGACGCTACGCTGAACGGCGATTGCGCCGGCAGATTGATCTGCGGGCGTTCCGGCACGATCGGCCCGAAATCGGGCAGCGTCACATTGCCGGAGGCCGGCGCCTGCGCCGCAATGACAGGCTGTGCCGGTGCGGAATTCGTCAACTGGCCGGGAAATGGAGCGGCGGCGGCCAACGCCGTGCCCGGCGATGGTCCATTCATGGCGATCATGACGCCGGTGGGCAGGCCGTCCGACGGATCCGGCGCCCTGTTGCCGGGATGGTAAGAGGCCATCAGATATTGTTCGTCATTGCCGTGAAGCGGCGCCCGTCCGACATATTCGACCTTCACCTTGGCCGTGCCGATATTGGCGTAGTCGAGCATTTCGGCGGCGCGCTTCGACACATCGATGATGCGCCCGTCATGGTAAGGACCGCGATCGTTGACGCGCACGATGACCGAGCTGCCGGTCTTCAGATTGGTGACGCGCGCATAGCTCGGCAGCGGCATTGTCGGATGCGCGCCGGTCAGATGTGTCATGTCGTAGACTTCGCCGTTGGCGGTCAGCCTGCCGTGGAAGGCTTCGCCATACCAGGAGGCGAGACCCATCTTGGCATAGCGCTTGTCTTCCTTCGGATAATACCATTTGCCACGCACCTGATAGGGCTTGCCGAGCTGGTCGCGTCCGCCGCCACGCTGCAGGCCCGACATCTTGAAAGTAACGCGCGGGCTGGCCTTCACGCCGTATTCGGACTCGGAAAAATATTCCTTGGAGCGGGGCTTCTTGTTGATCATCGCCTTCGGCTGTGGCGGCGCGGCGCAAGCCGCCAGCAAGGCAGCCGAGAGGGCAAACAACGTGAAAGCGCAAGCGCGACGAAGATGCGGGCGCGCCGTGCTCTGCATTTTTCGATTGTCCCCTCTCAACAAAGGCACCGCAACTTGACCGTCGGCAGGGTCAAAACCCACTCGACAAATGCCAGCGCCACCTTGATTCGCAATCCCTTTTGCACAGGAATTGTTTATCACCGTATTAACCGATTGTGGTCGGAACCGGGCGAGATTGTGGTGCAAACCGTCCTGGCGATTGTTGTGAAAAACCACCGCTTTTCAATCTTCGGCGCAGCCATGTTCGTCCTGGTTCAGTTTCGCCGTCAGACGCCCATGGCAGGAACAGGCAACGGCTGGTTGACAGGACTTCGTCGGGCGCACTAGAGCAATGAAGCGCGAACGATCTCCGGGTGGCGCAGCAGTGCCGACAGGTATGAGTTGAGATCAGGACGAGCATCCAAGTGATTGAAAAATCACGATGGAGGGATGGCCGAGCGGTTTAAGGCACCGGTCTTGAAAACCGGCGTGGGTGCAAGCCCACCGTGGGTTCGAATCCCACTCCCTCCGCCAATGCACCTGCCCCAACATTCTCTGAGTCGATTTGAGAGCGCCCCAATCCTGCAGAACTGCCGGCTTAGCAAGAAAAGCTGGCAGTTGGCCTCTCGCCCGTGTCACGCAGTCGGGTGGCAACGACGCATCATATCGGACCCAAGCCATGGGAGTTCACCGGCGAGGACGAGGACGAGTTCTTTACTTGAGAGCGCGAGGTCGGGATCGCGCCATATCTGGGCTTTCGCGGTCAGTGAAACGAAGGTCGCGTCTCGGACCCTTCGAGACGTTTGTCATCCGTGGCTGCCATTCAACGCGGTTACGGCGAAGCACACTGCGGCAGGCGCAACGGCTTCTTTACCTTCGCGAGTTCTTCCGCCCTGGCGCAATCAGGAAAGCCGACGAGCCGCATGGTTTGGATCAACCGCTGGCGCTCCGCTTCGCTGAATCCAGGAACATTGATAAGTCCCTCGACGGTCAAATTGGGAAACCGCCTGAGTGCGTCCGTTACTGAGACCTTCGCCTCTTCAGTTCGGCCAAGAGCCGCAAGCGCGCCAGAACGTATTACCCAGTGTTTCCTTCCATAGTTTTCCGGCGTCAAGCGGTCCAGCATCCGCAGGGCATCCTCATACCGGCCCGCCATGAAGTAGGCATGAGTGAAAATCCTGGCACTCCACATCGGGAAACCGGGGTTGAGACTGACCGCCTTGTCGACCAGTTCCGCGGTGCGCTCCGGCTCGCCGAAGGTCGAGGCCCAATCGATATAGAAAGTCAGAACTTCGAACTGACCGGGAGCGAGGCGCAGTGCGGTCTCGAACTCTGCCTTGGCGCGTTCGAATTCGCCTCTGTCACTTAAAATCATGGCATAAACAGCATGCGCCTCGGCATCGCTCGGATCGAGCTGGACGGCGCGCTCGGCAGCCTCGGCAGAGAGAGCCCGGTTCTTGTCGGGTTCAACCCCAAAGCCGGTCAAGACACCATGGGAATGGCTAAGTTCGACCCAAGCGCGGGCAAGGCCGGGGTCCAGTTCGACCGCGCGGGTGAGCAGCCTGACGGCCTCCTCGACATCCGACTGATTGACTTGCTCGAGTTTTTCGGTGCCGAGCAGATAAAGTTCGTAGGCATTGAGATTCTCGGGCGGCTTTCGGTGGGCGGCGATGCGGCCCGCCTCCTGGACCAAACCTGCGCCGCCGCCGAGGCGGTTCGAAATCTGCTCGGAAATTTCGATCTGGATTGCGAACAAGTCCTCGTCCGGCCGGTCCCAGCGCTGCGACCAAAGATGTTTGCCTGTTTTGGCGTCGATGAGCTGCGCCGTAATTCTTACGCGGTCAGACTGACGCTGGATGGACCCCTCGACCACAAATCCTGCGCCAAGCGCCTTACCCACTTCACTCGGCACGGCTGGTTTGTCCCGGTATTGTTCAGTCGAGTTACGGGCGATCACCTGGAATTCAGGGAACCCCGCCAGATCGGTGATTATGTCCTCAGTGAGGCCATCGGCCAGGCGTCCGGTCGCCTCGTCGCCGCCATAGTTATCGAACGGCAGCACCGCTACCGACGGTTTGCCGCTTACTGTCGCAGTCGGCCACAATTGCCAGACCGTCCCGGCCAAAACCAGAATAAGGACTGGCACGGCTGCTGCTGCCCAAACCCAGCGCGGAGGCGATGACCACGCTGGTTGGCGTGGGGCTTGTCCCTCAAGGATGACGCGGAAGGCCTGCACCGGTTCGGCGATATTCTTCACCTTCTGCTCGCCCAGCGGCTCGAAGCCGAAAGCCAGCTTCTTCTCAACCTCCCTGGCGACCTTCCCCGAGACACAGATGCCGCCCGGGTCTGCCAGCTGCTGAAGCCTGGCCGCGACATTGACGCCCTCGCCATATCGGTCCTCGCCCTCGACGATCACCTCGCCGAGATTGATCCCGATCCTGACCCGGATCCGCTGATCCTCGGGAACGGCGGCATTCCGTTCCGCCAGCCCGCGCTGCAGCGAGACGGCGCATTCCACGGCGTCCACCACGCTGCCAAATTCGGCGAGCATCCCGTCGCCCATAAGTTTGAAAATCTGGCCGTGATGGCGGGCAATCTCCGGCTCAAACAGTTCCTTGCGTCCCGCACGAAGACGCTCGAATGTGCCAGCCTCATCGCGTTCCATCAGCGCGGAATAGCCCACGACATCAGCAGCGAGAATGGCGGAAAGCTTGCGGTCCATTGGTTCGGCCTAACCTCATCGGATTATAGGACTGGTCGCGCTTAAATGAAACGACCGACCTCAACAGCGCTTCAGGGGAACCCGCGTTTCATCCAACACTTCTACTGAACGCCGCAGGCAGTCCCTCGGTGTGGAATGCCCATGTGAGCCCGATCGTTCGTGTGCCTCCCGCAAGTCGTTTGCAATGTGAGGACCGTCGTCGAACGCAGCCCACGGATCGGTGGGTGGCGAAGCGGCGCATGGCCTAGCCTTAGCCTAAGTCCATTTCCGCAAGTTTCGAGACATTCGAGCTTGCCTCCTGGAATGGCCGACTTGGGGCATCGGCGTGAATTCGCCCTCGACGAACCACTTCCGTTCGGGGTCGAGTCGAGCCGTTGCGCGAAGGGCAGCTTTTGAGATGCGCAATGAATGTCGCGAAATGGCGCGACCGAGCCGGCCGGCACATCAGATCGGATGGTACCGCGATCCAGCGTCCTACGACGCAGTCGGTGGCAAGCGGAACTCCATCCCCACTGCATCCAACAGCCGCTTTGCGGACCAAATCGGCCGTTCGCGTTCAGTGATGTAACCTGGCTCCAGGTCGCCGGGTTCAATGCGAAATGGTATGCTCGTCATATTATCGGCAAGGGAGGTTCGGTATGCCTGTAACCGTTGGTGCGCACCATCTGACGTTGTTCACACACGACATGGACCGTTTCATTCGCTTCTATGGAGAAATCTTCGACGCGGAAACGAAGTTCGATCTGTCCGAGCCCGGTCCCGGTGGCGGCACTCTTCGTCACTCACTTATCGACGTTGGAGGTGGCTTTGCCCTTCATCCGTTCCAAATGCCGGAACCAACGGGGTATGAAGATGGATCGATGCAGATGGGGAAGAGAGGTCACATAGATCATCTCGCACTGAAGGTAGACGATGAAGAGCGCTTGCAGGAAGTCAGGCGACGTCTGGTGAAGGCCGGCGCTTCGGATGGGACCATAACAGATTTCGGCGCTGTCCGTCTGGTGACCTTCAAGGACCCGGATGGAATGGAGGGCGAGGTCGCGCGGTGGACCGATAGCAAACGTGTGCTCGGCTTCGAAGAACGCAAGCGGGAGCTTTGGCCAGATTGATCGCGAAGGTCCGCATTGGGCTGATCCTGCCTCACACCTGTTCTCCCGTCATCGACTGCACGGGTCGGCGCAGCTACGAACTCCAGCGTGATCGCCGGCAAGGTCTGCTTTCAGGAAGCTGCGAAGCCGATCTCTACGGCTGAGATCGGCGCAAAGCGGCCACTCGCAGTGCCAAAGATAAAGGTCGTCTTCGGGTCAATTTACGTCGTAGAACGCTTGAGATGGCTTCACATCCCGGTCGCCTAGTCGGGAGTGCGTCTGATGGAGGAAACCGGCTGGTGCGCCATGCCACGCTTGCTGGTGACCGGAAGATTTGCATAATCAACCACTTAGAAGTTGCTTCTCATTCGCCTGTGAGCACACTGCAAACGGTGGTTTGCAGTTTGAACACCCCAGGGATCGGCAACATGCCGCGCCCGGTCGCCTACTATCGTGTCTCCACTCAGAGGCAAGGACGTTCAGGCTTGGGCATTGAGGCCCAGCGTGCCGCGGTCGCCCGCTTTGCCGAGGCCGAGGGGATGATCATCGTCCAGGAGTTCACCGAGATCGAAACCGGAAAGGGCGCGGATGCTCTTGATCGACGGCCGCAATTGAATGCCGCCCTCGCCCTTGCCCGCCAGACAAATGCCCGGTCGTCGTGGCCAAGCTCGACCGCCTGTCGCGCGATGTCGCCTTCATTACTGGACTGATGGTCCAGCGTGTTCCTTTCATCGTCGCCGAACTTGGCGCCGATGCCGATCCGTTCATGTTGCACCTTTACGCCGCGTTGGCAGAGAAAGAACGGCGGTTAATCTCGGAACGGACCAAAGCCGCCCTCGCCTCTCGCAAGACCACTGGAATGAAGCTCGGCAATCCGACCAACACAGCGGAAGCTGCGGCGAAAGGTCGGAAGATCTCGATCCGGGAGGCTGACCGGTTTGCCCAGACCGGGCTGCCGATCATCGCCTCCATCCAGCAGTCCGGCATCACCAGCCTACGTGGCCTGGCCATTGCTCTGAACAACCGCGGCGTTCGCACAGCGCGCAACGGCCAGTGGCAAGTCTCGAATTTGCGCAACATCTTGGCGCGGCAATCTGCTGCCCAGCTTTAATAGGCGGGAGTAACTAGCAGTTGCCGTACTTTCGACAATCTCTTTTGGGGATTAGCCAAGCTCACTGCCGCGTATCGACGGAAATCGGCATGACAAATGTGAACACCGTCTGGTCAACATCAGAGGTCACGGACAGTGTGCCGCGATGTGCCTGAGCGATCTGCGAAGTAATGTAGAGTCCCAGCCCGAGACCTTGAGGGCTAGATCGGGGCCCCCCTCGCTAGAACGGCTGGAACAGGCGCTGCATTGTCTCGTGCGGAATGGGCTCTCCGGCATTAGACACGAATATCCGGAGTTCGCCGTCTCGGGTGGTGCCTTCGACCTTAATGGGCATGCCCGCGGCACAAAGTTACAGGTTCGAATCCTGTCGGGTGCAGCATTGCCGGAGTTCGCTTGCCGACAACTATTCCTGCTGGAATTGACAGGGCCAATCTTCAGGCCTCGTCAAGCCAGAAGGCAACTCGGTCCGGGCGTCTCCGCAAGCCATGTTGAGCTGCCACTGGGACAGACCCGCCGAATTGGAAAGGTCGACGCCCTCGATACGGGTCAGAAAGAAAAAGGCGCGGTCAAAGTCTGTCGGCGCGGTGAACGTCGCTCCTCGGAAGTCCGCCCGTGCGAGATTGGCAAACGAGAAGCGGCTGCCGCCGATATCGGCGTCATGGAACTGCGCACGCCCCAATTCTGCCTTTGTGAAATCAACATTGGTCAGATTGGCGTCCTGGAAATTCGAGCGCTGCATTTCCGCGCTCGCAAACACAGCGCCCTGCGCGTCCATACGGCTGAAGTCGGTCCTGTAGGCCTCGATTCTGTCGAACCGGGCGCCTTTGGCGGTCGAGTCGGCCAGGGAAGCACGCACAAGCGTTGCCTTCTCAAGATTTGCCGCAAGGAGATTGCTGTTCCTGAGGTCGGTCGAAGTGAAATCAACACCGAACAGGTTCGCCCCGCTCAGGTCCTGTCCTTCTAGGATGAGAAGCTTCTTGTCACACTCGTGCCAATTGACGCCAGGAGTCGCGGCTGCGTGGCAATTGTGAGCAGTAGTGGCGTTCTGCCAAGCAAACACAGTGCAAACCGCTAGAACCAAGCCGGATGCGCCGTAAGCTCTGGTTCGCCTCAAAGTCATTGTTGCTGGACCTCTTCTACTCGCCGACACTCAACCTTACCACATCTGCTGACACTCGAGCCACCGTGACCACCGCCGTCACAGTTAGCGCATTTCTCATATTCAAGCTTTGATGTTGATCAACCGATCAACCCGCGCGTAGGGCGCGATTTGCGAGCGCCTCCCCATTTTTTTGCCGTCGCAGCCTGCTGGTGGGCACTACGTGGACTGGCAACCGCTCTAAACCACCGCGGCGTTCGAACAGCGCGCAATGGACAATGGCAGGTGTCGAATGTGCGAAACATCTGGGCGCGGCAATCTGCTGCCCAGCTTTGATAGGCGGGAGTAACTAGGAGCCTGAGTCGCTCGAACTATCAATCGTAGCGGCGCCTCGACGACCGATCACATGGACCGAGGTTCGAGTAGGCATCAATGCGGTTATCGCGAGATAACCAGAACGAGCTACAAGGGGTCGCCGACAATCCTGTTCGAACGCGAACGGACAACCGCCTAACTTGCGGCTGTCGAAACCGGTGCGCTTACCGCCGCGGGGGCATAGACCATGGTAGACTCGCCGCGCCCCTTTACGGTGATCTCGCGCAGCGGGGTCAGCGGAATCCTGTCTGACACCAGTTCGGCGGTCGCCCGGCCGATCACCAGCGGAACGCCGAGATCCTTCGAGGCGCCCTCCAGCCGCGATGCCAGATTGACCGCGTCGCCGAGCGCCGAATAGTCGAAGCGCTGCTCCGATCCGACATTGCCGACGACGCATTGCCCGGTGTTGACGCCGATGCCGATGCGCAGCGCAATCGGCGTTTCGCCGCGCGTTTCGGCCCCCGCCTGCAATTGCGCGTTCAGCCGATCCAGCGCGGCGAGCATTTCGAGGCTGGCCTCCACCGCATGGATGGCGTGGTCTGGATCGTCCAGCGGCGCGTTCCAGAACGCCATCAGGCAGTCGCCGATATATTTGTCGATGGTGCCGCCATGCGCCATCACGACGTCGGAAAGCGGCGTCAGCAGCCGGTTGATCAGTGTTGTCAGCCGCTCGGGATCGCCCTTCATCGCCTCCGCGATGGTGGTGAAGCCGCGAATGTCGCAAAAGAGAATGGTCAGCGTGCGGACCTCGCCGCCAAGGCGAAGCTGCGTCGGGTCGCGCGCCAGGCGTTCCACCAGGGCCGGCGACAGATATTGCGAGAAGGCGCGCGTTATGCCGCGCCTTAGCTTCCGCTCCGCCGCGAAATCGCGCGCCGCCTGCGCGCTTGCGACAAGAGTAAAGGCAAGCGCTGGCGCCAGCGGCGCAACGAAGACACGGCCGTAGCGCTGCGCCATATAGCTGCCGGCGAGGAGCGCCAGCACGGCAACCACAGCGCCGGCCAGGGTCTTCCATCCGGTCGACTTCCAGACGGCAAGAACGCCAATGCCCGCGCCAAGCAGGATCGAGAGAATTGCCGCCCATGCCGGGGGGCGCGCGATGAACAGCTGATGCGCCAGATTGTCGAAGACCGTCGCCTGGATCTCGACGCCGGAAACGAGCCTGCCGGTGCGGATGGTGAACGGCGAGGCGTGGACGTCGGCGCCGCCTTGCGACAGCGTCGGCGCGTTCTGCAGGCTGAGCCCGACCATGACGATGCGGCCGCGGAAAAAATTCTCCGGCAGGAAACTGTCGGGATCGAGCGCCTGATAGTAGGAGACGGCCGGATATGTGCGAGACGGGCCGAAGGCCTGCAGCAACGCGTTTCGCGGTACAGTGGCCGGCCGGCCGGCGGCGTTCAGAAGCTCTGCCGCAAAGCCGTCGCCATAGCCCGGCACGCGCCGCAGGATGCCGTCGCCGTCGGGCGCGATTGAGGCGATGCCGGTTGCGGCGCCCGTCGCGGTGAAAATGGCCAGCGGCTCGACCCGGACATGCTGGGCGGCCTGCTCGGTCTCGATGAACGTCTCGTCGCCGGCCAGAACCACGTCCGGGCCAAGGCTCTTGACCAACGCTTCGTCCGCGGCCGGCGTCGACGGCTCGGCAAAGATGATGTCGAGCCCGACGGCTTTCGCTCCAGCGCGGCGCAGAGCCTCGACGAGCCGCCCGTGAAGATCGCGCGGCCATGGCCATTGCAGGCCGATCTCGGCAAGCGAGGGCTCGTCGATGGCGACAATGACCGGCCCGTCATCGGGCGGGGGCGGCGGCGAAATGGTCGAGAGATAATCGAAAGCGCGCGCCTCGACGAGCTTCCATGGCGTGAGCAGGGACAGACCAGCAACCAGCAGCACGGCGAGGACCGCGATCGCAAGAATGCCGTTGCGGCGGGAGGGGGTTCCGGGCGCGGAAGCGCCAAGGCCCTTCCACCACGGCCCGCCTGCAAACATCAGAACCGGACCTTCAGCGAACCGACGATGCTGCGGGCCCAGCCGGGGGTGAACGATGCGACCTGAAAGTCCTCGTCGAACAGATTGTACGCGGCAATTTCGAGTTCAAATCGTTTGTCGAAAGGTTCCCAGGTCAGGAAGGCATCCGTCGACCAGTAGGATTCGAGCTCAGTCCCCGCCGCATCGCCGGTGCGTGAGCCGACATAGGTTTCGGCCAGCGTGACCTTGATGTTGGACGGGTGAACCCAGGTCAGGCCAAACCGCGCGGACGTTTCGGGGACAAAGGGCAGCGGGCCGCCGAAGCCTGGACTTGTCGGATCTTCGTTCTCTGAATCGGCGTAGGCAAAGGTCGCGAACGCGCCGAAGCCGTTGCCGATCCAGACGTTGGCCGTGGCGCTGATCCGGTCGAGCCGGCCCTCGCTGAGATCGATTGTGGTGGCGGAAGCCGGAACGCCGATCGAAAGTTTCTCGAATTCCTGATGCTGGTAATCGACGGCCGTAAAAAGGCGGCTGTTCCACTCGGCGTCCCAGCGCGCGGCAAACGTGTCCGAAAGGCCGTCGACAGCTAGAGAATTCTGATTGGATTGCAGGCCGAGTATTCCGACCGGCGCCAAGGTCGCCGACGTTATGAACGAGCCTTCGCGCAGGAACCCGGCGCGTAGGTAGTGGCCTTCGAAAGGCGTCCAGGCGACACCGAGGCGAGGCTCCAGGCGTTGTTCATCAATCGTGCCACCGTCGAGATAAGTGCCGAATAGGGCTCCCTCCACTTTGAGATTGGGGTTGAACTCGTAGACGGCGTCGAAATAGACGCGCCCAATGGCGACATCGACTGCCGTAGTGGATTCGGATATGATTGTGTCCGGGATAAAAGGAAACACGAAAGAAAACGTTTCGTCTTTTGAGACTTCCAATAGTCCGCCCTCACCTCCGTATCGGAGAGTCAAGTCACCGGTTCCGTAGATGTGATTGAATGCGGCGAGATAGGATTGCTGGCTGGTCTCACTCTCCAGAATGAATCCTGTTTCCCCGAAGCCGATTTCCTCCAAGCGGGTTCTGTTGCTTCGATCCGTAAAGTCGGTCGCAAACAGCGCCGCGCTGGCAACGTTCTGGTAACCAAATGTATGGCTCCAGGCGACCCCGGCGTTGCCGGTTCGGGTGTCGCCGGCGTCGGCATACGTTCCTCCTAGCGGCAGAACGGTAGGGTCCAGCACTGTGCTTAGGTCGAACTCGAAATCCTTGACATCGATATACGCCACCACCCGGTCATTCGGCGTCGGCTTCATGGCCATGTAGCCTGTGCCGGTGATCGACCGGTCCTCGAGATCGAACTGGCCGGTCGCTGGATCATCGCCGCGACGCGTGTCGGCCTCCAAACCGTAGATCCTGCCGTAGAAGCTCCAAGGAAAGGGAGCTGCTTGATACCCTTGGGTTTCGATTTCGCCGTTCCAACCCAGATCGCCGTCATCGGCGACAAAACCCCCGCCGACGGTAGTTTCGATGAAAGGTCGCCGGAGGATGTTGGCGCTCCTCTGGCGGCCGGCCAGCATTTGCGGGTCGAGCATCAAGCCTTGGAAAAACGATGAAAAGCTGGTTGTATTACTGCCCGGTTCCGTCGGCACGTCGCCGAAACGCAGATTGTTGACGAAGGGATTTATGCTACCGGCAAGCGCCTGGTCGACATAGCCGGAGCCGGTGAAGGGATCGAAAACCGCGTCGCCGTAGTAGCGGCCCCAGGCGTTGAGATTGAGTAGCCGGAACGCGTCGTTCAACGTCGAGCCGGTGTCGCGATTGGCGCTGAGCGCGGCATAGTCGCCGCCGCGCGCTCTGGTGCGCTTCAGCGCTTCCTGTGCGCTGGCGATCGCCTTGTCGGCTTCGTACTCGTCGATTGCAACCGCCGTGCGGAAGGATGAAATCACCGGATCGTTCGGATCAAGGCGATCGGCGTTTTCGATAGCCTGTTCGGCGGGTTCCAGCTCGCCGGCTTCGTAATAGGCGACGGCAAGCAGCAGCAATCCATTGGAATAGGCCGGATTGGCGGTCGTGCCGGCGAGCAGGTCGTCACGCGCTTTGTCCAGTTCGCCGGTCTGCAGATAGTAGCGGCCGCGCGCAACCAGCCCGATGTCGAACGCCGGATCGACTGCGAGCGCCGTGTCGATTTCGGCCTTCGCTTCGGCCGTGCGGTCCTGCTCGAGATAGATGATGGCGAGGTTGGCGTGGGGGACAGGATCTTTCGGGTCGAGTTCGATAGCGCGCTTCAGCGCCGCCTCCGCCTCGCGAGTGGCGCCGCGCGCGCTCTGAACGAGGCCGAGAGCGTTCCAGCTCGCCGAGCCGGGCGCCAGCTCCACCGCGCGCTCGAGGTCGGCAAGCGCGCCTTCAAGATCGCTCTTGATTCCGGCCCGATAACCGGCGCGTGCTTGGAGCGCGATCATATTATCCGGGTCGAGCGACAAAGCGCGATCGATTGCCGCTTCCACCTGTTCGCGGTCGTCGAGCAGGAACGCAATTTGTGCCCTGAGGGCGGGCAGCGTCGGATCACCGGGATAGCGCCGTTCGGCTCTTTCGAGAACGGCAATTGCAGCTTTGAGGTCGACCAGAAATCCGGCCGTCAGAGCCTCGGCGATGGCCGCGGCGACGCCGGCATCCGCATTAACCGGCGGAGCTTCGACATGGCTGGGGTCAGCCAGCGAGCGCGCATAGTAGCCGCCATAGCGCGCCATGACACGCCGGCTGGGATCGAGATGCGGCGCCGCGCGTTCGAACAGATGCGCCGCCTCGGCATAGCGCTGTTCGGCGCCGGCGATCAACGCGTCGATCAGATCGAGCCGGGCTTCCTGCGCGCGCGTCAGCGGGAATTGTTGCGCCTGCCTGGCCGCGTCGCGCGCCGCTTCCCGCCCTTCAAAGTCAAGATTAACCTCGGCCAATGTCACCCAGTCCTCGGCGGATCGGGACGACGGCTCCATCGCCTTTATCCTGGCGCGCGCCTTGCGCATGTCCGGGCTCGACAATGCCGATGCTGGCAGGACGGTGAAAGCGTCGCGCAAGGAGTAGTAGAACAGCATCTGCTCGCGGTCGTCCGAATCGACGATGACGACCTTAGTCGGCGCCGAGCCGATGGTGGCCGCCGCGGCTTCGCCTTCGGCGACGCTGACCGAGCCGAATTCGTTGGCGAGTTCTACCGTGCCTTCCAGCACGATCAGCGAGGTGCGGCCGTTGCCGTCGACGGTCATCGTCCAGTCGGTGCCGCGGATGGCGGCGGCGGCGGCGGGCGTGTCGATGGTCAGCCCTTCGCCGCCGCGCTCTGCTCGCGCCCAGATGGTGCCGCTCTCCAGCTTGAACTCGGTGTCGGACGCCGCGCCGATCTTTTTGACCAGGAGCGTCGTATTGCGGCCAAGCCGCATCTGGGTGCGGTCGGCAAACAGCACTGCTAGGCTGCCGGTGGCGTTGGTGCGCAGATAGTCGCCGGGGACGACGTCCTGCCTGAGATCGACCACCTGCCAAGAGGCGAATTCTAGGAAGCGCACTTCCTCGCCCGATTTGCGGGCAATGACCGACCCGGCCGCCGGCTGGTTGCGCGGCACGACATCGGCCGCGGCCGGCTGGATGCCGACGAGCGCCGTCAACAACAGCGAAAAACTTACCGGCCCCCGCATCGCAGTTCTGAAGCGCCCCCTCTTCGAACGGCTTTATGACGGTTCATTCATCGAACTGTCAAATACTCCGTTGCAGCAGATCGCCGGATACGGCAAACGTTGCTGCCCTGAGCAAGTTCGTTTTCCGCGACTTCCCGCATGAACTCGCCGATTGCAGGCGTGTCAAAGGAAACCTGCTTGCCGCCGACTACATCGCCGGCCTCCGGACCGGCATCTGAATCGTCAATTCCCTTCCCGGTGGTGCCGCGTAGATATTCGGCTTCCATGTACGTATCCGACTGCGCACCGCGCCGCCGAATTCTTTGCCCGCGCCGCCTAAGGCCAAACGTTGGCTAAGCGGACTCTTCAGGCAATCTGTCATCCCCGAAAACCGCTCGGTCGTCCAATGGATCTTGCCGCCGATCTTCATCGGCTTGTGGATCATCAACCGCTTAGAAAGATGCTCGGGATGCACCTCGAGCAACGTGATCTTCACTGTCGGCTTGCTGCGGCTGCAGTCGAACTTGAGCTTCAGCGGGTCGACGCCGCCGCCGTAAACCATCATCAGGTCGGCGGAGCGGCAGTAGCGAACGTTTCCGCAGCTGCACTCGGCTTTGACGAGCATGTTTGCCGGGTCGCCTTGCCAGCGTGTCGATCGGATCGTGCGCCATGAGAACGAATAAGGAACATTTTCCTTGATCGTCAACACCGGCCGTGGAATCTTCCACCAAACTGAAGTGAGTATATTCCTATGAGGGACGAGCTGATCCGGCTTCCCGGTGCAATGGAGCCTGTCACACGCCCCGGCATTCAGCACCATAGGTGCGAGCACCCCGGCTGTGGCAAGAATGCCGGATGGGGTTTCGCCAAGCCCCGGCAGTCATCGCACTGGTTCTGTTTCGAGCACCGCGCCGAAGGCGAGCGATACCTATGAGGATGCCCGGATGATCAGACCGCCAAGACCGTGAGAGCCGGGCTTTCAGGCGATCGTCGACTGCATGCTGGATGCCGGCTGGACGCGCGGGGAGATCTGCTGTTCGCCGGTTGCGCCGCCGCCGCGAACTGGCCGAACAACTGGCGATCATCGCCATCGGTTCGCGCGGCGATCCCAAGGAAATCAGGAAACAGATCAAGCAGCTGTCGAGGGACTAGGGTCAAAACTCAATCAGCCGGTGATCGACAATGGACGGGATGGAAGGCGGCCCGTCGCTGGACGTTCCCCCAACACGACAGATACGCGCTCGGGCATCTCTTTAGGGCGGCCATAGCCGCACTTCCACCCATCGCTTACCTCATGCGGGCATCAAATCGATGACCCGCATGATCGCGACCGCACTGCTCGTGTTCTGGATGAGCCTCGCCTGTGTCTGTGAAGATGTTCAAACCATTCGGTGAGGGATTGCCGCCCATTGTCTCCCAATGTTCCACCGTCCATTCAGCCTGCAAAAAAAGTTTCCTGACCTGTTGCTGGACTCCACCACATTCGAGGCTGCCGCCGTTCCGCGATACAATCACATGGCCGGGGCGATGTTTCTTCAGGGCATCGGTAAAGAGCCTGACCTGTTCTGCCGTTAGTTGTCTTGGATCATGCTCCAATTTGGCAATGCGCGCCTCAAGCCTCTCTATTTTATCCCGAGCCTGCTCTGGCGAGGCGCCGTCCAACTTCACTTTATAGTCTTCGTTTTGAGATCTGCTGAGCCGTAGTTCACTCTCCAAATTTGTTATCGGCACGGTGAATTCGCGTCGAAGTGCAGCCCAGATGAGGCCGGCCGCCAACACGACGGCTAAAGAAAAAAGGAGTGGCGCCTCATAGACTACCGCGCCTTCTTTCTGGAGATATTCGAGAAAAGCGACCATTCGACTCTCATATCAGCACACCTGCCGCCAACCTAGCGCTCATCCTCCCAGAAGTCCTGCAGTGAGGCATGGCGAAGATCTTCCTCCCCACGTAGGTGCTTGATGCGAGGCGCTCCGAAAAGAGCTGAAGATTGTCCTCAACGGTCTGATGTGCGGCCTTCTGCTCATCCTGGATGCGTTCCACGATCGCCCGCTCGAGCGCGTCGAAATTCCTGGCCGAAGTCGGAGGACTGTTGTTGCGACCGTTCTCTTCCGCAGTTTCGTCGAGTTGCAGACTGCTTGCAATTTTGTCGACATTGATACTCGGAAAAATTTCAGTCGTTGCCCTGAAATCGTGGTTGCTCTCCGCGAGTTTTTCACGGAGTTTGTTCAAACTCTCGAAGCGTTGCCAATTCCCCATACCCCTACAGCGAAGCCGCTATTCTAGCGGCAACTAAGGCTTGTAGTCAGTCAGTCTGGTTCGGGCAATACACGTATTCAGCGTTACCGCGGAGCAGGTCCAGCAGCGCTGGCAGAACCAACGTTCGCCCTTGCTCGCGTCGATCCGGGCGTTCGCGTGATCGCGTTGGCCAGGAGAATGGTAGATCCAGTTTCCCTTGGAGTTGATTTCCCTTTGATCAGGCACTCTCCGGATGTTTCAATCGGGTCGCGGTCTGAGAGGTTCATGACGTTGGACTGAGATCGCGGCTTCGCCTTCGACGCTCGATGGCGCGCGCGTTTCGACGAGCGACTCTAAGTTCGGCAAGGGTCGGCTGCCACCAGCCCCGGGAATGTTCCATCGGTCCGGCCTCACGACGAGCGGGCCATGTCCTGACAAGTTCCGTCAGCGTCGCCGAGCGCCACGTTCCCCACACCAAGTCGAAGTCTGCCTGCATCGCGTGTGGGTAGAATGCAGTCAACACTGACGGCTCGACGAGTTCACCTGACGATTCAGTAAAGACGACAACACCGTACTGCTCTGTTGCGACCGGGCGGTCCATCGGAGGCAAGTCTTCAGCTGGCAGCGGATAGCGGTGGCGGCGGCGTTCCGCATATCGCAACCGCATAGTTCTTTGAGCTTCCGAGTCCCTCTCCGCCTCGCGTCGTCGCTTCCTTTCCTCGGGTTCGCTACGCCGGGCAGCCTCTTCGATTGTCGGCCATCGGCGCCGCAGTTCCTCATAGGACCTAAACGGTACGCGCCACGCCCGGAGTTCATCGTCCCAACTTGCCCAGGGAATTTCATGTAGTTCCCGAACGACGGTCTTCGAATAGGGTGTCCGAATGCGCAGGTCGTCGGCAATTTCGAGATAGGGACTGGAGATCGGATCGAAAGCGAAGGCGTCGCGCCCCTTGCTGTCGCCGTGGATCGCCAGCAATTCGGCCTCACGCGTCAGCCAGCGGTCGATCCGGCGGGCTGCCGTCTTGCCTGATACAAACCAGCTCCTGCGCTCGTCGCTCCATCTCGCTCGCGGAAATTCCTCCCGAAATCGTTCGATAGTCATCCGGTCATAAGGAAAGTTCGCCAAGGCACCGGGCGTATCTTGTTTCTGCAGCGCAGGCTGATGCTTGGATTCCTCCACGGTCGTGCCGTCAATGGTGTTGGATTCGCAGAGAAACGTCCCACCGGCCCTGATGGTTCACACGCGATCCAGAACGCGTCTGCATCGCGATTGAAGGTCGCTCGCAGGGTAACGCGAATATCGCGAATGTGGCAGTTCAGATCGTCGCGACCCAGTGGTAGCAAGTTCGGAGTCGTGAGCGTTCGGACTTTGTTCGCAGACGGAGCGGCTTTGACAAATTTGCTGGATGACGAGGCAATCGACGCCTTAAAATTGCTATTGGGCGGATTCCCGGTCGCGAGCAAGGCTCCTAAAGTCAGTTGAGTCCCTTTGAGGGCTATGCTGCGGTTCGCATTGTCCGCGAGAATGGCGCACTAAGGCGCATGGGTGACACGCAAAAAGGGCTCGCCGTTCCATTTGCGAAGCGACGGGCCCCATGAGTGCCGGGCATTGGGGCACCCGGCATTGCTGACCGTGCAATTGCGGTGCCAGACGGATGATCCATAGCGGGGCACCTTTGGCCTCTCTACCAGCGCGTTAGGACGTGCGAGGGGTAGGCTGGCTATCCTGGAGCTAACACGCGGGTACCTGCGTTAGGCCGCCGGCTCCTGCTGACGCCGGCGCTCGTTGGCTTGGCAGCCCAAGAGAAAGTCGTCATGCTCCGATGAACGAATCTTGGCGCTTGGCCTGAAAGCCGACCCGACAAAATCATCGCAGCGGCAAGCCGAGGGCACCAGACGCTGGATTCATCCACTACTTGCCAAGATGTCGTCAGCGTTCCTCGCCGACATCGAGGCGCCCGACCCCACCACATCGACCGCAGCCGCCTATCCGGCCTTCGTCCAACATGTGACAGGCTGATCATTCGGCCCGCCCTTCCGGCCAGCACTGAAACCCAGTGTTAACGTCGTTCGCGGGTGAGAGGATGCAGCCGCAGCTTGAAAGTGTAGGGTACGGGTCGCTGCCAGGCACGGAGGCGAAAATGAAATTGCTTGGGATTGCGATCTTGTGCACAGGCATGATCAGCGCAGCAATGCCGGCCGTTCGCGCTGAGGATCAGCTTGTTCCGCCTAACCATGTGGAAGCGCCAGAGCCGGCAGTTCATTGCGAGGGCCAAAACTGCCTTCCACCAGCCGATAACCCTGTCGAGGAATGCAAGGGGCAGGATTGCACCCCGGCTCCGCCGGTGGACCCAGGTCCGCAGATTGAACAGGTCGACTGAACAGCATCAGCCGAACACCCCAACTACGAAGGTGATCGCAGATCCGTGGAGAAGGTTGGATTCCAGGTCCTCTCCCTCCGCCAGATATAAAGCTATGTGTCTGATTTAAGCTACCTTTTCCAATTTCTCAAGCCTAGTTCTTAACTGCGTTCCGAACGTCCACAAACGATGAAGGCCCAAATCAACGCCGCTAACAACCGTGCTTGGCCTTTGATGGTCCGCATTGTCGCAATTTGCGCTGCACCGCCACTGATCATTCGGCCCTCTGAATGACCCGCCTGTCTTTTGCGGGAGAGCTTGAAATCGCCGCCGACCGCATCGCAGCTATGTCGCGGGGCGGATCTGCAGATCATCCTGCGCCGCGCCGCATTGATGCTCAGAAACGTTGCCGGCGTGCCGCTGGAGCCCGCGACGGAGGACGCTCTAAACTCCATCGCGGCCGAAATCGGCCGGTCGGACCTCATTCAGATCGTGCCGCGCGAGTGGCTGGAAACCAACGCCTATCTGCCAGTCCGAACGATCGATGAGGAAAGCGAGACGGCAGCGCGTAGGCTGGGACGCGACCTCTCTGCAGAAGACCCGCCGCTACATTTGCGAAGCGACGGGCCTCCGCCCCATTCCCCCATACCTGACCAAGCAACTGCCGTGCCAGACTTATTGACCCATTGCGGGGCACCTTATGGCTTCTGCGCAGCGGAATTACCGACACGTACTTCGTTCGCATGTTTCGATTGCATTAGCTTTAACTCACGTATTCACCAGCCACGTGAGCACGCCCCCCGAAGGCTCGCTGGTCAGGCCCAGCGGCCTCCCCCCGCAACCAAAGCCGCTGGGCCGCCCCCGCTCCGCTAGTCTAGACTAGAGCTTCCCTTTGAACCGATCTCCATCCATGGGGCTGGGCAGCTACATCATAGGCGAACGAATCCTATAAGCGGTAGATGATCGGAGGCGACCCGCGAAAGCGGCGTGTCATGGGCTTCGACGGTTGAGATCATTCCGTGTCGGTTTGCCATGATCCGGTCGAGCGACAGCAGCGGCAGACGCGATGGAAAGGTGGGGACCGCCGGCGGCGCGGGACCGAAAGTCGTGTGCAGCGTGTTCAGCGCGGAACGGTTTCCGAGTCGCCATTCGTTCAAATCGCCGAGCAGCAGTGTTGGTTTTTCGTCCGGTCTGTTCATGATTTCGAGCACGACACGGGCCTGTTCGGAGCGCGATCGGCGCAGCAAGCCGAGATGGGCTGCGATAATGCGCAGAGTTCGTTTCTCGTCCAGATCGATTTCGGCAACCAGGGCTCCGCGCGGCTCCAGCCCCGGGAGCTTTATCTGATTGACATTGCGAACGATGCCCCGTTTGAAAAGCAGAACGTTGCCGTGCCAGCCGTGCCCTTTGCCGTTTCCGGACACCGGCACCGGCACCAGGCCCGTTTCCAATTCGAGACGCAGCAGATCCAGAAGGCCGGCACGATCTCCAAAGCGATTGTCCGCTTCCTGCAACGCAATGACGTCCGGGGCGATTTCCCGGATGACGCGACCGATTCGTTCGGGATCGAACTTTCTGTCGACGCCAACGCATTTGTGAACGTTGTAGGATGCGACCAGAGTCCCCGCGGGGCGTGTCCCTTCGGACGGCGCAGCCTTCGCCTTCTGCTTTTTTCTGTCGCGAATGGATTTGAGCACACTTGCAGGAAAGCTATGTCCAGTTCTTTGCATGAGTCTGCTGCTCGTCCTCACTACCTTCAAGAGTTAGCTTTGTCTCACTCAAATAGGATCTGCAATCGCTGCTTCCCTGCCCTGACGAGATGCGACGCTTAAAAGGAGCGATGGCTGCGTCACCCGAATTCCCCCCGGGCAGAACCGAGAAAGCCTCTAAAGGTAGGGCGATCCCAGCCACAACACTCGGTCGAACAGGCGGACGATAAATGGCCGGGCTCTCAAGGTTTCGATCGTTACAGACGCGGCGGAGGCGATTGCCGATCCGATCCGCGCTTCAATCTCCGCGGCAAAGCCTGCATCAAGAACCTCTATATCAATCTCAAAATTCAGCCGCAGGGACCGGGCATCAAGATTGGAGGATCCTATATAAGCCCAAACTCCATCGACCGACAGCAGCTTGGAATGATCGAACGAGCCCTGCGTGCGCCATACGCGGCAATAGTGCTTCAGGACCTGATCGAATTGCGCCGTCATCGCCCGGTCGACAAGGAAGAGATTGTTCACCGCCGGTACCACGATGTCGATCTCGACGCCTCGCCTGGCCGCGGTCGTCAGCGCGCTGATCAGTTCCCGATCCGGCAGGAAATAGGGCGACATGATGCGGATCGATTTGCGGGCGACGGAAAATGCCCCGATCAGCAAGTTGTGGTTCGTTTCGATGCTGGCATCCGGCCCGGATGCAACCGCCCGCGCCAGCATCGGTTGACCGGGAGCCGCGGGAAGCGTGGCCACTTGCCAGCTGTCGCCTTTCAGAAGCTCGCCGCTCACGAAGCGCCAATCTTCGGCGGCAACCGAAAAAAGGTCGGCTACGACCGGCCCGGTGATCTGAAAATGCGTGTCCCTCGCGCTGGAGGAGCCGGCGAACTCGGCTGAGAATCCCTTTCGGATGTTCATCCCTCCGGTAAACGCAATCGTGCCATCGACGACCAGGATCTTCCGGTGCGTTCTGAGGTTGGCGTAGGGAAGACGCAGGCCCATGACAATGTTGCCGTTGAAGAGGTCTGCTGTGATTCCTGCCTCTCGCAGACGCCCAAGAATGCTGGGGACGGAGTAACGCGCCCCGACGGCATCGATCAGCACGCGAACGCTGACACCCCGCTGGACGGCTCCGGCGAGAGATTCCACGAAAAGCCGCCCGACATCGTCATTGTCGAAGATGTAGGTCTCGAGAAGGATAGAGCGTTGAGCGCCATCAATCGCTCGGCACATTGCGGCATAGGCCTCGTCACCTGTCTCCAGTATCGCAATCCCGTTGCCCGAGGTCAGGGCTCGCCGGGCCACCCTGTCGCCCAATGTCTTCAGGCCGGTGAAGCGTTGGCCGTACCGCTCGGCAATGAATTCCTCGGCGGCAATGTTGCGCTCATGTTTTGCGGAAGCCGCCTCGCCGGAATGGGGCCGCATGGCGCTGATCGTTGCACGACGGATGCGGTTTATGCCGGCAACGGCGTAGATGATCGCGCCAAGGAATGGCGACAGGAACATCACGCCGACCCAACCTGTGGCGGCGCGGACGTCTTCCTTCGTCATTATGGCGTGGACGATGCCGATGGCCGCCATCACCAGCGGAATGATCGCGAGGATCTGGGGCCAATGAGTCATTAAGGTCTGCAACATCGCCAGGACTATCCAGCGAGCGGTTGCAGAACGCAATGCAGCTCATGCCCGGCGTTGATACTCAACAGACCCAGAGCGAAGAGCGCTGTCTTGCATAGTAGCACCTCTTGACTAAGTCTTGGCCGCATTCGCCGCTGTGCGGTTGATAGCGATGCCAGGCGCGAGTTCAGTCGAACAGAAATCGGATCGCGTAAGGCCCGCGGTAAAGCCCGAGCAAGCTGCACTCTGGCCCGCAATGGAAGCATTCTCTATTTCGGGAGAAGGGGCCTGGGCAAATGCCACTGATATCAGGGTGCCGATCAGGCTAACGGGTGGCGAAGGCGCGCCGGCAGTAGAATGCCGTTACGGCGGCTGCCGCAACCGCTCTTAGGGCTGATCTCCCTCGGCGTCGCCACGCTTGCCGCCGGACGTGTTTTCATCGAGCCGAGACTGACGCTAGTACCGTGCCGGGAATGAGCTATAATTCAGATGCTAATGACTGCCGGGCGCTGGACAATGGCCGGACTGGGTGAACAGATTGCGCGTCAGCAGCGAACCATGGGACCGCTCCTGGTGGCGGCAGTGGTCATCGGCCTTATAGGTCTGCCCGTCGCAGCCTGGCTCGACCTCCGAGACCTATCGGAACGGATGTTGCGCACGCAAGCCAGCGAAATCAGTCGGATCATCGACGAAATGCGCGGATTCTACGGCAGCGACGTCGTGGGACGCGTGCTGCAAGCAGACGACGCCGTGACCGCGACGCACAACTACCGGGACGTGCCAGGTGCGATCCCTATTCCAGCAACCCTCTCGATCGAACTCGGCAAGCGCATCAGCGCTCACGACGGGTCCGTCAAATATCGGTTCGTCTCGGATCTACCTTTCAAAGGTCGAGACCCCCACCAGCTCGATGTATTCGAGCGGAATGCAATCTTAGCTTTGCGCGCCAACCCAAGGGAGCCGATCATCGAAGTCTCGGGTTCGCTGTTTGACCGGCACGTCCGCGCCGCGGCCCCTGTTGTAATGAGACAAGTCTGCGTGACCTGCCATAACTCACACCCGGACAGCCCCAAGACGGACTGGAAGGTAGGGGATGTTCGAGGGATCCAGGAGATATCAGTCAATCAGCCTATCGCTGCGAACGTCCTCGCCTTCAAGTATCTGCTCCTCTATTTCGGCTTCGCGGCGGCGGCGGGCCTGACGTTTATTCTCCTGCAGCGTCGGCAGTCCGCCTTGGTTCAGGGCATCAATAAGGAGCTTTCCGAGGCAAACGACTTCCTGGCCGCGATTTCATTGAAGATCGCCAAATACCTCTCGCCTCAAATTTACAAAAGCATCTTCAGCGGCCAGAAGGACGTCACCATCGCGACCGAGCGCAAGAAGCTCACGATCTTTTTCTCCGACGTCAAGGATTTCACCGCGATCGTGGAACGGCTCCAGCCCGAGGACTTGACGCTTCTCCTCAACGAGTACTTCACCGAGATGTCGACAATCGCGCTCAAACACGGCGGCACCATCGACAAGTTCATCGGCGACGCGCTTCTTCGACATGCAGCGTCGGCTGGAGCAGTTGAACAGGGTGTGGCATGACCGCGGAGTTGAACGGCCCTTCCGAGTTCGCATGGGCATCAACACGGGCTATTGCAATGTTGGGAACTTCGGTTCCGATGATCGGATGGACTACACGATCATTGGGGCCGAAGCGAACTTGGCGGCCCGTCTGCAGTCGATTGCCGAGCCCGGCGGCATCTGCCTCAGCTATGAGACTTACGCGCTCGTCCGCGACCTTGTCCGGGCGCGTCCGTTAGCACCGATTGCCATGAAGGGAATCAGCCGGGAGGTTGTCCCCTACGAAGTCGAGGGCCTCCTGGGTGAACTGGCCCAGCGCCCTCAGGTCATCAGCGAGCACGCGACTGGCCTCGACTTGTTCCTCGATGTTGAGGCAATCGACGAGAACGGGGTCGAGCGGGCGAAGAAACGACTTTCGGAGGCGCTCCTGGCCTTAACCATCCGAAGCAAGCCCGCCGCTTCTTAGGTTCTTGAACGTCTGATTCTGGAAATGCGCGAAATCGTACCTAATTGGGTGCGGTGCTGGGGCGCAACACAGCGATAGGCAGGAACTTCCGAGCGGGAAGAACCGACCGACCAACCAATTGAAACAGGGCGTGACCGCACTTGCGGCGATCTCGCGAGGAAGAGAAACGCGGCACCGGAAGGGTCCTCATGTGGGGCGCCGTGATCGCCGCTTTGCTTTTGTTGCGCTAACGGCCGTGTTCGTCCTCGGGCCGTTCTGGTCTTAACCACCAAGGACGAATGAAGGCCGCGCCCCCACGGGGGTAAGGACAGGCATCACGAAACGGATGTGGTGAGAACGCCACATGCAGCAACCGAACAGCCCGCCGCACATCGTGCCGATGCGGAGGCGCGCATGAGCGCGGCCCTACTGATGCCGCGCGAGCCGGTCCATGGGTGCGTTTGCTTCGGCCAAACTAGCCAGCGCTTGCTCGACTTTTTGAGCCGAGGCGTCAGTGCGCTTGATATGCCGGATCATTTGCTGCCTCAACCGCGCGAGCCTTTCCGCGCGATATAGATCGCCGTATCTCGCTGTTTCAAGGTGGAGGGTCGCGAGCCTCATGGGCGACGATTCCGATTATCTAGCAGTAGAAATTCGCGAATCCGCCTTTCGTTCCGATGTCCGACCTTGCCCTCGCAAAGGCTGGCCGGAGGGCCGCGACGAATGAGCCGCATTCCTGCCGGAAGTGATTGCGGATGTGTTCGTTGAAGAAGCGGCCGTTGGCGAATGCGGCTCGGAACTCGGCGATGGTCTCCGGCGGCACGTCCTCAAACTGGTAGCATTTACCGCTGGCCACGAACCACACCGAGAGGACCTTGGGCTCCGGATCGTATTCCGTTTTGTGTATCGGGTGGACGGCATGACGTGACTACTCCGATCAGGGAGAGAGTCCATCTGAAGTTGCCTGCGCCCACGGAGGGGAAGGACGCGGGCTGATCGGGAGAGGACACCGATCTCGCAGCATTGGTTCACAGGAGAAGATGCTGCAGGAGCCGAACCCCCGCCCGGAACTGGTGTTCCGTACGGACGTCAAAAAAAGCCCGCCGCACCTTTCGGCACGGCGGGCGATCAGTCGTTCACCAGGCACAGGGTGGGCGGGGGC
>SAQL01000243.1 GCA_004020645.1 Mesorhizobium sp. | reverse complement strand
AACCTTTTCCATGGATGCCTGCCTCTCCTTTGCGTGGCGCTAACACCACAAACTTGGCACATTGCGATGCCGTCGGAGAAGGCTGGCATCCACCCCATCTGCAAAAAGGGGCGGCCATGGTGCTGGTCATGCGGCTTGGCGCAGAGCGAGCTTCTTGTGCTCGCGCAGGTCGTCCATGTTGATGTAGCGGTTGGCCTCCATC
>SAQL01000242.1 GCA_004020645.1 Mesorhizobium sp. | reverse complement strand
TCCTTGCTTGCCCTAGGATGACGAAGGCGTGGTGGGATTTGGCTAATCGCCAGCGTTGGAGATTTGGCTGCCGACCGGCCGGCAGCGAATGTTCAAAGCGCTTTTCAGCCGCGAATCTCAGTTGCAATCGCAAACGTTGGAGATTAGCCGAAACACCCCTCCACTTCGTCATCCTAGGGCGGAGCAAGGAGCGAAGCGACGCGGC
>SAQL01000241.1 GCA_004020645.1 Mesorhizobium sp. | reverse complement strand
CCGCAAGGCGCCGCGGCGGGATGCCGGCGTCAACACGCAGCTTCTGTTCGGCGACGACGTCCTCGTCTTCGAAGACGCTGAGGGCTGGGCCTGGATCCAGGCCGAACGTGACGGCTATGTCGGCTATGTCGCCGACACCGTGCTAAGCGCGCGGGACCATGCGCCAACCCATGTCGTCTCCGTGCCGCGCACTTTCCTCTATCCCGGAC
>SAQL01000240.1 GCA_004020645.1 Mesorhizobium sp. | reverse complement strand
ACCTGGGGCGGATCGTGGAGCTCGCCCCGAGCGAGGCGCTCTTCGCGAAACCTCTCCATCCCTACACCGAGGCGCTGATCGCGGCAGCGCCGGTGCCGGATCCGACGCGGGTTCGGCTCGACGTGGCCATCGAGGGCGAGGTGCCGAGCCCCATCAACCCGCCAAAGGGATGCGCGTTTCATCCGCGTTGCCCGCTCGCGGTCGAACGC
>SAQL01000239.1 GCA_004020645.1 Mesorhizobium sp. | reverse complement strand
TCGCCGCCTGGCTCGGGCTGGTCCCTCGGCAGAAGTCGAGCGGCGGCAAGCAACGATTAGGGAAGGTATCGAAGATGGGCCAGCGAGATATTCGGCGGTTGCTCATCATCGGCGCCATGGCTGTGGTTCGATGGGCGTCTCGGAGGCGCGCGCCCGACGGTTCCTGGCTTGCCCGCTTGATGTTGAAGAAACCGCGCATGCTGGTGGCAA
>SAQL01000026.1 GCA_004020645.1 Mesorhizobium sp. | reverse complement strand
CGACCGCTCCGTCCAGAAGCAGATCGTCGAGCTGCTGCGCAAGCTGCAGGCCGACTATGAACTGTCCTACCTGTTCATCAGCCATGATCTCGCCGTCGTGCGCGCCATGGCCGACTACATCATCGTCATGAAGCAGGGCAAGATCGTCGAGGAAGGGCCGACTGAGGCGATCTTCAGCAATCCGCAAGCTATCTACACGCAGACGCTGATGGCCGCGGCCATCGACGTCACACGGTTTCGCTTGAGCGCATAGCGCGGCCGGGTCGCAGCGACTGGTCGATCCATGGAGCTACAGACGCATGTCAACTACGGGAACGTTAGCCAAATACGCCATGGCGGCCAATGCGATCAGAACCGTGAGCGTTATCGCCAACAGAACAAGCATCGCGAGTTTGCGCGCGCCGCTGCTGACTT
Organism: Mesorhizobium sp.; assembly: GCA_004020645.1. Taxonomy (GTDB): domain Bacteria; phylum Pseudomonadota; class Alphaproteobacteria; order Rhizobiales; family Rhizobiaceae; genus Mesorhizobium. The sequence continues at coordinate 84,674 of SAQL01000026.1, read as the reverse complement.
TTGTCCACCAACGGCGGCTTGCCGGCGGTGGAAAGCGTATCGGCCCGCTCAGGGCTCCGATGAAACTCATTCACTGCGCTTCTCTCTGTTATGCAAAGGTTGGAGAACGTCGTTTCGGATAGGCGCGGCTGGATTGGGCCGCGCCATTGTGAAAGCGGCCATCGTGAAAGCGAAGGACTCCTCCGCGATGGCGCTGCGCTCGCGTTTGCAACGTGTTCCGGCTGCTAAAGCCGGCCGAGAGAAAGCAGCCTCTCTTCGCCGAGCCAAGCTCGGGCAAATGCCGCCTTCGTGTCTGTGGTATCTCGGTTTCCTGCTGTCTGCGCATTCAGCAGGCCCCACAACGCCCAGGCGTTGCGCGGCGACTCCTGAAGCGCCTTTTCGAAGGCGGCGATCGCCTCTTCTGCGCGACCCTGCTGGAGGAGCACGGCACCGAGTGTCTGTCGCACCGGATAATACCAGTAGGACGGCTCCATATACGAGATCCCGTCCTGCAGGCGGATCGCTTCGTTCAGGTGACGCTCCGCCTCGACATAGTCGCGCCTGGCTTGTGCGATGCGGGCTTCGACGACAAACTTGGCGATCCCAAGCACGTCCTTTGCAGGGAGGTACTGCTCTTCAAGGCCGCTCATATCGGCTTTGTCGATGAGCTGCTCGATCGCTTCTGCTTCGGACGAAGCCGCTTCGAGATCGCCCTTGAATGCGAGAGCCACACCGCGCGCATAGTACCAGTAGCCTTTGACGAAGGGGAAGCGGTCACCTGGGTTGGGAAGTGCCAGAATCGTATCCGGATCGCTGAACTGGGCATGCGCGCTGAAGGGCGCGGCCTTGATTGCCTGTACCCATGCCAGTTCCTGCGAGACCTCGTCCGAGGTAATGGTGGCGAGCTTCTCCGCTGAGCCGATAACGTCGTCCCGCACGCCCGCCATCTGGGCCGAGACCATTAGATAGTGGACGTTGTGCGGGTAATAGCCAAAGCGATAGAGCGCACTCGCCGCTTCACCCGACTGTGCCAAGAAGGCTTCGTCCGCCTTGATGGCATCGCGATTGACAGCAATCGAGTCGGCGTGGCGACCGACCCGCGCATAAATATGGGCGGGCATGTGTACGAGATGACCTGCCGCCGGCATGGAGCCCCGCAGGCGATCGGCCACGGCTTCCGCGCGCGACGGATCGGCAGAGGCCTCGACGGCATGGATGTAGAGATGTGCCGCTGCAGGATGCTTCGGATCGATTTCGAGCGCACGCTCCAGCGAAGCCACGATCTCACCTCCCTGTCCTTTGGGCGTCAGCCCGTCAGCCTCCCAATAGTCCCATGGCTGCAGGTTCATCAGCGCATCGGCATAAAACACGAGAATGTTGGCATCGTCCGGATAGGCCTTGGCCAAGTTGCCCATGGCTTCCGCCCAAGCCCGGTCGAGCGGCGGCCGGCTCGCCGTGGGGTCGGCGCCGTAACGCTTGGCCAGTGCCTCGATCAGCGCCCGTTCCTTGCCGCCAACGCCGGCCTTCAGCGCTTCGGCCCGCTGGATCGCATCACGCGCAGGGGCTTTAGCTTCTTCGTGCATGGCATCGTTGATATTCGGCCCGAGCACGAAGGCTTCGCCCCAGAAGCACATCGCGCATTCCGGATCGAGCCGCTGGGCCTCCTGAAAGGAGCGCCGCGCCTCCGCGTGGTTGAAGCCCCAGGTGAGCCGCAGGCCTTGGTCGAAATAGGCCTGTGCCTCCTTGCTCTTTGTGGTGATCGGCATGGTGAGGTCGCCTAGCCCTTGGTAGAGCGGTGGTCGTTCGCCTTCGTTCGTATTCCCGCTGCCTGCGGCATAGCTGACGCCAGGCTTGTACAACTCGGTCTTGGTCTGCTCGTGCGCCGATGCGGTCACGGCAAGCATCGAGCTGGCAAGCATCAAAGAACCGGCCAAGGCACGTAATGAAATTTTCCTGTTGGACTGCATGTTCTTTTCCTTTCGGTCATAGTTTGCCCGTCGCTGAAGCGATGGCGCGTCCGCGGGAGGATGATTGGTGAAGAAATGCCGGCGCCCGCGGCTGCAGCGGGAGCCTGTTGGCTGCGCTTGTCAGCGCCTAGGCGGCTTGTTGGGACGTAGTCCTGGCCTCGACGAACGCAGCGACATCCGAAGCGAAGCGAAGCGGCTCCTCCCAATGGATCGAGTGGCCGGCCCGGTCGTAGAGCGACAGCTGGGCGCCTGGAATCCGTGCGAGGAGTACGTCCTGATCCGAGCGCGGAAACAATGCATCGGCTGCGCCCCACATGACCAGCGTTGGCGCCCGGATGAGTGTAAGCTCCGCCGTATGGTCGGCGTCCATCAGCCCCCTCAATGCGTTCTTCCATATGCGAGCGGGGGTCTTGAGGCTTTCGTCGACGAAGGTTTCAAGAAGCGCGCGCGGGATCGGTTGCGCGAGCGTGCTGCTTTGAAAAGCGAAGGCGAAATCCCTTTCGATGGGATCTGTGAAATGCTCAACCTCCCGCCAGAGCTCATCCACGCCAGCATTGCCCGTCATTGCCGGAAACGAGCCCTCGAGGACGAGCCCCGCGACCCGGTCGGGATAATCGATCGCAATCCGCTGCGCGACGAAACTGCCCATCGAGTGGCCGGCGATAACCGCGCGGCCAATGCCCAATCGGTCAAGCAGCGCCACGGCATCTGAAGCGAAATCTCTGGGGGTGTAGCCTTCGGCGGGTTTCCCCGCTTCGCCGTGCCCCCTTTGTGTGAACGCGATTGCGCGGACCGAAGCCGGGAACTTCTGCAGCACAGGCTCAAACGAACGCCAGCTGTCCGTATATCCGTGCAGGAGCAGCAGCGGCGTCGCGGCGGGATTGCCGTGCTCAACGCATGGAACCGAAAGTCCGTTGTCGAGTCTGATTGTATATGATCTCAAATTGTCGCTCATGATGTCCTCCCTGAGGGCGATCTCGCCCTGTGTGATCCTTCTCAACCCGCTTCCGGGCAGTGGATGCAGATCTGTTCAATGTGTCGGTGATCGGCGCCGCAGCCGCCCAGCACGTTGATGTGGCGGAAGCGACTGCCGAGGTTTCGATATTGAAGGCCAAGCTCGATCGGTTCCCGCCATCCAGCTCCGTGGCCTGCCCGCAAGATAGGCGAGGTCGAAGCCCTCCAGGAACATCAGCTTCGTCTCGATCCCGGCATCGGTCAAAAAGATGTCGCCACCGAGCTGCGGCAGACGATGTCTGAAGTCGGTCATCTATGTGTCCTCGGATGGGCGACAGCATTCACAACCGCTGACGCATTCGGCGCGCGGGATCCGTCACGATCTCTTCGCGCGGATATTCATTACTGTCCTGCTGCGATAGGTTATGATGCAGCTCGCGTTCTTTTAGAATGATGGGGACGCCGGTTCTCTTGCCCGATCCGCCGGAACATGAGGTGGTCATGGATGCGCTGCTGGATATCTGCAGGACGATGCAGCTTACGGGGGGTGTCTTTCTGGAGGCCGAGTTCACCGCACCCTGGTGCGTGACCTCGCAGGTCGCGCCCGAGGACTGCAGCCCTTTTATGCCGCCGCCGCTCCAGCTGATTGCCTATCATTACGTGACCGCCGGTCGCCTCGTCCTGCAGACGGAAGGGCATGCGCCAGTTTCGGTCCAGGCCGGCGAGATCATTCTGATGCCGCGCAACGACGGGCATGTTCTCGGCAGTGCGGCCAATCTCAGGCCGGTCAACGCCCATTTCCTGATCCAGCCTGCAGGAGCAGGGGGAATGGCGCGCATCGTCTACGGAGGCGGTGGCGAGCGGACGCAAATCCTGTGCGGTTACCTCGGCACGAATACGCCCAACACGGCGATCTGTGGTATCTTGCCCAAGATGCTCAAAATTGGCGTGGAGGAGGGCGCTTCTGGCAGCTGGATTGAAAGCTCGTTCCGCTTTGCCGCGCATCAGTTGGCGGAAGGCCGCATCGAGTCGCCGGCCGTGCTTGCCAAGCTTGCCGAACTGCTGTTCGTCGAGGCAGTGCGCCGTTACGTAAGGTCGCTGCCACCAGAGGCGAACGGATGGCTCGCCGGCCTGCGCGATCCCGCGGTGGGGCGGGCGCTTGCACTGCTCCACAGCCGTATGACGCACCGCTGGACCACGGAGGAGCTTGCGCATGAAATCGGATTATCGCGCTCCGCGTTCGCCGAGAGATTCACGAGCCTCATAGGCGAGCCGCCAATGCGCTACCTGGCGAATTGGCGAATGCAGGTCGCCGCCCAGCGATTGAAGGGCTCCCATGAACCCATCGCCCGTATCGCTTTTGAGATCGGCTACGAATCGGAAGCCGCGTTCAATCGGGCCTTCAGACGGGCATTCGACATGCCCCCCATGGCCTGGCGCAAACTGCAGTCGGGCGTGAACGCCGTTTCCTGATATGTATGAGGAGCCGTGCGGCCGTCATTTTGGTCCTACGCCGCCCTTTGGCCGGTCGAACCACTTGACTGTGCCTTCGGCATCGCCAACCCAACAGGTCAATTGAGCAGCGTGCTCACAACTGGGTTGCGGCGCACGCCTTGATTGTGACGGATATCTTTCTGACAAAATCGTCGATTGCGCTGGAAGCCTTGCGCTGCAGCTCTATCTGCTTCTCCCATCAGCGGGATGGAAGGCGGCCCCGCATCAGCGACCGTTGCTACTCCACCCGGCAGTATTTCCGCCGACCGTCAGGCCATGCGGCCGCTGCGGCGGGAATTGCAGCTGGTCTTCCAGGACCCGTTCGGTTCGCTGTCGCCGCGCATGACCGTCGGCCAGGTCATTACCGAAGGGCTTCTGGTGCATGAGCCGACCCTGTCGGGCAGGCAACGCGATCTGCGCGCGGTCGAGGCCTTGCGCGAAGTCGGGCTCGATCCGAATGCGCGCAATCGCTACCCGCACGAATTCTCCGGCGGCCAGCGCCAGCGCATCGCCATCGCGCGGGCGATGATCCTCAAGCCCAAGGTGGTCGTCCTCGACGAGCCGACGTCGGCGCTCGACCGCTCCGTCCAGAAGCAGATCGTCGAGCTGCTGCGCAAGCTGCAGGCCGACCATGAACTGTCCTACCTGTTCATCAGCCATGATCTCGCCGTCGTGCGCGCCATGGCCGATTACATCATCGTCATGAAGCAGGGCAAGATCGTCGAGGAAGGGCCGACTGAGGCGATCTTCAGCAATCCGCAAGCTACCTACACGCAGACGCTGATGGCCGCGGCCATCGACGTCACACGGTTTCGCTTGAGCGCATAGCGCGGCCGGGTCGCAGCGGATGGTGGTTGAAAGGCACGTCCGCCGGTAACCTGCATCAAGAAACACACGAGGCAGCGCTGAAGCGCGAGGCAGAAACGGAAGCTCAGGCTATCCGCGTTAACGTTCAGGATGATAAGCTGGACTTTGAGGGCAAGGTCGAGGCTTGGCCCGAGTGCTACCGAGCCTGCCGCCTGGTCGTCGCCGGCCCGAGAATCTGGACACGGCGATTTCTTTGAGGCCGCGTCCCTTCGATCGACAGACGCGGTAGGCTTTGCATGAACATCGTGATGTTTACCAACACATTCACCCCGCATGTCGGCGGCGTTGCACACAGTGTTGCGTCGTTGTCGGAGATGCTGCGTGAGATGGGGCATGCAGTCCTGATCGTCGCGCCGGACTATGCGGAAGCAGCGCGATCAGAAAGTGACATCCTCCGCGTCCCGGCGATCCAGAACTTTAACGGGAGCGATTTTTCAGTGCCGATCCCGTTCACCCGCTCCCTTGAAAAGACTCTGAACGCCTTCGAACCGGATATCGTCCATTCGCACCACCCGTTTCTTCTCGGTGACACCGCCCTCCGCATCGCGGCTTCGCGAGCGTTGCCGACGATATTTACCTATCACACCCGCTACGAACTCTACGGCCACTACGTTGCGCAGGATGCACCGGTCCTCCAACGGCTCGTGCTCAGCCTCGCGGCTGGCTACTGTGATCTGTGCGAGCATATCATCGCTCCAACTCGCAGCATTGCCGACCTCTTGCACCACCACGATGTCACCAAACCGATCACCATAATCCCGACCGGGATCGACCTGGCCAGGTTCGCCGAAGGAGATCGGCTGAGATTGCGGAGCCGGTTGGGACTAGCGGAAACCGATTTCATCGTCGGGCACGTAGGCCGGCTGGCGCCGGAGAAGAACCTGACTTATCTCACTGAAGCAGTTTGCCTGTTTCTTTCGCAAAATGAGCGCGCGCATTTTGTTGCCGCCGGCGACGGTGCGTCAGCGTCCGAAATGCGACGAATGCTGGACGAGGCGGGCCTTCAGGACAGATGCCATCTGCTAGGCGTGGTCGAAGGCGCCGAACTGGCCGACGTCTATGCCGCCATGGACGTCTTCGCCTTCTCGTCGCGTTCCGAAACCCAAGGGCTTGTGCTTGTCGAGGCGATGGCGACCGGCGTTCCCGTCGTTGGGCTTGATGAACCTGGAGTCCGCGAGGTGGTAGGCAACGGAAAGAACGGCTACCTCCTGTCCGCCGACGCATCCCCAGGCCAATTCTCCAAGGCTCTCGCCAGAGTCCGCGCGATCACAGCGCCGGGCCGAGCGGCATTGCAAGAAGAAGCCAGACAGACAGCGGCCTCCTATGCACGATCCTCGACCGCGCGGCAGACCGTCGAGCTCTATTCGCAGGCTGTCGCAAGCCATGCCGGTGCCAGAGCTACCCGCACTCGTTCGTTTGAGGCGACGCTCGAAGGTCTCAAGCAGGAATGGAGAATCCTCGCCAACCTCGCCAATGCCGTCAAGGACGCGGTGGCGACGCGCGGTGACTCCGCAAAGTGACGGCTGTGGGACGCCGCGTTTGCGCCCGGACTGCTGCGATCCGTCTTCGCCTGCCCCTATCCGTTCCGCTGAATGAGGAATCTCATCGGCACGATCCGAGCGCCTGTTAGTCTCGATGCATCATCGATGCTTTTGGCCGAGACATCAGCTCCGCCCTAGGAGCCAGACGCCCCAAAACGGACCTGAATCTGCTCACCGATGCGATATTGGCTTCGTCAAATAGCTTGGCCGCCTGCGAAACACCTTGTTGAGGTCAGGCAGCGCCGCCAAACTTCGAGGGTGCGGTCGCTGAACCCTGTGGCACCGCTCCCCGGGCGATCGTGATGGCTTCGACCGACTGGTGCGCAAAGCGCTTTCCGGAAGCATTGCTTCTTCGGTGCGCAGATTTGTGACGGCGGTCGTGATCTGGTTCGCCAAGCCCATAAAGCAGCGCTGATGTTGATCCCTGGGATCATCGCCGTGTGATGCCAAGCCCGCGTGTGAGCAGATGCGGCAACATTAGCAAGTGGAACAATCCGACAGCCGGTGAGTTTTCAAGATGAAGGGCGATCTGTTTCGGAGGAAGACTAGAATGAAACGCGTCCTTGCACAAAATGCCGTACGACTGATGCTGGGCGGCATGACCGCCTGTCTGCTTACGGTCGTCGAGATTCCCAACCCGGTTGCGCCATTGTCGCTTGTGTCCGAGGCAAGGGCTGCCACCGACGTTTCCATTTCGATCAGCACATTCTATGACGAGCTGTCTTCCCATGGTGATTGGGTTTCGTACCAGGGAGCGACCGTTTTCGTCCCGGTAGATGTCCCGGACGATTGGCGTCCGTATACCATTGGACACTGGGTCTATACCGACCAGTATGGCTGGCTCTGGGTGTCCGATGAGCCGTTCGGCTGGGCGACCTACCATTACGGCCGGTGGGGCTATGCCGACGACATCGGCTGGTACTGGGTTCCCGGCACTCGTTGGGCGCCAGCATGGGTGAGCTGGCGGCGTGAAAGGGAGCACATCATCTGGGCTCCGCTGCCGCCGCGCCGCGATCCCGATTTGATTTCAATCGAGGTGACGATTGATACCACGCCGGATTTTTACTGGGTCGTGGTCCCCACCCGCGAATTCCTTGCTGAGGACATTTCCATCGTCGTTATCCGTGATGAGCCGGAGTTGGTGCGCATTGTCGAGGCGGCTGAGCCGGCCGGCGACGTGACGATCCAGAACAACGTGGTGATCAATAAAGTCATTGATGTTGATGTGATCGAGAAAGAGACGAGCCAGGAGGTGACTGTCGTCGAGGTCAGCGAAACCGAGACGCCCGAGCAGGCCGGCAAATTGGAAAACAATACGGTCACGGTCTTTGAAGGTGAAGTGAAAGCCGATCCCGATGCCAAACCAGCTGAGCTCAAAGACATCGAGGAGGTGAAGCAGGTTCAGGCAGGCCGGAAATCGAAGCCGACCGAAGGCGCAGCAACGACCGAACAGGCGCCGGCCACCGGCGAAGAGGTTGAGCCGGAAGAGGCCGCCAAGCCTGAGAAGCCGACGACCGAGGAGCAACCGACCGCCGAGCAGCAGCAGACCGAGCCGGAAGAGACCGCCAAACCTGAGAAGCCGAAGGCCAAGGAGCAGCCCGCCGCCGAGCAGCAGCAGGCCGAGCCGGAAGAGACCGCCAAGCCTGAGAAGCCGAAGGCCAAGGAGCAGCCTGCCGCCGAGCAGCAGCAGGCCGAGCCGGAACAGGCGGCCAAGCCTAAGAAGCGGAAGGCCGAGGAGCAGCCTGCCGCCGAGCAGCAGCAGGCCGAGCCGGAGCAGGCGGCCAAGCCTAAGAAGCGGAAGGTCGAGGAGCAGCCAGCCGCCGAGCAGCAGCAGGCCGAGCCGGAACAGGCGGCCAAGCCTGAGAAGCCGAAGGTCGAGGAGCAGCCCGCCGCCGAGCAGCAGCAGGCCGAGCCCGAGCAGGCGACCGAACCCAAGCCACAGAAGCAAGAAGACAAGGCGTGCGATCCGCAGACTGGGGCGAACTGCTAGGTGTGCGGGTACAGACTACGGCACCGCGATCGTTCCACCGCGGTGCCGCTGAACGGCAACGCGCGCCAAAGCTGCGAACACTCGCCATGCGGACGATCACGTCATTGACGGTTCGGTGCGCCGGCTGAACGGCAATAGGCGGTGATTGGGCAGTCATTTCGCGGAATATCGCGCCATGCAACGTTCTTCGCCGCGCACGAGCGTGTGGAGTCCAGTCCGGAGCATCCATTGCGAGCACCTCTCCGGAGCGGGTCTAAACCATCTCGCCGTCGGTACCCCGAACCTGTCTTCAAGAGCGTTGGTAGTAGTTCTCGCGCGGTCAACTTCTAGCGTTCGCTTCAAGCACCCCGAAAGACTGGGGCACTTGCCGACATCGCTCAGTTTCGAGGACCTGTGCCTTGCCTCGCTTGACAGAGGACTTCTCGCGACCGCAAGGTCTGGTGATGCAGACGATCAGTTGGAATAGAATTGCGCGTGGTGCGGCCGTCGGGGCAATCGTGCTGATGATTGGCACAAATGTGCCTGGGTCGGCGCGTGCCGACGGCTCGCTCCTTCTCACAAGCCCGTCTCAGCCAGCCAATGTCGGCGACGCGATGCTGGCGGCCGCCAATTATCATGATTCCGGCGACTACGATCGCGACCTTGCCGCAGTGGCGAAGCAGGCAGGCGATTGGGTCGTCAAGCGCGCAATGGAGGTGCCTCGCCCCGCACTGGTGCTCGACATCGACGAGACGGCTTTGGCCAACTGGGAAGTGATCACACGTGACAATTTCGGCCGCCCGATCGGCGGCGCCTGCGACATCGCAATCGACGGTCCCTGTGGCTGGGCCGCCTGGGACCAGCTCGCGAAGGATCCGGCCATCGACCCTGTGCTGGAGGTCTTCCGGCAGGCGCGAACGGCGAAAGTCGCAGTATTCTTCATCACCGGACGTCCGGAGGACCAGCGTCAGGCGACCGAACAGAACCTGCAATCGGCGGGCTATGCCGGCTATGAGCAACTTTATATGGTCCAGCCGGGAGCCAAATATGGTTCCGCCGCTGATTTCAAGGCACCCGTAAGAGCCGAAATCGAAGAGGCCGGCTACACGATCATCGCCAATGTCGGTGACCAGCCATCGGACCTGTTCGGGGGACACGCCGAGAAGCTGTTCCTGCTGCCGAATCCGTTCTACAGGGTTCGCTGACGGGCCTGTACTGCGCAATCCGCATGCAGGTTGCGAGGCGGGACTGAGGGTGGTGGAAAGGCCGGGATTCCATTATTCGCCGAGGGGACAGCATCTGTTGGTGCCGCGACTTCCAAATCTTGGGGGTCGGAGACAAGCACAACAACTCGCGTTGATGCAGCGAATTCGTAGTGCATCGATGATTTCCATTACATCAGGCAAGATGTTCGGGAGGAGATCGGTCGCCGGATCAAGGCTGCGGCCGAGAAGGGTGTCAAGATAATTGCGGCGTCAGCCCCTCGCTCGGACGACGTTGTGAGGAACAATCCGGATGCCGATCATATTCATCTCCGGGTACGGCAACGTGCCGATGTCAGCCCAGGCGCTCCAAGTTTGACAGCCGCATATTGGCCCGACCAAGACGGGGCCCCTGGTCGGGCCTGACCACAGACGATCGATTGCGGCTAATGTCATGGCTATCCTAACATTAGCGAGGCAGCAGATAATCGGCGATTAGATCGGTGTCCCGGTGCTGCCATCTGAAGCACGAGCCAGCGTGACTGATCGTGGACGCCGGTTTCACCATCCAGCGCCAGGAAAGGAGGCTTTTCCCGCACGACTCTGGCAGCTCGGAATTCACACCGCGAGAAGCGCTTCCCCGGCGCTGAAACAAACGAAACACTTCGCGTTTGGCGCGGAAAAACGCCTGAAACAGGGATGGTTTAAATGCAATGGCAACGCTGCATCCCGCGGCGCCAATCAATGGAGTGTTGCAATGTCGATAATGCGAGCAGCTTACCGCTCTTTCCGGAACTACCGGGTTCACCGTATGGCGGAACGGACGCTTGCGGCGATGGACGATGCCTTCCTGAGGGACATCGGGATCAGCCGGTCCGAGATTAGTTTGGTGGTCCGCGGCCTGAAGCGCGGCCAAGAAGACAAGGCGGGCTGAAACCATGAAGCTTTCATTTAGGCTCCCGCTACTGGCCTGTGCGAGCGCGGCCGCCCTTCTGGCGGCGCCCGCCGGCAATGCCCATGAAACGGGCGTTCCGCACCGCCAGGCCAAGGCGGCGGTTGCAGAGGATTCGACAAGCGTCCCGCTGTTCGAAAACCTCGGCAGTCATTCCTACCCTGTCACCGCTACCAACCCGCTGGCGCAGGCTTATTTCGACCAGGGCCTGCGCTGGGCGTGGGCGTTCAACCACGCCGAAGCGCAGCGCGCTTTCAGGGCCGCGCAGAAGCTGGACCCGACCTGCGCCATGTGTTTCTGGGGCGAGGCCTACGTGCTCGGCCCCAACATCAACGCCAGCATGGGCCAGGAGGCGGCCGCGAACGCCGCCGAAGCCGTAGCGCAGGCGCGCAAGCTAGCGCACCTCGCCTCCAGCCGGGAAAAAGATCTTATCGCCGCGCTCTCCAGGCGCTACAGCGCCGATACTTCGGCCGATCAAGGCGCCCTGAACCAGGCCTATGCAGCGGCGATGGCGGAACTGGCAGACCGCCATCCGCAGGACGACGAGATCGCCACGCTCTACGCTGACGCGCTTATGAACCTGATGCCGTGGGACTACTGGCTTGACGGCGGAGCAACGCCAAAGCCGGACACGGTCAAGCTTGTGGCCTCGCTGGAGCGGGTGCTGGCGCGCAATCCGGATCATGCCGGAGCGATCCATCTCTATATTCACGCTGTCGAAGCGTCCAAGACACCGGAGAGGGCCGAACCCTACGCCGACCGGCTTGCCGCCCTCATGCCCGGCGCCGGACACATCGTGCACATGCCGTCGCACATCTATCACCAGGTCGGCCGGTGGATCGACAGCCTGGAGATCAACCGCGAGGCGGTGGCAGCGGACGAGGCCTATTTCGAGCGCGTCGGCATAGCGCCGGAGAGCACGCCCGGTGTCTACACGGACGGCTATTATCCGCACAACCTGCATTTCCTGATGACCTCGGCACAGATGGCGGGCGACGTCGAGGCAATCGCCGAGGCGGCCAAAAAGCTCGAATCCCTAGTCTCCAACACCATGGCCAAAAAGGTGGCCGGGCTGCAGCCGATCAAGGCGGCGACCTATTTTGCCCACGCCCAGTACAGCGATCCCGAGGTCATACTCGCGCTGCCGCTGCCGGCAAACGCCCTGCCTTATGTCGAGGCAACCCGGCGATATGCGCGAGGCGTCGCCTTCGCCGCAAAGGGTGCGAGCGAGGCGGCGCGCGCCGAGACCGTCGCAATCCGCAAGCTCGCTGCCGAGACCGATTTTTCCACGGAGACGGCGGGAGGACTTCCGGCGCCGGATTTGCTGGAATTGAGCGCGCTGATCGTGGAGGCCCGCATTGCCCAGCACCAGGGCAACCTGCGGGAAGCGCGCAATAAGCTTGAGGCGGCGGTCGCGATCGAGGACGGCCTTTCCTATATGGAACCGGCCTACTGGTATTATCCGGTCCGACAGACCCTCGGCGCGGTCTACATGGCCATGGGTGAGCACGAGGCGGCCGCGGCAGCCTTCGAGCACGTCCTGGAGCAGACTCCAAACAACGCCTGGGCGTTGTGGGGCCTGCGCGAGGTTTTCCGCAGGACCGGCAGGACAGCGGAGGCCGAAGAGATGGATGCGCGCTTCAAGGCCGCCTGGGTGGGAGCGCCGGATTTTCTCGGCATCGAACGGCTCTGACCCGCGCTTAAGGTGCCGGCGTCGTCGTCGGCTCAGGAAACGTGTCGCAGCCTCGCAACCCGGCTGCGACACACAATCCCAGGTTGAAAAAGACAATGCTTGGCCGGTATGCCTGCCTTTCAGAGCCACACGTCATAGTAGAAACGCAACGCAGCTGCATCCCGAAAATCAGAGGTTGAGTGGGGTATCCCCCCGGAGCCGCAAAATCGCATAAGCCGCAAGGGCTGAGGCGCTGGCCCAGCCAGCCAGCAGCGCGCTCAAGCGTAGAGGTAACCCATGCCGCGGATCGTCCTGATCACCTCCGGCTTGGAGGGATCGACCTCGATTTTCTTCCGCAGGCGCGAAACGCGAATGTCGATGCTGCGATCGAAGGGATCCCAGCCGCGGTCATGGGCGAGCTCGAGCAGTTGATCGCGGTTGAGTACTCGTCCGCGATGTTCGCTGAATACTTTCAGAAGCCGGAACTCCATCGCGGTGATCGCTATTTCGACCCCGTCGGCGTTGTATAATTTGTGTGCGTCCGGGTCGAAGCGACACTTGCCGAACTGGACCTGGTGAGGACCCGGAGTACTCGCCTTCTCCGCAGCGCGTTCGCTCGCCGATGTTCTGCGCAGCACGGCCTTCACCCGCGCCAGCAGCTCCCGAAGGTCGACGGGCTTCGCGACATAGTCGTCGGCGCCAATCTCCAATCCGACAACGCGGTCGACGATTTCCGCCGATCCGGTCAGCATGATAATGGCAACGTCTGAGTGCTCTCGTAGATATCGCGCTAAGGAGAGGCCATCCTCACCTGGCATTCGGATATCCAATATGACCACGTCGACGTGCTGGCTATCAACAAGTTCACGCAGGGCAGGCCCCGCGTTGGCCGGCGTCACGGCATAGCCATGATGCTCCAGATATTCCGCCACCGTGCTGCGGATATCCGGTTCGTCATCGCAGACAACTATGTGTGCGTGCGTCGTCAAATTCGACCACCGAGCAACTAGCCTAATGGATAAGCTGCCCCTAAAGTGACGTGCAAATCAACGGATCTGTCAAGTATTGTTGTTGACCAGATTCGAGACAAAAGAACGGAGCTCGTTAGGTTTGATCGGTTTCTCAAGATAGGGCCGTTTCGCGGCGCGCAGGAACATCTGCGCGTCCGGGCTGATCGTGTCCCCCGTCAGGAAGGCTAACCTGTCGAGCTCGGCCGGATGGAGCTTGGCAATCTGGTTGAACAATCCCCGTCCATCCATATCAGGCATTTTCAGATCGCTCAGGATCAGCGCGAAGGTGCGGTTCTGGAGATGCAGCAGCGCTTCTTCGCCGGATCTTGCAATGGTGACCTTGAAACCATCCCGCCTGAGCACCTCAGCGACCAGCTCACCCACTTCCTCTTCGTCGTCCACCACCAGACAAGCAATGCCGGTTGAATTCGGGAGCTCGTCTTCGGCCGTTTCGGCTCGTTCCTCGAGACGGTCCGAAGCAGGCAGCGAAACTATGAAGGTCGAGCCACCCCCCTCGGGGGATTCGACCTCGATGGTTCCTCCATGGGATTGAACGATCCGATGACAGAAGGACAGCCCGATCCCGGTCCCTGACCCAATCTCTTTGGTCGTGAAGAACGGCTCGAAAATGCGGGGAAGTATCTCTTTGGGAATTCCCGGACCGGTGTCGGCAACGCTGACGACTATGTTGCCGGTTTTGGGATGAAGCCGCGTTGAAACCGTGATTGTCCGTCGCCCTTCCCAGCCGTGAAGCGCCTGTTCTGCATTGACAAGCAAATTGATCAGCACCTGGGCAAGCTGATCGGGATCCGCCCAGATCGGGGGAAGACCAGGTTCAAGATGAACTGAAAGCCCGATGTCCGACGATCGAATCGAATAGCTCGCCACGTCCACCGCTTCGGAAATGATGTCATCGATCGCAACGTTTGAGGTTCGCGTCGGCTGCTGTCTGGCCATAGCCAGGAAAGTCTTGACGATCCTGGCGCAGCGTTCGGCTGCCTTGCTCATCTTGTCGGCGCGTTCCACGACCTTGGCGTCCGTTGCGGTTTCCTTCAACAGCGATGACAGGCCAAGCACCACCGAGAGCGGATTATTCAGCTCATGCGCCACCCCCGCCAGCAATCCACCGAGCGCCGACATTTTTTCGTTCTGGTGCAGCGTCTCGCGCTGTCGCTCCAATTGCTGCTGCATTTCGATACGGTCGGTGAGATCGTAGGTGTGGGAAACAATCACCTTCTCACCGCGGTAATCGATCAGTCGAGACGAAATCGAGCACCAGCAGGTTCCACCGTCCTTGCGTTTGAGCTGGGTTTCGAAATCGTCGACCGACCCCGTCGCGAGCAGCCGCTCAACGTACCGCATCCGCTCTGAAGGATCGACATAGTAGTCGATGGCGCTGGTGACGTCGCCGAGCAGCTCAACGGTGGCGGGACTGCGGTAGAGCAGCTTCCCGTCATGTGCGCGGGTCATCTGGATGTTGACGGGGCAGGCTTCGAGGACTTTACGGACCAGTTCATCCGCCTCCTTGGCGGCCTCCTCGGCCCGCTTGCGCTCTGTAATCTCGACACGGGTGACCACGAATCCGCCTTCGCGGGTCGGACAGTTCGAGACGAAGAACCAGCCGCCGTCTGTATGACGGAATTCCTGTTGCCGGAACTCGCGGCGGTCCCTTGCCCTCTCGGCAAGCCAGTCGTCGATCTTGTCCCGAGGAACCGGAAACTGGTTGCGCTCTGCGGTCACGCGGAGGAAATCGAACCAGTTCACTCCGGGAACGAGCACATCCGCGCTTATCGCGTGCATCTGGCGGTACCTGCTGTTGGCCAGCACCAGGCAATCGTTCTTGTCGTAGAGGGCAAACCCTTCGGCCAGAGATTCGATCGCGTCGATCAGCCGTTCGTTTGCTTTGCGCGTTTCTTCCTGGGCGGCGATCACGTCGGTGATATTCGTCGTGTTCGACACGATCACCTGCCTTCCCTGGAAATCGATCAGGCGAGCGGAAACCGAAGCCCAGAAGATCTTGTTCTCGGTGTCGTACTGCTGGACCCGAAAATCATCGATCCTGCCTTTTTCGATCAGGGTGCGCTCCAATATTGCGCTATTGTCTGGATCGACATAGTGGTCGGCTATTTGAGGGCGGTCGCCATAGAGATTTCTGGTAGCAGGATTGCGGTAGAGCGTTTCTCCCTCGAACGTGGTCATGTGTATCGGCGAAGGGCAGGCATCGAGCACCTTTTGCAGCAGTGCCGTGGCGTCGCGCTCAGCAGCCTCGGCCTTCTTGCGCCCGCTGATGTCGGCGCGCGTTACGACGAAGCCGCCAAGATCGGTGGGATGTATCGATACCGAGTGCCATTTGCCGTCGGAGAGGGGGACCTCGAAATGGGAGTGGAACTCGATCCGGTCTTGAATCCGCTCGTCGAGCCACTCGTCCTCGCGCCCAACCGCGTTGCGGTACACGCCGCGCTTGGCGGATTCGCGAAGGAGTTCGCCCCATTCCACGCCCGGTTCAACGAGATCCCGCACCGGGTGGTTCAACTCGCGGTAAAGGCTGTTGCACATGACCAGGCGGTGATCTTCGTCGTACAGCGCGAATCCCTCGGAGAGTGATTCAACGGCGTCTGCGAGCATCTCCCGCGCCGCAGCGACTTCGCCGTCACGCTTCTTCTGCTTGGTTACATCGGCGATGCCGGCGAGAACCACTCGCCGGCCCTGGAACTCGACGATCCTGAGATTGCCCGTGGCCCAGAACTCCTGGCCGTCGGGTCTTTTAAGAAGCACCTCGCAATTTTCGACGACGCCCTTTTGCATGAGCTCCCGATTGATTTCCCGGTGTTTCTCGGGGTCGACAAAGTAGTCGCCGAGCCGCACCGTCTCACGTTGCGCCTTTTTGCTCCATCCAAGCAGCCGTTCGGCAGCATTGCTCTGGTAGATGAGTTCCCCCGAACTTGCATCGTTCATCCATACCGGCAACGGATGATGCTTGATCAGGAAACCGAACAGATCCTCGCGCTGCTTGCGTTCCGTGATGTCCAATACCCCGATGATGAGCGAGGGGCGCCCGCCATAAACGCCGCGACGGCAGTTCGTCGAGCACCAGACGATCGATCCGCTTGTGTTTCTGAGCTGGATGTCGTGATCCCGCACGATGTCGCTGTTGCTGGCGAGAGAACTGATTTCATCGAATTCGCCAGTATTCACGAAATGATCCGTCAGGAATTGCGGCTCGTTCGGGGTCCATTTTCGGCCAAGCAGGTTCGACGCATCGAGGCTTTCGTAGAGGATCTGCCCGCTTCCCGCGTCCACCACCCAAACGGGCAGCGGGTGACTGTCCGTGATGCAGCGGAATATCTCCGCGTTTTCCCGGTGCGCGATCTGCGCTCGCTTGATGTCGGTAATGTCGACGCTTACCAGGGCCATGCCGCCATCCGGCCGAGGATGTGCCGTGAGCAACTTCCATCGGCCATCCAAAGTCTCAGCTTCAACTGGAGCATCGTCGATTTGCGTCCATCGCGCCGCGGCGCTTTCAACGAACGCGTTGCCGGGCTCGATGGGGCGGCCGTCGAAACTTTTCAGATATGCGAGGGCTTCGGCGACTGCGGCAATGGCGTCCATCGGCTGCATCTTGCCGCGGTCGAGCCGCTGGCTTCCAAATATCTCCAGATTGCTGTCGACGAGAACATGGTTGGCGTCAAAAAGGGCATAGCCTGTGTGTGTGGATGGCACCGGATGATCAGGCCGCATGGTCGTTCCCTTTGTTCACGTGATCTCCCGAGGGCGGATACTAGACCCTCTTTGTTTCAGCATACATTCAGACGCTGCGTGATTTGTTTCAACTGTTTCGGCGCGTCATCGCCAGCGCTGACGCGAAAACGAAACTCTATCCAATCCTCCGGAAAAACGGCCGAAACACGAATGGCTAGGTTGCACGACCGACATCACGGATCGAGCAAACGACTCGGACCATAACCAGCCACAAAATGCCGCCTGTCATCCGTGGGGCACGCGCTGAAACAAATGAAACTGTCCCACCGCACCACAGAAAAACGTCTGAAACGAAGGCAGTGTATGACAAGAAGAGCCGCAGATGCGGCGAATTCAACCGGCGAAACGCAAGTGTCCAGCGCTCAGGACGAACAATGTAGTCTTGGCGAGTTGCCGACGCGTCTTGCTCCGAAACCCGAAGGTTCAAAATGGATAAGCCAGGAACTTCGTACGATTTCCCCGACCGGCTCCTCGCGAGCCTTATTGACCAAAACCATCCGGCCTATGAAGAGGCTCGCGGGCTCTACAACGCCATGATCGACAAGCGGCCGCGCTGGATCGTTCCCTGCGCCGAGGTCGCCGACGTCGTCGCGGCAGTCAATCATGCCCGAGAGAAGCATTTGCTTCTTGCCATTCGCGGCGGTGGCCACAACGGTCCAGGCTTCGGCAGTTGCGACGGCGGAATGGTCATCGACATGTCGCCGATGAAACGGGTCGATATCGATCCCAGGACTCGCACGGTCCGCGTCGAGGCCGGCTGCACCCAAGGCGATGTCGACCGCGCCACCAGCGCTCATGGGCTGGCGGTGCCGGCGGGCCTCGTCTCGACCACAGGCATCGCCGGACTGACGCTGGGCGGCGGCACCGGCCATCTAACGCGCAAACACGGCCTCACCATCGACAATCTGCTTGCGGCCGAGGTCGTGCTGGCCGACGGCAGCGTCGTGACGGCAAGCGAGGACGAGCACCCGGAGCTGTTCTGGGCGCTGCGCGGCGGCGGCGGCAACTTCGGCGTCGTGACGCGCTTCTCATTTCAGGCGCATCCGGCGAAGGATGTCTATGCCGGGCCGATCTTCTTCGACATCGAACATGCCGCAGAGATCATGCGCTGGTACCGCGACTTCCTGCCCGGAGCGTCGCGAGAGCTCGGGATGTTCTTCGGCATCAAGACGGTGCCCTCCTGCGACCCTTTCCCGCGCGAGATCTGGGGAAGGCGCATCTGCGCGCTGATCAGTTGCTACAACGGCGCGGAGGAGGACGGCATCCGGGCGATGCAGCCCGTGCGCGACGCGCTTCCCAAGCCTCTGATGGACGGTATGATGCAGATGCCCTTCGTCGATCTGCAGGCGCTGTTTGATCCGCTGCTGCCGAAGGGCTTGCAGTGGTACTGGAAGGGCGATTATGTCGACGAGCTGTCCGATGCGGCCATCGCTGCCCATGCCGAGCACGGCTCGAAGACCCCGAGCGAGCTGTCGCTGATGCATCTCTACCCCATCGACGGAGCGGTCCAGGAAGTGGCTCCGGACGCCACCGCCTGGGGAGCGCGGCGAGCGCGTTGGTCGATGGTTATCGCCGGCATCGACCCCGACCCGACGAAGGCGCCGGAGCTGAGGCGCTGGGCAAGCGAGTATTGGGCCGCGGTGCACAAGCACAACCCGCATGGTGGCGCCTATATCAACTTCATGATGGATGATGAAGGCGAGGCGCGGGTACGCGCCGCCTACGGCGCCAACTATGAGCGGCTCGTTGCGGTCAAGCGCAAATACGATCCGGCGAATCTCTTCCGCGTCAACCACAACATCCGGCCGTAAAGCCGAGGCTGAGCCTGTCCGTCCCTGGGTCGCGCCGAGGCGGACAGGCCTGTGGCATGTGGAAGCCGGTGTCGCGCCATCGAGGAAGACTCTCGTCGAATCTCCGACGAGATCGATATGCGACGGTTGAAGGTCGGCTCCCGGAAAGCCGTTATTCAGCATGTGTTCCGGATGGACGGGATTTGGCGCATCCTTCCTGTTCGCGAACCGGAAGGATTGACCTACGCCAGACCTTCCTTCCCAGGAGAAGGTCGTGAAGGGTCGCAGGCATGACCTACGCAGGCCGTGTTGGCCTCGCAGGAACAGTTTTGGCGTTAGTTACAAAATTGCCGCCCTCAGTGCTCGTCAACTCGCGCTCGCCTCCAGCAGCAGCCGGACAAGTCAGGTCTGCCTGCGCACGCCGGTCTTCTCCAAGACATGCCTTAGATGCGCTCTGACCGTGTGGCCGCGATGCCGAGCCGGGCAGCGGCGTCGCGCCCGTCGCCATTGAGATTTTCTAGGACGACGTCAGCCTTCGCCGGGTTCAGTCCGAACCTACGATCCAGGTCCTGCCTTCGCTCGTGCTGTTCTCGTTCAGGATCGGTGACCATATGGATTACCACTGGCCGCGCAGCGCCGAGCCAGGACGAATCGATCGGACGGCGCGGAAAGGACACTGGCCGCGAGATTGCGGGCGGCATTCCATTCGTTCCAGGCCGCTCGGCTACGCGCCAGAGTGTTCGCAACTTTGTCGACTGGATCCTTTCTGGATCCGGCGCAAACGACTCGGACCACAACCATAGCAAAATGCGGCCCGCCCCGTCGCGCGTGCCGCTGAAACAAACGAAACACTCCCACCGCATTACAGAAAAACGCATGAAACGAAAGCGGTGTATGACAATAACAACCGCAGTTTCGGCAGATCAACGGGCGTGATGCAAATATCCAGCGCCCTGGACGAACATCTAGTCTTGTCGATGCGTCTTGCTCCGAAACCTGAGGTTCAAAATGCATAAGCCAGTTACTTCGTACGATTTCCCCGACCGGCTCCGCGCGAGCCTTATTGACCAAAACCATCCGGCCCATGAAGGGGCTCGCCGGCTCTTACAACGCCATGATCGACAAGGGGCAGACGTCAATCCCACCACGCGACGGGTGATCGGGAACAGCCGCCATTCATACAAGCCGCGTTGAACGCCGCCGAACGGTGACGATCTCGGCTGCTATCAAGCAGCCCCTCCGAACAGCGCACGCAACGAAAACAAGACAACCGTGCGCTGAACAACCTGCCGCCGCAAATCCAAATGGAGAGCGGTTGGTCGGTTTGCCTAAAGGGCATGAAAGACGGCTCATCGATGCGGTGCGGGCACTGCGCGTTGGAGGCCAATGCTAACCCTCAAAGATGGAGAATTGAAATGCTTAAGATCGTTCTTGCCACTGCCACCTTCCTGTTCGCCTCCGGCATGGCTTTTGCCGGCAGCGACCACTATGGCTCCGACTACAGCCATGGCTCCGGCCATCCGAACACCGGTCACCAGTCGATGGTGTCCGACAATGGCTACGCGGTCGACCTGAGCGGCACAGCCAGTGTCAACACGGCCGACAACGCACCGACCCCGGCAGGAAATTCGATCTTCGATATTCCCGGGCCTGGTTATGGGCAGGGGATCTGGGGGCGCTGATACCAACGTTCGGCCGGCACCGTCGAGATTAGACCTCCAATCGGCGGCTCGTCCGCCGCTTGGAAAGCGGTGGCGGGGCTTCGACCGGAGCACCCGATCGGGCGTCAGCTGGTTGGGGTTGCGCAGCCCGACCGGTGCCTTTCAGTAGAACTCCCCTCGGCTTCAGCTTTGGGAGCTGCGTCGTCAGTCCGGAGCCGCGCCCAGTCGTGAGTAAGCACCGCCATGCGCCACCAGTTCATCATGCGGGCCTTGTTCAACGATGCCGGCATCGGCGACCACCACGATGCGATCGGCGTTGCGGATCGTCGCTAGCCGGTGTGCGATCACCAGTGTCGTTCGGCCCTGCGTAAGCTCTGCCAGCGACTGCTGGATTTCCCGCTCGGTCTGCGTGTCGAGTGCCGAAGTTGCCTCGTCCAGGATGAGGATGGTCGGGTTCTTCAGGAACATGCGCGCGATTGCCAGGCGCTGCTTCTGACCACCCGAAAGTTTTACGCCGCGCTCGCCAATGATCGTATCGAGGCCTTCCGGCAGCGAGGCGATGAGATCGTCGAGGCGGGCGCGGCGCGCGGCCTCGACGATCTCGCTCTCGACCGCGTCCAGCCGGCCATAGGCGATGTTCTCGCGGATCGTACCGCCGAACAGGAACACGTCCTGCTGGACGATACCGATCTGGCCGCGCAAGGAGGCCAGTGTCATGTCGCGGATATCCAGACCGTCGATCGTGATGGCGCCGCTGTCGACCTCGTAAAAGCGCGGCAGCAGCGAGCACAGGGTCGTCTTGCCGGCGCCGGACGGCCCGACGAAGGCGATGGTTTGTCCTGCTGCTATGTCGAGATCAATGTTCTTCAAGACCGGCCGTTCGCCGCTATAGCCGAAGGTGACATCGCGGTAGCTGATGTCACCTCGGAGCGCCGGTGCGTCAACAGCGCCAGGCCGATCCGCGATGTCCGGCTCAGTGTCGAGGAGGGCTGCATAGCGGCGAAATCCGGCGATGCCTTTCGGGTAGGTTTCAATCACCGAATTGATTTTGTCGATCGGCCGGAAGAATACATTGACGAGAAGCAGGAAGCCAACGAAGCCGCCACTGGAAAGTTCGCCACGCAGCACGAGGTAGCTTCCGGCGATCATTACCACCAGTTGGATCAACCGCATGCTCATGTAGCTCAGCGACGTGCTAGCGGCCATGATGCGATAGGCATCGAGCTTGGTTTTGCGGTAGCTGGCGTTGACACGCGCGAACAGATTGCGCTCGTGGTCTTCATTGGCGAAAGCCTGCACCACCCGCATGCCGCCGACATTCTCCTCGATGCGAACGTTGAAATCGCCGACCCGCCCGTAAAGCGCCTGCCAGTTGCGCGTCATGCGGGCGCCATAGCGGCTTGTCACCCAGGCGACCAGCGGAACAATTGCCGCCGTTATCAATGCAAGCTGCGGATTGACCAGGAACATCAGCGCGAAGGCGCCGATGAAAGTCATGATCGCGATGAACAGGTCTTCCGGGCCATGATGCGCAACCTCGCCGATTTCCTCCAGGTCCTTGGTGACCCGGGCAATGAGGTGACCGGTCTTATGATTGTCGTAGAAGCGGAACGAGAGCTTCTGCAGGTGATCGAAGCTCTTCCGGCGCATCTCGGTCTCGATATTGATGCCGAGCATATGACCCCAGTAGACCACGACCGCCATCAGTCCGGTGTTCACTGCATAGATGGCAAGCAGGCCGGCCGACGCAGCAAGGATCAGCAGCCATTGCTGCGTCGGCAGCAGTTCGTCGACGAACAGCTTGACCGCCATCGGGAACCCGAGCTCCAGCAGGCCGGACAGAACCGCGCAGCAGAAATCCAGGATGAACAGACCCCTCCAGGGGCGGTAGTAGGCGAAAAATCTAAGCAGCATTGGAACGCTTTTTCTGGTTCGAAGGTCTGGACCGCCGGGAGCATGGCTGACGAGCCTGTCGCTACAGCCATTCATGGTCGACCTTGTCTGGAGGGATAGCTTACGATAAGTGGAGTGTAAATATCATATTATGAGGTCTCCATGCTGACTGCCACCACGCGCTGCGAAACACCGAATGCGGGCAAATATCTCCAGCAGCTTTGCAAGCATTTCGCGCACAAGGTGGACGTCGCTTATTGACGATGGGCATGGGCAGTGCCGGTTTTCCTCGACACGGCTACCATGAATGCCGGTCTCGAAGGGCTGGACATAGTGGTGGAAGCGGCCGACACCGGCGCATTGACCGAGACCAAGCAGGTCATCGAATCGCATCTCGTCCGGTTCGCCTTCCGCGAAAATCTGCAGCCGCTGGCCTGGCGCGATTGAAGCGTCGTTTTCCACACGGAGCATGGCTCGACCCTGGAGTTGCCGGCACTGGCGCTTTTCCTCGTTCAGGCGTTCGCAACCGAGATCGAAACCGCGAAAGGCCCGGTGACCGTTGGCAAGACGCCGCAAACGCTCGCGGTGTTCGACATTGCGAGGGTCGATACGTTGAACAGCCTGGGCGTGAAGATCGCCGGTCTGCCCGATAAGCTCTATGTGCCCGAACTCGCAGGATTGAAGGACGGTGCGGAAATCGTCGGTACCCTCTTCGAGCCCGATCTGGAGGCACTGAGCGCGCTGGCGCCGGACCTCACCATTGTCGGCGGGCGCTCCTCGCCGCAACCGGCGGCGACGAGCCGGATCGCGCAGAGCATCGACATGACGATGGACGGCGATGACCTGTACGCGCAGGCAAAGCAGCGCCTGACGGCTTATGGCGCTCATGCCGTCAAGGAACTGGTCGCACTCGGCCTTTTGGGCACAGCGAAGGGCAGCTTGGAGAAGCGCCGGGAAGATCGGCAATTGGCGCGAAGCTGCCGGTCGCGATGACATGTGAAATATATTTCTGCATGTGAATTTTATTGACAGACGAGCCAACTCCTGCGAATGATCAGCTGCTGGGCCTCGGGAGGAGGTTCGGTCTCATCAACCACAAGCGGCGGCACGTAAGTGTCAGGCCGCCCAATTGACCAGGCTTCGGCCGAGGGAGGACTCTTGCGCAAATTTTTGAGCATGCTCGCCATTTCGGCAGCGGCCACCACAGTGTTGGGGGCAAGCCACGCCGCGGCCCAGGCCGCTAACCCGTTCAAATGCGAGCCGGGTGAAAAATACGTCATGAACGTCATGGTTTCGGGCGTCGAATATTGGTTCCCGGTCTACGAGATGTTCAAGCAGGCTGGACAGCAGTTCGGTTGCGAGACCGAATACACCGGAACGCCCGAATACGATGTCAACAAGCAGATAGCGACATTCGACCAGGCGCTGGCTCAGAAGCCGGCTGGCATCCTGGTCCATCCGATGAACTCCGATCCGTTCATCGAGCCAATTAACCGGGCCATAGACCAGGGAACGGCAGTAGTCACATTCGCCGCGGATTCGCCCAACTCCAAACGAGTGTCCTACATCACCTCCGACAACGTCGCCGAAGGTACCTATGCAGCCGATGCAGTCGCCAAGGCGATGGACGGCAAGGGCGAATACGCGGTCCTCGAAAACCCTGGACAGGACAATCACGACAAGCGCATCGCCGCCTTCATCGCCCGCATGGAAGCCAAATGGCCGGATATGAAGCTCGTCGGCCGCGCGGCGTCGAATCAGGATGCGACGAAGGCGTATCAGGCCGTGCTCAGCCTTGCCCAGGCCCATCCCGAACTGGGCGCGGTGTTCATGCCGGAAGCCAACTCGGCAATCGGAGCCGCGCAGGCCGCGAAGGAGGGCGGCGGCAAGATCCGGGTTATGCTGGCCGACGTCAACGCCAAGATCCTCGATATGATCAAGGCCGGCGAAATCTTTGGCTCAGTCAACCCGAACCAGGGCATGCAGGGCTATATGGGCTTCATGCTGCTGTGGCTGGCCAAGCATCCTGAGCTGATCGATCCGATGAACGACGCCCGGCGGTCGGGCTTCAACGGCATGGGCGTGCCTTTCGTCGACAACGGCTTTTCCATCGTCACTGCGGAAAACGCCGATGATTTCTATTGGGATGCCTATCTCACGCGGCGCGGC
This sequence comes from Mesorhizobium sp., assembly GCA_004020645.1. Lineage (GTDB taxonomy): Bacteria > Pseudomonadota > Alphaproteobacteria > Rhizobiales > Rhizobiaceae > Mesorhizobium. The sequence continues at coordinate 59,795 of SAQL01000026.1, read as the reverse complement.
ACCAAGGGCATCGAGGAATAAGTCCAACTTTATGCCGTAGGGCTTCGGAGATGCTCGAACTGGACGGGGCGCGCTCGCGCCCCGTCTACCGGGCCATTTTCATCAATCTCAACGCTGCAGGGGGACGGAGTGACTGCCGCCGCCATTCTTGAAATTCGCGACATATCGAAATCCTTCGGCGCCATAAAAGCGCTGACCGGGGTCGATTTCACGCTGCAGCGGGGCGAAATTCACGCGCTGTGCGGCGAGAATGGCGCGGGCAAGTCCACGCTGATGAATATCATCGCCGGCATTGTGCAACCCGATGAAGGCACCATTCGTCTCGAGGGCAAGGACGTCACCATCGCATCGCCATCCGTCGCGCAGCGGCTTGGCATAGGCCTCGTCCACCAGGAGATCGCGCTCTGCCAGGATGCCACGGTCGCCGAGAATATCCTCATGGCGGCGATCAACAATCGGCGCGCGCCGCTGATGAATTTTCGCCGGCTCTACGCCGATGCGCAGAAGATAATGGACCTGCTGGCGCCGATCCCGGTCGAGACGCCGGTCGCCGACCTTTCGATTTCCAACCAGCAGCTTGTGGAAATCGCCAAGGCGCTGACGCTCGAATGCCGGGTGCTGATGCTCGACGAGCCGACGGCCGCCCTGACCGAGACCGAGGCGCGGCGTCTTTTCGCGATCGTCCGCGACCTCAAGGCGCGCGGAATTTCAATCATCTACATCAGCCACCGTATGGCCGAGATCTTCAGCCTGTGCGACCGCGTCACGGTGTTTCGTGACGGCAGATATGTAGCGACCGATTCTATCGCTTCGGTCACTCCCAATGATGTCGTGCGCAAAATGGTCGGGCGCGAAATCACGCAGCTCTATCCCGAAAAACTCTCGCCTGAACAGCGCACCGACCGGCCTGTGCTGTCGGTCGGGAATCTCTCCTATCGAGAGGGTTCCGACGGTGTCAGCTTCACGCTTCGTGCAGGCGAAATTCTTGGCATCGGCGGATTGATTGGCGCTGGCCGCAGCGAGATGGTTCAGACCGTTTGCGGCTTGCGCCCGAATGTATCGGGATCGGTCGAACTCAATGGCGAGCCGGTCAGCATCAGGACCTACAGCGATGCGGTGCGCGCTGGTCTGGTCTACCTCTCCGAGGACCGCAAGGCGTCTGGCCTGTTCCTCGACCTGTCGGTCGCCTCGAACATCTCCGCGCTGGACCTTCGGAAACTAACCACACCGCTTGGGCTGCTCGATCGCCGCGCCGAGGCAAGGCAAGCCACCGACCTGGTGGAGCGCCACGGTGTGCGCATGGGCGGCATCGAGACACAGGTGTCGACGCTTAGTGGTGGCAATCAGCAGAAAGTCGCCATCGCCAGGCTTCTTTCGGTCGGGCCCAAGGTGGTCATTCTGGACGAGCCCACACGCGGGGTCGATGTTGGCGCCAAAGTGGAAATTCATCGCCTGCTTCGCGACCTCGCCGAGCGGGGCGTCGGCGTCATCGTGATTTCATCCGAGCTTCCGGAATTGATCGGGCTCAGCGACCGGGTGCTTGTCATACGCGAAGGTGCCCTCGTCGGCGAACTGGAGGCGGACGAATTGACCGAAGAAGCGATTATGCTGCTGGCTTCGGGTGTCCGCCAGCAACGATCAAACGCAAGGCAGGTTCAGAATGTCGCTTAGACAGACCGGAGGAACCCTCATGGACGCCGAAATCAAGGCGAGCGCCCCCGGGCTTGGCGGGCGCAACTGGCTGCGTCTGGGGTCAATGCGCGAGGCGGGGCTGATCGCAATCATGCTGGCGCTGTGCATCGCCATGACATTCGCTTCGCCGCATTTCCTGACTTGGGGAAATTTCCGCGCCATGCTGATGAGCTTCTCCATCGAAGGCATCGTCGTGGTCGGCATGACGATACTCCTCATAGTCGGCGGCATCGACCTTTCCGTCGGGTCGGTGGTCTGCTTCTCCATGGTCGTGTCAGGCGCTCTCTTCCTGATGGGTCTGGACCCGTGGACCGCGAGCCTCATCGGCATAGGCGCCAGCGCGCTGATCGGCGCGGTCATGGGCTTCTTCGTCACCGTCATCGGGCTCAATCACTTCATCACATCGTTGGCGGCGATGGTGATCGTGCGCGGTCTCTGCCTTGTCATCACCAAGGGAACCCCGCTGTCGCTGTTCACCCTGCCACCCGGATTCAAGGCGATCGGCCAGGGCAGCTTCGGCAATGTCCCTTATGTCATCGTCATCTTTGTCGTGGTCGTGGCCATCTTCGATTTTCTGCTTCGGCGAGCCACGGCCTTCCGCAAGGTCTTCTATACCGGCAGCAACGAGAAGGCGGCCCAATTTTCGGGCATCAAGACCAAGCAGGTCAAATTCTGGGTCACGGTTCTCTGCTCCACCCTCGCGGGCTTTGCCGGCGTCATCTATATGTCACGCTTTGGCGCTGCGACCCCGACCTTCGGCGCTGGCATGGAGCTCAACATCATCGCCGCGGCGGTGATCGGCGGGGCATCGCTCAATGGCGGCTCGGGCACCATCTTCGGCGCCATACTGGGCATGGCGCTGCTCTCGGTCGTGACAAGCTCGCTGATCCTGCTCGACGTTTCAGTCTATTGGCAGGACATGATCAAGGGATGCATCCTGCTCGCGGCGGTATCGATCGACCACTTTCTGCACCGCAGGAAATCCTGAGCAGCAGCGCAAGAGTTGAGCATCCATCATGTCACCACCCAATTCGCGGGACGACGTCACGATCGTCCGCCAGATGTATCAGGCGCTTGTGCTTCATTACATGGAAGCCAAGACGCAGGCGGAAATCGCCAAGGAGCTCGGCATCTCGCATGCGACCGTCAATCGCCTCATCAAACGCGGTCATCAACTCGGGCTTGTCGAGATCAAGATCAAGTCGCCGGTCGAGCAACTGATCGACATCGAGGCGCGACTTGTCGCGATAGGTGGACTCCAAAGGGCCGTCGTCGTCCCCTCCGTTTCGGACAATCCGCAGACTGCGCTTCAGCGTGTCGGTGAGGCCGCAGCCAGGCTGGTGCTCGAGACGATCAAGGACGGCGACACGATTTCCATCACCGGGGGCAAGGGGGTGAGTGCCGTCGTCGCCGGCCTCAAGCCGAGCCGCAGCTACGACGTCGAGGTCGTTCCCGCGACCGGCCTGGTCCAGGGCAAGCATTACACCGACGTCAATCATGTCGCGTCTCTGATGGCCGACAAACTCGGCGGCCGCGCCTATCAGATCCACGCGCCGCTGTTTGCCGACAGTCCGGCCCAACGTGACATGCTGATGGGCGTCCGGGCGGTTTCGGATGTCTTCAACAAGGCGCGCGAAGCAACGCTTGCGGTCGTCGGCATCGGCTCCATCCTGGCTGACGATTCGAGCTACTACGATCTGCACCCATCCTCGAGCGCCGACCGGCTGGCCATCGAGCGCTCGGGCGCGGCGGGCGAGCTGCTCGCGCATCTCATAGACGGCGACGGCAAGCTCGCGGACTACAGCCTCAACCGGTCACTGGTCTCGCTGACGCTTGAGGAATTCGCGACCATTCCGCAGTCGATAGGGGTCGCCAGCGGGGCAAGTAAGGTGGTCCCGATCCTCAGTGCCATGCGCGGCTCTCACCTCGACACTCTCGTCACAGACGAAACCACAGGCTTGAAGATCCTCGAGCTCGCCGAAGGAAATGCAGCATGAATTCTCGACAGATCACCCGCTCAATCGGCAAGTCCGGCGTTGTCGCTTCGGCAGTGGGACTCGGCACCTGGGCCATCGGCGGCTGGATGTGGGGTGGCACAGATGAAGCAGAATCGATCGCTGCGATCCAGGCGTCCATCGATGCCGGCGTCTCGCTGATCGACACCGCGCCGGCTTACGGTCTCGGCCGCAGTGAGGAGATCGTCGGCAAGGCTATCAAGGGCCGGCGCGACCGCGCGGTCATCGCCACCAAATGTGGCCTGAACTGGCATTCGAAAAAGGGCAACCACTTCTTCGATCAGGATGGAACGCCGGTGAACCGATATCTGGGTGCCGACGGCATCGCTTATGAAGTGGAACAGAGCCTGCGGCGGCTCGGCACCGATTATATCGATCTCTACATCACCCATTGGCAGGACCCGACGACCCCCATTGCCGAAACAATGGAAGCGCTCGAACGCCTCAAATCAGCTGGCAAGATTCGCGCCATCGGCGCAAGCAATCTCAACGCCGCCGAGCTGCAGCAGTATGTAGGAACTGGCCAGCTCGACGCGATCCAGGAAAGATATTCGATGCTGGATCGCGAGATTGAGCAGAGCTTGCTGCCGATCGCGCGCCAGCATCAGGTCGCCGCGCTCAGTTATTCGTCGCTTGCGCTCGGCCTGCTCTCAGGCGCCATCGATCCGGCGCGTGAGTTCAGCGGCGACGACCAGCGCAAAGACAACCCGCGCTTCTCTCAGGCCAACCGGCGCAAGGTAGCCGCTTTGAAGCATGCCTTGGCCCCGGTCGCGGAGGTCCACCAGGCAACCATGGCGCAGATCGTTATCGCCTGGACGCTGGCGCAGCCCGGCATCACCTTCGCCTTGTGTGGAGCGCGAAACGCGACGCAGGCGCTCGACAACGCCAGGGCAGGGGAGATTTTACTGAGCGCCGCGGAACTGGGGACCATCGATGCGGCGGTGGCCGGGCATCTCGTAGCGATAGACGCGTGATCGAAAGCGCATCCTGAGATGAATCGCATCCAGACGATCGCCGGCTTGCGCGAGAACCCCGATGTTGACGTGCTCGTCATAGGCGGCGGCATTAACGGCATCAGCGTGTTTCGCGAACTCGCTTTGCAGGGCGTCGATGTGCTGCTCGCCGAAAAGGGCGATTATTGTTCCGGCGCCAGCGCAGCCCTCTCGCGCATGGTACATGGCGGCTTGCGCTATCTTGAAAACGGCGAGTTCAAGCTGGTCCGCGAATCTCTGCTCGAACGCGATCGGCTATTGAAGAACGCGCCGCATTACGTTGCGCCACTGCCAACCACGGTGCCTATCTTCGACCTGTTCTCAGGCATGGCAAATGGCGCATTCCGCTTCCTTGGGCTAAGCCGTCGTCCGGGTCGGCGCGGCGCATTGATCATCAAGACCGGCCTGGCGATGTATGACTTCTTCACCGCCGCACGGCGTATCGTCCCGACGCACAAATTCAGGAGCCGTGCTGAAACACTCAAGGTCTGGCCCGCAATCAATCCTGCTATTCGCAATTCGGCGACATACTATGACGCCTGGGTCAGCCACCCCGAGCGGCTGGGTACCGAGATGCTGCGCGACACCATGAAGGAAAAGCCGTTCGCCCGGGCGCTCAACTATGCACGCGTATCGCTCGGTGACGCGAGCCTGGTGCTTAACGACGGACTGTCTGGCGAAACCGTGGCCGTGAAGCCGCGGCTCGTGGTCAATGCCACAGGCGGCTGGATCGACCTGACCAATTCGGCGATCGGAGCCGTTGCGCCGAAGCTTATGGGCGGCACCAAAGGTTCGCATCTGATCGTCGACAATCGCGAGCTTCATGACGCGCTCGACGGTCACATGATCTACTATGAGAACGAGGACGGCCGGATCTGCATCCTGTTCCCCTATCTCGGCAACGTGCTGGTCGGCTCGACGGATATCCGTGTCGACGATCCCGACCAGGCGCGCTGTGTGGATGACGAGCGGCAATACATCCTGCAGTCCCTGTCCTTCGTGTTTCCGGCGATCGAAATCACTGATACCGACATCGTCTTTCAGTTCACCGGGGTGAGGCCGCTGCCGACAAGCCAGGACAGATTTACCGGGCGCATTCCCCGCGATCATTTCTGCGAGCTCATCGAGGGCGCCGGTACAGTGCCGCCGACGCTCTGCATGATCGGCGGGAAATGGACAACCTTCCGCTCGTTCGGCGAACTGGCAGCAGATATCGTGCTCGAGCGGTTGAGCCGGCAGCGCATCGTCGGCACCGAAAACATGCCGATCGGCGGCGGCCGGCATTTTCCCATTGCCCCGGCAAAATGGTGCGCAGAACGCGCGGCGGCGCATGGCCTGTCGCTTGACCGCATGCGTACCCTCTTCAAGCGCTACGGCACCGCGGCGGATGCCGTCGCCGCCCATATGGCAGCGGGACATGACGAGCTCTTGCCCGGCAACGACTACTCGGCCCGGGAGATCCAATATCTCATCGCCAATGAATATGTCGAACAGCTGGAGGACCTGCTGCTTCGCCGCACGACAATCGCCATCACCGGCGCTCTCTCTTCCGGCCTTCTCGATGCGGTCCTCGATATTCTCGCTGTCGAAAAGAACTGGGACGCCGCGCGCAAGGCATTCGAGCGCACCGATTTCCTCGCCCTGTTGCAACGCCGGCACGGCGTCGATCTCGACCAGCTATCCCAAGAAGACCAAGGAAGGAGCGCCGAATGCGCATCAACAAGAAAGTCCGCATGAACCGGTTGTTCGGCCGGGCGCGCTGTCTCGACGTCGCAGTCGACCATGGCGTATGCAACGAGCCGTCGTTTCTGGAAGGGCTCGAGGATATGGCCGGCGTCGTCGCCCAGCTGGTCGCCGCCGGACCGGACGCCATTCAGATGAATTATGGCCAGGCCGATCTGCTGCAGTCCTTGCCCGGCAAGGAAAAGCCGGCATTGGTCATGCGCATAGACATGGGCAATCCATATAACAAAACCCGCCATCGCTCGATGTGGGCCATCCTGCAGAACGAAGCCGAACCACTGATCGGCGCGCTGGAGATGGACGCGGCCTGTGTGGTCGTCAATCTATTCATGCTGCCCGACGAGCCGGACCTGTTCCGGCAATGCGTCCACAACATTGCCCGCGTTCGCGCCGACTGCGAAAAATACGGGCTGCCGCTGATGATCGAGCCGTTGGCGATGCTGCCGAACTCGGATCGCGGAGGCTACATGGTTGACGGCGATCCCGAAAAGATCGTCACCCTGACCCGGCTCGCCAGCGAGATGGGCGCCGACATCATCAAGGCGGACCCGACCACCGATCCGAACGACTTCCACCGGGTGGTGGCGGCGACGCGCTGTCCTGTCCTTGTGCGCGGTGGGGGCAGGGAGGATTTGCGCGCAGTCTTCGACAAGTCGGCGGCGCTGATGGCGCAGGGTGCGGCAGGCATGGTCTATGGCCGCAACATATACCAGCATTCCAACCCTCGCGCCGTCGTGAGAGGATTGATGGCGATCATCCATGAGAATGCAGACGGCGCGGCAGCCTGGGAGCTCTACCAACAAGAATAATCTTTGCAGCTTGGGAGGAGCTTCAATGCAGCGACACATTCTTGGTCTTGATGCGGGCAATACCGTCATCAAGTCCATCATCTTCGACACCGCCGGTCGCGAACTCGCGCTCGCCGCCCGGGACGGCCGCTCCTGCATGCCAAAGCCCGGCCATGTCGAGCGGGACCTCGGCGAATTATGGCGCAACGTCGTCGAGGTCATCCGCCAGTGCCTCGACCAGTCGGGCATCGACCCCCGCGACATCGCGGCGATCGGCTGCGCCGGCCACGGCAACGGGTTCTACGCGCTGGACCGCGGCGGCGACCCGCTGCTCGGCATCCAGTCGCTCGACACGCGCGGTATCGGCATCGTCAGCGAATGGGCGGCCACAGGCGTTGGCGACCGGACCTATGTCCACTGCCTGCAACGGCCCTGGGCGGCGCAGACGCCGACTCTGCTGGCGTGGCTCAGGCGCCATGACCCGGCGCTCTTTGCCCGAATAGGCACCGTCTTCCTGTGCAAGGATTTTGTTGTCAACCGCCTAACCGGCGCGCGCTCGACCGAGACCTCGGATATGTCGGGCTGCGGGCTTTTGCACATGCCCGGCCGATGCTACGAGCGTGAGTTGCTGGCAGCCTATGGTCTCGACGATTGCATGGAACTGCTGCCGAACGTGCTGGAGGCTTCCGACATCGCCGGCCATGTCACGCGCGATGTCGCCGATGCCACCGGCCTTCTTGCGGGCACGCCTGTGGTGGCGGGCCTGTTCGATGTCGTCGCCAGCGCCATCGGTTCAGGCGTCACCAGCACCGGCGCCGCCTCGATCATTGCCGGCACCTGGAGCATCAACCAGGTCATCACAGAAGAGCCGATCCGCGATCCGTCGATCTTCATGCTGTCGACGTTCGATCCGGTGCGCTACCTCGCCATCGAATCGAGCGCCACGTCGGCCGCAAATCTCGAATGGATCGTCCGTGAGTTCTTCGAGCACGCCCCGCCGGCAGGCGCATCGCCATTCGAAATCTGCAGCGAGCTTGTTGCTTCCGTCGATCCCGCGGGAGATATGCCGATCTACCACCCCTTCCTTTACGGCTCGCAGCAGAATGGCAAGGCGCGTGCAGGTTTCTACGGCATCGCCGGCTGGCACACGCGGGCGCATATGCTGCGCGCACTTTTCGAGGGCGTCGTGTTCGAGCACCGGCGGCATGTCGAGACGCTGCGCCGAGCGGTGAGCGACCGTCAGCCAGGCGGTTCTTTCGGGCGGCGGCTCGCGCAGCGCCATCTGGCCGCAGATATTTGCGGATGTGCTTGACGTGCCGGTGACCGTGGCGCGCAGCCGCGAGACGGGGGCGCTGGGAGCTGCAATTGCAGCCGGGACAGGCGTCGGCTTGTTTACCGATTTTTCTGCGGGCGCCGCCGCGATGACCGCGCCCGACCGCTGCTACCAGCCCAATAGCGCGATGGCACCGGTCTATGAGCAGCGCTATCGTCTGTATGGTGAGATCAACCAGGCCATGGGTCCGCTATGGGACAGGATGGCAAGCGAACGGACGTCCAATTGACACAGACCGCTGCCGATTTTGGACGATACGACTTCATCATCGTCGGCGCAGGTTCGGCCGGCTGCGTGCTGGCCAACAGACTGTCGGCCAATCCAGGCACGCGCGTGCTGCTTCTGGAAGCCGGCGGCAGCGACCGCTATCACTGGGTCAACATTCCCATCGGCTATCTCTACTGCATGGGCAACCCGCGCACGGATTGGCTGATGAAGACCGAGCCGGAGCCCGGGCTGAACGGTCGTGCGCTCAACTATCCGCGCGGCAAGCTTCTGGGCGGCTGCTCATCGATCAACGGCATGATCTACATGCGCGGCCAGGCGGCCGACTATGATGGCTGGCGGCAAGCCGGAAATCTCGGTTGGGGCTGGGATGACGTGCTTCCATATTTCCGCAAGTCCGAAGACCATTTTGGTGGCGCCAACGACCTTCATGGCGCCGGTGGCGAATGGCGCGTCGAGCGCCAGCGCCTGTCCTGGCCGATCCTGGATGCGTTCCGCGATGCTGCCGAGGAACTCGGCATCCCCCGGACGGAGGATTTCAACGGCGGGACCAACGAAGGGTCGGGCTATTTCGAGGTCAACCAGAGGAAGGGCGTGCGCTGGAATACCTCGAAAGCGTTCCTGCGGAGCGTGCTCCGGCGGCCGAACTTGCGCGTCGTTACCGGCGCCGAGGCGGAGACCCTGGATTTCGACGGAGCTAGTGTCACTGGCATTGCCTTCCGCATGGGCGGCCAACTGCATCGTGCACGGGCAGGCGAGACGATCCTTGCCGCTGGCGCGATCAATTCGCCGAAGCTGCTCGAGCTATCCGGCGTCGGCCGGCCCGACGTGCTTGGCGAAGCAGGAATCCCGGTTCGCCACGCGCTGGAAGGCGTCGGCGAGAACCTGCAGGATCATCTGCAAATCCGCACGGTCTTCAAGGTCGCCAATGCCTCGACGCTAAACCAGCGCTACCACAATCTGTTCAGCCGCGCGGCCATGGGCATCGAATATGCCATCCGTCGCAGCGGACCGCTATCGATGGCGCCGAGCCAATTAGGTATCTTCGCCAGAAGCGACCCACGCCTGGAGACGCCCGATCTCGAATATCATGTCCAGCCGTTGAGCACTGACCGGCTGGGCGAGCCGCTGCATCGCTTCCCCGCGGTCACGGTTTCGGTCTGCAACCTCAGACCGGAAAGCCGCGGCACCGTTCACATAGGCGCGCCCGATCCGCAGGCGGCTCCGAAGATCCGGCCGAACTATTTGTCTACCGAAGGAGACAGGACCGTGGCTGTAGCATCGCTCCGCCACGTCCGCCGCTTGATGAAGGCGCGCGCCGTTGCCCGTTTCGCGCCTGAGGAAATGCTGCCCGGTGCACACTATGAAAGCGACGAAGATCTCGTCCGCAAGGCCGGCGATATCGGCACGACGATTTTCCACCCGGTCGGCACCTGCAAGATGGGCGCAGGCTCGACGGCAGTGGTCGACGGCCGGCTGCGGGTGCACGGCATTTCTGGCCTGCGCGTCGTCGACGCTTCAATTATGCCGACGATCGTTTCCGGCAACACCAACTCTCCAGTGGTGATGATCGCGGAGAAGGCATCGGAAATGATCTTGCAGGACGCCAGCCCGGAGAAATAATCCGCGGTGGCGCGAATAGTTGTCGGTCTGCGTTAACTCAGATGCAGTTTACTGCGGCTTTGTCGCGCAGATCGCGAAGCGAAGTTGAGTGGCGCGTTCGAGCGCCTTGGGCCAACTCATCTGTCGAGCCTGAGCGCGATGGATCGCGCCCAGTTTCCAGTCGACGACCGGCTGATCGAACCCGGCTTCGGCCAGCAAGCGAACTATCTCTTCCGCCCGTGCGCCGCCCGAGAAATAGACACGGGCAAGAATGCTCTGGTGGCGTCTGGCCATGGAGGCGCCGTCATTGTCCGAGACCCGGGACTTGCCGGTCGTGAGCTTCTCCCAAATTTCCCGCAAACCCATCGCCCAGTTGCGGCTGACAAAATCGCCGTCGATGACCAGCAGCCTGCCGCCGGGCTTCAGCAGCGAGAACCATTCGGCAAAGGCCGCCTTCGGATCCAGCAGCGTCCAGACCAGGTGACGGGTGACGATGACATCGTAGCTCGCCTTGTCCTCGAGCGTGCGTTCGGCATCCCTCACGATGAAGCGGATATCGGCGCCGCGTTTTTGTGCCTTGGCGCGCGCCTTCGCGAGCATGGCTTCCGACCAGTCGAGGCCTGTCACCGCAAAGCCTAGATCGTGCATCAGATGCGAAATAACGGCTGTCCCACAGGCGAGATCCAGAGCCGCTCGCCCGGCGCCTGGCCCAAGGTGCCTGGTTATGAGCGCATGCCAGGCAGCGCGCTCTCGCTCGGAAAAAATCTCGTGACCCACCTGCAGGTCGAACGTCTCGGCGCGATCGGACCAATAGTCCCGAATTTCGTCGCGCAGCGAATAGTTTGCGTGAGCTATCATTGCCCGAAACGCTCTCCCCAAAACCGGTACATTGGAATTGCTCTAAAAGATAATTCTTGATTACACAATTCATGTTTTATAAAGCCGGGCCGGTAAACTGAATTGCGAGAGCACAATGATTTTGAAATCGATATTTGCGGCCGCGGTCGCCCTCGCGGCCTCCATGCCGCTAACCCACGGCGCGCGCGCCGAAACCGTCACCGACATTAGCGGCCGCAAGGTCGAGGTGAAGACGCCGGTCGAGAAAGTCATCCTCGGCGAAGGCCGGCAAATCTACCTGATCGCGGCGCTCGATACCGACAACCCCTTCAAGCGAATCGTTGGCTGGCGCGAGGATTTCTCCCAGGCCGATCCCGACAATTACGCCGTCTATCTGGATAAATTCCCCTCGATGGCGGCGATACCGACCTTCGGCGGTTTCAAGGACGGCACCTTCGACATCGAGCAGGCCATCGCGCTTCAGCCGGACGTGATGATCATGAACATCGAGTCCAAGCAGGCGACGGAGGACGCGCAATATATCGAAAAGCTCGCCGCCGTCGGCATTCCGGTGGTCTATGTCGATTTCCGCGAGCATCCCTTCACCAACACCGAGCCGAGCATGCGTCTCATCGGCAAGCTCTTTGGCCAGGAAGAACGGGCCGAGGCGTTCATCGCCTACCGCGCCGCCCAGATCGCGCGCGTCACCGAGGTGATCGCAGAGAGGGATCCAAAGCGCCCGACCGTGTTTATCGAGCGCGCCGGCGGCTATTCCGACGATTGCTGCATGAGCTTCGGCAATGACAATTTCGGCAAGTTCGTCGAGATGGCCGGTGGCCGCAATATCGCGGCGGATCTGATCCCGGGCACTTTTGGCGCGCTCAATCCCGAACAAATCATCGCAAGCGATCCCGACCAGGTGATTGTCACGGGCGGTAACTGGGAGGCCTATGTACCGGGCGGCAAATGGGTCGGCGTCGGTCCCGGCGCGGACGAAGCGGCAGCACTGAAGAAACTCAATGGCCTAACTGAGCGGCCCGCCCTCACCGGCATCAAGGCGGTGGAGAAAGGTCGGGTCCACGCCATCTGGCACCAGTTCTACAACAGCCCCTATCAGTTCGTCGCCATCCAGCAGATGGCCAAGTGGCTGCACCCCGACCTGTTCGCCGATCTGGACGCCGAGGCCACCTTCAAGGAGTTGCACGAGAAGTTCCTGCCGGTCGAATACAGGCCTGGCCATTGGGTCTCGCTCTCCGATGAGCAGTGAACCCGCGGCACTGTCGGCCAAAGAAGGGCGCGGCCTCTACCGCGCCCTCGTCCTGCGCAAGCAGCTCATCCTCGCAGGGCTCGCCCTGGCGCTGCTCATGAGCCTTTGCATCGACCTCGCGCTCGGCCCTGCCAGTTACAGCCTCGGCCAGGTTGTGCTCGCGCTGGTTTCTCCCGCCAGCGTGCCCCTTCAGGTGCGCGTCGTGCTGTGGGAAATCCGGCTTCCCATCGCGCTTATGGCCGTGGTCGTCGGCGCGGCACTGTCGATCGCTGGTGCGCAGATGCAGACCATCCTCAACAATCCGCTCGCCAGCCCGTTCACGCTCGGCATTTCGGCGGCGGCCAGCTTTGGCGCAGCACTCGCGCTCGCCTTCGGCGTCGCGCTCATCCCGGCCGCGATCGAATATGTCGTGCCGCTCAACGCCTTCGTGGTGGCGATGCTGACCGCGTTCGTCATCCACCTGCTGAGCCTCAAGCGCGGCGTGACGGTCGAAACCATCGTGCTGCTCGGCATCGCGCTCGTATTCACCTTCAATGCGCTGCTGGCGCTCGTCCAGTATCTTTCCTCAGAGCAGGCGCTCGCAGCGGTCGTGTTCTGGACCATGGGAAGCCTCACCAAGGCCACTTGGCCCAAGCTCATCATCACCAGCCTCATCCTTCTCGCAACGCTGCCGATATTCGCGCGCCGCGCCTGGGCGCTGACGGCGCTGCGGTTAGGCGAAGACAAGGCCGCGAGCTTCGGCGTCAAGGTCGCGCGCCTCAGGCTCGAAACCATGATGATGGTGAGCCTGCTTGCTGCCATTCCCGTCGCCTTCGTCGGCACGATCGGCTTCATCGGGCTGGTCGGTCCGCACATCGCCCGCATGCTGATCGGGGAAGATCAACGCTTCTTCCTGCCCGCCTCGGCGCTTTCGGGGGCACTCATCCTGTCGGCGAGTTCGGTTGCCAGCAAGTCGCTCATTCCAGGCACGATCTTCCCGATCGGCATCGTCACCTCGCTTGTCGGCATTCCCTTCTTCATCTCGCTGATCCTCTCGAATGTGAGGCGCTCATGGTAACGATCAGGCTCGATGGTCTCGGAGCCTTCCACGGGACGCGGCTCGCCCTTTCGGACGTTTCAACTCCCATTTTTCGGGGTGGCGAAGTAGTCGCCGTTATCGGGCCCAACGCAGCGGGCAAGTCGACGCTGTTCAAGCGCATCGCTGGACTCTTAAAGGGCCCGGGGCGTGTCTGCCTCGAGGGGGCGGCGAAGGGACCTGAGGGCATCTGCTATATGCCGCAGGATACGGCAGCCAACGCGGTGCTGACCGTCTATGAATCGATCCTGCTCGCCCGTAAGCAGGGCTCGGCCTGGTCGGTCGGCGATGGCGACCTCGCACTCATAGACGGCATCCTGGCCGCGCTCAGCATTTCGGATATTGCCTTTCGCAATGTCGGCGAACTGAGCGGCGGACAAAGGCAGATGGTAAGCATCGCCCAGATCCTCGCCCGTGAACCTGAAATCCTGCTGATGGACGAGCCGACGTCCGCGCTTGACTTGCACCGGCAGGTCGAGGTGCTGAGCTTCGTGTGCGGGCTTGCGCGCAAGCACGGGATCGCTGTGCTGATCGCAATTCACGACCTCAATCAGGCCCTGCGCTTTGCCGACAAATGCATCGTCCTCGCCGAGGGGCGGATGATCGCCTGCGGCACGCCGGAAGAGGTTGTCACCCCCGGCGCTTTTGCGTGATGTATACCGCGTCGAGGCGAGGATCGAGCGCTGTTCGCGGGGCATCGGTCATGTCATGGTGGACGGCGTCGCGGCCGAAACGGCAGCGACTGCATCGATAGCAGCTTAAAGCGTCGGTGGTCGGAAGCCAAGAACCTAGAAAATAGATCGAAAATTCTGTCGTAAATATTTGAACTAAAGACATTTTCCGTCGCCATTGGTGGCTACTTGGGCGACGAATGGAGGCGTTCGCTCACGACCGCTGCACGTCCTTCGACGAGCCGCTGTCGTACGAGACACCTTGGGTAGACAGAGGTCGTGAAAACGCGCGATAAGGTTAGCCTGCGCTAGATCTAGAGATGGCCGGGGCACCAGAAGATGGCACGCCGAATGTGCAACGCAATGCTTGGCTTCGCGGCGCTTGCCACAACCGCGTGCCAATCGGCTCCTGAAACGCCGCGACCCACTCTCGAACCTGCGTTAGAACCTGGACCCATTCCTGCCCAACCCGCCTCGGATCCTGCCGCTGTTCCCCCCGGCTCGGCAACTTTGGATCAATCCGTGGCGATCACTCCCCCTGACAAGACCGTTCCGACAAAATATGCTGTTTTTTCAGGTCTATGGGCCGGACGATTGGATGGGATGTATGACGCCAAACTTGCTGTTCAGACGATTTCTTCCAATGGCAAGGTGACGGTTACCTATGCTTGGGGAACTCTGGGCGACAACCATCCGGGAGAGGCCGCCGGCGTTGGAAGAATTGTGGGGACGACATTGAAGCTTGAGCGCCTGCCGAATGGCGCAGACCTCAGTTTTGTCATGCGGCCCGACAGAACCCTGGCCGGAACTGTTAGGCTTGCCGGCCAGACCTACACGGGCGCGTTCCTCAAGCAATGATCAAAGACGTGTCCGGAAGGCTGTGTTTTGCTGTTGCCGATCAGCCCGCGTCGTTTTTCCAGAAGGCGCCGACTCCTGATCGAGAGATGACCGCGGGCGGTTGGGTTTGTTCGACGCGCGCTTGGTGGCCAGTCTAGCCGCTGTTTGCGCCGACCGCATCCCCAAGCACCTTTGTGCGGGGCTGCATGCGCGCGGCGGCAGGCGCGAACACCGAAATCGCCTTCGGGTGGACCTTGAAATGCGCCGGGGTCGAGGTGACGATCTCACCATCGGTGTTCACCGGCATCGGCCTTTTCGTCTCAATGTCGAACTCGACGCATCTGGCCGTCCGAACCTCGCTCCAGGCGCCGTGCGTGCCTGAGCGGAACGAGCGCAGCAAGAGCGCCATCTTCCAGAGGTTCGTCATTTCCAGGCTGTACAGGTCGAGATGGCCGTCATCGATCTCTGCCGTCTCCTCAACGACGTTGCCGCCGCCATAGTGCCGGCCGTTGCCGACTGCTATCTGGTAGGTTTCGACTTCGGTCGCTACGCCCTTTTCGGTAATCCTTGCTTCGAAGTGGCGGGCCTTGGTCAACACTTTCATGGCCGCCAAGGCATAGCCAAACCTGCCGAAACGTTTCTTCAGTGCCGGGTCGAGACCTTGGGCAAGGTCGGTGCTGAGGCCGATGCTCGCAACATTGAAGAAAGCGTGACCATTGACGGTCCCGACATCGATCAGACGCCTTCCGCCCTCTACGATCACGTCGGCGGCCTTCAGCAAATCCAACGGTATTTCGAGGGTGCGTGCCAGATCGTTCGCCGTCCCCATTGGAATAATGCCCATCGGCAGCCCGCTTTCCATGGCCGCGACCGCCGCTGAGGACACCGAGCCATCGCCGCCGCACACGATCACAAGATCGGCCCTATGGCGAAGGCGTACGATATCGCGTGCTATCTCGGGCAGCGCCTCAAACGTCTCGACGCTGACGCGGAGCCCACCGGCTTCCAGCCGTTCGACGACCGGTGCGATAGATTCCTGCCCGCGTCGCGCCTTTGGATTGACGAGCAGAAGCGCGCGCCTGGTCGTGATGTCGTTCATGCGGCGTAGATAGGGTGCTTGCCTGCGGATTACGACGTCAAAACGCGCCTGGGAAAGACAAGTCACAAAATGACGGCTCCGGCAGCTGAGTGGCTGCATGGCCTAACCGGCGACCGGTCGCTGGTTTCATCGCCTGTTCAGAGCGGTTTGCGGATCCATTTTGCCAGGACGCCAATGATGCCCTCCCGGAATAACAGCACCGCGACAACGAAGATGATGCCTTGGCCGATCGTGACCCAGTCACCAAATGTCGCGAGGTAATTCTGCATCGTGACGATGACTGCCGCGCCGACGATCGGTCCGAACACCGTGCCCATGCCGCCCAAGAGCGTCATCAGCACGACCTCGCCGGACATGGTCCAGTAGACGTCGGTAAGCGACGCCAATTGGAATACGATTGCCTTGGTTGCGCCGGCGACGCCTGCGAGCGTCGCCGACAGCACGAATACGGCGAGCTTGTAGCGGTTGACCCGATAGCCCAGCGAGATCGCGCGGGGCTCATTCTCGCGGATCGCCTTCAACACCTGTCCAAACGGCGAATGGATGATCCGGTAGATCAGCAATATGCCGGCGAAGAAGATGGCGAGCACGAAGAAATAGAGCACTTCGCTCGAGCGCAGGTCGATCAGCCCGAACAGATGGCCGCGCGGCACGGCCTGGATGCCGTCCTCGCCACCGGTAAACGCCGCCTGCAGCGAGAAGAAATAGATCATCTGCGCAAAAGCCAGCGTCACCATGGCGAAATAGATGCCGTGGCGGCGAATGGCGAGGGAGCCAATGGCGAGACCGAGCACGGCTGCCACCAGCGTGCCCGCGATGATGGCGAGTTCGGGCGTCAGACCCCACACCTTTGCCGCATGGGCCGAGACGTAGCTCGCCATGCCGAAATAGGCAGCGTGGCCGAACGACAAGAGCCCGCCATAGCCGAGCAACAGGTTGAAGGCGCAGGCAAACAGCGCGAAGCACAGCACCTTCATGACAAAGATCGGATAGAGCAGAAATGGCGCGGCGATCAGGAAGACGAAGAGCGCGGCGAAGATCGCAAAGTGATGACGTGGCATGCCCGCGGCGCCAACCGAGGTGATGGCCGCAATAGCGATCGGGTTGGTGTCGGTTGTCATCACACACTCCGCCCAAACAGGCCGGCGGGCTTGACGAGTAGCACGAGCGCCATGATGACAAAGATCACCACGGCCGAGCCTTCCGGATAGAACACGCGGGTCAGGCCCTCGATCAGCCCAAGCCCGAAGCCGGTGAGGATCGAGCCCAGGATCGAGCCCATGCCGCCGATGACGACGACGGCGAAGACGACAATGATCAGGTCTGCCCCCATGTTGGGATTGACTGCGTATATCGGCGCGGCAAGCACGCCGGCAAAACCCGCGAGTGCGACGCCGAAACCATATGTGAGCGTGACCAGCAGCGGCACGTTGATGCCGAACGCGCCGACCATGACAGGGTTCTCGGTCGCTGCCCTCAAATAGGCGCCAAGTCGGGTCTTTTCGATGATGAACCAGGTCGCGAGGCACACGATGAGTGAAGCCACGATCACCCAGGCGCGCGAATTGGGCAGGTACATGAAGCCGAGATTATGCCCGCCGGTCAGAAGCGGCGGCGGCGGGTAAGGCAAGCCGGATACGCCGAAAAACTGGCGGAAGAAGCCGACGATGATCAGCGCCAGGCCAAAAGTGAGAAGCAGCCCGTAGAGATGGTCGAGGTGATAGAGTCGTCGGATCAGCACGCGCTCGAGCACGATGCCGGTGACGCCGACGATCGGCGGCACGATGAACACGGCCCACCAGTAGCCGACGCCGAGATAGTTGAGCAGCATCCATGCGCCGAAGGCGCCCAGCATGTACTGCGCGCCATGCGTGAAATTGATGATGTTCAAGAGGCCGAAGATGACCGCCAGCCCGAGGCTCAGAACCGCATAGAATGACCCATTGATCAGCCCGAGCAGCAATTGGCCGAACAGGACCTGCGGCGGAATTCCAAGCAGTTCGAACATGGTCGCTCCGGCTGACTTGTCGACGAAAGGACGCGCCGAGCCGCTCGGCGCGTCGTTGGCGAGGCTCGCTTACTTGACGAGTGGACAGCCGCCTTCGGCGAGCGGGCGGAACGCTTTGTCGGCCGGAATGGTGGCCACCGTCTCGAAATAATCCCATGGGCCCTTCGACTGGTCCGGCTTCTTGACGCGGAACAGATACATGTCGTGCATCTTGCGCCCGTCCGCGCGGATCGTGCCCTTGCCGAACAGCGGATCCTCGGTCGGCATTTCCTTCATCTTGGCCATCACCTTGGCCGCATCCTTGTCACCAACGG
Source organism: Mesorhizobium sp. (assembly GCA_004020645.1). Lineage (GTDB taxonomy): Bacteria > Pseudomonadota > Alphaproteobacteria > Rhizobiales > Rhizobiaceae > Mesorhizobium. Next base: position 41,297 of record SAQL01000026.1, on the reverse strand, counting down.
CCTCGACGGCTTTAAGGTAATGCAGGACCGAAGCGTAGACTCCGGCCTCGATCATCGAAGGCTTTTGTCCGGCATTCCGCTCCTGGAACCGGGCAGAGAATTCACGCGTTTGATCGTTCTTGTCCCAGTAGAACGCGCCGGTGAGCACCAGGCCCTGCGCCACGTCGAGGCCAAGCGCATGCACGTCATTGATGAACATCAGCAGGGCGGCGAGCGCCTGGCCACCCTGCGTGATGCCGAATTCCGACGCCTGCTTGACCGCGTTGATCGTGTCGCCGCCGGCATTGGCGAGGCCGACGACCTTGGCACCCGACCCTTGCGCCTGCAGCAGGAAGGACGAGAAATCCTGGCCGGGGAAAGGATGACGGACGGCGCCGAGAACCTTGCCGCCCGATGCTTCGACGACTGCCGACGTATCGCGCTCGAGCGCGTGGCCGAAAGCGTAGTCCGCTGTGACGAAGAACCAGCTATCGCCGCCCTGCGCGACCATGGCCGAACCCGTGCCGTTGGCAAGCGCCCAGGTGTCGTAGGTCCAGTGGACGGTGTTGGGCGAACAGGCTTTGCCGGTGAGGTCGGACGAAGCCGGACCCGAGGCGAGGAAGATCTTGTTCTTCTCCTTGGTGATCTCGTTGACGGCGAGCGCCACTGACGAGGTTGGCACGTCGGCGATTACATCGACATTTTCGGTGTCGTACCACTGGCGCGCGATATTCGAGCCGACGTCGGGCTTGTTCTGGTGGTCGGCGGAGACGATCGACACGTTGATGCCCTTGTCCGCCGCCTTAAAGTCTTCCGCCGCCATCTGGGCCGCGATGACCGAGCCTTCACCGGCGATGTCTGCATAGATGCCGGAACGGTCATTCAGAACGCCGATCTTGACATCCGTGGCGTGGGCCGCACCGGCCATCAGCAGGCTCGTCAGCGAAGCCAGAATAAACCCCATTTTTTTCATCGCTACTCTCCTCCGATTGCGGCGCAATGCGCCATTGATAATTGCCTCAGACACCGAGATAGGCGTGCAGTTTGTCGATATTGGCGTCGAGTTCGTCGTTGGGGATCGTGTCGATCACGCGCCCCTGTTCCACCACGTAGTGCCGGTCCGCGACCAACGCGGCGAAATGAAAATTCTGTTCGACGAGCACGATCGTGAATCCCTCCTCCTTGAGCCGGGCAATGGTGCGGCCGATCTGCTGCACGATGACGGGAGCAAGCCCTTCGGTCGGCTCGTCGAGCAGCAAGAGCTTCGCGCCGGTCCGCAAGATCCGGCCGATGGCAAGCATCTGCTGTTCGCCGCCCGATAGCTTGGTGCCTTGGCTCGAAAGCCGCTCCTTCAGGTTCGGGAAAAGCTCGAAAATCTGCTCGACGGTGAGCCCACCGGGGCGCACCTGCGGCGGCAGCATCAAATTCTCCTCGACCGAGAGGCTGGAAAAGATCGCCCGCTCCTCTGGGCAGTAGGCGATGCCCATCTGTGCGATCAACCGCGACGGCAGCTTGATCGTCTCCCGGCCGTCATAGGTGACCGAGCCCGAGCGCCTGGAAAGGATGCCCATGACGGCCTTCAGCGTCGTCGTCTTGCCGGCGCCGTTGCGGCCGAGCAGCGTCACCACTTCGCCTTCGCCAACCTCGAAACTCACACCGTGAAGCACATGGCTCTCGCCGTACCAGCCCTGCAGGCCATCGACGCGGAGGAGGGGTCTCGCCGAGGAGGCAACAGCCGGCCTGCTCGTCAGTTCAGCTTCAACCATGTCCGGCCCCGATATAGGCTTCGATAACGTGCGGATCCTTGGAAACCGCAGCATAATCGCCTTCGGCGAGGACTTTGCCGCGCGCGAGCACGGTGATGCGGTTCGACAGCGAGGCTACAACCGAAAGATTGTGCTCAACCATCAAAATGGTGCGGTTCTTTGAGATGCGCCGGATCAGCGCCGAGATCCGCTCGATGTCTTCTTGCGCCATGCCGGCCATAGGCTCATCGAGGAGCAGCATTTCAGGGTTCAGCGCCAGCGTCGTCGCGATCTCAAGCGCGCGTTTGCGGCCGTAGGACAGATCGCTGGCGCGAATATCTGAAAACTCGGTCAAGCCGACATCGGCGAGAAGAGCCGCACCCTCGCTATTGAGCTTGGAGAGCACTTTCTCGGAGCGCCAGAAATCGAAACTGTCGCCGCGCCGGCGCTGTAGCGCGATGCGGACATTCTCGAGTGCCGTCATGTGCGGAAACACCGCCGATATCTGGAAGGAGCGCACAAGGCCCAGTCGCGCGATGTCGGCCGGCTGCATCCTGGTGATGTCGCGGCCTTGGTAGCGGATCGCGCCGCGCGTTGGCTGGAGGAATTTGGTCAGTAGGTTGAAAAGGGTTGTCTTGCCTGCGCCGTTGGGGCCGATCAGCGCGTGGATCGATCCTCGCTCCACCGTCAGGTTGACATTGTTGACAGCGACGAAACCGCCAAATTCCTTAGTCAATCCCGCTGCTTCGAGGATCGCTCCGGAACTCATGCGCGGGAGCCTTCGCCCGTCATCGGCGTGAAAACGTGGAACCGCGCTGCGAGGCTATCCGCCCCCAGGGTGACTTCCATGGTTTCCTCCCGTGGCTCTCCCGTCCGCAACAAACGACCTAATGCACATCGCGTCAAGGCTGCAATTTTTCAGAAGCGTCTAACTTCGCGAAAAGCTTAGCTGCGCTGGCTCGAGTTCGGGTTTTCCCGGTCTGCCCGGGTGATCTTGCCCTTCGACGCTTTCGATCCGCCGCCCCATTCCTGGGCGTTCCTGGCTTGGGCGCCGCCCTTGGCCGGTTCCTTGGCCTTGTCGCTGCCGCTTGCCCTCTTTCCCGACACAGGCTGGTCGGCTTTCGTAGACGACTTTGTCTTCGTCATGGGGTCACTCCTATCGGTGGTCGGGGATCGCAGCCCATTATTGCCCGCCTCTGCGCGGGCGTCGGTCAGTCCTTGCCGCGGTTTGGATCCTTGCCGGCAGCCTGACTGCTCTTTTGCGGCTTGTCCTTCTTGTCCTGATTGCCGCCGCGGTTGCCGCCATGCTCGCCGCTGGATCCCTTGACGGCTTTTGTGTCCTGAAGCTTCGTAGCCATCCTAGTTCTCCTTTTGGTCCATTCACTTGAACTCCCCTGACGCGGCGATTGTTCCCGCCGGGAACATATCGGCGCTTCGAGAGTTGGCCCAAAAGGACCGCACCGCAATGAACGCAAGGAAGGGGATTGCCGTCGGAGCTTTTTGAAGAATGACCTTCGCTTTCGAGACGTGTTGCAGATGAAAATTGCCCAGATCGCCCCCCTTACCGAAGCCGTGCCACCGCGGACCTATGGCGGGACCGAGCGAATAGTTTCATATCTGACTGAGGAGCTTGTCCGACAGGGGCACGATGTGACCTTGTTCGCCAGCGGTGATTCACGCACCTCGGCCGAATTGGTACCGTGTTGCGATATTGCATTGCGCCTGAATCCCAGGGTTCGGCACGATATTCCCCACCATGTGACGATGCTTGAAAAGGTGCGCAGGCGGGCCGATGAATTCGACGTGCTGCATTTTCACGTCGATATTCTCCACTTCCCCGTAGTCCGGGACTTTGCCCAGCGAACCGTTACGACACTTCATGGACGGCTCGACCTCCCGGATCTGGCGCAGCTTTATGCGATGTTCGATGACATTCCGCTGGTCTCGATTTCCAATGACCAACGCTGGCCCATGCCGCCGGTCAATTGGGCGGGCACGGTTTACCACGGGCTGCCTCGCGATCTTCTTCCTTTTCGCCCGAAAGCCTCGGGCTATCTCGCATTCCTTGGCCGCATCTCACCGGAAAAGGGCCCGGAAACGGCCATCGAAATCGCCGCCCGTACCGGAATGCCGCTCAAGATCGCCGCCAAGATCGATAGGGTAGACCAATCATATTGGAAAGAGAGGGTTGAACCCCAATTGCTTCGAAATTCGAACGTGGAATTCATCGGCGAGATCGACGAACGGCAAAAAGCAGACTTTTTGGGTAATGCGACAGCGCTTCTGTTCCCTATCGACTGGCCGGAACCTTTCGGACTCGTAACCATCGAGGCGATGGCCTGTGGCACGCCTGTGATTGCGTTCAGGCGCGGCGCCGTTCCGGAGGTCATCGACGATGGTGTGTCGGGGCTGATCGTCGACACGCTTGACGGAGCTGTGGACGCGGTACGGCGGATAAACGGCCTCGATCGTGCACAGGTGCGACGGACTTTTGAAGAGCGATTCACAGTCGAGCGCATGTGCCGCGACTACGTGGCGATCTATGGCTCGCTCTCGGACGACATAACGAAAGCACTTGGTTCTCAAAACGAGCGCGCTAAAAATGCCGCAATGATGACTATGTCTACCTGACCGAGCAAGGCGACGGCTCGGCTGCCCGGATCAGCGCCTGAGCCGCCTTGGTCGCTTCTGAACGGGAGGGGTTGACCATGACCATGACCACTCAACTTGAAGACCGCAAGATTGATCCAGCCGTGGCGCTGCCGGCAATCGACGAAACGGCGCCGCGCGAGCCGCATCGGCAATTTGCGTTGAAACACGAGGATTGTTTCGTCGTCGCAGACAGCTACGGCGACATACGCGGCACCGGCGACGGGCTTTTCCGCGACGACACGCGTGTCCTGTCACGCTTCCGTCTGTTCATCGGCGGCCGGATGCCGTCGCTGCTCGGCGCCTCGCTGTCGCAGGACAACATCCTGTTCACCGCCAATCTCACCAATCTAGCCACTATCGGGCCGGACGGCAGCGAAGCGTTGCCGAGCGTCGTCCATATCGATCGGACGCGGTTCATCTGGCAGGACCGCATGTTCGAACGCATCACGTTCACCAACTACTCCGCGCGCGAGGTGGTTCTGCCGGTCCGGCTCGACTTCGACGCCGATTTCCGTGACATGTTCGAGGTGCGCGGCACTACGCGTAGCCGCCGCGGTCGTGCGCACGACGCGCTGGTCGGCGAGGCGAGCGTAACGTTCCGATATGAAGGCCTCGACAATGTGGCTCGTCAATCGGTCATCGCGTTCTCGATGAAGCCCGATCAGGTGCACCCCAATCACGCCGATTTCCTCATTCTCGTGGCAAGGCGTGACAGCAGGGCATTGTACCTGGAGGTCGGACACAGCGAAGAGACCCCCTCCAGCGACCGCTTTCGCGCGGCCGCCGCGCGAGCCCGCTTCGCCATGCGCTCAAAGCGCCGGCAGGGCGCCACCGTCTTCAGCTCCGGCCGCGTGTTCAACGATTGGCTGACACGCACGCGCGCCGACATCGCGCTGCTGACGACCGATCTGCAGACCGGGCCATACCCGTATGCCGGCATCCCCTGGTTTTCGACGGCTTTCGGCCGCGATGGCGTCATTTCCGCCTTGCAGATGCTCTGGCTCAATCCGGACCTTGCTCGTGGGGTGCTGGCCTTCCTTGCCCACTATCAGTCGACCGAGACCTCTGTGTTCGACGATGCCGAACCTGGCAAAATCATGCATGAAACCCGCAAGGGCGAAATGGCCGTGCTGCGCGAGCTGCCGTTCGGCCGCTACTATGGCGGCGTCGACACCACGCCACTCTATGTCTATCTGGCTTCGTCCTACGCCGATCGCACCGGAGACGAGGCATTCGTCGATCGCATGTGGAATTCGCTGGGCGCTGCTACTGCGTGGATGGAAGAGGTCGGAGCCCGCAACGGGCAAGGCTTTGTAACCTACAACAGGGCGGCCGAAACGGGTCTGTTCAATCAAGGCTGGAAGGACAGTTCTGATGCCATCTTCCATGCCGACGGCACGATCCCCAAAGGGCCGATCGCATTGGTCGAGGTGCAAGGTTATGCCTTCGCCGCATATCAAGGGATGGCCGCCCTGGCCGCCAGACGCGGCGACGATGCAAAGGCGGCGCACTGGGGCGCCTTGGCAGAGAGGCTCCGTGAGGCGGTGGAGACGCATTTCTGGATGCCGGACCGAGATTTCTATGCTTTGGCAATCGACGGAGAAGGCAAGCAATGCGCGGTTCGCGCGTCCAATGCCGGTCACCTGCTCTATGTCGGGCTGCCTTCAGCGGAACGGGCGCAGGCACTTGCCACCCAGCTGCTCTCTGGTCATCTCCATAGCGGTTGGGGCGTTCGCACATTGGCCGACGACGAGGTCCCATTTAACCCGATGTCCTATCATAATGGGTCGATCTGGCCGCACGACACTGCACTCTGCGCCTCCGGGCTCGCCCGCTATCACGAGCGCGACAGCGTCGTGAAGCTGATGAGCGGTATGTTCGAGGCGGCGGTCCGTTTCAACATGCGCCTGCCGGAGCTGTTCTGCGGCTTTACGCGCGCGGCCAGCGATTCACCGGTGGCCTACCCGGTCGCATGTCTGCCGCAGGCATGGTCGGCAGGCTCCGCGTTCATGATGCTGCAGGCCTGCCTGGGCATCCGGGTCGACGGCTGGAAGCGCGAGATCACGGTGGAACGCCCGCGACTGCCGATCGGTATCGACAACATTGTTATCCGCCATCTGGCCATCGGCGAGGCGAAAGTCGATCTCATCTTCGAGCGCATTGGCGATCGCGTTGTGTGCTATCTCGACCATCGCCATGAAGGTCTGGTGCCTCTGGTGGTGCGCTCTTAATGTCGCGCAAGTGTGCAGCGGTTTTGCGATAACGACGTGCATAAAACAATAACCTAAAGCGCGTCGCGTGAGGCCGATCAAACGCGACGCGCTTAGCGCAGGCCGGCTCCCCATGTGCTCCGTGATGGACACTGCCATCCATGACTACGGCGCAACTGATACCTGCGCCGATCGCCAGCGCACCGACTGTACGGTGGTACCTGCCCAAGCCAGACCGGACGGCTATCTGCTCGCCAGCGTCGCTACAAGGTCGCTGAAACGTTCGCCCTGGATGCTGACATGCTGGCGCAGCAGCGTGCGCGCCTGCTCCGCGTCGCCAGCGAGGATTGCTTCCACGATCGCGCCATGCTCGGCGAACGACGTGGCAACGCGGTTGCGCACGCGCAGTTGGAGACGCCTGTAGGGCTGCAGACGGCGATGCAGCGCGACGCACTGCTCGGCCAGAAAACCGCTGTGGCTGGCAGCATAGATAGCCTTGTGAAAGCGTTCGTTATCGTAATAGTAGGCGTCGCTGTTGCCGGCCGAAGACGAACGCTCGCAATCTGCATGCGCGGCCAGGATGGTTGTGCGATCGGCATCGGTGAACCGTCGCGCGGCCAGCGAACCGGCCAAACCTTCAAGCTCCGCCATCACCTCGAACATTTCGAAAATGCGGTGCGGTCCCGGATCGATCACCACGGCACCCCGGCGCGGCCGGATCTCCACCAGCCCAATCGCGTTCAACTGCATCAGCGCCTCGCGCACCGGCGTTCTCGACACGCCGAAGCGTGTCGCCAATTGCACCTCGTCTAGTCGTGCACCGGGGGCGAAGTCGTTCGAGATTATGCCGTTTTCAATCTCGTCACGTAGGCGCTGAACGACGTTCTCCGACATCTTTGGGGCCTTCCAATGCAGCATGATAAATCTTGTATGCAAGAACGTTGACTTTGCGTACAAGGATGTTTAAGAAAGATACCACAAAAGGCAAGTCGCACACAAATGGCTGGACGCATCCGAGCACCAGCACGCGTCGAGACCCCGGGTCTGCTTTGGGCCGATTTCGACTTTGCCAGGAGGACTCGACATGGCAGGCATCTCGTTCTTTAGCGATATGGTGCAAAGCATCACCGATCGCGGCCGCAGGCTGCTTGCGGCAGGGGCGCGCAGCGAGCCGGTCCAAGCCGAGACGAATATCGAAACACTCTGCGACATGCTTTTGTCGAGCCGGGGCGAAGCCTCGGGCATGGCATTGGCCGCCGAGGTCCTTCAGCGCTGGGCCCAACTGGACGCGGCCGGTCAGCAAGACTTCGTGCGTATGCTGCACGAACAGTTCGGCCCAGACATCGCCAAGCTTGACAAAGCCATCGAGCGCTACCGCAGCGACAGGAGTTCGGACGCCGTCATCGAACTGCACCAGGCAGCCGAGCCGCGTCGCCAGGAACTGGTGCGCAGACTCAACCTGGCCCCCAAAGGCACGGCAAGACTGGTGGAAATGCGCGAGCGCCTAATAGCCATGAAGGATGCGACGGAACCGTTTCGCGCCGTCGATGCCGACTTCGCCCACCTGTTCGGCTCATGGTTCAACCGCGGTTTTCTGACCCTGCGTCCGATCGACTGGTCGACGCCAGCCGACATCCTGGAGAAGATCATCAGATACGAGGCTGTGCATGAAATCGCCGGCTGGGAGGAACTGCGGCGGAGGCTGGCTCCAGCCGACCGCAGGTGCTTTGCGTTCTTCCATCCGCGTCTCGCAGACGATCCGCTGATATTCGTTGAGGTTGCGCTGACCAAGGCGATTCCCTCTGCCATCGCTGATGTGCTCGATGTAAACCGTTCGCCGATCACGGCCCAGGACGCCACCACCGCTGTCTTCTATTCGATCTCCAACTGCCAGGACGGACTGCGCGGCATCTCTTTCGGGAACTTTCTCATCAAGCAGGTGGTGGAGGATTTGCGCCGCGACCTGCCGGGCTTGAAGACCTTCGTGACGCTGTCGCCGGTTCCGGGTTTCGCTGGCTGGCTGGCAAGACTGCGCAAGGCGACCGATGCGAGCCTCGATGATCAGGCCCTCAAGACGCTCGAGCTGCTGGACGATCCGAGCTGGGCGGACAATCCGCAGAAGGCACGGGTCGTTGAAGCTGTGCTCCTCCCGCTCGCCGCACGCTATTTCGTCAAGGAACGTGCCACCGGCAGACGGCCGGTCGATCCTGTGGCGCGTTTTCATTTGGGCAACGGCGCTCGCCTTGAACGGCTGAACTTCCTCGCCGATCGCTCCGCCAAGGCGATGCGGCAGTCCCACGGCTTGATGGTCAACTATTTTTACAAGTTGGACGACATCGAGGCGAACCACGAAGCCTTGGCGCAGCATGGCGAGATCGCTGCTTCGCCGGAGGTGAGAAAACTGGCGGCAACCGCTTCGACCGACACCAGTGTCGGCGCCCCGGTTCGTCGACGCCGCACCGAAATGCAGAAAACCTAACAAGCAGATTGGGAGGAGTTCAATGAGCAATCACCTGTTCGACGCCATGCGAGCATCCGCCAAGTCAGGCGAGTCGATTTTCATCGAGACTATTGATGGTCAGCGTTGGACCTATGGAGATGCGCTGCGGCTCTCCGGACAGATCGCCAGCGCAATTGACGTGCTCGGCGTTCGCCCAGGCGACCGCGTCGCGGTCCAAGTGGACAAGAGCCCGCTGGCTCTGATGCTCTATCTCGCATGCGTGCGCTGCGGGGCGATCTATCTGCCGCTGAATACCGCGTATACGCTGGCTGAACTCGACTATTTTATCGGTGACGCCGAACCGCGGCTCGTCATCGTCTCCTCGAAGTCGCGAGCTGATGTCGAAAGGATCGCGCACGGCTACGGCGCGATTGTCGAAACGCTCGATGCGGACGGCGCCGGGTCGCTCATGGAGTTGGCCATGGACGAGTCTGCCGATTTTCTCGACGCGGCGCGCGCGCCTGACGATCTCGCCGCGATCCTGTACACATCTGGGACCACCGGCCGTTCCAAGGGCGCAATGCTGACGCACGACAACCTTTTGTCCAATGCATTAGCACTGCGCGAATGCTGGCACGTGACCGCAGCCGACCGGCTGATCCACGCGCTGCCGATTTTTCATACGCATGGGCTCTTCGTGGCGACCAATGTCACGCTGGTTTCCGGCGCCTCGATGTTTCTGCTGCCAAAGTTCGAGCCTGGCGAAATCCTTCCTCTGATGTCGCGGGCGACCCTGATGATGGGCGTGCCGACCTTCTATGTCCGGTTGCTTCAGCATGAGGGCCTGAACCGGGAGACGGTCGCCAACATTCGGCTGTTCATCTCCGGCTCGGCGCCGCTGCTCGCTGAAACGCACGCCGCATTCAAACAGCGCACCGGTCACGCCATTCTCGAACGCTACGGCATGACCGAAACCAACATGAACACCTCAAACCCCTATGACGGCGAGCGAAGGGCAGGGACAGTAGGTTTCCCACTCCCGGGCGTGTCGGTGAGGGTCACCGATCCGGCCACGGGCGAGACGCTCGGACCAGGCGAAACCGGCATGATCGAGATCAAGGGCCCGAACGTTTTCCGGGGTTATTGGCGGATGCCTGAAAAGACGGCGGCGGAGTTCACCAAGGACGGCTATTTCATCAGCGGCGATCTCGGCAAGATCGATGAGGCGGGCTATCTCCACATCGTCGGCCGCGACAAGGACCTGGTGATCTCCGGCGGCTATAATATCTACCCGAAGGAAGTCGAGGGTGAGATCGATCAACTCGACGGTGTCGCCGAGAGTGCGGTCATCGGCATTCCACATCCGGATTTCGGGGAGGGGGTGACGGCCATCGTGGTGCTCAAGCCCGGTGCCACAATGGACGAAAAGGCCGTGCTCAACGCGCTGCGCGACCGCCTCGCGCGCTACAAGCAGCCGAAACGGGTGATCTTCGCTGAGGACCTTCCGCGCAACACCATGGGAAAGGTGCAGAAGAACCTTCTGCGCGACCGGTTCAGCAACCTTTACATGCCCGCCGCCTAGGAGGCGGCTGACTACCCCGCGTTGGTGCTTGGGAGCGAGACCAACGCAGGCTGATCTACCAACCGATGGAAATGAGAACGGGCGCCTGAAGGCGTTTCCCGAGGGAGGAAGCTATGAACATCCAGATTCTGTCGATCGCGCTGCTGGTCGGCATGTTCGTGATCGCCACCATCCAGCCGATCAATATGGGCGCACTCGCCTTCGCATGCGCCTTTCTGGTCGGCTCGCTCATCATGGCTATGAAGCCGGCGGAAATATTTGCTGGCTTCCCGAGCGACCTCTTCCTGACACTGGTCGGCATTACCTACCTGTTCGCCATCGCCCAGATCAACGGTACTATCGATTGGCTGGTCGAGGGCGCGGTCAAACTGGTGCGCGGACATGTGGCGTGGATTCCCTGGGTCATGTTCCTGGTCGCCGCCGTCATCACCGGCTTTGGTGCGCTCGGACCTGCGGCGGTCGCCATCCTGGCCCCGGTGGCGCTGGGTTTTGCGTTCCAGTACCGCATCAATCCGGTCATGATGGGATTGATGGTTATTCACGGTGCACAGGCGGGCGGCTTTTCGCCGATCAGCGTCTATGGCGGCATCACCAACCAGATCGTCGAAAAGGCGGGATTGCCGTTCGCGCCGACATCGCTGTTCCTCTCCAGCTTCTTCTTCAACCTGGCCATCGCCGTCCTCGTCTTCTTCGTCTTCGGCGGCTCGAAGGTGTTGCGCAAGCATTCGATCGCGTCGGGACCGCTGCCCGACCTCCACCCCGAGGGCGTGACGCAGTCAATCGTCGGCCACGGCGGCACGCCGGCTACTCCGATCAGCCATCACGTCTTTGAGGAGCAGACAAAAAATATGTCGGCGCTTTCCGGCCTGACTACGGAAAGGTTGACGACATTAATGGGCCTAACCGCGCTCGCGGTCGGCGCACTTGTCTTCAAGTTCAATGTCGGCCTGGTGGCGATCACTGTCGCGGTCGCGCTCGCGCTGCTCTCGCCGAAGACCCAAAAGGCAGCAATCGACAAGGTCAGCTGGTCGACGGTGCTCCTGATCGCCGGCATCATCACCTATGTCGGCGTCATGGAGAAGATCGGCACCATCGACTACGTCGCCCACGGCATTTCAAGCCTGGGCATGCCGCTGCTGGTTGCACTCCTCCTCTGCTTCACCGGCGCCATTGTATCGGCATTCGCCTCGTCCACGGCATTGCTGGGAGCCATCATTCCACTGGCCGTGCCCTTCCTCCTGCAGGGGCAGATCAGTGCCATAGGTGTGGTTGCCGCGATCGCGATCTCCACCACCATCGTCGACACCAGCCCGTTTTCGACCAACGGCGCGCTGGTCGTCGCCAATGCCCGGGAAGCAGAGCGCGAGGACGTGCTGAAGGCGTTGCTGATCTACAGCGCGCTCATCGCCATCATCGGCCCGATCATCGCCTGGCTGGTTTTCGTGGTCCCCGGGTTGGTTTGAACGGTCGGGCCGCTTTTTGGACAATTCCAATCAGTCTGGCCGCTCCGGTGCAATTTGACCGGCGGCCAGGCTCGACACCCGAACCTGATCTGGTCGGCGTCAACAAGAAAAACGGCGGCGCAGGCAGAACTGATTCCCTATCAAAGCAGCCGTTGGGCCGATAGGGTGCCCCGCTTGGCTACGTGACCCGCTCATGCGGGCGAGGGCGCGTAGCGGCTGCCCAGCGAATAGCGGCTGCCGACATAGGTGAGCTTGTTGACGGTGGCGACCGCCGCGCCTGACCAGGTCCGCCGATGCAGGAGCAGGCAGGGGTCGCCTGGCCGGATCATCAGACGGCCGGCGGCCACTTCGTCGGCGGCGACGGCCGAGATCACGTGCTCCACTTCCGTCAGCGGCGTCGCCCGCTGCAGATAGTCGTAGGTGGTGGTCGCAACAAAATTTTGCCGGTGGTAGTCCGGTGCGAGAGCCGAATTGACGAAGCGTTCCTCAAGCTGGACGGGCACATCGTCCTCGAAATGCACGATGATAGAGTGGGCGACCGGTCTGCGGCGCATGAATTCGAAGGCGACGATGAGGTCCAGCGCCGGATCGCGGATCTTCTCGAGCACGACGACCTCGGCCCTGTGGCGTCCGCCGCGCGCGGCGATCTCGCCGGCGATGTTCCTGATTTCGATGAGGGCAGATTGCGGTTTCGGCGGTGCCACGAAGGTGCCTACGCCCTGGATGCGCAGGAGGTGGCCTTCCGAGGTCAGTTCCCTCAGCGCCCGGTGCACGGTCATGCGCGAGACCCCGAGCGTGCTGACCAGCTCGTTTTCGGAAGGCAGCCTGCGGTCCTTCGGCCATTTGCCGCTGCCGATGTTGCCAAGCACGTAGTCCTTGACCTTTTCGTATAGCGGTCCGGCGGTTTCGGGAAGCTTGATCATCGCCCTCTCTCCATTCGGACGATGGTCTTCAGGCCGCCGCTCGCGCCTGCGATCAGGCGCTGGTAGGCGGCGGGAATTTCGCCGATCGCGATCTCTTCGGCCACGAAACGCGACAGCGCCGGGGCGAGATCGCCAAGCATGGCTACGGCCGGCGCAAGCTCGTCGGCGAAGGCGTGGCAGCCGACAAGCGTGATCTCGCGCTCGACCAGGAGGTTGGGGTCGAGGTCGAGGCGGCCATGCGAAATGCCCACCAGCGCCAGCGTGCCGCCGCCGGCCAAACGATCGAGCAGCCGCGCCATCACCGTCACATTTCCCGTCGCGTCGATGGCATGGCGCAAGTTAGGATCGTGGGGCAGGATGTCCAGGTCGACGACGGTCGCGCCGCTCACCTCGGCCACAAGATCCGCACGCGCTGCATTGCGGTCGGCGACGAGGACCGGTCTCTCGCTGCGCCGCGAAAGGAGCAGCGCCGCCAGCCCGCCGATCGGGCCGCAACCGGCGATAAGCACCGGCGCCCCGGCCGGCGCCGACAGCCGCCGCACTGCGTGCAGGGCGACCGCCAGGGGCTCCGCCATGGCGGCGATTGCGGGATCGAGCGCGGGGTCATGGCGCAGGAGCAGCCGCGCCGGCAGCTCCGTCTCTTCCGCGAAGCCGCCGTCGCAGACCTCGCCTACAAAGCCCAGTGTGGCACAGACATTATGCAGGCCGGCCCGGCAAGCAGGACATTCGCCGCACCAGAAACGCGAATCGGCGACGACCCGGTCTCCGAGGGCCACCTGGGACACGCCGCCCCCCACGGCAGTCACTTCGCCAGCGAACTCATGTCCAGCGACGCTCGGCGCGCGGCTGATCCACTGACCAGTGCGGAAATTGTGGAGGTCGGAGCCGCAGATGCCGGCGGCCGTCACCCTGAGCCGCACCCAGCCAGGCCGTGGTTCGCCGGGAGACGGCACATCCTCGACCCGCAAGTCGCCCGCCGCATGGAGTCTGGCCGCCTTCATCATCCGCTACCGCACCAGATATCGGTCGCGCACGTCGGAAACGGCGTGTTCGTGCGAGGAAAAGCCCTCATAGCGGGCAAGCGTACGGGCATGACGCGCGAATTCCGGATAGGCCGTCGCCGTCACGTAGCCGATGGAAGAGCGCTTGACGAAATCCATGACCGAGAGCGGTCCACAGGTACGCGCCCAGCGGCTGGTCGGCAGCACGGCGTTCGGGCCCAGCCCGAAATTGCCGATCGAAACCGGCGTGTGCGGCCCCATCAGGATCTCGGCGGCTTCGGTGATGTGGCCAAGGTGCGCAAAGGGATCGGTGGAGAGTATCTCAAGATGCTCAGGTGCGTAGTCGTTGATGAAACGGTGGCTCTCCTCGATCGATGCCGTCAGCACGATGCCGCCACAGGCACCGGTCAGCACCGCGGTGGAGAACGCTACCCGCTGATCGGTCATGCGCGCCCAGTGCTCGGGCAGCGCCGCCAGTGCCTCCTCTGCCACGCGGCGGCTGTGGGTCACCAGATAGGCCGACGAGTCCGGCCCGTGCTCCGCCTCGATGAGGAGGTCGAGCGCGGCCAGTCCGCCATGCACGCTGTCGTCGGCGAGGATAATCGCTTCCGACGGACCAGCGGGAAGCCCGGGATCGATGACTCCCGCAAGCAGCCGCTTGGCCGCAACGACCCAAGGGCTGCCTGGACCGACGATCTTGAGCGCGGGCCTGATCGTCTCTGTACCGTAGGCGACCGCGGCGACCGCCTGCGCGCCGCCGCATTTGTAGACCGTTTCGACGCCGGCGAGGCGCGCCGCAACCAGTGTCGCTGCGTCCACCGAACCATCGGCCGCTGGCGGCGTCATGATAGCAAGCTCCGGGACGCCCGCCACGACGGCGGGCACTGCGGTCATCATTGTCACCGAAGGGAACGCCCCCTTGCCGCGCGGGACATAGAGCGCCACCGAGCGGATCGGCGTGAAGCGGTCCCCGGCATAGGCGCCGGGCCGCATTTCCTTAAGCCACATCGCTTCCGGCTTCTGCTCTTCGTGGAAATGCCGGATGTTGTCGATGCCGAAGCGAATGGCGGCGACCACGTCCTCGTCCACCATGCCGAAAGCGGCGTCGAACTCGGCGGGGCTGACCTTCAGCCGCGCGGCATCGAGATCTGCCTTGTCCAAGTCGCGGGCGAAGCGGACGAGCGCGGCGTCGCCTTCTGTTCGGACCGCCTCGATGATCGGTGCGGCCTTCTCCATAAAGCCAGAGAGATCGGTCTCTGAGCGCCGCATCAGTGCTGCTCGACTGGCGGCGTCGAGTTGGCTCAAGTCGTGGAACGATACGTTTGGCATAGGATTTCCTTTTCGGCCCGGCGGGCCGGCATTCCTCATTTCGATTTCAGGAAGATGTCGAGCCCGACCAGCCTGTCGAGCAGGAAGACGGCGACAGCCGAGCAGGCGATGAAGACCACGGAGATCGCGGCAAGATCCGGCGTGATGATCGAGCGGATGGAGTTGTAGATCAGCACCGGCAGCGTCACGATGCGGGCATCGACGAGCAGCAGGCTGACCAGGAACTCATTCAGCGCAAGGATGAACATCAGCAGCGAGCCGGTGATCACCCCCGGCATAACCGCCGGCAGGGTGACGGAGAAGAACACCTGGAGCGGCGGCGCGCCGCAATTGGCGGCGGCCAGTTCAAGGTCCGGGTCAAGCCCGGTGGCACTCGCCGTCACCGCCCAGATCATGAAGGGAAGGTTGATGACGCAGCAGGCGATGCCGACCGGCCAGAGCTGGCCGAGAATGCCGGCGTTGCCGAAAATCAGCATGAGGCCGATGCCCGATCCGATCAGCGGGATGGTAAAGGGCAGCAGCAGATAGATCTGGATCGTCTTCTCGAAACGCACCGCATATTTCGCCAGCGCGATGCCGGCCAGCGTGCCCACGGGAATGGCAACGATCGTACAGACCGTCGCAACCTGGAGCGTGCGCAGGAAGGCGTTGCGCAGGTCGGAGGCCTGCGAGATCCGTGCGTACCACCGCAGCGACAGCCCATCCGGCGGAAACGTGATGATGTTGCCGCCGGTGAAGGAAGCGCCGAGCACGACGACCGTCGGCGCCGAAAGCGTCACCAGGGCGATCGTCACAAGGGTCCACAGAACAACCGATTTGCTGCGCGAGCCGCTCACGCCCGTGACCTCCCCATGGCGAGCGTTCCGGCTCCGAACAGCGCGAACACGAGGCCGACAAGAATTGACCCGAGCGCGACCAGCATGAGCGCCAGCGTCGCACCGAGGCCCTGGTCGGACGTTCGGAAGAACTGGTCGTAGATGGCGTTGGCGATAAAGTCCTGCGAGCCGCCGCCAAGGATTGCGGGGACTGCGAAATCGGTGAGCGAAAGCGTCAGCACCACCACGCCGGCGCCGATGAAGCCCGGACGAGCGAGTGGCAACACGACATGGATGAACGTGCGAACCCAATTCGCGCCGAGCGATCCAGCGGCCGCCTCCAGCTCTTCGGGAATGGCGGTGAGTGCCGGCGCCAGCATCAGCACGGCAAACGGCAGCATGTACTGGACGAGGCCGAACAGCACCGCGGGATAATTGTAGATGAGCCGCATCGGGGCGACCCCGACAAGGCCGAGCGCCTCGTTTACCATGCCCTGATTGCCGAGGATGATCAGCCACCCATAGGCACGCACCACCTGGCCAATGAAGAACGGCAGGAACAGCGCGATCAGCAGGAATTTGCGCAGTCCTGGCGAACGCGTGCGCACCATCAGATAGGCGTAGGGAAAGGCGAAGACGAGTGTCACCGCGGTGACGATCAGGGCGGCGATGAGGCTGCGCTGCGCGACAACGAGGAACAGCGGCTCTGTCAGCGCCCGCCGGAAATTGGTGATGGAATAGTCGTCCGAGAATTGGAACGTGGTGGTGTCGAGCGTGCGCAGGCTGGTGTCCGCGATCTGGATGAGACCGAGCGCGAGCAGTCCGACCAGCAGCACCGCCGGAAGCAGCATCAGATAGGGCGTAGCGCGCCGGAACCGCGCCGGCCAGATGGCGGCGGCAACGTCTTCCAGCGCATCCATGATGCGCCATTTGAGGGGATAGGCTGTCCTGGCTGCCCGCATGAAAAAATCCGTAACCGACGTCGTGAAGGAGCCGGTGCCGCCAGCGCAGCACCGGCCGACCGGGCGTCAACCCTGCATGATCGCCTTGAACTTGGAAAACCACTCGCTCTCATTCTCGACCTGGATCTTCGATGAGATGCGGATGAGGCGCTGGAAATCCGCTTCGGTGGTCGGATAGGACGGATCGCCCACCAGATCCTTCGGCGGTGTGAGGCCCGGCACCACGCCCGGCAAGCCAAGCCCATCCAGCCAGACCTGCTGGGCTTCCTTGGTCAGCGCATGGTTGATGTACTGCTTGGCCCAGTAGAGTTCGTTTTCCGGCAGGCCCTTGGGAATCCACAAACCGTCCGTGTCGAATTTCGCACCCTCCTCCGGCACGACCCATTCGATTTTAACGCCGTTCTTGCGGGCCTCCCGGGCGTTGGTCGAGATGGTGCAGGCGGCATCGATCTCGCCGTTCTGGAACCAGGTGGTGAAGTCGGGATCTTCGCCGAGCAGCGGCTGCTGCGCCTTCATCTTGGTAATGAAATCCCAAGCCGGCTGCATGTTGCCGGGTATGTCCTCCAGCTTGCCGCCACCGGCGACCTGGGCTGGGAAATGGAAGCCGATGCCGTCATTGTAGAAGGCAAGCCGCCCCTTGAACTTCGGGTCGAGCAGGTCTTTCCACGACTTCGGTGGTCCGTCCGGGAATGCCTCAGGTCGATAGGCCAGCACATAGACATAGCCGTAGGTGTTGACGATCGGGAAGCCTTCCAGGCCGGCCGGCTTGGCAAGGTCCGTCACATTGGCGAGGTTCGGCAGGTCGGAGAGGTCTTCCGTCACGCCGCGCAGTGCCGATTTCGTGGCATTGGTGGTGGTGTCCCAGTTGATGTGGATCGGCGGGACCCGGTTCTGCGCTACGGCCGCCCAGACCTTGGGCTGGATCTCGTTGTCTTCGGTCAGGTCGTGACGAACAGCAATCCCCGTCATTTTGGTGAAGCTGTCGGACACGCCGGCCTTCAAACTATCCACCCAACTGCCGCCCCAGGCGCGCACGATGATCTCCGCCGGCTTTTCCGGTTCCTGCGCATAGGCGCCGCGCAGGCCGAGCGCCGAGGCGCCGCCGAGCGCAGCGGTGGCCTGAAGGAAGGTTCTGCGGGAAAGATGGGATAATGTCGGCTTAAAGCGCTTCATCTGCATTCTCCTCTGGGTTTGACCGGTTTCCGGTTCTATCGAAAAACAAGCATGTCCCTGGCATTCCACCCCAGGAACACACTTTCGCCTATGTCGAACTGCGTGTGCGCGGCGGGATCATGGTCAAAAACGCGAATGACCTCGTCGCCAATCGCGGCGCAGGCTACCTCGTAGACCATGCGCTCGCCTTCGAAGATGGTGTCGGTGACAGTCCCGGCCAGCATGCAATCGAGCTTCGACAGCTGCGCAGCATCGCCGGCAAGACGGATCTGTTCGGCGCGGATCGCTCCCGACGCCTTGTCGCCCTCCGCAGGTGGATTGACCGGATCGCCGATCTTTCCGGCAAGCATCAGATCACCTCGAAGGATGGAGACGTCGCCTGCTTCCGAGACGGCCCGTACCGTGCCGGCAATGAAGTTGGTGACGCCGATGAAATTGGCGACGAAGGCGTTGCGGGGCTGGCGGTAGGTGTGGATCGGCTGCGCCTTCTGCTGGATCTCGCCCTGGTCCATGACGACGATGTCGTCGGAAACCACCAGCGCCTCGCGCTGGTCATGGGTGACGTTGATCGTGGTGACGCCGAGCTCGCGCTGGATGCGGCGGAATTCGAGCTGCATTTCCTCGCGCAGCTTGCGGTCGAGCGCCGCCAGCGGCTCGTCGAGAAGCAGCAGGTCGGGCTCGAACACCAGCGCGCGCGCGATCGCGACGCGCTGCTGCTGTCCACCGGAAAGTTCGTGAATGCGCCTGCCGCCGTAGCCTCCGAGCCGGACCAGCTCGAGATATCGCTCGACGCGTTCGGGAATGGTGCGTGCGTCGCGCCGACGCATCTTCAGCGGGAAGGCGACATTCTCGGCCGCCGTCATATGTGGAAACAACGCAAGCCTCTGAAAGACCATGCCGATCGACCGCTTGTGCGGTGGCACTGCGCTCACCGCTTCGCCATTGATGAAGATCTCGCCGCTGCTCGGGGTCTGGAACCCGGCGATCATGCGCAGGAGGGTTGTCTTGCCGGACCCAGAAGGCCCGAGAATGGTGAGGAACCGGCCCTTCGGCAGATCGAAGGACGCATTCTTGACGGCATGAACCCCATCGAAGTCCATCCCGACGTTGCGGACCGTGACTGCGATTTCCCTGCCGCCTTCCGCTTCGCGTGAAGCTACGGCCCGGAAAGGCTCCTGCATGGCGGTTCCCCTTGTTTGTCGCCGGACGCATGCAAGAACGTCCGGCTTTGCGAGGTGGTATATACAACCATATACAAGCCGCCGGGTCTACACGGTTCTTGGTGCACCACACCTAGTCGCTCAGATGGATGCGAGATAGCCGCCGTCGACTGGGAGGCAATGCCCGGTGACATAGGCCGATGCCCCGCTGGCCAGGAACACGACGGCTCCGGCCAGATCCTGCATCGTGCCGAAGCGCCGCTGCGGGATCTTGGCCAGCATCGCCGTCTGCCAGTCGGGATCCTGATAAAAAGCATCAGTCATCGCCGTATGGAAATACCCCGGAGCGATGGCGTTGACGCGGATGCCGAGCGATGCCCATTCCGCGGCGAGCGCGCGCGTCATGCCCAGGAGCCCAGACTTGGACGAACCGTAAGGCACCGCGGTCGGAATGCCGACATAGGAGGTCAGCGAGCAAAGATTGATGATCGCGCCACCGCTGTTGCCGGCAGCCATCCGCCGCGCCGCGGCCTGCGCACAGAAGAAGGCGCCCTTCAGATTGGTCGATACGATGCGGTCCCACACTGCTTCGTCGACGTCGAGCGAGGGCTGGACTTGCTCATAGCCGGCGTTGTTGACCAGGATGTCGAGCCCACCAAAGGCATCCGCGACATCGTCGACCACCACGCGGATACGATCGGTGTCGAGCACGTCGAGAGACCGGCAAAGCGACCTGCGCCCGTTAGCGCTAATTCGGTCCGCGGTCTCACGAAGGGATGTTTCGTCGCGGGCGGTCACCGCGACGTCCGCACCAGCCGCGGAGAGCGCCTCCGCCATGGCCTGGCCGATGCCGCGGCTGGCGCCGGTCACCAGCGCTTTTTTTCCCGTCAGGTCGAACAAGGGAGCGGCGTCCATGCTGTCACGGTTCCTGCATTCCCGAAAATTGCATGCGGGAAACGAACACCAGTTGCGGCCGGTTGTCTATACATCTTGCGATCTTCGCCGTGACGATCGGCGATATCGCCTTGGGCATCCAGAAAATTCGACCCGATCAGCGTGCCGAGCGTCTGGAGCGGGAACTCTCGTATTGTCGTCGGTTTGCCGATCGGATCTTCGGGCTGACCAAGGAAGCCGCGATGGCCTATGGGGAAGCTTGGGTACTGCCGTGCGGCAGGGCCGCGGGATGTCGGCGCCCGACTGCATGATTTGCTGCAATCTCAAGGGTGAATAGCGGCCGCTTGGCGACGCGGAATTTGGTGTCTTCGGCACGACTGGTCTCAAGTCGTTCTCGCCGTGGGAGTTCTGACCGATCGGATATGGCTCATTCAGGACTGGAGCATGGCGGCAGGATTCTCTTGCGCCCCTGTCCAACCACCCTCGTTGCATTGCGGGTGATTGGACAGTTTGCATGGGAAGGCAAGTTCTCCGTATATTAACGGCCCGCCCATGGTGCACGACCCCTAGGCATCTTGCCGGGCTGTAGCTGTTCTTCTTTCGGGGCAACCACCGTTTGAGGCAAGGAAGCCGTGTGACCGGTATCCAAGGTCATTCCGCTGTTGTCGACGCCAGTAGCGAATCCGCGGGTTGGGTCGCGGTCCGGGTTTTGATTGGCAGCGAGCGAGACTCCCGTCGACATGGCAAGGACGGCGATAGCCGTTACAAGCTTGTTCATCGTATTTTCCTTTCTTCCAATGAGCAGACCGGCCAATCGGCGCCTCGCGCTATTGACTCCTGCTTGCGAAACCGCTGTCGGCCTTCTGCCTCGTCACCATGACGAGCCTTCCTGCTCACGATTGGAACTTACGCTACGCCTGTCGCAGAGGTTTGCCCGGGTGCCATCGAAATGTATCCGAATGTATGCGAAATCTACGCGAGAGCGCCGTAGCTCTTGGCCTTCGGTCGGTTCGACAAATTTGGCTACAACTTTTTCTCGCACGTCTGTCCACGTTTGGCAGCCAGATACGTGTCGGCGTCGTCATCTGGCCCCCGCGCGCGGCGTCCAGCATTCGGTCGTTGGTGATGGTTCGCGACCGTAACTATAAATTGTGTGTCGGCTGCGTTGATGTGCCCGTGAAAAGATGGTAACGCAATATTAAAGATTGTTTCGGGTCGTTACCTTGGGCGGGGCGAATGGGATTGGTGATACCGCGGGCATGGCTGCGTGCCGGCCTACTGTTGGGCTTGATGATGTCCGCGACGCCGATGGAGAAAGCTTCGGCCGATGCGGTGTTTGGTGCCATGGCCACCGGGCAGCGGAGTTCCATCCCGGTCGGCCACGTTGAATTCTGCCGAAGGCATGCCTCGGAATGCAGGATACGATCGGACAGGGTCCCTCCAGTCCTTTTGAGCAGAGGCATGGAAGAAAAACTCGCGTCCGTCACCCAACTCGTGAATAGATCGATCAAGCCCGTGAGCGATTTTGCCGTTCACGGCACGATGGAATTTTGGTCCTATCCCGACAGCGCGATCGGCGACTGCGAGGACTACGTCCTGCTTAAGCGCCGGATGCTCAATTTGGAGGGCATATCGCTCTCGAACCTTCTGATCACCGTCGTCAAAAAGAAGGACGGCGAGGGGCACGCAGTGCTGACGGTCAAGACCGACAAAGGCGATTATGTGCTCGACAACCTCAACGACGAGGTGAAGCTTTGGTCGAAAACTGGATATAGATTTCTAAAAAGGCAATCGTCCACAGATACCGGGCGCTGGGTCGCGATACTTGAATACCGCGACGTCCTGGTCGGTGCGGTCGACTGAACCTCTCGCCGCCGCAAGCGCGATGTTCCGGCTGCATGCAAACATGTGATAAGAGACGCCGGTGCCATCAACTGCGCGCGCAGCGCGAGCCTGGCAGTGAGTTAACTCCGACAGCCCGGCAGGGATCGACTATTTCCTGACTGGGCCAGGCACGTGACCCGTGATCTTGAGTCGCACTCCGTGGGAGTTCCATTCTCGGCGCTGGCTCTTAATTACGAGCACCGGGAGCGCTTCCTTGCGGCGCTCGATAAGCCAATGTCTTTCAGCCGGGAACTCGACTTCATTCCGCGTCTGTGCTGGCAGAGCTTTCTCTTCTGCCCGTTTTGTGAACATATCGAATGCTGGAGGATACGGATGAAATTGAGAGACGCGGCGCTTGCTGTTATTTCGAAAAAACGCAGAGGCGTGGCTTGGTATAAGGTCTCTCAGAAGAAGGCCGACAAATACGGCTTCTATGTTTATTCCAGTCATATGGTCTGGAAGGACCAGCCGTTTTTCCGAAAGGCGCTGCAGCGGGTCAAAAAAATCCGCGGGATTCCAGATCCCCGGGCTTTCGTCCTGCAAAGCTGCTTGCGATCGATCGAGCGTATCGATGGCGATGTGGCCGAATGCGGCGTAAGGCAAGGCCGGTCGACGATATTCATGCTGATGAGCGATCTTCGGCCACGGCACTACCACCTTTTCGACTCGTTCGCTGGCCTCTCCGAACCAACCGCAGAGGATCGCAAGCTAAACGGCCGAACGCCATGGAAGTCCGGCGATCTCAGCACCGACGAGAAGGTAGCCAGAGAGAATATTTCCGACTTCAGCAACACCACTTTTCATGTGGGATGGATACCAGACACTTTTTCCAGCGTGTCCGACCGGCATTTCGCCCTGGTCCATATTGACGTCGATCTATACGAGCCGACACGTGACGCGCTTGCCTTCTTCTACGATCGGGTGTGCGCGAATGGCATGATCATTTGTGACGATTACGGCTCTGCGCTCTGTCCTGGAGCCCGAAAGGCCTTTGATCAATTCTTCGAAAACCGCCCTGAAGGCATCATCGAACTTCCAACGGGGCAGGCGATTGTCGTAAAGGCAAGCTAGCGCTGAATGGCTGCAGCTACGGCGACGACGGAGCAAAGTATGCATTGAAGAACTGTTCAACGATCTCGTCGACGACCGATTTCTTTACGTGCCGTAAGTCCTCTCTATAGCTGCGAGCAAGGCCTCCATAGGTGACAAACTCGAATGAGGGAAGATAATGGACATTGTCCCGTTCCCGGCAGACTTGACCAAGCACAGCCCGAAGAACGGATTTGCCTTCAGTGCTGGCGGTGACGACATCGGCGTCTTGAAACGTCCGGGCCAGTGCAACTGGTGAGACTGTTAGAACTATCGGTGCGTCGGGTTTGTGTTTGCGAATCATGTCCACGATGGCCAAAACGTTGGCGTGGTTTTCCTGAAAGCTGCTGACGTGAAGCGTCGTTTCCTGCATCCCGCCTCCGCCACGATAAAGCGGTTTCTGAGCTGCTATTTTGCCACTGGCCTTGTTGATGAAGACTTCAGTCATTCCGAAGGTGAATATAAATGCCGTGGCGGCATCGAAGCCAACCCGCATCTCTCGGTTCATGCTCTCGATCACCTCTCTGAGAACTTGCGGAGATTTGGCGAAGATGCCGCGGCGGTACGGGTCCTGAAAGCAGCCCGAGCCCCAAGGCACACGTTTCTTGACCTGCCACCAGTCGTCATGGGCCTGATCCCACAAGCCAAGCATTTGCTCGATCTGAAGGCGAACAGTGAAAGTGTTGTAGAAGTTCATATGCTCCTGACTAGGCAGCTCATCTACAATGGCCTGTGCCGGGTCGAAGCTGATGTTTCTATAAGACGGAACGCATGCAATCTGCCTGCTTGTCAATGCACGTCGAATTTCCTGCGCGAAGCAACTACCCATCGTGAAGAATATGTCGTCAGAAGTGAATATTGAAGTTTTGCGAATTGTAATGGCGCCCGAACTGACAAAGTCGTCATACTTCGTGTTTGATTTGTTCGATGCCATCAAACGGATAGGTTTGATGTATCCGAGTTGGTGGCGGAGACGAAGGTACTTTCGTCGAACTCGCTCCAGTAATGTCACAATAGCTCCATGATCTTCATAGCCGGCCGCCGACAGCAATGCCCGACATTTAGTCCGCTTCGCTGCCAGCCGCAATCAGGAGGATTCAAGATTGACTATAACTTCGAACGAAGTCAGACGTCAGGTACCAGTTTGGCGCATGTGTGACGGCGTCGAGAGAATTTCATGGATCGGCAGGAGCGAGGGTCGTCACAAAAACGATACATCGCATCGGGAAACGGAATGAGCGCAAAGAAACGAATTTCAGCGGCCCTGACGTATCCGCCGGTCAAGCGCCTGATCGTCGAAAACCTGCCACCGCATAAGACGCTGTATGTGACAGGTTTGCTGTGTTCGATCGCCGCTGCGGTGGCGACCGGCGCAACGGCTTGGATCATGAGTGTCATGGTCAATACCATTTATGTGGATCGGAACGCTGCCGCCGCATGGGGTATCAGCCTCGTGATTATCGGCATTTTCCTGATCAAAGGGATCGCTGACTACTGCCAGACTATTACGACGGGGAAGATTCGCCGGGCTATCGTTTCGGACCTTCAAAATCGACAGTTTTCCCGAATGGTGCGTTTCGACATCGGCCGGTTCGCCAACCAGCATCCGGCGAAATTCGTCTCCAAGATCATGTTCAACGCGCGCGCCGGGGCCGCCGTTATTCTCACCCTCACAAGCAGCTCTGTCTCCGATGTGCTCAAGCTGATTGCCCTGGCAAGCGTCATGGTCAAGCAGGATCCGGTGATGTCGCTGATATCCGTGACGGTTCTACCGCTGCTGTTCCTATCGGTGGGCGCCATAACCAGGAAGCTCAAGGCGCTGGCAAGGGGTGAGACGGAGTTGGCTGCACTGGTCCAGTCGATCGGCACGGAAGCCGTCGAAGGCATCCGCACCATCAAGTCCTTCCAACTCGAAGACAAGGCAGCCGCCAGCTTCGCAAAGGCCGTCGGCAAGATGGAAAGGCGCGGCATCCAGATCAACCGGACATCGGCGTTGATGAGTCCATTGATGGAGACCGGCGGCGGTTTCATCATCGGCCTTTTCGTTATGTATGCCAGTTGGCAGACCCTCGGCAACGGCAAGACGCCGGGCGAATTCATGGGCTTCATAACCGCCTTTATGCTTGCCTATGAGCCCGTTAAGCGGCTCGCCCGGGTCAATGTCGACATCCAGAAGCAAATGGTGGCCGTCGAGCAGATGTATGATTTGATCGATACCCCCGAACAGCGACAACTCGCAACCGCGGGCGAGCATCTCACCGATGTCGAGGGCAGCATCCGTTTTGAAGATGTCGCCTTCACCTATGGCGGCAACAGCCCGGCGCTGCACGGTGTTTCCTTCGAGGTGCGACCTCGTGAGAAGCTGGCGATCGTCGGCCGCTCCGGCGCCGGCAAGACAACCATCGTCAATCTTGTCCTGCGCCTGATGGAGCCGGACAAGGGCAGGATTCTCCTCGACGGAAGGGATATTTCGAAGATCAGCCTCTCCGACGTTCGCGACAATATCGCACTGGTGTCACAGGACGTCTTCCTGTTCGAAGGCTCGATCCGTGACAACATTCGTGACGGACGCCCGAACGCCACCGATCGGGAGATCGAGTCCGCGGCGGACCTCGCCCGGGTCACCAGCTTTGCCTCCAACCTGGAAAACGGGCTCGACACGCTTGTCGGGCCGAGCGGCACCAATCTGTCGGGCGGGCAGAAACAACGCGTTGCCATCGCGCGCGCCCTGCTCAAAAATGCTCCGGTGATTGTCTACGATGAAGCAACGTCCGCGCTCGACGGCGAAAACGAACGGGCGGTCATGGAGGCTGCGTTCGACGATGCATTTCAGCGCACGGTGATCTGCATTGCGCACAGGCTTTCAACCATCAAGGCGGCCGATCGTATTCTGGTATTTGACGCTGGCATGCTCACGGACTCCGGGACTCACGACGAGCTTGCCGAGCGCAGCGAAATCTATCGCTCGATCTTCCATCTGGAAGCGTCCGCTCCGATCGTCGAAGGCGGCAAAACGCTGCGGCAGAGCGTATCGCGCTGAAGGCCGATGACCAGTTTTTACCACGGTTCCTATATCCGGTACGTAATTGGTGGATTGGGCCTGCAGTTACGCCGATACACAAAGGCCGTGCGGGGGCTGTTTACCGGCTCCAAGCCCGTTCTTGAGCAGCAGGCCAGGATCGACGCGCTGATCGCGCGCCGGGACTGGACAGGGCTTGAAGCAAGTACCAATGAAATGGCCATCATGGCCGACCGCGCCCGTGACCCGGAGCTGATGCAGAAGGCAGGCCAGGCGTTCGAACGGCTGGGCAAGTTCGCGCGGGCGGCCGAGCTTCGGCTTTCCGCTCGCCGGCAACGAAAAGGGAAAGGTGCCAACGAGTGGACTGGAGAAGACCTCGGTTCGGATACACTGCTGATCGATCTTGTAGAGGATGACCCTCGCAGTCTTGGCCGGGTTATCCGCCATGCGCGACTGGCCGGAGCCGCCGCTGCGTGTGCGCAAAGCGCGACAATTCGGGTCGAGCCGCGCCTTGTATCGCTTGTACAGAGGACGTTCCCGAATGCGACCGTGGTCCCAGCGCAGCAGAATGTCGTTGGCGACAAATTTGCGACCTTCGAAAATCTCGCCTGGGTTTTCGGCCGCGATGCCGAAACACTTGCCGCCGATTTCGTGCCGCTGCGGGCAAATCCTGAACTCGTCGAGACATTCCGCAAGCGCTATCGCTCGATGACGGATCTGCCACTGGTTGGTCTGTCCTGGGGCAGCAAATCCCACACCAAGGACGTGCCTGATTTCCCCGAATGGGCACGGTTCATCGCCCGGACACACGCGACATTCGTTTCCCTCCAGTACGGACAGATCAAGCCGGCGCTGCGGCGCCTGCGCAACGGCAATGACGCGCGCCTTATCTATGATGACAGTGTCGACCAGATGGTTGATATGGACCGTTTCGCCGCGCAGATCGCCGCACTCGATGCCGTCGTAACGATCAGCAATACGGCGGCCCATCTGACCGGAGCACTCGGTGTGCCGACCATTTTCCTGATCGATGACAATTTTCAGACAGCGTGGCCAGTGATTGGCGATCGAACGCCCTGGTATCCGAACGGCGTCGTCATGCGCAAGGAAGGACGTGCGTGGCCGGTGGTGCTCGACGACGTCGGGCGGCGCCTCTCGTCAATTCTGACGGCGCGTTCGACGCTGTCTAGCGATAGTTGAGGGTCGCTGTGCCGAGCAGACGGTCCATCCTTGAAAAGGCAAAAGCCGCCGACCTGCGCCCGCAAGGCGTTGACGGCCAGCGGCTGCAGAAGGTTCTTGATCGGGCGAAGAAATTTTTCAGGCGTCCCTCGCGCCATGCTGACGAAAGCGTCGAACGGCATATGAGCCTGATGGCGCAGAGCGTCGAGCGGCGTGACTGGCAGGCGGCCCGGGATCATGCGCTGGCACTCGGCCTGCTTGGTGAGCAGCTTGGCGATCCCGGGCTCGTCAAAAAAGCCGGGCGTGGACTGAGACGTCTTGGCGCTGGGAATCGCGCCTGGCAGTTGATCGCGTCGAGCAAGCAAGTGCCCGGCCGGCCCGAATGGGATGGCAGTGATCTTGCGGGTCGCCGGCTTGCCGTCGAGCGGCGCGAAGGTGATCTTGCAATCTTCCTCCAGTTCGCATCGCTGCTTGGGCCGGTGATCGCAGCTGCCGATCGATGCACCGTCTTTGTCGAGCCGCGATTGGCGCCACTTTATCGCAGAACATATCCTGCGCTCGATGTCAGGCTAGAAGGAGAAGGGGAGGTGGCGGCGATGGACGCCGATGTCTTCGCCTGCTTCGAAACACTGGCGAAGCACTTCTGGCCGGATGAGCCGACAGCACGCGCGCCCTTCCTTCCATTGGAGCCGGATCGCCGACTGGTCGCCCAGTTGCGCAGCGCCTATCTCGATCGTGGCCCGGGTCCTCTGATTGGCTTCGCCTGGGGAAGCCTGAACAAGAGCAAGGACCTGCCGGCTCTGGATGATTGGCGGGCGCTGCTCGGCAATCTGCCGGGACGTTTCGTCAGTATGCAGTATGGCGATGTCGGGCCAGCGCTCTCCGAATTCGAACGCTGGGCGCCGGGACGCATCATCCATGACGCTTCCGTTGACCAGTTGTCGGATATGGACCGCTTTGCCGCGCAAATCGCGGCGCTCGATGCGGTGGTGACGATCAGCAATACCGGCGCCAATCTGGCGGGAGCGCTTGGCGTCCCGACTGTGGTCATGCTCGACGATGGGTTTCGGCTGTCGTGGCCTGCCTTCGGCGAGACGGTAGCCACATATCCAAACGTTCGGCTGGTTCGAAAGGATGGCCAGGCATGGGCGTCTGCAATGCAGGAAGCAGGCAAACGGGTTACACAAATCATCGATGGAGTTGATGATGGCCGGTAGCCAACTCCTTCGCCGGTTCCGCCGCGGTGTCGCGCTTGCAGGCTACAACTACAAGGTCTGGTTCCGTCGCCACCGGCGGCAGCTTTTCCTTCGCTGGCGTGATGGCGACATTGCCGATCAGATGGCGGATTATCGGCGAAGCGTCGAGGCGCGCGATTGGTCGGCAGCGCTGCCGAAAGCCCTGGCTCTGGGGTCGATAGCGAAGTCGCGGGGCGAGGTTCGCCTGCTCGACGAGCTTAGCAAGGCGCTGATGCGTATGGGCGCCTACGGCCCGGCGGCCGAACTCAAGATCGCCCGGCGCCACATCGTTGAGGGCCGCGTCAACGGCGAATGGCTCGGCCAGGATATCTCGGATAAGGTCCTGCTCGTCGATCTGATGGAGACCGAAAAGCAGGGTCTGGCCACCGCGATCCATCATGCGAGTTCCGTCGGCCGCGCGCTCGCCCGGGCCGCTCGTTTGATCGTCCTGGTCGAGCACCGGTTGGTGCCGCTCTTTCAGCGGACATTTCCCGCCGCCGATGTGCGAGCTGTCGGTCCGGGGAACAAGGCCGCCTATGGCGAGGCCCAGGCCTTTGCGGGCGTTCAGCATTTGACTGCCGTGTTCGAGACAGATGAGACCACGATCCGGGAGAATTTCGTCCCGCTGAAGCCGGATCCGGCGCGGGTCGCTGAACTTCGCGCTCGCTATCGGAAGGATGGCCGGCCGTTGGTCGGCATCGCATGGGGCAGCTCCAATCCCGGCAAGGACCTGCCGCCACTTACGGCATGGCGCGGGCTTGTCAGCCGTCCCGACCTCCGGTTCGTTTCGCTGCAATATGGCCAGGTCGCGTCCGACCTGAAGATCCTGACCGATGGCGAACTCGCGCGCATTCTCCATGACGGATCAATCGACCAACTCGTCGATATGGACCTTTTCGCGGCGCAGGTTGCCGCGATGGACGCCGTGGTAACCATCAGCAATACCGGGGCGCATCTCGCAGGTGCGCTCGGCATCCCGTCGGTCTTTATCCTTGGCGATGGTTTCAAACGTTCCTGGCCGGTCGAGGGCGATCGCACACCCTACTATCCTTCCGCCGTGCTGGTCTCGAAACGGGAACGGCCTTGGGCCGCGGTGATGGAAGACGCACAAAACCACATGGGCTCACTCATCAGCGCTACTTGAATCCACCACGCAAGGCATCGCGAGGTGCCAGGCAGGTCACAGCCGGCGAAGTAGTCAAGCGCCTTTCTTGACGGCGAGAGCATTGTAAACTACCCGGCGGGCGGCCGTTCTGAATTTCACGGAAAAGAGGCGATGCATATCTTTGGGTAGGTCGAGAACCAAGGCGGCTTCTCCTGTCAGCGAAGGCTTTGTGCAGCGGCTCCTCGCGGCGTACCGGCTTGTGCATCCAGGAAATCTGTTCAAGCGCGGGCGTATCTACGCTCGCGGCAGGGCAGCGACGAGGACTGTCTACTTCGTCCCACACAACCGCAACAATGTTCGGCTGCTGGCTGACGCGGCAGAAATTCTGGGTGACCGCGGCATCCGCTGCGTGTTCGCGCATCTCGATGGATTGAAACGCGGCGGCGTAGCGCAACCTGAACTCAACGCCCGGGGAATATCGCATATCGGCTTTGCCGAGCTCGAGCGGATGATCAGACCCGGCGACATGCTGGTGACTGGAAATGACTATGCGCCGCAATTCTTCAGGCGATTCATCGACTCCATCAACTTCGGCATGGTCCGTGTGGTCGGCCTGATCGGAGGTGCGCGACTGCTGCAGCCGCATCGATTTGTGAGAGCCGACTACATCCTGTCGATGGGACCAGCGGCGCTGCAGCAAAGACGACAGCCGACATACGTTGTCGGCTCCCCGGTCATTGAGCGTGCCGTCGGAAGCGCTGGCGCCAGGCACGATGAAGGGCTTTTTGTGCTGGTCAACTTCAAGGGGGATATCGAAGAGCCCGCAGATCGCCAAGCGATTGAAGCCGTGACAGCCGCATGCGCGAAACTCGGCCTTGCCTATGTCGTTAGCGTCCACCCCACGATGTTCGCAAAAGTCGATATGCCGAACAAATCGACCCTGGATTTCGCACAGCTGCTCCCGGACGCTCTGGCGCTCGTAACGCGCCCAAGCACCACTGTTTACGAAGCAATCGCCTGCGGCATTCCGGTGGTCCTGTTTCCGCTGGTTTCGCCCATGGTCGAGTTCGACAGGCCTATGGGCGCTTTCAAACCAACATTGTCGGAGCATGACCTTGTCGAGGATATCCGCGCTGCGGTCAGGGCAAGGCCGACTTATTTTGAGCAAAGCCGGGACTTCCTCAATGCCAATCTGTCGATTGATCCAAAGGTGCCGGCTTCGCAACGGATCGCCAATGCCTTAATCGATATTTACGATCGCTGATCTGCTCGATCAAAGTGCCCGCAATCGGAGTCCGCAAGTTGAGTTTGTTTTCCAACTTTTTTGCAAGAAAGCCGCCCCTCCTTGTCGTCTCGTTTCCCAAATCCGGGCGGACCTGGCTGCGAGTAATGCTTGACGATCTGGGTGTCGATGCGGCTTACACGCATGACGGTTCCGACCACAAGGATCTGCGTGACATTGCGCAGATCAGCCCCGACAAGTCTCGCTACAAACGGCAACGGACTCTGTTCCTGACGCGAGACCCCCGCGACACTGCGGTGTCTGGATATTTTCAGGTCAACAAACGCCATGGGCTGGAAGCAGGCCCGATCGGCGATTGTATAAGAAGCCCCAAACACGGTGTCGAGAAGATTGCCCTTTTCAACCTGCAGTGGTTCGCAGCCGCAAGTCACATGCGAAAGATTGCGCTTCTGCGCTATGAAGATGTGCAGCGGGATACAAACGACGCATTGCGCAGCATCGGGAAATTTTTGGGGAAACCTTTTGAGGAGTCGCAGCTTGCCGATGTTGCCGTCAGCAGATCGTTCAAACGCATGCAGCAATCTGAAATGTCAGGAGAACTGGGTGCGCGCTATGGCGGGAGATTGCAACCGCGCAATCCTGACGACCCGGAAAGCTTCAAGGTTCGAAAAGGTAAGGTCGGTGGTTATTTGGACTACCTCAGCGCGGATGATGTAGGCTTTTGTGACAATGTGCTTGCGCGGCTCGATTACTGGGGGCGGCTCGATGAAGCCTTTCAGCGGCATGGCATATCTTATGCCGACGACAGGGCAGGTGTGAATTGATCCGATGCAAAGGCTTTGTCTGCGGATGCGGACATAGCGGCACCACGCTGATAGCGACGATTCTTGCTTCGCATGCCGATGTCTTTTTGCCATTCGAAGAAACCAACGTGTTTTTCAAATGGGCTCCACTTGCGCTGTATCGCTACTCGAAGCTGAAACGGGCGGCCATTGCGGCGGGCAAGTCGGTGCTGCTTGAAAAGACACCGCGTCATATCAGGCGTGTCGACCGGATACGACGTCTGGTGCCGGGCGCGAAGTTCGTGATGCCGGTACGCGATGGGCGCGATACCGTTGCTTCGCTGACCAGGCGGCTTGGCGATGCGACCGAGAGCCTGGATCGCTGGATTTCGGACAACACAATGGTGCTTGCCGAGCGCGGCAGCACGGACGTCCTGATTTACCGCTACGAAGATCTTGTCGATGACCCGGAAGCGACCATCGAAAAGATCTGCACCTTCCTGGGATTGTCGTTCGACCAGAGTTTGCTCGACTATCATCGGAGCCCGCAACGATGGTTCACACTTGATGCGCAACCCCAGCATGCCGCGTTGCGCAACCAGCAGGTGAACCAGCCAATTTACGATGGCCGCGGCCGCTGGAAGACCGAACTGGGTCAGCAGGAATTGATGGAGCTTACCGAGGGGCGTGGGAAATCCCTGATGCAGGCGTTCGGATATCTTTGAGACGGCGGCGCGACCGCTTTACGCTGGAAGCGCGCGCGCATAGCCAAACTGATCGAAGTCGCGCTCATACGCACGATAGATAGTGTCCGCCAGTTCTGGCGTGAAGTAGTCGGCAAGCCTGCGGCGCGAGGAGGTGTGCAGAGGTGGCATCGCCGCGCGTCTTACCTCGTCGCTCGCATCGACATGATCGAGAACCCGTTCGAAATCCTTTGCGAAAGTCTCGGTCTTGCCGACGAGGTCGAACGCAACGCCTGGAAGGTCGACGATGTCGCTTTGCCTCTGCCAATGCTTGTCTATGCGCCATGTGGACGTCGTGCAGGCAAAGGCGACGAAATCTGCAAAGGACAGGCTCTTGTCAGCACCGACAGGCAGCGCCGGATCAGCCCTTTCGCGGTGGGCTAGATAGACCTCCACCCTGCCATAACCAGGCACAAGGGGGCGGTCGCGATATTGGTCGGCCCAGCACGACAACAGCCTTGTATAGGGATTGCGAACGAAGGTGAATCGCAAGGCTTCGGGACTTGTGGCCATGCGATAGAACTGCACGACGCCATGGCGAGGCGCCTGCAAGTTCGACGCCTTTCGGTTGTGCACCTTCCAGTTCTGGTCGCTGCGCCAACCCGACACGGTGTCGTTGCCGATCATGGCTGCAAGGTTGCTGCGAATGCGGCTGCTCGCCGCCTTTGGCGTGGCGAGATACAGGATCTTGAGTTGCGGGACTACGTCGATCAGGTCGTCCGGCAGATATGCGGTTTCCATGGCTCTGCGGTAAAAAGCGAGTGCTTCCGGATGCGCCCAGGCAAGAAACGGCTCCTTGACCAGACCGCGAAGACTTCGCAGTCCTGGTCGCAACGAGCGCTCGAGGCGGCGGATCACGCCGATCTTGCGTTTGCCCGAGATGACCGTGTCGGCGGGCGAAACATGGCTGGTGGTCATCGGCAAAACCCTCGCCTTGAAAGCAGTCTACCAGTCGTGGCATAGCGGCAACCACGCAGAACTATAGCGAATTGCCCCTATCCAGGACCGGCTTGCTGCGCTTAATAGACTGCGAAGAAAGTCCCGCCAAGTTCGAAAGCTTAATCGTGGTGCAAAAGGGCGTAGCGAGATCGCATGGTTTTGTCACAGCATGATCAACGGGTTCAAGCCGAACCGAAGACGCCTATTGTGTTCGTACGCCAGCGCTATGCGCCTTTTGGCGGAGGCGAGATCATGCTGGAAAACATC
The DNA here is from genome assembly GCA_004020645.1 of Mesorhizobium sp. Taxonomy (GTDB): domain Bacteria; phylum Pseudomonadota; class Alphaproteobacteria; order Rhizobiales; family Rhizobiaceae; genus Mesorhizobium. Next base: position 7,484 of record SAQL01000026.1, on the reverse strand, counting down.
ATGGCGGCGTTCGCGGCGCGTCAACGGCCGGTGGCCGTGCTGTCCGGCGACTGGCCGCGATACGAGGGCATAGAATTCATCCATTGTGCCGGCCGCCGCTTTCCCCGCTCCCAGCGGGCGACATCCTTTGCTCGGGCCGCATGCCGCAAGATCGCCGAAATGCCGCCGGCCCTGGTGCAGAGCAACGATCGCCTCCCGTGCTGCGATGTGTTCCGGGCCGGGGAAGGCGTTCATGCCGCCTATCTTGCCGAGCGGCGGCGTTTCGAGACGCGGCTTGGCAGGGCAGCGATGGCGCTGAGTCCCTTTCATCGCCAGACGCTGCGTCTTGAGCGCACAACCTATGCCAGCCCGCGGCTAAAAGCTGTGATTGCCATTTCGAAAATGGTGGCTGAGGACATTGTCCGTCACTACGACTATCCGGCGGAACGTGTCCACCATGTTCCCAACGGGGTTGACCTGGACCGCTTCAACCTGGAGTTGCGCCAACAGCATCGAACCGCGGTCCGCTCGCGGCTGGATGTTGAGGATAACAGGCCGGTCGTTCTCTTCGTAGGCTCGGGTTTTGCGCGAAAAGGACTTCTTCCATTGATGAAGGCTGTCGCCACGCTGGATGGTGAGCCGGAGTTATGGGTAGTTGGCCACGATTCGCGCGCCAATGCCTTCAAGCAGGCCGGCGACAGACTTGGTCTTGGCCCAAGGCTCAGGATGCTGGGGCCGCAGAAAGACACGTTGCCATGGTACGGCGCGGCCGACATTGCCGTGCTGCCTTCCATTTATGATCCATTCGGCACAGTGGTGATCGAAGCCATGGCCAGCGGCTTGCCCGCCGTGGTAAGCACCGGGTGTGGGGCGCGCGAGCTTGTCGATCGGTTCGAGCCGACGCTTGTTTGCGACGCAGCCAGCGTAAACGACCTCGCCGCCGGGCTTGCCCGCGCGTTGCAGCTGTCGTCACGGCCTGAGACCGCGGCCAAGGTCAGAGCAGCGGCCGAACACTACGATTTCAACGTCATGATCAGGAGAATGATAGCGCTCTACGAAGGTCTCGACCTGAAATAATTTTCGACATTTTTTTTGAATCCGTTAGTATCACTCGAAGTGCCAACAGGCCGGGGGGCAGTTTCATTTGAACAACAGTAGCAGTTTTGATGCCGGAACCGTCTGACCGTGCCGGCGCTCTCAGTCATCATAATCAGCCGCAACGAGGAAGCGTGCATTGCCCGTTGCCTTCGCTCGGTACATTTTGCCGACGAAATCGTCGTTCTCGACAATAACAGCACCGATCAAACCAGGGACATCGCCAGTGGACTCGGGGCCAGGGTCCTGATCACCCTCGATTGGCCCGGTTTCGGCGCGCAAAAAAACCGTGCCCTCGCCGCGGCGACAGGAGATTGGGTCCTTTCGCTTGATGCCGACGAATGGGTCGAGCCACCGCTGGCTGCAGAAATCAGAGCCGCTATCGCCAACCCAAAAGGCTATGACGGCTTCGAAATACCAAGAAGATCCCGCTTTTGTGGGCACATCGTCCGCCATGGCGGCTGGTCGCCCGATCTGGTGCTCAGGCTTTTCCGTCGACAGACCGCGCGCTTCAGCAACGACACGGTGCACGAGAAAGTTGTGGTGAATGGGAAGGTCACACGATTGTCCCATTCTATGGAGCATGACTCCATCGCCGACCTGGCAGACGCGCATGACAAGATCGGCCGATACGCAGAAGCGTCCGCGGCGCGGTTGCTTGCCGAGGGCAGAAAAAGCTCGATAGCCAAGGCGGTCTTCCGCTCGGCCTGGGCCTATATGAACAGCTATGTTTTCAAGCTGGGATTTCTGGATGGTTCGACCGGTGCGATGGTCGCCGCTTATTCGGCCAGCTACACCTATCAGAAGTGGGCGCTTGTCGCATTGGACAGCGAGACGAAATCCGCGGAAAAAAGCCGGACCGAGGTGAAAGGCAAATCCGTGAGATTCAGAGATCGTCCTGGCTAATTTCTGCACCATTGTTGCCGATCTGTTGCCAGACAGTTAGTGTACGACCGTTTTGAAATCGGGAGCCAAGGTACTGAATATGACTGATGCGTTTAGGGTATTCGTTGGATGGGACAGCCGTGAGCCAATCGCCTACGACGTAGCGCGGCACTCTCTGCTTAAAAACGCTTCGGTGCCTGTCTCCGTCATTCCAATCAAACAGGACGAACTGCGCGCTCGTGAACTGTATTGGAGGGAAAAAGATCCGCTCGCGTCAACAGAGTTCACCTATACGCGGTTTCTCACGCCTTTTCTCGCCGACTACACGGGTTGGGCTTTGTTCTGCGATTGCGACTTCCTGTGGCTCGGTGACGTCGCAGGTTTGCTGGAATACACGAAGTCGAACAAGGCGGTCTATTGCGTCCAGCATGACTATACGCCGAAGGCCACCACGAAGATGGACGGCGTGGTCCAGACATCCTACCCACGAAAAAACTGGTCCTCGCTGATGCTGTTCAATTGCGCGCACCCTTCGGTTAAATCGCTTACGCCAGAGGTCGTGAACCGCGAAAGTGGTGCCTACCTCCATCGAATGCAGTGGGTCGCCGATGAGGACCTGGGCTCGTTGCCAGTAGAGTGGAACTGGCTTGAAGGTTGGAACGAAAAGCCGGCGCTTGGCACACCTAAGGCGGTCCACTATACAAGCGGCGGTCCGTGGTTTGCCGAGTGGCAGAATGTCGACTATGCGGATCTGTGGATAGCCGAACGCGACGAATTCTTGGGTAATGCCGATCAGACAGAGGCGTTTCTTCGCGCTCGGCGAGCCGGCAGCTAAGCCAACCGATCGGCTCGACTATATCAGACGTTTCGTCGAGGTCGCCGGCAACGCGCGGTTCGTGCAGATCGGTGAACACCGCGCGTGCCCGGTCGAAATCGAACCGAGCGGGTGGTCGAAAAGCCACTTTTGGCGGCGTGCTTTGCAGCGCGCCAATGAATCGCCGTGGGCCAATCGCACCCCGGTTCAATCCGCAGGGCAAGGGCTGCCTGCAAATGCCGATTCCACGGTGGAAGAGCCGACCTGCGCCGCCTATCGCACGGGGACTTTCTCGCTTTCTCTGCTCCGGCTGATCAGGGCCATTTAGCGCTTGGCGTTGGCACAGCGTCTGCTGCACCAAGCCAGCAACTGCTTCGTCGTTGTTGCGGCATTTGTTCGCGGATTGCTGGCCACTCCAGGTCGAATGAGTTTGCACTCGCTACGGTGATTTTCTGAGGATTGCGTCTGGGGCTATTGGCGCCCCGATGCCTGTTGGACGCAATCGGCCCGATGAGACGGGACGGGGCCGCAGCTCCAGAGGACGATATCGAGATCGCTTTGAAAAGCGGGGAGCCAGATCGTTTCGTGTCGTATTGATGGGGTGTAGCCAGTCGCATCGACACAGGGCAGGGCAGTCTATCGACAAACGGAACATCCCGTTCAGCCTACCTGCGATGATAGGCTGGATTCAGGAGGCTTGAGGCGATGGCGAAAAGAAGTGCCGGCATCCTGCCTTACCGCAGATCGACCAACGAACTGCAGGTGTTGCTTGTCCATCCGGGCGGGCCGTTCTGGCAAAGCCGCGATCTCGGCGCATGGTCGATTGCAAAGGGCGAGTATGGTGATGACGAACAGCCGGAAGCTGCGGCGCGTCGCGAATTCGTGGAGGAAACCGGCTGGCAGCTCAAGGGAGCACTGCTTCCGCTGGGAGAACTGCGCCAGCGCGGCGGCAAGCTCATTACGGCGTTCGGCGTCGAAGGCGATTTCGACGCCGGCAGCCTGCGCAGCAACATGTTCGAGATGGAATGGCCGCCGCGCAGCGGCCGCATGCAATTCTTTCCAGAGATCGATCGCGCAGGGTGGTTCGGCCTCGATATGGCCCGGGAAAAGCTGCTTGTCGGCCAGCGGCCTTTTCTTGACCGGCTTGTGGTGTTTGTCTGATCGTGCTGATCGCTACGCTCGGCAACCATGGGTTGAGGCGACGAACATGTTTGACCGCGCCATCGCGCCAGAATCAGAACACGAATTCGACTGATGTCAGCGGCCAGCAGCCGCGGGTCCATTCGATTGGTACGCCGTTGCGGTCCTCGTTGACGGCATTGATGCGGAATACTGGCGTTCCGGGCGTCAGCCGCAGGATTTCGGCTTCATCGGGGGATGCAAAGCCGCCACTGATGCGCGTCTCGGCCCGCCGGTAATTCTCGATGCCATGCGCGCGGAAAACATCGGTCACCGACTGACGCACGTCGTATATCTGCTCGAAATCGGGAAAGAGATGGGCCGGAAAGACTTTGGTATTGACGTAAACCGGCTGCTTGTCGGACGTTCTGATCCGGCACAGCCGGATAATGGTGGCATCAGGTGCGAGACGCAACCGCTCCGCCACGGCCGGTTCGGCTGCTTCCCGGACGATCAGCAGCGTCTTGGTGCCGATTTCCTGGCCGTGGGCTTCGAAATTGTCGAGAAAGCGCTGTCCGTCGCGAACCGTGAATGTCGAGGGTAGGTTTCGCACGAAGATACCGACGCCCTTGCGAGCGGTGAGGTGGCCCTCATGCTGTAACTGCTGCAGCGCCCGGCGAAGCGTTATGCGGGTGACCGCGAGTTTCTCCGCCAGATGCGTTTCTCCGGGAAGTTGGCTGCCCGGCGGAAGACAGCCGCTCTCGATCAGATTGAAGATGTGATCGTAGATCTGTTGCCAGATTGGCGTATCGCTGCGTGGCCGAAAGACCAGCCCGTCAAAAGCCAGAAGGCGATTGCCGCTGCGCTCGTGTGGTGTTGGAATTTTCGTATTCTGGTTCATGAAGCCTTGTTCACCGGCATCGTTGTGCCGACCGTCGGTCTACGCGAGAGTCCAGAGGAATAGACAATTTGTCCGTGAACCATGGTGGCCACCACACGCGGATGCTCCGGATCGCCGGCATCGACGAGGATCAGATCCGCCCGGCGGCCGGCAACAAGCAATCCGCGATCATCAAGGCCGGCTACCCGAGCCGGATTTGCCGAGACCAGATCCCAGATCAGCGGGAAATCGCTCGCGCCCGGAGAAGACAGCCTGAAGGCCGCATGCAGTGGCGAAGGATAGTGGTAGTCGCTGGTCAGCACCGTGCAAAGCCCGGCTCTGATGGCCTCGGTGGCATTTAGCGCACCATTGTGGCTGCCGCCGCGCACGACATTGGGCGCACCGAGGATCACATCCTCGCCCATTTGCCGCGCAGCCTTGGCCGTTTCGAGCGTCAGCGGAAATTCCGAGGCCTTTGCGCCGAGAGCGCGGTAATACATACGTTCCTCGGGAGACGCTTCGTCATGGGCAAGAAGCACATTGCCGTTGGCCCGTGCGGTCGCGGCCAGCTGCTCGATCGCAATCGCCACCTCGGCCCGGCGGGACCAAATCTGGTCGAGCAACGTCCTATACTCCTCCCGGCTCAAGCCGGACCGTTCCGCCATCTGGCCGATCTTGCGGGCGATCGTGCCGTTCAATACCGACCCGGTCGTATGATCGTTGAGAGCAACGATCGGTCGCGGCGAAAGAGAGAGCCATTGTATGACCTGCGCCATCTGATCAAGAGCGAAGGTCTCCCAACGCAGATGCAGACGCGTATCGCAGCTAAGAGCATCGCGGAGATCGCAGAGCGCGCCGACCAGTTGTTTGGCAGCTTCGAGCGAGCGAAGTCCGGGCTCCCAAGACACGGTGACGCCGTGAAAGGCCGTGGTTACGCCATTGGCGACAAGCTGGCGGTCCGTATCTTTCAGCGCCAGCGCGGTGTCGAAGCGGACGCCCGGCCGCGGCATGATTTGCCGCTCGAAGCCGTCGCCGTGGATATCGACGATTCCCGGAAGCACGAGCAGACCATCGGCATCGATTGTGGATGCATGGGACGCTTGCACCTCCGACAGTATCCCGCCGGTAATGTTCAGGTCTGCCGAAGCAAGTCCGCGGTCGGTAAGGATGCGACCACCCTGGATGTGCCAGTTCACTGTATCCCTCAAAAAGCAAAGGCTGCCGGTGGCGCCGACGAAATGTCACGAGCACGTCATCTGCTGCGTATACGGGTTAGCGGGTAACAGTTTCCTGTCTATACAGCAAAGGAAAAATGATGATCCGCACGATCGCAACCGCACTCGCCCTAACGCTTGCCTCCGCTCTTCCAGTTTTTGCGGAACCGGTGAAATTCGCGGTAACCGACATGGAGGGACTGGAGGCTCTTCAGCAGGAATTCGGCGCTTTCCAGATCGCTCTCGAAGAGGCGACCGGGCTGGATGTCGAACTGTTTCCGGTCAGTTCGCGGACCACCGCCGTCGAGGCGATGAATTCCGGGCAGGTCGACCTTGTCTTGACGGGTCCTGCAGAATACGTGGTCATGAAGGAATTAAGCCAGCCGAAGATTGTTGTTGCCTGGCAGCGCCCCGATTATTTCGCTCAGATCGCCGTACTGGCGAATGGGCCGATCCGCTCGGTTGAAGACTTGAAGGGCAAGAAGGTCGCATTCGGCTCTGTCGGCTCCACCTCCCAGCACCTCGGCCCGGCACAGGCGCTGGCCGATTTCAACCTGAAATATGCCACCGATTACGAACCAGTGATCATATCGCGCAATATCGCGGCTGAGGCTCTCATCCGCGGCGACATCGCCGCTATCGGCTTGAATTTCGGCCATCTGAACTCGGTGCGGGAAGCGTTCCCCGACATCGCTTTCTCGGTAATCGCACGGGGCCGCGATCTGCCGAACGACATCCTTGTCGCGCGTAAGGACATCTCAGACGACGTATTCGTCAAGGTCCGCGATGCCTTTGCGAAAAACGGCAACGACCTGATGAAAGCGATCCTGACAGGCGAAGACAACCAGAAATTCAAGGGCGGTTTCTTCCTGACGGATATCAAGGACTCGGACTACGATTATGTCCGCTCGATGTATCGCACGATCGGAATAGAGACCTTTACCGACTTCGTGAACTGAGGCCTGCCCTCGCTTCATCGCACAGGCCGGCGGCTGACCGCCGGCCTACGTCGTAATCCCAGCCTGGGGCCAAGAGGTCACTATGACGGCAATCATTCGCGCGCACGATCTGGCGAAGAGCTATGCCAACGGAAAGGTCATTTTCTCCAATATCGGCCTCAACGTAGCATCGCGCGAACGGGTTGCCTTGATTGGTTCGAACGGCGCTGGAAAATCCACGCTGCTCAAATGCCTTATCGGCCTTTTACCGTCGAGCAGTGGCGAGGTCGTCACCCTCGGCGAAACCTTCCGTTCGGCGCCATCCGCCGCCCAGTTGCGGCGCATACGCAGGCAGATCGGATTTGTCTTCCAGCACCACGGTTTGGTTAGAGCACGTCCTGTGATCGATGAATCGATTGTGATGTGACAGCTGCGTCTTGTGCTGATTCAACATCCACCTCGATGGAGGTGGACGATGGGAAGAGCATTGAGCGGGGATCTTCGATCGCGGGTTTTGAAGGCTTCGGACGAGGGCATGTCGGCGCGGAAAGCGGCGGCGC
>SAQL01000238.1 GCA_004020645.1 Mesorhizobium sp. | reverse complement strand
TGAGGTTGGGTTCGGCAAGGGTGCGCACCACGCCCTTGGCCTCGAGCGCCTCGATGATCAGGTCGACCTTGATGTTGCTGTCGATGACGCGGGTGATCAGTGCTCCGAAGGGAGTGGAGTTGGACAGGAGGCCACTGAGTAGACCGCCCGGCCCCAGCACCACATTGTCCTCGTCGACGGCGGCTATGCCGGTTCCGGTGCGGGTCGAGCC
>SAQL01000237.1 GCA_004020645.1 Mesorhizobium sp. | reverse complement strand
CCAAGACGTCGCGCGGCAACCCCATGACCGCGCACATCCAGTATTGCCGGTCCGGGAACTGCGGACCGTTACCGCTGCTGTTACGTAGCCATCCTGCGCCGACATGGTTCGCATCAGCGGGCGGCTGTTCTCGACGGCCATCCAGGCCTCTAGCGCGTCGGCTGTGAAGAACGTCGATTTCGCTGACGGCGGTTGCGATCAGGGCCGGAAA
>SAQL01000236.1 GCA_004020645.1 Mesorhizobium sp. | reverse complement strand
CCCCAGTTGGGCGCAAGCATCGTGGCCTCTGCCCGGTCAGGCATTCACCGGCTCGGGAAATGCCAATTGATTCTGCTCAACCGCGGCATGCCCTAGATAGCCACCTGCGTTCCGATCTCGACCACACGTCCGGTCGGGATCTGGAAATACTCGGTCGCATCGGCTGCCGTGCGCGCCAACCCGATGAACAGCTTGTCCTGCCACACCGGCATGCCGG
>SAQL01000235.1 GCA_004020645.1 Mesorhizobium sp. | reverse complement strand
TTGCCCGCTTGATGTTGAAGAAACCGCGCATGCTGGTGGCAATCGCGCTGGCCAAAAGGATGGCGCGTGGCATCTGGGCCATGCTGACGAAACAGGAGGACTACCGGAATCCGGCGACGGTGCCTGCGTGATTTGCAACAACGCACCTGAGACCGGGACGTCGGAGATGTGAGGAAGGCATGAACTGCATGGGCAAATGATCGATCAGATCGGGGTCAGG
>SAQL01000234.1 GCA_004020645.1 Mesorhizobium sp. | reverse complement strand
AAGTGTTTGGCACAAATTGCGAGTTCTCGGATCTTCGGCAATCTGCCCAACGAAGTGCGGCAGATCGATATTCTTGAGCACCGTTTGTTGCGGCCGGGGCGCTGCGCGCAAATCGTCATCATCGATTGCCGCGAATGGGAGCAACATGGGTACGGTCATGCGAAGCTCTCTTCCGAACTGGTGCAACTAGCCCTGGTTTCCGAAGACAGGCTGGACCGAGAGGCGGTTTTCT
>SAQL01000233.1 GCA_004020645.1 Mesorhizobium sp. | reverse complement strand
GGGTTCTTTGGCCGGTCTTCCACTGCCGTGTCGACCTCGCCGAATACAACGACGCGAGAAAGTCAGGATACTACCGCGTCAACCGACTCTTCGCACAGTCTTTGATGCCGCTCCACCGCGAGGACGACGTCATATGGGTGCAAGATTATCACCTGATCCCTCTAGGGAAAGAACTGCGCGAGCGCGGCTGCCGCAACCGGATCGGCTTTTTCCTGCACATACCATGGCCGCCGGCGG
>SAQL01000232.1 GCA_004020645.1 Mesorhizobium sp. | reverse complement strand
TGCCCGTATCCCGGCAGGGCAAGCCTGCGCTCGATGAAGTGGAGCGCGGTGGCCAGAAGCGACACGACGAGCACGTAGAAGAGGAACAAAAGCAGCATCATCTCCGGCACGTTCACGTTTGCAGACCAGACCTGGTTCAGCGTGGAGGTCATCTCCGGGACAGCGATGACGTAGGCGAGCGAGGTCGTCTTGGCCAAGCTGACAAGATTGTTGGTGAGCGCCGGCAGGCTGATGCGGA
>SAQL01000231.1 GCA_004020645.1 Mesorhizobium sp. | reverse complement strand
CGCTTTCATGCCCGCTTCGCAAGCGGGCGGCAGCCTCCATCATCCGATAGTGCCGGAACCAGGTCATAGGCCCGCAGCCAAAGGCAGCCTCGAAGCGGTTGACCAGCGTTGTCTTGTTGGTCCCGGCTATGCGCGCCAGTTCGCCGAGGGCGATCTGCTGATCGACTCGCTGTGCCAGCAGAGCGCAAGCCTTCTGAACGAGGGGGTCGGCTGAGAAGAATAGCGGTGCAGAACGCCGCGCGA
>SAQL01000230.1 GCA_004020645.1 Mesorhizobium sp. | reverse complement strand
CGCAGACCCTAGGATCCATGCCGTTACCTCAGCCGAAGAATGCAGCGGCTCAGAATGGCGCTTGTATCCGCAACGGAGCCAGCTACCCTCCCACCATGACCGGCTATGCCTATATGACTGCGAGCCAGAAGCGTGGCACCATCTATCTCGGCGTCACCAACGATCTCGGCCGCCGCATGCCGGAGCACAAATCCGGCCAGGGTTCGCGCTTCACCAGCCGCTACGGCGTGCAGCGGCTGGTCTGGTAC
>SAQL01000229.1 GCA_004020645.1 Mesorhizobium sp. | reverse complement strand
AATCGAAACATGCGAATGAAGTACGTCGGCGGTAATTCCGCTGTGTAGAAGCCATGAGGTGCCCCGCAATGGGCCAATACATCCGGCACCGCAATTGCATGATCAGGTATGGGGGGAAATGGGGTGGAGGCCCGTCGCTTCGCAAATGTAGCGGCGGGTCTTCTCCATAAAGGTCGCGCCCCAGCCTACGCGTTGCCGTCCGTCTCGCTTTCCTCGTCTATCGTGCGCACAGGCAGATAGGCGTTGGTTCC
>SAQL01000025.1 GCA_004020645.1 Mesorhizobium sp. | reverse complement strand
CGGACTGCTTTTCGGATCCGCTCTGTCAGCGTTTGTTCGACATCGAAATAGCCCTTCCACGCGTCCGACTCCTGAGCCCGGGCGGCGGCAGTGAAAACGTCAAATGCGCTGGCACTCTTGAATGTCGGCAGCTCATCCCAAGTGACGGGTACGGCGCACGACGCACCGGACCGCGCGCGTGTCGACCACGGGCAAATTGCCGTGGCGCCCTGTCCGTTGCGCAGATAGTCGATGAACATGCGACCCTTGCGTCTCGCCTTGCTCATATTCGCGACGAAGCGGGACGGATCGGTGCGGGCCAGCAGTTCGGCGAAGTCCTGGCAGAAGCCCTTGACCATTTCCCAGTCAGCCTCGGGAACGAGTGGCACGACCACGTGGACGCCCTTGCCACCTGATAACAGCGGCCAGGATTGGAGGCCGAGTGCCTCGAGAACGCCGCGGATGTCCAGCGCGGCCTGCTTGACGTCACCAAAGCCCAGGGCCTCGTCGGGGTCGATGTCGAAGATTATCCTGTGCGGCAAGTCTGGCTGCTGGCGAAGGCTTCCCCAGACGTGGAATTCAAGCACGTTCATCTGGACGCCGGCGATGAGGCCCGCCAGGTCATCGACCCACAGGATGCGGCTCTCCTTGCCGGACATCTTCTCCAACTGGCCGTCATGGATGGCCTTGGGCATGTGCCCATAGCGGGATCCAGATTGGCCGTGGCGGCGGATGCGACGGTCTTGGGCGTTTCCATCACCACCTGGTCGGCGCGCTTGTCTTCGCGCATACCTTGGAAGCTCGGGTGACGCAGGCTGCCGTCCGGTGTCACCTCGGAATAGGTGACTTCGGCGACGAGTTCGGGATTCACCCACCTGGCGCGGCGCGCGATGTCGCGCGGCACGGATGCGAAGGCGGGCTTATCCAGAGGCCGCTTCTCCAACTGCGCGAGTATGGATTTGCGCATCGCCTCGGTGAACCCGGTGCCGACGCGGCCGCGGTAGATCAGCTTGCCGTTTTCGTAAGTGCCTAGGATCAGCGAGGCCATGCCACGGCCGGTGTCGCTTGGGCGGTAGCCACCGACCACGAATTCCTGTCGTTTCGTGCACTTGATCTTGAGCCAACTGGCGGTGCGGTCGCCGACATAGCGACTGTCCGCGCGCTTGGCGATGATACCCTCGTGGCCGCCGGCGCACATGGTGTCGAAGATCTTCTTGCCGTTGTCGGCGATATGGCTGGAAAACTGCAGGCTGTCGTCAGGGTCCCTCTCGCCCAGCAGTTCCGCAAGCCGTTCCTTGCGCTCGAGCAGGGGCCGGCTGGACAGATCCTCGCCGTTCAATTCCAGCAGGTCGAAGGCATAGAACTTGAGTGGCATGCCCGCGGCGATGCCGGTCTTCAGCATCGAGAAGTTGGTGCGGCCCTTGCTGTCAATCGCCACGATCTCGCCGTCGATCAGAGCTGAGCCCTTGGTGAGCGCCTGAAGTGGCGGCAGGATCACCTTGAACTGGCGGGTCCAGTCGTGGCCGTTGCGCGTGTAGACGACGACTTCAGATTCCGAGATGGCGACCTGGGCGCGATAGCCGTCGAACTTCATTTCGAAGAGCCAATTGGCACCGACCGGTATGTCGTCGGTCAGCGTGCAGAGTTGGAACGGACGAAACTGCGGTAGGGGGTATTTCGGGGTAGATTCTGAGTCCCTGCGCCGTGCGCGCTTTTTGGGGAGGCCAGCCTCTACGGCCGACATGGAGAGCCCGAATACATAGTACGATTCAATACTCTGCCCTGGGTTTCAGTTCCACACTGCGCGCCGATGAATTGAACCGGAAGAGTCCGGCCGCGTTGTTGGGAAATTGAAACGCAATCCTTGGAGGAAGAAATGGCTACGACTCAAACAACTCGCGGGCGCAGCCAGGACCGCGCGAAGGTCGCTGGTGGGCAGGATCACGAAGTGAAGTACGAGGCGGGCAAGACTGGCGCCAGCAAGGCGGACGTCAAGTCGGCCGTGAAATCGGTCGGCAACAGTCGCAAGAAGGTTGAGGACAAGCTCGGCAAGAAGTGAGCCGCGGCCGCAGGGCAGATGGTCCGCATCGCCACCTTCAATGTGAACGGCGTCAATGGCCGGCTGCCCGTGCTCCTCAAGTGGCTCACGGCGACCACGTACGACATCGTCTGCCTCCAGGAACTGAAAACGTCCGATGAGAAGTTTCCGGCCGAGGCCATTCGCGAGGCAGGATACGGCGCGATCTGGCATGGCCAGAAATCCTACAACGGAGTGGCCATTTTATCTCGCGGGACGGACCCGGTCGAACGCCGGCGCGGTCTGCCAGGCGATCCAGATGATAGCCACAGCCGCTACATCGAGGCCGGCGTGGACGGGCTCGTCGTCGGCTGCCTTTACCTGCCAAATGGTAATCCAGCACCTGGTCCCAAGTTCGACTATAAGCTGCGCTGGTTCGACCGACTGATCAGCTACGGCCAAGACCTGCTCAAAGCGGGCGCGCCGACTGTGCTGTGCGGAGACTACAATGTCGTTCCGACTCCAATTGATGCGGTCGCGCCGCGACGATGGCTTGGGGATGCGGTTTACTTCCCCGAAAGCCGGCAAGCCTATGCCGGGATGCTTGAGGATGGGTGGATCGATGCGGTCCGGCGCATCCATCCGGAGAAGGGCGTCTACACCTATTGGAATTTCTCCTTCGGCGGCGGCTACGACAGGAGTTCTGGCTTGCGAATGGACCATCTGCTTGTCAGTCCCTCGTTGTCGCCCCGCCTCCGCAATGCCGGGGTGGATGTTGAGACGCGAGGGTGGGAGAAGCCGAGCGATCATGCACCGGCATGGATCGATCTCGATTGAGCATCGACGAATACCCGCGAAGAGGGATTAAGCACTGACCAAAGTTTGAATACAAATTCTGGTCATAACAAGGTTGTCGATTGCTACTGACCAATTTTTATATATAATCTTCGGTCAGAAAGGCGGCCCAGATGCCAGACCCGACGTCCGACACGCTCGATCGCATTCACGACCGGATCATCCAGGCGGCGCCGGCCGGCGTATGGTCGCGCGCCGACTTTCTCGACATCGGCACACCGAATGCCGTTGAGAAGGCGCTGCAACGGCTCACCCTGCGGGGCGACATTCGCCGGCCCCATCGCGGACTCTATGACAAGCCCAGCGTCAGCAAGCTCACCGGCAAGATGGTGTTTCCGCCCCGGTCCTCGTTCGTCGACGCCATTGCCCGGCGCGACAAGCTGCGCGTCCTCGTCGACGGAATGACCGCCGCGAACGACCTCGGCCTGACGACAGCCGTCCCGGCGCGCTCAACGATCTATGCCGACACCTATCCGCGAACAATCGAGATCGAGGCAAGCGCCGGCGATCCGAAGGCGGTCCGGCCTGTCATCTACAAGCTTGATTTCAAGCGCATCGCGGCCAAGACGGCGTTTTGGGCTGGCCGGCCGGCCATGCGCGTGGTCCAAGCGCTCACATGGTTTCGGGACGAACGATCGAGCTTCGACGCGGCCATCAACGGGATCGTCCGGGATCTGTCACGCAATCCCGATCGGGACAAGATCGCACAGGACCTCCGCGACAACATTCATGCGGTCCCCGCGTGGATGTATCCACTGGTCGAGACAATCACGCGCAGAATCGCCGAGGATCAAACCGAAGGCGCGCCGGAGCCAGAACGCGCGAAGGGCGATCATGCAGAAGACGTTCATTGAGATCCTGCACTCGAGCATCGACGGAACGCCGTACGCTCTTCGAGACAGTCGCCGCCCACTTGGGCACCAAGGCGGCAAATATCGAAAAGGACCTTTACGTCTGCTGGGTGCTCGACTTTCTGTTCAACCGCCGGCCGAACGATCCGGTTGGTCTGTATTTCAAGGGCGGCACCAGCCTGAGCAAGGCGTATGGGCTGGTCCGCCGATTTTCAGAGGATATCGACATCGGCATTTACAAAGCCGATCTGAACGTCCCGCTTGAAGCCGACATCGCCGCCCTGCCCTCCGTCAATCGCCAGCAACGCGCGCTCGCCGAGAAAGTCGACGAGGCCGCGCGGCAATATATCTCCGGACCGCTCAGAGAACTGCTGATGAAGGAGCTCGCCGTCGTGGAACAGGCGGCCGAGCGTCCTGGTCATTTCTCGCTGGGCTTCGGCTTTGATCTTTACCGCAACAAAGAAGCGCTCGACATCCTGGTGCTTGGCTAAAAGAGCGTCTTCGAGGCCGAAGGCAGCTATGTGCAGGCGGCCGTTCGCATCGAAGGCGGCGCGCGACCCGATCCCGAACCCGCCGAGCCGCGCGAGATCGTGCCCTATATCGCTGCCGAGATGCCGGAAGGGCCGAGCCTCACCGTTCAGAACGTGACGACGGTGAGGCCTGAGCGCACGTTCTGGGAAAAGGTGCTGATCTTGCATGCGATGACCGAGATGACGGAGAAGCGGCGTCACGATGCCAATCCGGAACGGCCCGTGCCCGATCTCAATCGGTACTCGCGTCACTACTACGACGTCCATCAGATCTGGACGCACCCCGACTACGGTGTCGCAACGGCATCCATGCGCGAACTTGCCGAGGCGTGCCGACAGCACAAGGAGTTGATGTTTCGCGCGCCCGATCATCGTTACGATCGCGCGATACCGGGCCGCTATCGCCTCATTCCGACGGAAGACATGCGAACCAAGCTTGCAGCGGACTACCGGCGGATGTCCGCGATGATTTTCGGAACGCCGCCAGCTTTCGCCGAAGTCATGGCGAGCATCGAGGCGCTCGAGCAATATCTCAACGTCGCGACTACCAATGGCGGGGCACCATGAGCGCCGCGCCCTTTGCCCGCGTGGAACCTCCTGCGCCATGTAAAGCGCATCGCGTTGAAAGCCCGCTAAACAACGCCAAGTGAAAGGCCTAATGAATGCAAGAGGTTAGCGGCGGCATCCATACAGCTCATGTTTCTGAACAGGACCAGCCGGCGTCACACTGATCTGCGACGGACACCTCAAGGATGTTAAAGAGAGCGGCCCGTTCCGTGTTCGTTCGACCTTATCGTTGCTGAGCGTACTTTCGACGCTGTGCCCTCAAATACGCATGCAGCGCGTCGAGATGGCCTTGCCGCGGCTGCGATTGACTTCATTCCTCCAAATCGGTGCCGGATTGGTACAATCTCAGGCGCTGCTCCCAATGATCCGGTAGATCTCCGCCATTGCTCTGATGGATAATTCGCTTGAGTTCACGAATGCCCTCCTGGATCAGCGCCCGGCCAGCAGAGGTATCCAGGCTCTTCATTGTCCAGGGCCGCTCCCAGAAGGCAGCCGGTATGCCTTGCACGAGGTTAGCCGCAGTGACGCCCGCCTTCTCGCCATTGTCTGCCATCACGGGGTCGTTCGAGAATGCTGGGTCATAATCCGACTTCAGCTTTTCAACGACCATCTCGGAGATCGTCTGGATGGTCGCTTTGAGCATCAGGTTTGGGAAGCCGGCAGCTGTTGCGGCAGTGATACCGTACTGACCGAAAACCGCCCGCCAGATAGCATAGAGTACGGCGAGCGCATCGGACTCGTCCTCCCGGGTTTCCGGAAAGGCACGCACGATGGCGCGCAGCGAGTTCTCGAGCGCGGTCGGCGGAACGAGGAGGGCGGCGTCTTCGAAGCGGTTGTTCACCCAGTCGACCAGCTTGTGGAATGGGCTCTCCGGATCTTCATTGAGCACGTCAACTGCTGTCGAATAATGCGGAGCGGTAATGGATGCCTGTGTGAGCCGGCTCCGCAGATTCGCTTCGATCTGCTCGAAATTCGCCAGCAGCGCCTTCAGGTTGCCAGTCGGAACCTTGTGTGACTTGTTGTTGATAGTCACGAACTGAAAGGCGCGCTCCACCTTCGGCAAGGACAAGAAAAGGCAGATTGGGACTTTCACATCATAGTCGAGCATGGACATGCCCTTGAGGCGATGCTGGAACGCAGCCCCCTTGATCCGCTCTGGATCGAAGGTGATCTTGGTCATGCCGTTCGCTGTGTCTTCGAGCACAAAGCCGGCTGCGTTTGCGAGGTCCTCCACCGATTCGGCTTGGGGGATGGATTCATCCAGCGCGATCGTCACGCTGGTAGGGATCACGTTGTTTGGCGACGCGTTGAAGAATTTGCGGATCTGCCTCCAGCGCGATTCCACCAGCTCGCGCTGAACGTTGCCCCGGTCAAGCTTGATGTTGTCGGCTTCTGCCCAACCGACCACCTCCTTGGCATCTGCCACGAAGACGAGGAACTTGACCTGCGCACCGGGGCGCTGCTCGACGAGAATACCAGTATAGCTAATCACGTATCTTGATTCCCTCTTCCTCCGCTCCCGCGTGCAGATCTCCGCAAGCGCCGCAGCCTATCTCGACGTTCAGGAAATGGTAGACGTCGCCCTGGTTCTTCCTGAACAAGAAAAGACGCTCGTCGGGCGCATCATAGAATTTTATCGAGCATCGGGCACACTCGCCTTTCTGTCGCCACAGGACTAGGAAACGCGCTCTGGCGTGGAACGCTCTTGCCACCTTCACGCTATCCATCGACGCCGTGATGAAGGCTTCAACCGCCTCATCAGCGAATGATAGCTTCACATCCTTGAACTTGTTGCAGGACTCACAACACCCCGCGAGGTTCGCCCGCGACCTGCTGCCACCCCGCTTCTGGGGGAACATGTGGTCCAATTCGAACGAACGATAATTCGCGTTCTTCATCTCGGCGTCGGGGTGCGGGCGATCCGCGTAATGCAGACCACGACCGCAGATATAGCATCGGTGGCCGTTGCCAGAGGCGAAGTCCTCGACCTCTCGCCGCTGCGTGGTTGTCAGGACTGCCCCCTTTCTCCGAATCCGAGCGCTGATCCTCGACAGTAGCCAGGCAATCTCCTGCCGCTGTTCCTCGCCGAGCGAGAGGACTTCCTCGACCGTGTCTGCCAGTCGATCCTGCCTCGCATCCTCCGGGAAGGTGGCCATCTCCAGATCAATCTGGCGTGCTCGGGTGACCAAGCGGGCGTGGATGTAGCTGATCATCCTGTCCCTGACGAACCCATAAGTCTCCCGATCGACCAAAACGACGGGCGGCTCAAAGTCGATTGCGGAGCTTATCAATGACCAAAGGCGGGGACCCCAGTCCTCCTTCTTGCCGTCAACGTCATCCCAAAACGCGTAAGTACGCGGTAAATCTATCCGATAGGGTTCCAATCAGAACCCCCGTTCTGCGGCACACTAAGACTCATCTTTCCTCCCTGATGCTGCGCAAGCGGCAGCATAATATAAGCCTGATATGCACTCCAACCCATTGTTTCCCAGTCGCCCTATTCGGCCGCAGCCTTCATTGCGGCATGAAGGCGATCTGTCACCGCCTTCATGCGTTCGTACGCAGGCAACAAGAAATCGCTCCGATACCGGACGGGGTCTTTTTCGTTTAGAGCGTCGATCGATTTGAGACCAAGATAGACGTCGACCTGGCTGCCCCCGTTCGTTGACGAGTGCGCAAAAGCGCCCAACACCTGATCGGGGCGGATCAATCCTTGCTCCGCGCACCGATCAAGCGCGGCGAGAGGCGTAGGACCAAGGCCAACATAAAGCGCATCAGGGTTCAGCATCGAAAGCGACGGCACAAAATCTCTTTCGAAACTCTCCCGGAAGACCGGAGTTCGCAGAACGTCGTCAAAACTGCCAGCAAAGGGCTTTCCCCTCCGGAATGCCGCATGGGGGACTATGGAGGTTGCATGCAGTAGATCACTTCGATGCGCCCATAGATCCTCTTCTCTTTCAATTCCCAGGAGTTCGGAGAAGCCGAAATGTCGCATCATTTGCAGCAGTTTGGGTCGCATCGTCGGACCGCCGAATGCTCCATGTTTCTTCGCTTCGGCGAGAATTTTCTCGTTAGTCAGCCCAACCTTGATCTTACTGCTGACTGTCCGGTATGCGAGCGCGATCTGGTCTGGGCCGGGAGTGATCCCGACGACCACCAGGCGAGCGGCCGAATTCACGTGTTCGAACGGAATATAAAAGAGTTCGTCTCGTCCATCGACATCGAGGAGCGTCTCTGGTGTTCGAGCTGCCGCTTCACCACGCCGATTGATGACGTCGCGATAACGATCAAAAAAAATTGGTACTGCCATGAAGTCCCCGACCCTCGGACCTTATACCGCGACGACGCGAATATCCGAAAGCCCTATCGCAGCGACCGAATCGCGCAGACGGCCCTCCTTCAGTCGGTAGAATAGTTGAAAGTGCCGCAGAGGCCTTGGCTATTGACGTCGTGCGGAGCTTTCTTTGATCCAAAGACCGCCATCCCAAGCAGCGGAGAATTTCCGGACGACGACTTTTCGAGAAACACAATGTATCGGGCCGGATCAAATTTCGGAACGCCGCAAAGCGTGTTGCCGTTTTTGAGAGCGCCCGGATCCCGTGACATTTTGAAGACTTCCGCGGTCGCCATCCTGTCGTCCGCCTCCTCCCACGGACGCCATGATGCGCCCACCGACGTCAGCTCGACATTTTTGCCGTTCTCGAATGTGATCGTCAACTTGCTACCGCGGCTGGCGAAACCCGGATTTCCGGAGAGCCGTATTGCACCGGTGATCGACTTTGCGGTGCGGCTATACGGGTCGAATTTGCGCTTATCCTGCCAGACGTGATGTTCCATAGCTGATTGGGCCAACACTGGACCGCAAATGAGGAACACCGCGATCGCAAGGGCTACCGGATATCTGCGCTGCAAGGTCATCATTTCACATCCGTCTCTATTTTCATTGCACCCTGAACAGATTGCAGCTGTCACACCCGCGAGAAGATCTGTGTTGCATCTTAGCCTGTTGTCCTGCTTGCCACTCTTGAGCAGACACATCCTCTAGTCGTAGCCAGCGTAGAGCGGGCGATGTCGTTTTCACTTGGGGGAATGTTCGCTTTGTCCGCAACTGCAACCTACACCCTATCCTCCAACATTCGATCATCTTGTACAAAGACTCGGTCCCGATCAGTCGCAAACTACACATCACAAAATAGCGGATATTCAACTCACGTGCAGATTCCCCACTGATCACGCAGCGTCCAAGAATTCCCACAGGTAGGGACAGCGATCTCGCGATCCGATTGCCGACTCAGGGAACCGCTCTTCCGAGCATGGCAGGGGGAGACTCGCACCTCGAAATCGGGGCCTTTGCTCAACAGAAAGTGCGCAAAAGGCCCAATAACTGCAGTCATTCACACCAAAGTTTCAGTAGGGCCTGCATTTATTGCGCCCACCGATTGCAAAAGACGTCAGTTTGCCGTAGCTATTGGACTAACACCGTGCCGGGGACCGCCGCTTGTAGCGAAAGCCCCAAAACACACCAGATGTAGTTTCGACAATGAAAATAAATAGGCAAGCGGGCTTTTTGAGGCGCAGTTATCGATGACTCCGGCAGCAGTTGCGCGAACCCTCGAACACTCAACCCCGAAGCCGATTGCAGCTCTGATTACTATCTGCACCCATCGAAAAATGGCGCGAGCGCCGTTCGCGGCAACAGCAGTTTCTTTGCGCCTGGGTCCACAGGAGGTGATTCAGACTGCTTGGAACACGAAGATGCGGGCGCTACCGCTCGCGGCCTCCGCCGGCGCACTCTACGCTGGTCGAGGGTTTGGACTCGCGACCCAGGCCGCAAATATCGCCGAGGCCAAGCTTTACGTCCTTTCTGCCGGGTTGGGCCTGGTGGATATAAACCGGCAAGTCCCACTCTATGGGCTCACTGTGTCCGGGGGGCACGCTGAGTCCGTCGCGGCACGGGTAACGGATGAGTTCGATCCCGGCGCCTGGTTTGCCAGCCTTATGTCAGGTGCGTATTCGGATCAATGGGGCGACGCATTCGGCCAAGGTTCTGGGCGAGTGCTCATCGCGCTTACCCGTCCATATGCCGAGATGGTAGGTAAGAGCTTGAGTGAACTGGGACCTCAAGCCTTGGCGCGGCTGCGAATCTTCGGCGCATCTCTTGCATCGGCCTTACCAGTTACACTCGCGCCATCGGTCCTGCCCTACGACGATCGGTTGGATGCGATCCTTCCAGGTACCCGGGCCGACTTTTCTCAGCGGGCCATGCTCCACTTTGTTCGGTTGGTGGCGACCAAACGCGACGCTTATGACCGAGACGCCGATTATGCAGCCGTAGAGGCTGCCATTGGAGGAGTGGCGGCCCCTGACCGCCCTCGCCGCCTACGCCGCAACGATGCGGAGATCGTTCAGCTAATTTTGGCGCGCCTTCGGTCGCAATCAGGCATTGCACGAATCCTCCGTGCGCTTCGAGATGAAGAGGGTGTTGCATGCGAGCAATCGCGGTTTAGTCGTCTCTACCGAGCCGCTATCGAGCAAAGGGGAGCCGCATGACGCGTCCGCGAAAGGCCAAGGAGGCAACGCTCGCTGTTCGCGCGGTCCGCACCGAACAGGCTGATAAAGCTGTCTATGCATTCTTTGTCGCTGGTGCCGACCTTCTCAAGTTTGCCGAGATCAGCCGCGTTCACCGGGACGGCGAAGGGTCTCTGCACGGATTTCAGCGCAAGGGCATTAAGAGCCACGTCCAAGCGATCACGGAGTTCCTTGATCAGGGGCCCGTGCTCTTCCCGAACGCCATCATTCTCGCGCTCTCGCCGCGCGCACGTTTCACCCAGACAAGGGGCGAAAAGCCTGGCGGCGACGTAAGGTCGTGTGAGGCGGGAACATTGCGGATCCCACTTCCAAACGACGGCCCAAAGGCGGCTTGGATTGTCGATGGCCAACAGCGTTCGATTGCCCTGTCTCAAGCTCAGAACAAGAGCTTTCCCGTTCCCGTCGTCGCCTTTGTGTCAGAGGAATTGTCCGTCCATCGCGAACAGTTCATCTTGGTCAACAAGGCGAAACCGCTCGACCCTCGGCTGATCAACGAACTACTTCCAGAAGTAGACACAGCCTTTCCGCGTGACTTGTCGTCTCGGAAAATCCCAAGCGAACTCGTCAATCTGCTCCAAACCTCTTCTGATTCTCCGTTCCAAGGCCTTATCAAACGGCTTTCTGAAGATTCCACGACCGCCGTTGTCACTGACTCGGCATTGATCAAGGCGATCCGCAACAGCATCAATAGCGCCCTTGGCTCACTCGCCCCGTATAAGGCGACAGCAGAGTGTCCCGCGGACGTGGATGCGATGTACCGTGCACTTGTCGCTTACTGGACCGCTGTCCGTCGCGTCTTTCCTGAGGCATGGGGTCGCCCACCTACCGAAAGTCGGCTTATGCACTCAGCGGGCGTCGAGGCGATGAGCCTCTTGATGGACCGTATCATGTCGCGAGCGGCGCCTGGGACGGACCTGCTACTCCACGCGACGGAGTCCCTGACGCGGATCGCTCCATATTGTCGCTGGACCAACGGCAGATGGGCGGAGTTGCAGCGCGATTGGAATGAGATTCAGAACGTTGGACGCGACATCAAACTGTTGTCTGGCCACCTAGCGCGCCTCGATCACATGCACGCATTCGCAAAGGTCGCCTGATGCGGTTCGTGTTCGCAGACAGCGTCGATACGATCGACCCTGAGTATGACTTCGTCGCGGATCGCAACGGCGCCGGCCGATCAGTTCACCGCGATGATCAGTACCCTCACGAGTTCCTAGAGCAGGCGCCGTATGACGGAATCTTGGTTTCCCGCACCATCGTGGGCGATGCGCGGCAGCCAGGAAAATATTCGGAAGCACAGTCGATGCGCTTTCGTCGCGAGGGCGCCCGACGCTTTCTGCGCTATCCGCTCGATCGATTTCCGGGAAGCCTGATGATGGGCGACTGCGGCGCCTTCACCTATCGGAATCTACCGGAGCCGCCGTATAGCGCCGACGACACAGCGGAATTCTATGCTGACGGCGGCTTCACGCACGGCTGTTCGCCCGATCACCTTATCTTTGACTTTGACGACATTGGTTTGACGCGGACCATGGATGACGTGCCAGAGGATGTGCGTCGTCGCTACGAAATCACTCTTCAGAATGCGACCGAGTTCTACAAATCCGCCGCAGGCGTAGGCCCAGGCTTCACGCCAATGGGCGTAATACAGGGATGGTCGGCTGAGAGTATGGCGCAGGCTGCCCGCAACCTGGCCAGTATGGGATATGACTATTTAGCCATCGGCGGCACTGTGCCGTTGAGGATCGATCAGATTCGCCGTGTCTTACAAGCGTTGCGTGAGACTCTCCCCGACAGGATCCGACTTCATCTCCTGGGCTTTGGCAAAATCGAGGAACTGGCCGCGCTGGAACAGTACGGCGTCACCAGTTTCGACACGACGTCTCCGCTTTTGCGTGCCTTCAAGGACGCCCGGAAGAATTACTGGGTGCGGACGGCCGACGGCGATCTCTCATACTACACCGCAATTCGTATTCCGCAGGCTACCCAGAACAACAAGCTCAAGCATAAGGCGCTGGAAGGCAGCCTCAACCAGGAGGACGCGAGGCGTCTTGAAGATGCCGCGCTTCGCGGCGTGCGTGCTTATGCCGACGGCGGCGCGACCCTGGACCAAAGCCTTGATGCCGTGATGGACTATTGGGCCGCCCTGAACTGGCACGACGAGGCATCACCGAGCCGTCGTGCGGACGCCGCAACCCGACAGCGCAAGGTCTATGCCCACACCCTTGGCGATCGGCCCTGGGAGCGGTGCAGCTGCCGAGTTTGTCGGGAGAGCGGTGTGGAGGCCGTGATCTTCCGCACCTCAAATCGTAACAAGCGACGCGGAATCCACAACCTACACGTCTTTCACACCCACTTGAGCGAATTCCGGCAGGAGAGCATATGAACAATCAACATTTTCTTCGGTTTGATGCGCTGGCACCGGTTCAAAGCGAGAAACTGACGGTTTTCACCTTCATTGCAAATGCTGCAGAAGTCGCACGCATTGCTCGTATCGAACGGGCGGGTCGCGATGACGCGGGGGCGCTCCAGGGCTTCCAGCGGCCGCAGATCGCGGGCCACATTCGCGAAATCCGTGATTATCTCGAAAAGCCGAACTCAATCTTGCCCAATGCCATCGTGGTCGCCTTCATGGGGCAAGCTTGGTTAGAGCCAGTGACGAATCCGGAAAGTCGCCTCTGCCAACTGGTCATAGATACGTCCAAGGGCCCGCCCGGTTGGATCGTTGATGGACAACAGCGTTTTACGGCGCTTTCGGAACTGCGAGGCCGCGACTTCGAAGTGCTCGTGTCGGGTTTCCTCTGTGAGACAGAGGAGGAATTGCAAAAACAGTTCATCCTTGTGAATAACACGCGCCCGTTGCCAAAGGCCCTAGTGTACGAACTGCTCCCAAAGGTGGGAGATCTGCCGCACCGCATGTCAAGCCGATCACAAGCGGCACTGGCTACAGAGGCGCTCAACTATCGCAAGGGATCGTCCCTAAGGGGTTTGATCAAGCAGCAAACCAACCCAAAGGGGGTCATCCGGGACACTGTGCTGCAGCGGGTTATCATGAACTCGCTGAGTGACGGGGCTCTGCGCCTTTACGCCGGCGAAGACAAGCTTTTGCTTGATCAGGGCGTCACAATGATGAGCGAGTTCTACCATGCAGTCCAACACGTCTTTGCAGACGATTGGTCCGGTAAGACGCCCAAAACGTCTCGGTTGATCCATGGCACGGGCATCATCGCCCTCGGTTATGTCATGGATTTTCTCAACAGCGTTACAGGCGCTTCTACACGCGACGAATTCGCGAGTGGCTTGCGACTACTGCAGGGAAAGACCGCTTGGAGCGAGGGCGAGTGGGAGTTCGGCGCTGAGCGCCGACGTTGGAATGGGCTCCAGAACGTTCCGTCCGATGTCCGCCAACTATCACTTCACCTAGTCCAGGTCCTCAAGCGGCGCCTCGCCGAATCCGCACGGGCAGCGTGAAAAGCTATGAGTTACGCAGTTAAGGAAATGTTTTACACTCTCCAAGGTGAGGGCCGCCAGGCCGGACGCGCGGCCGTTTTTTGCCGGTTCACCGGGTGCAATCTTTGGTCCGGCAGGGAAGCCGATCGCCTGAAGGCCGTGTGCCAGTTCTGCGACACGGATTTTGTAGGCACGGATGGCGACGGCGGTGGTCGCTTTGCAACATGCGATGACCTGGCGAGTGCCATTGAGGCGAAATGGTCACCGTCACTCTCTGAGCGCAGGTTCGTGGTATTAACAGGCGGCGAACCGCTGCTCCAAATCGACCCGCCTCTCATCGACGCCTTGCATGCCAAAGGGTTCGAGGTCGCCGTCGAAACCAATGGTACGCTCACGCCACCTCCAGGGATCGACTGGGTTTGCGTCAGTCCAAAGTCAGGTACTGAAATCGCGATTAAAACCGGAAACGAACTCAAGTTGGTATTTCCGCAGGTGGGCGCAGAACCGCGGCGCTTTGAAGCGCTGGCCTTCGATCATTTCCTGCTCCAGCCAATGGATGGGCCTGATCGCGCATCTAATACGCAGGACGCAGTCGCCTATTGCCTGGCGAACCCTCGTTGGCAACTCAGCCTTCAAACCCACAAGCAACTTGGAATCAGATGAAAATAACTCAGGCGTTCACCTTCGAGGCCGCGCACAGGTTGCCCCATGTTCCGTTGACGCACCGCTGTCACCGTATGCACGGTCATTCCTATCGAATCGAACTCCGCCTCGAGGGGCCTGTCGACTCTCATACCGGCTTCGTCGTCGACTTCTTCGACGTGGAGGCGGCGTTTAATCCATTGCTCGCCCAACTCGACCATCATTGCCTTAACGAAGTCGAGGGGTTGAACAATCCGACGGCCGAGAACATTGCGGTTTGGATCTGGAACCGGGTTAGGCCGCTTTTGCCACTGACCGCGGTAGTTGTCTACGAAACCCCGAACTGCTGGGCCGAGTACAATGGCTGACCCGCAACACCTAGTACAGGCAACCGATAGTGCGCTCGTTCTTTTTTCCGGCGGCCAAGACTCTGCGACGTGCCTTGCCTGGGCCCTCGATCGATTCGAGCGCGTGGAGACTATCGGATTCGATTATCGGCAGCGGCATCGCGCCGAGCTAGACGCGAGGGGCGAATTCCGAGCTGGCTTGGAGCACAATTTTCCCAAATGGGCCGCCAAACTCGGCGAGGACCGCGTCCTCGATCTGTCTGTGCTCGGCGAAATCAGCGAGACGGCATTGACGCGCGACGTTGAGATCGCGACTACAGAATCCGGTTTGCCGAACACTTTCGTGCCAGGGCGGAATATTATCTTCCTCACATTTGCTGCTGCTGTCGCCTACCGTCGAGGTCTCAAGCACATAGTGACTGGCGTTTGCGAAACCGATTTTTCCGGATATCCGGACTGCCGTGACGATACGGTGAAAGCGCTTCAAGTCGCCCTCAACCTAGGTATGGAGAGTCGTTTCGTTCTCGAGACTCCGCTTATGTGGATAGACAAGGCACAGACGTGGACCCTTGCCGAAGAACTAGGTGGGACGGCCCTGGTGAACTTGATCCGCACTAGCACTTTGACATGCTACCATGGGGAAGTCGGGAACATCCATGAGTGGGGACGAGGCTGCGGCGTGTGCCCGGCATGCGAGTTGCGCGCGAAGGGATATCGACAGTTCGCCAAGCGAACTGCAACGCTACCGCTGACGCAGGAGTTGTCCAATGGCTGAGATCGATCGCCTCCGTAGGACGGAAGGAATCGTGTTCGCTTTGTGCTTTGCTGGATGCATCCCGCTTGCGAACTGGCTCATCGGGAATGTTGGGACAACCTGTGTACCAAATGGTCCATGCCTGATCCCCGTGGCGCCCGGAATTGACGCTCCCAGCGGGGTGTTGGCGGTAGGTCTCGCCTTGGTGCTGCGCGACCTTGTGCAGCGGCGACTTGGCTTAAGTTGGACGGCTGCCGCAATTGCGATCGGCGCCTTGTTGTCGGCGAGTTTTGCGCCGCCAGCGCTGGTCGTCGCCTCCACTGTCGCTTTTCTGTTGTCGGAAATCGCAGACTTAGCGGTTTACACTCCGCTGCAGCGTCGCGGATTCATCCGTGCCGCCGTCGCAAGCAGTATGGTGGGGCTTGTTATCGACAGCATCGTGTTTCTCGGCCTTGCTTTCGGTTCCGTTGAATTTTTGGCAGGACAAGTCGTGGGTAAGACCTGGATGGTGTTGGCCGCCCTTCCATTCCTGGCATTGCTGCGCGCGCGAGATCGTCGACTGGGCCTTATGCCGGCTTGAAATCTGGAAACCTGCGATCGGTACCCGCATAAAGCCGCTGCGTGAAGAGGATGCAAATCAAGATGGCCAAGAATGGGGAAAGTCTTTCATCTTGGAGAGCCGTTTGGAATGCCTTTTGGTCGACAGACATCGAGCATTTTCCTCGCTTAACCGAGTCGCGAAGTACTGTATCGCTCACCAGTGAGCAGATACTAATGGAAATAGCAGCTGAAACGGAAAAACTCATTGACACCACATCTGGCAGCGAAATTGACAAAAGTAGCTCGGGAATTCAACCGCCAAGCGAGATCCTCAAGGCTGCTCTGCAGCGAGGCAGGGAGTCACTCGACGAGGTCAAGGACCTTACCGAATATCAAGATCAAAAAGCGTTCCGTCTCCTGACAATCGCCACGTTCTTAAGCGCACTCTCCGGTGTATTGTTCGCGCGCTTCAATGAAGCATATCCACTTCCCTCAATGAACATGCTTTTGTCATACAAGGGATTTCTTATCGGGCTGACTTATCTCGTTTTCGCCATATTCCTGGTGAGCGCAGTTAGTGGGGCATTGGTCATTTTTCATGCCACACGTACGCGGTTCAAATTTCCGACAACCGATCCCAATAATCTCCAACGCGAACTGGCCGAGCCAAAGTCGCATCTTTTCTTCCCGGCAATTATTGCTGTGCGCCCATCAGCTTGGGCTGCGTCGTTTGTTACAGCGGCGCCCACGTCAGATTCCGTTCACCTACGTCCAGATCTTTCTATTCGATACCTGCGCAACTACCTTGGCGAGAGCTATCTGGTAGCGGCAAAAGTCGCAGACAAGGTACGATATCTCGAACCGGCGCAGAACACACTTGCGTTCGGACTTCGGTGCCTCCTTGTCTGGTTGGCGCTTCTTGGACTTGTAAACATCCTTGTTGGGCCAACGCCAATGGAGAAAAGTGCCCAGGTCGTCGAGAACGTGCACCCAACTGGAACCGGCGCAGAAGCGGTCGAGCCAAAGCCGGATTCTACCAATCGATCGAACGAGGATCCTTCAGCGACTAAGCCGATTCAAAACGACAAGGTAGCTCCGCAGTGAGGGGAGCAGTTGTCAAAACGAACGTACTCACCGATGCCGACAACACATTGTGGGATACAGATCGCGTCTTTGCGTCTGCCCAACTCGAACTGCTAGGGTTGGTAGAAAGGGCTCTAAAGAGGGAAGCGATCCCCGAGGATAGGCTTGCGTACGTTCGGTCTCTGGATCAGATGCTCGCAGAGCGACATCACGCCGGCCTTCGTTATCCACCACGCCACTTGGCTAAGGCAATTGCACTAGCGCTCACTGGAGTCCGCGCTCAGGAGGCGGCCAGATTGGCGTGGACGAGCGCGACCGAGCGGCAAGTGATTGGGGACCTGGAAGCAGAAACCGCCGAAAGAACGTTCCTCGCTGCCGTTCAACGTTTGCCTGATCTCCGTGACGGAGTGGCTGAAGGTATTCATGCCCTGCATACGGCTGGTTGTCTGATTACTGTTGTCACCGAGGGATCCCGGGAAAAGGCAGCGCGGACAGCACGCTCGCAGGGGATCGGCCATTATATCGATCGGATTATCGAGGCGCCCAAGCATTTGGGCCTCTACAAGCGCGTCCAATTGCTGCCGGGTGTTTCATCCCCCGGATATATGATCGGCGACCAACTCGAGCGGGATATCCGTCCGGCTAAGGAGGCTGGGTTGATAACGATCTACTATCCTGGTGGTTTCAAGCCGCGATGGGAGGCGGATCCCCAGCTGGTTCAACCGGACTTCACAGTTTCGTCCTTTGCCGAAGTGCCGGCGATCGTGCTGAAGGCAAGTCACCCTCCGCAGAAATCCAACAAATTCCACAGCCAACCCCAATGAAGCTCGCTCTCGCGCGGCGCAACGCTCCTGATGCGAAGTCGTGGCTTCACTGTCGCGCGTGGCGCCGCAATCGTCTCCGGTGAGACGTCTGCGCGCCTGTGAATCTGATATCGACAGCGCAATTCGCCCAAAGAGCCGCTGATCTAGCTAACAGTTCCCGTAAGTCATCTACATCGAAAGGCTTCGGATGTGGTCTTCAATTGCGCGCAATATGCTCGAGAAGCCTTTACCTTGGGCGTAAATCAGTGGCCGGCTGCCCCGGTGTTCTCGTATGAAGTCGGTCGCAGCGTGCTTTGCCGACAACCAAGTCATTACAAACAGATCGGCATTTTCGGCCAGTGCACGCAACCGCGCAGTTCCACCATAATCGGCATTGGTATCGACGATAATGGTCGAAGCAACTTGTTCCAAGGCGGCCTTAGCCTGCCGGCTCGAGGATTCAGTCAGTGAGTATATTGCGATGCGCATACCCTGGATACGAGCGGAGAAGCTGTCAGGGGTATCGCGACCTGGGCTGACGCCGAACGTTTGCAGCTTCCACCCCAGTTCGGCTGCCAATTGTCCGATCGCAGACCGCTGTAGGCTGGAGAGGCGTGCATAAATAGGCGCGACACGCGCCAATACGCCGTGGAAGAAATCTTCGCGAGCGCTGGCATCAGGCGCACTCGCTTTCATGAAGTCTTCCACTATTTCCAGGATCCAATAGATCATGTCGATCCCGAAGCCGTCGCCTGCGATCTCGTTAATGTCGGCGATCAGAGCTTTATAGGCTTTGCTATCAAGGCCGCTGGTCAGCAGAGCACCAATCAGAACCTGGCTTGAATCATAGGTCGTCGCGCCGCGCGCCCTGCTAAGCGCGAACAGGGTCAAGAGGCTCGCGTAGATTGGTGTCATTGCTGCGCGGGGGAAATCCGGAACCCGCTGCAGCCACGCCACGAGGTATGGCAAAGCCTGGGCGGTTCGCTCGGCTGCGACATCGCTCACCTGCGCCCTATCGAGCGCGGCAGCGAGCGCTTGGACCGCGACCGGATCGCCCGCAGTCGCGTTGATCGGCCATTCATTGTTTGCTTGCCTGGCCACATCAAGCGCGCTAACGAAACTCACGTCAGCTGCACGGTCGAGCCAATCAACCCAGGAAGTGGGCGGCACAGTCGCCTCTAAAAGCTCGGCAATCTGCATGGGGGGCCGGAAGGGGTCGGCCTCTCTCAAAAGCGCGCGTTCCTCAGGCGCAAGACGGGCAAGCGCGGCGCGGGCATCCGCAAGCAGGTCGTTGCTGTCGACGGCATCGACGCGCATAAGCGCTTCGCGCGCTATGTCGAGCGGTGCTTCGGCGGCGATCGCGCTTTCCAGATGGGCAGACGAGACCGGCAGCAAGCCGCCAATCCATCCAAGGTCGTCGGACCTTTGCACCAGCAGATCGGCAATGTCGGTTCGATCCGGGGCCTGCAAGGCTTCAAGGCCGTAGATCCGCCATCCATGGGCGGTGAGCGCGGCAGGCGCCGGCGCCGTCAACATTGGCTGCGCGAGAGGCCGCACCAGATTTTCATATCGTCGGCGGGTTTCGGCTACATCCTGCGCATCGAATGGCTGGGCGAGATGGGTGTGGTAGAGCGCCTCAAGGAGAAGGCCGGTGATCGCGGGTGTACGCCGCGCGACGCACAGGCTGGAGAAACCACCGAGTTCAACGATCGCCTGCCATTCGGCAAAAGTCGCGTGCAATTGGACTTCAAGGAATTTGATATTCAGAGAGTCGAGCCGCAGTTCGGACCGCAAACGCCCGAGAATTTCTGCCGCCGCGGCGCGCCGGCCGACATTCAGATAATCCTGGTAGCGCGCGAGCAACCAGCTTGTCGGGACCGGCGCAGTACGCTGCAATTCGGGAGCCCGTGCCAATGTATCGCGCGCTCGGATCAATGCGCGCAGCGCCGTCATGCGCGCGCGCCGATCTGCGGGGAGCCGCATAATGCCTGTGACGGCCGGCTGGGTCTGCGCCACTCTGTCGGACAGGGCTTGACCGGAAATAAGCGCTTCCGGAATGCCGTCGAACGAGGTCAAAGTCGGTCCGGCAAAAGCAACCAAGACGGGCTTCAGGCGCCGCCAGGAAGCCACCGTCGGTGCGACTATCATCACCTGAATGTCGCCAGTTGCATCGAGCGTGGGGATTAGCGCACCCGGAAAATTGGGATCGGCAATGCTGTCGGAAACTGCAGAGCACAGCGCGGCCAACTCGGCATCCAGGGCACCAAAGGCATTGATCGCCAGGATATCGGCAAGCGCTTGTCGGGACGCGTCGCCATCGGTGCCGATCATACGACGCGGCCCTCCCATTTTTCCTCAAGTTCGATCGATTGCTCGGCGACCACTGCCGGATCGGTCCGCAGGACGAGATGTTCGTCGTTGACTGAAATCCCGCTCAAGGTCAGGTTCATAGATCCGGCGAGGAAATAGTCGGCGCCGAGCAGTCCCTTGGCGTGAAAGCTCTTCTCGATCGTCCATTTCAACAAGTCGCCATATCGGGCCTTCAGCGTCCGAAGTCGGGCAATGAAATAGTCGTTGTGGCCGTCTTCACGAATGATCAGCCGGATATGGACTCCGCGCGACAACAATGCGCGCAACACCTGTGACAGCTGGATGGGCGTCGCAGGCCAATCGGGTTCGAGTGCTGCGAACTGGCGTGCCGAATTGTCGATGATCTCGACATCCGAAATCCACGCGAAGAACAGCCAAAGTTTGGGGCTCGGATTAATCAATTCGGCGATGAAAAGCCCCTGGAACAGGTCGCGCACGGCCCGCGACTGGGCTGGGCCGTGCAAATCTCGGGAATCAGCGGCCATCAGACTTGCTCCCGCAGCGTAAGGCTCACGAAGATCCGGCTATGAGAGCGTTCGACGCGTTCAACGGTGGGGAAGAACTGAAGCACACCAATGCTGACCGGCGTTACGACCAACCTGACAAGTGCGCGACGCAACGCGGGCGCGTCACTGGCATCCGCGGCCAGCCGCACCGAGCCCTGCGCGTCGAACGCCGCGTTTAGCGCTGCCTGCCAGTCTGGGTCTGAGAGTTCGATCGTCGCGATCGACCGGCTAAGCATCAGGTGGCGGACGATGGCCGGATCGGTGCTCCGAGTCCGGCGGAAGGGATTGTGAGATTGGAGTACGCGCTTGCGCACTTCATTGGCGCGCGGCCATAACAGGCTCGTGATAGCCGCAAGGACGGTGACATGCCCAATTGCACCCGGCGGTAGGGTCGCTGAGAGGTAGGCTCGGATCGCGGCGGAAAGGGTTACGTCCTTGCTGCAGATATAAGCAAGTTCGCGCAATTCGATGGCTAGGCCGAACCGGCTTTCGAGAGCATCCCAATGGGCCTGGAGGTCGAGCAACAGCCGGTCGAGTTGTGGGCCCGATCCTGTGCGCAGCAAGCGGTTGTTGAGCGAGACCGACAAAGCGTGGCTGAGGTCGATCCCTCCTCTCTGAGCCAGGCGGTGCGAAAGCGATTGCCACAGAGCTTCGCGTTCGCCGTGGGAATTGGTCGATCGCAATCGCGCAATCTGATCGCCAACATCTTGATTTGCGAGGCCTAAAGCCACGATCTCGCGCAACCCGTCATCGACAAGTTCCAGGTCTGTCGGCGCAAGGGCCGCCTCGAGGGCGGTGAAGAAAAGGCGCGGTTCGGCCGCAAAGCGTTCGGCAAAGGCTTCGAGTACACCTGCTCCACCAAGCGTCGACTCAGTAATCCAGACGCTCGCGATGCCGCCTTGTACATCGTCACGAACATCGACCAGGAGCGTATCGACCGTCGCCTGCCGCGGCGCAGCGGCGATGCACGCCTGCAGCATTGCTTCGCCAAGCGTCTCCAGCACCAGACGGCGTAACCAAACGTTGAAAGCCTCGGCATTGACCGACTGAAGTTGAGCGGCAATGGCACGAAGCCGCTCGCGAACGATGGGGCGACCCAGTTGAAGCAACAGGCCTTGCTGTAAGCGGCCGGGACCGCGTGCTGCCCGGGCTGGGCCTGCACTAATATCTATTGCCGTCGCGTCGTCCTCGTCCTCCGCATCAGCGTCATCGGCGTCATCATCGTCTGGTGTGATCGGCGGGATCGCGCCAAATGTTTCTTCCATTACGCCCCGGAAAACACCCGTGATGCGATCGTCGTCGAGCAGGTCTGCGATAGACGCCGCAATCGCACGATCGTTTACAGCCGCATCCGCCATCACCACTGAGACGAGAAACTGAAAAAGCCATTCGCGCTGGAACGAGTTCAGGTCGTTAGGAAGCTCTGAGTCGGACAGGAATGTATCGCGTAGGTAGGCGAGCGTGCTGGTGGCAATGAGATTGGGGGGTAGGATACTGGCTGCAAGGGCATGTGGTTCGGGTAATGCCAGATCCAGTCGGAAGCCGTCGACCTCGAGTGCAAATCCGATCGCCGCAGCTCGATCGTCATCACTGGTGAAGTGCAGCGTGATCGGGAAATCATCCTGCAATGTGCGGACATTGGCGTGGGCCATGGGCGCGAACCGCCGCACGCTGACGCTTGAGCGGAAACGGTGCAGGTGAAAATCGATGGTCCGCACATATCGGCGCCATTCTGAGCGGAGCGGAACAGGTATCGTGAGCGGATCGCCGTTCGCCATGATGTCGGAGTGCCACACGAGACGAGCATTGCTGCTCGGCAACGCATCGCTTCTCGCCGCCCGCTCGAGCCGAACCGCCCAGGGCCTGAAGACCAAAAGTGGTGGTCCGCCTGTGTGATCATTCAGGCTCCCGCTGAAGGTGCCGACATATTCATGGCTTTCGGCATAGTCGCCGATCCGTCGTTGCTGTTCGGGAAAGGCGGGATCCACGGGTATCCAGTGCGACAGTGCGCCCCGCTCGTGCGCGAAGCGTCGAGTAACGCGACCGGGCACGAACTGGTTTAGCGCCTGTAGGATCGGCATTGCCTCGATCCGCTCCTCATGATTGACGCTCGCAGGCGGGATGATTACCCGAACCTCGGGCAGGCTGAGATCGCTAAACAGGCTGCGAGGCACGAAGTCGGGCAGAGGGTGGAAATTATCCTGAAGGTCGAGTGACCCGACCGCCGTTGGGAAGGCCAACTCCCAATTCCGAAAGAGCCGCCTCACTAGCGTTGGGACCGCTTCGAGTAGAAGCGAGCGCGGCGCCTCCCACAATAGCGTATCCACAACATCGCGGCTCACACCCAGGGCGCTAGCGAGATAAATTCGGAGGCTCTCGATTGTCGCTGGATCGCCCTGCACCAACTGGGTGAGCTTGGTTCGAGTGAGATCGATGACGGCGCGCACGGCGGACGATGGCTGAGGATGAGGCCGACTGAGAATGTCCCATTGCCACGCCTTTTCATACCCGCCCGTGTTAGCGGCGAGCCAATCAAACAGGGCGAAGACTGCCTGAATTTTCAGCACATAGGGATTGCGGATCGGCAGATGTTGTGGCTCGAGCGTCGGGTCGAACAAATGCTCGAATGCCTGATAGAAGGCGCGATCCCGGCCATAATCCGACAGGACCGTCAACGTAATCGGTCGCATCGCCCGACCGCGGCCGGCGCGCCCTTTACGCTGCAGAAAGGACGCCATCCCGCGCGGCGCCTTGTGCTGAATGACCGCGCCCACGAGGGGGTCGTTAAACCCTACCTCGAGCGCCGCGGTCGCAACGACGATATTGGCCGCCTGATTGACCCCGGCGTCCTGCGATGTTGTCCGCCCGACGATCAGCCGGCGGTCGAGGGGATGACCGATATCTTCACAGATCCGCCAGCGCTGACCCTCGACGTCACGTACTGCCGCATCAGGACCGGCGCGACGAATATTGGCGAGCGGCAGCCGCTGGGCGTCAGGCCTGCCGAAGATAGTGTAGGCTTCCGCATCGCGTAGATCGTCATAGAGCCGGTTGGTGACGTCGAGATCATCGGTGAACAGAAAGGCACGCCGTCCAAACGATCCTGACGTGTCGGTCGCGCCGGGAGGGTCAAGTAGGCGAGGTAGCAGCATCGCCGTCTGGATCGTTGTCGAAAGGAGCGAGGTCCGTGAGCCTGGGTCACCGCGTAGCAGGATCTGATACTCAGCGCCTTCCTCGGCATACTCCTCGACCGTCGGCGTGATCTCGACGACCCGGTCGGGATGGGCGCCCGTCAAATCCGCAAAGAAACGGGCAGCATCTCCAAGCGTGGCCGACAATCCGACCCAACCGATCGGCGCACCGAGCAAATGACGCCAGCGTCGCAGCGTGAGTGCGGCCTGCGCCCCGGTCGCGCCCGCATAGGTGTGAACCTCGTCGAGCAGCGCGAGCATTGGCTTCCGACCCGCTGGCAACCCCACGCCGAACAGGCCGCGCATCCATTGGTCCGATAGGCGCTGGTTGAGAATTTCGGTCGTCGTGAACAGAATGTCTGGGGGATGGCGCTGAAGCCGCCCGCGGGTCAGGACGATCTGGTCTTCGCTAACATGGCCCTGGCATCCCGGCTCGGCACAAACGAGCTGTTCGGTCCCGGAGTCGATATCGCTACCGCGCCAAAAAAGCTCGGCGTCACAGGACGGGCAGCGCATCCAGGGGCACACAAAATCCTGTCCGCGCCGTTGCCAGTTGCGGTCGCTCAGTTCCTGCCGACTGGCGCGGCGCGGCGTCGCGCCGAACAGGGCGCCGATCATGAGAGCGCGACGACCATGCGCTCTCAACGGAGCGTCGATCTCGCGGGCCATCCGGAAGGCTTCCGCGAATTGGTCCTTGAGAAGTTCGATCCGGGGATAGATCGCGATCGCCTTCACCCAGTAATTGGCATCGATCGCCTCGCCGATACGGATCATGCCCGGCAGGTAGAAGGCGATCGTCTTGCCGCTACCCGTTCCCGCCGTGACGATCGTGCCGCCGTCGTCTGTCGCGGACGAAAGACGCACAGCGGCGCGCTCCTGAAACGCGGAGAAGCGTAGACTGGAACGGGCGGTGAGAGACTGCCAGAGGTCCCGGCGCAGCGGCGATGTGCCGATAATATTTGGATTGTCTTGGAGAATGACATTTGGCGCGCGGTCGCGGCGGGGAAAGCGGCGCGGCCGGCGATCGACACGAAAGTCTGCGACCAGCGATGGCGCGCCCTGCCATGGGCGATTGGGAAACAACTGCCGGTTAGCGGCGAGCAGTCGCATCATTTCCGCGAACCGCGAGCGGATGCGGACATCGCCACCCATGTCCGGCATCTCGAAGATCAGCCTTGCTTCGATCAGCTCTTCGACAAGGTCTTGACCGTCGGCCCCGCCCGCAGGCGCACCGACGACAACGGTGTCTCCAAGAGCATAGGCCTCGTCCTCACTGAGGGAGCCGTCGGTGAACCCCCATTCCAAAGAACGCATTTCGATCGCTTCGATGCGGTCGAGAACCGCTAGAGCTTGAACTGATAAGGGCATCGCTGAGGCTACCGCAATTTGATACGGAAGGCGTCGAGGAGATTGCGACTCTCGAGCCATGTGCGCACATCTTGCGTAAAAGCGCTCAAAAGCGCCTCCGAACTTGCCGCCGCGCGGATGAACGCGACCACGCTGGAAGGGATATCGTCGGCAGCGAGCGCTTTCCATGCCGCCTCGTGTTCGTCGATCAGCGCGTCCAATCTGGAGATAGCTCCCTTGGGATCGTCAGGCAGCATCGCACCGAACCCGGCGACATTAGTTCGTATTTGGCTGATGCGACTTATACTTAATCGGAACTGTGGGATCTTACCGAGTGCGTTCAGCACATCATCGGCACCGAAAGCGGCGCGCTTTGCGACATAGGTTTGCCACGCTACAAGCGACGCCTTCTCGGCTGCGACTGCAATAGCTGACACTCGGTCTGCAAATTCGTGCTTCAAGTCGAATGGTGGGTCGTTTATCGCGGCTGGGTTGGCATGCACGGCTTCGCGTAGGGTGCGAGCCTTAGCCGCATAACCCGAACCGTCGTTCGCCGCGAAACCGGTTTCGACGCCCGCCGCCGCGAGCTTCGCCAGGTTCGCGCGAGCACGGGCCACTTTCTCCGAAAGTGTCGTAAACTGGGTGGCGCGCGTCAGGAACTGCTCGGCTTCGTCAGCCGTGTTCTTGAGCTTATTGTAGCTGCCAATCTTGGAGGACAACGCGCCCGCACGCTCAAGCAGCATCGGCATGCGCCCCCTTCGGCGCCGTCATTTCGAGAAGGTCGTTCTCGATCGCAGCGAGCGATGTATCGATACGGGCGAGACTCTCGTCGAGCGCGGCATGCTTTGCATCAAGGCTTTGGCTATTGGTCCCTAGGTTCTGGTCGACCGCATCGAGAAATGCTTGTGTTGCTGCGACGAGCGCGGTTCCGGCCTCAACCGCATTCCGCCGTCCCCGACCATAGTAGGGAAGTGCCGCTACGCCGTCTTCCTGCTTGGCGAGAGTCCGCGCGGCAGTCAGCGACTCGTCGAACTGGACAAGCCGCAGACGGTCAAGTGCTTCGGCGAGTTGCTTCGAACTGTTGTTGGCCCCGATGCCGGCATCGGCAACAGCCGCTCGCGCTGCGTCTAGCGTCGACAAGATGGAGGCACGAGTCGCGGCCTCTCCAAATGCCCCTTCCATAGCGTTGAGCCAAACCTGGCGCACGCCCATCTCCGCGTCCGCGGCCGCCCCCAACATGGCCTTCACCTCGCGATAGGTCTTGGCAGGCTCGTTTCGATCATCATTAGGCGGGATGAATCGGAGGCGCCATTTGGCCTGACGGAGATCACGAACCGGTCCAACGATCTTGCCGGGATTCAGCATGGGACCTGCCCTGCCGCCTTTCATACTCGCAATCTGGGCGTGCGCGATGCTCGCAATCCTATCGCGGGCGCCCGCGATCTTGTCGTACAATGCGCGCATCTCAGGAGCCGTGCTGGCGCACTCACTGGGCCAAGTTGTGCTGAATGCGGCGTCGATCATGTCAGCGACCGTCGCATCGGGCTTGATCTTCCCGCCAATCGCGGCGCCGACGCACAGCACTTCGATGGCTGCGGCAGCCTGGTGCCAATCTGGGCTTGGCGCGCAGAGTGATTTCAACTGGGTCTCGACACTGCGCGCCCAGAGGTCGACGCAGTCGAGAAAGGCGCCGAGCATCTTTTCGCCATTCTCGAAATCCCAACGAAACTGTTCCTTGCTCGCGCGCAACACTCCCTGGAGTGCTGCGGCGGTGGTCGCGTCGGCAGGAATGAGCAGCTTTACCTGCAGATCTTGCCGGGCCAACGTGGTTTGGTTTTCGAAACTAATGCTGGCGGTCTGGAACGGGCGTCCGGTCTTGCCGACGAAGCTTGTCTTGGCGAGACCGAGCATGTCCCAATCGATCGCATGGGAAACCGCCGAGAACACGAGCAGCCTCAGATTGGTGGCGACGGTTTGATCGAGGCCGGATCCCGCGATCCACTTCTCGATGAGCAGATCCTCCCGGCTCGCCGTGGCCCGCTGTGGCTTGTTATCGACGAACGATTCATCAACCGGATCAGTTGTTTTGTCACCTGCACCCGGGATCTCCGGGACGTCGAACGCTGCACGCAGCCGTTCGTCGAGGTTGGCGATTGTTCCGCTACCGTCATACAGTTCCAGAAAGGCGGCCCAGCGCTTGAAATTCTGAGGGTTACGGCTCTGGAGGTCCGCCTGCGCCACGGCCGGCAGGGCTTTAATCCCATTAAGCTTTTCGAGTAACCTGAACTCGGGGAAAGTACCGGTAGCGATCGATGGGCCGAAATTGTCCAACACTTCGACTAGAAGATCGTTCTGCAAGATTCGCGGATTGAGGCTTCGCGGCATGGAATGATCGGCGCGTAGCGCGGCGTTCCAGAGCGCCTGGGGCGTAAAGGGGTAGAGCCCATATCCATCGACAGCGCCGAAAATGGGGTGGCATTCCGCTTGGTGCGGGCAGGTATCACATCGTGACGGCGGGCTGTCGCCGGCGTTCGCCGAAGCGTTCCATCGAGTTATGCCGTCGCGACCTAGGCGGACGGCGTTCAGATAGCGCGACGTGAACTGGCTCAGCGATGCCTGTGTAACGGTATCGCCGTCCGCACGCCCGGCGGAACGGTCCATGTCGACAATGTGGGTCGTGCGCATATAGGCCGTTTCGGCGACGCTTTGAAAGAAACCCGTTGTAACAGCAATGGCCGTGCGCATCTTGCATTGGCGTTCGTCCCCTTGCGAGGTGATTGCCTGCAGGAGCGCGCGATCAATGCCCTGCAATCGGGCAAACTCCTCGACCAGGAGGACCAGTTCCTTGCCCTGGGATTTGAGATACGTGCGCAAGCGCGTCATCAGCTCCTCGACACGGTCGCCGGAAAAGCTGAGCGTCCGCGCTACCGCGCGGTCCAGGTTGCGATTGATGATTTTGATCGCCAGCGGAAGATAGGTCGGCGGATCAAGTTCGATGATCTGGATGGCGTCCTGCGCCAGCCTCGAGGCGTGGGCAAAGTCCATGCCGCCGAGCGGCAGATCGCTTTCCGAAAAGCTGCGGCGCCGATCAGGCCGGTCCTGCGCATTGGAGGGCGCAAAAATATGATCGACGATCTCTGCAATGACGGTGTCGTCGCCCAGGAAATGCGCCTTGCGCATATGCGGGTCCTGAAACAGGTTCGGCAGGCTCCCGATCAGGGCTTGTTCGACCTCGTCGGCATCTGGCGCCAACTTGTCCTCACGGATCACCTGCGCGAGATCGTTGAGCAATTGCTGCTTCTGGTCGTCCCGGCTCTGCGTGCCGTCGCCGGCAGACTGCAGGGTCTCGAGGAAGCTCGCCTGTTGGTCATCTGGCAATTCGGCAATGATCATCTTGACGATCGCACGCAGGCTCGTGCCCGACTTTCGCACGACAAGCACTAAACGGCTGGCGTCCGGCTTAATGTTGAGCCGCATCCAGTGGACCAGATGCGATTTTCCCGAACCCGTCGTGCCAAGGATCGCGGCCAGGGCGTGGGGACGATTTTCGAGCAGGAAATCGCCCAGAAAAGCGGCGGGCGTCATGTCCACCCAATTTGCCTCGCCGATGTCTTGAAAGCGTTTGCCCACCTGCGGGCTAACCTTAAGATCCCAGTCGCTGTGTACGGCCCGGAACAGGCCGTCGCTGATGTGTTCGGCAAAGGGGTTTATGACCTGACGAACGGCACCGGGCTCCCAGCATAGATAGTTTTTCATCGTGCTTAGGTCCTCAGCGCGACATGGCTCACCCCGCCCTCACGCATCCCGAAATCAAGGATCCGCGCGGGAGCGTCCGCCACGCTGGCGAGAACGATCCGCTGCCGGTCCGCCAACCGCTGGAGGGCGACGCTCGTCGTAACCGACAGGCGCTGCCCGCGATCGGGAACGGGAATCCGGCGCATCGCCTCATAGTCTTCGCGCACGCTTCCCGTCTCGAATACCGGGAAGATGCCAGAGAGACGCGTCAGGAATTGCTCTATAGGCAGTTCATTGCTTTCCGCAAAAATTGCAGGGAGTGCGCCCTCGATCGCCCGAACCGGATCGGGGATGACGCGGCGCGCATTTTGGTCGTCGGCATCACGGCCGCCGACGATTGTCGCGAAACCTAGATAGCGCGCCCAGTAGAGAAAATTTTGATATGTGTTGAGCGAGGTGACTTCGGTTTTCGACGCATGTTCGCCAATTTCGGCTTGCAAAGTCCGCTGAGGCGGGACGGAAAAATTCATCGGGTGCAGCGGATTGGAACTGAGGAACCAGGCCAGCGCGATCATGAAGCCGGCATGCTTTGTCTCGATTGCGCGCGCAGGATCGAACAGGGTGCGGTACATATAATCGAGAAAGTAGACTTCACTATCGCTGCCCCTCTTCCCGCCACCACGCGCGTCCGCCGTCAAGCGCAGCTTGTCATCCATGTCTTCGACCAATCCGAGACGCCGGGCCTCCAGCAGCGTATTGCTGAACAGGGTCGTGGTGGACTCGCCGTCGTCATCAGCCCCCCGACCGCTCAGGGACGGCGGCGTCGCCCAGGCTTCGATTCGATCCTTGATCTCGCCAGCGTCACTCTCGAAAAGAGACGCATAGATAGCGAACAGTCGACTTGGGACAGCCTGTGCGGTGGTGACAATACTCATTGGGCTACTCTTGCATTAAATTCATCGAGCGTCAGCACGCGTCCACCAAAGACGTCGCGGAGCCGCCGGCCGTCCGGCGCCAACTGTTCCTGGGAGGCGATGAAGATGCGTGGATTATCTTGACGCGGATTTAGATTTTGCGTTTCGAGGGTCTGTCCGGCGCCCACCAGGACCAGTTCGGGCCCCTTGGGGAGGCGCGACAGCGCCAGCGAATTGAGGTCGCTGACAAAAAACGCCGATTTCTCCGCGAATTTGAGGACCCTTGTCATGTCGAAGGGCTGTGCCCCCATTTGAATGAGCTTGGCAAGGCGCGCCTGTTGCAGCCGAAGGAAGGTTTCCCCCAGGCGGCGCGAAGCCGTGCGCGGGAGAGTGTTGGGATCATAGGTGACGAGTAGGCGCAAATCCTTGTCGAACAGGTCCGCGAGCAAAGGATCGAGTGGCTTGATCCAGGGAGCGCGTGGCTCTCCAACCGGCCGGGTAGCGAGACGGCGGTCGGGGTCCGAACGGCAAATGCTGCATCGACTACATGTACGGCCGACTTTGCCATACAGTTCCTCCAATATGGAGGCGGGACAATGCGCATCGCTGAGGAATTTCCGCATAAGATCGAGATTGCGGATCGACGCGAGCCAACCAATGCGCCGAACCGGTTCGACTCGCTTTAGCCACACCGCCTTGTCGAGATGGTGGTCGTCGATGATCTCGACCTCAAGCCAGTCGCCCTCCTCCGCGATGCGGGGATAAGGAGACCCTAGCAGACGCACGAGCCCCGCCCGCGCCATCAAGGCGACGGTGCGCAGATTCCAGTCCGTATTGGTTTCCCCGAACATGTCGATATCGCGCTCGCCGGCGCCCGGCCGGCCGTCGATGCGCACGGCGAAGCGCCCCTCACCAAAGCGGATTTTGCGCGCGAACAGGGTCGACCAGCGCTCAAAGCCGCGATCGATGCTGATCACCTGCTGGGCGTTGATTTTCTTCGCTATAGTGAAATCCTTCGCGGTGGGGACTATCAACGACAGCGCGGCCCTACCGTCGCGACCGCCACGGCCAACCTCCTGGTAAAATCGGTCTAGTGTTTCGGGGATGCAGGCATGGATGATGCTCCGTGCATAGGCATAGTCGATCCCCAGACCGAATGCCGATGTGCCGACGACAATGTCGATGGCCCCGGCGCGCCATTCGCCAACGATCTCCTCACGCTCTGCCCGGGCCGTCTTGCCGTGCAACTTGCTGATGCGCCGAAATCCCGCCGCGGCTAGGCGGGCATGCCAAGCATTTGCAGCGGCAACCTCGGTCACATAGAGCACTGCTGGACGCGGCGCGTGGTGCAAAGCTTCCATAACCTGATCGATCCGCGCTGCCTCGCTTGCGACGGGCGCGATCCAATAATCGGGCTCGGGGCGCAGTTGAACCGCGGCCAGACTTTCGAAATCGCTTTCGGCGCCGAACAGCGCGCGCAGAGTCTCCAGCGAGGAATCCGTCAGTGTCGCCGAGAGCATGATCGTGCGCATTGCCTGGCCTGACGGGGCAGCACCGAGAAGTTCGCGCCGCAACCCGCTCAGTTCCTGGAACTCGGTGCGAAATCCTGTTCCCCATTGATCGACCAGATGGGCCTCGTCGATCACCAGCGCTCGCAACAAACCCGCTTCAGCCGCCCGGCGAAGCGGATCGCGCAGTCGCCCGCATGCGGCCTCGGGCGATGCGAAGCATAGTCCCTGGGTTCCGGCGGCAATCCGCTCCGCTATGATGGCATTCTGGGCATCGTTGCCGCCCTGAAAGGCGAGCGGCTTTGCAAGACCGCAGACCTCGACCGCCTCCTGCTCGTGATTTACGCCCAGCGCCACGGTCGGCACGATCACCAAGGTGGTGCCCTGATTCTCCTGTTGATCGGCGCCGACGAATCCGACGGTCTGGATGAGCTGGAAGATCATGCTTTTGCCTTCGCCCGTCGGCAGCGCGACGACGAGGCTTCCTCCCGCCGGGGTGGAGAGCGCCGCACGTACAGCGGCGCGCTGGCCCCGGCTGCGATAGGATGTGCGCCGCACTGACGCCAGAAACGGGTCGCCCTCACAGCCCGCGGCATTGAACTCCCGGCGTATTGTTTCCGAGGCGGCAAACGCGTCGACTTCGTTGCCCTCTACGCTCAGCCACTCCGGGTGCCACGGTTCGATAGAAACCAACCGGGCCTCCCCGGCGATCGTCATTCTCAGCCCAACCTTGTTCCAGTGCCGGAAATCGGAAAAGCGCGCATGCGATACCGGGATGACGGGCACCGCCGTGCCGCGCCGGGTGCGCTCATGGTTTATGGCTTGGCGCAACAACACCGCCAGATCGAGGGCACTGGCATGCTGTGGCAGTTCGGTCAGCGCAATGCGCAGGCGCTCGACAGAGGGCGACTTTGCCCGCCACGCCGTCCCATCGTCGGCGCACTCGAGCAGCCTGGCCAAGGCCTTGAAGGCGTCATGGCCGTCCAGTTCAACCAATGAAATGCGCTCCTGCTGTTTTAGCGCCCACGACAAAGCAGCCCATCGCATCGAGCCGGATGGCAGGCTTGCGAATGCTGAGAAGTATGGCTTCGATCAATGCGATATCGGCCCTAGCCATGGCATCGCCTGCGGATTGCCGGCGCTGCAGGCGGCTCTGCCGTCGCTGCAGATCGATCTCCGCCGATCGTGCGGCCTCCGCGATCCTCTCCGCGACCTCGGGTTGACGCGCCAGCCGCTGTCGGACGCCGTCACGGGCATCGCGACAGATTCTTGGGAACGTCCCCGGGTCGATGATCTCCGCAAGCAAGTGTGGCCGGCTGCCCAGGTTGATGTCGGACCCCCTGCCCTCGCTCCGATAGGGATGCTCCAGTATGCCCAGAAGGGCGGGATCGAAGACGTCGTCGCCATTGACGTCGATGATGACCGTCTGAGCGCTGGCTGCGAAATAGCGTTGTGCGCAGCGAGAGGCGGCGAGTTCTCCACGGGTCGGCGCCAGCAAGTCAGCAATATCGAGGGCGGGCTCGATCGTGAAGCAGAGCTTGAATCCAATCCAGGGCTCCCCCTGCCAGTCGGGCACAATGCGGTAGGTGATGAATGCGGTGCCGCGATCGTCCCACCGGGTGAAGCGCTCAATTACATTGACGAGTGGGGTTCCCGGCCGGAGCAGTGTGACGTCGGCGCGACTGGTCGCGATACGCCGCTTCCAGGTCAGCGGCTGGCTGTCGTCCAGTTTGAGTTCGGCTTGCCAGGGCAGTCTCGGGATTAGTGTTTGGGGGGTCACGGCAAGCTTGAACGAATCCTCGCTGGGCCAGACAAAGGGGCGCTTCTTCAGTTGCAAAATCCCAAGGAGCCACTGATCAACATCCTTCTCGAGAGCCGTCTCATCCGCCTCTGCGTCTTCCAGTGTCTGGATGAAGCTCTCGACCGGCTCCTCGGCAAGCGCGATGCGATCGAGCGCATATTGCTCGTCCTGCGACTTTCGCTCGTCATCGATGCGCGCCCGTATGTCGTTGGCGAGACCGACCAACCCCTCCGGTCCGCTCATCAGCAGCGTCTCGAAAACTTGGTGCTCGAAGTCGTCAAGCAGGAATTGGACGTCGCTGATCGACCGATTGAAGATACGAAACCCTTGCGTGAGCAACGCATACCACGCCGCCCATGGGCTAATGTCATCATCAGACGGCACAAGGATGCGGTGCCGGATCATGCCCTGGCGGCGGCCATAGCGGTCGAGCCGCCCAATGCGCTGCTCGATACGGGCAGCAGAAAGCGGCAGATCAAGATGGACTATGGCATCAGCGAAGCTGAGATTAAGCCCTTCTTCCGCCGACCTGTCCGCCACCATTATGGTCGGCCCAGGGGCGCATCGAAAGTGCTCGGCCACATCGTCGTCCTCCGGCCCGGCAAGAAGAAGGCACGTCACCAGGGCGAGCGTCTCGGACGCCGCAGCATGAAAATTCTCGGCTATGCGTTCCGATGTTGCAAACACCACGATCCTAGGATCGGCAATCTCCTCCCCAAGCGTCTTCAACAGCCGGCGGCTGCTTTCGACCATGGTATCGATACGTTCGTCATCATCATAATCCTCGGCCTGAGCCGCAAGCGCGGAAAGAATTTCGCCTTCGCCAGCGAACGACACCTCTGCGCGCGCGAGCCAGTTGCGAAACTCGGTTGCGTCCGTTCCAACTACGCTCAGGAGCGCACGGTAGCGCTCAGAAAGGCGCGTGCGTGCGCCATCGTCGCCGGCAAGAGA
The DNA here is from genome assembly GCA_004020645.1 of Mesorhizobium sp. GTDB lineage: Bacteria > Pseudomonadota > Alphaproteobacteria > Rhizobiales > Rhizobiaceae > Mesorhizobium. The sequence goes on along the minus strand of SAQL01000025.1, from coordinate 50,945 downwards.
CTCGACAGCTGCGAAGCGCCAATCCTCCAATGTCGCGAGCAGCGTCTCCATTTGATCCGCGGGATCGCTCTCGGTCCGAACGTGGCTCAGATTCGTTTCGTCCCCTACCTCAGGTCCGCGCGGCCTGAATTCCCAGCCCTGCGCATCGGCGCGCCGCGACCGGATCAACCGCTGATGAATGCGGTAGCTGTCAGCAATATGCTCCTTGAGCGCGCCACACAGCCCGGCCAGGTCACCCGGCGCGTCGCGGGTGGCGGCTATCATTTGCGGCGCAAGAACTTGGATGATCGGATCGTCCGGGAAGGATCTCACAAGTTCGGCGCCCCGCTGGCGAAGGACAAGCCCGGGGGCGTCATGATTGAGACTTAGGAGGACACGCCCGATCGAACGGCGCTGTTCCAGCTTGATGCGAAAGCCGGCCAGGTCCTCCAAGGGATGGGTCAGTGGATCGAGCAGATTGAGCAGCGCGAGGAACTTTGCTTCATCGCCAAGTGGCGGCGTTGCCGACAGCAGCAACAGCACCGGCGCATCCTGGGCGAGCTCACGAAGGCGCGCGGCCGATTGGGCCATTGGGCCGTCTTCAAACCCGACCAGATGGTGGGCTTCATCGACCACCAAGACGTCTGGTGTCCGGCTGACGCGCGCAAGATCTTCATGCGAGCAGCATTCAAAGGGTGCACCGAACTGATCCAGGCGAAGCTTTTTGCTCAACTCACGGCGCCATTGCTCGCACAGCTTCGCCGGCGCCGCGATTAGAACTCTAGTTTCGGCGTTATCAATGAGGTGCTGACGGATGATGAGGCCCGCCTCGATCGTCTTGCCGAGGCCAACCTCATCGGCGAGCAAATAGCGCTGGATAGGATCACTCAGCACGCGTCGCACGGCCGCCACCTGATGTGGCACGAAGTCAATTCCGGCGGACAAAAGAGATGTCAGACCCTGCGACGCGCTGGTGAGGGCACGAAGCGGGCCGATCGCAGACTGACGCCTATCATGTAGAAACTGACTTTCGGCTCCGCCTGCGGCTAAGATTTCTGCGGGATCCTCCGGCGCGTTCCACGGCCGCACGAAAAGATCTATTTCGCTGAAGTCCTGGCGTTTCCCATTCGGAAAGCTCACTTCATAGGTGATGAGTCCGTTCTCATTGTGAAGAAAGTCGGTGACACGGCCGACGCGCATCCGATCTTCACTAAAAACATAGGCACGGGTCTGCGGACTGAGGAAAGCCCGTTCGACTTGGCCGACATCATATTCGACTTCCTCTGTGCGTTGAATGGAATAGAAAATCGAGATCTTGCACCGCCCGTCGGCCGCTGCCACAAGCTTTCCTATTCCTTTTCGACTAGGCAAGCCAACAAGCATCCCTCTGAACAGATTACCACCCCCCAAGAGCGGGACCCCTCGCCCTGAAAAGCCGACAGTCTCGCGACGATTATTTGAAAAAGCAACTACAACAGCAGCGATAGGCAATAGAATCTGCCGCGCCTAGTCGTATCCCATCTGTACCAGCCGTTGGCATTCTGGATTTCGTCGACCTGCTCCAGCAGTGCCCTGCGGAGTCCGCCGCGAAATTTGAAGATATCCATATTTCTGCTTCCTGAGACGATTTCACAATTACCTCGCCGAATCGGCTCCATAGTGGACCTTCACGGGTCTAATGGGTATCGAACTCATCCAACAGTAGGCCATACTCCAGGTGGGCGTAGAGTTCGAGCAGATACTGGGCCACCGGATCGGCAACATCCACGAAACGGACGTTCATCAATTTCACCAGCTCGATCTGTCGATAGAACTCTGCCCGGAACACGTCCTCTCTCGAAAGGGCGAGACGTGACCCCTCCGCTGTATAGGTTGCGGTCCGCTCGAGGAGGCGGCGCGCGCGCTTGAAGGCAAAGGATGCGGAGTAGTGGCTTTTGGCGGTATGGCCGCGAAGGCGACCTTGCAGATTTCGCGTCCGCCCGACGTGGACGGGGACGCTATCTTCAAAAAACACGTAGACCCCTGCCCTGCCCAGGTGTGCCGCCACGCCCTTGGCGGGAAACGGTGACGATACGTGAAGCTCGGCGAACAGGGCAGGGATTGCGGCCGTTGCCGTCGCAAAATGCTCGTTCATGGCCTCCTCCGTGCAAATGCCCTGTATCATGTTTCTGCAAATACGCTTTTACGACGAGAGTCTGGCCCAAGTTCAAATCGACCCTCTAAATTGCTCACCCTGCGCGAGCTGTATCCCAAGCTACCGATCGACCTGACCGAAGACGCCCGAAAATGGAAGCAACCGACAAGTCGTTCAGTCCATCCCCGCCACCTACAAATCGTAGCGCAACACAAGCGTCATTCAGTATTTTCAACCCCGCGGGCGTGCGGCTCCGCAGGCGGGCCAATAAACTTGAGCGCTGGGAACTCGCCCTATCAAAACCGAAAGCGCCGAGAGCAGATGCCATCAGGCGGGAACAAGGGGGACTTGAACCACGTTCTGCTGGTCGTCTCTGCGCCGGAGACCGCGAAGCGTGAAGCTTTCTCGCACAACGTCGCCGTTTCGTATCACCCGCTTCACGGAGGTTACGGCTTCAGCATCAACTCCGACCCATTGTTTGTTGAGATCAGGCAATTGCTCTGTTGGCCAAGATGGATCGACTTTACCTCTGATCGCTGTTCGACCATCTGCAGGGACAAATTCAAATTGGTGGGCATCAGGCAGCACACCCGACAATCTCCCAAGGATCAAGTCCTCCCCCTCATCCACGCTCGTGACCCGAGCCCTCTCGGCTGCCCGCGCAATAGCTTCGGCACCAAAACTGAACTCATGCCCGCCGCTTACCACCTTGATGGTTGCCCCATTGGCGTTCATGTGCTCGAAAAATGCTCCAGCCGTCGCCAGGATTCGATCATCAATCCTCTCTATCGCTGCTTGAAACCCTTCCTCATCGGGCTCACCAAATGCATCAAGCAATCCAGTCGCCTGATCAACCGCAAGCTTCAACGCGCTCTCTAGTATCGGTTGTTGCGGGTGCATTTCCTCGAGCAAGAAACCGAAGGATCCTCGTACGATATTGGTAATATGGAGCGCAGCTGCTGGCTTATTCGGGACAGGCCCTTTCTGGCCGAGCCCCGTTGTCTGATGAGCCATAACCTTCGCTACAAGGTCTTGAAAGGTCGCGATAGCGCTCGTGCCGAACTCACTTTCTATGCCGCGGGAGCCGATCACTGGGCGGCACATGGGAATTCTCGGCGCGGTTGTTCAATCCTTTGTGTGACCGGTGCTCGACGTCCGGCATCACCTGACGCTTGGCCGCTCCATACGAGCGCAGCTTGTCAGTGATCATGCGCTTCGGTGCGACGCCCTGTTTCTTCAACAGGCGCGTCAGCAATCGCTTGGCCGCCTTGGTGTTGCGGCGGTTCTGGACGATCTCGTCGAGGACATAGCCGTCCTGATCGACGGCGCGGCATAGCCAGTGTTTTCGGCCAGCAATAGTGATGACGACTTCGTCCAGGTGCCAGATGTCATCGCGGCTCGGCTGCTTGCGGCGCAAGCGGCGAGCATAATCGGGCCCGAACTTCTTGCCCCAGCGGCGGATCGTTTCGTAGGAGACCACGATGGCGCGCTCCAGCAGCATTCCGCGACCAGACGCAGGCTCAAGGGGAACCGGCAGTAGAGCCAGACCGCATGGGCGATGATCTGCGGCGGGAAACGATGGCGCTTGTAGCTGATGGCAGGCATTATCATGCTATCATGCCGCCGTCCCTATGCCGCAAATGCTGACGCACGGTTTACGTGACAACACCCACCGAGACGCTCGAGTCGCTGCTCGATCAGGATCGTGCACTTGGCGAAGAGGCCCAGTTCGCGGCCGGCCAGGCCATCCTAAACTTCAGGCAAGTCTATGCTTCTAAAGCGCACTGGGGAAATGCCGAGAAGGTCGTGATGAAAACCCTCGCCGAACATGGTTTTCTGTCACTGGCGGAAACCGAGAAGCTGGACGCGTCTCTGATGTTCGAGGATCCGCATAAAAACAAGCTGAAGCGCAACACCAGCTTGGTGCGGCCGTGGCTGCATAAACTCGACACCCGGCGTCAGGAGAGGCTATCAGGTTACCATCCCGCGGTCATCGAGGACCTGAATTCGCAGGGAAATCGAAGACATGAAAAACCTGCCCATCGCTCACTTCAAATTGAATGAGAAAGGCAACGGATTCGAGGATAGCTCAGGCCTCGGTGACTCGTTCATGCGCCAACGCCGTCGCCTGCATCAACCATGCGCGCTTAATGAGCGGACAGCAATGTCTCTCAAAGGAAGAGGTCATTGTCATTATAGCGTGCCTCAACGCAGTCTACGACGACACGAGCTCGATCCGGCATACGCTCCATGAGATAGCGCGTGGAAAGTCCTCTAGCGGATCGGCGCAGGCGTAGCCGGTCTAGCACAAGACGATCCGCGTAATCCGGCACCAACCTGAGAACGCATGGAAGTACTGCTGCAAGCCAGGCCAGAAAAGTGGCAAGATCGTGTAATCTGACCAAATGGTCAGCCGATTTTCTGGGACACTCCCTTCAGGGCGTCGTAAAGCAATTTGATAATTCCGGATTCCAAATTCAGGCTCAGGCTCCATTGCTGAGCGAGGGATTGAATTCTAATAAGATCGGTCGGTTTGTCCGGTTCCATGGATGCCATGAAGCTGTTAAGATTTCTTTCTGCTTCAACAGTGGCATTGCCGAGGCTGCTACTGATACTGCTGACGGTAAGGTTGTCGCCAGAAATAGGTGACATAGTCATCTCCAAGGTTGCGGTATTTCTTTATCACGATAAGCCATCGATATTGTATTGATCACCTCTGTCGCAGCGCGTATCGCGTCCGCTATGGCCGCCAAAACTTCGAATTCCTGCCTCGAAACGCCAGCATCCATTTCACGTTTCAATGATTGCCGGCAGGTATCGAATTCCCTCTCTAGGGCGGATCTCTTTGCACCGTCGAAATCCCCTAGCAGCTGTCTCTGCAACTCAAACATGACTATGACTTCGCTCACCCTTTTTCCTCCTCCACCATCCATTTCGGCTTGCTCGGATAAGGAAGATGCATCGCATCCGCGCCGATGCGCACAGAAATTCCGCTTCGGTCTATGTCAACGATCTGGCCCAAGCTCTCGAGACTGTCGCCGATCTTCAGGCGCGTTCCATTCTCAACAACGATGAACGGCGTTTGGCCAAGGTGTACACCTCTGGGCACCGGCAATATGACCGGCGTGAACTGCGTCTCAAGCCGGATGTAGGGTGCGAACTTCTCCCGAAAGCGAGCAGCGACCTTCTGCCACGCTTCAAAAGCAATCGGAGCCAGGGCTCCCGAAACGAGCACGCCATCTGCCTTCTTCAAGATGTGAATGGAGCGCCGCAGTTGGGCCGTCATCGCGCTCTCTAGAAAAACGCGAGCGCCGTCGGGTGTCACGATCGCGTTTTCAACTTCGGTTAGCCCCGGAATGTCCTGCCGCAGGTGATGAAGCGCTGCTTCGACCTCCGCATCGCTTGGCCCATATCCTGTTATCGCGATCTCCCCGGCGCCGATCACGCGGACGCTGCCCTCGATTCCGAAGCCGCTTATGACCGTCGTCACGAGATCGATGAGCTGCGAATCCGATAGAGTGGTCGGTGGTTTGGATATCACTTCCACCTCAAGGCCGGCGTTGTTCAAGGCGACTTGTAGTTCAGCATCGTCTCCAGGTCGGAAGTCTCCTTCGATGACCAGCTTGTCATCGACCCGGGCAATCTCGACGTTTCGAGCGACATTTAATTCGCGAATGATTTGTCGCACGATCCTCATCGGGTCAGTGGCCGGAGACACTTCTGAGGCGGAGGGGGGAACTCGCCCTATGGCGGCCCAAAACACGACGACGGGCATAATCAGGAGAGTGCAAGCTACCGCCCCGAGCCGCAATCGCCGCGGTATCGAACCTGCCATGAGATGTATCCGTCGGCCGACCAAGGTCGACGCCAGTTCGGGAGGGGCGAGCGGCGCGGAAGTGTCCGGCTCCCCGTTTCCCATGGAGGCCGCCTCGGGAAAGCTGCTCCCGGCCGGCCCGATCACAAAAATCGTCCGCCCGACCTGTACCGGTGTTGGCGGATCGAGCACCGTCAAGTTACCTACCGGGAGGTCTTTGGTCCCGATGCGCACCCCCGGTGCGAAGGCAATAATATGGATGCGTCCCGCCTCGACTTTAATGCGAAGATGTGTGGCAGCCAGTTCCGGATCAGCGAAGGTGAGGTCATCGGTATCACTGGCACCGATCAGCCAGACTCCTTCCTCAAGCGGGGTCTCTGCACCCCGGTTGGGACCGGACAGCACGCGTAGGCTCAGCTTGGCGTCATCTCTAGCGAGACTAACGTGTTCCATGTTCGTACCAGTCACGACAGCGATATCCTTGCCAGCGGCAGTACGGAGATATCGGGGGCAAGTTCCTGATAGGATAGCACGGGTAGCCCGTAGAGATCGACTTCGATGATCTTGCGCAAGTATCGGCGGATGTCGATAGAGGTCAGTAGCACAGGCTTGTGCGGTTGCTGGCCGACATCACCTATCGCATCCCTCACCTTATCAATGATTTGCCGCGTGGTGCCAGGGTCGAGGGCGAGATAACTGCCCACGGAAGTCTGCCGAATGGCATTACGCACCGTGTCTTCCACTTCCGGCGTAAGAATGTAGGCTGGCAATAGGGTCCTGCCGACAGTATGCTGGAAACAGATTTGTCTTTTCAATGCACAGCGCACATGCTCAGTAAGCAGAACTGTGTCTTTTTCCTTCGGTCCCCATTCGACCAGCGCGGTGAGGATAGCGCGCATGTTGCGCAGCGAGATCTCCTCGGAAACCAGTCGCTTCAAGATCTCAGAAATCGTCTGCAGAGGAACGGTCCGCAGCACCTCTTTTACCAGTTCCGGGAAAGATCCTTCCACTTGATTCAGTAGAATTTTTGTTTCCTGGATTCCGATAAATTCACCTGCTTGCCGACGCAGGACATGACCAATGTGGTAGCTGAGGATCTGAACCGGTTCAAAAAATGGGATACTGGCGGCTTGCAACGACTCGCGATGTGTGATGTCCACCCACGTGGTCTCGATCTGAGGCAGGAATGGCTTATCGAGAACATACGGAATGCCCACGAGGTCGAGGTTCTCGGGGATATCACGAGCCAGAAGGTGCTGCGCCCGTAACGATCCTTCACCACATGGAATTTCATTTACATTGATCGTGTACGCGCCATCCTTGTTGCTGTCGCTGACACGCAGATTAACGCCTGGAAAGGGAACGCCGAGATCGAGAAGCAGCGCCTGCCGCACAGCAGCCAACTCCTTGTTCAGCCGGTCTGGCCGAACGATGCTCTGAACGTCTCGACCAATGTCGAGCATCAGAGGAACCGTGAGCGTGATGGTGATGGCATCGCAGCCTTCGCCGCTCCGTTCAGCCGGCCCGTCCGACGCCGTCACGGGCGCCCTGACGCCGGCGACCGAGTAGGAACTCGAAGGCGCTGAAAGCGGCCGCCTGCGCTGCAACAACCAGCCACCGCCTCCAGCCAATACTGCCAATATCACGAAAATTGCCGTAGGAAAGCCAGGTACCAAAGAGAACAGAATTAGGATGAAGGATCCTGCGATCAGGGCACGTGGTTGGGCTTTGACTTCGTCTCCAATCTCACTGCCGAGATCTGAGCCCTTATCCCTGTCGCTTATCCTCGTGACGATGAAGCCTGCCGTGATTGAGGTGAAGAGAGCCGGGATCTGACCGACGAGCCCGTCGCCGATCGTCAGGATGGTGTAAATCTCGAGCGCTTCGTTCAAGCTCATGCTCTTTTGCAGGGCACCAATCGCAATGCCGCCTATGATGTTCACGAAGATGCTGATTAAGCCTGCGATTGCGTCACCTTTGATGAACTTCATCGCACCGTCCATCGCGGCGTATAATTGGCTCTCGCGCTCGATGGCGATGCGGCGCCGACGGGCTTCTTGAATATCGATGCCGCCGGCACGCAGGTCGCCGTCGATGCTCATTTGCTTGCCCGGCATCGCATCCAGCGAGAAGCGTGCGGCGACTTCAGCCACGCGCTCGGACCCCTTGGTGATGACCACGAACTGCACGATGGTGATGATCAAGAAAGTAACCCCGCCCACAATGAGATTCCCAGCTACCACGAAATCGCCGAAAGTCTTGATGATCTGGCCGGCGTCTGAGTGCAGTAAGATCATGCGTGTCGCAGCGATACCGAGGGACAACCGAAACAGCGTCGTCAGCAAAAGCACCGCCGGGAAGGTGACGAAAGCGAGGGGTGACTTAATATAGACTGCCACCATCAGCAGGAGCGCGGAAATCCCAAGATTGATAGCTTGCAGCACATCCATCAGGACGGGCGGCAGCGGAATGATCATCACAAAGACGATGGCAACCAATAGCCCCGCCAGAATAATGTCGTTCCGGCCAGTCGCAACTGCCAGGACCTTGTTGGGAAAATTCACGCTGTCCGTCCCCGCGACGCACCCGGCACGGCCGTCTGTGTCAGCAGTATTGTGGCCATTCGCTGAGAGGCTCTCGCCTCGGATCTGAGACCCAGTTTCGAATAAGCCTTGACCCGCACCTGCAATATCCGGAATCGCTCCTCATCGCTCAGCGCGTGCAAAAGAAGCCGACTCGCCTCGGCAGCGGCCCCCTCGCAGTCTCCCGCTCGAAGCAATACCAGACAGCGTGCATGCCGTGCCCAACCCCATGCGGAGTCGAGATGCTCGAGGGCGAGCAGAAGCTTGGTTGCATCGTGAAGAAGGCCAAATTTAATGTAGAGATACGCTAGCACCGATAGCGCATCGCGCTTGTCGGGACTGATAAACGGTTCCGTCATCAGATCTATCCTCGCATCAAAGCACGGCAGGCGTTTTCAAAAAAAAACGGTCGCATTGCGCCCGATCGAGTACCGAGAGCGCGTCGCACAGCACGGCACGATCTGGGTCTCCCGTTTGCGCAGCCAGATCGGCCAGCGATGTGTGTGCGGCCTTGAGCGTGGCGGCGAATGTCGGAGACTCGAGGATTGCGGGATTCGCGATCGGAGGCGCGAAGGCGGCCATCATCAGGTCATCGACGGTGGGGGCGTCGTATAGCAGATCGAATAGCAAAGCCGACCGAGCATCGGCAACGAGGCCTGTTCGCCGCAGTTCCGTCGATCCGGAGATCGTTGGAGCAGAATAATTCAAGCTGCCGGAATTGATGCGAATCATAGGTCACCGCGCTGCGGCATCAATTTCGTCGACGAGCCGTACGAGAACCTGCGCCGCGGTTTCTAGCGTTGGAAGATCAACGCTGTTCTCAGCTATGCTGATGAGCAGGACCAGCAGCGCCTCGCCGTAAAAGGCGACGTTCACCATGTGCGGCACCGTACGATCCGGGTGTACCGCTGAGAGAGCTGCCGCGGCGATCCCCTTGCGGTGAAGCGGCATGGCGCGCGTTAAGTACATTGCGACAAAGCCATCGCGACACTCCATGTGGAGATCACCCGATCGTTCAAAACGCAGCGTCAATGGGGGCGCCTGCGGTGGAAGTCCCATCGCCGAGCAAAAAGCCCGAATAGAAGCATGGGCGCTCATGCACTCTCTTCCTGTTCAATGCGGATGTCCATCGCTTCCTCTATCGCCCGCAACGTCGATTCTCTTGCGTCCAAGTCGCGGTAGACTCCGACCGGAATCATCGCGAGAAGATCTCGAGAGTCACGCAGTACGGCAATCTGCATATCAAGGTGAACGAGAGGGATTCCTAGCCGTTCGGGAATGGGAATGATCTTCGACGGACCGGGAACGGTATCCTCCAACAGCGGCAATAATTGCCACATCACGCCAGTAGCGGTGATGTCGATGATATTTCGCCGCCGTATCCGTTCGACCATTTTTTGGCAGCACTCGTGCACGGTATCCAGCACTCGCAGCGCCGATAATCCGCTGAGGATCTCCCATAGCCGAGCCGGCTCGACCGACGGGCCAGCCGAGGCGATGTCCTCGCCGAGCGCACGCGTAAGAAAGGCGACATGCCGAGCAAAGCCCTCGACTCCAAACTTACGGAGAATGTCCCTATAAAGCCGGAGCGGTCCTGGATCGCTAGAGACTGTGGCCCGATAGAAATCACGCAGCTCTGCAGCGAGCCTCTGATCACCCGCCGCTACTTCAGTCGCTACCACTGAAATATTGAGGCCAGCACGAACAGCCACCCCCTGCTTAGCCATGAGTTGGGCCTTGGCACCATTCGTCCGTATGGCAAGCTGGTCGAGGCCCTCGCGTCGCAACTCTCGCGCCGCCAGATCGAGTGCCGCATAGGCATAAGAGGGGTCAGCGAACCGCCGACGAACCTTTCGGAGTATGTCCTGCAAGGCAGAATCGTCTCTGCGGATATCGCGCAACAGCCCCGGCAACTCGGTACGGTCGAAATAAGGGAGACGTTCGAAATAGGCATCAATCTCATGGACCGCGCTGAGCGACGGCGCTAAGCGCTCCTCCGAGATTTTGCGCTCAACTAGCGCCCTTGACTCGATCGCCTCGGAAAAACCAAAAGTGCGCTCTTCCCTTGCCTGTTCCAAGAGGGTCGCGTGTGTAGGCCCCGCCAGGCGAACAGCTTCACCGCGCCATGAACCCACCTGCACCGGGACCGGCTCGATCGCCATCCGATCAGAGCAAAGGCGCGAAGGGGTCGTTTCGAATACTGTCCCATCAGACATTACTTCGGCTCCGTGCGGTCTTACGGCATCGCCTGGGGCGTCCCGTCAACGTCCATGGGCAGTGCACTGCAGATTGCCGGCGCACGGGCTTCCTCGCGGGCCGACTTGCCGTTCCGCGGCTTGGTGGATCCGCATGTGTCCCACCATTTAAGGCTTCGTGCTCGCTCATGTCCAAGCAACTTCTGGGCAGCACCCATGGAGGCAAACTGTGTCAGTGGGCTACGCCCTTTCGGGCGCCAAAGGGATATCGGTCCATATGTATTATAACGTCACGACATGTATAAGAAATATCAAACCGATATGAGTACATACAAAATGCATATAGGACTCAGCAAACAAATCAGTCCGCAAGAAATCTTTGTGCCGGAGGCCAGCTGACACAGTGAATGGCACGACCGATCGCCGGGCCGGGTCTCCAGCTTACCGGGAAGCCGAAGAATTTTGGCGAGAGTAGATACGACTGCATATGTTCGTCTACTGGACTCGTCCTTCAGCAGCGCGTGCGCAGCGGATTGTTTCGCCTCACTGGCATAGTGGTAGCCAACATCATCGATCATATGCTGCGCCAGATCGGTACCGATGGTACTGATCACGGGGAAGGCCGTACGCTTCCGATCGTAATAAATCGCCACGCAACATACATCGTTGGTGATCACGATGGTCCCCTGCGCGACCGGTTGGTCATGCCTTTGGCAAACAACTCCATATGGAGTTGTTTGCGTTTTGCCCTGACTAGGGGGTTACCATTGCTCTCCTTGTATTCTCGCTTCGCCTCATCCTTCGACATCATGTTTTTCTTCGTGAATTGCCGACGCTGGAACGCAAAGTCCGCAATTGCCACCGTGAGAAAACCCAAACCAGCATAAAGGGCGATGCCGAGCAGCAGGTTACCTGTCACCGCCCTTAGGCATGATATCCCGCAACTCGGCGTCCAGACGAGCGCATGCATCCCTTCGCGCAGCACGAGCAGCAGAACCGAGGCGAGTATCAAAATCTTCCCGATCGATTTGCCCAATTCAATGAAATTCCTCAGCGAGACGATCCTCTTGACGTTCTCACTGAGACTGAGCTTCTTCAGCGCTGGCGAGGCCGTCTCGGGCGTGAACATCGGGCCATTTTGTAAGATGTTGCCGCCCACGCCGATTACCAGAACGATGCCGATGAAGGGCGCGAGCATGCGTTGTAGTTCGGCAACATAGGACTGCAGGAGCTTTTCAGTGACGCTCAGGAGATCACCTTGGAGAAGCGGTACAGGTAGCAGGATCATCGCCTCGAGCCGGTCTATCATGCCGGATAAGGAGGCGTAGAACAGAGAAAAGAATGCGATGGTCAGTGCCGCGGAAACGACTTCACTGCTGTGCGCCACCTGCCCCTTCCTGCGCAGGTCGCGCAGCCTTTTGGGTGTAGGCTTTTCGGTCTTTTCGGCGCTCATGACAACCACGTGGCGATGAGGTTGAATATCGCGACCGGGGATGGCACGCGTTTATCGGCCTCAGCCAGAATGATCGTGAGCGAGAGGACTAAAACCAGGAGAGCCACCGCACTCTTGACAGACATGGCGATAAAAAAGACCTGCAGTTGCGGTGCAATGCGGCCGATCAGCGCCAGACCCGTTTCGCTAAGGAACATAACAACAATAGCTGGACCGGCGAGGAGTAAAGTCAGTAGCATGATGACGTCTGCGAGATGCAGAACTCCCGTGACGAATGCCGGACCGAATGCAGGATGCAAGCTCCACAAAGGCCAGACCTCATGGGAGCGATAGAGCGCTTCGATCAATGCGGAAAAGCCGCCGGTGGCAAATAGCCATGTGACGAAGAGCTGGGCGAACAGCGTTCCAAGCGGCGAGACATGATTGCCGCTCGCCGGATTCAAGAGGCTCACCATCGCGGCACCCCTCTGGTTGTCAATGAAGGTGCCCGCCGCCTCAACACCCCAAATGGTCGCGGCAATAGGCATGCCGAGTACGAGGCCGAGCAAGAGTTCCTTCAGCCCCAAGCCCAGGATCAGCTCCAGATCCCAGCTATCGAGGTTCACAGGCCTAGTTGCCCAAGCATGCGCCATTACCGGGAGACTCAATGCCGTGATCGCGCCGTTCCGCGCCAGTCCGGTCACAATGCCGCGCCCCAGAATGGGTATAATCAGCGTCATGCCCGTCGTACGCGTCGTCGCGAGGGCAAAGACGATAAGGGCAGTATGCAAGAGAGACGGATCAAGTAGCGACACGAGACGGACCTTACATCGCTCCGAAATTGTTGAAGACGTTTAGCGTATACTGGTACAGCTCCCGACCGATCCAGTTCCCAGTTGTCATCAAAACCAGGCTCACGCATATCAGTTTCACCGCGAACGGAAGTGTCTGCTCTTGAACTTGGGTCAGGGCCTGCACCAAGCTGACGACCAGCCCGACCCCCGTCGCGACGAGGATCGTGGGCATCGACAGAACCAGAGTCAGTTTCAGGGCTTCGACGGCGATGTTGGCCAGAGTGGCGGTACTCATTATGATGGTCCCGCATAGGACAAGACCAGACCGTGGATCAGGCGCTGCCATCCGTTCACAGCGACGAACAAGAACAGCTTGAAGGGCAGGGAGATCGTCATCGGCGAAACCATCATCATACCCATCGCCAGCAGGATATTCGAAATGACGAGGTCGATGACGATGAAGGGCAGGAACAGCAGAAAACCTATCTTGAACGCGTCCGCCAACTCGGATGTTATGAATGCCGGGATCAAAATCATGACATCGCCATCGGTTACCGCATCGGCGTCCCGTTCGTTCCATAATTCACGGGTCGCATTGGCGAAGAATTGTCGTTCCTGTTGCGACGTGTTCTTTAGGAGAAAATCGCGAAAGGGCTCTATAGCTAGCGGTATCGTTTCGACGAGCCCACGGAGATCTTCAAACGCGATCTCCTTGTGGCGCACTGCTTCAAATGCCTTGTTGGCCGCGGGCTGCATGATATATACGGAGAGCAGGATGGCGACCGCATTCATTGCCATGTTCGGCGGAATGTTCTGAACGCCGAGGGCATTTCGGATCAGCCCGAACACGACAACGAGCTTGACGTACGACGTGACGGTGATCGCAAGGAACGGGATGACCGCTATCGCGCCGATCAAGGCGATCATCGCAGCGGGATCGGGCAACCCGTTCATGACGAGGCGCGTGGTAGGCGCATGTCTAGGACACGCACACCTGTCCGATCGGCGATGCGCACCAACTCGCCCGCAGCGACCACCCGGCCATTAACTCGCAAACTGACATTGGTCGTAGCATCGAAACCAAGATCTAGTACCTGGCCCACCGCGAGTTCACGAAGCTGCTTGAGCGACATGGTCAAGTGTCCGACATCCACATCGACCGGGAGGTCAATGCTGTCGAAGGTTTCGGGAGGGAGAGAGTCAGGATTGTCCATCATGTGGTCCACTGCTGAAAGGACTGAAAGGCGGCCATCCATGATCGAGGCGCGAAATCGCGAATTGCCAAAGAGGCACAGTAGAACGGTCATCGCTCCGTCACGAGCGACCGGTGAGGCGTCGAGCAAAATGACGTCACCCGGCGCGATTGACTGTAGTTCCGCCAAAGTAAGGTTCAAACGAGCGACTCTTAGATCGAGAGAGAGGGCCAGATCGTCGAGGATTGCGGACACGACCGGCAGCGCATCGCAGCAGCAGCAGGTGATCCATTCGAGTCCGCCGGCATCGAATTCTACTAGGCCGAGGAATTTTTCTGGACCGTCCAAGCGAACAAGCCCAATGGCGTAGGGCAGCACTTCGGTGATCTCGGAAGAAGACCAGATGGGCCGCTGACCGCACCATCGTTCCACCTGAATCGCCACATTGCGTAGGACGATGTCGAACAGAATTTCCCGCAAGCCGTGGTCCAATGGCAGGGCCGTGATGTCTGGCCAGTGTGTCACCGCTATGGACGGAAGGAGAATCGGGTCGATCGCGATGCGGAGATCGTGGCCGTGTAGGCGTACCATCACGCGGCGGCAATCCGCCGGAACACGCGGTGGTGTCGAATCGGGAATGACGGCTGCCACGTTGATGCTAGCGAGGCTGAAAGCGGCCGGCAAGCGGGCTGCAAGACGCGAAATGGTGGCGGCCTCTCGTGAACTATAGCAAGGCAGATCGATCACGTGCCCCTCCATGGTGAAGAGTTCGCTCGAGCCCGCGAGACGGTCGGTTGTGCCGCCCAGGAAATGGAGCTTTGTTGACAGGTCGGGCGCCTGGCTGCTGCGTTTGTGCGACTCAAGCTCGTTACTGCCGAGACCCTTGCGGGGTGCGTCGTCGAGTGACTCACACTCTTTGAAATTCCGCTCGTTGAACGTTTGCGAGAACCGCTCATCGTCCCCAAGGTGAGGGCCCGCGGCGAGGTAGCCCGCCCCGCAGGTGGGGTGGAACAGACACTGTTTGTGACGGCCGCCAACGCAGCATCCCTACTAGCGAGTACCCGCGCATCGGATCGGCGACCGACGATGCGGACGACAGTCGCAATGGAACAGCTCAGCCCAAAACACATGCGTCGAAGATCTCTGAAATAGACAAGCTGCCTAGTGACTCGATCTTTTCGGACAAGCTGTTGATGCAAGCCGTTCGGGTTCCCCATGAAATCGCTCCAGTCATGGCGACGGATATCCCGAGATCACTCCACTCGCCGGGGAAGGGGCATCCGCTCAATGGTCGAGCTGTCGTTTACATCCAATCTACTCAACGTGGGCCAGAAGCAAATATCATGTCGATATTGGATCATCTCCAATTCTTATGATGAGATCTGACATACATCCACCCTGAGTGGCCTTGATAGGCAGTAGCGCCCCAAAAATCGTGCCGAAGTGTTCAAAGCGACGGCAGAAGCGTTGGCCAGCATGGACCGGCACCGTTTTTCCGCGACCGCGTCGCCTAGGAGTCCACCAGATGCGCGCCTATTAGTCCACTCGGTGGGACCTCTGGGGCGTGGTGAACCAGACCGCTTGCGCCTTGCGTTTCTTGAGGTGACGCTGGGTCGATCTGATCTGCCTGAGCGGATCGATACGCCCGGACGCCGTGCAAGTTGCTGGTCGTGCTGAGCGCCTCTGAGGTGGTCGGCGCAGTGAACGCGACGAGGAACCCGGTCGCTCTGATGCCACAGACGCGGTGGGCTTACGCGCCACGGGGGCGCGTATGCAGGTAACAGAAATCGATAGCAGCCGGATGTCCATTCGCATCGAGCCGGGCAAGCGCGGCGAGGACCGCCATGAGTTGGCGTCGCAGCAGCTGCTGGCTGCTGGCGACTTTACGCGTCTCCTGTGCTTGACCAAGGCGGAGCAATGGCTGTTTGCCCGGAGCAATGCGCGCGTCATAGGCCTGACACAGAAGACGCATACATAACGCTCCACAAGAGGACAGCGCTCACAGGCCATAGCTGTAACCAGCTCGTGGGTTCGTGGCTAAAATCGCTCGGTCGCCTTGAAAACGGTGCCCAAAGACATAGCGCTTGGATTACTCGCCTCTCGACAACTTCTAAATCGGGACGCGCTCCCATTCGGCGGGCAGCGCTTCACTAAAGCGCTTTTCTACCCGCGCGGCGAGCAGTGCACTTGCCGCCTCGGCGGCGGAGGTGAGCGGCATGTGTGCGGATGACATGAGGCATGCTGTCAGATGAATTGGCGGATCGATGACGACAGGCCTCAGACCGTCGTAGCCTGGAATGTCCGAGAAATCCCCCTTGGGAACGATCCCACTTGCTACGCCGGCTTTGACCAAGGAGAGCACGCTGCAGAACGTGTCGACCTCTGCCACGCAGTTCGGTATCACTCCGGCCGCTCCAAACGCCCGGTCCAGCGCCTCGCGGATCGTATGCGGCTGCGCTGGCAGTACAAGCGGAATTGCCGCCAGCGTCTCGAGGGACACGGATGTTGCGGAATTTTCTGCGTTGGCAGGCCGGATCAGATAGAGGCGCTGGCGGAACAGCGGTTTGCGGGAAACACCAAGGGTGGGTGTGTCCTCGAAGACCATGCAAACGTCAAGCGCCTGCGATTCCATGAGCGGCCTGATGCGGAGAAAGTCACCGGTAACCAAGCTCAGCGTCACTTTGGGGAGTGCCGTCCTGCAGGCGGCCACCAAGGGGCCGGCGAGGGAAACGGCGAGCGTCGAAGACATGCCTAGCCGCACCGAACCTTCTGGCTCTCCCTCCGTGGAGCGAACGATGCCGGGCAGTCGCTCTACCCGCTGCAAGATGGAGACGGCCTCCCGATAGAAAGCCTTGCCCACTTGAGTGGGGCGAACGCCGCGTGCGCTGCGGTGCAACAGGGTGGCGCCGAGCATGGTTTCAAGGCCAGCGATCTGCTGGCTGAGGGCCGGCTGGGCCACATGAATGGTGGCCGCTGCCCGGCAGAAGCTCCCAGCATCGACGATGCTCACGAAATAGCGGAGGTGGCGTAGTTGCATGGGATAGCCTTGACAAGTTTGAAGAGACGTAGATTGCGCCTGATGCCGCTTGTGGCCGTGGCGGCATCATCTGTGTTTTCAAAGAGGCCGAAAGTGACGCCATTTTGTCTCTGATGTTGATAGGCTCCAATCGACAGCGAGCGAGCTGCTGCTTTGCGATCCGCGGCAACGTACTTCGCGAGAAGATTTGATCGGCGCACTCCAGGCGCGCGAATAAAGGGGTGAAATTCTCGTTGAATGCGCCTTCCTGCCCGGCTCGTCTCGCCGCGGGGTCCTAGAACTGCTCAAAGGAAATGCCTGGCTTTCAATCCCGCAGCGACAAGGAGCGGCCGGCGCTCTTCGTCTTTTATGAGGACACCGTACTCGTACGTCCTCGACTTGCGCCAATACCCCGGCAGAGTGCATCCGGTCACGAGCACACGGTTCGAACGCCGGCGGTCCAAAGCCTGTAAACGACCCTAATTCGTCTCGCATGACTATCGCTGCGCCATCGAATGCACTTGGACATCACGATGCCATGTTGTGGACTGGGACACCTGCAACCAATCTTTTTCGTGCTGCGATAAAGCACTCCGCAAGATCCAGGCCAAGTTGCGCAGCCGAAAATAGGTGCTCGTTTTTGGCGAGCGTTGTTGCCTTCCCAACAGATTGGCGGATTGTTGACATTGGGCATTTGCTTTCGCGCAAACGAACAGATCAGATGTTCAGCGGGCAAGCAATTTGCAAGGGCCCGCCACTTACCCTTCAGATCGGTTCCAGTAAGCACCCTACGACTCGGCCCTTCTGCTTCGACTTTGGCGCCGTACCCGTCGGTAGGGCGAAATGGCCAAGATCGCGCGGTAGGGCTAGGAGCGGAACCTTTCCCTCGCGCGAAGGAGACTCTGACGCTGGTTCGTCGCGACCTTCCGCAGACCGATGACCGCTGCGATCTGGAGCGGCCTGAGCGGCGATCAACGGGTTCTATTTGGTCTTGCCGCAGGCTTGCCGCGCATGCCGGATCGAGCGGAAAATGGGCGACGGGACATGTCCGGGAAAACTCGGGCAGATTGCTGAGCGGGTTCAGCCCGAACGATATGCTGAGTATGTCGCAGACAAATCAACAGCTGCCTGGCGCCGCCAGCCACCGCCGGCGGCTCAAGAAAGGCGACAAGCGGCCATCCCGGTCCAGGTTATCTGGGAGAGGTTGACGCGATGCCAGCCCGGCGCGGATCGCTTTTGCCGCGCTGATGATTCCCGGCGTGATGCAATCACTCGCGCCCAGCTTCAATTTGCCTCACCCAGCGGACCAGGAGGGCCTGGTCGCGCTAGTCCTATGCTTGGCGACCCCGATGAGCGCAACTTAGTCCTGATGGATATCGGACCGGGCTTGGCAGGACTCGAGCCGATCTCCAGGAGCATCTCGTCCTACTTGCCGAGGGACTTGAGCAGCCCTGGGATCGCGCCTCCGCCGTCCGAGCCTTCGGAACAGGTGTGGGGGGTGCGTTCCGTCTCCAGCCGCGTCTCGTCGCCCTTGCCGAGGGAATTGAGACTGGGGAGCGCGCCTCGGCCTTGGAGGCCTCGGTCTTGTCAAATTTCGCCGAGGGGCTTGATCAAGAGCATCGCGCCTCGCCCTCCAAGGCCTCGGCACAGGCGTGGGAGGGCTTGCGCTGGATCGCCAGGAACGTCTTGTCAAGCTCGCCAAGGGGCTTGAGGACCAAGAGCATCGCGCCTGGGCCCTCCGAGGCGGCCTCGGCACAGGCGCGGGAGGGGTTGCGCCGTATCTCCAGGAGCTTCTTTTCAAGCTCGCCGAGGGGTTTGCGTCAAGGCATCGCGGCACGGCTTTATCTGGCCTCGGAGCCGGCGTGGGCGGGACTTGCGCGGAAACCTCAGCGCGGTCTCATCCGCCTCGCGGAGGGACTCGACCAGCCTGCACATCGCGTCGCGGCGCTACGGGGGCTTCGGGGACGGGCTGGCAGGGCTTGAGCCGGACCTCCAGAACCGTCTCGTCCACCTCGCCGATGGCATTGAGGACGCTCATCGCGCCGATGCTCTCGTCGCCCTCGCGGGAGGCGTGGCGGAGCTTACGCTCGAGCTATAATGGCGCATCGCTGCCCTTGCCGACGGCCTCGCCCGGCCGGAGCATCGGGCTCACGGCTTGGCAGCATTGTTGCCTAGGCGGTAAGCGAGATTACGGCTTACCGACGTCTTCAACAGTGCGTGGAATGAGTTGAAAGCCGATCGCAGCTGGATCAGACTACCGGCGACACGTGGACCACCCTATCGATACTTGTTGCGGGGTTTTTTCGTTGTCCTTCGTCCCGTTGGCTCAAGGGCCGCCAGCATTGGTCTCGCTTGCTTCAGTCTCTGGCATGATCTCTCAACGTCATTGCGAGCGATGCCAACCGCCAGGACAGCGCAGGCGAAAATCGAGCACCGAATCGCTTTCCGGGATTTCGCGGAATCGCGATCCGCCAATCACGGACAACGAATGGCCGCTCCACATCCGATGCAGGTTCACCGAGAGATTATTATCTTGCTCCCCGCCCTTGTTCCGCGCCTGGGCAAAATCCTCCAATTCCAAATCCGCTGCGCGCTTCTCCTCCAGGGTGGCGTCGGTGCGCAAGGCTCGAATGAGATCCTCGAATTTGCTTACCTCGCGCCACGCCTCACGTGCCGCACTGTATGCCTCCTCACGTGCCTGCCGAGCCAGGTCGGCTTTTGCCCTAGCCTGTTCGAGGCGCTTTTGCAGCAGCTGCTCGTGCTCACGCAGCGAGATCATCTCCGCGTTCACCTCTTCGAGGTCAATGAGAGCGGCGGCTTCCCCGATTAATGGACCATATAGCGCGGCTTCGCGACGGGTAAGATCTTCGCGCCATCCGTGAAGATCGGTCAAGGCGGTTGCGACAGCCGAGACAGCATTGTCGAGAGTGGTGTGCGTCAAGCGCAGCGCATCTTCGCCCCGGCGGCGCCGCATTGTCTTCAATTCGAGAAGGCGATCTACGGCTCCGGGAATCATGCCAGACACACGGCAAGCTCATCGAGCATTGCGTCGAAGCCGATCTGCTCCTTTGTCGACTGCCGCAAGAAGGTCCGTATGCGATCTATCCTTGCGATCGCTGCATCGGCGAGCGGTTCGGCTCCTTCCCTGTACTCGCCGACGTGTACCAACAGTTCTACCTCATGGTATTTGGCCATCAGCTCCCGTAGCCTGCCTGCCAACCGCTCATGTTCCGACGACACGATAGCGCTCATGACGCGGCTGACACTCGCCAGAACGTCGATAGCGGGATACTGGTTCGACATCGCCAGGGCGCGTGAGAGCACGATATGACCATCAAGGACGGATCGGGTTTCATCGGCCACCGGTTCGGCCATGTCATCGCCCTCCACGAGCACGGTGTAGAAGGCCGTTATGGACCCCCGATGGTTGTTCCCAGCGCGTTCCATAAGCCGCGGCAGGGAGGCGAAAACTGATGGCGGGAAGCCACGCCGGGTCGGCGGCTCACCGGCCGCGAGACCAATCTCCCTCAGCGCACGCGCGAAACGGGTCACCGAATCCATGACAAGGAGCACACGCTGTCCTTGGTCGCGGTACCATTCGGCGATCGTCGTGGCGACATAGGCCGCCTTGGCCCGCTCCGTTGCGGGGCGGTCGGAACTGGCAACGACCAAAACTACTCGTGATCGCGCTTTTGCGCCGACACTGTGTTGGATCAACTCCTGCACCTCCCGGCCACGCTCGCCGATCATAGCTATCACGATCACGTCGACCGCTGCGCCACGCACCAGCATCGACATCAGGGTACTCTTGCCCCCGCCTGCAGCGGCAAAAATGCCCATGCGCTGTCCCTCGCCGCACGTTAGGAGACCATCGATCGCCCGTATGCCCACAGGAAGAGTCTTGTCGATGATAGGACGGGTTAAGGGATCCGGTGCGTCCCTGTAGACAGGCATGCGGGCTTCCGGAAGCAAGGGCCCCTTGGTGGATGCGTCCAAAGGTCGCCCGAAACCGTCGAGTACGCGCCCGAGCAGGTTCCAGCCGGTCGGAACCATGAGGGGCTTTCCCGTTGGGATCACTTCAGTGAGCGTGGAGAGGCCCTGCATTTCCCCGAGCGGTGTCAGAATGGCGACATCGCACTGCACGCCGACGACTTCCGCCGACAGTTCGAAGTCGTTCTCCGGATTGCGGAGAGTGCAAAGGTCGCCAATGCGGGCGCCCGGCACCATGGCACGGATTACCGTTCCGACGATGTGGAGGACACGTCCGCGGACGCGCATTGTCGACGCCTGTGCAACTGCTCTTCTTGCGCGCTGGAAGAAACGATCGATGTTCTCGTGCTCGGGGGGAATAACGGCGTTCGTCGGCTCGGCTGGCTCGGACATCACTTAGGCTTTTGGAACGTTGCAATTGTCTGGCTTTGCAGAGACTGATAGGCCGCTACGCAGGCCACTTTCAATCGCGGCAAGCTGGCTCTCGATCGTGGCGTCGACCAGTCCGGCATCGGTCTCGAGAATGCATCCGGCATCATTTACGCGCGCGTCGCCAATCAGGTCGACGACGGTGCGCGATGTCGCCGTCGGGAGGATATCGTCCAACCGGTTGCGGACTTCCTCGAGGAGCGACGGTGCCACGCGTAGCCGGACGAGGGAGCTGTGGCCCGCGAATTTCAGACCGCGCAAAGCGATCTGCACCGCCGCCTCCACCGGCTCGACGGTGTCGATAATCCGGCGCGCGATCTGCAGACCCATTTCTATGATCTGCTCCTCATGTTGCGCCATAATCCGCAGAGACTCCGTAGCGATCGCGGTCAAGCGGGCATCGATCGCCGCTTGTGCTGCAGTCATTCCAGCCTCTTTGGCCCTCGCCTCGATCGCTCGGGCGGATGCGCGCGCGGCATCGATGAGCGCACGGGCTTCGCGCCGTGACTGCGTAAGCACTTGCTCGGCATCCACCAGTGCCTGTGCGCTCCCGGCCGACAAGATTCGCCCAGGGCCGAGGATACCGGCCGATGCAGGTGTCAGTTGAACCAGCGCGACCATGTCGGCATCCTCTTACGGACCAGGCGCCGCATCGCATGAAATGCGTCCTCGCCAGCACTGTCGTCACGACAGTTCTCAACCGCCGTCGCCCAGATTGGCGCGGGACGGCGCAAGCCTAGCCGAGTCCGCAGCATTTGCGGAATGCCACCAATCGCCAGACCGAACATCGCCGCGCCGCATTGAAGCAAAGCGCTGGGCGCGGGCGGAATGTCAGAAGCACCGAGCGCCGACATCAGTTTGGTAGTCGGTCGCGGTAGAAGTGCGGCTTGCGAAGCGAATGTGACGGCTTCTTCACCGAGGGCCGCGCGAACCGCTGCGATATCGGTCGTCCGAAGAAGTCCTGTAAGGCCGGATGCACCCACCCAGGCGCCGGCCAGGCGCATGAGGCGCACGGCGTCCGGCGCGGGGAGGAACGCGAGCCGGCTTCGTCGCGCCGCACCGGCGAAAATGATGGCGGACGGTTCATCACTTTGCCCACGAAGGAGCCAGCCTCCAAGCTTAATACGAGTGAACGGGTCCGTCTGGACCTTGTCCAAGGGCATCCATTCGGGCCAACCATGCGCCATTGTGAAATCGAGATCAGCGGCAGGATCGGCAATGCAGCACATCACGGCTCTCGCCCACGGTGCTTCAAGCCATTCATCCGATACTGCTGCTGTTCCGCGGATCACTGATGAATTGTTCAATTTCGGTTAATCTCATTGAGCCGCTATGGCGGAGGTCTGACGGAGGCGACGCCATAACAGGAACCCGAGGACGCCATTGCCGATCAGCAATACCGCTATGCCGCATACAAGCCCGATCACCAGATGGGCTGTGCCGCTGTCTTCTGTCGTGACAACGGCTGTTCTATCGACGGAACGCAATAATGGCTTATTCTGGCTCGCCTGTACGAGCACGACGGAGACTCTTTCATAGGATAGGGCTTCCAAGCTGTTTGCGACGAGCTCCTTGATTTTCGGTACCATCTGATCGACGGTAGTGCCGGGTGCGTAACGGACAAGGACGGCAGCGCTCGACGGCAAGGACTGGTGTCGACCATCACTCGTCTCTTCGGGTGACAACACCACATGGACCCGGGCATTGAGCACGCCATCGAAGATGGACAGGGTCCGCGACAGCTCCTGTGTGATGCCATAAATGTAGCGCACGCGCTCTTCTGTCGGTGATGAGATCATGCCTTCTTTCTTGAAAAGACTGCCCATATCGGCGTAGAGGTCGTGAGGCAGTCCGGCGCCGTTCAACAGTTCCATTGCAGTGGGAACATCCTTAATATCTACCGACAATGAGGCGTTGCCGGTGTCGTCCGTGCTTTTTTCGGCATAGATGCCTTGCCTCATGAGCAGTGCGAGCATTTCGTTCGCTTCGTGCGCCGGAAGATTGCGGTACAGCTCGAGCTTCGATCCGCAGCTCCCCAGCGTCAACAACAAGAGAAATGTCGCCAGCCACTTCAGTACGAATGTCACACCCGTCCACCAGCGTAGATCATTGGTTTTTCAGGAAAGTATCCAGGCTTTGCGTGGCCTTGCCGACCACCTTGGCCAGTAGGTCACACTGTAGGGACAAAGCTGAGATCGCGAGCTGTGCATTCAGCCAATCGCCTGAGTGGATTCCTTCCATACCCGCTGTGCTATGAGCGGCTTCGATGGCGTGGGTAAAGCTGGCGCTTAGCTTCTCCATGCTGCTGAGGATGGCGTCTCCCGGTGTGCGGGCGACGCCAGATCCGCGCGCCACCTCGGTCGATTGGTCGATTGCACCGGTCGCTGACCTGTCGTGCTGCGGCGGCAATTCGGGCCGATTGAATTCGGCGCGAAAGGCGTCCAGGGATTCAGTCGATGTTTCCGACACAAATGCAGTGTCCGTTGGCAAAACGGACGTCAGCGCCGCTGGGCTGATGCTGTTCACGTTCATCAGATGTCCCTCTCCACAGCATGTCCGATCGAGTTCTTGCCAATAGCGGCAACGAGTCCATCGACATCGGGATTTCCAACCGTAACCCGCCTGAGCACGGCATCGCACTCGCTGAGCCGTCCGGAAAGATGGAGAGCCAGCGCGCTGAACGCCAACCCATATGCGTCGTTGGTTTCCGAAAGCGGACGGAGCTGCTCAAGCGCTGCCTCGATATTTCCTACCGTCAGATCCGCAATGGCGTAAGCGACAACGGACTCCCTGCTGCCCGGCGCAAGAGCGTCAAGTCCTTTCGCAATCCGCCTGGCCCGCACTACGTCGTTCGAAATGCAAGCCAAGAATGCCGCTTCGGCAAGATTGCGCCGAAAGCCGACCCCAATTTCAGTGCGACTCTCAGATGGCACAGAGGTACACGAACGAGACATCGTATATCGAATTTCCCTTCTCTGGCCAAGTCGCGCGTCATCTTCGGGTGACCATGCCATCTGCTACGGACCGATTCTAACGCGCCTACAGCTTCTTCAAATCGCTCCCGCAACGACCGGCATTCCGTTTCATCCTCAATTTGCACCCGGGACGGCTAATCCACACGCCGGCAGCCACATCAATAAAGGATTTTGCCGGCCGGTTGGCACGCAGGAAGACATCATATTTCTCACTGCAATGTTATTCAATAGAGTGCCAGGCGCAAATATAAAGACGATATGCGTCCATACTTTCTGCATATGCGCACTGAACGGGAGAGCATATTCGTCGTCCACATCTCAGCTGGTCGCTTCAATGCCATCATGCCTGCCGATGTATACATATCCATACGATATTGGTCGTTCTGTTTCATTTTGGGTATTGGATCAATAATCCGTGGGCCTATGGCGGTTCAAGGGCCTGGGAACTGGGGCGCAGACGCCATCAAGCCGAATGTGGGCAAGGCTCTCGGCTTGTGGAAGAAGGAAAAGCGAGGGTGGCACCAGCGTCGGCAGACGATGTCCTGTTAGTGGCTTTGGAGTGCTTGTTGAAGAATTCAGATCGTCCTTGCGCCTCGCCCGCGGCTGTAAAGCGCATTGAGCTCACGGTCGACGGAGTCGGGATCGTCTTGGAGGCGACAGGCGTACGATCAGTGCGATTAACCAGCAGGATTGCAAAGACAGTGCCGGACAATGAACTGGAGATCCGTGAATTGCTCGGAGAGAACCTGCTCTTCCGTGTCTCTGTCCAGGTGGCGCTCTGTGCCGATCAAGGCGGTGCTCTGCTGCTTTGGGCTGACATTGATCACGTCGATGGCGATCGGGCGGTTATAAGGGAACAAATGGTGTCATTCTGCAATGCGGCGATCTATTGGAATGGAATTTGCCGCCGCCATCGCAGCATCAACCAGTCGCTGCTCTCCAACGATCAAAACTTTGCGCGCGGGCCCGATGTCAGTTGCCACAACGCTTGCGATTCCGCGCGTGGACGTATGGATGGCAAAGATCTCGATGGGACGATGATGAGTTCGCGGCAAACGATCGCGCAGGTGGAGAGCTTCTTGAGAAAAGGTCGGGAACAACTCGACCGGCAAGCTGAGCTCTTGGGCGACTATGCCATGACCGGCGATGCCATTTCCGCATTTGTTGAGGCTCAAGACGAGAGTTTTCAGCAAGCTTACACATGTGAGCGGCAGGCGGTTCTGAGCGATCGCATGGCCCTCACGTCCAATCAGCAGCCAGTACGTGCGCCGCGCGTCAAACCAGTACGGCAGTGGGTCTAAGGCGGTTATGAAGGAGGTAGAGGAGTTAGTGAGGGGCGGTGGAGAAGTGGACACTAATGAGGCTAGACGACTGGCGCGGCTTACCGAAAAGATCATCGCAGGGCGTACGGATTTGGCAGCTGTCATTGGGATCACGGATGACGAACTCGAGGCAGTCTACGCGCTCGGCCATCGCTTCTATTCTTCTGGTAGAAATGGCGAGGCGCTGATCTTCTTTCGTTTTCTATGCATGCACCGGTACACGGACCCGAGATTTTGGTTCGGATTCGGTGCTGCGAGTCAAATGTCCGGCGATTCAGCAAATGCCCTGCGTGCGTATGGATTGGCTGCGCTGCTGAACAAGGAGGATCCGCAGATCCCGCTTTGCGCTGCGAAATGCCTCATCAAGCTCAATCAGCGGGCGGCTGCTGTGAGCGCGCTTGAGAGCGTATTGGAGCTTAGCGGTGGAAAGCCGGAGCATAAGGCTTTCGCTCAGCGCGCGTCGCTGATGCTGCGCCAGCTCAGGTCCGAAGCAGCGCGTAAAGGAGCCTGCGATGCATAAAATGAGCATAACGGAACCAATCGGTGGAATGCGACTTAAAACCAGCGTGCTAACTCAGATCGACGCACCCACCCACAATTTTTCGGTTGGTTTCAGCAAATCGGGCGCTGAACTTGCGCTGCCGCCGGTGTTTGTCGGTGCTCCGGCGTCGCATGCGGCGCCAATGCTGCCCCCACCACGGGCCTTTGATGCGATGGAAGTAGCCGCGAAGTTTCTAGCCCTCAAGATGAAGATGGCCGACGCCCAGACTGCCGCGGGTATGGAGGATGTGCGGCACCGAGGTGAACTGCAGCGGCAGCAGAACGAGAAAATCGCCCGAAAGATCACTGACGCGGCGGAGAAGCTGAGGGAAGCGAAGAAGAGTTCGACCGCCATGAGGATATTTGGATGGATTGCGGTCGCGCTGTCGGTGGTAGTGGCCGTGGTCACCGGCGGGATTTTCGCCTTGTCGGCTGCAGCAGTGGCAGTGACCGTGGGGACCCTGACCGAGACGGGGGTCATCGAAAAGATGACGCAGGCCATTGCGAAGAGCCTGATCGAAGACCTGGGGATGGCGCAGGGTCAGGCCGAGATTTGGGCCACTGTCATTACGGGTTTCATCGTCCTTGCTTCTTCGCTGGCAAGCTTGGGTGCCGGTGCCGTGTCTGGTGGGTGGAATGCGGTGACGAGCATTGCCACGAAGATCACAAGCCAGGGCGATAAGGTGGCGAAGATTGCTATGGCAAGTCAGCGCCTTGCGACAGCGGCTCGGGCGGGCGAAGGTACTGCTTCGTTAGCCGAGTTCTTCGCAGGGGCCGCGAGCGGAATCATCAAGAAGCAGGCGACGGACGTCCGGGCGGAGACGCTGGATATCAGGAAATTCCTCACCAAGCTGGCCCAACTTCAAGAGGACGAAATGGCGCGCATCCAGGAATTGGTCCTCGGCATCAAGACCATGATGCAAAGAGTTGTCGATGCCATCGAGGAGCAGAGTCGGTCCGCGTCAGCCGTCATACGGCATATCGGCTGACGAGCGATCATAGCTGTCCAGGCCCTACCAAAACGCTAGGAGAGTATGCATGCTACACACTGTCGTACAAGCAAACGACATTCGCGGCCCTCGTCTGCCGGGCCGCGATTTGGATGAACATTGGCCCTTTTTGCCTATGTTCGCGACGTCTAATGGCATGGGCGTGAGGTACGGCGAACTGATAACAACACCAGCCGACCTCTTCAAGTTGGCATCGGCCGGTTCGCCAACGCTGGAAGACATCGTCGTCCAAAACAATGGTGCCGAAACCGCTCTGGGAGCACGGCTCGCCTCAGTCGATATATATGCAGTTGGTGCGTTGCTGCACAGCCTCAGTCTGAAGTTCCGGGAATTTGCAAGACTGGACCGGCAGGCCGCGCGTGACTGCGATATTGCGGCACAGGAAGCTGCTGCCAAGGCGCTTCGCGCTTCTGGAATATGTGAGCTGGTCGGCACGCTCCTAACCTCCGCCTTCGCGATAGCCGGTGCGGGCGTCAGTATTATGGGCGCGAGTAAAGCACAGACTCGCTTCGATGCGAAGCTCAGCGGTTTGAACGAAACGGGTTTTCGGGCTCATACGAAGCTGGCCGCAGAGCCATCTCCGAAGGCTAGCCAGCCGCCCCCCGTTGACCAGAACAGGATCTACAGAGCGCTTCGCGCTTCTGGGATACGTGAGCTGGTCGGCACGTTCCTAACCTCCGCCTTCGCGATAGCCGGTGCGCGCGTCAGCACTAAGGGCGCGAGCAAAGCACAGACTCGCCTCGATGCGAAGCTCAGCGGTTCGAAGGAAACGAGTTTCCGGGCTGACCTGCAGCAGCCTGAAGCGAAGCTGGTCCCAGAGCGATCCCCGGAAGCTAGCCAGCCGCCCCCCGTTGACCTGACTAGGATCTACAGAGCGCAGCAAGTCGCCCACGAGACGACCATGATCTGGAGCGGCCTCGCCACGGGCATGACCGAGGTCGGTAAGATCCCAGGTGCCGCCCTCAAAATGGGGGCAACCAGTGAGCAGGAGAAAAAGGCAAAGGTGGAAGCGGAGGGTACCAAGATGCGCTCTCGCGCCGACGACGAGAGTGAATTCAAATCAGCCTATGAAAAGATGATCCAGGACGTTCTGGACAAGCTTTCCGAGATGAGACGCGCGGACGCTGACACGAGGAGCAAGATCGTCAACATGGGGTGAGAGCAGGAACAAGTTAATCTGCGCAGGAAAGGCCAGTGGCAATGTCAAACGTGATACCCCCAAATCAACTTTCTCGCGATGCGTCCAATATCCCCCGGGCCGGGGGCGACTTGAGCGCGTTGGCACTGCTAATTCAGTTAGGGCGGTATAATCTTCTTGAGGATCAAGTTAAAGATGAATTCGAAGAAATGCAGAAGCGGACCGATTGGCTAAAGACCGCGAACTCCGCTCTGGCCGCGCTACGCGCCAACCGGCCTGACGACAAGGGAGTACGGTCGTATGGCGAGTTTGTGGACGCGCACGGCGAGACCCAAAATACCCATCAGTGGATGCTCGCGAACGGCATCGCTATCGAGCAGAAAGCATCCGATACCTCCGGTGTTCAGTCGGACTTCGATGCCGCTATCTCCAACCTGAAGGCGAGCATCGATACCGCAAATAGCGATTCGCACATGGCGCTGATTCGCCTGCAGTCGCTGATGGACAAGTTAAATCAGTGTGTTGAACTCGCGACCAACCTGTTGTCCAAGGATGGCAAAACCAAGGAGAATATTATCGGAAACACCAGGTAAGTATTCGCGGCCTAGCGATCAACTCTGATTCTAGAATATGTAGTTTGTGAATTTAATGGGTGAACGGATGGCCATCGCAGGCAGGAACACTGCATTGATTTGTTTCCCTTGGTTACTGTTGCTTCTAGAGGGGTGCTCCGGCAGTGGTGCGATTGCCGAGCGCGGGGTTTTGCTGAACGCACCGTCCTTCGTCCCGTCTGACTCCGCGGTTTTGGGAGAACGTCGCGGACCGCAGACTAACGGCTTTGAAGTGCTGGGGCAGAGGCAAGCGCGGCCAGTGGCAGCCACAGGGGAACGGAAGCTGCCGGTGGTGTCGGATAGCAGGCGGGTGAGCCTTGACTTTGCGAATGACGACATTCGCCAGGTGGTGCAGGATATCGTAGGTGATGTGATGAGAATGCCCGTTGTCATCGATCCCGGCGTTGGAGGGAAAATGACCCTTCATACAGCACGGCAGGTGCCCGTGAGTGAGGTGCCGCGGCTTCTGGACAAAGCCCTTGCGCCGCACGGCTATGGACTGGCTGCGGGTGATCAAGGAGTGCGGGTGGGGCGCTTGGCTGACCTCCCGGGCGGCATGCAGAGCAGCGTTCAAATCATTCCGGTGCGGTATGTTGATCCGGCTGAGGTCATCGGGGTAATCCGACCGAACTTGCAGAACGGTGTTCGTCTCACGCTGGCGCCCGGAGGAAGAGGCATTGTTGTCAGTGGTCCGCCAGGATCCGTGAGTTCTGTGCGGGAACTGGTCGACCTCTTTGATACCGAAGCCATGCTTCACAAATCATTCGCGCTGTATACGCTGTCTCAAGCGAGCCCCGCCGATATTGAGCGAGAACTCAATTTGTTGTTTACGCAAAATGGCCAAGAGAGAGGGCTTGTCCAATTTGCGGCACTAGAGCGACTGAATGGTATCCTTGTTGTGGCAGAAGATCCTGCAGCTCTCAAGCAAGTCCGCCAGGCGATCGCAAGACTGGATAGTGCGTCGGAGGCGTCGGCAAACATTCACGTGCGTCCACTGCTCTACCGGCGGGCTTCGGAAGCGGCGCATGTGCTGGCGCAAACGTTCGGCGCTGAGGCGCCCAGTGCTGTCCCGCCTGCACAGCCCGCGGGAATGTTCGGCAACCTCTCGCTGGGAAGCGGCGTATCCAATCGAGCCAGCCTGCCGGTCAATGTGCCAGGTCTGACGGCCGAAACGCCAGATGCGACCGTCTCAAGGTCGCACCCAGTGGACCAAACGGAAATGTCGGCGAACCGTCTTGGCCTCTCGGCGCCGGTGCGGATCCAGGAGGACCCAGGACAGAACGCGCTCGTAGTGCTCGCAGCACCGCACGACTACAAGATCGTGGAGGCCGCGATCCTTCAACTCGATGTCAAGCCTCGACAGGTTCTCATCCAAGCTATCGTCGCCGAGGTGCGGCTGAACAATGGTCTGCGCTACGGCGTGGACTATCTTCTCTCCACCAAGAGCTTGGGAGCAGTTCCAAATGGTCTGTCGTATGTGTTCCCCAACACGGACGTCAACATTGTGTTACATGGGCTGAGCGCACTTGGGGAGGTCGAGGTTGTATCCGCGCCGCGCATTCTTGCGGTCAACAATCAAACCGCCACGATCCAGGTGGGCGATCAGATCCCGATCCTCGGCCGATCATCGCAATCTATCGCAAGCGGAAACTCACCCATCATGAGCGATGTCGAGATGCGCGACACAGGGGTGATCTTGGCTGTTACGCCCAGAATTGGTGCCGGTGGTAGTATAACACTCGACACGTTTCAGGAGGTCAGCACCGGCAACAGGAACACGCTTACCAATGTTCAATCACCGGTGATTTCGTTGCGCCGCCTCCGGAGTACCGTATCGATGCGAAACGGCGACACGATCGCTATCGGCGGATTGATGCAAGATAGCACCAACCAAGCCAATTCCGGGGTCCCTGTGCTGAAGGACATTCCGCTTTTAGGGGGACTGTTCCGCAGCACGGAATACGGCAAGGAACGGACTGAGCTCTTGATATTGCTCAACGCCCGCGTGGTTGACAGTGACGCCGACGCAAGAGCGCTGACGCAGGAGCTGCGTGAAAAGTTCGAGTCGCTGGCCCCCGACCTGGGCCGCCGGCTAACGCCGTCAGCTCAGCCGCAACGGCCGGTCCCAAGGCGACGGTGAAATGGGAGCAGCAGTGCTCTGATGATGTGGACCAGCAGCAGGGACGAACTCGTCGCCAACAGACGCTATGGGAGGCAAAGCTCCGCGTCCTCTCGACGGAAACCCGCGCGTCACTATGACGGGTATCGGTCGACTTGGCAGCGCGTACAGTTGGCAAGCCAGAGTCGTCAGCGGCGCGGAGGACACAGGTGGGTCCAGCGGTCCTGCCTCAGGAGAGGCTGGCCCACGGTCCAATTCGCCCATGGATCGGACGCGCTCGGAGCTTGAACATCCAGAGGGTGGGCGCGTCCGCACCAGTGATTTCCTGCACGACGCGTCTCCGTCGACTGTGAACAATCTTGATCGCTGAGTGGCAAGCTGCTTCGGCCGGTTCAGGAACGCGGCGATCAAGAGCCACAAAAACGCCTTCAGCCACCTGAGCAGGAGGGAGAAGTTGTAACCGGCTGCGGCCAGGATGGCGTTGATCGCATCGCGTTGGGTGTGAGCGAGGTAATTGCGGCCCATTCTGTGTTCGTTCTTGATGTGGCCGATCACCGGCTCGACGGCCGATCGCCGCCGCATCTGGCGCTTGATGGCCGGTGTCACGCGGCGCTTTTGACCAGCGGTGGAGACCCTGAACTTATGGCTTTGCGGCGCGTTGTGGCCGCGATAACCGGCGTCGGCGAGAACGCGGCTGATCTCGTTGCCGATGGTCTTTTCCATGTCAGGGATGATCGCTGCGAGCGTGTGGCCGTCATAGGGATTGCCGGGCAGCGCTTTTGCAAGCAGGGCGAACTGGCCACCCTTTGAGCGCTTCAGCGTGGTGGCCACCGACACCTCCCCCCGAACTCGTAGGGCGCCTGAGCGCCCTCGCCGATGCATTCCACCTCGTGCGCATGCAGGCTGTAGATTTTGCGGCCGCGCTGGCGCTGACGCTGCTCGAGAACGGTGGAGGCCTGGTAGAGCGACCGTTTGAAGAGCGCGCCCAGTTCCGCATCGCCGGCGATCTGGCGGGAGATGTCGCGAATGGTCCGGCCGAGATAGGTCTTGAGCCTGCGCAGCGCCTTGCTGGCCCGCTTGAACTGCTTGGCGTGCGCATAGCGCTGGTGCTTGATCAGCGCCAGCTTGCCGACCCGCACATAGGTCTGGCGCAAATCCAGCCCCGCCTGTTTGGCCAGCCGCACCAGCCGCTCGCGGGCGCGGTGGATGAGCTTGGCGTCGGTCGGGAACATCACGTTCTTCGGCTGCACGGTCGTGTCCACGATCACTTGGCGCGTGTCGGTCGGCTTCATCGCCCCGGTCTTGACTGCAATGCTGAGGCTTTCCTGCAAAACGCGACGATCCGCTCCTCGCCCATGCGGCTGCGCCAGCGCGTCAATCGACGAGCGGTCGAACGGCAGTGCGTGGCGGACGAACTCTTCGCCGCACAGATACTGGAAGTAGGGGTTTTCCACCCAGCGCTCGCACGGCACCTCGTCTGACAGGTTGAAGGTGTGCTTGAGGGTCGCCAGCCCCGCCATCAGCCGGGTCGGCAGCGGCGGCATGCCGGGACCGTCCGAATCGACCGCACCGAAGCGCAGCGCGACAGAAACCCGTACGGGGAGGAAAAATCCCGGCCGGCAGGCGATCCATCGCTGGTCCCCGGCCTTCGCCGTGGCAGGCTCGAGCGACAGGCCGCCGCGCGGCATGACGCAGTGGACATGCGGATGATGGTGGAGATTTTGACCCCAAGTATGAAGCACGGCGACCACGCCGATCTCGGCGCCCAGATGCCTAGGATAGGCCGCCGCCACCCTCAAGGCCTCGGATGCGGCCTTGACAGGATCGCATAGACCGCCGCCTTGTTCTGGAAGGCGATCTCAGCGATCTGGGCCGGGACGGGGAAGACCACGTGGAAGTATGGGACCGGCAGCAGCTCAGCCTACCGCCGGCTAGCCACTGGGCGCGAGCCAGGCCCTGGCACTTAGGGCAGTGGCGGTTACGGCAGCTAATGAGCGTCGCCCATGACCTGCACTATGGGCAGATCTAGTAATGGGGAGCTGGCAGCGACTTGATCGCGCTCTTGTGTGTGCCGCCGCCAACCCGGCTCACCAATACGAAGGGCGCTTGAGGAGCGCGATGAGCTGTCGGACGGCTGGAACGCGACGCGCCGCAGAAGCGGTGGAACGATCGATTCCATGGCGTCGAGCTTCTCTGTCGGATCACCACGCGTGTAGATTTCAGTGGTCGTCAGAGTGGCATGTCCCAACCAGCGACACTTTACGGATGTCCTGCGTTGCTTGCAGGATGATCATCGCGCATGTGTGCCCGAGCACGTGAGGCGAGATCGTTTCTTGTCGAGGCCAGGATGCGCTCGAGCGACGGTCGCTGCATGCTGTTTGAGCAGATAAGCGAAGCCCCATCGGCTCAGCGGCACTCCCCGGGCGCTGATGAACACCTCGGGCGCTGCGACCCGCCCGCGAACGGCGAGCCAGGCGCGCAGGGCTGCGGCCGTGGTCTTCCACAAGGGAAGCGTCCGTTCCCGCCGTCCCTTGCCCAGGACACGAATGCTCATCGACGACAGGTCGATGTCCTCGAGCTTCAACCCCGTCAGCTCGGACACGCGAGACCCCACAAACCGCCAGATGCAGCATGGCCCGGTCGCGGATGCCATCGCGCGTGCCGGGATCGGGGGCATCGAGCACCGCTTGCAGCTCCTCCCGTGTTTGGACTGGGGACCAGACGCCGATCCGTCTTCTTGAATGGGATCGCCAGGACGCGGCGGATATGCTCCAGGGCTGCCGGCTGCCTGTATTCGAGGAAGCGGAAGAAGGACTTGATGGCCGCCAGCCGGACATTGCGCGTCACCGGCGCGTTTTTGCGCTTGTCCTCGAGATACTCCAGGAAAGCTCTGATGAGACCGGCGTCGAGTTGCTCCAGCGTCAGCGCCGATGGCGAGACCTTCAGCCTCTTTGCAGCGAACGTGAAGAGCAGCTGGAAGCTCAGCGCATAGGAGTCGTGCGGATTCCGACGTGAAGCCGGCCGCCATTCCGATCAGACACCGCCCACCATTCCGGTATGAAGCCGGCCACCATTCCAACCAAAGACCGGCCGGTTTCGGCACTGAAGATTACCTCCTGGGTCAGCAATTTTGGCATCAATTACCTCGCGATGAACGAGGACAATTTTGATGCCGGCAAAGAGAAGGCTGACCATGAGACAGTTGAGACAAATGCTTCGGCTTGCCGGAAGCGGGACCAGCTCCCGCGAGATTGCGGTCGTGCTGGGAATAGCACGCAGTACGGTGCAGGATAATCTGCGGCGCGCAGCGGCAATCGGGTTGAGCTGGCCCCTGCCGGGCGAGCTAACCGATGACGCGCTTGAGAACAAACTCTTCGCTCGCAATGGCGTCAAACAGCGCACGCGGCGGCGCGCAGAGCCGAACTGGGCCGATCTTGCCGTCGAGCTCAAGAAGCCGGGCGTCACGCTCCTCATCTTGTGGGAGGAGTATCGAGGAAGTCATCCCGACGGATATGGCTATAGCCGGTTCTGCGAGCTCTTTCGCAGCTTCGAACAGCGGCTTTCGCCGACGATGCGCCAGGAACACGCCGCCGGCGACAAGGTCTTCGTGACTATTCCGCAAGAAGATCCCGATCGTTGATCGAGACACCGGCGAGATCCGTGAGGCGGAGATCTTCGTGGCAGTGCTGGGTGCGTCCAGCTTCACCTATGCCGAAGCAACCTGGACCCAGACACTGCCTGATTGGATTGGTTCACACATCAGGATGTTTCGTTTCTTTGATGGCGTTCCCCGACTGATCGTCCCCGACAATCTGAAGTCGGGTGTCAGCGCGCCAGCTTCTACGATCCGAGATTAATCGCAGCTACGGCATGATGGCATCCCATTATGGCGGCGGGGTTCTTCCGGCACGGCCGCGACGGAACGGCGTGCGTTTCGCCCAGTCATGCATTCTGGGGCGGCTGCGCAACCAGACCTTCTTCTCGCTGGCCGAGGCCAATGCCGCTATTCGCCAGGCACTCGATCGCATCAATGATCACGTCATGCGTCGGCTGGGCGTCAGTCGCCGGCAATTGTTTGAGAGCGTCGAGCGTGCTGCGCTCGCAAGCCTGCCGAGCAAAGACTACGAATTCGCCGAGTGGCGTTTGGCCCGCGTTTCGACGGATTACCACGTCGAGTTCAAGACCTTCTTTTATTCCGTACCGCACAGCCTCATTCGCCAGCAAGTCGATCTGAGAGCAACGGCACGCATCGAGATTTTCCACCGCGGCAAGCGCATTGCCGTCCATCAGCGCCGCTATGGCGGCCCTCGTCATGGGACGGATCCGGATCATATGCCCAGCTCCCACCGGCGATATGCCGAGTGGACGCCGGATCGTTTCCGTCGCTGGGCCGCATCCGTCGGGCCGAGACGGAAGGCTTGGTTGTCGCAATCCTCGCCAGTCGCCCACATCCTGAACAAGGCTTTCGGACATGCCTGGGTGTCCTTCGCCTGTTTCGAGATATCCCACACGATCGCGCCGAAGCCGTGTCAGCCCGCGCTGTCGAGATCGGTGGGCTGAACTGCAAGAGAATCGCCTCGCTTATCGCCAATCGCAAGGCCGCAAGGCATTCCACCATCCGACCATCGACATGCTGCGCGAACTCGGCCTTCATGGCATGGCCACCGCCTTCCAGGAGCCCGACGCACAATCCGAAGCACGCGGCCTCGAGTATGGCGAATGGCTTGCCATGCTGCTCGAGCGCGAGGCTACCATGCGCCGCCAGAAGCGTTTCGAAGCCCGCGCCAGGGCTGCCAAACTTCGCCATGACGCACAAATCGAGAATGCCGACTTTCGCGCCGCACGCGGTCTCGATCGCAATCTGTTCATGGCGCTCGCCGGCTGCGACTGTATCAGAAAGCATCACAGCCTTCTCATCACCGGGCCGGCGGGCGTCGGCAAGAGCTGGCTGGCCTGTGCCCTTGGCCACAAAGCTTGCCGAGAGGATTTCTCC
Source organism: Mesorhizobium sp. (assembly GCA_004020645.1). Lineage (GTDB taxonomy): Bacteria > Pseudomonadota > Alphaproteobacteria > Rhizobiales > Rhizobiaceae > Mesorhizobium. The sequence goes on along the minus strand of SAQL01000025.1, from coordinate 14,679 downwards.
GTCGCCTATCCCCGGCTGTTTGCAACGCTTGCCCTCGCGAGAGGAGACGGACGTTATGGCCGGATCCTCAAGCAACTCGCCAAAACCGACCTTCTCATTCTCGATGACTGGGGACCGGAAAAACTCAATGATGACCAGCGGCGTGATGGGCTTGAGATCATTGAAGACCGCTACGAACGCCGATCAACAATAGTCACCAGCCAGTTGCCTCTGGATCGCTGGTACGAGATCATTGCAAGCCCAACTCTGGCCGATGCCATCCTGGACGGCCTCGTTCACAACGCCTATCGCATCGATCTCACCGGTGAAAGCATGCGAAAACAACGCTCGCCAAGAGCCTCTGAAACAGCGCAAGCTTGACCTGAAACGAAACCCAACCCAAACGAGACCCAGGATCAGTCCGAAAAATGGCCGGCTTCAAATCGGAACACCGGCCGGAATGAAATCGGAATGACTGGCCGGCTTCAAATCGGAATCGATGGCCGGCTTCGTCGGAACACGCAGGAGTCGCGCGTATGCCGACTGGCGCCCCGCTGGCACGAATGATGAGGCGGCCTGACTATTTAGCGACCACCGGATTTGCAAATACTGCAGTTACCGCAGGGAAGCCGAGCGGAACGTCGTAGGAGGAGCATTCACTTGGGGATCCCTGCAACCAAGCCTTTTTCGTGCTGCGAAGCACGCCGCAAGATCCAGGCCAGTTTGCACGAGAACATGCGCGTCCGTTTTGCTGGACGTGGTTGCCTTCGCAACAAATTGGCGGATGGTTGACATTCGGCTGTCTGCTTCGGACAAAGAAGAGCCATCAGGATTCCACGAGCTCACCGCATGGTTTTCGGCACAAGTTCATCAGCGGCCTTGCACGCAATGACCAGGGAATATCTCTGGCGGCAAGAGCAGAGTTGCTCGGCAACAGTCCTCAGTCACCACCTGGATCCCTCCCAGACTCGCGACACGCGCCCCGCTGGCTGAGCTGGCAGGTTCCACCCTCTCGGCACGGAAGGGCTGAGATGAATGTCGGTCGTTCAAGTGGCGCATCATTTGCACATCAGGATATGCCTGCAACAAACCAGGCACCCGATGGGCCATGATTCCCGATGGGCATAATAGTCGTTGATCCGTAAGGGGTGAATCATGAGGAACATTGACGTGCGTGGCAAGGCGCCCATGCCGTTTGCTAGCGCCATGGACCGTGATACCACGGACGATCCTCCCGCCGGGCCGCTTGTTCGGCTTGAAGAAGCCGGCGGAGCATCCAGCTCTGTGGTGGAGCAGACGCGCTCTGAGTTTCAAGCCCCACGCGCGAGGGAGGAGCAACCCAGCAGTATCCTTTCTCTATTGTTTGAACAAGGTGACACAGCGGAGAGGCTTATCCCGATCGACCTTCTGAGCTTGACGCAATCAAGTCCTGAACTGCGTGCTGTCGTCCAGCTAACTCCGGCATATCAAGAAAGGTATCAAAGGGCCGTCCGAGTTCAGGCCATCTGGAACAGGTTGACGGAACAGCAATCCGGAGCAAATCCCTCGGCTGGGCTGATGTATTCCGGCGTGATCCAATCACTGGCGCACAATTTCAATTGCCTCCTAAGTGCGCAGAAGGTAGCTCTCGTCGCCCTAGTCGAGGGGCTTGACGACCCTGAGATGCGCAACTCGGCCCTGGAGGAGATCGGAGCCGATTTGGCTGGCCTCCCGCCCGAGCTGCAGCAGCGTCTCGTCGCCCTCGCCGAGGGACTTGAAGACGCCGAAGATTGCGTCTTCGTCCTACGGGGCTTCGGAACAGGCGTGGCAGGGCTTGCTCCCGAGCTGCAGCAGCGTCTCCTGGTCCTCGCCGACGGCATTGACGAACCAAACTATCGCGCCTTGGCCCTCAGCGCCCTCGGAGCAGGCGTCACTGGGCTTACGCCCGAGTTGCAGCAGCGTCTCGTCGTCCTCGTCGAGAGGCTCGACAACCCGGGGCATCGCGCCTCGGTCCTCGAGGTCCTTGGAGCCGGCGTGGCGGGGCTTCGCCCGCGCTCCAGCTGCGTCTCGTCGTCCTTGCCGAGGGACTTGACCCCTTGCATCGCTCCCGAGCTCTGGAGGGCCCTGCAGCAGCGCCTCGTCGCCCTCGCCGAGGGACTCGGTGAGCCCGAAGATGGCGCCAGGGCCCTACGCGGCTTCGGAGCAGGCTTGACAGGGCTGGCGCCCGAGCCCCAGCAGCGCCTCGTGGCTCTCGCAGAGGGGCTCGACCAGCCCTGGAATGGCGCCTCGGCGTTGGTGGCCCTCGGAATAGGCGTCACAGGGCTTGCGCCCGAGCTGCAGCAGCGTCTCCTGGTCCTCGCCGACGGCATTCACGAACCAAACTATCACGCCTTCGCCCTCAGCGCGCTCGGAATAGGCGTCACAGGGCAGGCACCCGAGTTGCAGCAGCCTCTCGGCGTCCTCGCCGAGAGGCTCGACAACCCCGGGCATCGCGCTTTGGCCCTCGAGGTTCTTGGAGCCGGCGTGGCAGTTTTTGCGCCCGAGCTGCAGCAGCGTCTCGTCGTCCTCGCCGAGGGACTTGACGGCGCCAATCGCGCCTCGGCCCTACGGGGCCTCGGAGCCGGCGTACCAAGGCTTGCGCCCGAACTGCAGCAGCGTCTCGCCGTCTTGGCCGAGAGCATCGACGACCCCGAGTATCTCGTAATGGCTCTAGCAGGCCTCCGGCAAGGCTTGGCGGGCCTTGCCCCCGAGCTACAAAGGCGCATCGCTGCCCTTGCCGACGGACTTGACGAGCCGGAGTATCGGGCTCGCGCCCTGGCAGCACTATTGCCCTAAGACAGGCGGAAGAACGGGTTACGGCTTACGGATCGCCTTCAAGGCCTGTTGAACACGCGGAGGCCGATCGCAGGAGATAAGAATCTGTCGGGCTTGAAGGCGGCAACATTATCGAGGATGGCGACGTGATGATCAATGACCCCTCTGACAATCCGTTCGATGTCGTGCCCGCAACTGTTGAGGCTGCATCATGGGCTTTGCTAGAGGAGCGGTGAGATGCGAATCGGGAATAACCAACTTAACGGCTTTTCGGCGTTAGACCGGCGCCTCGTGACGGGCTGGCAGAGGCTCCGAGCGCCGTGACTGCGTTCCACGAAGCGCATCAACTTGCTGTGTTTCATTCCCGGAGTGCGGCACCCTCACCTGCGAAGAATCCAGCACAGCAGAAAGGTGGTGAGGAAAAGGATGGTGAGGGTGCGCCAGGCGGAACGGGCGACGGATCAAACCTTTTCGCGCGGGCGGTGAAGTACGGCCTGTGCCTCGCGGGCGCGGGCTGCGCCTACGATAAGATCGCCAACGATTTTCCCCTTTCCACCACCTCGCTACATGATGGGAGAAAGGGCTTTACCAGCAACCAACGGCTTAGGACCGCCCAGGCGAAGGCGAGGGAATATTACACGCGCTATCACGGCGCCAGCCCCGATGCTAAGCGTTTGAATGGGCGTCCCCTCATTCCAATCCGCATTTTCGGGGACAACCAGTTCGTAGCTATGATCGACTACCGGGCGGCGACCCGCGTCCACGTCGCGCGCTTGGCGGATTCTGCCAATGCTCGCCGGTCAATCATTCTGAACCTAGCCTGCATGAAGGGCCATCTTGTGAAGGACGAGTGCGTGTCTAAGTACCGACCGCCTCAGGTGCCGAAAGATCCGGACCTGACGCAGAGTCCGCTATACGACAAAAAGAACAAGTACGCGCTGACCGGTGTGCTCAATGACGATACCGGCGCGTACGGCTACACCTCGAGATCGGCCACTCGGCCTTTCGTGAACAAGGGCGCGGAGCATTTCCGGAATACCTTGCAAAGCAAAAAGGGGCTAACTTTCAAGCAATGCACCGAGACGCTCGAGTCGCTGCTCGATCAGGATCGTGCACTTGGCGAAGAGGCCCAGTTCGCGGCCGGCCAGGCCATCCTAAACTTCAGGCAAGTCTATGCTTCTGAAGCGCACTGGGGAAATGCCGAGAAGGTCGTGATGAAAACCCTCGCCGAACATGGTTTTCTGTCACTGGCGGAAACCGAGAAGCTGGACGCGTCTCTGATGTTCGAGGATCCGCATAAAAACAAGCTGAAGCGCAACACCAGCTTGGTGGGGCCGTGGCTGCATAAACTCGACACCCGGCTTCAGGAGAGGCTATCAGGTTACCATCCCGCGGTCATCGAGGACCTGAATCGCGGGGAAATCGAAGACATGAAAAACCTGCCCCTCACTCACTTCAAATTGAATGAGAAAGGCAACGGATTCGAGGATTGCTCAGGCCTCGGTGACTCGTTCACATGCGCCAACGCCGTCGCCTGCATCAACCATGCGCGCTTAATGAGCGGACAGCAATGTCTCTCAAAGGAAGAGGTCATTGTCATTATAGCGTGCCTCAACGCAGTCTACGACGACACGAGCTCGATCCGGCATACGCTCCATGAGATAGCGCGTGGCTGTTTCGCGGGTGCTGGGTGCACTATCGAGGATGCCGATAAGTTCTACTCGGATGTCTGTCACAAGGCGGCAGAAGAGCATTATGGCGGCAGGAATCTCCGGAGCCTGGATACCAGACGCTACTAGCTTCGGAGACTACGAAAGTCCATCTGTTCAAAGGAGAGTGGTTTGACACTCAATTCAATCGACCAATTCAGCACGGCATCTTCGATGCAGGAGTATATTGCCGTACAAGATCAGCACCTAGGCGACTTGCAACTCATTCCGCCTAATGCGACTCCCGCAGATGACCATGGAGGAATCCGGCACCCTGACATCGGCGGGTCGATGCGGATGCCGCCGCGGTCCGGCCTGCATAGCAAAGACGGTTCACTGTGGTCGCGCGTTAAGTCAGCAGTCAGGAAAGCGGTTGGAGAATGTTGCGTCGGAAAGCCCTCTAGCGGATCGGCGCAGGCGTCTGGCAAGGAGTCCTCGTCGGTTCTCCGCTCATCAGATGACATCGGATATCTCGTTGGCCCGTTATGGGACCACCACCGCTGGGACAATGGCGGCCAACTAATGCCGCGTGAAATCGTTCTTGAATTGGGAAAACTCGGGTTCCTACCGGGCCAGCGCAACCAAGATCAGCCGGCACGCTTCCAGATTAACGGTGAGCACTACACGGCCGAGGCGAAGCTAACACCGAATTCCGACGTGGTGTTTGGCCAACTCAGACAAGTTTATCTCATCCATAACCCTCAAGACGCCTGAAGGCCGTGGAGGTCACGTTAACCGCCGATCAGTGTGGCCGGATGGGCGGGTGCTACCCCTCACCCGGGCCGGACTTGCACCGGCTGGAACTCGCGAGCTTGGCCTGGTGCACGTCACCACCACGGCTCTTTACCGCAGCAGCGCGGACTGTTTGAGACGTGCTCCTGAAAGGCGATCCCAGAGGGCCGGCCCCATCGCCAACGCAGCTTTACGCTACTGTCTTAGTCCATGCTGAATTCCTTCCGCTGCTGTAAAGCACACTCTCTTCGATGAAGACAAGCCGGGCAGGATCGAGATCGAGCTGTCCGGCGAACCAGGTGCGACGGCGCTTCAGGACGTCCAGAGGGTCTTGCTCCAGTTCATGTGCGCACTTTTTTTGAACGTCCAGCCGCGCTCGCCAAGCCAGGCGTTCAGGGCACTGCGGCTGATACCTGCCGACCGCTCGACCGACAGCCGTTCGACCATCTCGTCCAGCGTGATGTCCTTGCTCCCTCGATTCATGCGCATCGTGGCTTGAACCGCGCCGCCAACACCGTGGCCGAGGTGTCCGCTCGCCCAGGCCGCGGGCGTGCTGATCGGATCACCCGCTGTCGCTGAGGCTCTCGCCGCCGGTTCACCGCTATTGCCTCAAAAATGTCGGCTCCACGACACGCTCTGTAGGGTTTGTCAGGTCCGCGCCACAGGCTTCGTGGGCCGATCTGTTGTTTGCGGCAGGCTAAAAGAGCTGGACAGCAAGCATAAATTTGGTCGCCGGCTCGATCCGTCAGATTGGAACGAGATTTGCACCCTTGAGGGTGAGACGGCGGCAGCAGCCGACCGGCTCTCCTGTCGCGGGCCCGCGATCGACACAACCAAGGAAGGAGCCCAGCATAGCACAGGCACGGCCAGCCGAGAACTCGCCGGTGGCAGGCGCGAGCCATGGGTCAGTCGTAGATCGGCTGGTCGGCATCGACCTCGCTCGGGGCCTGGCTGTCTTCGGGATGTATGCCGCCCATCTCGGTCCCGACCCCGGCGAAGGAGGACTAGTCGGGTTTCTGATGGAACTAACCCATGGGCGGTCGTCCGCCTGTTTGCCGTATTGGCCGGTTTTTCGATCCTCCTGATTACCGGCCGCAAGGCGCCGAAGTCGGGCATAGCCGGTAGACAGGCCATTGCCAGAGTCGCAATTCGTGCACTTGTTTTGTTCGCGCTTGGCTCAATCCTGGTCTGCCTCGGCACCCCGGTCCTGATCGTTCTGCCATACTACGGAATCTGCTTCTTGTTGGTCCTGCCGCTCTGTCGGCTCAGTGCAGAGCCGCTCGGCTTCCTCGCTGCGGCGACCGCATTAGTTCTACCCCAATTGCGCTTCCACCTTGCAGCAATGTTTGGCTCCGAGATCCGTACTTCGACCCGGTGTTCAAGCTCATGGTCAGCGGCAGTTATCCCGCGATGAGCTGGGTTCCTTTCGCGATCGCAGGCATGGCCATGCGCGCCTTGACCTTAGTACGCAAGCAATGCATTGGCGCCTTGGCCTGGCGGGGGTAGCGCTGGCTGTGTTGGGCCATTGCGGATCCTTCCTCGCGCTGCGTTTGCTGCCTGAATGTACCCGGCGATCTGAAGGAATCCGCCGGGTGGTGGTCGGACGGCGGCCACCTCCCTGGTCGTCGCCATGGATAGCCGCACCCCATAGCCAAATTCTCGATCGTGGGCAGCACCGGTTGCGCAATGATCATCTTGGCGGCTTGCTTTGCTCGCTATGGATGCGCTCCCGCATCTGCGAAAGCTGGTCAGGCTAATAATCGCAGTCGGCTCGATGCCTTTGACCGCCTATGTCCTGCACATTATAGCAATATATTTTCTTGGAGGAGGCTCGGGCCTGTGCGTTCTCGTTGGCTTCATAGTGGTTGTAAGCACTTTCGCGGTGCTTTGCCTGCGCGCCACTGAGGACCGATGGAAGCGCTGATGGGTAGGATCGCAGATCTCGCGCGTCACATCCACTGAGCACACATCAGCCGAGCGAAACCCGATGTCAGCCATCAGGCAGTAGCCGCCTCCCCTGCCGATGAAGGATGCATTCGCCGTGCTATTTTTCGGGTTCTGTCGCAGATCGTGCTTTTGGTCACAACGGGACGCTTTCGCGCAGATGATCATGCTGCAAGGATTTCGAACTGCTCTGCGATTGAGGGACGTGGATTATAGGCGAACCTCGCCTGTCGTTTGCGCATCATGTGGACCATCTCGATGCCGGACAGGGTGACCGCGGCGGCGTGCGTCGATTTGAAACCGAGCATCGGCCGCACCCGGCGCTTGATGCGCCGATGATCCTGCTCGATGCGGTTATATTATCAGGCATGAATGGGCGCGACGCGCCAATCCGTATTTTCTTGCACGGATGGATCGACTACCGTCCACCTACCGGGATTGGGGTGTCGGGAGCACGCATGGCGGGCAGGCCGAAGTACCTTGATGAACCGAGAGTTCGAGTTGTTATCTGGCCGCCCCCTTCGACTTGCCCGGTTGCGCTGCGAGCGCGGATCCGTAGTTGTCGTGTAGCCCGCCGGCTCCCATGGTTGCTGACCCTGGAAAGGAGCTGGGAATGAGAATCATTGCCCTTGATGTCCACCGATCATTCGCTCAAATGGCAATCTTGGAGAAAGGCAAAATCCGGGATGCCGGGAGGATCGATCTCGAACACGGTCGTCTGTTGCAGTTCGCCACGAAGCTCAAGCCGGATGACGAGATCGTCATCGAGGCGACAGGCAATACGAGCGCGATCGTCCGGTTGCTCTCGCCCTTTGTGGGCAGGGTGGTCATAGCCAATCCGATCCTGGTTCGGGCCATCGCCTGGGCCAAGGTCAAGACCGACAAGATCGACGCGGCAGTGCTGGCCAAGCTCCACGCGAGCGGCTTTCTGCCTGAAGTCTGGATGCCGGATGAAGAAACCGAGACGCGTCGTCGCGTGGTAGCGGAACGAACGCAGCTCGTCTCCCAGATGACCCGTCTCAAAAACCGAATCCATTCGGTTCTGCACGCCAACCTGATCCCGCCCTACAAAGGCACCCTGTTCTCAAAGCGGGGCAGGGCTTGGCTGGAGGCTCAGCCGCTCGCCGAGGATCAGCGCCGTGTTGTCCTTCGCCATGCCGGTGAACTCGATCGCCTTGGCGGAGAACTTGCACAGGTTGACAAGAGCCTCGCAAAGACGGCCCTCCAGGAACCACGGGTCAAGCGGCTGATGACGATCACCGGCGTGGATGTCACGGTGGCACTGAGTATCGTGGCAGCCGTCGGCGACATTGAACGGTTCTCATCGCCGGAAAAGCTCGTCAGCTACTTCGGACTCAACCCGCGGGTCCGGCAGTCCGGTGACAAGCCGGCCTACCATGGCCGCATCACCAAACAAGGCCGAGCCCACGCGCGATCGATGCTGGTCGAGGCGGCGTGGGTCATTTCCGGTGTGCCTGGTCCGCTGCGCGCCTTCTTCATGCGCATCCGTGGCGCTCGGGCGCCCCACATGAGGTGCGACGATCATAGGCTGCGCGACAGGGTTGCAACCTCGACCCTGCTCTTCGCCACGCGGTCACCCGAGCCGCGAAAGAATAGCAAAATCAGCTTCGCCGATCCATCCCGCAGCCGGCGAACGATAGCGACGTGCTCGCTCCGTCTAGGCCAAGCCGCGCATACCGCGCGATGGCCTGCCGGCCAGCCCTGACCTCGCTGCGCGCGACGCTATCTCGGCCGTCCGCCCGGACAGAACGCGTGAGAGCACACCTCCGCACATCGGAGCAGAACGGCCCTTGTCAAATACATCCGTGAGGTATTGGCTTTGGCGGATGCGGATCGGCTTCGACCGGCGCCGGGAGCAATTCTGCAATCGACTTGTGGCATCGCAGGAAACGAGGGCTTCCCGGTTGGTCTGACTGCCGTCGATGACGATGCGATCGGGACGGGCATGGCGTGCCAACGTGGCGGCCGGCAAATCCCGGTATTCACTGAACCAGAACTCGACGGTGTCGCCGACGCTGTCGATGGCGCGATAGAGGTACATCCATCGCCCGCGCACCTTGATGTAGGTCTCGTCCGCATGCCATTTGCCGGTCACGGCGCGCTTGCGCCGGTTGAAGCGTTCCATCAGCAGCGGCGCGAAATGAACGACCCAGCGGTGCACAGTCGATTGGTCGACGTTCAGGCCGCGTTCGGCGATCATCTCTTCCAGATCGCGCAGGCTGAGATTGTACGCCAGATACCAGCGCACGCACAGCAAGATCACTGACCGGTCAAGCAAGCGCGCTCCCCGAAAAAGAGAGGCCTTCGTGCCAGATATGGGTTGCCATTCCGTTTGCGACAGAACTCTTCCGACTTGGCCCCGCCCGCCTTGCCATAGACGATTGTGAGCAGGTCCTGGCTGGCCGGCTTGCAATGACAATTGCTATTGCGGACACGGCCATCGACGATCTCGGCGCGCTTCTTGCTCTTACCATAGACATAGGCTCCGGCGTAGAATGGGTTCTCAGAATCAAAGATTTCGTTGTGGTAGCGGATCGGAACCCAGTCGAAGGACAACATCTTCTTTGCCGTCGGACGGCCTGGGGAAATGCACGCCGTCGTCGGTCATCGAGATCAGCACCTGGCGCGCACTGCCGATCTCGCGGAAACGCGCGAATATGACGCGGACGGCCCCTTTTGCAGGCGAATGTCGACGGCCATCCTCAAAGCCGAATCGAGTAGCTCATGGAACTTCCGCACAGGGGATCGGCAAGGCACTTACGACGGAGATGGAAAATGGATAGAATCAATAACGCTGCTCACGCAGCAGCCTCAACAATGCAACACGCAGCCTTTGACCAGCATCTGCGCGAGGCAGCACAGCATTGCACGCAAGAATCCAGTGCAGATCCTTCCCCTTGTCCTTGCTCCGCCCAGCAAAAGGACCATATTGGTGAGGCAACGCAGCAGCCAAAACTTGTCGTCATCTCAAATCGGGTTGCTGCATTCGACCCGCTTCAACCCAAGACGGGCGGGCTTGCTGCGGCCCTCGAGCCTGTGGTGGAACGCTTTGGCGCAGTCTGGATGGGCTCCTCGGGCAATTTGGGCGACGGCACCGAGCCCTTGGACATCGGGCAGCACGGCGAGGGCCAAGTGGCGAAGCTCGATATGCCGCGCGAGCACTATTCTGGGTACTACGAAGGTTTCGCGAATTCGATATTGTGGCCGGCGTTGCACTCGCTGCCTGACCGGATGGCCGCCTCCGCAAATCATTATGAAAGCTATCAGGAGATCAACAAGTTCCTGGCGGGAGCCGCTTTCCAGTTCCGGGATCGAGATGCAATCTGGGTGCATGACTATCACTTTCTTCCACTCGGCGCTGGTCTGCACAAGCTCGGTGTCGACAAGCCGATCGGCTTTTTCCTGCATACGCCATGGCCAGCACCTGATGTGATGGCGCGAGTGCCTAATCATCGTCAGCTCATGCACTCGATGCTCGACTACGATCTGCTCGGCTTTCAGACCAACTGGGACCTGAACAACTTCCGCGACTGCCTGCGTACCCATCTCGGATTGGAAGTCGAGCACGGTGTGGTGGTTTCGAGCCGCCGACAGACGCGTTGTCAGAAATTTCCGATCGGTATCGATCACAAACAGTTCGCACAGTATGCCTCGGAGTCGCTTGCGAAACCGTATATCGCGTCTTTGCAGAAGAAACTCAACGGCGCGAAGCTTGCAATCGGGGTCGACCGGCTCGACTACAGCAAGGGTATCGACGCCCGGATTGAAGCCTTCGATAAGGTCTTGACAGACCAGCCGCGCAGTATAGTGCTCCTGCAGATCGCCAACCCGTCGCGCACCGAAATCGAGGCCTATAAAAGTTATAAGCGCAAGGTTGAGAGCCTCGTCAAACGTGTCAATGACGAGCATGGCACGGACGAGTGGAGGCCCATCCTCTATGAGTATAATGCTTTCACCCAGGCTCAACTGGCAGGCCTCTACCGCACTGCGCGTGTTGGCGTGGTGACGCCAGTGCGTGACGGCATGAATCTGGTTGCGAAAGAATATATTGCTGCGCAAGATCCGGATGATCCCGGCGTTTTGGTGCTATCGAAGTCTGCAGGTGCGGCCGAAGACTTCAATCACAACGAAGCGCTGCTGGTGGATCCGAACAGCCCCGACGAGATCGCGACCGCGATTTCCAAAGCGGCCAACATGCCGCGCGAAGAGCGCATCCAACGCTGGCGGCCAATGATGGATAAAATTGAAGCATATACGATCCATGATTGGTCGGCGGACTTCGTACGGGAACTGGACAAAAGCCGGGTCACGGTGCCGGCGGATCACTTCCGACATCTCGGCTTCGGCTGGATCAACGAGACGCAAATGCCCTCGTATCGGACTGCCGCCGAGTTGGACGCCGCGCTAAAGCGCGCGATGGATAGACATTGGATCCTGCCGCCTACCGGCAGCTCCGTCTCCGGAGCGTCGCCGGAGTCGATCGCGATCGCTTCGGTCGTAGGAACGCGATCGGGATCCTGATTGCTCGGCTGAAGCCATGTGAGCGGGACGATTGGCAGCGGCGATGGCGGCACGCTCTGTCTCGAAGATGATCTGCGTCTGCCCGTTTGATAGATCGGCCGCGGCAGGGCGCGGTGCCTGATCGAAAAGCGATAAGTCTATCAGCGGCAGGTCATGGTGCGCCAATTGAGGATCCGCGCCCAGGACCTTTGCTCCGCCTGCGGCAGCTCCGGGACAAGATCGGGGGGACGTCGCCGATAACCCAGTGCAGCGTGTTATCGGACGCGCGATGCACGAACGGCTCGCGCAAGCGAAGCAAAGTGGCTGTGTTGACCGGAATCACCACCGGCCATTCCAGTCCCTTGGCGCTGTGGATGATGATGATCTCGATGGCGTCGCCTTCGGCATCAACCCGGCCCTCGTTGGACGGACCCCCTGAGTCCAATCCTTGGTGATGTCACGGACTGTGAGACCGGTAACTTCTCTGGGGTTAGGCGGCGCGCAGGAGAGGCGGTTTGGGCTTGAATAGTGGTGGCACGTTCGGCTCTGGCTGTCGGAACGGTGCCCGCAATCGATTGCGAAGCTCGCCGTTGAGATCTGCCGTCCTGACCTGCATGAGCATGTGAGCACCGTGGAGCGACCACCGCATCTGCTGTTTCTTGACCATCCGCTTGCCGACAAGTGAATTCACCGCCGATTCAGCCAGAGTCGTTGCGAGGCCGGCTTGGTAGCGCTTGCCATAGTTGACGATCGCGCCGCGGTTCGAACGGATATAGGTCAGGAGCTGCAAGCCGAGGCTTTGAAGTCGGGCGATGGAGAACTCGCTGTCTCCTTGCGAAGCCTTCACCCTCTCCAAGAGTGCTCCAGATCGGTGATCGCGCGATCGACCCGCCCATGCCACAGGCGCCACTTCACCGCTCTGATGTCACGGTCGATTGCGGGAAGCGCTTCAGAGAGACCCGATCGGGATCGAGCCATATGATTGGCGATCTGCTGCATCGGCTGGACCTTCATGGCGATGTGGAACCAGTCGATGATGTGGGCCGTCGGCTTCGGCATTGCGCGGGGTAGCCGCTTCAGGATTTCGGCGCCGTCCGAAATCACCGTCACATCGCCAAAGCCGCGGTAGCCTACCTCCCGAAGGGCATGAAGGGCGCGATCCCGGATTGCCCCTTGGTCGGTGCTGCCGGTCACGAAATAGCGACCGCCGCCTTCGCCCCGCCCGCCGCGGCCGCATCGGGCCACAACGAGCTCGAAGTTGCGCGCGGAATTGGAACCGGCGCTGCGAACATGCGCAGTATCGATGCTGATGACGAACTCTTTGCGTCGATCGCCGGGAAGCTGCATTTCAAGCTGGCGTCGTTCGTCCGTTTGCGCCCTTGCGTGCAATTCTTCCTCAGCAACCTGATCGTCGAGCCGTTCGCCAATCCTGATGGTTCGCTTGCGCACGGTGGCATGCGTCTCGGTCGGCTCAACGGGCAGGAATTCGGCAAGCACTCTCGCAGCCTGCCGGTACGGCATCATGCTCCCCAGCCGCGCCGTCAGTACCATCAGCTCGGATGTCGCTCGATCCGGGCAGATCTCCCGCAGCGGCGCAAAGGCATCGACCATGCCTGGGTAACAATCCGACACAGCATCCAACGAGGATTGCGCACCTCCACGATGCCAAAGACAGTCCGGATCCGTCGCGTCGTGTAGTCCTTGACCGGCCGTAACCTGTGGCAATCCGGGCAGACCCGACGAAAGAGGGTACGTCTCCGCCTCATGGTTCACGACCGCGCTCTGCAGCGCCGCCATGATGGTCTTGCTGTCCTCGATCGAGAGGCCGAGGTCGCCGTCAAACAGACGTTCCCAGCTCTTGTCGATGCGGACCGCCTTCCGGCAAACGTCTCCGAACTCGTTCCTGCCCTCGATCGTGATCGTCCATTCCACCGCCATCGCTTTCCCTCCGAACAAAGCGGCGCTCATGGACTACGCGGGCCTAACAACCTGTATTCGACCCCAGAGAAATTACCGGTCTCGACGGCTTTGGGGCCGGAAGCTTCGGGCCTGGAACCAGACCCCAGTTGGGCGCAAGCATCGTGGCCTCTGCCCGGTCAGGCATTCACCGGCTCGAGAAATGCCAATTGATTCTGCTCAACGCGGCATGCCTAAACTGCCACCTGCGTCCCGATCTCGACGACGCGTCCGGTCGGGATCTGGAAATACTCGGTCGCATCGGCGGCCGTGCGCGCCAGCCCGATGAACAGCTTGTCCTGCCACACCGGCATGCCGGAATTGGGTGACGCCTTGAGCGAGCGCCGCGACAGGAAGAAGGACGTCGTCATGATGTCGAACTTCCAACCCTGCTTGCGGCAGATCGCCAGCGCACGCGGGATGTTGGGCTGTTCCATGTAGCCGAAGGTCAGTGTCACACGCATGAACAGCTCGTTGATCGTTTCCATCTTGATCCGCTCCCTGTCGGGCACCACGGGCTGCTGCGCCGTCACCACCGAGAGGATGACATTCTGTTCGTGCAGCACCTTGTAGTGCTTCAAGCTGTGCATCAACGCGGTCGGCGCGCTGACCGGATCGCTGGTCAGGAACACGGCCGTACCGGACACCAGCTGCGGTTTCTTCTTCAACAAATTGCCTGCAAGGAAATCGAGCGGAATCTCGTTCCTGCGCGTCTTGTCGAATAGATACCTGCTGCCTCTTATCCAAGTCCACATGGTCATCACGATCACTGCGGCAATGGCAAGCGAGGCCCAGCCGCCTTCGAATACCTTGACGATGTTGGCTGCAAAGAAGCCGGTATCGATGAAGACGAACACCGCGATTAACGCTATCGCGACGCCGAGCGGCGATTTCCAGATGCGCGTCATGACGACATAAAGCAGTATGTTCGTCACCAGCATGTTGCCGGTCACCGAAATACCGTAAGCCGAGGCAAGCTTGCTGGATTCGCCGAAGCCGACCACCAGCAGCATCACCACCAGCGCCAGCAGCAGGTTGACGCGCG
>SAQL01000228.1 GCA_004020645.1 Mesorhizobium sp. | reverse complement strand
TGGTGCTGATTGTACCACACCGCGTCGCGACACGGATCGCCGCCTTGCTCCCCCTAGCGATTCTCGATCCGCCGGTGGAACTGTCGCCTTACGAGGTTGGGCTGATTTGGCACGAGCGCTGCCATCGCGACCCAGAGCATCACTGGTTGCGCCACAAGATTGCCGCCGCAGCGGCGGCGGGAACAGAGTTGGCGCATCCATCGACAATGAGAGGGCAAACGGCTGATGCTTCGCCAAGGGAAGAAGCGTGA
>SAQL01000227.1 GCA_004020645.1 Mesorhizobium sp. | reverse complement strand
CGATCGGCACGCGCGTGGGATTGATGTGCCGCTTGAGCGCGAGCGTTCCCTTGAACTTCGTTCGTGTCCAGAACTTCGCCGCCGTCAGACCGAGGGGTGTGCCGGTGAGGGTGACGGCCAGGCTCGAATGCTTCAGCACCCCGCACAAGGTCAGCACGTTGGGCTGCCCGGCCTTGTAGCGCCCGGCGTTGATGGTTTTGGTGAAGCCGATTTTGCCCGGCTGCGCGCGGCTGTAGATAAATTCGGTCGTGTCCTGCAGGA
>SAQL01000226.1 GCA_004020645.1 Mesorhizobium sp. | reverse complement strand
CTCAGAATGGCTCGATTGTTCGACGGGTTCTGCCTCGTTACCAGCATTGGTAAGGTCCATGGACGACACTCCGATAAGCGCGCGGTGCCCTACGCTTGCTGCGCTGCAATATCAAGTGCCGTCACGTAATGGCTGCGGGCATCGCCTGTCGTTGCTCGCCTTGGCAGACTCGCCAGCCCCGAAGGCCTACCGACGAGCAATAGCGCACCGGCAGAACCCTCAAGCGCCCAGATCAATGAATGGTTCTCGGCCACAGTGCCCC
>SAQL01000225.1 GCA_004020645.1 Mesorhizobium sp. | reverse complement strand
GCAGACCCTAGGATCCATGCCGTTACGCCAGCCGAAGAATGCAGCGGCTCAGAACCGAACGCTACCACCCGCTTCCGCGAAAAAGCTCGAACCACTCTGGATTGGTCTTCTCGATCAGCTCGATCTTCCACTAGCGCGGTCAGCGCTTCAGTGACTTCTCGCGCTGGATAGCGTCGCGAATGTCGAAATGTTCCTCGTACCAGACCAGGCGCTGCACGCCGTAGCGGCTGGTGAAGCGTGAACCCTGGCCAGATTTGTGCTCCG
>SAQL01000224.1 GCA_004020645.1 Mesorhizobium sp. | reverse complement strand
TGAAGGTGCCGAGGGCGAAATAGAAGAACAGGAGCTGGACCATCGGCGGCGTGTTTCGGAATGCCTGGATATAGGCGTCCATCAGGCCGCGCAGGACGGGAGACCGGGCGTTCTGCGCCCAGGCCCCCAACACGCCGATCACCAGCGACACGACAATCGACCAGAATATCAGTTGCAGCGATACGCTGACGCCGGACAGGAACCGCTCGTATTCATAACTGTCGTAGAAGACGATGAAATTCAGGCCCGTGCGCTCGTAGAGATCC
>SAQL01000223.1 GCA_004020645.1 Mesorhizobium sp. | reverse complement strand
CTTCCCATTCGCCTGAAGCGAGATCGGCCATGATAGGCGCATCGTCATAGAGCCAAGCGATACATTTTCCGTCCCTTAACGCCTGCTTGGCCTCAGTGTTTCCGGTGAAGGAAATAATGGTCGCGTCGTACTCCGTCTCGACCTGTTTATTGTAGTAATTGCCCTGCTTGCCGCAGACTGGCTTGCCGGCAACGTCTTTCCAATCCTTGATGACGCCTTCCTTCGCAAGCAGCGTCGGACCGGAGCTCCAGTACGCAGGTTCAATTATTCCGA
>SAQL01000222.1 GCA_004020645.1 Mesorhizobium sp. | reverse complement strand
GGGACTGTTGAAGAAGTCTCCTCCTGCTGATTCAATTGAGAAATCGTTGATTCTCTGGAGGGTTCGCGATGCTGGGACGGAAGGAGCGCGATCAGCTTGAGCTATTCATGACTGGCTCGCTGAGACAGCTTATCCCTGATGATCATATTCTCGCGCGGGTCGATCGTGTGCTGGATCTGTCCTGGCTGCGCGACGAGGTGGCGAACCTCTACTGCACCGACAATGGCCGCCCCGGCATCGATCCCGAGGTGGCTGTACGCCTGATGCTCGCGGGTTTCCTGC
>SAQL01000221.1 GCA_004020645.1 Mesorhizobium sp. | reverse complement strand
CCGAGAAGCTCCGCCCAGATCTGCGCCAGCGCCGTCTCGACCGCGCCGCGCGGCGCCTCATAGCTGCGGCGCGCATAGGCGTCGTCGGCCGGCGCCGGCAGTGCCTTGCGGTCGAGCTTGCCGTTCGGCGTCAAGGGCAGCGCCGCAAGCCGCACGAACGCCGACGGCACCATGTAGTCCGGCAGCCGCGCACCCAGATGCGCGCGCAAGGCGCCAGCAAGCCCGCCTCCATCGTCGTCGTCCGAGCCGGCCTCGGGCGCGCACACCACATAGGCGACAAGAT
>SAQL01000220.1 GCA_004020645.1 Mesorhizobium sp. | reverse complement strand
CCATCGTCGTCGTCCGAGCCGGCCTCGGGCGCGCACACCACATAGGCGACAAGATGCTTGTCGCCGGCGCGGTCCTGGCGCGCCACCACCACCGCCTCGCGCAGCCAGGCATGCTCGCAAAGCCGCGCCGCGATCTCGCCCGGCTCGATGCGGAAGCCGCGGATCTTCACCTGCTCGTCGTTGCGGCCCAAAAACTCCAGATTGCCGTCCGGCAGATAGCGCGCCAGATCGCCAGTCCGGTACAGCCGATCGCCGTCCACAAAGGGGCTGGCGATGAACCGCTC
>SAQL01000219.1 GCA_004020645.1 Mesorhizobium sp. | reverse complement strand
ACTTCTGCCGAGGGACCAGCCCGAGCCAGGCGGCGAAATCGCGACCGCACTTGAAAGCCTCCATCGGCGGCGCAAAGGTTTCAATGGCAAGGGCAGCGATAGGGCCGACACCGGGCATGGTTTGCAACCGCCGAGATGTTGCAGCTTGCTTGGACAGCGTGTCCATCGTCTTCTTCAATGCCGCGAGCCGGCTGCTCAACTGGTCGATTTGGTCAAGGAGAGCGCTGCAGACGTCGCGGACCAGATCCGGCAGGTCTGCGCTCTCGTCCTCGACGATCTCTGCCAGA
>SAQL01000024.1 GCA_004020645.1 Mesorhizobium sp. | reverse complement strand
CGGAGGCGGAGGCCAATGCCCAACATATAACCAGTTGACCTTCAACGGCCCCGGCAACATGGGCCTGCCCAGGGATGCCACTACGCCATACATGGGCGGGCGAATGGGCGATGGAAATTGGAACCTCTCCGGCTATTGGAGCACCAACTTCGGTTCCGCCAGCTATCCATCCTCGTGGGACACGACCAAGCCCACCCGCTACGATGTCTACAAATACGAGATCGCAAACAATCTGGTTGGAACGGCTTCGACAGGTGGCGAGGTCGGAACGCCGCCGAATTCGTGCCAACCGCCGGTCACGACGGTGGACCGTCGCTTGATCTATGGCGCGATCCTGAATTGCGACGAACTCGAAGCAACCAACGACCTTTCGGGCCACAGCACCGGTCTGCCAGTCGAAGCATTCGCCAGTTTTTTCATCACCGAGCCGGTATCCTCGCCGTCGGACGATGCGTCCATCATGGTTGAATTGGTCGACATTACCGGGCGCGGCGGCCAGGGCACGCTCGACAATTTCCTTCGCGACGAAGCCCAGCTTTATCGGTGATGGCGATGATCAGAACCCTGTTCCGTTACCTCGACAGATTTCGACGCGACCATCGCGGCACAGCACTTGTCGAGACGGCTCTGATACTACCGCTCATGGTGCCCCTCACGGCGGGCGTGTTCGAATTCGGCAATCTGATCCACAAAAAGCTGCTGATGGAGGCCGGGCTTTCGGACGCGGCACGCTTTGCCGCTCGCTGCAACAGTCAACTGTACACCAATGCCGGACTAGCGGCGATCAATTGCGCCGATATCGCCACCAACATCGCGGTGTTCGGCAACGCCGCGGGGACAGGGAATGCGCGCATCGCCGGCTGGCCGAAGGCAAACGTTACCGTGACCATTGCCGCCCCAGGCTCATGCCATGACGCCGTGGTCGCAGGTGTCACCCAATATCGCTCCACCACCTCGCAGGTCTGCATCGTCCGGGCCGCAGGCACATTGGACTACAACGACATCGGAATGCTGTCGCTGCTCGGCATCGGCCCGATCACGCTCAGCGGCTTTCACGAGGAGCGGTTGATCCGGTTCTGATCATGATCAGGCGTTTCGCAAAATCGGAAGACGGCGCGGGAATGGTGGAGATGGCCATCGTAATGACGCTTCTGTTTGCGCTCACTCTTGGTTTCGTCGATTTCGGCTATGCCCTCTATCAGTGGAACGCCGCCACCAAGGCCGTCCAATTAGGCGCGCGTCTGGCCTCGATTTCCGATCCGGTTGCCACCGCGCTAGCTACAGCCGCACCGACGACGACGCCGGGCGCTCCGGTCGTTGCCGCGGCCTACGGACCCTTCGTCTGCACATACACCGCCGGCACAGGGGCTTGCAGCAATGGCGGCACATTCAATGCAGCCAATTTCAGCCGCATCTTCCGCGGCGATACGGCAGTCACTAATGACGACGCCTGTCCCGCGCTGGCGACAGACCAGCGGCCGGGTATGTGTCATTTCTTTCCTGGCCTCCGACGCGACAACGTCGTCATCGCCTATTCCGCCACCGGCCTGGGCTACCAGACTCGGTTCGGCGGACCGGTGCCGACGATCACCGTCAGCCTTCAGAACCGGACCTTCCAATTTTTCTTCTTGGGCGGACTGCTAGGATTCGATGACATCACCATGCCCTCCATGCTGAGCACCGTTACGGGCGAAGATCTGAAGAGCACCGCGCCATGAACGCCATCAACACCAAGGTTCTCCCGACTAAGAGAAAGCAGGTAGCGCTGTTTTCCTCCGATCCGCAGTTCAAGCGCGAGGTGGCGACGCGGCTCGACGCGCTTGCGATCTACGATGTCAGGATTTCCGAGACGGCTGACTTCCTCAACGGCCCGCCCGCTGAGACGCGCCCGGGCATCGTCATCCTCGACCTGGCCAATGGCGAGTTGCTCGGCATGCCCGGCATCGTCGCGGCGCGCGCCTTGTGGGCATCCGTGCCGCTGATCGCGGTCTCCGACGAATTGACCTCCGAACAGACGCGCATCCTGGTGCGCATGAACGCCTCGGACTGGCTGCACAAGCCGCTCGACGCCAAGGAGCTGCTCAACGCGGTCACATTCCACGACACCGGCAACCAGGGCACCAAGAGCCGCATCATCACTTTCATCAGCGCCAGCGGCGGCGCCGGCGCCACGACGATCGCTCTGTCGGCGGCGGAATACCTGGCCTCGAAATCCACCGAACGTGCGGCTTCGACCTGCCTCGTCGACCTCGATTTCCAGAGCGCCAATTGCGGCGCCTATCTCAACCTGTTCAACCAGTTCGACCTGGCCGGCATCATTGGCCAGCCGGAAAGGCTCGATGTCGAACTGATGGACGTCATCAGGCTTTCGCGCCCGTCCGGCCTGACCCTCTATTCATTCGAGAGGCCGCAACTGCCGTTTGAGCCGCAGGGCGCCGATTTCGTGTTCCGGCTGCTGGACCTCGTCGCCTATCGGTTCGACGACATCGTCATCGACCTGCCGAATATCGAAACCCCCTGGCAGAATTCCGTGCTTTCGACCAGCGACGAGATCTTCATCGTCTTCGAGCTCAACGTCGCCTCGCTGCGGCAAGGCAAGCGGCTCTACACGAAAATCCGCGAGCTGCGCGGCAATTCGGTGAGCGTCACCCTGGTCGCCAACAAGCATAAGCGCAAATGGTTCGGCAACCATTTTTCGCGCAGCGAACTCGAGAAGATCTTCAAGGCGCCGCACATCAAGTCGGTCGGCCTGGACAACGCGCTGCTGACCGACGCGCTGAACCGGGCCATCCTGCCTTCCGAAGTGGACGGGCGGGCGCGCTTCAACAAGGACCTGAAGCGGATGTTCAAAGAGCGGCTCGATGACGCTGCACGGTAGATACCGCATCGCCCCGAGGCTTGCCGGCGCCTGCATCATCAGCCTTGCCGTGGGGATGCCGGCCTGGGAATTCGCCCATGCCCGATCCGCGCTGTCGGACCGGCCGCCGCTGCCGGCAATGGGGCCTAGCCTGCGCAAGGCGGTTGCTCTCCAAACCGCGGAACGGGCCGGCACGATCATCATCCGCAAGGACGAGAAGGCGCTTTATCTGGTGACCCGGCAGGGCCAGGCGCTGCGCTACCAGATCAGCGTCGGGCGCGACGGCTTTGGCTGGACCGGCATCGTCAAGGTGGGAGCGAAAACGGAATGGCCGGAATGGCGCCCGCCCAGGGAAATGCGCGCCCGCCAGCCGGAGCTGCCGGAAATGGTGCCCGCCGGTCCCTACAATCCGCTCGGCGCCAGGGCACTCTATCTGCTGCGGGACGGGCGCGACACGCTCTACCGCATCCACGGCACCAACGATCCCAAAGGCATCGGCTTCGACGGAACATCGGGATGCTTCCGCCTTACCAACACTGATGTGATCGATCTCTTCAAGCGCGTCCCGGTCGGCGCAAAGGTGGTGGTCCAATGACGATGATCAGCGACCCGGATATGCCGGCAATCGACATTGGGCCGGCGACCCACACTGAAGAGCAAGCTGCAGTGGGGAAACCGAGCAATGCAAGGATGATCGGCGTTGTCGCCGCCGGCGCCTTGCTGATCACGGCGGTGAACATAACGGCCGCGGTCTATTTCTACCGCGGCATCAACGATCTGCGCCTTGTCGAACGGCGGCTGGAACAGCTCGGATCATTCGAGCAACGGATCGCAGCCCGGCTCGATACGGTCAACAACGGCTTCCAAAGCCGGTTCGAAAAACTGGACGGTCAACTGCAGGGCAGCTTCAACGAAGTCAAAGGCAGCATTGCCCGGCTTGAACAGGAGCTGCCCCTGGACAGTGACGACGATATGTCAAGCGCGGCGGAGCCTTCCGTGATCACGACCAGCACAATGGCGGAAGCAGCCACCGATCTCGAAGAAGCGACCGAACCCGGTATCGTCGAAGCGCCGCGCCTGCCCAAAAAGAGGATCGCGGCGGCGCCCCCTCCCCCAAACCCGTCCTACCAGCGCATCGTGCAGCCTGACGGCAAGGTCCATTACAAGAAAACCAACTAGAACATCGAGAGACGGTTTTTGCGTTCAGCTGCGTGCAGAGCTGCCGTCGTCTTGTTGGCAATGCCGATCGGGAGCGCGACGGCTGCGACCTGCTACCATGTTGTCAATGTCGACTTTTGGGATGTTCTCTATATCCGATCGCAGCCAAGCCACCTCTCCAGGGCTACGGGCGCAATCGCTAGCGATCACAACGGCATCATCGTGGCCACAGGCCCATGCCGGCCGGCCGGGGCGAACCGAAAGCGGCAATGGTGCCCGGTCACCTATTATCCGTTGCCGTCAGTCAGCCTGGACGGCTACGTGAAAGCCCATTTCGTGAAAACCACGGCGTGTCCCGGGTCCTAAAGCGCGTCGCGTTTGAATGGATTCATGCGACGCGCTTTAAGTTCTTGTTCTTATGCATGTCGTTATCGCAAAACCGCTGCGCACTTTTGCGCGACATGCATTAGAGATCCCGCTGCAGAGCAATAAGCCGTACGGCGAGCGTTCGGGAACGCTGTCGCGCCTCGCCGAGAAACGCAACATGACAGTAGGCGCAGGCCGCGGTGCCCAGAAGCAGCACCAGGCTGTTCTGCCAGGTGAAATCGAGGATCAGCGAGAACGGATGGCCGCTCGGTGCGGTGAATGCCGCGATCGTGCTCGCTGTTTCAGAATGGCTGCTGGAAGCCATCATCAACCCGGCGAAAAGCAGAGCGGCGTGGTTGGCAAGGAAGAAGAACGCGGCCGATTTTCGCGTCCGGCAAGCCATCCAGCAGAGGATCGATGCGGCGGTCAGGATCGCGGCATCAAGCGCCATTGAACCGCTCAGATAGAGGTCGACCTGCTGCCAGAACATCATCGACAACGGGCGCAGTTCAAGCCAGATCCGCCACAAAGCGGGGCTGGCCGGATAGTTTCCGAGCAGGAACGTCGCTGCTCGCTCCCCTGCAAGAATCAGAAGGATGAGAGCCGGGAAGGCAAAAAGCAGTAGCGGCTTGCGTGTCATGTTCCCTCGCCAATCGATAAGCAGAATAGGCTGCAAAGATTGCGCGAAGCTTAAGGACGGCGGCGAGCAGCATTGATACAGGCGCAGGCGCAGCCCACAACCGTGGCGAGCCGCCCGTTTTATGTGCCATTTTTGCTACATTCCCGAAACTTATGGCCCGAATTCGGTTCTTGGCCGGCCCTAAATCAATAAACACTGACGTATTCGAAGAATTTATCGGATAATTTGTCAAAGCTTCGGTGAGAAGGCTTGGACATACAAAAAGCACCGGGCAGAAGCGTGGGTGGGGTAGACCATGAATACGACAATCAAAGTGGCCATCGGCAAGCGCCTTGGCCTGCTCTTCACATTTTCGATGCTGGCTTGCGGGAGCGCTAGTGCCCTCACGCTCAAGGAAGCGATGGCCGTGGCCGTCGAGTCCAATCCGGAGATCGGCCAAGCGGTCGAAAACCGCGAAGCAATCGAATTCGAGCTGCGCCAGGCGAAAGGGCTCTATCTTCCCAGCATCGATCTCGAGGCATCCGCGGGAACCCGTCGCCTCGACAATTCGTCCCGACGAGCGCTCTCCATAGAGGAGGACGGGCTCTATCCGGCGGAAGCCGGTCTCGTGATATCGCAAACGCTCTACGACAGTGGCGCACGACGGGCCGAACTGAACCATCAGGCGTCGCGGGTCGATGGAGCTTCTTTCAGGGTACTGGAGCGATCTGAATTCATCGGGCTCTCCGTCGTCCAAGATTATCTTGAATACATGCTGCAGGCCTCGATAGTTTCAGAGGCGAAAAAGAACCTGGGCTTCCATCAGGGGATTCTCGGAGATATCCGGCAAGGCATCGCGGGTGGTGCATTGAACGAGGCCGACCGGCAACAGGCCGAGGAGCGCCTCTTCGCTGCCAAGGCACGCATGCAGGAAGCCACCGAAGAACTGGAGGCGGCCAAAATACGGTTCTTCAAGACCGTCGGCAAGCCGCTGACCCACGCCTCGAGGCCAGGCAGTGTTGCCGGCGCGCTGCCAAGGTCGCTTGATGAGGCGCTGGGACTGGCGCGCGAGAACAATCCGCGCGTTCACATGGCCAACAGCGATATCGACGCTGCTGCTTCACTGGTCGACGCAGCCCGGGCTAAATTCGGGCCCGCTATCGTTGCCGAAGGCCGTGCGCGGGCCGGATATGATATTGATGGCGACGACGGCGACGCCAGCGATCTGCAAGCGCGGCTGGTGCTGCGCTGGAACCTCTATCGCGGAGGTATCGACAAGGCCAACGAACAAGAACAGATCCGCCGCACCAGCGAACAGCGTCTTGGCCTGCATCAGGTCTTGCGCGAAATCGAGGAAGCCGTCCGCATCTCGTGGGATCGCCGTTTCCGGCAAGCCGAACTTGCAAAGACCCTGAGGCAGCAAGCCTCCGCAAGCCAAAGGCTCGTCGGCTCCTATCGCGAACAATTCAAGGTCGGGCAGCGTTCGCTGCTCGACGTGCTAGATGCGCAAAATACGCGGTTCAACACAGCAACGCTGGCGGATACTGCCTCCTACGCATCGCTGTTCGCCGAGTATCGGCTGCTGGCGGCGACCGGGCAGTTGCTGAAAACGATGAACCTTCAGCCGGCAAAACAGGCGGCGGCCTATGCCAGGACCGAGTTTGCAACGCCGGAGACTGCTGACACCGAAACCTATGCGCGAACCCCGTCGGAACAGAAAAATGATCTGCCTTTCGACATCCTCGCCCCGGTCAGGAAAAAATAGCTTGGTTTAAGGATCGATCGAGAGTCCTTGCGGGCAGATCGTGAATCAGCAACCCAACATCCTCTCCCCTAAAGAGGCATTCAAGGCCTGCTTTTCGGCTGTTGCCGGATATCTCGGCAGGCCGAGCGCCGAAACCGTCCTGTTCGCCGGGGTTCCGCTTTCAGAGACGCGAATAGAGGTAGAGGACATCAGGCATCTTGCCGAACGGATCGGTCTGGAGGTCCAGGAATTCAGCCACCGGGATTTTCTGCGCGGTCGTGTCGATCTTCCTGCCATTCTCTTTCGCGTCAGCCAGTTGCCTGTTGCCCTGCTGGCGGAGATGCAAGACGGCGCATATACGACCGCCCCTCAGGAAGATGGCCGCACGATCATCACAAAATCCGAGCTTGCCGCCGGTTTCATCAGTGGCGGCGTATCCTTTTCGATAACCTATGCCAATGCCGCCGAAGGAATGAAGGTCGGTTCCGCGGCGAAGATAGAAAGGCGCCACTGGCTGACGGGAACGATGGGCGCCTTCTGGCGCACCTATTCGAAAGTGGTCCTGTCGGCGATATTCATCAATCTGCTGGCCATCGCCTCGCCGATCTTCACCATGAACGTCTACGACAGAATCCTGCCGAACAAGGCAACTTCAACGCTGTGGGTTCTGGCAATCGGCATCGGCGCCGTCATTCTGTTCGATCTGCTTTTGAAGACCGCCAGGGCGTCTCTCATCGACTACGCCGGGCGCAAAGCAGATCTGCGAATATCATATCTTCTGTTCGAAAAAATCCTCAACTCGTCTCTGTCAGCGCGCCCCGGCTCGACCGGTGAATACGCAAATCGCGTGACCCAATATGAGTTCGTGAGGGAGTTCTTCACCTCCAACACCATCAGCGTCTTCATCGATACGGCTTTTGTGTTCGTCTTTCTTCTGGTCATCTATGCGATAGGCGGCTGGCTGGTGGTGATACCGGCATTGGCCTTCGTGGCGTCGGTCATCGTCGGGCTGATCACGCAGCGACGTATCGGCAAGCGAGTCGCCGCCTCGATGAACGAGGCTTCTCAGCGCCAGGCCTTGCTGGTCGAATCCATTTCGACGCTGGAGACGATCAAATCGCTGCGGGCCGAAGCGTATCTGCTGCGGAGATGGGGCGAGCACTCCAAGAACGCTGCCAACACGTCGGAAAAGATCAAGCAGCTTTCGGCCGCCGCCGGCAACATCACCCAGGCCATACAGCAGCTTGTGACCGTCGCCCTGGTCGTAGCCGGCGCCTATGCCTTCGCGGAGGGCCATGTTTCTACGGGAGCAATAATAGGCACGGTCATGCTCGCGAGCCGCGCGGTTGCGCCGCTTGGCCAGATCGCCATCACGCTTTCGAGACTGCGGCAAGCCATGCTCTCGTTGAGAATCATCAATTCGATCATGGCTCAGCCGGAAGACCGGCCGGACACGGTGGGCTTCGTCAATCGCCCCATCCGCAACGGTGCGATGGTGTTCAGGAATGTCGGGTTCGTCTATCCCGGTTCGGAAAACGAGGTTCTGACCGGCCTCAATTTTTCGGTGAAACCGGGAGAACGGATCGGCATCATCGGCCGCATAGGGTCCGGCAAGACAACGATGGGTCGCCTGATCGGCAGGCTTTTCCTTCCGACCTCGGGAGAGCTTTTGCTCGACGGCATCGACATCCGCCAATACCACCCGTCGGAGGTTCGCGCCGCGGTAGGAATCGTCGCCCAGGCCGGCGATCTGTTTTCAGGCACCATCAAGGAAAATCTCCTGATGGCCTGTCCCGAAGCGACCGATGAGGAAATCATCGACGCCGCAAAGGCTGCCGGCGTCGACGAGTTCGTCTCTCGCCACCCGCGCGGCTATGACATGAACGTCGGCGAGCGGGGTACCAATCTCTCGGGAGGGCAGCGACAGACGGTGGCAATTGCGCGCCTGCTGTTGACCAAGCCGAAAATCGTCTTCCTGGACGAGCCGTCAGGCTCAATGGATCTCGCCTCGGAAAGACAATTGATCAAACAGCTCAAAGTGACCTTCGATGAAAACACGACGCTGATCGTGTCAACCCACCGCTACAGCATGCTTGAGCTGGTTGATCGGCTTGTCGTTGTCGAGCAAGGCAGGATAGTGGCAGACGGGCCAAAGGAACAGGTCGTAAAGGCACTGCAGAAAAGTGGCTGATAAAAGTAAATTATATTGAGCGAGTTCAATATAATGGGGCGTAAGGAAATGCTTGCCAAAGAAGATCGTCCGCCGCTTTTCGCGTCGGCCTCAATTTTCATCATAGGAGCGCTCTTCGTCGTTTTTGTTGCTTGGGCGTCTTTTGCCGAAGTCGATGAAATCGCACGCGGCGACGGCAAGGTCATCCCGGCGTCCAAGACCCAAATCATACAGGCCAGCGAAGCCGGCGTCGTCCAGGAAATCGCCGTCAAGATTGGGCAGGTCGTCAGGAAAAACGACCTGATCATTCGCCTCGACAACACGCTGAACACGTCCAGCCTTGGCGAGCAGCAGGCCAAGTCACGCGCACTAGAAGTGCGGATCGCAAGGCTCAAATATGAACAAAGCGGCAATCTCGCAGGGCCATTTCCGTGCCCGGCCGACATCCAGTCTGTCGCTCCGCAGATCTGCGACAATGAGCAGAAGCTTCTCATCGCCCGGCGCGAAAACTTTGACAATAAATTGTCCGTTCTCAAATCGCGCCTCGACCAGCGCGAGAAGGAACTGGACGAAGCAGTCGCCAATTCCGAACGCCTCACCAAGAATCTGGTCGTTAGCGACGAAGAGGCAAAGCTGGTCGGATCAATGGTCAAAAAGGGACTGATGGCCAGGACAGAGCAAATCCGGGTCGAACGGGAGCAAACCGAACTCAATGGTCAGCTGAACCTGTCCGGCGAGACAGTCAAGAAGATCAGGTCAACGATCACCGAAGCTCAACTACAGGTTGAGGAGCTCGGCCTCCAGCTGCAGCAGGAAGCACTGGATGAACTGACGCAGGCGCTGGCCGAGCTTTCGGTCGTGGACGAAACCATTCGTGGGGCCACCGACAAGGTAGCGCGCACCGACATCCGTTCGCCGGTGGACGGCATCGTCAATACACTGGAGCTAAACACGGTTGGCGCCTTCGTCCAGCCTGGCTCGGTCGTGGCAGGCATCGTGCCCACCTCCGAAACCTTGCTGGTCGAAGCGCGCGTCTCGCCACGCGATGTCGCTTTCATTCGTCCCGACCAGGAGGCGCTGATAAAAGTCACCGCTTACGACTTCTCGATCTTCGGCGGCATCGAAGGCAAGGTCTCCAACATCACCGCCGACAGCCTGGTCGACGAGAAAACGGGTGAGCCCTTTTACCAGGTGCGTGTCGCGACGGACAAGTCGACCCTCGAACGGGACGGCAAGGCCTATTCGATCATCCCCGGCATGATCTGTTCAGTCGACATCAAGACAGGACGCAAGACGATCCTCAGTTACCTTTTGAAGCCGATCAACAAGGCGCGTCAGGAGGCCATGAGTGAGCGCTAGCGCCAACTCTCTTCCCAGCACCCATGATCGGTTGCTCCTGCCGATCACCAGAGAGGATTTCGGGCTGGAGTTCCGGGTTGTCGCGCGTGGCGGCATACGCCGCGGCATTCGTCTGGAAAAGGCTTTCTGGATGTCGCTGAAGCAGATGGCTGAAAACAGGAAGTGCACTATCGGCATGCTGGTCGACGAGATCGCCAAAAATCAAACCAAGACTGGTAATCTGACGTCGGCGATACGGGTGGCCTGCATACACGGGCTGGCGGATGAAAACCTGATCCTAAGAAAGCTTGCATCGATCAGAACGATCAATGCCATATTGGTTGCCTGCCCCTCGCCCGCTTTTGCCTTGGCGTCATCGAAGAAGATCCTGACTTTCAATGCTCCGTTCCAGCAACTGGTCAAGCGTCAGTTGCCGACCGGACCAAACAATGATGCACGACAAGATCTCAAGCTGGCGCTGGATCTCAATGTCGCCGACATTTTTGCCCGCCTCGATGCCAATGGCGAAGTCCCGGTCGCCAGCGGCTTCGTCATCGGCGCCGGCGAACGTCGGTATCGAGGTCAATTGAATGCAGTGCGGGCGCCCGTACCCGAACCGGAGCTGCTGATGGCGTTCGTCAACGGCTAATTTGGAGCTGCCGCTCCGGGCAAGTGCAGCTCAATCCTGGCTGACGATGCTTCGCGTAATTTTCACAGGGACACATCCGGCTCCGAACCTTCGCCAGGAGCAACCGTTGCGAAAGCGCCTTTGATGTCGGCCATTTGCGCGCCCCCTGGTTTTGCGCCATGGATCCACGCACGGTCAGTGCTGAAGGAATACAGCGGCAGATAATCAGGGAGATCGCTGTCTTTCAAAACAGTGTTGTTGAGACTGTCGAGGATGAATGTGCCGCTGTCCGTACTCACCGACAGCACGGCATGAAAGAATTTTCTGCGGCGATCCTGGAGAACAACAAGCGACATGCTCTGCGCCGGGATGCCGGCCCGCAGCAGTGCCGCCATCTTGAGGATGGCAAAATCCTCACAGTCGCCAGCCCGCCGCTCGAGGATTTCCGAAGGCTTCGCCCAATAGTCGAGCCTGCTGTAAACTGCACTGTCTTTCTTGTAGGCAATCGCGCGGTTTATGCTGCGGTTGACGAAGGACAGCTTGTCGCTGAATCCCCGGTCTTTGACAGCGTTAACGATCTCGGCAAAAGCAGCGCTCTTGCGCTCGCACGCACTGCTCGCAGAGCAGCCGGCGATGGCCCTGTAGACAGGTGCCCAACGCGCCGAGACGGGAGAGTTGCGCATCGACAAGGCAACCGATCCGAACACACCGGGGATTATCGCCGCCGTATGCACAGGATCTATGCCGGCATCGCCTCGCGACGTCGAAAGAGCCTCGCCGTAGTAAGCAACGGCTGGCCGGTAGCTGCCGGGAAACATATCTGTGCGGTAAGCTTCAGCAGGCCGCCAAGGCTGAAATCTCGCCAGCGAAACGCCGCCGAGGCATGGCGGCGCCTGCACCTTCTCCAGCAGCGCGCCGGCCGCAGCGACATCCGCCACGATGGCATTCGCGAGTGCTGGCTGCGACAGGCCGACAAGGCCGACCGCCAGCAAGAGCATTTTGAGCCCGGTTGCCAGGCCAGCCTTTTCTTTTTTCATAACGCCCACCTTTGACTGTGGACGCTACCAATCTTGTCTCAAATTATTGGAAAGGAAGGTAGATAACATTGTCGCAAAGGGCTACGACTATTTTGTATAAAATTTTATATATATTTATACTTATTCTTCCGCATCATTGTCGTAAGGATTGCCAGCAAATTGGTCTGCGGCTGCAACATATATAGGGTTATATGAATATGATTTACCATGCGTAAAAAATAGTGGCAGATGCATATTAGGATATATGGAATAGATTACGAGACTGTTGCAAAGCCGAGGTGACCGCTGTCTCTTCCAGAGAAATACCGGAGGGGTTTCAGCTATGGCGACCATTACCGAATTGGACAGTGTTTCAGGTTCCTCGGACGAACATTCTGCTTCCAATGAACACAGCGGCCTGGCATCGGCGGCAGGTATCCAGGTCGCGCAAGCAGCCTCGACCGAACAACCGGCAGCAGCCGAGCCGGTGCCGGCGGATGTGGGCAACGGCGCACCAGTGCAAACGGAAGCGCCGGCAGCGGCCAATGCACCAGCGGCTGCGGCGCCGCATGAATATGTGGCCGACGCCAGCAACACAGTGAGATTTCCGGCCAACGTCGCCATCGACAATATCCGAGTCGATGGCCGCAACCTTCTGCTCGAACAGCCAGACGGCTCGGTGGTCGTCATCAAGGACGGTGCCCTGAACGTGCCGACCTTTATCCTCGGCGACATTGAGGTGCCGCGCGTCGCCTTGCTGGCGGCGCTTGAAGCAAGCAATGTCGACATTGCCTTCGGCGCCGACGGCTCGATCTCGGCGGGGCGGGGAAACGGGACGCCAGGCAGCGCCGGCGGAAACTTCGCGGTTCCAGTCGGCGGGATCGGCAATGGGTTCGACCTGTCGGCGTTGCTGCCGCCGACGGCCTTGCAATTTGGCCGTTTGGAGCCGCGGGAACTGACGATTGGCGTCAGGGAGAAAGACTCTACCCCTTCGATTGATCCTGTAGCCTCGACCACGGTCTATGAGGCTGGCCTGCCGGCACGCAGCGGCGAGTCACAAGGCTCTAACGAGCCTGCGGCCTCGGAGACGACCTCTGGCACGATCGGCTTCAGCTCGCCCGACGGCGTGTCGGAAGTCTCGCTGGGCGGCCATGTGCTGACCGGAGTGCCCCAGACCTTTACCGACGCGACCGGCTCGCTGACAGCGAGCTATGTCTATGACCCCGCGACCGGCATCGGCACGATCAGCTATTCCTATACGCTCATCGACAACACCTCCGGCGACGCCACCAGCGTAAACCTCCCGGTCGCGGTGACGGACGCCGACGGCGATCCGGCAGCGCCAGGCAACCTGGCCATCAACATCGTCGACGACGCGCCGACGGCGATTGCCGACACGGACAGCATCGCGGCGGGTCAGTTCGGCCCCGCGACGGGTAATGTGCTTGCTGGCGGGACAGATAGCCTTGACGTCAACGTGACTGACGGGACGGCCGACACGCAGGGCGCCGATGGTGCGACGGTGGTCGGGGTCACCAGCGGCACGACGAATTCCGATCTGGACGACGCCGGCACGCTTGGCGTGCAGATCCAGGGGACTTACGGCAAGCTGACGCTGAACGCGGACGGCACCTACAGCTATGCGCGCGATGCCAGCACGCCCGGCGGCGTCGACGACGTGTTCACCTACACCATCAAGGATGGCGACGGCGACCTGTCGCACACGACACTGACAATCTCGATCGGCGATGCACCGCCGGTGATCAGCGACCTGACGCCCGAGGCCCGTGGCGGCGACGTGACGGTGAATGAAGAGGCGTTGAATGTCGGGACGCCGGGCGGGCCCGGGTCGAACCCGTCAAGCACGGCCGAGACCGGTACGGGCACCTTCACCATCTCCTCGCCCGACGGCATTGCCTCGCTGACGATCGGTGGTCAGGCCTTCATCACCAATGGCGTGTTCACGGCGGGCTCGTTCACGACGCCGGAGGGCAACACGCTGGCTGTGACGGCCTACGATGCCGCGACAGGTCAGGTGAGCTACACCTACACGCTCCTCGACAATGAGGCACATCCCACCGCCCTCGGCGAGAACAGCCTGTTCGAGAACTTTGCAGTGGTGCTGACCGACCAGGACGGGCAGAGCGCCAACGATACGCTCACCATCGACGTCGTCGACGACGTGCCGACGGCGCACGCCGACACCAACAGCGTCGCCGAGGGCGCCATCGCCACCGGCAACGTGCTGAGCGACGGCACCGACGACGTGTTCGGCGCCGACGGTGCGGCCGCCGGTGGCGGCGTTGTCGGCGTGGCCGCCGGCAGCAACACCGCCAGCCCGGTGAGCGGCGGGCTGGGCGGCGGCATTGCCGGCACCTACGGCACGCTGACGCTGAACGCCAACGGCTCCTACAGCTATGACGGCTTTGCCAACGCCGTGCCGGCCGGCGGCGCCACCGACACCTTCGTCTACACCATCATGGACGGCGACGGCGACCTGTCGACGACGACGCTGACCATCACCCTGTCGGACAGCGGCCTGGCGGCCGCCAATGACGACGCCACGGTCAACGAAGCGGCGCTGGCGATCGGCAGCAATCCGGCCAGCCCGGCCGAGACGGTGACCGGCACGGTCGCCGACAACGTCTCCGGCGGCAGCGGCCCCTACACCTTTGCGCTGGTCGGCAGCGCGACCGGCTCGCATGGCACGCTGACCCTCAATGCCGACGGCACCTACAGCTACACGCTGACCGCACCGGTCGACGGCGCCGATGCCAACAACGGCACCAACACCGTCGACAACGTCGAGAGCTTCACCTACCAGGCGACCGACGCCAACGGCAACACCATCACCAGCACCATCACCATCGACGTCGTCGACGACGTGCCGACGGCGCACGCCAACACCAACAGCGTGGCCGAGGGCGCCATCGCCACCGGCAACGTGCTGAGCGACGCCACCGACGACGTGTTCGGCGCCGACGGTGCGGCGCCCGGTGGCGGCGTTGTCGGCGTGGCCGCCGGCAGCAACACCGCCAGCCCGGTGAGCGGCGGGCTGGGCGGCGGCATCGCCGGCACCTACGGCACGCTGACGCTGAACGCCAACGGCTCCTACAGCTATGACGGCTTTGCCAACGCCGTGCCGGCCGGCGGCGCCACCGACACCTTCGTCTACACCATCATGGACGGCGACGGCGACCTGTCGACGACGACGCTGACCATCAACCTGTCGGACGTCAACAATGCCCCGGTTGCCGCAAACACCCAGAACTGGATGTCGAGCGATCCGGCACAGCAAACTTTGAGCACGCCGAGCTATCCCAACGGATATCCCTTGCTGGTGACTATCCCGACCGATGCGGATGGCGATAACCTCATCGTCACCGCGACGGGGACGATCCCCACAGGCACGTTCTATTTCGATGGCGTCACCTACGTCGCCCTGACGGCCGGCACTGTGCTCTACGATCCGGCCGGCGGCATCAACCTGCTGGACGACCTGGTCTACAGGCCGACCGCAACGGTAACCGACACCGTCAACGTCAATCTATCGCTGGACGTCTTCGACGGCACCGCCCACGTCACCCAGACTGTCGGCATCCACGAAGTCCCGCCGACCAGTCTGCCCAGCGATACCGCACAGGTGGGTAATGGCAATAGCCCG
The DNA here is from genome assembly GCA_004020645.1 of Mesorhizobium sp. Classification (GTDB taxonomy): domain Bacteria; phylum Pseudomonadota; class Alphaproteobacteria; order Rhizobiales; family Rhizobiaceae; genus Mesorhizobium. The sequence goes on along the minus strand of SAQL01000024.1, from coordinate 84,813 downwards.
CTCACGTCCGGAAACGACCAGACCCAGAACCTGAGCCTGTCCCAAGCCACGGTAAACGCCATAACGGCCGATCCTCATGGCTCGACAGTAATAGTCTACACCGACTTCCAGGAGTCGCCCTTCGTAACTCCGATCCCGCTAGGGGAACGCAATCCAGGTGTCTTCGGAGACGGCAGTGCGGGATCGCATCGCGAGCAGGAAGTTCAAGTCGAGATCAGGATCGGAGCGAACCGTTTTGCAGTTGTTGAAGACGATTTGACTGCCGGAACATTCGAGCAGAGTTGGACCTTCGACCCGGCCACCGGCCTGATGAAGGCAACCGTCGACTATGACCACATCTTCCTTCTCGACGGCGACGGGGCCGCAACGACGACAACGCTCGCGGACTATCTGATCGCAAATCCACCGGCCGCCGGCGACACATGGACAGTTTCCTATTTCGACAATGATGGCGGCAACTACCAGGCCCGTGCAGTCAGATTCGAATTCTTCTCCCATGATCCAGGCGATCCCGGAATAACGGTGAATGGCGATGCCACCTTGGCCGACCAGATCTATGGCACATCCGGTATCGACCACCTCAATGGCAATGGTGGCAATGACGTCATCATAGGCAGGGGAGGCAATGATTTCCTCAGCGGCGGTGGTGGCAGCGATCTTATCAGCGGTGGCGACGGTAACGATCTCCTCGTTGGAGGTTTCGGCCAAGACACAATGACTGGAGGAAACGGCGCTGATACGTTCAAACTCGACCAGCTGGACATCAAGGACCTCATCTCCGACTATAGCGGCGCCGGCGGCCAGGGCGACGTGATCGACCTGACGTCGTTGTTCGACACAGCCCCGGGGGGAGCCAATATCGGCGAGTTCGTGAACTACGATGCGGGGACCGGCACGCTGAGCGTCGATGCCGACGGTACGGCCAACGGCACCAATTTCGTGGACGTCGCCACGCTAACCAACGTGCCGGTGTCCAGCACGATCACGCTGCTTTATGACGACGGAATAACCCAGCATACGACCCCGGCCAATGCGGTTTAGGGGAATAGTGCACACGGGCTAGGTGCTATGCTATACATTCGAATTTAGAGGGGAATTCATCATGAAAAAGTCTGCAAAACTTCTGGCTGCCGGTGCAACACTGTTCCTGGCTGTTGGATCGACGGCGTATGCCGCCGACATCATCGAAGCTCCGTCGGTCGATTATTGTCGCGTCGTGGGCACGTCCAACCTGGTGCGGACCGACAACATCGTCGATCTCAAGACCCAGGTAGTGCAACTGATGGACGAGTCTGTCGCCGTCGCCAACAGCTCGGAATGGATCCACTCGTCACGGCCTGTCTTCGTCTGGGCTTCCGAGGCCAAAGTCGCCTGCGGCAAGGCTTACGGCTATTTGAAGACAAATTATCGCGACGAAGACTACCTGAATAAATGCGAGTGTTTCCACGACCGCATGGTCGAGTACATGAACTGACCAAAAAGGCGGCGACGCGCCGGCTGGCTGACAATGATGGCCGCCCGAACACTGCTGCGGGCGATCGCCGGAACGATCGCCTTTGTCGGTTTTGACCTGCTTGCCATGCATGCGGGCGCGGGTGCGTCGGAACAATCCACTAGAGTACAAAATGCTTGCCCGAGCGGTTGCGGCCGACGCGCTGCTATGCCACCCAGGAATGGACGAGAGAAACGCTGAAGGCATTTGCAACCTGCCAGTCGTCGATCTACGGCCTGGAACCGCGGCTGGCACACGCCGTGATGGAGGCGCTCAGAGCCCGGCCTTTTGCAGGCTAAAGAACCACAAGACGGCGCAACTCAGCCGTGACATGACTGGAAGATCAGACCGGGAAGTGACCCGGCGGCACGTAGGGTGGAAAATCATGGAAGCTGGCCGACAGGTCCTCTGGCTGCGGACGAGGGCAATCGCCTTTGTGCTCGCCGTGACATTGTCAGGTTGCCAGTCGAAAGGCAGCGTTTCCGAAGCGCTCGATCCGGCTGCAATCGCCGCACCCGGAGTGCAGAATGACGCCGCAGTTGCGGGCCGAGCCCAGGCGACGCAATCGATCGGCAGTGGTTCGGCGAAGATCACGATGCTGCTGCCCTTGTCCGCCCCTGGAGCCACGGGGGAAACCGGCAGGAAGATGCTCGATGCCGCAAAACTCGCAATGGCGGATCTTGGCAATGGATTGCTCACACTGACGGTCGAGGACACGCAGGGCGACAGTGCACACGCCAGCGAATTGTCGATAAAGGCGATCACGACGGGGGCGAAAGTCGTCATCGGTCCGACCGAACTACCGGCGGCACAGCATATTGCCAAATTGTCGGGACCGAAACGGCCGCCAGTGTTGGCTCTTGCCAACAATTTCACCGGCGGTCCCGGCGTTTATGCCGTGCGCCTCAGCGAGGCAGACAGCGCGGCTGCGGGCGCCGCAGGCATCGCGGCGAAAGGCAGCAAGAAGTTCGTATTGCTTGTCGCAGCTGGCTCGAACGGCAGTGCCGTTGAAAAGCGGGTCGCGAACAGCCTAAGCATCTATGGCGCAACGCTGGCGGTCACTATCCCGTACTCGGCAGGCGACGGCGGCACCAAAGCGGTCACCGACATGAGTTCACTCGTGGATGCTCCGGACGCCGTCATTGTCGCCAGCGGAGACGACAGCCCGCTGCAAATCCTTGCCGCCCTGAAATCGAAGGGTATCCCGCGAAGAACAATCGCTGTGGTGGGAACAAACCGCTGGCTGGAACGCCCCATCGAACCGCTGTTTGAAGGGGCCTATATCGCCACGCTCGATCCGCGCGAAACCGGACCAATCGCCGACCGCTTCAAGACGACCTATAACTATCAGCCCGACGTCAATGTCGCCTACGCCTATGATATGGTTGCGCTAACTGCTGGGATCGCCAGCGCGGTTGGACCCGATGGCTTCAGCAAACAGGTACTCGAAAATCCGAGCGGGTTTCGCGGATCCACAGGTCTATTCCGGTTTCGCGCCGACGGATCCAGCCAGCGATCAATGCCGTTCTATCGAGTTGAAAAGGGTGCGCTCAAATTGGTTGCCAGATCGACGTCGGGTTTTTGACCCGGCGCGAACCCGTAGGACCTTCTCGACCTGATGGACAGGCCGAGCCGCATCCGCTTGGCTGTCGCGCTCGCAAGCCTGGAGCTTCTGGCCGGGCTCCTCCTGATCATTCAGGGCGGGGCTTTGCTTTCGGTCGACCGGCCTGTTCCTGCGCCGTCTCCTGATATACGCGGCAAGCAGCTAACCCGACCGGGCGCAACCGTTCTCGACGCTCAACGGCGAGAGCCGGCACGCAAGATTGCTCAGGACCTCATCGCTCCGCCACAACTTGATTCTTCGGAAATCGAACGGATCGAGCCCCGTCCGCCACTCAGCGAACTCGGTCTCGCCGTGCCCCCGAAAACGCCGATGCCGCAAGACTGGCGGGAGGTCCTGCTCTACGCTCCGATTGCGAGTTCGTCCGCGATCTTCGAATCGATGGGACGGACGGTGGTCATCAGTGGGGTCCAGAGCATTGCCACGGACAAGACCTGTTCCTTTCATGACTTCGTCTGGCCTTGCGGCCACCGCGCGCGCGCAGCTTTCAACTCCTGGCTGCGCGGACGTGCACTGAATTGTTTCGTACCGCCGGAAGTTGATCGTTTCGCTATCGCCGCCCCATGCAGGCTCGGCAGGCAGGATGTCGGCGCCTGGCTGGTTTCCAATGGCTGGGCCCTGTCATTGCCGAGCGGTATCTACGGCAAGGCGGAGGTGACAGCTATCGATACGGAGATGGGTATATTCGGCCCGCCTCGATAGTCAGCTCGCCGTTTGAGCCCTTGCCGTTTGAGCCCTCAGGGAACCGTACTTGCCGAAGCTGGAGCATGATCCCGAAAGTGGAATCCGGTTTTCGGAAACGATCATGCTCAAACAAAAAAGATAGAGCCCCATCCCGATTTTATCGGGGCAGGCTCTAGAGCAGCATGCTGATCAGGCGGTTGCCTGCGCTGCTGGTTGTTCAGCCTGCGCCGACACTTGGTTCGTTAACTCTTGTCTTCCATCTTTCTCGCGGGCCAGCCTCATCTGTGGGTCAGCCAGAGCTCGTTCAGTCCGATCGATCAAATTGTATTGGCTTTTGAGACCGAATTCGTAACTTGCCGGCCTTATGCCAGCCTATCTGACAGGAGATCGGTTAGTGACAAAATCGATGGCGAACAGCTCTGCCCAGGCGTGGAAGAGTATCGCATGGCTGACGCTTCTGGGGACCGCCGGGAGTTTGGGCTTTTCGCTAGCCCTCAACTATCTGCTGCTGTTCGCCGATGGGCTCACGCCGTTCGGACGCGGCGTTGTCACGGCTACGCTCGTCCCCCTCGCCATTGGGCTACCGCTTTTCCTGTTGATCGGCTGGGGTCGGGTTGAGATCCGCCGCTATCGGCAAGAGTTAAACAAGTCAGCGACCTACGACGGCCTGACGGGCTGCTTGAACGGAACGGTCTTTACTTCGATCATCGAACGGAGAGTAAAGAAGCCATCTGAGCGTGGCTCTCGTTCGGGCGCCTTCCTGGTCATCCATCCCGAACACCTTCGATCCATCAACTTGCGATTTGGTATTGAATGGGGCGACGAGGCCTTGCGGCTCATTGCCTCGACCATAAAGTCATCAGTGCGCGAGGAGGATCTGATCGGCCGCATAGGGATATCCATCTTTGGGGTATTTCTACCTGGTGCCACCGAAGAAGACGCCAAGGAGGTCGGTGAGCGTATCCGGGCGCGCGTTGCGCAAGTCTATTTCGCGCCAAAAGGGGCGGAGGATGTCCTGAGCATAGGCGTCGGAGGGGTTGTCTTCGAGAATGAACTCGCGTTTGACGACATGTTCCGGTCCGCCGAGCAGCTGCTATCCAGAAATGGAACCGACTTCGAACTGTCTCGTCTGCCCAGTTGACGATCACAAAGGGGCTAGGACGCCAATCGGAATTTTTGGTCTATGGATCTCCTCTAACCAGATATCTGCACCTGCTTTGGACCGCGGCCGATTGGAAGGTTAGGTCATCCGCTGGGATGATGGGAGGCTGACCGATCTGCCTAGGCCGTGCTGTCGTCCTGGCCTGGCCAATCGGCTTCCCCGCTTGCAGGACGGCAACTTGCTCCACCTGCGGTGTGAATCGCCTGCAGGACAGGCCAAGGCGGACGACGATGAGGATACACCCGATCGCCCCAGGCGGAGCCATTCGCGAGAGTCGCCTCCACCAGCTTTTTACACCCTTCGTCGGCAGCCCACAGACCGCCGGAATCAACATTTTAAACTGAAGGTTGCATGTCGCAGCCGCTACCCGACATGGTACTTGCGCAACATCTAAAATAATGGGATGTTGGTTCGGGGTATCGAGTATCGAGTATTGGGTTGGGGGAGCCTCTCGGCTGTTGTCAGTTCCGGGACGCTTTGAAAAAACAGATGAATGTTCTGCAGGTCCTGGTGGGGATACTCACTACGTCGTGCCTTGTGTCGATCTCGACGTATTGGGCAACGGGTTCAATCGGCTGGGCGATCATCAGCCCGATAGTTTTGCAGATCGGGTATTTTGTCTACATGCTCTGGACGGTCTACGGCGCAGAAGCCGCAGAAGCTGATCCGGGACCCGAGAGCGTTGGCCCGCTCGACCGCAAAGATGGTATCTGGCTCTAGACTAGTGAACCGCAGCCGTGAGCGAACCCGCCGCGCAGGCCACGCCAATCAGATACGCTGGCCGGTTTTCGCGTCGAACAGGTGGGCGCAGGCGCGATCGACTTCGATCCGTATCTGCGCGCCCTGCTTGAGCGGTAGCCGCTCGCGGAACAGGCACGAAATTTCCTCGCCGGCGCAGTCGACCTTGGCGAAGATTTCCGAACCCGTGGCTTCCAGAAGCGTGACCGTGCCCGGCGTGCCCTGGGCGGTTGCGCGGATGTGTTCGGGGCGGATGCCGTAGACAAGTTCGCGTCCTGCAGCGTCAGCCGGGCGGGCGCCTTCCGGCAGCGGCAGGATCAGCCCGCCGGCGCTGCGGAACACGCCTTCCTCGATGCGGCCGGCAATAAAATTCATGGCGGGCGAGCCGATAAAGCCGGCAACGAAGAGATTGGCCGGCCGGTCGTAGAGGTCGAGCGGCGCGCCGATCTGCTCGACCAGGCCGTCATGCAGCACGACGATCTTGTCGGCCATCGTCATCGCTTCGATCTGGTCATGCGTGACGTAGATGGTGGTGGTGCCCAGCCGCTGGTGCAGCGCCTTGATCTCGCCGCGCATCTGGACGCGCAGCTTGGCGTCGAGATTGGAGAGCGGCTCGTCGAACAGGAAGACCTGCGGGTCGCGCACGATGGCGCGGCCCATGGCAACGCGCTGGCGCTGGCCGCCTGAGAGCTGACGCGGATAGCGCTCAAGCAGCTTTTCCAGGCCAAGGATGCTGGCGGCATTCCTGACGCGGCCAGCGGTGTCGGCCGGATCGGCTTTCTTGATCTTGAGGGCAAAGCCCATATTGTCGGCCACCGTCATATGCGGATAGAGCGCGTAATTCTGGAACACCATGGCGATGTTCCGGTCCCGCGCCCGCAGATTGTTGACCATGCGTTCGCCAATGGCGATCTTCCCGCCGGAGATCGTTTCAAGGCCGGCGATCATGCGCAGCAGCGTCGACTTTCCGCATCCCGACGGGCCGACCAGGATGACGAACTCGCCGTCGGCGATATCGACGCTGACGTCGTGAATGATCTTGGTGGCTCCGAAAGCCTTCTGCACGTTGTTGATTGTTACCGATGCCATTGGATTTCTCCGGGAGAAGAGTGATGTCGAGCTAGAATGCGGCTTCAGCCGCCCTTGACCGCTCCGGCGGTTAGCCCGGCGACGATCTGCTTTTGCGCGAACATGGTCAGGACCAGCACCGGCAGCGTCACCACCAGTGCTGCGGCGGCGAGCGGCCCCCAACTCACCTGCTCATAGGAAAGCATGTTGTAGACGGCGACCGGCAGCGTCCGCGTCTCGCGGCTGGCGAGCACCACGCCGAAGACGAAGTTGTTCCACGAAAAGATGACGGACAGGATGAAGGCGACAACGATGCCCGGCTTGGCGATGGGCAGGGCGACCAGCCGAAATACCTGCCAGGAGCTGGCGCCGTCGATGTTGGCCGCCTCTTCCAGCTCCATCGGCGTGGTCTCGAAATAGCCGATCATCACCCAGACCACGATCGGCACCGTCACCACCAGATGGATGATGATCTGCGGCCAGAGCGTTCCGAGGATGCCGATCCACTGGAACAGTAGAAACAGCGGGATGAGATAGGATAGCCCCGGCGTCATGCGGGCGATCATGATGACGATCGCCGATCTTTCAGCCTTGAGCCGCGCTATGCCATAGCCGGCCGGTACGCCGATCAGCAGCGCCAGCAGTGTCGCCGTGCCCGTCACCAGAACCGAATTCCAGAGATAGAGCAGGAAATTGTTCTCCTCGAACACCTTTACATAGTTCGACCAGGCGAAACGTTCGGGGATCAGGATCGGCGGATAGGCGCCGTTGTCGATCTCGAATTTCAGCGACAGCGAGATCATCCAGAGGAAGAACAGGATCGCCGGCGAGACGATGACCAGAGCCGCGAAAAACAGGCCGATCTGGTTGAGCAGACGTGAGCTCATCTATTTGCCCTCCGCATCGTTCCACTGCGAGCGCTGGCGCAGCATCAGGAGGATGAAGGACAGCGCCACGATGACGATGAAGAACACCACGGCCATGGCCGAGCCATAGCCGATGTCGTAGTAGGAAAAGGCGGTGTTGTAGAGATAGATGTTGATGGTTTCCGACGCCGTGCCCGGTCCGCCCTGGGTCATTGCATAGATGATGTCGAAGCTCTTCAGCGCATCGATTGTGCGGATGATCAACGCAATCATCAGGAACGGCGCGATCATCGGCAGGGTGAGGTAGCGGAATTGCTGCCAGGCATTGGCACCGTCGATCTCGGCGCTCTCGAACGGCTCGCGCGGTACCGAGGCCAGCCCGCCCAGCACGATCAGCATCACCAGCGGCGTCCACTGCCAGGTCTCGACCGCGACCAGCGAAGGGATGACCGTGTTGGCGTTGAATATCCATTCCTGCGCCGGGATGCCGACCAGCGATAGAAGGTAGTTGAGCACGCCGAGTTGGGGATGGAACATCATGGTCCAGACCAGCGCCACGGCAACTGGCGTTGCCATCATCGGCATGACGAAGACGCCGCGAAGCAGGCCGCGCAGTGGAAACCTGGCGTCGAAGATCAGGGCGGCGACAGTGCCCAACAACATCGGCGCTGCCACCGACAGCGAGGTGTAGGTCAACGTATGAACAAGCGATTCCCAGAATCGCGGGTCGCTGCCCAGACGGAGATAGTTTTCCATCCCGGCAAAGCTCCGCGACTGGCCGAGCGTCCAGCGGTTGACGCTCATCCAGAGCGTGAAAGCCCAGGGGAAGACGATCACGGCGCTAACGACGACGAGCGCCGGGACGACGAAGGGCCAGTAGTTGGGAGCCAGTCGGACCGACTGGCTCTCCTCGATGGCCCGCGTCGCTACCCCGGTGCGATCCGTCGTCACCTCGGTGCGACCTGGGGCGATGGTCGACATCAGCCCTGCTCGCTCCTGTCGAGAACCGGCTGGAACTGCGCGGTGGCCTTCTTCAATTCTTCGGCAGGATCGGCACCGGCAATCATGTTGGTCAACGCCACGCCGTAGATGTCGCGGAACTCGGTGACCGGGATGATCACCGGCAGCGCCAGCCTGCTGATATTGCCAGACTGAACCACTGCATCGAGCCAGCTTGCCGGCATGGTGACGCCTTCGCGCACCTTGGGATCTTCCAGCACCGACTTGCGGAAGGGCACGCCGGCGCCGGCCTGGAGCAGGCGCGCGCCCATGGCCGGGGAAACCGCCCACTGACAGAAGAGATAGGCAGCTTCCTTCTTTTCGCTGGAGGCGGTCACGCCGAGGCCGTCGCCAAACGTCCCGGAGGCATGCGCCTTAGGCCCCTTGGGCATGACGCCATAGCCGACCTTGCCGACCACGCGCGACTTTTCGGGATTTTCCATCGGCGGGGCAAAACCCACGCCATCGAACCACATGCCGATCTTGCCTTGCAGGAAGGCGGACTGCGCTTCAGCCCAATTGAAGCCGGTGACACCCGGAGGGGCGGACTTGGTCATCAGCCTCTGGTAGAGGGCAGCGGCCTCGATCGCCTCGGGCGTTTCGGTGCGCAGCTTTCCCTTGTCGTCGAGCGGCGTCATGTCGTAGCCGAGCATCAGCGACGTCCACACCGGCGTGTTGGCATTCTTGAGGCCGCGGGCGACGAAACCGAAAGTGTTGGTCGATGGATCGGTCAGCGCTTCGGCGGCGGCCACCAGCTGGTCGAACGATTCAGGGTATTTGAGGCCCTTGGCCTCGAACAGCTCCTTGTTCCAGTAGACGATCCAGTAGTCCACCGAGAAGGGCAGCGAACGCAGCACGCCCTGGTTGTCCTTGGCGAAAAGCATGCCGGCCTCGGCGAAATCGCTTTCGACCAGGCCGGGATCGGTCAGCGTCGGATCGGCGAGATAGCCGGCGATGTCGGCCAGCCAGCCACCCTTTTCGAACTGGCGCTTCTGCACGTGATAGCTCAAATGCACGACATCGAAGCTCGGTCTGCCGGAGCTGAGCTCGATCACCGTCTTCTGCCGCTGCTGTTGTTCCGGCGTCGCCTCGGCGTTGACCTTAATGCCGGTCAGCTCCTCGAATTCGGCGATATATTTCAGGATGGTGTCGCTGCGCGGGCTTTTCACCAGATTGACGTCAAGCGTCGTGCCGGCAAAGCGCTTCCAGTCGACGCTGGCGGAAAAGCTCGGGCGAAGGCCCGCCAGGCCCGCGGCGGCGAGCGCCGTGGTTCCTGCAAGGACTTGCCTTCTTGTTGGCTTAAACGGATTGGACGACATTTCTTCCTCCCTGGGTTGCTGTCGTTGTGGCTAGTGTCGCGGCAGCCGCGAACCATACGTCCTTAGATCTGGAGCGCCAACCGGCGCGCGTTGTCGATATGCCGGCTGATCGCCTCGACCGCCTTTTGCGGGTCGCGGCTCTCGAGCGCTTCGATCACCGTCAGGTGCTCCTGCATTACCGGCACGACGCGCCCGTCGATACGGAAACGCTCCTGGTGGATTAGCCTGATCTTTACCGAGTTGACCAGATACGCCTTGGCGATGATCTCGTTGCCCAGCGCATCGATGAAGGTGTCGTGCATGGCCCAATCGATGTTCTGGGCCCTGGCTTCCATTTCCGGCGTCGGCGCCTGCGACAGCGCTTGAGCCAGCATGTCCTCATGCTCGTGCCGCAGGCGGGAGAGCTCGGCGTCGGAGGCGTTGACGGTGAACAGCGCCACCGCTTCGCGCTCCATGAACAGGCGAAACTGGAAGGCTTCGCGGATCAGGTTGATGTCGATATGGGCGATCTGCATGCCGCGCTGCGGGATCGTCGTCAAAAGCCCCTCGGCCTCGAGACGCGGCACGATCTCGCGGATGGCGCCAAGCGGCAGCCCGGTAAAGGCAACCAGTTCACGCTGCGACACAAACTGTCCCGGCCTGAGATCGCGGGCCAGCAAATGCCGCGTGAAGCTGGCATAAGCTCTTTCCCTGAGGGTTGCCGGTTCGCTGCTGTCGTCCATTTCAGCGCGCTTCCCTTTGCCGGTCAGGCCGGCTCTGTCGCAAACAGCCTGTCATAGGCGGCAGCAAGCTGTTGCCGCCCCTGCGAAGCGATCGGCTCCAGCGGCGGACGGACCGCCAGCCAGCGCTCGTCGCCGGTCCTGCGCGCTACCATGACCTTCACCGCCGGGGTGACCGGATATTTGAGCAATTCGAGCACGAAGCTCTCGACACGGGCATCGTCGCGGCCATCCTCGGCCATGGCGCGGATTTCGCCGGTGACGAAATTGGCCATGCCGGAAATGGCGCCCTGCCCGCCCTGGCGCACACTTCTGGCCAGGTGCCGCTCGTCGCCGATCAGGATCACCAGGTCGCCATGAGCTCTTAGCAGCGCCTCGCTGTAACTCCAGTCGCCACCCGAATCCTTGACGCCGGCGACCACGCCGGGGAAGGCCGCACGCAGCCGACCGATCAGGGCAAGCGGGAGCGGCACCATGGTGACAGAAGGGATGTTGTAGAGGAGGACGCCGCGGGCCAGTGGGCCGAGCGCAGCGAAGACGGCGGAAAACCATCCGAACAACCCGTCCTCGCCGACATTCTTGAAGTAGCTCGGTGGAGCCAGCAGGATGTTGCGGACGCCGCACTGCAAGGCATGCCGCGCCTGTTCGGCAGCGTCTTCGGCCGCATCGACCAGCACGCTGGCGACGAGCTGATGTGGCGGAATGCCGGCGGCGAGCATGGCCTCGGTAACGATCCGCCGCTCTCCCGTGCCCACCGAGGCGCCTTCCCCGGTGGTGCCGAAGAGCGTTGCGCTGCTGCAGCCGGCGCCAAGGCAAGCCCGGGCCTGCGTGATCATAGGAGAGATGGCGATTTGCCCGGACGGCTCGAAAGGCGTGGTGAGGGCAACCGAAAGACCAAAGCGCGAGGCCACTGCTATTCTCTCCAGATATCAATGTGCAGCAGTCCTAGCACGCTAACATGTTAGTTGTAAATTGCGGCGGCGCCCTTTTTCGAAACGACGTCGACATCGGACTCTATGAGGCGGATTTGGGCGGATGCCGTCTTTCCGGCGGCGCGATCCCTACTGTCCCGTCGCGTCCGCGTAGATATCGAGGACACGGGTGATGCTGCCGATCAGAAGGTCGTGCGCAAGCGGCTTGACCCGGCCTGCCGCAACCTGGCCGTCGAGCTGCCCCAGATACTGGCTTATCAGAGGCCGGGGAATGTCCCTGTCGCTCAGCACGTCTAGCAGCGTCTGCGTCACGCGTTGCGCCGCCGGCGTCGGCCAGTAATAGCGGATGCGGTCGCTGAACGAGAAGTGCCGCTGCACGCGCTGCTCTTCCGGAGTGCCCGGATAGTATTTCTGCCAATTTTCCGGAGACGCCAGCATGATGCGTTCCATCGCGGCAGGCAGGCTTTCGCGCGAAGGATCCGGCGCGAGCATATCGGCTATATGGCTGAGCCCGTACAGCGCTTCGCGAAGCGCGAAGGTCAGCCAGGGGCCGACCTTGAGGATGGCAAAACCGTCGCGAACGAGAGCGTTGAGCGCTTCGGCCGGCTGGTAGTCGGTCGAATGCGCCTCAAAAACGACTTTTGGCATGCGGTCGAGCACTGCCGCGAGTTCGGTCGCCTTGGCCGGCGCATAGGGCACGATTTCGGTATTGCCGAACTCGACGCCGGGCTGAACGACGACGCCGACCGTACGGCCAAAAGCGGCTTCGAGGCCGGCACGGGAAAACGCCCGGGCGTGGATCTCGACGGTGCGCAAGGCATCGTCAGGCGCCGTCACATGCAAGTGGTCGAGCGCCTCCAGTGCACCGCCCGGCACCGGCACTTCGGTGCCGATGACGTAGACGGGCTTCTCGCTGCCGGCGCGCTCGACCGCCGCCTCGGCGATTGCAGCAAGTTCGGCCGCGCGTGCGGCGATGATCTCATCGGCAAGCACGGCTGGATCGTCGGCGCAGGCCATGCTCGTATCCAGATGCATCTTGGTGAAGCCGGCGCTCGCATAGGCATCGATCATCGCCCCCGCCTTCTTCATCGCGGCGGCCGCAGCCATGTGCTTCCACGGATTGGGTCCGAGATGATCGCCGCCAAGGATCAGGCGATCGATTGGGCAACCCGCTTTCTGCGCATGCGCCTCGACGAAGCTGCGGAAGCCGGCGGGCGTCATCCCGGTGTAGCCGCCCTCGTGGTTGACCTGGTTGCAGGTGGCCTCGATCAGCACATCCGCGCGCCGCGCCACACCGTGGCGCAGGGCGGCCTCGATGATAAGCGGATGCGCCGAGCAGACCGAGGCGATGCCGCTTCTCTCGCCTGCGGCGCGCCTGGCCGCAATGTTCGCAAACCTTCGCGTCGCGTCACTCACTGCGTGTTGCCCGTGGCGATGAATGCCTCGACCGCTTCAAGCGGGAAAATGCCTTCCATCGGCCCCTTGCGGGTGACGGCAAGCGCACCGCAGGCATTGGCGATCCGCAGCGCGTCGGCAGGAGCCGCCCCGCGCAGCCAGAACGAGACGAAGGCAGCACCGAAACAATCGCCCGCGCCGGTCGGATCGACCTCGTCAACGGCGATGCCGGACGAGGCGACCGCACCGTGGCGATCATGGTAAACGGCGCCGGCGGCGCCTTTCTTCAGGACGATGCAGGACAGGCCACGGGCCAGCAATTCGTCGACTGCGCCCTTCTCGTCCTTCGTCGATGAAAACAGGAAGAGCTCCTCGCCGCTCGGCAAGAAGATGTCGGCTCGCGCCAGCACATGATCGAGCGCCGCGCGCATGCCGGACGCCTGCATGATCTCCCGGCGGATGTTCGGATCGAAGGACACAGTTCCACCTTTGGCCTTGACAGTCTCGATCGCCGATAGCGCCACCGCGATGGCGCGGTCGGAAAACAGCGACGAACCCATGACATGGATGTGGTCGGCGCTAGCGAGCAAGTTTGTTGCCGCCGCGTCGGTCTCGATCAGGCCGGAGGCGCTGTTGCGGATGTTGAAGACGAAGTGCCGGCTGGCGTCGGCCCGGTAGGTGACGAAGGCCGTGCCCGTTGCATGTCCCTTGTGTACCGCGATCGCCGACACGTCGGCGCCCAGTGCCCGCAGCCGCTCTATATTCAGCCTGCCGAAATCGTCGTCGCCCACGGCGCCGATGAGACCGGCCGGCTGGCCAAGCGCCGCCGCCTGGCCGATGAAGATGGCAGGCGCTCCGGACGGGTAGGGTCCAAGCAGCGGACCAGGCTCGAGAAAGCTCTGGCCGATCCGCTCGGCCATGATCTCGACCAGAATCTCGCCGGCACTGACCAGCTTCCTCATCTCGCGGAATCCCTCCCGGCGTTTCGCCCCGGCCTCGCTTCTGATGAACCGCGCGAGCACTTTCCGGGTGACATGAATTTCGAATTCGCCCACGGAGGTGAATACGGCTTGTGCTTTTTCGCGTCAATTAATAAATTGACGCATGAAAACTATCGAAATTGTCTGTAAAGTTTCGCCTTGCAGTTGCGCGCTGGCGCACCGTATGTCGTAGCAGCGCGAGGGCTTTGATGTCGATGACACACAAGACGATGGAGGATTTTGCTCGCTCTTGCGGCGTTTCCAGGCCGACACTGTCGAAATATTTCGACGATCCGACCAGCGTCAAGCCGGCGACACGTCAGCGGATCGAGGTGGCGCTGCGGTCGTCCGACTACCAGCCCAATCTCTTTGCGCGCAACCTAAACCGCAAGCGGACCCGCAGCATCGGCATCGTGGTGCCGACGGTCGCCGATCCCTTCTATTCGGAAATGGTCAGCCGAATCGAACTCAGGCTGCGAGACGAAGGCTACTGGCCGATCGTGATCTCCTCGCACGGCTCGCGCGAGCTCGAAGTGGAAGCAGCGCGAACCATTCTTTCGCTGAAAGTCTCCGGCGCGCTGATCGCGCCGCTTGGCCTGCGCTCAGACCACCGCACGCTGGAGAAGCTGACACAGACCATACCGATCGTCTATTTCGACACTTACCTCGAGGGCGACACGCCATTCGTCGGCAACAACAACAGCCAGAGCGTCTCGACCATCGTCGATTATCTCTGCCGCTCCGGCGATGCCCCGGTCTATTTCGACATCCCGCACGTCAACCACAATTCGCGCGAGCGCCTGAACAGCTATGTCGTCGCCATGCAGCGGCTTGGGCATGAGCCGGTGCTCATCGGCAACAGCTACGACTACACCTGGGATTTCGAACGGATCGGCTACGAGCAGATGGAAGCGATGCTCGCCCGCGGCGGTCTGCCGGGCAAGACCATTCTGTGCGCCAACGACCGTCTCGCCTTCGGCGTGATGGCTGCCGCCTACTCGCAAGGCCGCAAGGTCGGCCGCAAGGGCGATTGCGACCTGCGGGTCGCAGCCCATGACGACCATCCGCTGAGCCGCTACACCTGCCCTGCCCTCACCACCATGGCGCAGGACTTCGCTTCCATGGCGGGACGCAGCGTCGAGACGCTGCTGGCCTTGCTGGACGAGGACGACGCGGCAGTTGCCCCCAAGGTCAGTCTCGACGCGACGCTGGTCATGCGTCAGTCGGCCTGAGCGTTTCCAAAGACAGGATCGAAGCCGCGCCATGCGGCAACCGCCGCGCCGACCGCTTGCCGCGCCGCCGGACCATGGCGGCCCATCGAGACGAAGCCGTGGATCTGGCCGGGCCAACGCCGCAGGACGACCGGCACCTCGTCATCTTGCAGACGCTTGGCATAAGCCTCGCCTTCATCGGCGAGGATGTCGTGACCGGCGATGGCGACAAAGGCCGGGGCTGCGGCGGCAAGGCTCGCGGCTTTGAGCGGCGATACGCGCCAGTCGCCAATGTCCCTGGCATCGCGGATGTAGTGGTCGCGGAACCAGGCCATAGTGGCCGCGGTGAGACCATAACCCTCGGCAAAGCGGCGATAACTGTCCGCCGCCTGCGAGGCGTCCGTGTTCGGATAGAACAGCAGTTGCGCAGTCGGCGGGTTCTTGTCGCCGCGCGCAAGCAGGCAAAGCACGGTAGCGAGATTGCCGCCGGCACTGTCGCCGGCGACAGCGATTCGTTCTGCGTCGATGCCGAGATCGCCCGCGCCGTCCTGCATGAAGGAGAGTGCGGCACGGCAATCTTCGATCGCCGCCGGAAATTTGTGCTCCGGCGCCAAACGGTAGTCGGGAGAGACGACGACGCAGGCCGCCATATTGGCAAGCCAGCGGCAGATCTCGTCATGCGACTCGAGATTGCCGATCACCCAGCCGCCGCCATGCAGATAGAGTAGCGCCCGGGCATCGGCCTCGACCGCGCCCTGTCCGCGATAGATCCTGAGCGTCAACGGGCCGCCTGGCCCGGCGATGATGCGCTCGGTCAGCGAAGCGACAGGCTCACGCTCACCTTGCAATGCCGGAAAGCCTTGCTCATAGGCGCAGCGCGCTTCTTCGGGCGTGCCGGCTTCGAATGGCGGGGCAGCCGACTGCCGGTCGAGGTCGAGCACATGCAGGGCCTCCGGATCGAGCAAGGGCGAAAGCGATGTCGTCATGTTAGGTTCCCTCCGATATCCCCAAGCAGGCTGGCCGCTTCGTCTTCCCCAAGAAGCGGCGGCTGACCCACCTTTGTGTTGACTGCGACGGACTCACGGCTCTCTCCCGAAGCGAGAATCGCCTCCATGATCTCCAGCACATGCAGCGCAAGGTCGCCGGATGCCCGCGGCTTTCTGCCGGTGGTCAGCGCGCGCGAAAGATCGGCGACGCCGAGCATGCGATAGTTGGCGCGGTCGGGCGCGGCGAAGGGCCAATTGCGCGCGCCATAGGGTTCGCTCTCACTGGGAAAGTCGGCCCAGTCGGCCCCACGTTCCGACAGCGAGACGGTGCCGCCGAACGTGTCCGGATCGGGCAGCCTCAGCGAGCCTTCCGTCCCATGCAGCTCAATCGGGTGGTTGGAGTGCCTGAAGACATCCCACGAGGCGCCGAAGGTGATGGTAGCGCCTGAGCGAAACTCCAGCAGCGACAGGAC
Organism: Mesorhizobium sp.; assembly: GCA_004020645.1. Lineage (GTDB taxonomy): Bacteria > Pseudomonadota > Alphaproteobacteria > Rhizobiales > Rhizobiaceae > Mesorhizobium. The sequence continues at coordinate 68,168 of SAQL01000024.1, read as the reverse complement.
GTTGGTCGGCGTGCCGACTTTGAAGCTGGTGTTCCTATAGGGGCCTTCAGCGGTGATCAGCCGCTCCTCCTGGCCCCGCGTCGCCATCGCCATCACGCGGGCCACCGGCCCGAGCAAATTGACCAGCATCGTCAGGTAGTACGGACCCATGTCGAAGACCGGTCCGCCGCCTGGCTGGTAGTAGAATTGCGGATTGGGATGCCAGTGCTCCATGCCGCGCCCCATCATGAAGGCGGTGCCGGTCACCGCGCGGCCGATCGCACCCTCGTCCATGAGGCGGCGCGCCCGCCGTCCGGCGGCGCCGAGGAAGGTATCCGGGGCCGAGCCCAGCAGCAGCCCGCGCTCCGCCGCCTCGGCGACAAGCCGCCGCCCGTCGCTGGCCGAGGTCGCCAGCGGCTTTTCGGTGAAGACGTGCTTTCCCGCCGAAAGCGCCGAAAACGAAATGTCGAAATGCGCCGCCGGGATGGTCAGGTTGAGGACGAGGTCGATCTCGGCATCGGCCAGGAGCGCATCGACGCTGAGAGCCCGGATGTCGTATTCGCTGGCGCGCAGGGCCGCCATGTCAGGCGATATGTCGGCGCAGGCGCGCAGCTCGACCTCGCCGAACAGAGCCGCATTGCGCAAATAGGTCATCGAGATGTTACCGCACCCGACAACGCCGACGCCGAGCTTTGTCTTTGATCTCCCGTGCATTTTAGATCGTACCTCCCAACGCGGTGATGGTCTGCCTCAGCCGTTGCGTCGGCAACGGATCACAGTCGAAAGCCGCTATACAACATTTTAAATATTGACGCGCGTAAAATTATTATAGAACATGCGAAAATGATGGCGCAACATTGGAGGCCGCCAGCCTTGAGGAGGAGAACATGACTGACATGAAAAAAAACGGCCAACAGCCGATGCGAATCCCGTGGGTCATGCGCGCATTGGATCTTTCCGTCGCGGTCAGGGACCGAGATGGGTTCAGGCATAGATCACCTTGGCCCCGGTCATCTCAAGCTGGCTGCGTATTGGACCGGGCAGGCCATCGTCGGTGATCACCACATCGACGGCCGACAGCGAAAATGCCTTGGAGGTCCCGCTGACGCCCCATTTGCTCGAATCGGCGAGGAGGACAACGCGCCGGGCCATGCGAACGAGGTTTCGCTTCGTTCGCGCCATGTCTTCGTTCACATCGACCACATCCAGTGACGAGTCTATCGCATGCGCTCCAACAAAGACCTGATGCGCTACCAAGCCGCCGAGAGCCGTATCGGCATCGGTGATCAGCGTGCTCACCGTGTCGGGATAGACCCGGCCGCCGATCATATGAACGTCGAGCCCGGGACGATGCATAAGATGCTGCACGATATTCATGGCCGTGGCCGCGACCACGACATTGCTGAGCGGCGGTAACTGCATGGCAACCTGCATCAATGTCGAGCCGCCGTCGAAGATGACCGATTGGTTGTCCTCGAACAGGTCTAGCGCCGCCCGGGCGATGCGCTTCTTTGCGTCGAGGTTCGTTTGCATCCGCCGGGCGAACGCGGCCGTAGTCGAATCGGTGGTCCGGGTCACCGCCCCTCCACGGGTCTTGGTCAGTAGTCCCTTGCGGTCAAGTATCTCGAGGTCGGAACGCACCGTGACCTCCGACACGCCAAACCCGTCTGACAGGTCCTTCGTGCGCACCTGTCCGCTGCGCTGCACCTCACCCAGGATCGATTGGCGTCTCTGCTCCGACAACATTGCCCTGCCCTTCCCTGCGCCAAGCAACCGCTCTGGCCTCGGCTCAGCTTACCAAAAATATGCAAATTCGAAAGCTTTCGAAAGATTGTATTTCTTGTTTCTTTCGGAAACACTGGGTCCAGGATTTTGAAATCAAACGATTGGGGAATTTTGCACTCATGAGCCTAGGAACCAAGGTGCGTCTTGCGCGCCTCTTCTCGCATCCATCGGGGAAACTTTTTGGCGGCGCGGTCGACCACTTCGTCGGCTATGGCGACGTGCGCAAAGGCGGCCTTGCCGACCTGCCGGGTGCGCTCGCACGCGTCATGGTGGGCAAACCCGACTACGTCAGCATCCAGCCTGGCACCGCGCGCCATCTGTGGCCGCAATATGCGGGCAAAGCTTCCCTGGTGATTCAGGCGGGCTGCTTCACTCCGGACGATCGCATCAGCGAGTTGATCGCAACGCCCGAGGATGCGGTGCGCGCGGGGGCCGATGCGTTGGCCGTGGCCATTCCGGTACGCGGCGCGACCGAGGGCAAATACATACGCTGGCTGACCGATTCGGTAAATGCAGCGGCCCGCTACGGCATGCCTGTGGTGGCGCATATCTACCCTCGCGATTTCACCGACGGAGCAAAAATCGTCTTCACCCCCGACGAGATCGCCTATGCGGCGCGCATCGGCTACGAGTCCGGCGTCGACGTGATCAAGATCGGCTACACGGGCGATTTCGAGTCGTTCCGAGAGACCGTCCGGACCTGCCCGGTGCCGGTTGTGATCGCGGGCGGTCCAAAGACCGATACGCTGCTCGGCGCGCTTCAGCAGACGGCGGACGCCATCCGTGCCGGCGCACGCGGCGCCGTGGTAGGCCGCAATCTCTGGGGGCATGGCGATCCGGAGAAGGCAGCGCTTGCCTTTCGGGGCGTCATCCATGACGGCCTTTCGGCGCAAGACGCCCTGGCGAAGGCGGGTGCCTGAACGATGCCCACCGTCCCCGCGATCCTCGGCTTCGGCGCTATTGCGATCGACGACATCGTCTACGTCGATCAGCCGTTGTCGGCGGGCAAGGGGAAGGTTCTGCAAAGTGCCCGCGCTTTCGGGGGAAATGTTGCGACGGCGCTGGCCGCCGTCGTGCGACTCGGCGGAACCGCCGGGTTCGCCGGATGGCTGGGCAGTGCCGCGGACGACGCCGTGCTGCGCGATCTCGTTGCGAGCGGTGTTGAAACCGCATTCGCGCCGCGCCACCCCGACGCGCGCCCGGTGCGCTCGCGGATCACCGTCGGCTCGGACGGGGAACGGTTCATCGCGTATGACGACGATGCGATGCTGGGCACCGCTCCGGATTTTCCGGACGATATCCTCAGCCGCGCGACCGTCCTGATCGTCGATAGCTACGCGATCCGGTCCCTGGATGTCGTGGCTCGGGCTCGCGATCTCGGCCTTGCGATCCTCGGCGATATCGAATGGAGCAGCGGCCCAGCCACGGAGCGGCTGATCGCGCTCTGCGACCATCTCATTCTTCCACTCGGCTTTGCGCGGACTGCCACGGGGTGCCGATCGCCCGCCGAGATGCTCGATGCATTGTGGTTGCCGTCGCGGTCCGCAGTGGTTCTGACCGACGGTGGCAGGGGCGTGTACTATCGCGGGCGTGAAGAGACAGGTCTCTGGCACCTGCCCCCGCACAGGATTGTGGTCGTCGACTCGACCGGTGCGGGTGACTGCTTTCATGGCGCCTATGCGCATGCGTTGACGCGCGGAGCCGGCACCGCAGGCCGGGTGGCATTCGCGGCCGCGGCGGCAGCCCTTTCGATAACGGGCCGTGGCGGGCGCGAGGCGCTTCCGACCGACGACCAGGTTACGGAACTCCTGGCATCGACGAACGCGCCGTCAGCAGTCGAACTGAAAGAAACTCATGTCAATACTGGAACATAGCTAGAAACTATACGATGAAATATTTCGCAGGTGAACATGCTCCGAGGAGGGTTATAAAAATCAGCAGCTTATACTTGCGGAGGGAGGAATATGGCAGAAGTCATTCTTGAGAATATCTGCAAAGCCTACGGTAACAATTTTCGCGCAATCGACCAATTGAACCTATCGGTCGAGGACGGCGAGTTCTTGATTCTCGTCGGGCCGTCCGGCTGCGGCAAATCCACCGCGTTGCGAATGATCGCGGGATTGGAGGACATCACCAGCGGCAGCCTTCGGATCGGCGGAGTCGACGTCGTCGACATGCCGCCCAAGGACCGCGACATCGCGATGGTCTTCCAAAGCTACGCGCTCTACCCGCATATGACGGTGTTCGAAAACATCGCCTTTTCGATGCGGCTGGCAGGCAAGCCGAAGGCCGAGCGCAAGAAGCGCGTGGACGAGATCGCCAAAACCCTTCAGCTGACGTCTTTGCTGGACAGCAAACCCGCGAACCTTTCAGGCGGACAGCGTCAACGGGTTGCCATGGGCCGCGCCATGGTGCGCGAGCCGGCCGCCTTTCTCATGGACGAACCTCTTTCCAATCTGGACGCGAAACTGCGCGTGCAAATGCGCGCCGAAATCACCAGTCTGCAAAAGCAGCTCGGCGTAACGACCATATACGTGACCCACGATCAAATCGAAGCGATGACGATGGGGGACAGGGTCGCGGTGTTGAAAGGCGGCGTGCTGCAGCAGGTCGATACACCCAAGAGGCTCTATGAATCGCCGGTGAACGCCTTCGTTGCCGGCTTCATCGGCTCTCCTTCGATGAACCTTTTCGAGGCGACCATGACGGGCGACGAACTGATGTCCGGCACCTTCGCCATCCGGCTGCAGGAGGCGGCCTTCGTGCGCAGGCCGGGCTTGAGGTCGTTTGCGGGGCGCAAGGTCGTGTTCGGCATACGACCGGAGGATCTTTATGACAGCAGCCTCGAATCCGGTCGCAAGTATCAGACGATACCGGCCAAGGTGACCTCGATCGAAGAACTCGGATCCGAACATATTGTCCATCTGAACATCGACGCGGTCCGGGTGGACTCCGGCGATCCGGACGCGGTGGACGATTTTGGCCTGGCATCGAACGCGGTGGCGAGATTCGAGCCGATCAGCGCCGTCCACTCCGGCGCGGAAATCCGGTTGGCCGTGGATGATGCCAAGTTCCATTTCTTCGATCCCGAGACGCATCTGGCGATCTGAAGATCTGCGGCAGACCGCAGGCGAGAGCGAGGCGCCTGCGAAACGCAAGAAGGCTTCTGAGTAGAGCAGACGATCGTCCGCATTGTGCGGTCGATCTTAAAGAAGGAGGAGAAAATGATGTTTCGGATACAACCCGCGATGCTGAAAATAGCCGCGGCCGCATGGTTGCTTGGCGCAACCGGCGCCATGGCGGACACGACGCTGGAATTCACCCAATGGTGGGAGCCCGAATTGCCGGCCGGCTCGCTCAGGGCAATCATGAATGACTTCGAGGCTGCAAACCCCGGAATCAAGGTGACGCTGGTCAGCGGCCCCTATGCGACCACGCGAGACCAGATCTCGGTTGGTGCTGCAACTGGAACGCTTAGCGACGTCGTCGGTCTCGACGGCGCCTGGGTGAACAATCTGAACGCGCAGAATGCGCTGGCCGACATGAACCCGATGATGGATGCGAGCGAGTTCGACAAGACCCAGGTCGCGGATATCATCAAGGTGGACGGCAAGGCGGTGATGTTTCCCGTGGCTTCGTTCGTCTATCCGGTCTTCGTGAACATGGATCTCGCCGCCCAGGCAGGCGTGACCAAGCTGCCGTCGACCCGCGCGGAGTTTCTCGAAGCCGCCAAGAAGATGACCCATGCCGACACGAACCAGTATGGCTGGGTGCTGCCCTTGTCGCTGCAAACGCCGTCCGGTGTCCAGAACGACCTGATGTCGTGGGTCTGGGCCTCGGGTCAATCGATGATGGCTGACGGCAAGCCGGCTCTCGAGGGCAAGCCGGTCGTCGATATGCTCACCTTCGTCAAATCGCTGAACGACGCCGGCGTCATTTCGCCCGGCATTGCCACCAAGACCGAGCAGGAAAAGGTCGAGGAATTCGTGAACGATCGGGTCGGAATGATGATCGACTCGCTCGCGCATGTGAACCTCATTCGCAAACGCAATCCCAAGCTGAACTTCGACCTCATCCCCGTCCCGGTCGTGGAGAATTACAACGGCAAGCGCGGCCTTCCCTACGCCTCCTGGGGCATCGGCATCTCTGCGGCCTCAAAACATCAGGAGGAAGCCTGGAAGCTCGTCCAATATCTGATGAGTGAAAAGGTGAACGCCAAGCTCGTGACGCTTGCAAACGCCTTCCCGGGCAACGTCAATGCCAAGCCCGATTTCGTGACCTCGGACAAGGCTTTCGCCAAGGCTTTCGAAATCTTCAAGACCGGCTATCTCGCCAACGAGTTCACGGGTCTGCCGGTGGCTGAAGACCTGATGACGCAGTTCGACGTGGAAGCCCAGAAGATGCTCGCCGGCGAGCAGTCTCCGGAAGAAGCCGCAGCCAACGCTCAAAAGGGCTGGATGGCGAAATTCTGAGCGACCTGTTCCCCGTTGCTATCTTCCACCGGGTAGCCTGACTTAGGGCAGGCCACCCGTCAACAACGGATCGGCAATTTGAGATGGACCTCTTTCCGAAGCGCACCTTCCTCTTGAAGGCACATCCCAAGGGTGGCACATGACTCGGCAGAAGCGCTCCCACCATCGACTGAAACGAGCGGTCGCACCCTATCTCTATCTGTCACCCTCGCTCCTCATCATCGGCCTTCTGATGCTACTGCCGATGGTGACGGTGATTGGCTATTCGTTCCAGAACAGCGCGGTGCTGCGTCGCGACCCATCCTTTGCCGGACTGAAACACTACCACGCGATCTTTGCCGATCCGGAGTTCTGGGCCTCGCTGTGGCACACGCTGTACTTCACCTGCATGAGTGTCATCTTCCATATGACCATCGGCATGGTCTTCGCACTCATGCTGAACAGCGACCGCATCAATCCGACGCTGCGCAACATTCTGCGCGTGCTCTACATACTGCCTTGGCTGTTCACCGCGGTGATTATCGCCGTGATCTGGCGCCTCCTGCTCGAGCCGAACGGTGTCGTGAACAGCGTTCTCATGCAGATGGGCATCATCGGTTCCAAGGTCGAGTGGTTTTCCTCGACGGCGACCGCGCTGCACGCCGTCACCTTCGCCAATATCTGGGCGGGCTACCCGCTTTTCATGGTCAGCTTGCTCGCAGGCTTGCAGGGCATTCCCAAGGATTTCTACGAGGCCGCCGATATCGACGGGGCGAAGGCCTACCAGAAGCTGATCTTCATCACCATCCCGCAGCTGATGCCGATCATCATCAGCATCTCGCTGCTCGACTTCATCTGGACCATGCAGGTCTTTCCATTGATCTGGATAACGACGGGCGGCGGTCCGATCTACTCGACCGAGGTCCTCAGCACCTACACGTACAAGCTGGCGTTTTCGAGCTACAACCTGTCGCAGGCGTCGGCGAGCGCCGTGGTCATCCTGCTGATCTCTCTCGGCCTGACGCTGTTCTACATCCGCTATCAAAAGGCTCGGTAGTCACCATGAGGAAAAGGCACACACCGAAAGACAGACTGATCACCGTCGCGCTCCATGTCGCGCTTGCCGCAGGGCTCTTTTTCGCGGCCTTCCCGATCTACTGGATGCTGAGCAGCTCGTTCAAGTCGAATACCGAAATCTTTGCCCTGCCACCAACCGTCCTGCCGAAGGCCTTCACGCTGGAAGCGTATGCGGCCATCCTTGGCGACCCGGTAAAGCTGCGCTTCTTCTTCAACAGCTACTTCGTCGCCGGAGCGGTGACCGTGCTGACGGTCCTGATCGCCTTGCTGGCGGCTTATGGGTTCAGCCGTTTCAATTTCCGCGGAAAGGGCAGCCTCAACACACTCATCATCAGCACGCAGACGATTCCGCCGATCACGCTTTTGATCCCCTTCTTCGGGCTTGTCGTCTCGTATGGCATCTTCGACACCTACGTCGCACTGATCCTGACTTACCTGGTGTTTACGCTGCCCTACGCGATCCTGCTGATGACGGGATATCTGAACACCTTGCCCCGCGATCTCGATGAAGCGGTGGCTGTCGACGGCGGCACCAGCTGGACCGCACTCTGGCGGGTGATCGTCCCGATTTCACTGCCTGGTATCGTGGCGACGTCGGTCTACACCTTCCTGTTGTGCTGGAACGAATTTCTCTTTGCGCTGACGCTGACGAAGTCAACGTCCATGCGCACCGTCCCGATCGGCATCCAACTTTTGATGGGGCAGCACGCCTTCGAATGGAACCAGATGATGGCGATGAGCGTGCTGGGCTCGCTACCGCTCTTGCTCATCTACCTCGTTGCCCAGAGGTTCTTCCTCGCCGGCATGACCGCGGGCTCGGTCAAGTAGGATGTCCCTCCCACGGAGAACCGATGGGGAAGGCCGCGCGTCGAAATCGATGGATTGGACCTTCTCTGCTGGCAGGCGATATCGCCGCGGCCTCGGGCGTCTTCATAGCGCCGCTGAATCGTGCTCGTGCTGTTCATCCAGCGCCACATCAACAAAGGGCTGACGCAGGGCGGCATCAAGGAATGAAAGCATGAAAGACCTGAAAGTCGGTTGCCAGACCTTCACCTGGGAAATGCTCGGAGACCGGTTTGCCGGTGGTCCCGACGATCTCTTGAAGGCGATCGCCGATGGCGGTTATGCCGGCATCGAGATCACCGACACGATGATCGGCCGCTATGCCGACAGGCCGGCGGGATTCGCCACGGCACTGAAATCGGCCGGGCTGGCGCTCGTCTCTTTCGCCTTCGGCTCGAAGAGCGGCTTCACGCTGAAGGAGAAGATCGATGCCGACCTGGAAACCGCGCAGCGCTGGATCGATTTCGCCGCTGCATTCCCCGGCGCCATCGTCTCCATGGGTTCGGCCACCGTCGTGTCCGACGGCCCGCGTAACGACAAGTTTGCCATCGCTGCGGAGTTCTACAACAAGGCCGGCGAACTCGGGCGCAAGGCCGGCGTCGACATCGCTGTCCATCCCAGCTCCCACCACAACACCCTGCTGTTCGACCGTGCCGACTATGACCGGATTTTCGAACTGATCGATCCGTCGCTCGTCGGCTGGGTGCCCGACACCGGCCACATATTGCGCGGCCATGAAGACATGGCAGATACGCTCACCACCTACCGCGACCGCATCCGCTACGTGCATCTGAAAGACGTCGACGCCAGCGGCACCTGGGCCATGCTCGGCAAGGGCGTCTGCGACACCCAGGCGGTGATCGATATCGCCAGCGCCGCACCTCGTTTCAACGGCTGGCTGGTGCTGGAAGAAGAATCCGAGACCGCCGCCGCCGATCCGGCCGCCGCGGTCAAGACCAACCGCCAGACCATGCGCGGCTACGGCGCGTGAGGAAGAGACCATGATCCGGAAGCAAGACCGTCGCCTTCGTGTCGGAGTGCTCGGCTGCGGGCCGATCGCCCAATTCGCCCATCTCGAATCCTGCGTGAAGGCCGGGAACGCCGATCTCTATGCGATCTGCGATGCCGCCCCCGATCTTCTGGCGCGCATGGGCGCGACCTATGAACCCGAAAAAATGTATGGCGATTACGATGAGATGCTGGCCGACCCGCAACTGGAAGCGGTGATCGTCGCGACCTCCGATGCCTATCACGTGCCGATGTCGATCAAGGCGCTCGAGGCCGGCAAGCACGTGCTGTGCGAAAAGCCGATCGGCGTCTCGATCGAGGAAGGAGAGATGCTCGCCGATGCGGTCAGGCGCTCCGGCAAGGTGCTCCAGGTCGGTCACATGAAGCGCTTCGACCCGGCACTGGAAGCGGCGCGCGATTTCGTCCGCGACGAGATCGGCGAGATCCTGGCGCTAAAAGCCTGGTATTGCGATTCCACCCACCGCTACACCAACACCGACGCGGTCCAGCCGCTGCCAGTCACCAGCAAGCTGGCGCGCAAGCCGGGCGGCAATCCGAAGGCCGATCTCAGGCAGTATTTCATGCTCGCGCACGGCTCGCACCTCGTCGACACCGCGCGCTTCCTATGCGGCGAGATCGTTGCCGTGCGCGCCCGCCTCAACGAACGTTTCGGCGCCTATTGCTGGTTCGTCGAAACCGAATTCGCCAATGGCGCGCTCGGCCATCTCGACCTCACCGTGGCTGTCCGCATGGACTGGCACGAGGGTTTTCAGCTCTATGGCGAAAACGGCTCGGTGATCGCGAAGACTTTCAATCCCTGGTATTTCCGGGCGAGTGAGGTCGATATCTTTCACGAGAAGGATGCGACGTCGCGAAGGCCGCTCGGCGCCGACGGGCATTTCTTCAGGCGCCAGCTCGAAGGCCTCGCCGAGACAATTCTTGATGGCAAGCCGATGCGCGGGGCCAACGTCGAGGACGGCCTTGCCTCGATCCGCGCCATGGTGGCGATCGCCCGTTCGGTCGAAACCGGCGATCGCGTCGAGACCGCTTCCGTAACGGGAGCGGTCTGATGCAGATCGGGGTGTTCGCCAAAACCTTCCCGGGCAGCGAACCGGCCGGCGTACTGGCAGCGGTCCGCGACGCGGGATTTGCCGTCACCCAGTTCAACCTGGCCTGCGCCGGGCTGCCGTCGATGCCCGATGCGGTGCCGGAAGACGCCATTGATGCCATCGCGGCGGCGTCAAATGCTTGCGGTGTCGCCCTGGTGGCGCTCTCGGGCACCTATAACATGGCTCATCCCGATAGGGCTATGCGCGACGACGGCCTGCGCCGGCTTGGCGTGGTCATCAAGGCCGCGGCATCCCTGTCCGTTCCCTTGGTCACCTTGTGCACAGGAACGCGCAACGCGGACGATCAGTGGGCGTATCACCCCGATAATGCCGACCCTGAGGCATGGGACGACATGGCGAGCGAGATGGAAAAGGCGTTGCAACTCGCCGAGAGCCACGGCGTCGATCTAGGCATCGAGCCCGAACAGGCCAACATCGTCACCTCGGCGTCGGACGCGATGCGCCTCATCGCCGAGATGGGCTCGACACGGCTGCGCGTCGTGCTCGATCCGGCCAATCTGTTCGAGCAGGCGAGCCCCGAGGAAGCACGCGCCATCGTGGCCGCTGCGGTCGAAACCACGGCAGGCCATGTCGCCATGGCGCACGCCAAGGACCGCTTTGCTGACGGCCGCTTCGCTACCGCCGGCAGCGGTGTCGTCAATTTCCCGGATTTTGTCGCCCGACTGAAAGTATCAGGCTTTGACGGGCCGCTGGTCACGCACGGCCTTTCGTCCGACGAAGCGCCTGGGGTTGCCCGCTTCCTGAAGGGGCTGATCTGATGACGCGTCTTGCAAACCTGCTTCGCGATGACGCCGCGCTTCAAGTCTGCGACCATGGCGACGGGCTTGCGGTCGTCTTTCAACACGGGCTGGGCGGTGGCGAGGCGCAGATCGCCCAGGCTTTCCCTTCCGGGCCTGGGTTGCGGCGCATCACGCTGGAATGCCGTGGACACGGCGCCTCCGGACTGGGCAGCCGCCGGCCGTTTTGCCTGAGCATGTTCGCGGACGATGTTGTTGCCGCCGCCGATCAGGCCGGCCTCGATCGCTTCGTCGCCGGCGGCATTTCCATGGGCGCCGCGATCGCCATGCGCCTGGCCTGCCGTCATCCGGACCGCGTCGCCGGTCTTCTCCTGGTGCGGCCGGCCTGGATTTTCGACAGCGCGCCGGTGAACCTGCGGCCGATCGCCGAGGTTGCCAAGCTTATCCTGGACCACGGCCCCGACAATGCGAGGGCGATCTTCGCGCAATCGGAAACCGCCGCGTGCCTGCAGCGTGAAGCACCCGACAACCTTGCCTCGCTGTTCGGCTATTTCGACCGGCCGGACGCCGCGCCATTCGCGCAGGTCCTCGCCGACATTGCCGCCGACGGCCCGGGCGTTTCGGCGAGTGACGCCGCTGCCCTTGGCATCCCCTCGCTGGTCATCGGCAACGCCATGGATGCGGTGCATCCGCTCTCGGCGGCCCATGCGCTCGCCGCAGCCATTCCCGGCGCGACCTTTGCCGAAATCCATCCCAAGGCGCTCGACAGCGTCAGGCATTTCGCCGAGCTGCAGGCTGAGATCACGACCTTCCTTCACACCTACTCGAATTTCCGGAGCCTCATTCCGTTATGACGACCAAATCCTTGTCCGGTCCCGACGCCATTGCCGCCCTGCCGCGCAACCGGCTGCTCGGCGAATTTTCCTTGTGGTCGGCCGACCTTGCCAATATGGAGCGCGACCTGAAGCGCATAGAGCCTCACGTCGACCTGCATCACATCGACGTCGCAGACGCCCGCTTCACCCCCGGCTTCCTGTTCTTCCCGGATCTGGTAGCGCGGATCGCCGGGCTGACGGCAAAACCGATCCATGTGCACCTGATGGTCGAAGCCGAGATCGTCGAGGAGCAGACGCGTCAGTTCATCGATGCCGGCGCCGATCTGGTCAGTGTCCACGCCGAAAACGGCGAAGCCGGCCTGCGCGCCGTGCGGCTGGCGCATGCGCTCGGTGCCGAGGCCGGCGTGGTGCTCAGGCTCGAAACGCCGGTCGCTGCGGTCACCCCGTTCCTGCCCGAAGTCGCGTTTGTGACGCTCCTCGGCACATCCATCGGCGTCAAGGGCCAGAGCCTTTCCGACCAGGCTTGCCCACGTTTGATCGAAGCGCGCGCACTGATGAGAAAAGCCGGTCGCGAAACCGACATCATCCTGGCTGCCGACGGCGGCATCCGCCACGAGACGGTGCCGCGCCTGCGCGCCGTTGGCGCCGAGACGGTGGTGCTCGGATCGCTGGCATTCGGCGACCCCGACCTCGCGCAGCGCATGGCCTGGCTGCATGGGCTGAAGGTCGCCGCCTGATGACAAGATTGGCTCTCGCCTTCGATCTCGGCGGAACGGAGCTGCGCGGTGCGCTGGTCGAGAGCGGCGGCCGCGTCGTCGCGCAGGTTTCGGCGCCGACGATGGCGATCGCGGGATCGGATGCGGTGATCGGCCAGATCATCGCACTGGCCGGGGCGCTTCTGACACAGCGCCCACTGGCGGATGTCGCCGGGATCGGCATCGGCGCGCCGGGACCGCTCGATCCCAAGGCCGGCATCGTGATCGCGCCGCCGACGCTGGCCGGCTGGCACGACGTGCCGTTGATCGACATTCTCGGCAAGCATTTCGGCCTGCCGGTGCGGCTGGAAAACGACGCCAACGCGGCCGCCCTTGGCGAATGGCGCTTCGGCGCCGGCCAATGTACCGGATCCCTGGTATTCGTCACCGTGTCGACCGGCATCGGCGGCGGGGTCGTTGCCGACGGCCACATCTATCATGGCCGGCGCGGGCTGGCGGCCGAGATCGGCCACATGACCATCACCGGCGAGAGCGACCGCTGCTTCTGCGGCGCCGTCGGCTGTTTCGAGGCGGTCGCCTCCGGAACCGCGCTCGGGCGGCGTGCCACAGCGCAGACAACGCCGGGCGACGGCTCCCTGCTCAGGCGCCTTTCGGCTGACGGCGACGTTTCGGCCAGGCACGTCGTCGAAGCCGCACGTGCCGGCGATATCAGCGCACTCGAATTGATCGAGGCGGAGGCGAAGTGGCTCGGCATCGGCTTCACCAACCTGCTTCACCTCTATTCGCCGGACCTGATCGTCATGGGCGGCGGCCTCGCCAATGGCTTCGACCTGTTGGCTCCAACCATCAGGGCAACCGTCGAGCAGCGGGCGATGCCAGCCTACCGGGATGTGCCGATCGTGCCGGCGCAGCTTGGCGACCGCGCAGGACTGATCGGCGCGGCCAGCCTGATCCTGTGGGAAGGCGAACCGGGCGCGCCATTGGCGATGGCGACCTGCTGATCGATGGCGTTCGCGCCAACGACATCGATCCGTCCGAGCGTGGGCTCGCCATGGTGTTCCAGTCGAATGCGCTTTGGTGCAAAACCTCGAGATGCCGGCGGGACAGCGCCCCCCTCTGTCCTGCCGGACATCTCCCCCACACGGGGGGAGATTGGCGGCTTCACCGGCGGCTCGATCCGTCCAGCGTCGGCGATTGGCGAAAGCGGCGATGACAGCCAATCTCCCCCCAAGTGGGGGAGATGCCAAGTTCTGGCAAAGAGGGCAGGACAGAGGGGGCGCGAAGGATCGCTGCAGTCTTCATTCTGCGCCGCTGCATCGCCCGACTGAGCTGGCGGGCGCCGCAGCCTGCCGCCTACTTGCCGCAGTGGTGATCGTTGATCTTGTTCAACGCGTTCGCGTCGGGCCCGACCCTGTGGTAGGAGCAGGGTCCTGCGGCTGTCGTGAACAACTGCTGGTCATAGTAGCGCGGGCCGCCGAACAGGATATCGATGATGTCGCCTTCGGCGGGAACGTAGCGTTCAGGGTCAGCCCGTTGGTCGCGACTTCCAGCGAAGGCCGCGGCGGACACGAAGCAGCCCATCGCCAAAACGAGAGCGCAGATCGCAAAGCGTTTTGTCGTCATCGGCAATCCCTTCTGGCGGTTCGGCTTCTCACTATACATCCAAAATCGCCAGCCGAGCAAAAGTTCCCTGAACGGCACTCTGGCCAACCAGCTCAACCTGTTTCTCGACAAGCTGGTCACCCCGGCATCGTCTATAACAGCAAGGCGCCCCTCGTGCCGGCGAGCGGGGAGGATCTCACCAAGGTGGCTTCGCCCGGCCTACGCGGCAATCTATCCCGCGATCTCCAGCAAGGACGATACCAGCAACCGGCGTTCGTCGACCGAAAGAACATCCGAATCGAACAGGTTCATGCTGCGAAGTCCTTCGATGGCGAGGTAGCAGACCAGGAGCGCCTTGAGGTCCGGCGTCTCTCCCTTGAGGCGCTCGAAAACCTGCCGCCTGAACGATTTTATCGGTGTCAGGAAATCGGGATCCTCGGCGATCGCTGAAAATATCCAGGAAGCCGACGGTTTCGATTCCTCGGCATGTTCGGCCGAAAGCTTGATGTAAGTCGCAAGCGGGCTTTCGCCGCCGACGCGGGCCGTGCGGGCGGACTCCAGCGCCTGCTCGAAGGCGCGCAGGTAATCCTCCACCAGCGCCTGCATTAGTTTCGCCTTGGTTGGGAAATTGTACAGCAAGCCGCCTTTCGACACGCCGGCACGGCTGGCGACGGCGTCCAGGGACAGGCTGCCGGGCCCTGTCTCGCGCGCCACATCGGCGGCGGCGGCGAGAATTTTATCACGCGAATTTGTTCTGCGGGCCTTCATCAGTCGCTTCCCATACATTAGCCTACACGGAATTGACAAGACCGTCCAGACGGTACAGTAAGATCGCCGTCATTTGAAATCGGGACCAGTCACAGGTATGTGTTTCGGTCATCCGACTGTTATGCCGGGCCATGGCCAAGGGGACTGTTCGTGATCAAGCGTTTCATCATTGCCTTCATTCTGCTCGTGCTGGTGTGCGGCGGCATCGTCGGCTTCAATTTGTTCCGCGACAATGCAATGCAGCAATTCTTCGCCACGATGAAACCGCCGGCCGCGACCGTGTCGACGATGATCGTCAAGCCGACGGAGTGGACGCCGGGCGTCGAGGCGATCGGCACTGTCAGTGCGGTCCGCGGCGTCGACCTGACCGTCGAAACCGCCGGCATCGTCAAGGACATCCTGTTTCATGCCAATCAGAAGGTTGAAGCCAACGCGGTTCTCCTTCAGCTCGACGATGCCGCCGAACGCGCCGATCTCGATGCGACGAAGGCGCAAGCAGCGCTCGACCAGACCGCGTTGACACGCGCCCTTGAATTGCAGAAACGCGGTGTCGGCTCGGAATCGACGCTCGACTCGGCGCGGGCAGCCGCATCGGCTTCCACTTCGCGAGTCAACAGGCTGCAGGCGGTGCTCGAGCAGAAGCTGCTCACCGCGCCCTTCAGCGGCACCGTGGGTATCCCCAGGATCGATCTCGGCCAGTATCTCTCACCCGGCACTTCCGTAGCCACCCTGCAGGATCTGGAGACGATGCGGGCCGATTTCTCGGTTCCCGAACAGCAGCTTCCGCTGCTGAAGATCGGCCAGAAGGTACGGCTTGGCGTTGGTGACGGCGAGCTGCCATTCGCCGGCACCATCCGCGGTATCGACCCGAAGATCGATCCGACCAGCCGGATGGTGACGGTCAGGGCCGAGGTCGCCAACCCCGAAGGCAAGCTGACGCCTGGCCAGTTCGTGCAGGTGCGCGTCGAACTGCCCGAGGAAAACAACGTGCTGACGGTGCCGCAGACTGCGCTGACCTCCAGCCTCTACGGCGACTTCGTCTTTGTGGTGCGTCCGGCAAAGCCCGCGGCCAACGGCGCCGCCCCTGCTGCTCCTGCGAAGCCGGAAGAAAAGCCCGCCACGGATACTGCGAAATCCGCGGCCGAGGCGCGCGCGGCAAAACCCGAGGAAGAACCGGCGGCAACGCCGGCCGAGCCGACGGCGGAAGAACAGAAACCGCAGCTCGTGCTTGCCCAGGTGTTCGTCAAGCCAGGCCGCCGCAATGCCGGCATGGTTGAGATCCTGGAAGGCATCGCGCCCGGCGACGAAGTCGTCACCGCCGGCCAGAACCGGCTTTCCAACGGCATGTCCGTTGCCGTCGACAACACCATCGATCCGACCAAGCCGGCAGACCAGCAGGCAGCCCAGAAATGAGCTTCTCCGACATCTTCATTCGCCGTCCGGTCCTTTCGACCGTGCTCGCCTTGATGATCCTGCTTCTGGGTTTCCAGGGCATCTTCAGCCTCTCGATCCGGCAGTATCCGGAGGTCGAGGAAACGGCCATCACGATCACCACGGCCTATCCCGGCGCCAGCGCCGACCTGATCCAGGGGTTCATTTCGGCGCCGATCGCCCGTGCCGTCGCTTCGACCGAAAACATCGACTATGTCACGTCGGCGAGCCGGGCGTCCTCCAGCACCGTGACGGTGCAGATGAAACTCGGCTCCAACCCCGACGTCGCGCTGAACGAAGTCCTCTCGAAGGTACAAGGCGTGCGCGGCGATCTGCCGGACGAGTCCGAAGACCCGGTGATCGTCAAAGGCACCGGCGAGCAGTTCGCGATGATGTATATCTCGATGCAGAATCCGAACATGACGCCGGAACAGCTCACCGAATATATCGAGCGCGTCGTGCGGCCGCGCATGTCGACGGTCGAGGGTGTCGCCGACGTGCAGATCTTCGGGGCCGCCGAATATTCGATGCGCGTCTGGATCGACCCGATCAAACTGGCGGCGCGCGGCGTGACCGCGTCGGAAGTTCTGACCGCCATCAACGAATCGAATTTCCTGTCAGCACCCGGCAACACCGAAAACGAATACGTCGCCTCCTCGATCACCGTTCGCTCGACGCTGCAGACGCCGGAAGCTTTCGCGGCTCTTCCGCTCCGATCGAAGGACGGCAATGTGGTAAGGCTGCGCGACGTGGCGCGCGTCGAGCTCGCCGCGGCGAACACCGACACCAGGGTCACTTTCAACGGCAAGCCCGGCATCTTCCTCGCCATCTTTCCGACGCCGGCCGCCAATCCCCTGACGACAGCGGAGGCGATCCACGAAATCGTGCCGACGATCCAGGAGACGCTGCCGCAAGGCATGACGATCGAGATCGTCTACGATTCGACCGAGCAGATCAGCGCGTCAATCGAGGAGGTGTTCAAGACCATCGGCGAGGCAGTCGCCATCGTCATCATCGTTATCCTGCTCTTCCTCGGCTCCTTCCGCTCGGTGCTGATGCCGATCGTCACCATTCCGCTGTCGCTGATCGGCGTCTGTTTCCTGCTGTTTTCGCTGGGCTATTCGATCAACCTTTTGTCGTTGCTGGCCATGGTGCTGGCGATCGGCCTCGTCGTCGACGATGCCATCGTGGTGGTGGAAAACATTCACCGCCACATGGAGGAAGACGGTTTGTCGCCGATGCAGGCGGCCTTCAACGGCATGCGGGAGATCTCGTCCGCCGTCATCGCCATGACGATAACGCTGGCCGCGGTGTTCGCGCCGCTGGCCTTCACCGGCGGCCTGACCGGCGCACTGTTTCGCGAATTCGCGGTGACGCTTGCCGGCTCGGTGGTGCTTTCGGGTGTCGTTGCCCTCACCGTCACGCCGATGATGTCGGCACGCATCCTCAGGGCCGGCTCGCACAGCCGTTTCCAGCGCATTGTCGACACAACATTCAGGCGCGTCGAAAACGTCTATGAGCGGCTGGTCAGCGGCTCGTTGAAATATCGCCCGGTGACGCTGATGATCGTCATCGCACTGGTCGCCACGACCGGCTTCATGTTCACCAAGACCGCGAGCGAACTGGCACCGGAAGAAGACCAGGGCTTCTTGCTGTCTATTGTGAATGCGCCGCGCTATGCCACGTCGGACTACACCGAAACCTATGTGAACCAGATTCTCGGGCTGATGAACGACATCCCCGAAACCAGGGCGCGGTTTTCCGCCGTTGCGTTCCAAGGCCCGACGAACAACGCCTTCGTCGGCTTCGCATTCAAAGACTGGGCCGAGCGCGCGCGCAGCTCGAAGGAACTTCAGGAAGACATCACGGGTCGCCTTGCCAAGGTGGCGGGCGTCGAGGCTTTCGTCTTCGCCCCGCCGACGCTGCCCGGCTCCGGCGGCGGCCTGCCGGTCACGGTGGTGGTGCGCTCGACCGGCGAGGCCTCCCAGGTGTTCGAGGCGGCCGAGGACATCAAGAACAAGGCGCTGGCCTCCGGTCGCTTCCTCGCCGTGCAGAATTCGATGTCCTACGACGCGCCGCAAGTGACGGTGACAATCGACCGCGACCGCGCCGCGGCGCTCAACCTGCCGATCGCCGACATCGGCCGGACGCTGACCCTCTTGGTCGGTGGCGCCGAAGTGGCGCAATTCGACCGCGAATCCAACAGCTACGACATCATCCCGCAGGTGCCGCAGAACTTCCGCGACAACCCTGAAAAGCTGGCCGAGTATTTCGTGCGCAGCGCGTCGGGCGAGATGGTGCCGCTCTCGGCGGTGGTGAAGATCTCGACCAACGCCTCGCCCGCCGTGATCGAGCAGTTCAACCAATTGAACTCCGCCACGATTTCCGCTCTGCCATTGCCCACCCTCACCACCGGTGACGGGCTGAGGACCATCGAGGACATCGCCAGGGAAAGCCTGCCCGACACGTTCTTCATCGACTATACCGGCCAGTCGCGGCAGGAGAAGGAACAGGGCTACACGATCATCATCGCCTTCGCGGCAGCCGTTCTCGTCATCTATCTGGTGCTGGCGGCGCAGTTCGAAAGCTTCCGCGACCCACTGATCATCATGATGTCGGTGCCGCTGTCGATCTTCGGCGCGATCGTGCCGCTCAATCTGGGGCTGGGAACGCTCAATATCTACACGCAGGTCGGCCTGATCACGCTGATCGGCCTGATCACCAAGCACGGCATTCTTCTGGTCGAGTTCGCCAACCAGCAGCGCGAGCACCACGGGATGCGGCGGCGCGATGCGATCGTCGCCTCGGCCAGGGTGCGGCTGAGGCCGATCCTGATGACAACGGCGGCGATGGCGCTCGGCGTGGTGCCGCTGATCATCTCCAGCGGCGCGGGTGCGGCGGCGCGCTATTCGATGGGCCTGGTGATCTTCACCGGCATTCTGGTGGGGACCATGTTCACCCTGTTCGTGGTGCCGATGTTCTACACCTTCATTGCCAGCAAGGATTTGCCGCATCACGCCGAGAAGCCGGACCCGAAGCTGATGCCGGCGCCGGTTGATTGATTGACAAAAGGCCGGAAATTTCCGGCCTTTTTCTTGGGCAGCAATGTGTCCGACCCGCAATGTATTTATACCCGGCAGGCGGACAGTCTTTGCTTATCTATTTGACGATGACGATCCTGGTGTTGGCCGGACCGAAAATCTCGACGAGCTGGTAGAAATCGGCGGCGTTGTCCGGATGCAGCCGCACGCAGCCATGCGAGGCGGGGCGGCCGAGACGCTTGACGAAATTGGTCGCATGCACGGCGTAGCCACCCTTGAAGAACACCGAATGGGGCATCGGCGCGTTGTCGTATTTCCTCGAATACCACATTTGGTGCATGCGGGTCGGCTTGAACGAGCCGGTCGGGGTGACATGCCCCTTGCCGCCGGTCGACACCTTCCACGCGAAGGTCGGCCGCCCGTCGACCAGGACTTCCATCGTCTGCTGCGAAAGCGAAATCCGCGCCACGATCTGATTGGCGGCCCGATTGGCGGCATGGGCGACGCCATTCCCGGCGCCGAGCAGAAGGGCCGCACCCGTGAGGACGGCGGCAGCGATGTTGATGAGCTTGGCAGAAATGGCAGTGTACATGATGTCCCCCGTGTGCCGGACATGGCCGGCTCCAAATTCGATGACCGGCTTATCGTTACGTCATGTTTCGAATTGATTTCGCATCGCAGACGTTTCTGTTTCGAACCTGTTTCCTCTGGTTAACGGCCGGAAGCCCCTCCGAGGGATATCCACAAGCCCCTCGGTGGCCGAGCCCAGACCTGCAGAAAGATACCGCCACCTTCAAACGAAAGTGCGATCTTGCCTTATGTGAAAGAAATTTGACTTGCCTCGAAACCAATCTGCAACAAACCGGGGGCTCTAGCGGCATGATCTGGATACAGGTCACCGGCAAAGTTGACCCAAGAAAACAGCCGGCACAAACGAAGATGAACATGCAATCGAACGCGATCTCCTGGCTTTTCAGGATAAGCATAGCCGCAGCGATCATTGGCGGCGTCGGCACCTTGCCGGCAACCCGATGACAAAGCTTGCGGAGATGACTTCAGGCGAAGTTTCGACGCTGCATGCCGCACTGTTTTTCGCCACGGTCTGGATCGTGTCCAGTCTGCGCATCAACCGGCTCAAGGCCCTCTGGCGGGTCGGTTTTGGGCTGAAGAAGATGCGCGGCCCCTCCGGCAACTTGCAGCCGAGAGGACCGAAGGCCCGCGCCGCGACGGGGGGCTCCGCTGGCGGCGCGGGCACTTCGGGGGGTTTCCCTGAAGCGAACCTAAAAACCAAATTTGCGGGACGAAAACGATGAACACGAAATTTGCAGCTTCGGTGCTTTCCGCACTGCTCTACGCACAGGGCCTGCTCGGCTTTGCCGGCCTCGCCACCGTGCTCCTTAGGGATCGTGCAAATGCGAGCGAATTCGTCGCGGCCAGCGAAATGCCGTCAGGTCCGTCGCTTCTCGTGGTACGCTGAGCGCCTGGGCCTGTGGACAGTACGGTGAGGGCCCCGGCCTCAGTCGGCGAACTGCGTCGGCGGATCAAACCGGTAGCCCGCACCCCTTATGGTGGTGATGGTTTCGGTGTCGAGCTTGCGGCGCAGCCGCACGATGCGCGAATCGATCGAGCGATCGAAGGCATCGGCATTTTCGGCGGGCGCGGCGGCAATGATGTCGTCGCGCGTCAAGACCTTGCGCGGACTGGCCAGGAACAATCTGAGCAGCGCCACCTGACCCGGCGACAATTGCTCTT
This sequence comes from Mesorhizobium sp., assembly GCA_004020645.1. Classification (GTDB taxonomy): domain Bacteria; phylum Pseudomonadota; class Alphaproteobacteria; order Rhizobiales; family Rhizobiaceae; genus Mesorhizobium. The sequence goes on along the minus strand of SAQL01000024.1, from coordinate 47,012 downwards.
CCGTGCCGGACCGATGCATGACCATGGCCGACCGGAGGTCGACCGTCGCGTTCTCCAGCACCACCAATTCCCCGGCGTTCCTGCCGCGCCGTGCCAGCAGGCCGCCGATACGGGCGGCGAGTTCCCTGACGTTGAGCGGGCTCTCGACGACGTCGGCGGCGCCGAGTTCGAGCGCCAGCACCTTGTCGACGAGATCGGCCGGCCGGCAGATCAGGATGAAATCCGGCCCGCCCTCGCCGCCATGACGCCTGAGCAGATCACGCCCTTCCGCCTGGCTGAGGCTGTCGCCGACGACGACGACATCGATGCCCTTTCCGGAAAGCAAGGATTCGGCCTCCCACGGCTGCCGCACCGCGCGCACGTCATGGCCACGCCGTTCGAGATGGTCGGCGAGATCGGTCGCGACCACTTCGGCGACGGAAACAAGCGCGATGACGGATCGTGCAGCCATTTTTTTCCACCCTGCAACCGGCAACCCAAGATGAGTGCTGGACATGATGTTTATACCCAATCTACTTTCCGCTGAAAGCGGGAGCGAGAGCATAGTGCGGGCACGAATTGTCATCGTCGAGGACGAGCCCGATCTGAGGGACGCGGTCGCCGAGTATCTCGGCGCCAGCGGCTACGACGTCGCGACGGCCGAGAGTGCCAGCGCCGCGCGAACCTTGCTGGAAACGCAGTCGTTTCATCTGGCCATCCTCGACATCGCCATGCCAGGCGAGGACGGTCTGTCGCTCGGCCGCTGGCTGCGCTCGAAAATGCCCATCGGCATCATCTACGCCACTGCCGCCGGCACCGCGCTCGATCGCATCGTCGGGCTGGAACTCGGCGCCGACGACTACATCGTCAAGCCTTACGAATTGCGCGAGGTGCTGGCGAGGGTCCGCAGCGTGCTGCGTCGCGTGCCGCAGCCGGCCGAACCACAGGGCGCCAAGGCCGAAACAACTGCCAACCGCCGTTTCATTAGCTTCGGCCCTTTCCATGCCGATCTCGACGGCCGGTTCGTCACCGGCACCAATGGGACGGTGATCGACATGGCCAAGAGCGAGTTCGACGTGCTGGAGGTCTTCCTGACGCGTGCCAACCGTTTGCTGACGCGTGCGGCGATCTCCGAGGCGATCGGCTTCGTGGAAGATCCCGAATCCTCACGCGCCGTCGATATCCGCATCATGCGGCTGAGAAAGAAGATCGAGGCGGACCCGGCCAATCCGAAATTCCTGCGCACAGTCCGCGGCGAAGGCTATATCTTCTCGCTGCCGACCGGCGAAGGCAACTGAGCGGCGCGACCACTGGTAACCACTCTCGGTGGCACGACTGTGAAATGACGGCTGACCATGACGGCTGAAGCAGCACGCAGCGACAGGCACGGCGTCAGGCAGGGCGCGGCGATGGCGGCTGTCCATGTCGTTCGCCGGCTTCGCGAAGCCGGCGACTGGCAGCGCGAGATGGACAGCATCCTTGAAACGCTCTGCGCGGCCATGGATTGCCAGCGCGGCATCCTGTTTCGGCTGCGCGAACTGCCCGGCCAGGGCTTTGCCCAGTCGGTCTCGGCTTACTGGATCGACCCCCGTTTTGGCGGCGAACTGGCGTCACCAACGGTGATCATGCAGTCGGTTGTCAATTCTGACCCACTGCTGGAACGGTTGGCGGAGGACGAGCGGCAAGGCAAGATCTTCGCGGGACACACGCGCGACCTCGAAGGCTTTCTGAGAACCGACTTCGAAAAGCAGCACATCAAGTCGTTCCTGTCGGTGTCGGTCTTTGCGCATGGCCATCTGTGGGGCACGCTGGCGGTCAACGACTGCGTGAACGAGCGCGAATGGACCGACGAGGAAGAGGCAACGCTGCACATCGTGGCGCTGGCCATCGGCGATGCCATCGAACGATCGCTTTCCGATGCCCATGCCAGCGAAGTCATCCGCCGCACCATGCTGCAGGCCTCGCTCGACGCCATCATCGTTATCGACGAGACCGGTTCGATCATCGAATTCAATCCGGCCGCCGAAAAGATGTTCGGCTACCAGCGTAGCAACATCCTCGGCAAGGACCTGCTCGACACCGTCGTTCCGGAATACTATCGCAAGGGCTATGTGTCGGGCGCCGAATACATGTCGGGCCGCGGCGCGCCGATGGTCGGCCAGCGGATCGAGACCGTCACCCAGAATGCGGCCGGCGAGGTCTTTCCGATCGAACTGACGGCGACCGAGATGCGGGTCGCCGACCGCCGCCTGATCTTCGGCTCGATCCGCGACCTTCGCGACAAATTGCGCGCCGAGGAGGAGATCGGCCGCCAGCGCGAAAAGCTGCACCAGAACGAGAAGATGGCGGCGATGGGTTCGCTGCTTGCCGGCGTGTCACACGAGCTCAACAACCCGCTTGCCGTGGTCGTCGCCCAATCGACGCTGTTGCACGAGTTCGCTTCAGACCCGCAGACCAAGGTGCGCGCCGAAAAGGTGCGCGCCGCCGCAGAGCGCTGCGGCCGCATCGTCAAGAGCTTCCTCTCCATGGTGCGCCTGCATCCGGCGTCACAGGCCGAGACCGACCTCAACCAGGTGGTCCGCGCGGCACTCGAAGTGACTGCCTACGGCGCCAGGTCGACCGGCATTATTATCGATACCGATTTCGCCAGCGGCCCGCTGCTGGCCATGGCCGACGCCGACCATGTGACGCAAGTGGCCGCCAACTTCCTCATCAACAGCCAGCACGCTCTGGCCGGCATCGGCGGCGACCGGCTGATCAAGGTTCGCACGTTTCGCAGCGATCGCGGCAATCCCTGTTTCTCGGTCGAGGACAACGGGCTGGGCGTGCCGGAAGCGATACGCTCTCGCATCTTCGAATCGTATTTCACCACCAAGCCGGTCGGCGTCGGCACCGGCATCGGCCTGTCGATCTCGAAATCGATCATCGAACGGCACAATGGCAATGTCTGGTTCGAGGAAGTTCTGCCGAGGGGCGCCCGTTTCGTCGTCCAGTTGCCGGCGATCTCTGCCGGCGCGGCCGCCGCCGGCGAAACCCCGTCGCGCTCGAGCGGATTGCGCCATGCTCTGATCATCGACGACGAGCCGGATGTCGCCGCGTCGCTGTCCGACATTCTGGAATTGATGGGCATCAAGTCGCGAGTCGTGCCGGCCTGGGCATCGGCCGCCGCGACCTTGACCGGCCACATGCCACCGGACATCGTCTTTTCCGATCTGCGCATGCCCGGCACCAGCGGCATATCAGTCTATCGCGAACTGCTCGCCGAAAAGCCTGATCTGGCGCGGCGCTTCGTTCTGGTCACCGGCGACCTGATCGGAGCGAAAGCCGAAATCGAGGCGTTGCCCGCGCCGCAGCGTCCGCAGATCCTGGAAAAGCCGTTCAGCACGCTGGACGTGCGCGGCGTGCTGTCGGCCATTGCCGAGCAGGCCGCATTGGGCAGCTAAAGCGCGTCGCGTTTGACCGGCCTCATGCGACGCGCTTTAGGTTGTTGTTTTATGCATGTCGTTATCGCAAAACCGCTGCACACTTTTGCGCGACATGCATTAGAACTTCGGACTGGTGGAAATCGGTTTTTGAAAAAATCCGATGCTCAAACAAAGGGCAGAGAAAAAAGACTCCCGGCCGAGGATGCGGCGGGAGACTGCCTTGGAGCGCTGGAGGGTCGCTCAGGGGACATCAAAAAACGTTCGGCGTATCGGTCAGCGGCGCGGCATTGGCAATCACGCGGACCGCGCGAGCCTTGTGAATGCCGGACTGCTCGGCGATGACGCGCAGGCAGTCCGCACTTTCGGCGCCCCAGGCCTGCCCCTTGCAGACAAAATCGATCTCCGGCATCGGCAGGCGCGCGGTCTTTGTCGTGGTCGGCGCGCCGTCGACGATGTTTGCCGGCGGGTTCAGTGAAGCAAAGGCTGGACCAACCGTCGGCGCGAAGGCCATGCCGACGAACGCGGCGGCGCCCAGCACCACGAACAGCGCCATCGGATGGTCGTTGGCGCGCTGGCGCAGCGCCAGCTTCGGCCACCGATCGTTGCGCTCCGGTCCCTGCAGGCGGTCATCGTAGGCAGTCTGGGTTTTCGTATGCATCGCCATTCCCTTCATTGATTTTCTTTTTCTGTTGAAACGAACTTAGCCGCACCCGGTAACGGACGAACGACGCGCGCAAACTGACCGTGTAACAGTTTTGAAACGGGAATTCGGGCAGTACCTGGCATATTCGGTCATGCGAGGGCGAGGGAGTTCTTTGCCGAACTGTTCAACAGTCGCATGTTCACGGGATCAAATCACGCCACCGCTCTGGCCCGGCGAAGTCCGGTCGCCACCTTGAGACGCCTCGCCTGCTACCATGAGGCGCTTGTGACTATTGCGGATTAAATTCCGAGAGCATTTTCTGTGCAGCAATGCGCCCAGCCACGATTGCGCCTTCGACATAGCCCGGAAATGACGGCGACAATTCCGAGGCTGTGAAATACACTGGCGGTGCGCCGGCCAGGATGGTTTGTTCGGCGTCGGTGGCACTCGTATCGATGATGAGATCGCTGTAGCCGCCGCCGCTCCAGCGATCATCGGTCCAGTCGCGACAGCTGAAATCGGTGAAGCGGCCTGCGTCCGCGCCGAGCGCCTCCTTGAGCCGCGCCGTAACCTCGGCGCGCAACGCGGCATCTCCCAGTTCCCGCCAGCGTAGGGCAAGCGGCCCGCCGACGAAGACGACCAACGCAGGGTGGCCGCCATCCTTGCTGACGTCACAGGCAAAAAGTGCCGGCGGATCGCGCCACATCACCATGCCGTTCAAGCCCTTGGCGCGCCAAAAGGCTGTGGGGTAGCGCACCTGCATTTTGATCACCGCGCCGCTTTGCCAGACACCGAGGGCCTTTTCCAAGGCAACCGGCAGCGGCGGCGCGAAACCCAGCTTCGAAGCCATCATCGGCGGCATGGCGATCAGCGCCGTTCGCGCCATGATCGAGCCCGTCGTCGACGTGAGGCGAACTCCTCCCAGTCTGCGCTCGATCGTTCTGACCGGCGTGTTCAATCGCAAGCGGTCGCCGAGATCGCCAGCCAGATCATCCGCCAGAGACTGCATGGTTTCGTGCACGAAATACTGCAGTTCCGACACCTCATTGGTGATACGGCGGTCATTGTCGATGAGGTGCCAAAGCGGCAGTTTTTCGAGCGCCAGGCACCACAGGCCTTCGATCATCGAGCGAAAAGCCGCCTTGGCCTCACCGGGATCGTTCTGGCGATCGAGCCATGCGGCGACGGTCAAGCCGGCAATAGTCGGATCGGCCGGTGCAATCGCGTTCATGCGGTCGCGGATCGCCATCGAGGCGTAGTAGATTCGCTCCGTTTCCTTTTCGCCCGTCAGCGGCTGGGCAATGACTTCGCCCTTAACATAGGTCTCGACCAACGTCTTACCGCGCGTTCGCACCAGGGCCATCAGTTCCGGCATGTCCTCGCACAGGAACTGACCGCCGCTGTCGATCAGCTCGCCAAGCCCATTCCACTTGGACTCGACCCGCCCGCCGACGCGGCCGCGCGCCTCGAGCAGCACAAAATCAATGCCGGCCTTGTTCAATTCATGCGCAGCTGACAGGCCGGTAAAGCCGGCGCCGACGATGGCGACATCGGTTCGTACGGTCTGGCGCTTCAAGAGCCGGCCCTGAAGTTCTCGAAGTCCGCAATCGTCCGCGGATCGAGCTCCGGAGACAACGGTCTTGTCGAGATCATCAAAACCCCGCTCGATCGATATATTGCAGGTCGCTGGCTACTCTGCCGGGCGACACGCTTTAGCCGATGGTCTTTTCCAGCATACTGATCCAGTTGCGATAGGCGATCTTCTCGATCAGCGCGCGACCGAAGCCGCGCTCGGCGAACGCATCGAGCAGCTTCGGCAGGCCGGTGACGTCGCCGATGACAGCCGGGATCATGGCGCCGTCGAAATCGGACCCGAGGCCGACGCCGTCTTCGCCCAGCGCCTGCAGCAGCGAATCGACATGGCGCACCATGACGTCGAGACTGGTATCGGCATTCATCCTGCCGTCCTCGCGCAAAAACCCGGTCGCGAAATTCAGCCCGACCATGCCACCCGATTCGCGGATCGCGCCGAGCTGCCAGTCGGTGAGGTTGCGGGAATGGCCGCAGATCGCATGGACGTTCGAGTGGGTCGCGACCAGCGGTGCGTCGCTGATATCGGCGACGTCGCGAAACCCCTTTTCGTTGAGGTGCGAAAGATCGACCATGATGCCGAGCTGGTTGCAGGCCTTGACCAGTGCCTTGCCGGCATCGGTCAGGCCAGGTCCGGTGTCGGGCGTCGACGGGAAACGGAACGGCACGCCGTGGCCGAAAGCGTTCGGGCGGCTCCAGACGATGCCGAGCGAGCGCAAGCCGGCCGAATGCAGCACGTCGAGCATCGTCAGTTCGGGGTCGATCGCCTCGACGCCTTCTATATGGAACACCGCCGCGATCGACCCTTGCGCCATCGCGTTTCGCACGTCGCCGGCGCTGCGGCAGACGGTGAGCGCCGAAGCCCGCTCCAGCCGGAACAGAATCGAGGCCATGGCGATGGTGGAGGCGAGCGCGTCGGCGCGCGGAATTTCGGGCGGCAAGGGCTCGGTATCGCTCGGCGCGGGTGGAACCGCACTGCGCTTGGATTTCTCGACCGGCGGCGGAAAGATCGCGAACATACCGCCGGCAAAGCCGCCCTTTATCGCGCGCGGCAGGTCGATGTGGCCACCCGATGTTCCCTCGATGAACAGCTTCTCGACATCCGCGTCCTTCGACTGATGCAGCCTGAGCAGCGTATCGTTATGGCCGTCGAAGACGGGAACAAGATCGGTTTCGGACATCAAGGGATCATTCGGTTCGATTGGTCGGGCGGCAATATACCTACTTAGGCAAGGCGATACCCACTAGGCAAGACAACCCACTGGGCAGACAGGCGATCTGCGCAAATGCCACAGCGATGGATGCCCTTGTGGCTGCCCGCCCTCAACCGTCATCGCGGGCTAAGGCCTGTGGGTAGGACCAGCGCTATTGCTTCAGCACGTCGGCCCATTCCGGGTGACGATGGAACTGGGCATTGGCGAACGGACAAAGCGGGATGATCTTCTTGCCCGCCGCGCGCGCGTCCTCGACGGCGCGGGTAACGAGGCGAAGCCCCGCGCCCTGGCCGCGAAACGCATCCGGCACCTCGGTGTGGTCGATGATGATCTGGCGCTCGCCGATCTTGGTGAAGGTCATCTCCGCCTCGGCGCCATCAGGCCCGCGCAAGAGATAACGGCCCTTGGAACCGCGATCCTCCAGTTCGATCTCCGGCAATTGGTCAAGCATTGCTTACGCTCCTTCTACCGGCGTAGCGGACAGGAACCGCCGCGCCGCCTCGATCTCGTTCGACTGCACCTCATGGCCGCCATCGTGCCACTCCACTGTGACATCGGCGCCATCGGCGCGCAAATAGGCTTCGAGCCGAGCGGTCAGGTTCGGCGGACAGATCGGATCGCGCCTGCCTGCTGTGACCAGGATGCGGCGGCCGGCGAGACTTCCCTCGATTTCCGGCTCGAACGGAATCAGCGGATGCATCAGCACCGCCGCATCGAACAGAGAGGGCGCCGCGAACACCACCGAGGCCAGGATGTTGGCGCCGTTGGAATAGCCGAGGCCAAGCACCGACGAGGGCTTTGCCGCCTCGACATGTGCCTTGACGAAACCAACCATCTTGTCCGTCGCCCGCGCCAGGTCGTCCATGTCGTAGACGCCCTCGCCGGTGCGGCGAAAGAAGCGCGCGGCTCCGTGTTCCGAGACATCGCCGCGCGGCGAGACGATGGTCGCCTGCGGCGCGAGATCACGCCCGAGCGACAGAAGCTGGCTCTCGTCGGCCCCGGTGCCATGGAAGACGAAGAGCAGCGATCCATCAGGCGAACCGGGCAGTGTGTTGTAGATGTAAGCGTCCTTGCTCATGGCCTTGTCCTCAGCCTTCCAGCTTTTGCAAATGTTGCTCGAGATAGGGCCGCAGATGCTGGTGCTGCGATGGCAGCTTCAGCGCCTCGCCGAGATGGGCGGTGTCCTCGTCGCGGTCGAAGCCCGGCTCGTTGGTGGCGACTTCGAACAGCACGCCGCCCGGCGTGCGGAAATAGATCGCCCAGAAATAGTCACGATCGATCACCGGCGTCACCTGATAGCCGGTGTCGATCAGCGCCTTGCGCACTTCGAGCTGCTTGGCGCGGTTTTCGACGGCGAAGGCGACGTGGTGGACGGAGCCGGCGCCGAGATCGGCAAAAGCGGCGCCCGGCAGCGATTCGATGTCGACGATATTGGCGCCGTTGCCGTTCTTCACCGCCAGCCTTTTTACACTGCCGGATGTGTCGACTTCTTCATAGCCCATGAATTTCAGCAACTCTTCCGTGGCGCCGCCATCCTTCAGCCTGAGCGACACGGAGTGAAAGCCGCGGATCGCCTCGTCGGCGGGAACATCGCCCTTCGCCCACGGCGTACGGGTGTCGGCCTTGTTCTCGACCAGCGCAAACCCGTCGCCGTCGGGACCGGCGAAGCCAAGGCGCTTCTCGCCGAAGCTCTCGTCGCGCGAGAGGCCGGCGACGCCCTCATCGGCAAAACGCTTTTCCCAATAGGCAAGCGTGCCTTCGGGCACCGAATAGATCGTGGTGCCGACTTCGCCGACGCCGTGGCGGCCCTTGCCGATGTTGGGGAACGGAAAATAGGTCATCACCGAACCGGGCGTGCCGACCTCGTCGGCATAGTAGAGATGGTAGACATCCGGCGCGTCGAAATTGACGGTTTTCTTGACCCGGCGCAGGCCGAGCTTTTTTGTGAAGAACTCATTGTTCTGGCGTGCATCCCTGGCCATCGAGGTGACGTGATGCAGGCCCTTGATCTGGTCGAGCATTTCCTGCTCCTTCCCTTGTCCTGTGCGGCCCATGCCGCGCTCCACGCCAATATGAGGACCCGCCAGCCGGCGGCAAAGGCCACAAACACAGGATGGACTGTGCTCTATAAGTGAACAATAAGACAGTTTTTGTTCACCATTTCGCGAACACCTCAGGCTTGCGTCGCCACAAAAATTCGGCTCCATGAGCGGCACGTTTTTCAATGAAGGATACAGCATTGGTCAGAAAAGACAGACGCCTGAATGTTCTCCTGATCACCTGCGATCAGTGGCGCGGCGACTGCCTGTCGGCGGCAGGCCACAAGGAGGTGCGGACGCCGAATGCCGACGCGCTCGCCGCCGAGGGTGTACTGTTTCGACAGCATTATGGCGGCGCGGCGCCCTGCTCGCCGGCACGCGCCTGCCTCTACACTGGCCTCTACCAGATGAACAACCGCGTCTGCCGCAACGGCACGCCGCTCGACGCCCGCCACGGCAACATCGCGCTTTCGGCGCGCAGCCTCGGCTATGATCCGACGCTGTTCGGCTATACCGACGCATCGCCCGATCCGCGCACGCTGGCGCCGGGCGACCCGCGGCTGAAAAGCTACGAAGGCGTGCTGCCCGGCTTCACCGTGCGCCAACTCCTGCCCGAGCACCAGAAACCGTGGCTGTCGTGGCTCAAGGCGCGCGGCATCGATAGCGGCGCCGGCTTTCCCGACATCCATCGCCCAGCGGACGAGCTTGGAGGCACGACCGACAGCGCGGTGACCAACGCGCCGCCCGTCTACTCGAAGGACGAAACCCCAGCCGCTTTCCTGACCGGCGAATTCCTCCGCTGGCTTGGCGAACAGGAGCGCGATACACCGTGGTTCGCGCATCTTTCCTTCCTCAGCCCGCATCCGCCGTTCATCGTGCCGGAACCCTACAACAGCATGTATGATCCTGCCGAGGGACCGGCTTTCCACCGCGCCGTGAGTTGGCAGGCCGAGGCAGAAAGCCATCCCTACCTTGCCCACAACCTTGACCTGCAGGAGCGTTCGAATTTCCGCCCCGGCGCCGAGGGCAAGGTGCGCGACTGGGGCGACGACGATTTTCGCCGCATCCGCGCGCTCTATTACGGCATGATCTCGGAAGTCGACGCGCAGCTTGGCCGTATCTGGCAGGCAGTCAAGGCAGCGGATGCCTGGGATGACACCATCGTCGTGCTGACCTCCGACCATGCCGAAATGATGGGCGACCATTACATGCTGGGCAAGGGCGGCTTCTTCGACGGCAGTTATCATATTCCGCTGATCGTCCGCGACCCGCGTCGCCACAAAGCGGCCGGCGCCAGCGTCGACCGCTTCACCGAGGCGGTGGACATAGCGCCGACCTTGCTCGATCTGCTTGGCGAGGAAACCCCGCCGCATCTCGACGGACAGTCGCTGAAGCCGTTCCTGGATGCCGGGGAGCCGGACAACTGGCGCGAGGCCGCGCATTGGGAGTTCGATTTCCGCTCGGTTGCCGATGGTCATGCCGAGCGCCATTTCGGCATCGGTCCGCGCCAGTGCAATCTGGCCGTCATACGCACGAAGGAATTCAAATATGTACATTTCGGTGGCGGCCTGCCGCCGCTGCTGTTCGACCTGGAGCAGGATCGGGACGAACTAACCAATGTCGCTGCCGACCCGGCCTATCTGCCGGTCCGGCTGGAGCTTGCCGAAAGGTTGCTTGCCTGGCGGGCCGAACATCTCGATCAGTCGCTGGCGCTTGCCGAACTGACCGAGGACGGCGTTGTCGGCCACGTCGCCGGACTGCCACCTTTCCAGTCATAAAAAAAGGCCCGCGCCTTTGCCGGCACGGGCCTCCTTCGTCGTTGGAGTAAACTACCGCATCATCATGCGCTGTGTGTCGCGGTTTTGCACATATGTGGCCTTGTCATAGGGGGCCTGCGCCTCGAGCTGCTCCTTGGTGAAGTTCGTGTAGAGATAGCGGTTGCCATCCTTGTCGGTCATGAACTTAAGATTGTCCATGCCGATTGCCACTTCCTTCTCGCCAACGCCTAGGAAACCGCCGACGTCGATGATGACGGCGTCGACCTTCTTGTCGCCCGTCAGCACGACGTCGCCAATCTCGCCGAGGTTGACATCGTTGGCGCCATAGACGGTGGTTCCAACCAGATCCTCGGAGCGAATTTTGTCGACCGGCATTTCGGTCAGCGCCGACTTGTCGATCGCCGCGGTCTGCGTCTGGTCGGGGGTGGCCTCAGGCGCTGCTGCAGCCGGAGCCTCGGCTGTCTTGTCCATTGGAGCCGGAGCAGCGGGCTCAGGCGTTGCCGCCGGGGCTTCCGCGGTCTTCTCCGCCGGGGCTGGAGTGACAGCAGGGGTGGTGGTCACCGGCGCCGGCGTCGCCGCGTCAGTCGATGCGGTTGTCGCCGGGGCGGGATCATAGGGCCTGCGGTCGAACTCCGGCAACGCCTCCAGACCCTCCCTCGTGGTCTCGGCCACCAGCCAGCGATCGCCTTCCCTCTCCGCCCACTTGGCCTTGTCGAACTCATAGGCGACATTCTTTTCGCCAATCTCAAGGAAGCCGCCGACGCCGATGATCAGCGACTCGGCCTTGCCATCCTTGGCCAGGACGATGTCGTTCACGTCGCCGATGTTTTGAGCGTCGTCGCCAGTGCCATTGTAGACGGTTTCGCCGATGATGTTGGTGGCAAGGTTACCGTCAGCACGCTTCACGGGTTCGGCCGGAACCGGTTCGACTGGAGCCGCCGGAGCGGTCGTGCCAGAAGGGGCTGGAGGAGCCGTAGCCGTGGTGTCGGTGGCCGCAGGAGCCGGATCGTAAGGCCTGCGGTCGAAGTCCGGCTGAGCCATCAGCTCATCCTTTGTAGTTTCGGCGATCAGCCAGCGGTCGCCACCCCGTTCGGCCCATTGCAGCTTGCTGTAGTCGAAAGTGACATTCTTGGTGCCGACGCCAAGAAAGCCGCCGACGCCGATGACGACGGATTTCGCCTGACCGTTTTCATCGAAGACGACATCACTGACATTACCGATGTTCTCGGCATCGTCGCCTGTGCCGTTATAGACCGATTCACCGACGATGTTGGTTACCAAGCTGCCCTCGGCGCGTGGAACGGGCGCAGCCGGAGCGGTCTCCTGAATCGCCGGATTCTGGGTCGGCGCCGGGGTTGTGGCCTCCTGCGCATACGCACCGGTCGCAAGCAACGCTGCCAGTGCGGTGGTGGATAAAAGGGTGCGGATCATCATAATCCTCCTCGAGCGTTATTTCGTTCACGCCACGAGCCGCCGAGTGGGAGATTGGTCGCGGCGTTACATAGTCACAACGTCGTGACCGCGCCGTTGTTCCGACACCATGGCGAGCGTCGTGAAAAAACCACCCGAATCGCGCTCAATCATGCGTTTGGCCGGTGAGATTCGCTCCTGTATTTTCGTCAGAGCTGCGGAACTTTTTTTCAGCCGCCCCGTTCCAGCCTATGGCTGGGTCTGTTCTGGCCGATGATTATGCAATGGTCGCTAAGAAAAAACGGAGCGGGGGGATGCGATTTGCGGCGGTGCTGAACCAGGAGGGCGGCACCCTGCGCACGATCGATCTTTCCGCCTTCACGGACCGGATGCGCCAGGCGCTGGAGGCAGCAGGCCACTCCATCGATATCGACATCATTGCCGGCAAGGACATCGTCGCAACGCTGGACCGCATCGCTTCGAAGCACAGCGTCGACATTGTGCTGGCCGGCGGCGGCGACGGCACCATTTCGGCTGCGGCGGCTCGGTTGATGGGCAGGAAGAAGGCACTTGCCATTTTACCGGCTGGCACGATGAACCTGTTCGCGCGCGGGCTCGGCATCCCACAGACCCTGGACGCGGCCGTGGAATCCTTTGCCGACGGCGAGGTGATCGCAGTCGATATGGCAACCGCCAACGGCAAGCCATTCGTGCATCAGTTCTCGATCGGCATGCATGCCAGGATGGTTCAGCTTCGCCAAACCATGGCGTTTGGCTCGCGATTGGGCAAGATGCGGGCTTCAGTGAAGGCTGCCTGGGCGGCGATCAACAACCCGTCGGCAATGAAGGTGACGCTGACCATCGGCGAAGCCGAGATCGTGACGCGCACCACCGGCATCGGCATCACCAACAATCTGTTCGGTGAGGGTCACCTGCCCTATGCCGACAATCCCGCCGGCGGCGTGCTCGGCATCTATGTTACGGTGGCGCGGCGCCGTGGCGAACTGGTCAGGGTTCTCTTCGACATGGCGCGCGGCAAATGGCGCGACAGTGAGCATGTGGAAATCCACCAGGCCGACCGGGCCGTTTTGAAAGTCCACTCGGCAGCCAAGAAATTCCGCGCCGTCATGGATGGCGAACTGGTCGGGCTTGACCGCGAAACGACGATCGAAATCCACCCTGGCGCGCTGAACGTTCTCGTCCCGGCGCGCGCCGTCCAAGCGAAGGCCGCGTGATGCATCCCGGCACAGTCGATCGGAAGGCTTCAGCCTTTGGGAATCTCGCCCTGTTCGTTCCTGGGAAGCTCGCCCTGTTCGGTTGTCGACGTCTTGTCAATCATGTTGCCGTAAATCTCCGCGATGCCCCAGGCGATAAACGCCAACAGCAGCGCCGCGATCAGGATACGGAAAGTGTGCCACCCCCAGCGTCCCTGGCGGGCTTTGTCTTCAGGAACGATCTTGGGCATGATCAGCCTCCATATCGTTTGGCGCCGGCATGTTGGTGCCGGCAGGGCGCGACTGGCAAAACGTGGTTGGGTAACGGTTCCTCAAGGCGAAGGTTCCGGTTTCGGAGCCGGGCAACCGGCCTGGCGCGAAGGGCTGCAAGCCGATGCATTTTGGGGGCCTTGTGGATAGCAGGGTAGTGATAAAGCCGAATCTGCCGATCGATGTCCTTGGCGTGGTAAGGGCGCAGGACCGGCTTGCCGTACTCCACGGTCTCGATGCACTCGGCACGGCGGCCGATCCCGACTTCGACCATATCAGCGGTCTTGCCGCCGCGGTGATGCAGGCGCCTATCGCGCTCGTCACGCTGCTCGACGTCGAGCGGCAATGGTACAAATCCAGTGTCGGCCTGGATGAGACCGAGGCGGCGACCGAGACGTCTTTCTGCGCCCATGCCATTGCCGCCGGCGACGAGCCGATGGTGGTGACCGACGCCACCACGGATCCACGTTTCAACGCCAGCCCGCTGGTCACTGGCGAGCACCATGTCCGTTTCTATGCGGGTGTGGCGATTGTGGTGGCGGGCGCCCGGATCGGCACGCTCTGCGTGCTCGACCGGAAGCCGCGCGCGTCCCCGTCTGCTGCCCAGCTCAAACAGTTGATGGCGCTCGCCGGCCTCGCCGCCAGCCTGTTCGCATTGAAGGACGCCACCCGCAACGGCGCCAGCATCGCTGCGGCGCTGGCGCGCGAGGAAAAGCGGCGCGGCATCGCGCTCGATGCCGCCTCGCTCGCCAGCTGGGCATGGGATATCCACACCGATATGATCGAATGCGATGTCCGGTTGTCCGAGCTGTTCGGCCTGCCGCGCTCGAATCGGCTGCGGGCGCGCGATATCCTTGCCGCCATCGACCCGCGCGATGTCTACCAGACCGAGACGCGCTTTCGTGACGCGCTGACCGGCGGCGACGACTATTTTGGCGAATACCGCGTCAAGGGTTTCACTCCGCCGCGCTGGCTCGCTACGCGCGGCCGTGTCATCGAGCGCGACGCCAACGGCAAGCCGACGCTGATCTTCGGCGTCAATTACGACATCACCGAGCGCAAGCTCGGCGACGAGCGGCAACGGCTCCTGCTGCGCGAGCTGAACCATCGCGTCAAGAACACGCTGGCGACCGTGCAGGCGCTGGCGACGCAGACCGTTCGCCATGCCCGCCAGCCGAGCGAGTTCCTCGAAGCCTTCAGCGCCAGGCTTCAGGCGTTGGGCGCCGCCCACAGCCTGCTGTCCGACCGCGAATGGCGCGGCATCGGCATTCGCGAACTCGTGCAGATCGAAGTCAAACCGTTCGACACCGCCGCACAGCCGCGCATGACGATCTCGGGCGCCGATCTGCTGCTTTCGCCCGACCAGGCAGTCGGGCTTGGCCTGATCCTGCATGAGCTGGCCAGCAACGCGCTGCAATACGGATCGCTGTCGGCGGCTTCGGGCAAGGTCGATCTCGACTGGCAGGCACGGAGCCGGAAAGGCGCACGGCGCCTGGTGCTGACCTGGCGCGAAAGCGGCGGGCCTGAAGTTGCCTCGCCCGAACGCCACGGCTTCGGCTCGATCCTGATCCGCCGCAGCCTGGCCAAGGTCATCTCCAGCGAAGTGACCCACGAATTCCGGCCGGAAGGCGTGTTCGCCGAAATATCGATGCCACTGGAGGATCTGCCGAAGTGACGGCTCGACCACGATCCCAAACCGAAGGTCCGCGCCAGCGAAAAGTGGAGCCCGGTTTCGGATAAGATTGTGGTCAAACAACAAGAAGAATCGCTTCGAACTATTTCGCTTCGCCGGCATCCGGATCGTCGGCATCGGGCTTTGTGTTCTCGCGGTAGATGGCGTAGGCGGCGAGTGCAATCGCTGGGCCGAGTATGGTGCCCAGGCCGCCTCTCCCTTTGAGTAGCGCCGGCAGCGCGGCGAGCGCGGCCGTGATGCCGACCGCTTTCATATCGGCATGGCGTCGCCGCGCCCGCCGCCGGGCGCGCGCGCCGGCCGACAGTTGATGGATGAGCAGGACGAGCCCTGCGATCACCAGGAAACCGACCCCGAAACCAAAGCAGGCTGCTATCGGCCCGTAGTGACCCGCCACCCAGATATAGGTGGCTCCGACGAGGAAACCAACGCCGCACAGTGCTGCAAGTGCTGCGAGCACATAGACGATTGCAGCCATGCGCGCGCGGCGCAGGGCTGCAACGGCTTCACCCGAGGCGAGGCCCGAGATCAACGATGCCAGCATTCCCATCTGGGCTGGGGCTAGCGGCGCGCGAGAAGCGCGAACAGAAAGCCGATGCCTGCCGCGATTGCCAGCGACGTCACCGGCTTTTCGCGCACGCTCGCCACCACTTGCGCTTCGAGGTCCCTGGCGTTGCTGCGCATAGTTTCAAATGCCGCTTCGCCTTGGGCGCGCAATTGCTCGACTCCTTCCGCGGCAACGCGACGAGCAGCCCCATAACCATGTTGGCCGGTCTCAGCCAGTTGTTCGGTAAGTTTCTGAATGTCGGCTTTCAGCTGCCTGATGTCGGCCTCAAGGTCCGAATTCGTCCGGCTTTCGTTCGGGGACTTTCCTGCGGCAGTCGCCATTGCTTGACTCCTTGCGTTTGCTCGGGTCGAAACGTTCGACCCACCCCAAGGTTCCGCAATCGGAACAAGGCCCATGAGAGGGTGTTTGCGCGTATGAGTCCAGCCCGACCCGGACAGTCCGGGATCGACGTTCAGATCAGCGGCCGGAGATCTTCGCTCAACCTCCCAGCGGGTTGGACTTTCGGATCGCCTCGTCGAAGAATTGAGAGTCCGGTCGTCCGCGACGGGCATGTCTTTTTAGATGACAGGCTGCCAAATAACTTTAGGTGACAGGAAGCCAAATAGAGATCATGACTCCTCTGTTCCCTGCGCCCCCCTTCCCTGCGCTCCACGGAGACGTTGCCACGTGCCACCCCTGCTTGACGGATTGCGGATTCTTGTCCTGGAGGATGAATTCCTGATCGCCATGGATGTCGAGCAGCTTTGCCGCGACTATGGCGCCGGCGACGTGATCGTCGCCCGCGATCTGGGTGAGATCGATCGGAAGAGCGTTGCCTCGCAATTCGACGCCGCCATCCTCGATCTCATGCTTGGCGGCGCTTCGACGCTCGATTTCGCTTCGCGGCTGCGCGAATCGGGCGTGCCTTTCGTCTTCGCCTCGGGCTATTCCGACATGGACGAAATCAAGGTGTCCTTTCCCGATATCAGATTGGTCACCAAGCCTTATTCGGGAGACGATCTCGTGCAGGCAGTGGCGGCGGCGTGCGGGCGCGGCCCTCTTGTTTGATGTCCGGAAACCGGAGCCCCCGGTATTGCCGGTGTCCCGTATTCAGGCGGCGTTCGACCCCGTCACCTGAGCCGATATCGCATCCGGGCCAAACTCGTCATCGCCGGAAATCTTCAGGATTTCCTGCAGCCGCGTGCGGGCGCGGCTGACGCGGCTCTTGATCGTTCCGACCGCGCAGCCGCAGATCTCGGCGGCTTCCTCGTAGGAAAAACCCGAAGCGCCGATGAGAATGATGGCTTCGCGCTGGTCCTCGGGCAATTGCTCGAGCGCGCTACGAAAGTCCTTGAGATCGAGCTGACCGTGCTGGGCCGGATGAACCGCTAGCCTGGCTGTCATGATGCCGTCGCTGTCCTGCACCTCGCGGCCGCGCTTGCGCATCTGCGAATAGAATTCGTTGCGCAGGATGGTGAACAGCCATGCCTTGAGATTGGTGCCCGGCTCGAAGCTTTCATGCTTGTCCCAGGCCTTCACCAGCGTTTCCTGCACCAGATCGTCGGCCTTGTCGGCGTTTTGCGTCAACGACACGGCAAACGCCCGCAGGCTCGGAATCGAGCCGAGCAGATCCGTCTTGAAGCTCTGGGACACGGCCGCCATGCATCAGTCCTTTTTCCGTGCAGGTTGGGCCCGTTCCAACTGGCTGAGCAATTGGGCGAAGCGATCCGGCACGTTGTCGGAAACCAGCTCGTCGTAATATTGTTTGAGTTTGCGGCCGATTTCCGAATTTGGCCCGAGCGGGTCGCCGGAAGCTGCCCGGCGCCGGTTTGCAGCGCCAGCCGTGTTGTCTTTCGTCATGTCTTCATTTCGCCCTTCGTTCCCAGTAGCCTGCCGGCCTTCAATACACGGCGCAAAGCAGGCGGTCCCCTCGTCTGGTTGCCCGTCCCGACCTCAAACGCCTTCCTCCCATATTAGTTCCAAACCATCGGAACTTTTTCGGAAGGCCGGCGTTTATATTTTCAGGGTTTATTTTCGGGGCTTGTAATCAGCTTGCGCTGCAATCTACCCAATTACGTCAGAGGGAGACGTCCATCATGAGCCTATCCGCAACCATCGCTCCGCACCTGCCGTTCCTGCGCCGCTTCTCGCGGGCCGTTTCCGGATCGCAGGAGAGTGGCGACGCGCTGGTCGCCGCGATGCTCGAAGCCATCATCGCCGACGTCGACATCTTTCCGGACGCGTCGAACGACCGCATCGCGCTCTACAAGGTGTTCGCCAGGCTGTTCACCTCGGTCGCCATCCGCGTTCCGCAAGAACACCCGCAGTCGGCGTGGGAGCAGCGCGCCGCCGCCAATCTGAACGCGATCTCACCCCGCCCCCGCCAGGCGTTCCTGCTGGTCGCCGTCGAAGGTTTCAGCGAAGACGAGGCAGCGGAGATTCTCGACGTCGACGATCAGGAGTTCTCCGAACTTCTCGCCGAGGCCAGCAACGAGATTTCCCGCCAGGTGGCAACCGATGTGCTGATCATCGAGGACGAGCCGCTGATCGCCATGGACATCGAGCAAATGGTCGAAAGCCTGGGCCATCGCGTCGTCGGTACTGCGCGTACCCACGCCGAAGCGGTGGCAATGTTCACAAAGACGCGGCCGAAGATGGTGCTGGCCGATATCCAGCTTGCCGACGGCAGCTCGGGCATCGAAGCGGTGAACGAGATCCTGTCGTCCACGCCAGTGCCGGTGATCTTCATCACCGCCTTTCCCGAGCGCCTCCTGACCGGCGAGCGGCCGGAGCCGGCCTTCCTCGTCACCAAGCCGTTCAATCCGGATATGGTCAAGGCCCTGATCAGCCAGGCGCTGTTCTTCGACCGGCATGCGAAAGCCGCTGCATAGGACCGGGCGGCCCACCTCCGAGCGCCCGTTTCCACAGTTCCACAGATCGCCCGTTTTCCACAGATGAATGACGCTGGCGCTTGCGGCCGGCAAACGTCACTTGCGCCTCCAACTTCTCCCTGCGCATGACGATTCAAGATTTCCAGGGATCGTCTTTTTCGGGAAATGGTGGAACAAACGGCAGCGAAAGACGTTTTTGCGGTACCATTTGAAGGAGATGGATCATGCTTTACTGGGCGCTCGTGTTTCTCGTCGTCGCGATCATTGCAGGCGCTCTTGGTTTCGGCGGTATCGCCGGCACCTCGGCAGGTATAGCGCAGATATTGTTTTTCATCTTTCTCGCTTTCCTGATCATTTCGCTTATCGCGGGCTTGTTTAAACGCGCGTCGTGAACTGCGATCGAACACTGGGAGCCGCACCCCTCAAGCGGTTTCCAGCTACCGCCGGGCGGTGTCCTTACGGGACGTCGCTCGGCGGACTTCTTTTTGGAACCCAATTTTCCGTCAGCCGTTCAGCCTGCATTGGGCGGGTGAAGTGACCGATGCAAGCCAGAGCCGGAGACATGAAAGACAGCGGACGGAGCGATGAGATCATCGCTTTGCAGTCCGCTGAGAGTGGAATGCAGCTTGGCCGGGCCCTTCTCCATGCGCTGCACAATGCCGGCATTTCGGTTCTCTATCAGGATCGCGAGATGAAAACCGTCTGGGCCCGCAACATGCGCCCGCCATGGGCGTCCGATACGGCCGACAGCAACGGCATCCTGCCGCTGGCGCAGGCGGAGCGTATCGGTGCGGCCAAACGCAAAGTCGTCGCATCCGGCAATCCGGAACATCTCGAGCTCAGCATTCCCGCCGACGATGGTGTTCGCTGGTTCCAAATATGGGTAGACGCGGACCACGACGACAGCGGCGCCGTCCAGGGCGTCGTCACCACCATGGTCGAAACGACCGAGCAAAAACGTCGCGAGCAGACCCTGAAGACGCTGCTGCGCGAGGTCAGCCACCGCTCAAAGAACCTTTTGGCCATCATCCAGAGCATAGCCACCCAGACCAGCCGTTATTCGGACACGCTTGCCGACTTCCTGACACGCTTTCGCGGCCGGCTGCAATCGCTTGCCTCATCCCAGGACCTGGTGACCTCGTCGAACTGGCGGGGAGCGGCACTGCGCGAACTGGTGTCCGGACAGGTCGGCCGCTATGGGGCCGACCCCGTGCGCAGCTTGCGTTTCCAAGGTGCAAATCCGTACCTCAACCCCAATGCCGCCCTGCATATCGGCTTGGCCATGCACGAGCTTGCCGTCAATTCGGTCAGTTATGGCGCACTGTCGCGAGCCGACGGATTCGTCGAGGTGACGGCCGACCTGACGGCCGCTTCCGCTGGCGAGACCGCACTGTCGCTGACATGGGCCGAAGCCATCGGAGCCAATGACAATCAGCCCAGCGAGAAGCGTTTTGGCAGTGTCGCGCTCGAACGCGTCGTGCCTGCGTCGTTGAACGGCAAGGCGACGCTTGAAATCAGCGGGGATCGCCTCGAGTATCGGCTTGTCGTTCCTCGCGGCAATTTCGAGACGGATTGAACGGACAACAGCCGAGCCCAAGCGAGCAGGGGCCAAGAGGGTTGGGATTGATACCGGCCGGCCCGGCTTTAACCATCTGTTCACCATAAAGTCCGATGCTGTTTTTCCCAGACACCGCTCCGCTGACGTCTTCGATCGCAGTTGCTGCGCAGTACGGGAGGAATGGCTTTGACGGTTGCCGACATCAACAGGCTGGAACAGGCCGCACGCGTTTCGATGGGCGGGTTCCAGGATCTCGAAGCATCGGCGATGCCGTCGCCCCGTGCTTCCCTGCCGACCACCGGCCTCGCCGCGATCGGGCTGGCTGCGGCGGTCGTCCTGGTCGCCGCGTTCCAGTTGATCTAATGCATGTCGCGCAAAAGCATGCCCTCGGGCTTGAACCGGGGGTGTGCAGCGGGTTTGCGATAACGACATGCAAAAAACAATTTAATTCGTCGGACCTAGGTGGCCGGCGGCTTGTGCTTGCCTCATATCGACCTGTTTCTCCAATCAGTCACGCGCCAGCCTGCATGGCAGGAACTTTGGCTGATGTGGACCGTTCTATGGCGGGAGGATGGTCGCCCATGGAACACATCGCTGCCGTGTTGCTGGTCATTGGCTGTTCGGACACGATGACCGACTGTCGCGAACTGCCCGTATCGGTGAGCGTTTTCGAAACCGCTCAGGAATGCACCGCCGCGCGTCCGTTCGCCTTGGCCGATGTGCAGGGTCAGGCTCCGCGCATAATCGCCAAATGCCTGTCCGTCGATCCGGCATTGGAGGATGATTACGACCAGATCGTCTGGAATGTGCGTCCGGACGGCACGCTCGACGCTTCCGTGGAGATTTCCGACCTCGAGGTTGCCTCGAACGGCGAGCGCCCCGAACGCAAAAAAGATTCTCTTAGCCAACAATGAAATCGAGCAGGCAAAACGCTTTTTCGCGTGATAAATGACGGCGGAGCTACAGTGGCACAAAAGCGAGGAGTGACCCTATGCGGAAGATGATTATCGCCATGGTTGCCGTGGTCGCGGTCAGCGGCTGCAGCACCACCGAGCGGGATGTCGGCGTCGGCGCCGGTGTCGGCGCTCTGGCCGGCGGCCTGATTGACGGCGGCGAGGGTGCGCTGGTGGGCGCAGCCATCGGTGCCGGTACCGGCCTGCTGGTGCGCAACCTGCGCAACGGCTATTGCCAGTACCGCGACAACCGTGGCCGTCTGTTTACGGCTCGCTGCTGATCCGTTTCGAAGCGCATTGGGCAATGGAAGCGGAGATCGGCTGGCCCGGTCTCTGTTTACTTGCGCCTTCGAAAACGGTCGGTTTGCGGCAGCGTTTCAGCTCGACAGTGGAATCCTGATTTCCACGCTCAACCCGCAATCGTGAAAATCGCGATTGATTGTACCGCGCAATTCGCGCGTGACGTTCAAATCGATCAGCTTGGTGCCAAAACCGGTTTTGACAGGTGGTTCGAGCTTCTTCTGGCCGGCTTCGCGCCAGTTGAGAACCAGCGTCCGGTCGCTCCTGCGGCCCTCGACCGACCAGTCGACCTTGAGCGACCACTCGCCCGTTCTAGCATTGACCGAATTGCCGGTTTCGCCATATTTCAGTGCGTTCGTTGCCAGTTCGTGAAAGGTCAGGCCGAGCGCTTGCGTCGTCGTCTCGTCGAGCAACACCTCTGGCCCCGACAATATCCCCTCGGGAAGCTCTTTGCCGAACACCTGGCCAAGCTCGATGCGCAAGAGATCGCCGAGATCGGCCTTCTGCCAGCGCGAGCGCGTCAGCATGTCCTGGGAAGCCGCCATCGCTTGCAGCCGGGCCGAAAAAGAGGACGAGAACTCGTGGACGTCGGTGGCGTGCGACGCCGTCTGGCGCGCGATCGCCAGCACCCGCGTGATCGAATTCTTGATGCGGTGCTTCATCTCCTGCAGCATCAGATCTTTTTCGAGCAGGCTTTTTTCCGTCGTCTCATGAAGCAGCGAGACCGCGTCATAGGCCCGCTCCTGATAGCGTGCCACCAGCGCGATTGTTCCCGCGAGCAGCAGCCCGAACAGGCCGAGCATCACCGGAATGGCGCGCGAGGAGGGTTGCGAGAAGGCGCTTGTCGGCCTGAACAGGACGGTCCACGGACGTCCGGCGATGGTGATCTCGCGCGAAACCAGCAGCCTGTCGCCGAAGCTCGACGCCGGCGGCGTTTCCGACTGGAACAAAAGATGGTCGGCATCCACCTTGCCGTCATAGATTTCGATATTGACCGGCAGCAGCGGCGTCCGGCTGAGCGCGGTCTGGAACAGGTCGCGGGCGCGGAAGGCCGCATAAAGAAAGCCTGATGTCGAGGAGCTGGACGCATCGATGCCGTCCAGCGCGGTTTCGACGTTGAGCCGCACGAAGACCAGGAAACCGGTGAAGGTCTGCGCAGCACCTGTTTCCTTGCCTAGCTGCACGCGCCCGCTCGCGTGCTGCTGGTTGTCGGCCATCGCCCTTTCGATCGCCTCGCGACGCACCGGTTCGGTGAACATGTCGTAGCCGATGCTGGATTGATTGAAAGGGTCGAGCGGCTCGAACAGCGTGATGGGCGTACGCCATGGCAGCGTCGTATCCGGATAGATCGCATGGCTGGCGCCATAGTCGTGCAAGATGGCACGCTCGACGGCTGCCTCGTCGCCGGCTCTCACCAGCCGGAGAAAGCCGATGCCGCGCAGGCCGGCGAAATTGTCGTTGATACCAAGCGCTTCGAAAAACGCCTTGAACTCGCCCCGCGAAATGCCACCATTGCGCGCCTCGAACAGCGCATGGGTCGATCGCAGCAGCGACAGATGCAGGTCGATGCGGCTATCGATCCGGTTGAGCGCGTCGTCCGCCGTCGCCTCGAACTTGATGCGCGCCGCTTCCTGCGTGGCAAAATAGGCGAACCCCGCCATCGTCAGGCTGATCAGCGCGACGGCGATGAAAGCGACGATCGGAAAGAACTTCTTCAAATTGCTGCTGCGGCCCATGGTTCCCCATCTTATGGGCAAGTCCCCGCGCCACACAATGGCACGGCCAAACCATCATTACGGCTGGCATATCACATGACAGGTATTTAGCCGGCTTGTTTGAAGCTTCAGGCGGCGATCTTCAGCGCACCAGGCCCCGGAATGGCACCGGGCGGGCACTTGCCCAGGATGATCATGCCGAGCACCTCGTCCTGGGTCACGTCGCTGGTGCGCGCCGTGCCGACGACCCGACCATTCTTCATCACGCAGACGCGGTCGGCAAGCTCGAACACATCGTGGATGTCATGGCTGATCAGGAAGATGCCGATGCCGTCGGCCTTGAGCTGCATGACCAGTTCGCCGACCTGCGCCGTTTCCTGCGGCCCCAGTGCCGCCGTCGGCTCATCCATGATCAGGATGCGGGCGTTGAACAGGATGGCGCGCGCGATTGCCACCGACTGCCGCTGGCCGCCCGAAAGCTTGACCACCGGCTCCTTGAAGCGCTGGAAACGGGGATTGAGCCTGCCCATCACCTTGCGCGCCTCGGCCTCCATGGCGCCATCGTCGAGCGTGCCCCAGCCGGTCATCAGCTCGCGTCCGAGGAAGAGGTTGGCGGCGGCGTCGACATTGTCGGCGAGCGCCAGCGTCTGGTAGATCGTCTCGATGCCGTATTTCTTGGCGTCGCGCGGATTGGAGATCGAAGCCTCTTCGCCATTGACGAAGATCTGGCCCGAATCGCGCTTGTAGGCGCCGGACAGGATCTTGATCAGCGTCGACTTGCCGGCGCCGTTGTGGCCAAGCAGCGCCACGACCTCGCCAGGGAAAAGGTCGATCGACGCATCGTCGACAGCGCGAATGCCGCCAAAGGCAATCGAGATGTTGCGCATATCGATCAGTGGCGTGGGAACAGTTGTGTCAGCCATGATCGTTCCTCCCTATGGTTTTTGCTTGAGCATGGTCTTGTCGAACCGTCGTCCAATTTTCGCTGACGCGGACCTTCGGTTCGGGATCATGCTCAGACCCGCTTGCGGTAGACGGTGTCGAGCCAGACGGCGACGACCAGGACGGCGCCGACGACGACGCTCTGAAGCGGTGAATCGATGCCGAGCAACACCATGCCGGACTGCAACGACTGCATCAGAAGTGCGCCCAGCATGGCGCCGAGAACCGTGCCGGATCCGCCGGCCAGCGACGTGCCTCCAATGACCGCAGCCGCGATGACCAAGAGCTCGTCCAGCGTACCCAGCGCATTGGTCGACGCATTGAGGCGGGCCGACGCAATCGCCGCGCCGATCGCGGCCAGCACGCCCATGATCATGAACACCTTCATGGTCACCCAGCGCGTGTTGATGCCGGCGAGTTCCGCCGCTTCCGGATTGCCGCCAATGGCGAAGACATAGCGGCCGAAACGGGTGCGCCTGGTGATGAAGGTCATGACGATGCCGACAGTGACCGCGATCAGCACCGGTATGGCGATGCCATGGGCGATGAACAGCCCGCCTTCAGGGACGGTGATGCCGGTCCGCTGCGCGTACTGGCGAACGATGCCGATCGGCCAGGGGTAGGAATTGGCGATCCAGACGGCGCCGAGGATGGCGGCGCAGGCGACAACACCAAGCAGGATCTCCGCCCAGACTGGCCGCAGCGGGAACTTGAACCGCTTGCGCTGTGACCGGCCGTTGAGCAGCATGACGGCCACGGCCACACAGGCGAGAATGCCGACGATCCAGCTTGCGGTTGCCCCGATCGAGCCACGCGGCCCGCCACCCATGAGCTGGAATGTGGCGTCGAGCGGCGCGACGGTGCGCCCGCTCGTCATCAGCCAGGCCATGCCGCGCCAGATCAGCAGGCCGCCCAGCGTCACGATGAAGGCCGGAACCTCGAGATAGGCGATGATGAAGCCCTGGAGCGCGCCGATCATCAGGCCGAGCGCCACGCCGGCAGCCAGTGCGATGATCCATATCCAGGGATTTCCAAGCTGGAAGCCCATGACCCGGATGAGGAATTCGGCCTGCGCGACGCCCATCACCATACCGACCACGCCTTCGACGGAGCCGACCGAAAGATCGATGTTTCGCATCACGATGACCAGCACCATGCCGGTCGCCATGATCGCGACCGAGGAGGTCTGCACCGACAGATTCCAGAGATTGCGCGGCGTAAGGAAGAGCCCGCCCGACAGGATGTGGATTCCAACCCAGATGACCAGCAGCGCGCCGACCATGCCGAGCATGCGTATGTCGAGCTCGGTTGCCTTGAGGAAGCGGCCGACGGGGCTGAGCTCGGATTCACGCGCCCGATCGGCAGCTGTATCGGCGGCCGGCGTGTTGGAAGTCGTGTCGGTCATGATGTCCTCCCACCGGGTTGCCGTCGCCGCGAGAAGCGGAAAAACAATTCTTTTTGAAAAAGCGCCGCGGCGTGAAGCCGCGGCGTTTCAGGCTTCTTGCGAAGGCCGGATCAGTCGCAGACCGGGACAGTGCCCGCTGCCACGCCGGCGCAGACCTCTTCCTTCTTGATCCAGCCCGCGTCGATGACGACGTTGAGATTGTCCTTGGTGATGGCAATCGGCGTCAGGAACAGCGACTTGACGACATTGCCGCCCGGCGTGGTGAAGTCCTTGACGCCCGCAATGTCGGCCATCTGCTTGCCGTCGGCCAGCTGCGAGGCGATCTCGGCAGCGTTCTTGCCGAGCTCGCGCGCGTCTTTCCACACCGATACGGTCTGCGTGCCGAGCGCGATACGGTTCAGCGCGGCATGGTCGCCGTCCTGGCCCGACACCGGGACGGATCCGGCCAAACCTTGCGCCGTCAGCGCCGCGACGACGCCACCAGCGGTGCCGTCATTGGCAGCAACCACCGCATCGACCTTGTTGTCGTTGGCGGTCAGGAACTGTTCCATGTTCTTCTGGGCGTTGGCGGGAAGCCAGCCGTCCGTATAGGCCTCGCCGACATTCTTGATCTTGCCGCTGTCGATGGCGTCCTTGAGCACTTCCATGGAGCCGGCGAACAGGAAATCGGCATTCGGATCGGCGCCCGAGCCCTTGATGAAGACGTAATTGCCTTCCGGCGCCGCCTTGAACACTTCGCGGGCCTGCATGCGGCCGACTTCCTGGTTGTCGAAGGTCAGATAGAACACGTCCTTGTTCTCGATCAGCCGGTCATAGCCGACGACCGGAATGCCTTCGTCCAGCGCCTTCTGTACCGCCGGCCCGATCGCCGAGGCATCCTGCGCAAGGATGATCAGCGCGTTGGCGCCCTGCGAGATCAGGCTCTCGACATCGGTCAGCTGCTTTCCGGGATTGGACTGTGCATCGGCGGAAATATACTTGTCGCCGGCTGCCTCGATCGCCGTCTTCATGGCGGCTTCGTCGGTCTTCCAACGCTCTTCCTGGAAGTTCGACCACGAAACGCCAATGACCTTGTCCTTGGCCTGCGCGACCGACACGAGCGTCAGCGACATGGCTACCCCCGCCAGAATGGCGGCTGCGAATCTCTTCATGATATCCTCCCTGCGCCGCGTACGGCGCGACCAACTGGCCCGAAGGCCGGCACAAAGGCCCCTATTTTTTCGAGCCTCGAAAAAATACTGGTCCAACGGCGAAGCGCTGTCAACATCACTTCCGATGGATTTTGATGTCCCTGCCGACTTATTTCGAGTCTCGGAATAAATAATGACAGGGCCTGCTGCTTCTGCCACTATTTGTCGGACATTACCGACGGCTTCCGATTCATGAGCGGCCGCGGCAATAGGGAGGAAGCGAAAGAATGTCGGTTGGAATCCGTCATGACGATTTGCGCCGGCGCAACCGGGCCATGGTGATTTCGGCGGTACGCCGGGCCGGCCAGCCGTCGCGGACCGAGATCGCCGCAACCACCGGCCTCAGCCATTCGACCATATCGGCGATCTCTTCCGACCTGATCCAGGAAGGCATCCTGACCGAGAGCAAGGCGAGCGAGACCGTTTCGATGAAACGCGGCCGACCGCAGGTCGGCCTCTGCCTCAATCCGGAAGCCGCTGCGGTATTGGCGGTCGTGTTGTCGCTGAATTTCCTGTCGGTCGCTGTCATCGATTATGCCGGACACGTCGTCGCCGAGGAACAGCGCCGGCTGGACACGCTGACCATGTCGCGCGACGAGCTGATCGACGAATGTGTCGCCATCGTACGGCGCCGGATCGAAGACCCCGACCTCGACGTCCAAAGCGTCGCCCGCATCGCGCTGGCGATCCAGGGCATCACCGATTCGCATGCGCGCGCCATGTTGTGGTCGCCGATCACGCCGCAGACGAACATCGCCTTCGCCGACATTCTGGAACGCGAGTTCGGCATCCCGGCCATCATGGAGAACGACTGCAACATGATGGCCGTGGCGCTGCGCTGGCGCGACCCGGATCGCTACCGCGACGATTTCATCGCCATCCTGCTCTCGCACGGCATCGGTATGGGGCTGGTGCTGAAGGGCGAACTGTTCACCGGCACCCATTCCTCGGGCGGCGAATTCGGCCACATGATTCATCGGCCGGGCGGCGCGCTTTGCCGCTGCGGGCGGCGCGGCTGCGTCGAGGCCTATGCCGGCAACTACGCCATCTGGCGCAACGCAAGGCAATTGAGCGAGAACGCAGAGCCGGTCGCCGATGTCAGCGACGCCGAGATGCGGGCACTGGCGGCCCGGGCGCGCCAGACGGACGGACCGGAGCGCGAAGCCTACCGCAAGGCCGGCGAAGCGCTCGGCTTCGGGCTCGGCAGCCTGTTCGCGCTGATCGATCCGGCGCCGGTCGCCATGGTCGGCGCCAGCGCTGCCGCCTTCGACCTGATCGAGCCGGCCCTGCGCGAGGCCATCGCCCAGACCGCCGGCGGCCAGCATTCGGGTTCGATTTCCTTCGACACCGAGACGAACGAGCTGCCGCTGATCCGCGAAGGCTGCGCCTTGCGGGCGCTGAGCTTCGTCGACCAGGAGATTTTCGCGCCGGGCATACAAGGGAAGTCCGGCATGAACAGGAAGCACGTGGCCTGACTCCGAAAGGCAAGGAACAACGGCGGATTGCAACTTGGGGATGTGTTGAGTTTCAGGTCAGGCCGCGCCGGAGTCGAAGACGGGCGCGAGCTGATCAGACTGGGTGAGTTCCGAGAACCGGAACGGAGCGTACTTTTGGGTACGTACCGGAAGCGCAGGAACCCGCCGTTCGCAGGCCGGCATCACCTGAATATCAGCTAGTCTTCCCTGATCGCATAGCCCGCGCCACGGATGGTGCGGATGACATCGGGCATGCGACCATTGTTGACCGCCTTGCGCAACCGGCCGACATGGACGTCAACGGTGCGCTCGTCGATGTAGATCGTCTCGCCCCAGACATTGTCGAGCAACTGACTGCGCGAGAAGACCCGACCCGGGTGCCGCATCATGAATTCGAGCAGCCGGAATTCGGTCGGCCCGAGCCGGATCTCGCTCTTCTTGCGATAGACCCTGTGCGATTCGCGATCGAGCACGATGTCGCCGACCTTAAGCACGCTGGATAGCACTTCGGGCTTGGCGCGGCGCAGCAGCGCCTTGACCCTGGCCATGAATTCCGGCGTCGAGAACGGCTTGACCAGATAGTCATCGGCTCCGGTGGAAAGGCCGCGCACCCGGTCGCTCTCCTCGCCGCGCGCGGTCAACATGATGATCGGCAGCCGCTCGGTTTCGGGACGCACCCGAAGGCGCCTGCAAAGTTCGATGCCGGAAACCGCCGGCACCATCCAGTCGAGCACCAGAAGATCGGGCACGTTTTCCTGCAGCCGGATTTCGGCCTCGTCGCCGCGCGTCACCACCTCGACCTGATAACCTTCGGATTCCAGATTGTAACGGAGGAGGACGCCCAACGGCTCTTCATCCTCCACCACCATGATGCGCGGCGCGATCATCGGCCGGTCACTCCTGTCATGTCGCCGGCGCCGACATCGTCGTTTCGTCTAGCTTCGGGCGATCCGCCGGCAATTGCTGCCCGGTCACGACAAAGTAGGCGTTTTCGGCGATGTTGGTGACATGATCGCCGATACGCTCGAGATTCTTGGCGCAGAACAGAAGATGCGTGCAGGCGGTGATGTTGCGCGGATCCTCCATCATGTAGGTCAGGAGTTCGCGAAAAACCGCCGTGTATTTCACGTCGATCTTCTGGTCGTCGGCGCGCAGTTCTTTCAACGCGCCGGCATTGCGCGACACATAGTGCTCGACCACGCCGCGAAGCTGCACAAGAACGAGATCCGCCATCGCGTCGATACCGTGCGAGAGATTGCGCGGTGTGGCGCTCTGCCCGACTGCGCTGACCCGCTTGGCTATGTTCTTGGCCAGGTCGCCGATGCGCTCGAGATCGCCGGCCATGCGGATTGCGCCAACCACGGCGCGCAGATCTTGCGCCATCGGCTGCCGCTTGGCGATCAGCGTGATCGCACTGTCGTCGAGTTCGCGCTGCCGCGCATCCATGATGGCGTCGTCCGAGACGACGCGCTGCGCCATCGCATTGTCTGATGCAAGCAACGCGCGGATCGAGGCGGCGACCATCGCGGCGGCGAGCTCGTCCATATCGCGGATCAGCCTGTCGATATGCTCCAGTTCCTCGTCGAAAGATGCGACGGTGTGTTCACCCATGATACTGTCCTCGTGTTCGAAATTCGCCGCCGGACCGCTCAGCCGAACCGGCCGGTGATGTAGTCCTGGGTGCGCTTGTCGTCGGGGTTGGTGAACATCTTGTCGGTCGCGCCCTCCTCGACCAGATAGCCGAGATGGAACATCGCCGTGCGTTGCGACACGCGCGCTGCCTGCTGCATCGAATGGGTGACGATGACGATCGTGTAGTTCTGGCGCAGTTCGTCAATCAGTTCCTCGACGCGGGCGGTGGCGATCGGATCGAGCGCCGAACAGGGCTCGTCCATCAGGATCACTTCCGGCGACACGGCGATAGCGCGCGCGATGCACAGGCGCTGCTGCTGTCCGCCGGAGAGACCGGTACCCGATTCGAGCAGGCGATCCTTGACCTCGTTGAACAGGCCAGCCTTCTTCAGGCTCGATTCAACGATGCCGTCCAACTCGGCCTTGCTCCTGGCAAGGCCATGAATGCGCGGGCCGTAGGCGACGTTTTCATAGATCGACTTCGGAAACGGGTTCGGCTTCTGGAATACCATGCCGACGCGAGCTCGCAACTCGACAACATCGATTTTCGGGTCGTAGACATCCTCACCGTCGAGCGTGATCTTGCCGCTCACCCGCGCGATATCGATGGTGTCGTTCATTCGGTTCAGGCACCGCAGGAAGGTCGACTTGCCACAGCCCGATGGGCCGATCAACGCCGTCACCTGGTTCTCGCGGACATCGAGATCCACGTCGAACAGAGCTCGCTTCTCGCCGTAATGAACAGAGACCTTCTCGCCCTTCATCTTGATCAAAGGGGCATTGGTTCCGCTGCTCAGTTTCTGTTCGACGCCGGCTTCCGTCATGATGTTCATATCCTCTACTCCTTACCAGCGCCGCTCGAAGCGCCTGCGCAGTATCACCGCGATGGCGTTCATGATGACCAAAAACAGCAGCAAAATCAAAATCGCCGCCGAAGTCTTCTGCTGGAATCCAGCTTCCGGGAAATCCGCCCACATGAATATCTGCACCGGCAGGATCGTCGCGGGATCGGTGAAGCCGCCCGGAATGTCGACGATGAAGGCGACCATGCCGATCATCAGCAACGGCGCGGTTTCGCCCAGCGCATGCGCCATTCCGAGGATGGTGCCGGTCATGATACCCGGCATCGCCAGCGGCAGGACGTGATGGAATACGGTCTGGACCTTGGACGCTCCGATGCCGAGCGCCGCCTCGCGGATCGACGGCGGCACGGCGCGCAACGAAGCGCGCGAGGCGATAATGATGATCGGCAGGGTCATCAGCGCCAGCACCATGCCGCCGACCACCGGGGCTGAGCGCGGCATGCCGAAGAAATTCAGGAATACGGCAAGTCCAAGCAGGCCGAAGACGATCGAAGGCACCGCCGCCAGATTGTTGATATTCACTTCGATGATCGTCGTCAGCCGGTTCTTGGGGGCAAATTCCTCAAGATAGATCGCCGCCGAAACGCCGATCGGGAAGGCGATGGCGAGCGTAACGATCATGGTCAGGAACGATCCGACGACCGCGCCCCAGACGCCGGCCAGTTCCGGCTCGCGGCTTGCGCCGGTGAAGAAGAAGATCGAGTTGAACCGGCTTTCGATCAGGCCGGCGCTCTTCAGCGTGTCGAGCCAGACGATCATCTTGTCGGAAATCTTTCGCGATGCTTCCGGCGTGTCGATGACGCGCAGGAATGCCTGGCCGCTGGCGGCGGGCGCCGTGCTGTCCAACGCCTCAATCACCGTGCCCTTTGCGACAGCCGTCCCGTTGGTCCCAGGCGACAGCGCGGTCAGCTTGACCATGCCGCCATTGAACGCGACCAGCAGCGACGAAGCGCCGCTCGTCAGCGTGAGCATGCCGTTTTCGCCCTCGGTCGCGCCATGGCCACGCGCCAGCGTCAGCATGGCATCGTCGCCGAAGGTCAGATCGATGTCGCCGCTGGTTTCCGAAGGCGTGACGCTTGTCGAAATCGCTTCATCCGAACCGACGTCGGCAAGCAACCCCTTGAGATAAAGGTCGGCAAAATCGTCAAGTGGAACCGCATAGTCCACCGTTCCTCCGAGCATCCCCGGATCAGCCGCAATATCTTTGCGCAGGAAGACGCCTGTGCCGGTGGAAATCAGTCCGCGCAGCAGGCGCTTGTCCTGACGGCTCGTCACATCAGAAAATTTTGCCGTAAGCGCTTCCTGGGCGATGGCGTCGTAGTTGGCGGCGTCGAGTTTCGCCGGGTCGACCTTGGCCGCCGAAAGATCGATCGGCAGCGTCAGATAGTTCTGCCGCAACGCCGGGATCGCCTGCGTGACGATCGTCGACAGGAGCAGCACAAGGAATAAGCCGGCCAACGCGACGGCTGCGGCGCCAAGCCATTTGAACCATGTTTCCGTGCGGTAACGACCCTTCAGCCGCGCCTTCGCGGCACGGTCGGTATGAATGCTGACCGGCCGTCCAACGGCGCCGAATGACGAGATCGCATCAGTCATATTGCTCTCGGTATTTCTGGACGACGCGCAAAGCGACGATGTTGAGGGTAAGCGTGATGCAGAACAGCACCAGGCCGAGTGCGAAGGCTGCAAGCGTCTTGGCGCTGTCGAACTCCTGATCGCCCACAAGCAGCGTCACGATCTGCACCGTCACGGTGGTGACCGCTTCGAGCGGGTTGGCCGTGAGGTTTGCGGCCAGCCCCGCCGCCATGACAACGATCATTGTTTCGCCGATTGCGCGGCTGACGGCAAGCAGCATCGCCGAAACGATCCCCGGAAGGGCAGCAGGAAGCACCACCTTGCGGATGGTTTCCGACTTGGTCGCGCCGAGGCCGGCGGAACCGTCTCTAAGGGATTGCGGAACGGCGTTGATCACATCGTCAGAAAGCGAGGAAACGAAGGGAATGATCATGATACCCATGACCACGCCTGCGGCGAGCGCGGATTCGGACGCGACGTTGAGGCCCAGGCTTTCGCCGATACCTCGGAAGTAGGGTGCAACCGTCAGCGCGGCGAAGAAGCCGTAGACGACGGTGGGAATGCCGGCGAGGATTTCCAGTACCGGCTTTGCGACCGCGCGGACGCTTTTGGAGGCGTAATCCGAAAGATAGATCGCAGCCATCAGCCCGATAGGCGCAGCCACCAGCATGGCGATGAAGGTGATGAGCAACGTGCCGGCAAAGAGCGGCACCATGCCAAAAATATCCTGGTTGACCGCCCCGGCTTCTGTCCCGGCGCCGGTGAAGGCGCTCTGCGGCGACCAATGCGTGCCGAACAGGAACTTATAGAACGGCACCTGTTGGAAGAACCGCAAGGACTCGAAGATAAGCGACAGGACGATGCCGATCGTCGTCAGGATCGCGACCACCGAACAGGCGATCAAGAATGCGCGAAGAACGCGCTCGACCACGTGGCGCGCCCGGTAGGCCTGTGCGATACGCGAATAGGCCCAGTAAAATCCGGACGCGGAAAGCACGAGGGCGACGGCCCAGATGATCCAGGTGCTGGTCGTATGGATCGATTTGTAGGCGGCCGCGGCCGCCTCTTTCGCCGGATCGGCGAAGCCGACAACCCCGCCAAAGGCCATCGCGCGAGCGTCGCGGATGAAAGCTTCGACCTGAGGAACGCCCATTCCCGACAACTCGGAGGAGAAGCGGTCGGCAATGATCGACGATTCAATTCCCGGCGTCACCAGCGACCACAACACGATCGCAAGCAGCGCGGGACCGGCAGCAAAAAGCGCCAGAAACATGCCATGCTGGCCAGGCAGCGAATGCAGTCGCGCGACGTCGCCATTGACACTGGCGATGGCGCGTGTCCGGCCGATCCAATAGGCGGCAGCGGCCAGAAGCAACAGAAGAACAACGAGATAACCGACCATGATTCGGGACGTCCCCTCGACCGCCGGTCATTCACCGGCTCAAAGCACGGGACCGTGGTCCCGCGCTTTGTGCTTTAGAATATAAGGGTCAGAGCGGTACGCTCGGACCCCAAAACATCAGGAGCCCATGCCCTTCAGGGCCTTGGCGTTTTCGGCCGATGTGGCGCGCTCGGCGTCCGGCAGCGGGATCAGGCCCTTGTCGGCCAGATAACCATCAGGACCCCATGCAGCCTCCGAGGTGTACTCGGCGATGAACTCCTGCATACCGGGGATGACGCCAACATGCTCTTTCTTGGCATAGACATAGAGCGAGCGGGAAACGCCGTAATCGCCGGATGCGATGTTCTCGAAGGTCGGCTCGACGCCGTCGACCTTGTGACCCTGCAGCTTGTCGGCGTTCTGGTCAAGGAACGAGAAACCAAAGACGCCGAAGGCATTCGGGTTGGCTTCCAGCTTCTGGACGATCAGATTGTCGTTTTCACCAGCCTCGACAAAAGCGCCGTCTTCGCGGATCTCGCCGCAGCCCTTTTCGTTAGCCGCCTTCACCTCTTCCTGGCAGGCCGCATCCATGACGAGTTCAACGAACGCATCGCGCGTGCCGGATGTCGGCGGCGGACCAAGCACCTCGATCTTTGTCGCGGGAAGCGACGCATCGACATCCGACCAGTTCTTGTAGGGGTTGGGGACGACCTTGCCGTCAACAGCGACGTTCTTGGCGAGCGCCTTGAAAATCTGTTCCTTGGTCAGATCGACGACAGTCCCTGCCTTCGAGTTGGCCAGTACGATGCCGTCGAAGCCGACCTTGATCTCGACCGGCGTCACGCCGTTTGCCTTGCAGGTCTTAAGTTCGCTGTCCTTGATGGCGCGCGACGCATTGGTGAAGTCAGCGGTATTTTCGCCGACGCCCTGGCAAAACAGCTTCATGCCGCCGCCGGTGCCAGTCGACTCGACGACCGGGGTCTTGATCTTTCCGCTCTGGCCGAGCTTTTCAGCGACAGCCGTCGTGAAGGGGAACACTGTGGACGAACCGACGATTTGAATCTGGTCGCGCGCGGCGGCATAACCAGCCGACGCGGCGAGCGCAAGCGCCGCGGCCGACGCCGTAAGGAGGAATTTCTTCATGTGGCCTGCTCCTGTTCGGAAAATGGTCTCTCGGCGCCATTCCTTCGGCGCCCGCTGAGGCCAATAGTCCCCGATTATTACAGTCACATGACAGTTTGATGTCAGCCCGGTAACGCGGCACTGCCGTGTCGAAAAGGAAGCGCCGCGGGTCTCGCCGGCACAGCCGTGGTTTGCCGCTGGAATCAGCAGCTTGCACGATTTCCGGCCGACATTTGCCCCCGACTGGCGAGACAATTGGCGCCGAAAAAGAAAATCCGGGCGGGAGCGCGTTGCATGCGGCCAAGGAGGTCATGGCCGCGCCATCGCCGAAACAGGTCCGTTGGGGTAAATCTGACCCTGCTTCTTGCCGGCGGTCGCTTGCTCCCGCCCGTAACTGGAGGGGCGGAACTCGAATGTGCTTATTGTCCCAACCGGACGCACGCTTTGGTATGGTGCGATCGCACCATAGTCTTGCCTTCAACGCGTC
Source organism: Mesorhizobium sp. (assembly GCA_004020645.1). Taxonomy (GTDB): domain Bacteria; phylum Pseudomonadota; class Alphaproteobacteria; order Rhizobiales; family Rhizobiaceae; genus Mesorhizobium. The sequence continues at coordinate 11,724 of SAQL01000024.1, read as the reverse complement.
GCCGAATCGCGGCTGAGCTCTACAGCTTGACGGGGATGCCAATCCCGCGTTGCGCTGGATTTCTCCGTCCGCGCCGAGCCACAGCGCGGGGCGCCCTTTCGGACGCGCTAGAGACGCTGCGGTATTTTGATTTTGCGCACATCCCCAGCGAAATCGATTCCGATTCTCCGGGTCATGCGCTAGCCTTGCCGCGGTGTATTCCGACGGTTGTCGGTGGCACCGAAGCCGCGTTATAAATCCCGCAAGGGTGTTGCCGATGTTGGGACGGATCCTGCCTTTTTTCCTGTGCCCTATGCTGCTGTTGGGGAGCGGCTGCTCGCGCAGCTACGACGGCACCGTCGTCATTCCGAGGCCGCTTGATGTCCGGCGGTTCTGGGACAGGCCGCCGCAGCAGGCGCAGCCCGAACAGCCGCAGTTGCTGCAGACCGATGTCTTTCCTGTGGCGCCCGAAACGCCGAAAAGGGCGACGGCCCCCGGTATCAAGACTCCCGTGGCGCCGAGAAGGCACACGCGGAGGATTTCCAACGACCCGCCGATGCCGCCATCCGAGCCGACAAAGCCGCTCACCTGCAGGAACGTCAGCCAACCCGGAAAACGGGTCCGCATGGTCTGCGAATAGCCGGCCGGCTTTCAACGGTGGCAGCCAAAATATCCCTCCTCAAACGCTGCTTCGCACCTGACGCAGCGTCAGACGCGCACGCGATCGCCGAAAGCATGAACTGACTGGTGGGGTTTCGGGCTACCAGATCGATCCGGCGCCCCGATCAATCCGCTGTTACCGCCAGCCACGTTGAAACCTTATCCCGCCTTCGACGTTAAACGGCCATTGCAGCGCCGCGCCTCCCCATTGCGGCGCCGCGCGTCTCTTTGGACGCAGAAGGGGCCGCTGTGACGTTCGTTTGGCGCATGGTCCTTGCCGAACCGAAGGGTAACGTAGCGAAGGTCGATCCCGATTTTTGGGTCATGCGCTGGATGGTCAAAGGAGACCGCACATGTCGATTCACTTCACTGTCTCGGGCCTGACCAGAAATCTGTTTCACTCGCCCAGAAATCTGTTTCACTCGCTGGGACTGGACCATGAGCGCGAGCCGAGACCTCTCAGTCCTGAGCAAAGTCTTTTGCTGGAATGTTATCTGGCCGGCCAGATTCCGGAATCGGCCTGGAGCGACTACGTCTTCGAGACGCCGGAATTGGCACGCCACGTCAATGAAAGACGCGCCCAACACTGACATCTCGTGAACCGCGATTCGGTCCGATCGCTTGAGATGACGCCACCCCGATGTTTTGCAAAGGCTTCATACCCGACGACAATCGCGAAGTCAGGCCGCAGTTTCCCGGGAACATAAGTCCTTGAAAACAAAAAGGCCGGCACATGGCCGACCTTTCCTTCCACCTCGACCGCGCCAGTACATCCGTGGTCACGAGTTGGAGGTGAATTGCCGATCAGTAGATAGGGATTTGGTTAACGAATCCTTAGCTGACGGGGAGCTGCTCGTCGACGCGTCATGGCCAATCTGATCTGCGTTTTGGTGATGAGTGCGGAAAGTCGTCTTTAAATGCGGCACATATTATTAATCGTTGTACACCAACATGTTGGCGCGTGAGACATATCGAAGTAACTATCGCATTCTGGAAGTCGATTTATGGCCGTACTTGGCGCTCTCCCTCCCGGCGTTCGCTGTCGACCAATTCGCGAAGCCGATTGGGAAGGAGTGGTCGACTGCCTGTGCCGGGGCTTTCCGGAGCGTAACCGAAGTTACTGGATACAAGCGCTGACCCGTTTGTCGCAGCGGCCTGCTATCGCCGAATGCCAACAATACGGCTTTGCTTTGGAGCAGACTGGTCGGATCGTCGGCGTCGTGCTGACCCTTTATACCCGTTATCGCAGACAGGAAGGCGACGAAATCCGCTGCAACCTTTCGAGCTGGTCCGTCGACGAAGAATTCCGCCCCTATGCCATCAAGCTGATTACGACGATTCTCAAGCAAAGAGACGTGACCTACACGAACGTTTCGCCGGCGCCTGCGACGTTAAAGCACAATATAGCGCTCGGCTTTCGCCTCTTTTCCAGCGGACAATTTGCCTTCTTGCCGGCTTTCAGTTCGGCGCAGCGATCATGTCGCGTGCTCGAAGCTCGTCCCGATCTTGCGGAAATGGCGATGCTGTCCGACAGTGAGAGATACATACTCTCGGAACACGCCGCGCTGGGCTGCCTGTCATTGATTTGCATTAGCGACGGAGCGGCGTTTCCCTTCGTATTGATGCCGCGCCGGATATTGCGCGGGCTTATCCCATCCTATCAGATCGTCTATTGCCGCTCTCTCGCGGATTTGAGCCGGTGCGCCGGTGCCATCGGCCGCTTTCTCTGGCGAAGCGGCATCCTGCTTTGCGTCGTCGACGCCAAGGAACCGATTGCAGGTCTGTTCGGGTGGTACCGCCCCAACAGGGGGCTGAAGTACTTCAAGGGCCCCAGACCACCCTCGCTCGGAGATCTGACGTTCACCGAGCTGGTGATATTCGGTCCCTGAACGAAGGCGCAGCATCAGGCCGCGACGATTTGTGGCCGCAAATGCCGAAAGCGAACCCCCGCTTCCGGCGAGGGTCCCATTTTTTTGAACCTACATCGCTACTGAGCAGGGGCGGTCTGAGCTGGCGGCGACCTTGCGGGTGCCGGCGTCATCGTGTCGGCTGGAGGTGGCGGCAACTGGCCAGCGGTCGTCGCCTGCGTTGCTCCCGATTGAGTTTGGTCACACGCCGCCAGGGCAGCAAGCGCCAGACCGAACGCGGCGAATAAGGGTAGTTTGCGGGTCATATACAGTCCCTTCCATGGACGCCACCCGCGCAGGCCCGATCATCAGGACCGCTGCCTCCAGGTCAACCGTGGCTTCGTACGTCCCGTAAAAGGCGGCGGGCCTTCGGCCTCGGTTTAGGTCGGACTGGGCAACCAAAACCGTTAGAGCGAAAGCCTCACGCCCGGGCCTGCGACTTCACATGGGCGATATAGCCGCGCACGTCGGCGGCCGGCTCGGCGTAGGCCTTGCCGAGCTTCTTCTCGATCGCCGCCATGTAGTCCTTCGCCCATTGTGGCAGCGCGTAGTCGATGACGGCCAGGAATTCGAGCGTCGCCGCCAGGCGAATGTCGGCGATCGACGGGTTCTTGCCGCCGATGAACGGCTTGCCGTTCCTGAAGAAGCTGTGAAAGACCTCCAGCGGCTCGGCAATTGCGGCCGCCGCGGCCTTCTGGGCTTCCGACTTCCTGTCGGGGTCGGCGTCGCTGTAACCGACCTCGCCGGCATATTGCGGGAAGTTCAGCGCAGGATAGGTGGCGCGCGCCACATAGGGGTAGAGCGTGCCGATCAGGTAGAACATGGCGCTGTCGATCATTGCCCGCTTGGCCGGCGCCTTGGGATATAATTTCTCCAGCCCGTGCTTGTTGGCGAGATACTGCATGATGGCGCAGCTTTCCCACAGGACGCCCCTGGGCAGGCCCTTGTCCTCGATCATCGGCGTCAGATGGGCCGGATTTCGCGCCATGTATTCAGGCGAGCGCGTGTGGCCCCATACGTCGGTCTCGGAATGATCGAGCCCGGCCGCGCGTGCGAACACCCGCACGCTCATATTGTTGACGCTCGGCTTCAGCATGCTGAGCGCCAGCGCGGGCTTCTTTCCTGATTTCGCCTTGGTCTTCCGCGCGGATTTCGCGGATGCCTTGGCTGCAGGTTTTGCGGCGGCTTTCGCTGCCGGCTCGGCGGAAGCTTTCGCCGCCTTGCCTGCAGGCTTTGTCGCGGCCTTGGCAGCTGGTTTCGTAGCGGCCTTGGCGGCCGGCTTCTTCGCACTCTTCGTTGTCGTCTTTGCCATTGTGTCCTCCCTTGTTTGGCCTGTTGTCAGTATGGATTTTTCGGCGCGCGGTCCTCCGACAAGGTCGAGCGGGAGCGCTCGACGAGCGCTTGGATCGCATCGGCAAGATGCACTTCGGCTATTGCGTAGTCGCCGCGCGCAACGCGAATTTTGTGCGCCTGCATCAGCACATCGGCATGGGTGAAGCCCGCCGGCGGCTCGAAACGGTAGGAGGCGAGTTCGATCAGCAGGCCAAGCGGATCCTCGAAATAGATCGAATCCATAAAACCGCGATCCTTGACGCCGCTGTGCCTGATGGCGCGCTCGTCGAGCCGGGCGACCGCCTGCACGAAGGTGACGCGCGACACCGCAAAGGCGATATGATGGACGCAGCCCGTATCGGTCGGCGTGCGCCGTTTCTCCGGCGTGCGGCTCTCGTCGGTGAAGATGGTGATCAGCCGGCCGTCGCCCGGATCGAAATAGAGGTGGCTTTCGCTGGCCTTGTCGAGATTGGGCTGCTCGAAGATAAAAGGCATGCCAAGCACGCCTTCCCAGAAATCGATTGAAGTCTGGCGCCCGGCGCCGACCAGCGTGATGTGATGAACGCCCTGCGATTGCAGTTTCTGCATTGGCCTTCCTCCCTACGATCTTCTCGTCTCTGGGACGAGCGTCGATTCGCTGCGCGACAGATTCATCTCCGGCGGCGTTCTGCGCACCGTCCTGGACCTTTGGCCCCTATTTCATGATGCTAATTCAATTGAGGGTGCCGCGCCAGAAGCGGCGACGCCGGCCGCGACCGACGGCGATACCCGTATACGCAAATGTTTTCGAGACTTGGTACGCCCAAGGGGAATCGAACCCTGTTCCCGCCGTGAGAGGGGCCGACACTCTTTCCGAGTTTTTCCCGGTATCCAAAAGCCATGCAATATCATATACTTGGTGATAATCGAACAAAGCGAACTATGGCAAACTCGGACGGATATTTGGTTCATATTTGTTCCGAGTTGTGTTGGAGGGCGAAGTGCCGAAAACCGTAAAAGATGCGAAACTGGACAACCCAACCGCGCGAAAAGCGCTCGCAGTAGGCAAGCGGCCTCACTGGAAGACACCGTTCCCGAAAGGCTCCACTTAGGCTACCGCCGTAAGTCTAGGGACGCAGCCGGCGTCTGGAAGACCTTCGCCATGCCTCGCTGCAGGATTTCTGGGACGAAGGAACTTAATGCGCTCCGCCGGCTTGTGACGGAATGAGCACCCGCGGTACGAACTTTCTTGTACAAATGGCTGAGCAGCGGCCTGCCTGAGAGACCATCTGCCTGCACAAAAGGTAGCATCGTCAGCTCCAGATGAACGTGAGGAAGAAGAAACCGGCAATAGCAATTACCGAAATGACATTGGGCCACCATACGGCATCGTGGGCCGGTTTGGCTGGCTTGTACCTGTGCCCCGTGCGGGGCAGCAGGTCCGGATCGTAGCGCATGTGGCGCTTAGGGTCGTATTTGATTAGCCGTTTCATCTTCCTGCACCCCATATTGCGACACATAGGATGGCGGCGGGTGCTCGGGATCGGCATGATATAGCACCTCGCCAAAGAGGATGCCGCTGGTGTGGTTGTTGGTTCTAATCCGGGTCATGAAGTCCGCGCCATCCGTTGAGCAAGTTCTAGCGGCCCGACAGCCCTATTGGGGTGACCATCAGCCGGCGGCCGGGCCTTGACCACCAGCGAGCTTAAGAGGGAGGCGCTGTGCTGGCTGACCAAAAACTTGCGCTCAAAGGCAACGGAAAAGCATCATTCGAACGAACACTGCCCCCGGAAGCTTCTTCCAGCCGCTGATCGGACTGCTCGAACTGGAGACCGACAGCGGCACGATTGAGCTGGCCATGAATAGGATCGTGGCCGAGCGACTTCTTTCTGCTGTCGTTTGAATTTCTCCAGGCCGGCGAGGGAGATGACGCGCCGAGCCAGCTTCAAACGACTATATCGACGAAGGCTTTCTTCGATAACCATAGCGGTTGAGATAGCGACGCCCCTGGGTCCGAACTTCCTTGTGGCTTCCAAAATGCCGAGCGTAGCTCCAGCAAACAATCTGCCGTCATTTGATGTTTGCCGCCGACAGCAGATATTCATCAACGTCGTTGTAAAGCTCATTGGGAGCCGGCATTTTCAGTTGAACAAGCTGATCAACCGTTGCCCTAGTTCGGCTCTCCCTGCAGGTCCACACGCGCCGGCAATGGCGGATGACCTCATTCCAAAGCTGAAATGCGCCAAGTGCGGCGGCAAGAAAAGTCGGGCTGATCTACACGCCCGACACCATCCCGAATGCGTACGGCAAGGCAAAGGACGGGCGATGACCGGCAGCAATACACGATCTCAATTTGTTGCACCGCGCGAGCGCTTGGCGTGTGGGTCCTTGGAACGGAGTCGCATCATCGGCGTTACCGGCCAGCCAAACGCTGCCAACGATATGGAGGAACGGGCGTGATCGAGTTGACCGAGAGGGAAAAACGCTTTCTCAAGCGCGTTGACACCATCACTCACGTTCCCTGGTCGAACAAAGTCACAGCCGCAGATGCCAAAGGCAAGCCCATGCGTATCGCAAGGGCAACGTTTGCCCGATTAAGAGACGACGGTATCATCATCCGATCTACAAGCGACCTGACCTCGAACACCTACGTCATTAATCCTGCACCCGTGACGCCACAAGTCGAGGAAGTGCAGGAAGCGTCCTGATCGGGCGGGATTAACAAACCCGCAAAGCCGGAGGCCTTGCTGGATCGCCCTGATCTCAGCGCCCGATGATCGCGATGTGGTTGTCGCGCATCGCGTCCAGGATCCGCTTGTGCCGGCGCTCTCGCGCCTTCTCGCACCCTCGCTAAGGCATCGCGCGGCCCGCTGCCTCCGGTGGTGGCGGGCTTTTTTTGCTGGGGCGGTCAGTTCGGCGCCATTAACGTTCTCTGCGATTTCCAAAACTGGGTGTCGATCGCGTCTTTAGTAGCCGCCACCGCCAGTACCGCCGGCACTGCCACTACTGCTCCCGCTCGATGTAGACGCGGTTGGCGATGCAGGTGGAGCCTCGCCGCGTGGTGCTGTCATGCAGGCAGTCAAAAGTAATACCGAAAACAGGATGAAAAGGCGCATATCGCTAGCCTCCTTTGGTGGGGTGTTCTCTATAGACAACGTCTCAGGTCCATCATTATTCCGCGAAGTTTTGATCGGAATGCCCGCTGCCTCACGCTGGCGGGCTTTGCATTTGGCGGAGGCCAATATCGGGATCAGCGGGAACAAGTCGGATCGCGCAATAGCAAATGCAGCCTCGGGCTGTCAGCTTGCTGGGTTCAATCGTGCAGGAGGCGGCCGCGTTCATCTCGCACGGACCTGCCGATAGTCGCAGGAAAGAACGGGAAAGCGAAGAGTCAAGGTTTTGGTGATGACGCAACGCGCGAACAGATCTGCCTTCAAAGCCTCACGCAATAGCGAGACTCTGAGGGCTAGAGCATTCGAAATGGACCACGTACGGAGGGCTTATTTGACCGTTATTTGACGGTTTTACCTACCGGCCCGCTAAGCAGTTGAAATCGTTGGTACGCCCAAGGGGAATCGAACCCCTGTTCCCGCCGTGAGAGGGCGGTGTCCTGACCGCTAGACGATGGGCGCGTTCAAGAACCGGCGATATAGGCTGACGGCTGGGAAAAAGCAACTGGGCTTCGGACAGTCGATGATGCTGGAAAAGTATCCGTTGCAATCCTATCGTTTTGGCTCGATCAGATCCCAGAGATTTCCATGGAGATCGGCGAAAACCGCCACCGTGCCATAGGGCTCAACGCGGGGTGCCTCACGGAATTCGACGCCCTTTTCGAGCATTGCCGTGTGGTCGCGGACAAAATCGTCGGTTTCAAGAAACAAAAAGACGCGGCCGCCGGTCTGGTTGCCGATGCTATCCCTTTGCGCATCATCGGCCGCTTCGGCCAGAAGCAGCCGCGCGCCCTGTTCGTTGGCCGGCGCCACCGTGACCCAGCGCTTGCCACCGCCAAGATCGACATCCTCGGTGAGCAAAAAGCCCAGCCTGTCGACATACCAGGAGATCGCCTCGTCATAGTTTCTGACGACGAGCGCGACGGTGGCGACGCGGCGATTTTCGGCGAAACCAGTCATTTGTTGCGGATCGAAAAGCGGCCGATGATCCGCCGCTCAGTAATGTCGTAGACAAAGATCGCGCGGCTGCCGTCGGCAAGCTCCGCATCGATGGAGACGCGGTTGCCGGAAAGCGACTGGCTGATGACCCTGGCGCCGACCGGCAGCACGATGTCGCCGGTCAGCGGCTCGCCTGATGGCACCTGGATGTCGCCGGCAAGTGATGGACTATTGGGCGGCGAGCTGGCCGGTGGCGCGGTGCGCGTTTTGTAGACAAGGGCGGCGATCACCACCATAAGGGCGAGGAACAGAAGGCCGAGATTGATGGCGACGAAGCGGACGAGCTTCTTGCGCACCTTTTCAACTTCGGGGTCGAGCGGCTTTTCCTCGTCTTCGTCGGCAGCAGCCATGGCAAAACATTCCGGAACGATTTTCGATGAGCGCTCATAACGAAGAGGCCCCCATATTGATAGAGGATGGATTAATGGAGGGCGGATCGCCAGACGGGAGATCGCCAAACGGGGGATCAATCGTGCTGGAAGCCGGTCCCGATGCGGCCGGCCAGCGCCTCGACCAATGGCTGGCTGGCGAGCTCGGTCCGGACATGTCGCGCAGCCGGGTGCAGATGCTGATCAGGCAGGGCGCGGTCAAGGTTGGCGGCCAGCCGGTCAACGAGACGAAGCGCAAGATGGCGGCCGGTGACCGCGTGTCGGTCGACATGCCGCAGCCGGAGCCGGCGGAGCCGCAAGGCGAGAACATCCCGCTCGACGTCCTCTATGAAGACAACGAATTGATCGTCATCAACAAACCGCCGGGGCTTGTCGTCCACCCGGGTGCCGGCAACTGGACCGGCACGCTGGTCAACGCTCTGATCCACCATTGCGGCGACAGTCTTTCCGGCATCGGCGGTGTGCGTCGGCCTGGCATCGTCCACCGCCTGGACAAGGAGACCAGCGGCGTCATGGTCGTCGCCAAGACCGACCGCGCCCACAAGTCATTGTCGGAGGCCTTTGCCGACCATGGCCTGACCGGCGATCTCAAACGCGCCTATCTGGCGCTGGTCTGGGGCATACCGACGAGACCGACAGGCACGGTCGACGAGCCGCTCGGCCGCGCCGCCGACCGCGTGCGGCGCGCCGTGGTGCCGGAGGGCCGCGACGATGCCCGCCACGCCGTCACCCATTTCGCCGTGATCGAGCGCTTTGGCGAGCAGCAAAAGGAATTTGCCACGGCGAGCCTGGTCGAATGCCGGCTCGAGACCGGCCGCACCCATCAGATCCGCGTCCACATGGCCCATATCGGCCATCCGGTGGTCGGCGATCCCGATTACGGCCAGGCCTTTCGCACCAAGGCGAACCGGCTGCCCGAGCCGCTGAAAGGCCGCGTGAAGGCATTTCCGCGACAGGCGTTGCATGCCCGCCTCCTTGAATTTCGGCATCCGACTACCCATCTAACGATGAGGTTCGAGGCGCCTGTACCGAGGGATATGGAGGAACTTGTCCACGGCTTTCGCAAACTCTGAACCGCCTTCCATCCATTCAAAACCTGATTGGCAAAAACCTGACCGGCGTTGTTCACTTTAGCGTGACACACTGTTTCGTGTTGAACCAATGCTGTCCTTTCTGGTTTTGTTCCTATATACACCGGTTGTCGCGAACGAGCCTTTGGCGTTCGCGATATATGCCCGCCGCGTTTCGGGGGCACCACTCCAAGAGAGAGGGGCGCTATCATGGCCCAATCATTACCCAGTATCGTTTCCGGCGAAGGCGGCCTCAGCCGCTACCTGGAAGAAATCCGTCGCTTTCCGATGCTTCAGCCGCAGGAAGAGTACATGCTCGCCAAGCGTTACGCCGAGCATGAGGACACCACGGCTGCGCACAAGCTCGTCACCAGTCACCTTCGGCTCGTCGCCAAGATCGCCATGGGCTATCGCGGCTACGGCCTGCCGATCGGCGAGGTGATCTCGGAAGGCAATGTCGGCCTGATGCAGGCCGTCAAGAAATTCGAACCGGAGCGCGGCTTCCGGCTCGCCACCTACGCAATGTGGTGGATCAAGGCCTCGATCCAGGAATACATCCTGCGCTCGTGGAGCCTGGTCAAGATGGGCACGACCGCCAACCAGAAGCGCCTGTTCTTCAACCTTCGCAAGGTGAAGGGCAAGATCCAGGCGCTCGACGACGGCGATTTGAAGCCTGACCAGATCACCGAGATCGCCACCCGCCTCAACGTGTCCGAAGCGGAGGTGGTGTCGATGAACCGCCGCCTGTCGGGCGACGCCTCGCTCAATGCACCGATCCGGGCGAGCGAAGGTGAATCAGGTGAATGGCAGGACTGGCTGGTCGACGACCATGAAAGCCAGGAAGAAGCGCTGATCGAGCAGGACGAGCTGGAAAACCGGCGCGGTATGCTGTCGGGCGCTCTGGCCGTGCTCAATGAGCGCGAGCGGCGCATCTTCGAGGCCCGGCGCCTGGCCGAGGAGCCGCTGACGCTGGAAGAGCTGTCGGCCGAGTTCGACATCAGCCGCGAGCGCGTGCGCCAGATCGAGGTGCGCGCCTTCGAGAAGGTGCAGGACGCGGTCAAGGCCGCGGCCAAGCGCCAGATGCAGGCCCTGCGCACCATCGAGGCGCAGCCGGCGGTGTAAAGCTTCCGACGGAACCAAATAACGGCGGCGTCAGGCAACTGGCGCCGCCTTTTTATGGGTCCTCGGACTGCCGGAAGAACTGTCGCTTGGTGCCATATTCCAGCTAGGGTTGCCGCTTCCGCCGCACCTTCGCGAACGCCCGATCCGTCGCCATAAACCGCTCAATCATCGGTGTGATCAGCCTGGCCGGCTCACAGCGGGATTATAGCAATTTTCCCCAAGCCCTCAAAACCGCAACGCTGCAAATTGTGGCGGCAATGTACCGGCGCCGACACGGGCGTCCGTCGCGAAATTTCACAAGGTGGCGCTTGCGGCAAGCGGGCGCGACAATGGATCGCCGGGGCTGCGCTGAGCAGTTGAGCTCGCCTATTTGGAAACCAAAGGCAGTATGACGATGACGATTTCTCCGTTTCTCACCGCTCTCGGATCCGAAGGTCCCCCAGCCGACCGAGCGAAAGACATGGACCTGTATGGATGGCTAATTGGAAGCTGGGAAATGGACACGGTCCAGCACCTCGACGACGGCACAATCCAGAAGTGGAATGGAGAATGCCATTTTGGCTGGGTGCTCGAAGGCCGCGCGATTCAGGACGTCTGGATCAGGCCCAAGCGCCCTGCGCCGTCCACGATGTATGGCACGACTTTGCGCATCTTCGATCCTGGGATCGATGGCTGGCACATCATATGGAACGACCCGCTCAACCGAGATCACTCGCGCCAGATCGGGCGGGCCGAGGGTAAGGACATCGTCCAACTCGGCACTGACTCGCGCGGTCTGAAAACTCGATGGCGTTTCACTGAGATCACTGCCAACAGCTTCCGTTGGATCGGCGAGGAAAGATCTTCCGAGAGCGACCCTTGGCAAATCACGTATGAACATTTAGTCCGCCGAACAAAACCCTGAAGCTAGGCTAGCTGGCGTCTGCGCTGCCCCTCTCATCCGGCTGCCGCCACTTTCTCCCCGTATAGTGACTGTATAGTGACGGGGAAGAAGAGGCAGATCGCACCGCCGCCACTCTTTTTGGCAAATTCGAAAATCAGCGAAAGCGTCAGCCAAAGCGTCCTTCTCCCCGTCACTATACCTATCGCATTCACACATCTCGGTTGCGCTTTGCGG
>SAQL01000218.1 GCA_004020645.1 Mesorhizobium sp. | reverse complement strand
GCATGCGGCTCGGCACGTGCGCTTGAGCCAACCGTCGATGAGCCGAGCGTTGACACGGCTGCGTGGCATTTTCAATGACGATCTTTTGGTTCGCGGCTCGAGCGGCTTGGTCCCGACGCCGCAGGCCGAACGGTTGGCCCAAATGCTGCCGCCGGTGTTGGATGCGCTCCGCGGGATGGTGAACCGCCAGGGGGAAAGGCGATCAAAGACAATAATGGCGATACCCGACCATCAAGCCCTGATCTTGCTGCCGCCTCTCCTACCCCTGCTGCGCGAGCACGCGCCTA
>SAQL01000217.1 GCA_004020645.1 Mesorhizobium sp. | reverse complement strand
GATCGACGATACCCATGGCGATCATGTCGCCATATTCGCCGGTCTGGGCGTTGTAGCCGAAGGTCGCGCCCTTGTTCTCAAGGATCTTGCCGGCAACGATCGATGCTTCCGCACCGGCGTTCGAAGCGATCTGGCGGGCCGGGGCCTGCAGCGCGCGACGCACGATGTTGATGCCGGCGGTCTGGTCGGAGTTGACGCCGACAGCCTTGATGCTCAGCGAAGCGCGCAGCAGAGCGACGCCGCCGCCGGGAACGATGCCTTCTTCGACGGCCGCACGGGTCGCGTTGA
>SAQL01000216.1 GCA_004020645.1 Mesorhizobium sp. | reverse complement strand
ACCACGACCTTCACCGGAGCGCTGCGGCTGACGGGCATGACTGCGCCCTTCGTCTACGACGGCGCTATGAACGGCAACGTGTTCCTGGCCTATGTCGAGCAGGTGCTGGTCCCGACGTTGTCAGAGGGCGACGTAGTCGTCATGGACAACCTGCCCGCCCACAAGGCCGCCGGCGTGCGCGACGCGATTGAGGCCGCAGGCGCGAGCCTGCTCTACCTGCCGCCCTACAGTCCCGACTTCAATCCGATTGAGAACGCCTTCGCCAAACTCAAGGCGCTGCTGCGAGCAA
>SAQL01000215.1 GCA_004020645.1 Mesorhizobium sp. | reverse complement strand
CGTCAGGCCGACGCGGTATTCGTGGTTCTTGATTTCCCGGGGGCAGCCGACGCGCGTTCGCTCCTCCTCGAATTTCTGATTTTGCGGGGGTGGACCATAAAACCATAAATAGCGCGGCAAGTGTTTGCGTATCCGGTTGTTGCCGGGCGCGGCAATCGCTATTCCTTGCGCCAAAATCCGTTCTATTCGCAGGAAGCATGAACAATGTCGCTCGACAGGATCGATATCGCCATTCTCGAGACATTGCAGAAGGATGGGCGGATATTCTAACGATGCGCGCACCCGGATGCA
>SAQL01000214.1 GCA_004020645.1 Mesorhizobium sp. | reverse complement strand
GCCCTTGGAATAATCCAATCGGTCGACACCAATGGCGACGTCACAGCCAGCAGTCTTCTTGTAAACTTCCTGCAGATCCCCGTCGCGCGTCGCTAGCTTTGCGAGGCTCTCGAACTTGGCCGTGTCGATACCGATTGGAAAAACCCCGCAGAGAAACTGTCGCCCTTTGACTAGGCAGCTACCGTCTTTCATGAGACGCCCTAGGTTTCGGCGGCTTAGACATTCGGCGAAGTTGTTAGATCGTCGTCGGTTTGAAAGCCGACAAGGTCATAGAACGAAAGCGCTTCCAGTA
>SAQL01000213.1 GCA_004020645.1 Mesorhizobium sp. | reverse complement strand
GCCCTTGGAATAATCCAATCGGTCGACACCAATGGCGACGTCACAGCCAGCAGTCCTCTTGTAAGCTTCCTGCAGATCCCCGTCGCGCGTCGCTAGCTCTGCGAGGCTCTCGAACTTGGCCGTGTCGATACCGATTGGAAAAACCCCGCAGCGAAACTCCCGCCCTTTGACCAGGCAGCTACGGTCTTTCATGAGACGCCCTAAGTTTCGGCGGCGTAGACATTCGGCGAAGTTGTCAAGATCGTCGTCGGTTTGAAAGCCGACAAGGTCATAGAACGAAAGCGCTTCCAGTA
>SAQL01000212.1 GCA_004020645.1 Mesorhizobium sp. | reverse complement strand
GATTGTCCAGGCCGATCTTGTCCGCCGTCACCGTGCCGGAGATCGGCCCTGTCCGGCCCTTCAAATCGAAGGCGTCCGAGTGCAATGCCAGGGTGAGCCCCTCGACCTTAGCTAGGTTGGTGGCGGCCGAAGGCAGAACAGCGGAGATATCGAGCTTCGGCTGCGTGCCCTGCCCTGCAGCCTTTACCGAAAGCGCCTGCAGCTCGAGCTTGATCGGGCTCTCGGTGCTGCCAAGCGCCACCGGCAGGCTCGGGCCGGTCGAGGCGAGGTCGAGCGCAAAATCGCTGGCGCCGTTC
>SAQL01000211.1 GCA_004020645.1 Mesorhizobium sp. | reverse complement strand
ATCCTGATCTACTGCGTCGACAAAAAGGGGCGGCCCGTCCTCGGCAAACCCAGGCAGGGGCCCGAGACCGCGCACTTCATCGAGCACGAAGCATACAAAGATATCGCCCTCGTCGTCCCCGCCCTTCGCGAACTCCACTATGTTACCCGTTATGATAACCCGCAGTGATCGCCCCGACGCGCCGACTAACGGCTGACCGCCATACACGCATCAGGCGGCTTCGGGAAAGGGTGCCTTGGTGCACCGCGTACCTTGAGGCGTTAGTGTCCGCTTAGATTAAGTGGACACTTAGCGAATGA
>SAQL01000210.1 GCA_004020645.1 Mesorhizobium sp. | reverse complement strand
AGCGTTAGGAGAGTAAAGGGGGAAGGGGGAAGGCCTACATAGAAGAACCGCTGTTCGCTGACTTTCTAAGGTCTAACCTTTCGCTCCCCTACTGAAAAGGGGCACAAAGCCGCTTTGCACCGCTGATAGACTACTTAAGATTCAATTCAAAAGGCCCTACTCAGTTTAGTTTCGCAAGCCTTTGTCATTGTCAGTCAACTAAGTAGGGCCTGAGGCCCCCTGCTAATCCGTAAATCTGAGGAGCATGCCGCAACACAACAAAAGGATGGTCCCCTATGCATTTCATTCTTTCCGGAAGGG
>SAQL01000209.1 GCA_004020645.1 Mesorhizobium sp. | reverse complement strand
AGGGCGCGGCCTCCGCATGCAGCCTTCCGATGTGTTCGGACCCTGTCCCTTGAACGGGTACCCCTTCCAATGGCGATTCACCCAACTGCTGCATGGGGGGCTGCATCGGCACGCGGCTGCCTGAATTGCCGATTTCGCTCAGCGGCTGCTGAATGGCGGCGGCTTGCGGCGTATTCAGGACCCTCTGCCTCTCCGCTGGCCGCAACAGCGGTGTGGAATGTTCATTGTTGATGATCAGCCGCTCGGGTGGCAGGTGGTTGCCCTGGTCAAGCGCATCCGGCGAGGGCCGGATCTGCTGTTGGC
>SAQL01000023.1 GCA_004020645.1 Mesorhizobium sp. | reverse complement strand
GCGCAGCCCCCGTGTTTAGCGGAGCGGCGGACATGGCGGCCGCGTCTCAGGCGGCTAGTGCCCTCAGGTTCTCCTTCTTGTGCTCGCGCAGATGATCCATGTTGAGGTAGCGGGTCGCCTCGAGCCAGTTCTCGTGGATCTCCACCGCCAATGCCCGAACCAGCCGCAAACAGCTCTCTGCAGCGTCCTTTGCTTAGGCGCGGAACCATACGGAGCGATACGGGAAGATTTCTGATTTTAGCCCGCGAAAAAGACAATCAAATCAAACGTCTCAATACATCCTCCGGGCCCACCAAAATCTTTCAATATCAACAACTTATGGCGAACTTCGTTCTGAAGTGGGCCAATCGAGCTTCGCTATACCCGCAGCACTCAGCTTGATTGTTCTCGCATGAACACGATCCAAGGGCAGGGGAGGGTGATCTTGTGCATGTTGTCTATCTTCTAATCTTGCTCCTGTTCGTAGGTCGGGTAGCGTGCAGCTACACATAGCGCAGCTGTTTCAAGGCTGGAAAGGCCCTTGATCCATGCGTGCGGCAAAAGGCGGTTACGGCGTGCGAATAGGATGATTTTGAGCGCCTGCTGGTACTCAAGCTGGCGTGAAATGACAGCATCTATGCTCCACGGTCATTGCAGCGTCGATATCCCATCTTGGAACCAGACTTCCACCGAACCGGCAATCATGACCCTTCCGAGACCTTCATTGTCTGCGTTGCCAATGGCAGCAATGCGCCTAATCTCGGCCGTTGCGGACAGATTTGCCACTGATTGAAAGCGGACATCGCGGCGACCACGCTGGGCGTCGCTCGCGACTCAGCGCGATCAAAGCCACCACGGCCGAGACGAGAGACGCAACCGTATGCCCGATTTGGATTGTACGTCAGTGCATTGGCAGGATGTTCTGGTTGAGGCGGAACAGATTGTCCGGATCGTATCTGTGCTTGATCTTGGCGAGCCGCGCGTAGACCTCGGCTCCGAAGGCGTCGCGCACGAGATTCGCTCCTTCGCCATGGCCGGGGAAGTTCAGATAGAGGCGGCCGGTCGAGTAGCGCTGCATGTCCTGCCAGAAGCTGCGAACCCAGCCGATGTTCGCATCGTCATCGTCAGCGCCTGGCCAGATGGCGTCGAGGCTGAGCATGAAGGGCATGGAGCGGTCGCCGAAGGCGGTCGCATCGGCTGCAACGCGCTGGACGAAACCGCCGAACTTCCAGATCGAGGCGAAGGTCATCTCGGAGGGCCGCTTCGCCATCCGCGCGGTGATCTCCCCGATGACCTCGTCGTCGAGGCGCGAGAGGTAGGTGGATTTCCAGTAGCAGCGGTCGCGGCCTTTCGGGAACAGGCCGTCATAGAGCGACTGGATGGTGCGATACGGCATGCGACCGCTGAAATCGACGAGCGGTTCGCCAAAGCTGCGCAGCGGAGCCACGACGCGCTCGCCCTCGTCCGCCGGTCCGTCATAGACATGCGCAAGCGCCAGGACGCGGCGGCCCCAGGCGTGTTCGGGAACGGAGGGATCCTCCGGAATGGTGGAGAACTCGGCCAGCCCGCTCAGGCGGTCGGGGGCGGTTTGCATGAAGTCGCGCCAGAGCGGAATGATCTCGTTGGCGCGCTCTTCGGGATAGGCAGGACCGCAAAACATCAGCTCCGGTTCGATCGGGTGCAGCTTGAACTTGAAGCTCGTCACCACGCCGAAATTGCCGCCGCCGCCGCGCAGCGCCCAGAAGAGATCCGTGTTCTGCGTCGCATCGACATGGATGAGGCGTCCATCGGCGGTCACCAGATCGGCGGCCAGCAGATTGTCGACGCTGAGGCCGTGGCTGCCGCGCAGCCAGCCGATGCCTCCTGAGAGTGTAAGGCCGGCAACGCCGGTTGCCGAGATCAGGCCGCCCGGCGTGGCGCGGCCAAGCGGGGTGGTGGCCGCATCGACATCGGCCCAAATAGCGCCGCCCTCAACGAAGGCACGATCGAGGCCGGGCGCGACCCGCACGCCATTCATCAGCGACATGTCGATCATCAGGCCGCCGTCACAGACGGCGTAGCCTGCAACATTGTGGCCTCCCGAGCGGATCGCGATCGCCAGCCGCTCTTCGCGCGCGAAATTCACCGACGCCTCGACATCGGCAGAACTCCGGCAGCGCGCGATGAGAGCGGGACGTCGGTCGATCATGCCGTTCCAGACGATCCGCGTCGTGTCATAGGATGGGCTCGACGGCTCCAGCACCTCGCCGCGCATGATGGAACGGAAGCTTTCGATGCTCGATGGTGCAAGGGTAGCGGTGGCGGCCATGTGGCGGTCTCCTCGTTTCACACACGCTAGCGCAGCGCGGGCACGGCCACTAAAGTCGAAAATGCTGGAAGGCGGTCATTTCTGCCATGGTTGAACAGACCGGCCCATTGAATGTGGCGATCCTTGCCGTTCCGGAGGCTACCGCCTCCACGATCTACGGCATGTTCGACCTGTTTTCCTCGCCCGGCAGGGATTTCCTGTTCATCACCAGCGGTGCGGCGGGCACGCCGCGCATGCGGCCCTATGTGGTTGCTGGGGACGGCAGCGCGTTTCGCGCCGCAAACGGCGTCTGGGTACGCCCGGACCACGGGCTTTCCGACTGCCCGCGACCCGACATCGTCTGCATCCCCGATTTCTTCGTCAATCCGGGCGAAAGCGTCGCCGGGCAGTATGATGCCGAGGCCCGCTGGCTGCGGCAGGCGCATGCGGACGGCGCCATGTTGGCCAGCGCCTGTTCCGGCGCGGTCCTGCTCGGCGAGGCGGGGTTGCTGGAAAATCTCGAGGCCACAATCCATTGGGGCTATGTCGCGACGCTCGCTAACAACTATCCCGGCGTCAAGGTGAAGCCGGGCCAGTCGCTGGTGCTGAGCGGCGAGGCCCAGCGCATCGTCATGGCCGGGGGCGGCTCGAGCTGGCAGGATCTCGCCCTCTATCTCATCGCCCGCTTCGTCGGCCTCAAGGAGGCGATGGAGGTCGCCAAGGTCTACATGCTGCAGTGGCACGACATGGGCCAGCAGCCCTTCGCCGCGCTGATGCGCTTTCGCCAGACCGACGACGCGGTGATCAACCGCTGCCAGAAATGGGCGGAGCTCAACTACCGGACGCCCTCGCCCGTCGCCGCCATGACCAAGCTGTCAGGCCTGTCCGAGCGCTCCTTCGTGCGCCGCTTCGCCAAGGCGACGGAAATGAAGGCAATCGACTACATCCACGCGCTCAGGCTCGAAGCGGCCAAGGAACTGCTCGAGACGGGCGACCTGCAGGTCGAGGCGGTGGCCAATGAAGTGGGCTATGAGGATGCGAGTTTTTTCGGGCGCCTGTTCCGGCGCAAAATCGGACTGACGCCGCAGCAATATCGCATTCGTTTCAGTGCTCTCCGGCGAGCGCTGAGCCGCGATTGAATCTCAACCGTCGCGGCGCGATGCCCATATTCCGCTCTGCGCCCAATCTTGGTCACTCGAAGCAATTTCGCTGTTACTTGAAAGCGGACATCGGCAGCGCGAAGCTATTGGTCGTGGTTGCGCCATTTGCTGACCTCCGCGCCACAAGCGCGGAAAGTCGGCTTCGCGGCCGACACCAGTCATGGGCTTTCAGGAGAAAATCTCAGCCAAGCTTATTTTGAAAGCGTTCTATCGAGTGAAGGTTATCCTCCCACTGATATCGATCCCCAGGTCTCATCCACGACGCTTCAGGTTCATTGCAAGTCCGGCACCACTTCATAGGTCCAAACTCGAAACGCCTTCAGGACGTGCGGGCCGAAGGAATTGATGAGTGGGATGTCGGCCGCATCACGGCCCCGTGCGACTACTATCCTGCCAATCCGCGGCGTGTTGTTGCGCGGATCGAACGTGTGCCATGCGCCGTCCAGGAAGACCTCGATCCAGGCGCTGAAATCCATTGGGTCGACGACTGGAACGCCGATGTCGCCGAGATGGCCATTGACGTAGCGCGCCGGAATATTGAGGCAGCGGCAGAACGTGACTGCGAGATGCGCGAAGTCGCGACAGACGCCCACCCGCTCGTTGAAAGCCTCGAAGGCAGTCCGTGTCGGCCGGGCCTGCATGTAGTCAAATCGGATGTGGGCATGGACGAAGTCGCAGATCGCCTGCACACGATCCCAACCGGGTGCGACACCACCGAACTTATCCCAGGCAATCTGGCTGAGCAGGTCGGTTTCGCAATAGCGGCTGCCAATCAGATAGACGAGGCAATCGTCCGGCAATTCCGGCACCGTGAGTTCCCGCGCGCCGGGAACTGCCCTGTCCGGTTGCCCGTCATCCTCGATCGTGGCGTCGCCCCAAATCGTCAGGTCGCCCGCCGGCGCGACAAGCCGACGGCATTGGTTGCCGAAGAGATCTCGATAGGTCGTTGTGGGCACATCAGGAATGGTGAACAGCGTTTCGGGAACGCGAATGTCGGCCGCGCGGTCCTCGTTGACTGACAGCAGACATACCAATGCAGTCGGCTGTTGGCAGGTCAGCGTGATCTCATAACCGTAGCGGATCAACATTGGAGGATACTCACTCCTTATCCGACTACCGGAAATCGGCGGCAGTCAAAGTATAGAAGTCGCGTCGGCGGTGAGAATAAGCCTTGCGCGCTGCGTCGTAGATTGTCGTGCGCATTGAATCGAAAGCCGCGAGGCACTTCGCCTCCGATGGTGCTGCCCCGCGCAACTGCGTGCCCGATTTCTCTAATGCACCGGCCTCTACCAGGAATCGCACTTGAGACATGCCGTCATGGCCGCTGAAGCGGACGGCGTTCTGCTCATCATCGAAGCTGCGGCTCGGGTTTGGAAAGGACAGTGTCATGCTCGGCGTGCCACCATTGCACCCGACGCATCCCGGGCGAGTGCCGGCAGGCTGATCCTCTGTTTGCGGCATTCGGCGTTGCGAAGATTGAGAGACATCATCCTGCTTGTGGCCTGCGACCTGCTGAGCCCAATCAAGTCATCGTCGCCGACACGCGCCGTAACGCCCGTAAAGACATGATAAACCGTCCAGGACCGATCTGCTTCGACGCGGCGTCCATACTGATGCTCCGTGAATTCACGGCCCGGTGCGCCGCCCTCATTTTCCCAGATCGCGATCGCGGTTGTATTCCGTTTAAGATCGGTTTGGTTTCGTTGACCGTTCATGGTTGAAGCCTTTCGTCATTGGCCGCTTCAGCGTTGATGACACCGCAATAGAGGGTCGCGCCGTTCGCGTCGGTAATCGTCATGGCGTCCGGTCGTTGAGGCATGTCCAGGGTTTGCGAAAGCTGCCGCGCAACCTCGATTGCGTCATCGGTATTCGCCGCTTCCTTTGTTTCGCGGCCGACGATGGCATGAGCGTCGTCCGCGTTCCGGGTGCGGTAGAATTCGATCACGATCTTCATTGAACGAGCGTTCTGGCTGTCAGCTCTTGCCTTTGCCACGCGGGGCATTGCTCTCGGCGAGCTTTATTTGCGCGCCGAATGCGCCTTCAGGTTTCGGCGGTGCCTTCACCTGTTTGGGCTTCCTGATCTCGCGACTGCTGCGCTTCTGTCCCTTGGCCATTGCCGAACGTCCTTTTCGATGAGTGTTGCGCCATCCGGCTGATCCGTGACTACCGGCTCCAGACAATCTTGCGTCGTAACCCGCTCATGACGTTCGTGGTCATGGCGGACGCGGTATTGAAACAAATTATCCCTCGCAGGCAGCGTTCCGGTGATCCGGTAGACATCCCCAAGCTGGGACGACGTTCCGAACCCGCCCTTCAGCCGGACGGACTCCCCAATCGAAAAAAGATGCTGTGCAGCGTCGCGCGGGATCGCACGGCGGGATCGCACGAGGGAGGGGGCCGTCATGATTGTTCAAGGTCCTTTGCGAGAGCGGCTTCAAGGTCTGCCGGATTGATCGGCACCATCTGCTGCGTCGAAGCTTGCGTGGCGATCGCTGGCAGGTGGAGGAAAGCGCCTACCCGCCGCCAGGTAAGCCGAGAGATGCCCTCTACCAGCTCCTCGTCGTGGTCGACGCGGTAGTCTCCCGCCGGTTGAGGAGCGTCAAAGCCCGGCAGCCGGAAATCCGATCCAAAGTGAACGACAGTCTGCGTGGTGCGGCTGGCCATGTTGCAGGTCTCCGCAGGAGCACGCGGATGCGCCTCCTGCATTATTCCCGTTCGAACTGGATGACCCTGATGCTGCCAGTACATCCGTGGTCAGCGTCAGGGTCCAATCCAGATCGAACAGAGCGACATGCGCGCCGGATCGGCGGTATGCATTCGCTGTCGAGATTCGGGGGTAGGGCGGGTCTGGTCTCTGACACCGCGAAAGCCAATCGGCCAAAATCAACGAGCTTTATATATGCTCCTAAATCGAGCTTCGAACAAGGCGCGAGCACTTTTAATTTTTAGGTACTTTCGCGAAACAGAAAAAACAGGGGTTGAGCCAAGTACGTTTCCAACGAAATGATTAGACGGCCCCAGATTTATATTTTTTCATGTTCCAGGTTTTGTGATTTTATTTTTGGCACTCCTATCATTCGAGTGCCAAAGGGCCTAATAAAGAGGCGCGGCCCACCTATGCGCCGGCCGCAGAAAGAATCTCCAATGAAATTCCGGCCACTTCACGACCGCGTCGTCATCCGACGCGCCGAAGGCGATACCAAATCCAAGGGCGGGATCATCATTCCCGATAATGCGAAGGAAAAACCGCAGGAAGGCGAAGTGATCGCCGTCGGTCCTGGCTCGCGCGACGAAAGCGGCAAGCTGATCCCTCTCGACGTCAAGGCCGGCGACGCCGTCCTGTTCGGTAAATGGTCGGGCACCGAGGTCAAGATCGACGGCGAGGATCTCCTGATCATGAGGGAGACCGACATTATGGGCATCGTCGAAAAGACCGAAGCGGCGAAGAAAGCCGCCTGACCGGGCGATTTTCCCGCTCTCCTCATTCAAGGCTGAACTGGACGAAAATCATGTCTGCCAAGGAAATCAAATTCGCCACCGATGCTCGCGACCGCATGTTGCGCGGCGTCGAACTGCTCAACAACGCAGTCAAGGTCACGCTCGGACCTAAGGGCCGCAATGTCGTGATCGAGAAGGCCTATGGCGCGCCTCGCATAACCAAGGACGGTGTCACTGTCGCCAAGGAAATCGAGCTATCCGACAAGTTCGAGAACATGGGCGCGCAGATGGTGCGCGAAGTGGCCTCGAAAACCAACGACCTCGCCGGCGACGGTACGACCACCGCGACGGTGCTCGCAGCCTCCATTTTGCGCGAAGGCGCAAAGCTCGTTGCCGCCGGCATGAACCCGATGGATTTGAAGCGCGGCATCGATCTTGCCGTGGCCGCCGTCGTGAAGGACATCCAGGCGCTTTCGAAAAAAGTGAAGTCTTCGGAGGAGATCGCCCAGGTCGGTACGATCGCCGCCAATGGCGACGCCTCCGTCGGCGCGATGATCGCCGAGGCGATGAAGAAGGTCGGTAATGAAGGCGTGATCACCGTCGAGGAGGCCAAGACCGCCGAGACTGAGCTCGAGGTCGTCGAGGGCATGCAATTCGATCGGGGCTATCTCTCACCTTATTTCGTGACCAACACCGAGAAGATGCGCGTGGAACTGGAGGATCCGTACATCCTCCTGCACGAGAAGAAGCTGGGCAATCTGCAGGCCCTGTTGCCTATCCTGGAAGCCGTGGTGCAGAGCGGTAAGCCACTGCTGATCATCTCTGAAGACGTCGAGGGCGAGGCTTTGGCGACCTTGGTCGTGAATAAACTGCGCGGCGGGCTGAAGGTCGCAGCGGTCAAGGCCCCGGGCTTCGGCGATCGACGCAAGGCCATGCTGGAAGACATCGCCGTTCTGACGCAAGGGCAGCTGATCTCGGAAGATCTCGGCATCAAACTCGAAAACGTTACTATCGACATGCTCGGCCGAGCCAAGCGCGTGGTCATCGAAAAGGACACCACCACGGTGATCGACGGTTCCGGCGAAAAGGATGCGATCGCCGGCCGCATCCAGCAGATCAAAGCGCAGATCGACAAGACCACCTCGGACTACGACAAGGAAAAGCTGCAGGAGCGGCTGGCGAAGCTTGCCGGCGGTGTTGCGGTCATTCGCGTCGGCGGCGCGACCGAGACCGAAGTCAAGGAAAAAAAGGATCGCATCGACGATGCGCTGAACGCCACCCGCGCCGCTGTGGAAGAGGGCATCGTGGCCGGCGGCGGCGTTGCGCTTCTGCGTGCCAAGGCGGCCTTGACCGGACTTACCGGAACCAATGCCGATGTGACGGCCGGTATCTCGATCGTTTTCAAAGCGCTCGAAGCACCAATCCGCCAGATCGCCGAGAATGCCGGCGTTGAAGGTTCGGTCGTCGTCGGCAAGCTGGCCGGCGGCAAGAACCCCAGCGAGGGATTTGATGCCCAGACCGAAACCTATGTCGACATGATCAAGGCCGGCGTCATCGATCCCGCCAAGGTTGTCCGCACCGCTCTGCAGGACGCGGGCTCCATCGCCGCGCTCCTGATTACCGCCGAAGCCATGGTTGCCGATGTTCCACCGAAGGATGCAGCCGCTGCGGGCAATGGCGGCGGCATGCGTGGAATGGGTTACTGAGCAGTGCCTGAACGCCCGGCCGCAGGCGGCAGGGCGCAATCTAGAACAACACTCAAGGAGGAGAACTTTCATGGCCATGCAAACCAATGCCAAGCAATCGCTCGCCCAGCGCTGGGAATCCTATCAGCCGTCCAAATCGGCGCTCGTCTGGGCGTGCGCTGCGACGGCTGTCGCAACGATGATCGTCGGCTTCAGCTGGGGCGGGTGGGTCACCGGCGGCACGTCGCTAGCACAGGCAAAGGCCGCCGGCGACTCGGCGCGCAGCGAATTGGCCTCAGTCATCTGCATCGACAAGTTCAATGCGTCTCCGGATAAGTCGGCGCAACTCACCGCATTGAACGCAATCACCGACAGCTACAAGCGGCGGCTGTTCGTGGAGGCAGGCGGCTGGGCGACGATGCCTGGTCAGACGTCTCCCGACAGGCGCGCCGCCGAAGGCTGCGCTGCAGCACTCGCAGCCTAAGCCACGCAAATGTGATCGTCTTCGGACGTCTTCGCGTCAAACCAGGAGCACGATAATGATCTCTTTTGTGAAAAAGACGGACACGACGCCGACGAGCAGGGAAGTCGAAGACAATCGCTTCGAGCAGATCCGCAAGGAGGCCGCAGAACGGCACCGGAAGGCGGATACGGACGGCACCCGTCGCCGTGCTCGCCAGTCGGCCGAGGACAACCGGCTTATCTGAGGCGAGCTGGAACGGCATCGTACAAAATAAGACATGGAACAGGCCGACCTAAGTGTAGTTCGGTCGCCATGGCGCTGTATTATTTCGACGTGCGCGACAATGACCGGCTCTTTCCCGACGATGAGGGGACAAGGCTTGCTGGAGGCCTCAATGCTGCTCGTGCGGAAGCTTTCGCGGCCCTGGCGGACTATGTGAGAGAAATCGCACCACCCGATCGCCGCTGCTGCCTTGCAATCGAGGTTCGCGACGAACACAGCCAACCAATCTTGAAGGCGACAATGACCTTCGAGTTCGAGTTATTAGGCCGGCAAATATAGGCGCATGTCAGTTTTATTGCGTCAGCCGTCCAAGCGATGTAGCGATCGGGCCCACCTCACTAGAACGCCCGGTGCCTTTCAGCGAAATATTCGACCACAACAACTGGCGATGCTCTCTCGAAGTACACATCGCATGTGCCACGGGCAATCTGAGCTGCCGGTTCGAACGACCTGGGCAGCAGAATGAGAAAACCAGTATCCCGTGCCTTTGGCATCCGAGGGACCTCAAACAACCCCACCAAGGCAGTCGCAGTAGGCCACTCAACTCGCTGGAGCGCCCCCGATAAAAGAGTATCTGACGTCGTCGAACCGAACCGCGATGATCGGGTTTCTGATCAAGGCGGGTGTGACGTTATGGGTTTTGGTTATTATCCTCGTTGTGTTCTTCGGATAAACTGCCGACAACCCTGCCGTTTTGAAGTCGATTTCGTCCAAATCTCGGACTCCACTCGCTCGAAATCTAAAGTTGAGAGCGGCCCACAAGGAAACAACACATGTCGGTCGCTATCCTTCCGAAGCAGAAGATGCCCAAGCTGGTCGTCGTCATGGCGTTCGACCCCGATGACGACGGCGTGCTTCAGGTTGTATTCGGCCCAGCCGAGCAGCAGAGCGAGGAGCGTGCAATTCGGACAGCGAAGGCTTTGGCGCCCAAGTATGCCGGCGTCATCGCCTGGTCGCGAGAAGCCAATCCGGCGCTCGGCGAGTATGGCGAGCCTTCGACCTTGTTCGTCAGCGGAGATGTGCCTGCCATGGAATGAGCGGCGGGATGGTCGGGAACGCCACCCACGCCAGGCTGCTTAGGCGACCGGTGCGGAAGTGCAGCGATGGCACCGATTTTGCGATGCCGATCAAAAACAATCTCACTGTCATGGGAGGCACATTCTCGAACATGCAGCGGCTCCCGGCAAACGTTCGCGAATTCCACGATGACGCGCTGCTGGATGTCGTGCAATGGCAAACGGTCCGGTACTTCTGGGAAGGCGCACACCCCGTTAGCGGCCTTGCCCGTGATCGACAGAAGACCACCGGTGCCCCGGCCAACGATCTCGTAGCGATCGGCGGATCTGGCTTTGGCATCTTGGCCATCATCATTGGAGTCGAACGCGGATGGATCGATCGCGCGGCCGCATTAAGCCGATTGCAGGGAATGCTGGAATTTTTGGAAAGCTCGCCGCGCTACCACGGCATGTTTCCGCATTTCATCAATGGCCGCACCGGTGCGACAATTCCATTCCGTCGCAAGGACGACGGCGCTGATCTGGTCGAGATCACTTTCCTGTTTCAAGGTCTGATTTGCGCCCGCGAGTATTTCGCCGGGATGGCAACCGAGGAAGCGCGCCTTCGCGACAGCGTCAACACGCTGTTGTCACAGGCGGAATGGAACTGGTTCACACGCGGGGCCCAGCAACTGATGTGGCACTGGAGCCCGAACCATGGCTGGGCGATGGACAGCCCGATCAGGGGTTGGAACGAATGCCTGCTCACTTTCGTGCTGGCGGCGGGATCAGCGCACCACCCCATTGATCCGGGAATCTACCACAAAGGCTTTGCCGGTGGACCCACCTTTCGAAACGGGCGCGACCATTACGGGATCGTCCTGCCGCTGGGAATGAATTCTGGTGGTCCGCTCTTCTTTTCGCACTATTCCTTCTGCGGGCTCGATCCGCGAGGCCTAAGCGACCGATACGCCGACTACTGGCAACAGAACCTCCGTCACACGCAGATCAATTATCGGCATTGCGTCCGCAATCCCCATAACCATTTGGGATACGGCCCTGACTGCTGGGGTTTGACCGCGAGCCATGGCCCGCGGGGATACATCGCGAGTGCGCCTGACAGGGACTTTGGCGTAATCGCTCCGTCCGCTGCCCTGTCGAGTTTTCCTTATGCTCCGGCGGAAGCGATACGCGCACTGCGCGGCTTCCTGACCAAACCTCGAAAACGCATATGGGGCCGCTTCGGCTTTGTCGACGCGTTTTGCGAAGGTCGCAACTGGTACTCCCGAACCTATCTGGCGATCAATCAGGGGCCAATCATCGCGATGATGGAGAACCATCGTACCGGGCTTTTGTGGAGATTGTTCATGGGCGCGCCGGAAGTGCGCAGGGGCTTGGCGAGGCTGGGCTTCACCAGCCAGCGTCTGGACAACTCAACGTATGCACAGCTCAAGAGCTGCCACGGATCTTGCCCTGGGTGGCTTCTTCCCTGAATGATCGTCTGGCAGGTCCACGCGGTTCGTGATGTGCTTCGCCGCCGCGTCGTAGCTGCGGCGCGGATGGAGAAATGTCAGGGACAGTCGCGAGATAGTCTAAGCGTTGAGCCTAAAACGTTACCCTGTATTCCCAAAGACCATGGCATAGATAGCGGTTCCAATAAACAACACGGTCGACATTCTCATGAATAGCTGAAATGAAAAATAATCTTTCATCGCGGCCTCCTTTGTTTTTGTTGATTTTTCGTGGCCAAGATGTCACCATATCACATATGAATGCGCGCTGGTAATTTATCTCCAGAGCTTCTAGAGCAGGTCTCGATCAAGCAGCCGACCGTTTGCAGCCGCAGATCGAAGTCGGTTTCGTTAGATCGCCCGGTTTGATTGCCTCTCGATTCGACGATACTCGCTCGCCTTTCACTTTGGGCTGGATCGTACCGTCAGCGCGTGGTGGGCGTCCATGACAGGGTGAGCGTGGTGACACCGGAGGGCACTCCCTATCCGGATCGACCGCGATCTTCTCACGCGAATGGTCGAATCCCGCGGCTGGGCCGGACGACATCGGGCGTTAGCGGCTTTCTGTTCATCGCGTAACATCCGCTACAATCGCGCTCGGTCGAGGCTGCTGCTGTAGTCTACCGTCCCTATTATGCAGCGTGGGCTACCGACCAGCGTCTGTTCTTTGTCGTACTGCCGACATTGGCGTATCGGCCGCCGAAGGTCGCCTCAGGGTCAGCTTCAGACCTTGGTCCCACTGGGCTGAACGTCCGCTATCGTTCTTCGGACGTCAAAAGCCGCCATTCCGCTTCCGGCCCCGATAGTTCGGTTCGGAAAAGTCAGCGCCAAAGTTGAACATACCTCAAGCCGTTAGAACCGCGTAGCGAACGTCTGTTGCAGGCTCGCGGCCTTGCGTCTCTTCGCATTGTGCGCGTTCAGAATTATCATTCTGGTAGTAGCATCTGTTTTGCTGAGCCCAGCCATGGATCGGCTTCCCATATCTGCCGGCGCCCCGGTGAAGACATGATAGATCGTCCATGACCCGTCCGGCTCTATGCGCCGGCCGTAGTCATGATTCATATCGTATCGATCCAAGGCTCCGCCTTCGTTCTCCCAAATGCTGATATCAACAGCATCGCGATTTTCGCGGGCTTTGTCGTTGGTGTCGTTCATGGCGGTGCACCTCTTGGGTGGGATAATCAAAGATCCCTACGGTAGAACTAGACCAGCGGCCTCCAGCGAAGCCCGCGCCCTGGAAGCGCCACTCCAGGACGTTTGGCCGCCCGTCATGACCGACGTCTGGACTTACCAGGTGATGCCGAAAAGCGCCGAATAGACGATGATGCCTATGGCAATCGTGACCGACGCTCTTACGAATAAGCTCTTGTAGTCGTAAAGGTAAACCTGAGCAGGGATATAGGTTTTCACAGCGGCCTCCTTTGTTTTGTTATTTTTCGGCCAGAAAATCACCCTATCACATAAGGAGCATCCAAAATAGTTTTTTTGGAGCTTTCCTGGCGGAAGCGGCTTAGCGGCCAAAACAGGGCATTCGGCAGCTAGCGGTTCTCCAGACAAGCGGCAGTTAAACCGCAATTGGCGCATACCGTTCGTGTACCGTTCTTTTGGCCATGCTTGCTATCGCGGCGTCACAGGCTCTCGACCCGCCAACTCCCCAAATCATCGATTTTGAAAGGGCTGCGTCGCTTCGCGAGCGCAATAATCTGCTCTTTCCAGGGATATGCAAATGAACACCCGCACAAAGCACACGACCGTGAAATTCACGGCACCATTCTCGCTGGGAGGCGTCGATGAGTTTCAGCCGCCGGGCGATTATGCAATCGATGAGGACGACGACTGATCGACGGGATTTCCTGGCTCGCCTACCGGCGTGTCGCCACCTTCATCCATATTCCCGCCGACTCCTCGACCCTCTATCTCGCGAGCCAGCTTGTGGGTATCGACCATCACGAACTCGAAGCTGCGTTAGAGCAGGATCAGGAACAGGCGCTAGGCACAATCAGGAGGATCCAGCAATGAACGTTCATCGTTTCGCCGTCGGGCAGTCGGTCAGATGCTATGGTCAAAAAGATAGCCAAGGCCGCACATACTAGTGAGCGGCGAGACGAGAAACCATCGGGACAGAAGTAATGTCTGGATCTTTCGAGAAGGGGTATTTGGACGGTTGGAAGACGGTTTCGCCCGGCATCCTACCCGGCATCCCAAGCCACTCCATCCCCGCAGGCAAGACCGAATACCAAGCCGGGTTTGACCGAGGCGTTGAAGATGCGAAGGAACGGAAGCGGCCTACCAAACCCAAGTAGGCCCGCCATTCCCCTACGGCTGGGTAGCGTGGCAACCCCGCATCATCCGGCTAATCAGGTGTTTGTCGGCGTTCTCTTGGCCGGTGAGTTCGCGCACCAGATTCTTGGCGTGCTGAATCCTGTGCGCTTTGGTTACCCGTCCTTCCTCGACCGAAGCCTTGAAGGCATCGCACAGAATGTCAAAGTCGTGAGCGGAGATAAATCCGTCTGAGCGGCTGTCGTTTTCCATCACACAACTCCCATAGGGACGGGAGTACGATCTACGCTCTCAAGCGCCAGCGCCCGTTCAGTGGCCAGCGACATTGGGAATGTACGCTTTCGACAATCCATTAGCGAGTCATTATGTACCGGCCTGTCACCGGCATTGGTGAATCCGTTCGCCGGGAAGGCACAAAAAACCCGCTTCCAGAGGGGATGCTTGAAAGCGGCTTCGTAGCCACCGGACGCGGCGGGGGGCCGCCCGGGCTCTATCAACATATGCGCGAAGTGTTGGTTCCACGGCGGGTAGCGTTTGGCTCGCGTCTAGCCTTCCACACTCTGCGCGCCGATGGCGCTTGCAAGGACGACGGGAGAACACCATCTAAAGTTGATAGCGAACAAGCTGGAAACGTCGGTTCGAGTCCGGCGGCTCCGACCAATCGGGGTTTCGTCTAGGGGTTAGGACGCCACACTTGATAAACGCCGCTCCCTTCCGGTCGAGCGGCGTTTTCGTATCTTCTGTAAAAAGCGAACGAACGGCCCGCCTTGTGAAAGGGCGAGCCGTTCTTTTCGGGTTTGTCATTCCCTTGCGGCTGGATAGGGTCAACTTGGCTGCTGCCTGTCCAATGAACCGGCAGCAGGCCAGAGAGACCCACTCCGGCGGGCTTTTTTTGTGCGCGACTTCGATAAACCACGGATGATCCTGCGATTGTAGGCCTATCTTCCAGCAGCCGAGATGTGCAACTCGGCTTAACGATCGATCTCTCCGAACACGATGTCGAGCGAACCAATGATCGCGGAGACATCGGCGATCATGTGGCCCCGACACAAGAAATCCATTGCCTGCAGATGGGCGAAGGAGCGTGCTCGGATCTTGCACCGGTACGGAACATTGCTGCCATCGGAAATCAGATAAACGCCGAACTCACCCTTCGGTGCTTCGACCGCAGCGTATACCTCTCCGGCGGGCACGTGATGCCCTTCCGTGTAAAGTTTGAAATGATGGATCGTCGCTTCCATCGAGCGTTTCATCTCGGCACGCGACGGTGGCGTGATCTTTTGATTTGGAAGTGTGACCGGCCCCGGCCTTCCGGTGACGCAGCTTTCCCAGACATTGCTTCATGATCCGAACCGATTGGCGCATTTCCTCCATGCGGACGAGATAGCGGTCATAGCAGTCCCCGTTCTTGCCGACAGGAATATCAAAATCCATCTCAGGATAGCATTCGTAGGGCTGCGCCTTGCGCAAATCCCAAGCGGCGCCCGATCCGCGCACCATGACGCCTGAGAAGCCCCAAGCCCAGGCATCGTCGAGGCTGATCAAGCCTGTATCGACGTTGCGCTGCTTGAAGATACGGTTGTCGGTGAGCAATCCTTCGAGATTGTCGCAAACCTTGAGGAACGGATCGCAGAAATCCCAGATGTCGTCCAGAAGCTTCGGAGGCAGATCTTGATGGACGCCGCCGACCCGAAAATAGTTCGCATGCATGCGGGCGCCGGAGGCCCGCTCGTAGAAAACCAAAAGCAGCTCAAGCCAGGGGGACGCCTGATTCTGCCTGTGGGATCTGAAGAAGTATAGTTGCTGACTGTCATCGACAAGGATGCGGCAGGGCAACTCGAGGTTCGGGAACTCATCCCGGTTCAGTTCAGCCGGCTCGAAACGGTCACATGAGGGGTGCGGCTGCGCGAAGCCGTGGCGGAAGATCAGGATAACGCGCGCCGCATCGATCACACGGGCGCTGGATGGCATCGCCGCTCTTTTGACATCCATGCCGCTACGCTAACTCGTCGAGCAGGCCTGCAGCTGCCGGTCGCAGCCGCTGGCGATCATGCCGGCGCGGTCGTATTGCGCGCTTCTCAAAGAGCTTTATCCAGCCTACTGTGTGCCTACCAGAGGGCAAATGGGTCGCTCATCTGGGAATTGACGGCCAAACGCTCAAGGAATTCGCCCAGTGGCCAACACGTAGCGGGCAGGAGGTAACGATGGATCTCAAAGACAGGCGCCTCTGGTACGGCGTGGCAGCCGTGATCGTGGTATTGGTCGTGATTGCGTATGCGGCTGGTTGGTTTGGCGGCACACCAATACCAGCGCCGCAGCAGTGAGAGCGATCGTCATTCTCGCTTGGCGGTAGCTGACTGCTCAGTTTCTAAAGGTCGAAGGAAGGGATCCCTGATTGGCTGTTTCCCTGGTTCGGCTACCATCCTGACGACGCACAGCGTGGACCATTTTTGAGATGGCTTCCGCTCAACCTGTTGGACGGACCGGTCCTTGGATCGCGCGCAATCCGCAACACTCCGCCATCGGGCCGGGTAACTTCGATAATGGTTTCGACGCGGACAAACTGCGATCCTACGGAGTAGCCAGGCGCAGGTCATGCCGGAAGTCGTACACTGGAGCCACAAGGGCCCCAGCCGGGCGGAGAACTCGCATCAGCCCGGCCTTCGGCGGTTTCGAAGCTAAACTGCCACTCCCTTGATCCCGCTGCCCGACCAGCAATGGAGCCGGGCCACTCCAGCACAGACTCTGCCCGTCGATCACCTCGATCGGCAGGGACTCCAGACCGACATCGTCGAACAGCCGCGCATTTGACCGCGTTCGCAAATTAATGGCCGGATCTTTGCGAAGCCTCCACATCTTCGTGAACGAAGCCCTCCAGGCATCATCGTGATTGGACTTCACGATCCGTTGGAGTCACGCTCGCCTCAGGAAGTAGTAGGAATGGTGGACCAACTATCGTCCGAATAGGAGGCCAACATGAAGCACCAAACTCTGGAGCAATTGCAGGTCGTGGCCGAGGTGGATCAGCGCTACTCGCGCCAGGCCATGTCGCGCAGCGAACGTCTTGAACGCTGGGCGCAGCTCCTTGAACGGAACCCTGACCGGCGCCTCTCGACGCTGCACCAGACCGAGTATCAGCCGGTTAGAGCACGCGCGGCCATGCGCGGCGACGGCTCGCCGATCTCAGTCGCTTTCGAGGATCCTGTCCTTCGCGCCGCCGGGTTGGAAAACGACAACTACGGCGAAGCGAAGCGGTTCTTCGAACTGACCGACAGGCAATTGCATGAGATCATCTGCTATTGCCATTTCGGCGCGACGGTGAACGCCGTAACGGCCGCCCGTCACATCCGTGCGGCGATTGCCGGGAGACAGCCAGGCATGTTCGCTCGGATGCGTGAGGCGTTCGTCGGATAAAGCCGGCACCGTTTCGCAGCATCATTTTTGAACCGGCTCGCATGGAAAGCCGCCGTAGCGCAGGCAAGCGCTCCCCACGCGGGGAGGCCGCGTTGCATGATCGATGGTGCGGTCATGATTATCCAAGGTCCTTTTCGAGAGCGGCGTCGAGGTCTGCTGGGCTGAGCTGCACCATCTGTTGCGCCGAACTTTGGCCGAGCTCTGCAGGGCGATTGCCGGCAGGTGAATGAGCGCGCCGACGCGTCGCCAGGCAAGCCTGGAGGATCCCCTCAATCGATCGGCGCGGTAGTCTCCGGCAGGTTGCCACGCCTCAAAACCCGGCAGCCGGAACGCGGATGAAAAGTGAACGACGGTCTGGGTGGTGCGACTGGCCATGGGTGCGGCTTTCCGCAGGAGCACGCCCGACGCCCCTCCTGCATCTTTTCCGTCCGAACCGGAAAGGTCCCAATGCTGCCAGTACATCCGTGGTCAACGCCGTGGTTCAAAGGCTCGAACAGAGCGACATGCGCGCCGAATAAGCGCTATACATTCGCTGTCGGAAAATTCGGTGCTTCATGGCGGGTCGAAGGTCGCGGACCTATGTCGATCGGGACGGCGAAAGCCAAATCGGCCAAATCCACGCAATCTATATATACGTCTCGATGCACATTCAATCAAGGCTCAATAGGTTTGGTTCGTAATTGCGGATTAATATAGTCTGTTGTCGACAAAATTAATAGGGATGTATTACGATAAAATTGCTTATTGCTCCGCTTTTCGGACGGCCAAAAGCGCCGGTAACAACGACTGATTTACATTTCAAATATTTTCGGCTTGAGGAATTAAAAATTTGGCACTCCTATCATTCGAGTGCCAAAGGGGCTATGTTAAGTGTTGCAGTCGCTCTATGTGCGGCGGCAGAAAGAACCCCAATGAAATTCCGGCCACTCCACGACCGCGTCGTCATTCGGCGCGCGGAAGGCGATACCAAATCCAAGGGCGGGATCATTATTCCCGACACCGCCAAGGAAAAGCCTCAGGAAGGCGAAGTGATCGCCGTTGGGCCCGGCTCGCGTGACGAGAGCGGCAAGCTGATCCCGCTCGACGTCAAGGCCGGCGATCTCATCCTGTTCGGCAAATGGTCCGGCACCGAGGTCAAGATCGACGGCGAGGATCTCCTGATCATGAAGGAGAGCGACATTTTGGGCATCGTCGAGAAGACCAAAGCGGCCAAGAAAGCCGCCTGACCGGGCGATTTCCGATCCCGCAATTTCAAGACTGAACTGGACGTAAAATCATGTCTGCCAAGGAAATCAAATTCGCTACCGATGCCCGCGACCGGATGCTTCGCGGCGTCGAAATTCTGAACAACGCCGTCAAGGTGACGCTCGGCCCCAAAGGCCGCAATGTCGTCATCGACAAGGCCTCTGGCGCGCCGCGCATCACCAAGGATGGTGTCGCCGTCGCCAAGGAAATCGAGCTTGCCGACAAGTTCGAGAACATGGGCGCCCAGATGGTGCGCGAAGTGGCCTCGAAGACCAACGACCTTGCTGGTGACGGCACGACGACAGCCACGGTGCTGGCCGCTTCCATCCTGCGCGAAGGTGCCAAATTCGTTGCCGCGGGCATGAACCCGATGGATCTCAAGCGCGGCATCGACCTTGCTGTGGCTGCCGTGGTGAAGGACATTCAAGCCAAGGCCAGGAAAGTCAAATCTTCGGACGAGATCGCCCAGGTCGGCACCATTGCCGCCAATGGCGACGTCACTGTCGGCGCCATGATCGCCAAGGCTATGGACAAGGTCGGCAATGATGGCGTCATCACCGTCGAGGAAGCCAAGACCGCCGAAACCGAACTCGATGTCGTCGAAGGCATGCAGTTCGACCGTGGCTATCTCTCGCCCTATTTCGTCACCAATGCCGAGAAGATGCGCGCGGAGCTGGAGGACCCTTACGTTCTCATCCATGAGAAGAAGCTCGGCAATTTGCAGGCGTTGCTGCCGATCCTCGAAGCTGTGGTGCAAAGCGGTAAACCGCTGCTGATCATCTCGGAAGACGTCGAAGGCGAGGCGCTGGCGACGCTGGTCGTCAACAAGCTGCGCGGCGGCCTGAAGGTCGCAGCCGTCAAGGCGCCAGGCTTCGGTGACCGGCGCAAGGCGATGCTGGAAGACATCGCGGTGCTCACCGCCGGCCAGATGATTTCCGAGGATCTCGGCATCAAACTCGAGAACGTCACGATCGACATGCTCGGGCGGGCTAAGCGCGTGCTCATCGAGAAGGATACGACGACGATCATCGACGGCGCCGGCGAGAAAGCCACCATCCAGGCGCGCGTCCAGCAGATCAAGTTGCAGATCGAGGAAACGACCTCGGATTACGACAAGGAGAAACTCGAGGAGCGGCTGGCGAAGCTGGCTGGCGGCGTTGCTGTCATTCGCGTCGGCGGCGCGACCGAGACGGAAGTCAAGGAAAAGAAGGACCGCATCGATGATGCGCTGAACGCCACTCGTGCAGCCGTGGAAGAAGGCATCGTTGCCGGCGGCGGTGTTGCGCTTTTGCGCGCCAAGGCAGCTTTGACTGAGCTTACTGGCGCGAATGCTGACATGACGGCAGGTATTTCGATTGTGCTGAGAGCACTTGAAGCGCCGATCCGCCAGATTGCCGAGAATTCCGGCGTTGAAGGTTCGATCGTCGTCGGCAAGCTCTCCGACAGCAAGGATCACGATCAGGGCTTCGACGCCCAGAACGAAGTCTATGTCGACATGATCAAGGCCGGTATCGTCGACCCCGCCAAGGTCGTTCGCACGGCCCTGCAGGATGCCGGCTCGATTGCCGCGCTCCTGATCACCGCTGAAGCAATGATCGCGGACATTCCGCAGAAGGTTTCGCCCGCTATGGGTGGCGCAGGAGGTATGGGCGGAATGGGCGGAATGGACTACTGAGCGGCGCCTGAGACTATAGCCAGGACGACGGAAGGCCAGCGACGCGGGCACATGCGAGCCGATATCTCGGCGATCATCGGTTCGCTCGACATCGTGTTTCGGGGAGATCGATCGATAGGCTCGTCGCTGTCGTATTTGCTGCTAAAAATGGTCTTGGAGACAGGAACATGACCGACACTCTTGCCGAGAAAACATGTACGCCTTGTCGCGGCGGCGTCCCGCCGCTCACGCGTGATGAAGCCCAACGCCTCCAGGCACAGGCTCCCGATTGGGAGCTGGGTGACGATGCCCACCGCATCCAGCGAAGCTTTCGATGCTGCAATTTCCGGGACGCGCTCGCCCTTGTTCAGGAGATCGGTGAGCTCGCCGAAACCGAAAGCCATCACCCCGACATCAGCTTCGGCTGGGGTTATGTGACGGTTTCCCTGAGCACCAAGAAGATAAAAGGACTGCACGAGAACGATTTCATCATGGCGAGCAAGATCGACCGGGTGTTCGATCGCTCGGGCCGGCCCCTCGACCGCCAGCAGTGACACGGCAAAATCCATTGCCAATCAAGCGAGGTCGTTATGCCACACATCCGAACCGACAATCAGCCCGTAACTCAGATCACGGTTATCAAGCCCGAGCCGGGAAGCAGGCCCAAACTCCTATATGCTTAGCGCAATGCATAGGTGGTTTCATGGCGCAGTTCTGCCGATTTGTTAACGTAGATACACAGACCATCGTTTGGGGGACCCCCGAACAAATTCGGTTTATGCGATCGGACGCGACACATACGATTACGCACATAATCTTCGATGAGGGACATACCCTCAAGGTCGACGGAACTATCGAAAGCACCATGAAGGCCCTCAAAGATGCCGACCGGACCTAAAGGCCAGAAGGGCCCAGTCATTGCGCGGTCGCGGAAATAGACCTGTCGGCAAGAGCGGGCGGCTTAGTCATTCAACGTCAGGAGCGTGTCGGCTGCTGCCGTTGTTTCGATCTTTGGCGCGGTTTACCTTTTCACGGAAAGCAGCCAGTAGATCAGCCGGGGCATCTAGGTCATTGATCGAAGCGAAGAAGGCAGCAACCATCGCGGCCAATTGATTGTCCGCCTTGCCGTTGTCGTTCATCCTGGGCAGTGGCTGCCGCTCCATTTGTTCCATCTCCAGCGTGGAAACTTAGCACATGACCCCGATTGAGTCGCACTCAACGCGGCCACATTGGAGGACCTTACGCTTTTGCTTTCCGTTTTGCAGGCACCTTCTCGACAGGCGCGGCAGCCTTGCGGCCTAGCCCAATAGACTTCGCCAGTTCCGAGCGCTGGGCGGCGTAGTTGGGCGCCGTCATAAGGTAGTCCCCCGGCAAGTCCCACTTGCTTCGATATTCGGCGGGGGTCATGCCATGGTGGGTGGCTAGATGTCGCTTGAGCGATTTGAATTTCTTGCCGTCTTCAAGGCAGGTAATGAAGTCTGGGGTAACCGATTTCTTCGGATTGACGGCGGGGACGAGCGGCCGCTGTTCAACTATCGTCGGCTGGCTAAGATTCGAAAGCGACGAGTGAACTGATGCTATCAGATCCGGCAGTCCAGCGACGGGCACCGAGTATGTTGCTCACGAACGCAGCTACAACATCGGCAGTAAGTTCAGCTAGCTCGGCAGCGCGACGGTCGGCTTCTTCGGTCAATTCATCAACTCCTTTTGCTGTTCCTAACCGAGACTAGGCGAGGCGTTGGTGGACGTCGTGCTCGGCTCGGCGCCGTGCCATGACTGCCTGCTGTTTAACACGCAGTTGTGTCGTGGCGGTATGCGGTAGTAGCGGCCACTTCCGGAAAGCTAGAAGCCCCGCTTCTTCAGGGTTTTTCGCTGAGGGAAGCGTAGCGGCGACATCGACGGGTGATCCGCAGGGGAGGGAGCAGCGTCAGAGGCCAGCGATGCGGCTTGCTCGGCACGAGACGACGGCAGGCCACGCTCACCAAGCCACTCGTCGTAGTGATGGTCTAAGGCCAACAACAACTCGTCTGGCTTATCCATGCCGCTTCGGAATAACTCGATGATGTGACGGCCAATACGCTCCCTGGCCGGATCGCCAACTGCTATCCCAGCCTGATGGCAATATTCGTCCACCACTGTGGCCAGCATTGAAAGCTGCGTTGGATCCGCTACCCGGTTGAAGGTCAAATCGCTTCTCCCTTGTTGGGCGAAAGCGTGATCGACTCTTCCAATCGCCGGCTTGCCATGAAGGTCACGGCGACCCTCCGCATATAGTGTGTCGGTTCCGTACATACGAGTCGATTTTACCTGCGCTGCCCGTTTAATAACTCGGCGCCAATTCGCGCCTACCTCGTCGTGAACGCTGGCCTGATCGCGGGTTATCAAACTAGGTCCAGATGATAAAAAAACCCGCTGCCGGAGGGGGAGGCCAGCGGGTTTGATTTAAGCTCACCACAGGGGGGCGTGGTTAGCTTGGCACCGGCATCGTACCTGGGAGAGGAGCCAGCGGCTGCGACCGGCGGCTGGCTGGCCTGCTCGACGAGTTCGCCATGCGGCATGGATGTCAAGAGATCATGCTTCGCGGACGGGGATTTTTCATCGCGATCCGCAGAGAGCACATCCCGCACCGCGCCGTTGTCGCTTCCGGCCCCGCTCCTATATGCTTAGGGCAATGCATAGGAGCAGGAGCAGGGGCAATGAGTTATTCCATAAAGCTCGGTAAGGAGCCGAACGTCCTGATGGTCAATGACTTGTCCAGCAGGCAGGCCGTAAACCAAGCGCGCGAACTCAAAGCGGGGAATATCAAATTCCACATCTATGCCAGCGACGGCACTTTGACCGAACTGGATGATCTTGAGCGTGCCGTGGAGGGCGACGACGTTGCCAAGCCAACCTAAAGGCCAGAAGCGCCCAGCCGACGTGATCGGCAACGCCGTCCGCGTCACGCGCATTGCGACCGGCGAGGAAGCCGACGACGTTATTGACGACGGCAAAGACCCTGCCGCAAAGGCGCTTGGCGCAAGGCGCGAAATTGCGCGTGACATTGGCGACGTTTTCGGAGGCTGCCAGCTGCGGCCGAGGACTTCGTCGAACGCCTTCCAGCAGGCTTCGTCTCCCGGGCCGCCGTCTAGCACGATGTGCTCGATCAGCCAGCTTTCCAGACTGCGGCCCCATGCCCAGACGTCAACCTCAATGCGATCCTTCTGGATGTCGGCGCCGGCGGTAAGGAACAGGCCACCGGCAGGAACGCTGCCCGCTTGCCATTGCTCGCGCCGGTCATGGAGGCGCAAGATCGCGACCCGGACGGTGCGCACGGTCACGAGCCCGCTCGACAAACTCGGCCTGTTCAAGCCGGGAGAGATCTCGCCCGACGGCTGAGCCGTGCGCGCCTCGATCGAGGTCGCCGATATCTTCCGTGCCACCGGGCCGGGCCGTCCATGCAGGGCACCTTAGCCTGCTGCAGCTCAAGGTGATGTCCGCGATCGAGGATTGTCGCACCGCGGCCCTCGGCGGTCACGTCGAGGCCTGCGAGGACTGCGGCCAATGGCGGATCGCCTACAACACCTGCCGCAACCGTCTGCACCGTCGCATCCTGAAAGCAGACCTCGTCGCTGACGGCATTGGAAGTCTTCGTTGCGCAAAAGCGGACGTGGATGGCGCGAACGGCTTCCCATCTGGACGTCGACAGAACCAGCTACGCTTGAAAGCATCGACCTGCAGCGGCTCGGACTATACAAAGTCCAACGAAGTTGCAGCTATAGTCACCTTTTCGACCGGCGCCAACCATCCGCGCGCGCCTCATCTTCTGAACAGAACATTCGCTCACCCTTGGCAGGGCTGATCACTGTCTCGTCATAGAAACGCTGGCCGGGGAGGTGGTAGATGCGAACGCCCTTGTTGCTGATGTTGCCCTTGATGTCGCATGAGCCGGAGAGCAGTCGAACTGGATTCGTGGTTTCAGGCTTAGGCGCCTGCTGTGCGGCACGCCACTCCCAAGGAGGCTGAAACTCGCCTTGCCAGATCCCGCGCCTGGCCAGCCGAGCTTCGTCTTGGTGGCCCGCGTAGGCGCCGCCCGAATGCTGCGGCCAGTCCATTGCGTGGCCGGCTGTGACCAGCCATCCTGCCACCGCCGTGCCGTCGGAACGATAGCAGTCGCCGACGAAGCGGCCGTAGCGATCCCAATCTATGAATGTGCAGGTTACGGGCCGGGATTTTGCCAGCCAAGCATCAAGCGCTTTCGCAGAAGACTGGCCGCAGCGGTAGTTCTTGCCCTTTGAATTCCGGCAGAGCTGAGCACTCTCAGGCGCATCGATGCTATTGAAACGCACGCGCGTGCCGGCAATATCGATCGTGTCTCCGTCGATGATGGTCGCGCGGCCTGAGATTGTGTTGCTGTCAGAGGCCGGCTGTTCGCTTGAAACCAGTGGTGCTACCGGCGAAGAAGTTGCCGCTGGTTCAGTGCCAGGCTCCGCGAGATAATCGCCTAAAATCCAGCCCGAATAGTTCCCGTATGAAACGTGATGCCAAGAGCCTTCGCGCTTCGATGACAACACTGCAGATCCAACTGGGACGGTGAGTACAATCTGGGACTCAGCCGATGGGGATGTCCGTAGGCGAACATTTGCGGTGCTATAAAGTGTCTTTTGAACGGAAGGGGCGGGCCCGGCATAAGCGTCTGTACCCTGGGAGGCTCGGGGGTCCGGTTCTGCTGTCACGGGCTTTAGATTCGGCTGCACGAATCCGGGGGTTTCATTATACGGCGTGCTGCACCAAACCAGTCCAGCGCCAATGGCTAGTAGCACAAGGGCGAGCGGGCCCTTCGAAGACGGCTTAGTTTGAGAAGCAACTAATTGCGACGGCGCGCTAGGCACGGGCTGTCGCTTCGACGAAACAACCTCTGAATAAGAAAGTCCGGTGCCCGGGATGCTCGCGCTGAGGCGCTTTTTGCCTGTTGTGCTAACTGTATATCCAAGCCCTTTCGGTCCAACCCGCACGCTGGCACTTTTCGCGTTGAGATTTATCCGAACTCCCGGTGCAATCCTTACAGATTTTCGAAATCGGAATACCATCCCCCAAGCGCCCCCCGTGAACATGATGTGGCGAAAGCGACAGCGAGTCGAGTCGGTTGGACCCTTTGTGCCCTTTATCGCCGATATAATGGAAACCTTCGATCACGTCCTATCCGAGGAGGTCTTCAAGCTGTTTGGGGAGATGGGATGTGCGGGTCAGGTGATCTACCTCACGCATCACCAATACCTGTGCGACGTCGCCAAGGCCGTTATTCCGAGCGTGACGATCCATGAGCTTGGATAGTTGTGCCCGCTTCCGTTGGTGCAAATGACGGCCTTGGGCTCAATCCAGGCGTCCAACGCCCACGTCATTGACGGCCGGCAACGGATCGGCTCGCGACCTTCCCTGCGTGCAGCGCAACGTCAGGAGTTGGCGCGAGGCTGACCTCAAGGTGATGAGCTAGAGACCTAGCCGGTGAATGTTCTCTACTTGTGCTTTGAAGTCGCATAAGATTGCAGTGTGGAACTTTCCGGATCTATGAGGTTTCACCCTTCCTAGACGCTGCGTGCGAAGGCGCGACCAAGAGCGTTATGCAGCCTCCACACGGAGATAGTTGTAGTTGTCCACTACCTTCGCTACACTCACGCTTAAGTCGACTGCGTGCAATTGGCTCAAGTAAGGGGAGTGCCGACATGCCGAACGGCGTGAAGGTAGCCGAACGCGGACCCGGGCCTCTGCTGGCGGTCGAACGACTGACGGTGAGCCTGCCCCGCAACATGGAGCGTGCGTTTGCCGTCGAGGACGTCTCCTTCGAGCTGCGCGCCGGCGAGATTCTTTGCATCATCGGCGAGTCTGGTTCGGGCAAGTCGGTGACCGCGAACGCGGTGATGGGACTGCTCGCTTCGACCATACGCGTCACGTCGGGCAAGATCCTGTTCAAGGGCCAGGACATCACCGGCGCCGCCGAGACGATGTTGCGCGGTCTGCGCGGCCGGGCGGTGTCGATGATCTTCCAGGACCCGCTCTCAGCGCTCAACCCGTTGATGACGGTGGGCGACCAGATCGCCGAGGTCATGCGCGCCCACAATGTCGGCGACCGCGACAGCCGCACGCTGCGGGTGCTGGAGCTTCTGGAAGAAGTCGGCTTGCCCGAACCGCCGCTCATGCAGCACCAGTATCCGTTCCGTCTCTCTGGCGGACAACGGCAGCGGGTGATGATCGCGATGGCGCTGGCGCTCGATCCGGATGTGCTGATTGCCGACGAGCCGACCACGGCGCTGGATGTCACCACGCAGGCGCAGATTCTCGAGCTGATCCGCAAGATCCAGCGCCGCAAAGGCATGAGCGTGATGTTCATCACCCATGATTTCGGCGTCGTCTCAGAGATCGCCGACCGGGTCGTCGTCATGGAGAAGGGCAGGCTGGTCGAGCAGGGCCCAACCGCCGACGTGCTCACGCGTCCCACCCATCCCTATACGCGACGGCTGATCGC
The DNA here is from genome assembly GCA_004020645.1 of Mesorhizobium sp. GTDB lineage: Bacteria > Pseudomonadota > Alphaproteobacteria > Rhizobiales > Rhizobiaceae > Mesorhizobium. The sequence continues at coordinate 75,385 of SAQL01000023.1, read as the reverse complement.
GGCGGTGCCGCGAGTGCGCAGCCGAGAGCGCGAGCAAGGCGCGGCGCAGCCTGTGGTGATCGAAGTCGACAAGCTCAACAAGACCTATGGCGGGCAGGGCGGCTTCTTTTCGAGGGCGCGCGTCGTGCATGCCGTCAACGATGTCAGCTTCTCGATCCGCAAGGGGCAGACGCTGGGTATCGTCGGGGAATCCGGCTCGGGGAAGTCGTCGCTGGGAAAGGTTCTGCTCAAGCTGGCGGAGCCGGACAGTGGCCGCATCCTGTTCGACGGGCGCGACATCGCGGCCATGTCGGCCGACGCATTTCGCCCGCTGCGTCCGCTGATCCAGATGATCTTCCAGGACCCCTTCGCCTCGCTCAACCCGCGCCATACGGTCGGCCAGATCCTGATGGTCGGTCCCGTAGCTCACGGCATGACGGCGGCGGCGGCACGCAGCAAGGCCTTGCGCCTGCTCGACACGGTGCGGCTCGACCGCGGCTCCTACGATCGTTTTCCGCATGAATTTTCCGGCGGGCAGCGGCAGCGCATCGGCATCGCGCGCGCGCTGATGTTCGACCCGCTGCTCTTGGTGGCGGACGAGGCGGTGTCCGCGCTCGACGTCTCCATCCAGGCGCAGATCCTACAACTGCTCACCGAGATCCAGCGCGAGACAAACGTGGCGATGATGTTCATCACGCACGATTTGCGCGTTGCCAGCCAGATCTGCGACGAGATCGCGGTGATGTATAAGGGACGCGTGGTCGAGTCCGGACCGCCGGTACAGGTCTTCCGCGACCCGCAGAACGACTACACCAGGCGTCTCGTGGCGGCCATTCCCGGCGCGGACTGGGAGAGCGCGGCCTGAGCCGGCTTCCCGGCGATAGAAGCCTCTTAAAGAACCCGGCCGCCAGTCGGGAAATATAGTTGCAAATGTCCACTATATGGCATTTGATCGGCTTCTGACTGGAAATGTCCTGACGACCGGCTGCTGCCGGGTCGCGGTGCGTCTGTTGCGCCCCGCGATCGGCAACGCCGTGCAAAAGGAGCGGGAGCAAGCGTGGACCAACGGTCGAAAACGCCGCCGACATCGATCGCCGACGTCACGCTGGACGTCCTCGAGGACACGCTGAGCTTCTACATCCGCACCATGAACATCGCGGTATCGCGCGATCTCGACGACAAGCTCGAAGGTCTCGAAGTGGCCAAGGGCACCGGCAAGATCACCACGCTGCTTTTGGTTGACAGCCATCCCGGCATCCGCCCCTCGATCATCGCCGAACTGATCCTGCGCGACCGCTCCGCCACCGGGCGGCTGATGGAGCAGATGGAGGACCATGGCCTGATCCTGCGGCGGCAGTCCTCGACCGACAGCCGCGTGCAGGAGCTCTACATCACCGAGAAGGGCGCCGCCCTTGCGGCACAGATCCGCCCGCTGGTGACGCAGCAGTCCAGGGATTTCTTCAAGTTCATCTCCCCCGACGAACAGCAGCAACTGATGGATATACTCAAGCGCGCCTATCGGCGCATCGTGGGCCTGCCATGAGCGGGTCGCGCGTCGCACTGGTTTCCGGAGCGAGCCGCGGTATCGGAGCGGCGACGGCGCGGGAACTCTTGCGCCAGGGATGGCGCCTGTCGCTCGGCCTGCGCGATCCCCGCCTGCCTGAATGGGCCGATCCCGCTTCGGTCCATCTCCATGCTTACGACGCCGGCGGCGGCAATCTCGAGGCCGGCTGGGTTGCGGCCGCGGCGGCGCATTTCGGCCGGATCGACGCCATTGTCGCCAGTGCCGGCATTAACAGCACCAACAGTGTGATCGAGGCCGATGACAGCGAGCTCGACCGGCTCTTCGAGATCAACTGCAAGGCGCCGCGCCGGCTGGTGAAGGCCGCGTGGAACGAACTCGCTGCCAGCGGACGCGGCAGGGTCATCATCCTGGGTTCGCTGTCGGGCAAGCGGGTCAAGCACGCCGGCGCCGGCCTCTATTCGATGACGAAGTTCGCCGCTGTCTCGCTCGCCCATGGCATCCGTCATGCGGGCTTCGATGCCGGCATCCGCGCGACAGCGGTTTGTCCCGGCCTGGTCGACACCGACATGGCCCGCGCACTGAAGGCGCGCGCTTCGGCCGACATGACCGACCCGGCCGATCTTGCGCGCATCATCGCCATGCTCGTCGACCTGCCCAACGAGGCGAGCGTCGCCGAATTCACTTTGAACTGCCAATTGGAAGAATTCTACTGACATGCCAGGCCCCTATGTCGTTCCCGTTCACGGCGATGCCGAATTGCCCGAAAAGGTCGACGTCGTCGTCATCGGCGGCGGCATTATCGGCAGTTCGACCGCGCTGGAGCTTGCCGAGCGCGGCCTGAGCGTGGCGCTGTGCGAGAAGGGCGGCATCGGCCACGAACAGTCGAGCCGAAACTGGGGATGGGTGCGCATTTCGCGGCGGGACCCGCGCGAGGTGCCCCTGATGGCGGAAGCATTGCGTCTCTGGAACAACCTCGACAAACGCGTCGAAGCCGACACCGGCTACAAGCGCGCCGGCATCATCTTCACCTGCGCCACCGATCGCGATTATGCCGACCACGAGCGCTGGAGCCGCAATCTCGAACCGTATCAGCTCGAATCGCGCATGCTCAGCCGTGCCGAGTTCAAGGCGATGTTTCCCTCTTCGCAACTGGACATCAAGGGCGCGCTCTACACCCCCGCCGACGGTCGCGCCGAGCCGCAGAGGGCTGCTCCGGCGATCGCCGAGGCAGCGCGGCGCAAGGGTGCGGCGGTGCTCACAGAATGCGCGGTGCGCGGCATCGAGACCCGTGCCGGGAAGATCTCGGGCGTGGTCACCGAACGGGGCCCGATCGCCTGCGACGCGGTGGTGCTGGCCGGCGGGGCCTGGTCGAGCCTGTTATCCGGCAATCACGGCCTGCGACTGCCGCAGCTCAAGGTGATGAATTCGGTGATCCGCACCAAGCCTCTCGAAGGCGGGCCGGAGCAGGCGATCTGGGCGAAGAGCTTCGCGGTCCGCAAGCGCAGGGATGGCGGCTACACCATCGCGTCCGGGCACGAGAACGTCGTCGACATCGTGCCAAAGAGCTTCCGCTACGCGGCCGACTTCGTCCCGGCGCTGCGCGCCGAATGGCGTTCGCTGCGGTTCCGGCTCGGCGGCCGCTTCTTCGACGAGGCGCGCATCCCCAGCCGGTGGGCTCTCGACGAGCCAAGTCCCTTCGAATACAACCGCGTGCTCGATCCCAAGCCGTCGAAGAAGCTCGCCGACGACGCGCTGGTGGAGCTTGCCCAGGCCTTTCCGGTCTTCGCGAAAGCCGAGATCGCGCAGCGCTGGGCGGGCTACATCGACGTCACCCCGGATGCCGTTCCAGTGATCTCGGCGATCGACACCATCCCCGGCTTTCACATCGCGACCGGCTTTTCCGGCCATGGCTTCGGCATCGGCCCGGCGGCCGGGCGGCTCATGGCCGACATCGTCATCAATCGCGCACCCATCGTCGACCCCGGCGCCTTCCGCTTCTCGCGATTCAGCGACGGATCGAAGATCGAGCTGATCAGCGGGTTCTAACGAAGACAAGCCGCTCCGGCAGAAGGGCGGATCGATAATGAGGTCTGAACCGCAACCACAGAGGAGCATGACATGGCCACCGACCAGACAAGATTGTTTCATGACATAAGCCGCCGCAAAGCCCTCGGCTTGATCGCCGCCACCGGCGCCAGCCTCGCGGCGCCCGCGCTCATCGGCCGCGGCCCCGCCTCTGCCGCCGCGCCTGACAAGCCGACGGGACAGCTTATCGTCGGTTTCTCGCAGGAGCCGACGGTGTTCAACCCGCATCTCTTGCATATCGAGGTCGACGAAGGCGTGCATTTTGCGGTTTTCGATCCGCTGTTCAACGTCGATCCCGACGGCAAGTTCACGCCCGCGCTGGCGGCCGAGGTGCCGACGGTCGAGAATGGCGGCATCTCCGCAGACGGCCTCAACTGGAAGGTCAAGCTGCGCGACGGCGTCAAATGGCACGACGGACAGCCCTTCACGGCCGAAGACGTCAAGTTCACGCTGGACCTGATGGTTGATCCCGATTTCCGCAGCTGGCGCCGGGCCGGCCACGACCTCGTACGCGACATCTCGGTCGTCTCGCCGACCGAGATCACCTGGCGGATGGAAAAGACCTATGCGCCCTATCCGTCGATCCTGGCGTCGACTTTCATCGTTCCCAAACATGCGCTGGGCGAGGCGGCCGACAAGAACACCGCGCCGTTCAACAATGCGCCGATCGGCACCGGCGCGTTCAAATGGGGCAACCGGGTCGCCGGCGATCACATCGAACTCGTCGCCAACCCGGACTATTTCGGCGAAGGCCCCTATCTCGAGCGCGCCATCATCAAATACATCCCCGACCTCAACGTGCTCTACACGCAGTTCAAGTCGGGCGACATCGACATTACCGGCCTGCAGTGGATCACGCCGGACCACTATGAAGAAGCCAAGGGGCTTGCCGATCGCGAGATCGAACTCGTCGCGGGCAGCACCGTCGAAAGCTTCACGCTCAATATGGGTCGGCCGCAATTCCAGGATCCTGCGGTGCGTGCGGCGCTCTACCACGCGATCGACAAGCAGGCGATCATCGACGCGCTCTATTACGGCCTGCCCCAGCCGACCGAGAGCTACATGCCGCAGCAATCGTTCTACTTCAATCCCGACCTGCCCAAGCACGAGTTCAGCCTGGACAAGGCCAAGGCGCTGCTGGACGAGGCCGGCTGGGTCGACGGCGGCGACGGCGTCAGGGCCAAGGATGGGGTCAAGCTCGCCTTCACCTGCTCGACCACCGCGGGAAACCACATTCGCGAACAGGCGCAGCAGTTCATCCAACAGTCGTTCAAGGAGATCGGCGTCGAGATGGCCATCTCGAATCTGCCGCCAGCCGTGATGTGGGGCGAATACTGGATGATGTCGCAGTTCGACAGCGTCATTGTCGGCATCGACTTCCTGACTGGCCCCGATCCCGACACGTCGGATTACTTCGCATCGACGTCGAGCGGGGCGAAGGGAGGCGCCGGACAGAACACCTGGCAATACGACAGCCCCGAGGTCGACAAGCTGCTGCAGGAAGGCGGCAATTCCCTGGTGCCGGAGGAGCGCAAGGCCTCCTACCTGAAGCTGCAGGAAGTTGTGCGCAATGACCTGCCGCTGCTGCCGCTGTTCCAATACACGACGGTGCGCGGCCGCAAGAAGGAGCTGATGGGCTTCACCCCCAACGTCAACAACCGCATCGACACCTGGAATATCGGCACCTGGTACTGGAACGCCTGACCGCAATCAGGCCGGGTCGGGCGATTGCGCCCGACCCGGCCCCAACATCGGGCGATCACCATGCTGCGCTATATTGTCGGGCGGATCGGGCAAAGCCTGCTCTTGCTGTTCCTCGTGTCGATCATCGGCTATTTCGTGCTGCTGCTCGCGCCGGGCGGGCCGATGTCGCAGTTCGCCCTGACGCCGGGCATCAGCAAGCAGGATCTCGATCGCATTGCCGAGCAGATGGGGCTCAACCGCCCAATCATCGTGCAATATGCCGACTGGCTGTGGCATCTGCTGCAAGGCGACTGGGGCGCGTCCTTCCGCGACAATCGCCCGGTGCTGACCGTCATCCTCGACCATCTGCCGGCAACGCTGCTGCTGATGGGCACCGCGGCGGCGATCGCCATGACGCTCGGCGTCTGTATCGGCATCCTGGGTGCGGTTCGGCGCTATTCCATCTTCGACTATGTCGCGACCGTCGGCGCCATGATTGCATTGTCGGTGCCGACCTTCTGGTTCGGCCTCATCGCCATATACGTTTTCTCGCTCAACCTCGGCTGGTTTCCGGCCGGAAACATGTACACGATCGGCAGCGGCTCCGTCGGCGACGTGCTCTGGCATCTGGTGCTGCCGGCTTCGGTGCTCGCTTTGGTCGACGTCGCGATCTGGAGCCGCTACATGCGCACCGCAACGCTCGACGTCATCAACCAGGATTTCATCAAGACCGCGCGCGCCAAGGGCCTGTCGCCGCGGCGCGTGCTGTTCAAGCATGTCGTGGGCAATGCGCTGCTGCCAATGATCACACTGGCGGGGCTGCAGGTGCCGGCGCTGCTCGGCGGCGCGCTGGTCACGGAAACGGTGTTCACCTGGCCCGGCATGGGCCGGCTGTTTCTGGACAGCCTCGGTTACAACGACTACCCGGTCGTGATGGGACTGCTGATGTTTTCGGCCGTGCTGGTGCTGATCGGCAATCTGCTGGCCGATCTCGTCAGTGCCTTCGTCGACCCGCGCATCCGACTGGCGTGAGGAGCCCGATCATGTCCACGGTCACCTCGGCAAACTTCGACCTGCCTCCGGAGAGATGGTGGCGCAGCCGCACCGCCCGGCGCTTCCGCCGCCACCGGCTGGCGATGTTCGGCGTCGTCATGATCGCGATGCTGACCATCGCCTGCGTGTTTGGACCATACGTCCTGCCCTACGACCAGCTGTTCATCGACCTGCGCGCCCGCTTCGCGCCGCCGATGACCGGCGGGCACATCTTCGGAACCGACCCGCTTGGACGCGACGTCGCCGCCCGGCTTTTCCATGCCGGGCGCATCTCGCTGCTGGTCGGGTTCTGCGCGATGCTCATCAGCACCGTCATTGGCACCGTGATCGGCGTCTTGTCCGGCTATTATGGCGGCCGCGTCGACGCCGTGCTGATGCGGTCTACCGACGCGTTCCTCTCCTTTCCGAGCATCTTCCTGCTGCTGGCTCTTGCTGCCTTCATCCGGCCCGACCCGCTGATGATCACCGTCATCATCGCGGTGACGACCTGGATGGAGGTGGCGCGGATCGTGTCGACGGAAGTGCGTTCGCTGCGCGAGCGCGACTTCATCCTGGCCGCCCGCATGCTCGGCCTCTCCAACCGCTGGATCATGTTCCGCGAACTCCTGCCCAACGCCATCGGCCCGATCATCGTCGCCGCCACGCTGACGGTGGCCCGCGCGATCCTGCTCGAGGCCTATGTCAGCTTCCTCGGCTACGGCATCCAGCCGCCACTGCCGAGTTGGGGCAACATGCTGAATGGCGCCCAGCAGTACCTGGGCAGCGCGCCCTGGCTGGCCATCGTTCCCGGCATCGCGATTACGCTCGCCGTCACCAGCTTCAACTTCATCGGCGACGGCCTGCGCGACGCGCTCGACGCCCGCAGCGATCTCGGCTGAGAGGGCACCCGCGTGACGAAATTCTCGCCGTTCGACGTGACGCTTTGGTATGCGACCGCGGGCGCAGCGCCTTCAACGCGGCCGCTGGACGAGACGGTGCAGGCCGATGTCTGCGTCGTCGGCGCGGGCTACACCGGGATGACCACCGCGCTGGAACTCGCGCGCGCCGGCGTCAAGGTCGTGGTGCTCGAAGCCGAGCAGGCCGGCTTCGGCGGTTCGGGCCGAAATGCGGGCCACTGCACGCCGACCTTCATCCATTTCAGCCTGCCGCAATTGCGCAAGCTCATCGGCGAACCCTGGGCCGAGAGGCTGATCCAGCGCCAGACCCGGGCCGCCGACCGCGTCGCCGACATGATCGAGCGCTACCAGATCCAGTGCGAATGGGTGCGTAACGGCTTCGTCCAGGCCGCCGCCTACCCGTCGGCAACCGACGCGCTCAAACGCAAGGCGGACGATTACAATGCCGTCGGCGCTCGGACCCGCTTCGTCGAGCCGGCCGAGATGGAGGCGATCACCGGCAGCGCGCGCTTCCACGGCGGCTGGATGCATGAAGAGGCCGGCCATCTCAACCCGCTCGGCTATGCGCGCGGGTTGGCGCAGGCGGTCATTCAGGAAGGCGGACGCCTCTACACCGGCTCGGCGGTAACCGAGGTCAGGCCGGAGGCCGGCAAATGGCGCGCCGTCACCGCCAGGGGCGGCGTGCTTGCCGACAAGGTGATCTTCGCCACCGGGGCCTATACGGTGGGCGGCTGGCCGAAGCTCGACCGCAGCTTCCGCATTATGCGCGTGTTCGTGGCGGCGACGCAGCCGCTGTCGCAAGAGGAGCGCCGCACCGTGTTGCCGCGCAATACCTCGATCCACGACGGCCGTGGCGATATTTTCGTCTACAAGTACAACGCGGAAGGCCGCATCGTGGCATCCATGTTCCCGATGGGCCGGCGCGGCCGCGATTTCGGCTATACGCGCCAGCTGATGACCGATCGCCTGAAATGGCTGCATCCGCAGATCCGCACCAAACTCAACTGGGAGTACTTCTGGTTCGGCGAACTCGACATGCAGCAACGCACGATACCGCGACTTTACGGGCTGGCGCCGGGGGTGGTGGCGCTGACCGGCCTGTCGGGCCGCGGCGTGCCGACCGGCTCTATGCTCGGCGGCATCCTCTCCGAATGGGCGCTCGGCGTCCCGGAAAAGGATCTCTCGCTGAGAATAGAGCCGCTCCACCGGGCGCCATTCTACATGAGCTTCGGGCCGCAGCTCAGCCTGCGCTACCACCGCGCGCGGGACTGGTGGCAAGCCTGGCGTGACGGCGCGGAATTGCCTCCGCACGCGTGAAGCTTGCTGCCTTGAGAGAGCGAGAAGACAGAACTCGGTCGAACGTAATTGCTTGCCGAATCCAGCCTATCAAGACTTCGAACATCGATTCAGCCCTTCGACTGCGATCGCTCCGCCGTGCGGGTGCGATAGCGAGCTGCGTGGACACGATTGCCGCAGGTTCGGCTGTCGCAATACAGCCGCTTGCCGTTGCGGGTGGTGTCAAAGAAGATGTCGCTTGGCAGTTAAACGTAAGAATGCGCCGGTTTTGCTAAGGGTTGGCATTTAAACGTGAGAATCATGGGCGGTGGATTCTCAAATTAAGTGCATCTGCGATGAAGCTTTCCACTTACGAGTTCGGGCTATCATGCTCTCGACTGAGTCAGTGAACCGGACCCTATTGTGACCCATCGTGTGACCACGCAGCATTCGGAGCATTTCGGGTCCAGCGCGCTCGACGATGGCGATTCCCGCCAGCAGAGCGGGCCGCATGTGAAGCGGCAGGATCGGCTTTGCAGGCGTGGGCAGGTTCTCCTGTTCCGCGCCGACGACACGGTCGAGATCGGGGATGATTGCGCCGAGCACCCGGAAGCGCCAAAGGTCGCTCTCGCGTGGTATAGGTCTTGGAATGCGTCGCATCAGGAGAAGCCGGGCAATTTCGGCTGGCGATGTCCAGGTTCCGATACCACGTTCGACTTCATCGTCGAGCAGCTTTTCGCCACGAAGAGCGGTAGTCCGATATTGCCGGAAAGGGGAGGCGAGTTCGCGACCGCCGGCATCCCGGAGGTGGTCTCCGCACAAAGGGCACGTAATGCGCCACCCCAGAAGCTGGCTTCGCAGGATCGGCTCCGGCTCCGTATGTCCCGGGCTGCAGCTGGTGCAGACCTGCGTTGGCCGCGTGGCGATGAACCGACGCGATGGTTGCGCGACATTTGCGAAGGTCATTCGGCGCACTGCGGCCGGCTCGGTGGCGAACATCTTGGCCAGGCGGATTTCCTGATTGGCGACCGCCTTCGGCCAGACACCTCTCCAGCGTTCGCGGTTCGGCGCCAGGTCGAGCGTGAACGGCTCGCGTGATTCGCCCTCTATCCATTCGGCATGGATGCCCCGTGCTTCCATCTCGGCTTCGAATTCTTCGCTGGAAGACACCAGCTCGATCTCGACGCCGACGGTCTCGCCCGCCTGCACCCTTGCGGCCGCATCGACTGCCACATGGAAAGGCACTCCCCTGCGCTCGAGCGCCTGGGTCAACTCGGCGACCACCGATCCCTCGGTGATCCTGCCGTCCTTGTGTGTGAGATCGTAATACAAGCTACTGCCTCTGGCGCTAATGTGGTCCTGGCCCGCGGCTGTGGCCAGCACCCATAATGTCGCTGGAACCATTCCAAGCCTTGCCGGTTTTGACCGCGCAACGTTTGAGTCACACTCCCACCGTTGCATGACCGGCGGCCCCGTTCCCATCCGGTGGCCGCCGGCTCGCGTTCCGGACCTCCTGCACCACTGTCTGCAGAACCTGCGAAAACCGTCCTCGTCCGACAGCAGCAACGCTTTCAACTCCGAACCACGTAACCTATTCTCTCGCTTGGTCATGGCACTCCCCTTCCACGGGAACGGTGATCGCACCGTCACCAGCGTGCCATGGCCGCCACTCGCTTCAGAGCCAGCGCCGGCCTCTCTTCAGAGCTTTTTGCAGAACCTTCAGGACACTATCCCAAATCGCACAGCCTCCCGGTCACTGAGCCCGGTTAGTCCCAATCCTTCGCTTCGCCAACGGCTACGACAATTGCAGCCAACCCCCAGTGAATCCTGCCTTGCGCAGACCCTCGACAATGAGCGGGCATTTCTTCATCAACTCCCAAAGAAATCCCGTGCGGTGGTTCTCGATCATCAACACGATCGGTCCTTGATCGAGTCCGTAATAACCTTTTGAGATCCAACCCGACTCGCTTTGATGCCCTGATTCGAAGGTTGGATTAAAGCTGCACTTGAAGCCATACTCACTGGTCACTTCGGGGTATACTTCGTTAAAGTGCCGCAACGCTGGCAAGACAATCTCGGGGGCGAAAGGTAGCGATGCAATCGCGGCCCAGGGCGCGATGGTGCCATCGTCCGGACCAAATGGGATGCCGCGCGCCGTGTAGTCGAAAAAGTGACGCTCAACGCCCTCGATCTTCACACAGGTTGGACCAGGACCATCACTCGCGCTAATGCCCCAGCAATGCTCGTTGTACCCTTTGTAGTCCAATGGATTATGGATCGCGTATTGCTGTTGCGCGTAAGTTGCACGGCGGCTGTTCTCGAAATAATCAATCCCCTTCTCACGCATGAATTCGTCCTGAATGCCGCGAAAGTCGATCCACATGTGTGAGAGCTGATGAATGAATAATGGGCCGGCATAGAGAAACTCCAGGCCATAGAGATTCTTCCAGCAGTAAGTGCGAGTTTGCGCCTTGTAGCTCTCGGCTGGAATTGGATGGGCCGGCGAAGCCAGTGCCAACACGTAAAGGATCAGGGCTTCGTTATATCCCTCCCACCGATGCGGCAGAAACCCGCACTCCGGCTTCCAACTCATCGATACGGTTTCTCCGGCGTTAAGCGCCCACTGCCAATCGGCCCGGGCGTAGAGCTCTTCAGCCAGCGAACGTATTTCGCGCTCTTCGGGCGCACCTCCATCAAAGTACGCAGCGGCGGCCAACATGCCAGCGAGCAGAAATGTCGAATCAATCGTCGACAACTCCGACACCCAGGCGCGACGGCCGGTGTCCATGTATAGAAAGTGGTAATAGAAGCCCTTGTAACCGGTCGCGTCCGCCTCCTCGCTCTGCTCACTGTTTCTAAAGAATCGAAGTGTCGTGAGTGTGCGCTCGATAGCTTCGGCGCGTGTGATAAAGCCGCGCTCGACGCCGATGGTGTAGGCCGTTAATGCAAACCCTATCGCGGCAATGCTCGCATGCGACCCCGTGCGCGTGTTGTCGGGGACCATTCCATTGGCGCGATTGCTCTCTTTTAGGAAATATTCGATCGTGTCCCGTTGGAGTTTGTCCAACGTTTCCTGACTCTGACTCATCCGCTCTCCTGGATCGCGGCATTCCAGTCTCGATATGGGACTTGGCGATCACGCTCACTGAGTGAAGATATCGTATTTTCCCTTGGGTTTCACGACCGTCTTGCAACGGCTTCGAGCGTGCGATGAACCGGACAATTTCCGGCAATTTCGGCAATCCTTCGCCCTAGTGGTCGCCTACGATGGCTTCCGATCGCCCGCGCATCGCGAATCGCACTTCCCGCCAGGGATCATTCAAGACCGAATCCTCGCGTCCTCAATTCGCACGCTTTTTCCACCTCAAAGCACGGGGCGATGACAAGCGCCGTTTCTGCGACCGTGCCGCCAACGGTACTCAGAATCTCGCCAAACACCTGCTCAGCGACAGAGGTTCGCATCCTTTCTCTGATTTCCCGACAATCCGGCGATCTGGGCATTATTCGGACTATCGGAAGAGCGATGGCCTATGCGGTATTGTTAGGCCATCTAAACGAAATGTGCATCTTTCTAAATTGAGCTAAACAACCTGGCAGAATAAAGTCCGTTTCGTCGCAGTGCCTTGCGCAGCGAGGCCTCGGCCGGAGGGAGGAACCTTCACGCCAACAGACGTTCAGCGGTCCGGGAGCACCTTCCGGACGGTTGCGAAGCATTGGTTCGTCGCTGGTCCACGCGGGATCGACGGGGGACTTGGACACAGCCCACAAAACTTATCGTCCTCATGCAGGGAACCCGAGACAATGAACCTCTCTTCTCTCCTCGCTGCCCGCGCCGCCAAGGGCAAGCCCGTTCGCGTCGGCCTAATCGGCGCCGGCAAGTTCGGTTCGATGGTGCTCGCCCAAGCGCAGCGCATTGCCGGCTATCACATGGTCGCGGTGGCGGACCTGAATGTCGGAAAGGCGCGCGAGTCGCTGGACCGCGTCGGCTGGCCGAAGGAGAAGTATTCCGCTACGAGCGCCGCTGATGCCGTCAAGAATGGCACGACCTTCGTCACGGATGATGTCGCGGCGCTGCTGGCCTGCGACGATATCGAATGCGTCATTGAGGCGACCGGCCATCCGATCGCCGGCACACGCCACGCGCTCGCCGCGATCGACGCCGGCAAGCATATCGTCATGGTCAATGTCGAGACCGACGTCATGGTCGGTCCGATCCTGGCCAAGAGGGCCGCGGCAAAGGGCGTGATCTATTCGATGGCCTATGGCGACCAGCCGGCACTGATCTGTGAGCTCGTGGATTGGGCGCGCGCCACCGGCTTTGAGGTTACGGCGGCTGGCAAGGGGATGAATTTCGAGCCACGCTACCGCTATTCGACGCCGGACACGGTCTGGGGTTTCTTCGGGTGGTCGGAGGAGTATGTCGCAAAGGGCGACTTCAACCCGAAAATGTACAATTCCTTCACGGACGGTACCAAGGCTGCGATCGAGATGGCGGCGGTGGCCAACGGCACCGGCCTCGATTGCCCAGACAACGGTCTTGCCTTCCCGCCTGCCGGGCTGCATGACCTCGCGAAGGTGTTCCGTCCGGCAGCCGATGGCGGCCGGATGGATCGCAGCGGCCTTGTCGACATCGCAGCCAGCCAGGAGCCCGATGGCCGCGAGGTGGTCAACAATATCCGCTATGGCGTGTTCGTCACCTTCAAGGCCCACAACGAGTACTCGAAGGCATGCTTCAATCAGTACGGCCTGCTGACCGATCCGTCGGGATGGTACGCGTCCATGTGGCGTCCGTTCCACATCATCGGCTTGGAAACTTCGGTCAGTGTGCTTTCGGCCGTGTTGCGCGGCGAGGCGACCGGCTGTTCGAAAGAGTTTCGCGGCGACGCTGTGGCTACCGCGAAGAAGGACATGCAGTCGGGCGAACTGCTCGATGGCGAGGGGGGCTTCGCCGTCTGGGCCAACGCCATTCCAGCGACGCGCAGCCTGAAGCACCGAGCTTTGCCGATTGGCCTGGCCCATAACGTCAAGCTCAAGCGCGCGATCAAGAAGGATCAGATCGTCAGCTTCGACGATGTCGAATTGGTCACCGACCTGGATGTCCTGAAGGTGCGTCGTGAGATGGAAGACACATTCCGTCCAAACCCCAGCGTAGCGGCCTGATCGTCGAGGGAGGATGCGTGATGGACCGTACTACTCAAAAGCCTCGCTTCGTGGTGATCCCGGAGTTTCGCGTGAAGCCCGAGCTGATGGTGGCATTCCTCGACGCTGCTTTGGACGACGCGCGCCATTCGGTTGCGGACGAGGCCGGGTGTCACCAGTTCGATATCGTCCGCCCGGAAGGCACCGACGATACGGTCGTGTTCTACGAGGTGTATGACGATCGCACCGCCTTCGAGACGCATCTTACCACGCCGCATTTGAAGCGCTTTCAGGCGTCCATGAAGACGCTAGACGTCGATGAGACCATCGTCCGCTTTCTGGGCCTCGTGAGCGAGTAGGACGCCAGAGTGTTGGGAGGCACAGGGATGGGCAAAGCTCTGACAAGTATCGGCTTTGTAGGAACTGGAATTATGGGCGGGCATATGGCCCGCCGCCTGGCAGAGGCCGGGTTCCGGGTGAAGGCCTGGAATCGCACGCCCGATAAGGCCTCGGCACTGGCAGCTGACGGCGTCGAGATTGCCGCGAGCGCCGCTGATGCCGCCATCGACGCCGATGCCGTCATCTGCATGCTGAGCTCAGGCCCTGTCTGCGATGAGGTGTTGCTCTCCGAGGGTGGCGTTCTCGGTGCGATGCGACGAGGCTCAACGCTTGTCGTGATGAGTTCGATCCCGGTCGAAACGGCCAGGGGGCAGGCGGAACGGGCGACCGCCGTCGGCCTCAACTATATCGATGCTCCGGTCTCAGGCGGCGAGAAGGGTGCGCGGGAAGGCACGCTTGCCATCATGGCGGGCGGCGAGGCGGCGCAGGTCGAAGGCCTTCGTGCGGTCTTCGCGCCGATGGGCCGCGTCACGCATGTCGGGCCGGCCGGTTCGGGCCAGTTGGCCAAGCTCGCCAATCAGCTGATTGTGGCATCGAACATCTGCGCTGTGGCTGAAGCGCTTTTGCTGGCCGAGAGTGGCGGCGCCGATCCGGCCCGGGTTCGCGAGGCGCTGCTCGGCGGCTTCGCGGATTCGACGGTGTTCCGTCAGCATGGCCTGAGGATGGTCGAAGGCAATTTCGTGCCGGGCGGTCCTGCAAAATACCAGGTCAAGGATACAGGCACCGCGCTGGCCTTGGCGCGTGCGCAAGAGCTGCGACTGCCGATCGCCGAACAGGTGGACAGCCTGTTTCGCCGCCTTGTTGATGAAGGCGGCGGCGATCTCGATCACAGCGCGGTCTTTCTGACGCTTAAGAAGATGAACCAACCGGGCGCAAGCTCGCCCAACAACTGAGAGTGGAGGATACCATGAACGCTTTCTCGATCCGCAGCCTGCTTGCCGGCGCGGCAATGCTTGTCGCAACCGCCGCGCAGGCCGCCACGACCCTGACCCTGTCCACACCCGATCCGGATGGCGCGGAAATCACTGTCGCTGCCAACAAGTTTGCTGAACTGGTGGCCGCCAAGACCAACGGCGAAGTGACCATCAAGGTTTTCCCGAATGGCACGCTCTACGGCGGCGACCCATCGGGCGCGGTCAAGCAGCTTGCTGGCGGATCGCTGGACATACTGGTGTTGGCCACCTCGCTCTACGCCAACTTCAATCCGAAATTCTCGGCCATTTCGATCCCTTATCTCTTTGACGACGAGAAGCAGCTGCGCGCCTATCTCGCCGGCGAGCATGGTCAGGAGCTGATTGCCGATCTGAACGCCATCGGCATCAAGGGCCTGAGCCTGTGGACCCGTCCGTTCCGCCAGATGACCAACTCCAAGCTGCCGATCGAGAAGCCGGCGGATCTGGCCGGACTGAAGTTCCGCGTCCCAAACAACCCGCTTTGGGTCGAGTTCTTCAAAAAAATGGGCGCGGCGCCGACCCCGATGGCTTTCGCCGAAGTGTACAACGCACTGCAGTTGAAGGTCGTCGACGGGCAAGAGAACCCGATCAGCGTGCCGCTCGCTGCCAAGTTCTACGAGGTACAGAGCTTCGTCTCGATCACCAACCACATGGCGGACGGCTGGGTGCTCGGCATTAATCCGGCCAAGTTCGACGCCCTGTCCGAGGCCGAGAAGGCGGCGGTCACCGAGGCAGCCGAGGAAGCCGAGGCCTGGAAGGCCGAGAACGATGCGGCGCAGGCCGAGACGATCCTCAAGGACCTGGAAGGCCACGGCATGAAGGTCAACCGTCTGACGCCGGAGCAGCAGGCGGCTTTCGTAGCGGTTTCGAAGCAGCTGTTCCCGGTCTTTGCCGGTCTGGTGAAGGACCAGACCTTCTTCGACAAGAGCCTTGCCTTTGTCGGAAAGAAATAAGCCTGAAACAGGCCTGGCGGCGAGGCGATCCCTCGCCGCCCGTATGGGAGGAGACCATGGGCAAAGCACAGACCCGCTTCGACGCCATCCTGCGAATCCTGCTGGACGGCATAGCAGGCATCGCAATGACCGGCATCATTGTCGTGGTGTTGCTGCAGGTAGTAAGCCGACTGCTCGGAACACCCGTATCCTGGACCGAGGAAGCGACGCGTTATCTGTTTGTCTGGATGATCTTTCTCGGGGTAGCCGCGGGCTTTCGCACGGTCGAAACGGCGCGCGTGACTGTCTTCATCGACATGATGCCGGACCTGATGCGCAGGCTATCCGTGCATATCTACGTTGCGTCGTCTGTGCTCTTCTTTGGCCTGACCGCCTGGACCGGCTGGAAGCTGGCCAGGCAGCAGTACATGATGAACGAAACGTCCGCGACCCTCGCAATGCCGATGTGGCTCATCGGAGCGATCATGCCGATCGCCGCTGTTTTCGCCACCTTGGCCGTCTTCGAATCGTTGCGAACGCGCCGTCCCCAAATCGAGCTTTCCGATCTTGGCCTCTCACCCGGCCAGAAGGTGGAAGCCGACGTCGCAGTCCCAGATTCGGAGCAGCAGCCATGAGCATCGCGCTGCTTTTCCTGCTTCTGCTCATGAGCGCTTTCGGCGTTCCCCTGGCCGTGGCGCTGGGCCTTGCGTCGGTCGCCGTGATCTACCTGTTCACGTCCACACCGATCGACCTCCTGTCGCAGAGCATGTTCTCCGCGATAAATTCCTTCCTGCTGGTGGCGGTGCCGCTCTTCATTTTCGTTGGCGTCCTGATGGAACGGGGGCGTGTGGCCGAGAAGCTTTTCGATTTCGCCGAGGCCTGCGTCGGCTGGATGCCTGGCGGCATGGGCCATGTGAACGTCGTATCCTCCGTCATCTTCGGAGGAGTGTCCGGGTCTTCCGTCGCCGACATCGCCTCGATCGGGGCGATCGAGATAAGGGCGATGGAGCGGCATGGGTTTCCACGCGGCTATGCGGTGGGCATGACGCTCTGCACCTCCACGCTGTCGTCGATTATTCCGCCGTCGATCCTGATCGTCATTGCCGGTTCGATCGCGAGTGTCTCGATCGGCACACTGCTGGTCGCAGGCCTCGTACCCGGCCTGTTCATTGCTCTCGCCTTCATGGTGTTCAACCATGTCCATGCGGTCAGGCACGGCTACAATCCGCCGTCGCCAATGGACTTTCGCAAGATCGCGATCACGGGCGTGAACGCGATCCTGCCGATGCTGACGCCCATCATCTTGCTGATCGGTATCATAGACGGCTACTTCACGCCCACCGAGGCGGCCGCCATTGCCGCGCTCTATACGCTGTTCCTGGCGGTGATCCTCTACAGGACAATTTCGCTAGCGGAACTTCCGGGCATCATCGTTGAAACAGCGCGCACGTCTGGAACGATATTGTTCATCGCTGCGACCGCCAAGCTTGCGGCCTGGGTCTTCACTTATGATGGCCTACCGCAACAGGTGGCGACCCTACTCGGCGCGATCAGTACAGGCCCGACGATGGTGCTCATCCTTGTCTTTCTGTTCCTGATCGTGGTCGGCATGTTCATGGACGCGATCGCTGCCATGTTCATCCTGATCCCGGTGCTGCTGCCGCCAGCGGTGTCATTGGGCGTCGATCCGATGCATTTTCTCATCGTGACAGTCATTACGCTGACGCTGGGGCTGGTGACGCCACCGGTCGGCGTCTGCCTGTTCGCGGCGGCGCAGGTAGCCAGGATGTCGATCGAGGATGTGATCAAGGGATCGCTCGCACCGATGTCGATCCTGGTTATGGCGATCCTTGCGCTGGTGCTGTTCCCGGTTCTCACCCTCGGGCCGATCCGCCTGCTCGGCCTATATTGAGTCGATCGACGATGGCGCGACCCGATTTCATCGTCGTCATGGGCGTCTCCGGCGCCGGCAAGACGGAGATCGCCCGAGGCCTAGCAGACCGTCTCGGCGTCGATTGGATCGAGGCTGATGCCTATCATAGCGCGGCGAATGTGGAGCGCATGCGACGCGGTGATGGGTTGACGGACGAAATGCGTTGGCCCTGGCTGGCTGCGGTGGCGGAAGCGGCGCTGGCGCTGCCCTCGCGTCCGGCGGTCGTCGCATGTTCGGCCCTCAAGCGCAGCTATCGCGATTTTCTGCGGGAGCGTCTCGGCCAGGTCGGCTTCGCTTTCCTCGATGGATCGGAGGAACTGATCCTGCAGCGCCTTGGCAGTCGCAAGAACCATTTCGCCGGACCCTCATTGCTATCCAGCCAACTCGCGACGCTGGAACTCCCGATGCCCGACGAGCGCTTTTTGGCGCTGTCGATTGCGTGGAGCCCGCAGAGCATCGTGGAGAGGGCTGCGGCCGCATTGGCCTGATCATAATTTGGGCGCGGCGGATCGCGCCTCGCTACGCAGCCAGTCGAGAAACGCCCGCACCTTCTTGTGGCGAAGATGATCGCGCGGGCACGCGATCCACTGCGTCACGATATGGATTTCGGGTGCGTCGCGAACCGGGCAGATCAGGCTGCCTTCGGATAGCTCGCGCTGCATCATCAAAGTGCTCTCCAGAGCTATGCCAAGCCCGCCGGCAGCCGCATCAATCGCCATATGGCTGCGGTCGAACAGAACGCGTCGCCACCTCTCATTGGATTCGACGCCGGCAAGCGCCAGCCATCGAGTCCATTGTGCCTGAGACTTGACCGAGTGGATCAGGCGAAACTGCAGCACGTCTTGTGCCGCCAGACTGGCGGGCTTGGCAATTGATGGCGCGCAAACCGGAACAAAGCTCTCTTCGATAAGTCCCTCAACGAACAGGCCGGGCCACTTGCCGTCGCCGTGTCTGATTTCCAGATCCACGGCTTCGCGGTTGAAATCGGTCGGTTCATTGGTGCCATCCAGCCGCACCTCGAGATCGGGATTTGCAGTCAGGAACGCGCCGAGGCGCGGCAGCAGCCATTTGTTCGACAGAGTTGGCGTCGCGCGCACGGTGAGTGCGGTGATCGAACGATAGCCACGGATCGCATTGGTTGCCTCTGCAATCTGCTCCGCGCCATCGTTAATCGAGGCGAAAAACCGTTCGCCGGCCTCCGTCAGCAGGATGCCACGACCGAACTTGGTAAGCAGCGTGACACCTAGTTGCGTCTCCAGCGCTTGGACCTGCTGAGTGACGGCGGACGGTGTGACGTTCAGCTCTTCGGCGGCCCGCGAAATGCTACCAGCGCGGGCAGCTGCGTGAAACACCCAGATCGAGCGGATCGGAATTTGCGACATGCTATCTCGAATATCTCTCGCGAAGCGAGATCAGTTTGTGGACATGTCTATTTTCAATCTCAAAACGGACAAACGGACGAACATGATTGCGGAAGCTTCCGTCCAACTTCCACATGTCGCTGTATATGGGCCGAACCGGCATGCCAATTGTGGACTTCTAACATCCCGGCGTCCCGCTCCGGCGGCTTGCGGCGTAATCAGGTTCTCGTCACCTGGCGTCCTCTGATTGCAGACGACCCCAGAGCAATGCCATTTTGCTGCGCAAAGGCCACCATGGCCTCGGAAGGCCGGTCTCGGCCCCCCACGTCACAGATCTAACCTAAAAAAGGAGGGCAGCATGCATCGAGCAGCCCAGGCGGTATTGAATGTGTCTTCAGCGTAGCCAAGCCCCTCTCCACGCGGGCCAATCTCAACCATGCATTCACCGACAGGTGTGAACCTGCCACCGATTGCCTCTCCTTCTAGGTCACTGCGTACCTACGGACTGCGATTCAAGCGTGCGAATGATACCCCGCAGTTCGGCAAGCCCCTTCAACCGCCCGATATAGGAATAGCCGGGGTTTGTCGGTCGCTCGCCGTCCGAACCGAGTAAATGCCCGTGGTCCGACCGAATTGGGATCTGGCGGGCTCGAGTATCAGCACGGGCCGAGCGTTCCTCCGCCAACAGAATCCCGATGAGCGCAACCATGTCAGTGCCGCCCTCCAAATGCTGATCCTCAAAAAAAGAGCCGTCAGGCTCTATGGTCACGTTGCGCAGATGAGCAAAATTGATTTTTGAACTGAATTCTGAGGCGATCGCCAATACGTCGTTGTCCGACCTGGATCCGTACGAGCCGGCACATAAAGTGATGCCATTGGCGGGACTTTCAACGGCGCCAACTAAATGCCGCACATCCTCGGCGGTCGAAACGACACGTGGAAGCCCGAAGAGAGAAAACGGAGGATCGTCGGGGTGAATGGCCAAGCGGACACCCACGTCTTCTGCGATTGCAGACATTTCTTGCACGAACTGCACCATGTTATGACGCATCGCATCGGCGTCGATGTCCTTGAAATTTGCGATTTCGGAGGCAATTGAACTGCGTGTCTGGACTGCCGCGCCTCCAGGCAATCCGGCAATAATGTTTCTTTCGAGCAAGGCAATCTCTGCCTCGGTTTTTGAAGCAATGCGGCTGTGAGCCCTTCGCACCGCGTCGGCAGGATAATCGCCTTCGGCATTGGCTCTCCTCAGAACGAATGCGTCATAGCCAATGAAATCGATCATGTCGAAGCGCAGGGCGTATCCGGTGGTGGGAACGCGAAACAAAAGATCCGTCCGTGTCCAGTCGACCACCGGCATGAAATTGTAGCAGACTACCGGAATCCCGGCCCGCCCGACATTCGCGAGCGAATCCTTCCACACGGCAATCGCCTTTTGCGCTGCCGCACCTCCTTGCTTAATGATGCTGGGGATCGGGATGGATTCAACAACGCTCCAGCTCAAGCCGGCACGTTCAATCACAGTTTTTCGGCGGTCTATTTCGTCTGCCGACCAAACAGTGTTGTCGTCGATATGGTGCAGTGCAGTTACAACGCCTGTCGCGCCAGTTTGCCTGACATGGTCAAGCGAGATGGGGTCTTGGGGCCCGAACCAGCGCCACGTTTGTTCCACGTTTCGAATTCCTTGTCTTAAATGCGATTCTGGGAAAGGGCCGCAATTGCGGCCACCGCTCCGTTCTCACGGAAGATCTGCAACGCGCTGGCAACCGAATGAACGAAAGGGATGTCCCTCGGCAGCTCGTCTCCAAAAACAGAACTATTGCTCATGAAGGCAGACGTCGTCTCCTCCGCGGAGCACAGGGCCTGATCCGGCATTCCACGCCATGTGGTGAGGGTGGGGTCGTTCAAGCTGAAGGCTTTCCCGCTGTCATCGTAACCAGCGCAGGACCTGATCCAAGCGGCAACTGCAAATACCAAGTGGGCATTGGGCAGACCCTTCGCGCGCAGTTCGCGCAACGGCGTTAGTATGCGCTGCGGGACCTTCTGCGAGGCGTCCGTGGCGATCTGCTCAGTCCGATGACCCAGGGCGGGGTTGGCGAACCGTTCCAAGAGCTTTCGCGTATAAGCTCCCGGGTTCAGCTCTCTGGATACCGTCGCGCCTGCCTCTGTCCAATACCCTTCGATAAATGTCCGGATCGCTGGGTGGCCAATTGCTTTGTCGACGGTCTCAAGGCCTGCCACACGGCCAATAGCAGCAATCGCGGAATGAGCGCCGTTCAATAAACGGAGCTTCATGTGCTCGTATGGGGCAACATTTCCGACGAATAGAGCGCCGCTCCGTGCCCAGTCGGGACGCCCGGCCGGGAATTGTTCTTCGATTACCCATTGGGTGTATGGCTCGGTCATCACGGGCCAAGCGTCGCGAAGGCCCGATTTTCTGCTGACCTCTGCCCGTACCTCATCTGTGGTCGCGGGCACGATTCTGTCCACCATCGACGAAGGGAATGCCACTTCATCGCGAATGTAATGTTCCAAATCAGTGTCACGTCCGGCGGTGAACTCCAGCAAGATTTTCCGGACTGTGTCCCCATTCGCCGGAAGGTTGTCACACGAAAGCACGGTAAACGGGCGGACGCTGCGCTCTCGCCTTCGAGCTATCGCCTCGGCAAGGAAACCTACGACGCTTCGAGGCGCAGCAACGTGTTCCAAGTCGTGGCGTACATCCGGATGATCCTTCAGCAAAGTTCGCGACGCCAGATCCGTCGTGTAGCCTTTCTCGGTGACTGTCAAAGTCACGATCCTGATCCGAGGGTCAACCAGGGCCTTCAGCAGTTGCGCGGGACCCTCCGGTGCGACAAGTATATGGCCGATAGAGCCGACTATCCGCAGACTAGTCTGTTCATCTTGATGACCGACAATTGTGTACAAATTATCTTGGGGAGCCAGAGCGTCCCGGGTCTCCGAACTCCGAAGGGAGGCTCCAATGATACCCCAATCGAGTTGTCCCGCCGCGAGGCAATCGTCCGCGTAGATTGCTTGATGGGCCCGATGGAAGTTGCCGATACCAAGATGCACGATTCCGGGCGTCACCCTGCTCCGGTCGTACCGCGGAATTTGGACACCGGCCGACGCGAGCGACAAATTGGCGTTGGAAAGACGATTTACCAATGTATTCAGCTCAATCGAAATGGAGACCACCGTTCATGTCGATAACCTCGCCCGTGATGAAGCCTGCTAGAGGTGAAGCGAGGAATGAAACGGTGTGGGCGACTTCTTGAGGTTCACAAAATCGCCCGACCGGGATTTGTGCAAGCTGGTCTGCGCGCTGTTGGTCGTTGAGCTGTTCGGAAACCATCGGCGACATTACGTAGGCGGGCGCAATTGCATTAGAGGTTACGCCCTGGCCAGCGGTCTCGCGGGCGATTGAAAACGTCAGCCCTATCATCGCGCTCTTCGAAACTGAATACGCCGTCCCTGCAGTCAAACCTCCGCTTTTGGCCGCATATGAGGAGATATTGATCACCCGACCCCACCGCGTTGAGCGCATCCCTGGAAGAAATATCTGGGCGAGAAAGAATGCGGCTTCGACGTTGACTGTGTTGACCCTTCGCCATTCCTCGACCGAGGTATCAGCCATTTTGTGGTTCGACAGAATTCCGGCATTGTTGACTAAAATGTCGACCGAAGCAAAGTGCCGAAGAACCTTCTCCGCCGCCGCGCGCGTGGAACTCTCGGCTGCCAGATCAACGCCGACGGCAATTGCACCATGCCCTATCCTTGAAGCCAGCGCCTGTGCGGCCTCGGGGAGCAGATCCAGAACTGCCACGTGCACACCTGCGCGCGCCAGTCCCAGTGCAATCGCAGAGCCGATGGCGCCTGCGCCTCCGGTTACGACAGCGGTTCTTCCTTCTAGCGATTGCAAGCGAGAATTCTCCATTGCTTGGTCAGACGGCGGCACGGCGTGCCTCCGCCGCATGCGCGTCGAAAAGGACAAAGATTTTGTCGAGATGGGCAACCAATGCGGCTTCCGCACCAAGGCTGTCCTTGGCGTCTAGCGCATCCAGAATTGCCAGATGTTCTTGCAGCACAGCCGCAAATCGTTCGGCATTGCCGGAGAAACGAATGAAGCGAGTCAGCTTGGCTTTGGCAGCGTGGATGGTCGTCCACACGCCCGGTCGCTGCGCAAATGTCGCAAACAGTTGGTGAAAATTCTCGTCATTCTCGTGAAAGCCGTCAATATCGCCCTCAGAGATACTGCGCTCTTGTGCTGCGACCAGTGAACGCATTTCGGCGCTCATCGCGCGCGTCCAACGCGGCGCAACTTCGCGAAGAAGGCAAGTTTCCAGGGAGCGGCGGATAAAATGACTATCCTGGATGCTGACGATGTCAATTTGCGAGACAAAGCTGCCGAGTTGCGGAAAGACATTCACTAGTCCGTCTTCGGCTAGCCTTTGAATTGCCGCCCTCACGGGCGTGCGAGACACATTGAACTGGCGACACACGGCGTTTTCACTGATCGACTCGCCAGGCAAGAGCCTGGCGCGCACGATTGCCTCACGCAGGGCGGTGTAAATCTGTTCACTAGCCGAACTGCGCCGGTTGAGAGACACGTCTAATTCGGCCAATCCGGAAGACATAGCTTTCGCTCCATTCTGGTCGAAACGCGATATCGCAGTCCGCTCACCGTCTTGCATACCGTCATCCAAAAAATCTCATCAACAAAAAAGCGGTTGCGCCTTGTATACAAGTGTACTAGAACTTTTGTGGTGAATGCAAGCCATTTGCGCTGGCTGCCTCCACAATTTTAGGTGGGGAAAGGCGGCGCTCCAAACCGGAGGAGTCTTAATGTCGAATTATCTGCGTCGCGTGCTCGCGATTGGATTGCTATCCGCCGTAGGCGTGGGGTCCGCCTCCGCCGCTGGAGATTCAAAAATCGCGCTGGTTCCCGGAGGTCCGCACCCCTACTTCGCGGCGTGGGAGCAGGCCGGCAAGGATGCTGCCAAGGATTTTGGCTTGGCCGCAGCAGACTACAAGGTGCCGCAAAAATGGGAACTCAGCCAGCAGAATCAGCTGCTCGAGAGCCTTCTGACACAGGGTTACAACGGCTTTCTGATCTTTCCAGGTGACCCCGTTGGATCTGTCAGTACTGTCGACGAGCTCGTCTCTAATGGCGCACCTGTCGTCGGCGGCGCGGGTTGCTTCAAGGATCCTTCTTCAGCAAGCTTCTGCCTCGGTACCGACACTGGCAATTCGGCGTACATCGGAACCAAGGAGCTTTTGAAAACACTGACCGGCACCAAGAAGCGCATTGCTCATTTCACCGGCTTCCTTGTTGATCCGAATACCCAGCTTCGCATCGACGCCGTCAAAAAAGCGGCGGAGGAAGAAGGCGCAACGGTCGTCCAAGTCATCGCTGACATCGATGCGCCCGAGCCAGCGGAGGAAAAGATCAATGCCTACCTGGCAGCTCACGCCAACGACGTTGACGGCATCATCACGAGCGCTTGGGTTCCTGCGGTTGTAGCCTCGAACGCGGTCCGAAAGATTGGCGACAAGCGCATCAAGATGGTAGCCATCGATCACGACGAAGTTGTGCTGAAGGCGATCAAGGACGGCTTTGTGAATGGCACAATGCTGCAGAATCCGTACGGGCAAGGCTATATCGGGACTTTCGTTCTCGATAAGCTTCGTTCTGGCTGCACCGTCAAGACCGACGCGCCCTTTAAGAAGAACGCCCTAACTGACAAGTTCATCGACTCGGGGACCGCTTATGTCGCGGCCGACAAGGTGGACACTTATGTCGACGCCATGCGCGACACGACCAAGAAGCTCTTTGAAACATTCCAGGCGACTTATCTGACCTGCAAATAACCGAGACTGCCCCAAACGCCGCCGGGCTCCATTCACACAGACCCGGCGGCCACCTAGATTGCACGGTGTCTGTCGTGACCAGAGCCAGGCTTGACCGCGGCCTGGGCATTGAAGGTGCGAAACTATGTCTTATCCAGATCTGCCGGCGAAGGGTCCCAGTGGCGACATTGTCGGCAAACCACGCAGAAACACGGCCGCGACCCGATTCTATTTGACCAATGAGTTTGGTCTCATCGCTCTTATTGTCCTCTTCGCACTGGCCTTCCAATTCGCCACAGATGGTTTCTTTTCGCCCTTCAATTTGTTCAGCCTCGGTCGTATCGCAGCCGTCAATATCATGATCGGCCTGGCCATGATGGTCGTGGTTATAACCGGGGGATTGAACCTTGCGGTAGGGGCGATCGGCGTCTGTGCTGCAATGACTTGCGGATACCTTATTGAAGTCGTCGGGCTTCCCTGGCCAATTGCAATTCTCTCGGCGGTCGCCCTTGGTGCCATGCTGGGCTTCATCAACGGATGGACTTCCGTTCGCACGGGATTGCACAGCTTCATCATCACGCTCGCCACAATGAGCATTTTCTTCGGCGTAATGATTTTCCTGACGCGTGCAGAATCCTATCGCGCTCTGCCACCCGTCTTTGCAGCGTTTGGACGCATGAAGCTATTGGGTATTTTTTCTCCGCTCCTCCTGGTTAGCCTCATGGCTGCATTGTTCTTAGGATATCTTTATAACTTGACTGCGGTTGGGCGCGAGATGCTGGCTGCTGGCGCCAAGCCCGAGGCAGCGGAGATGTCCGGTATAAATGTCGGGCGCATCTTCATATACTGCCACATGCTGTCTGGTGCGCTCGCCGCCTGTGCGGCTCTGATGCTGGTCGCACGCAACGGAGCGGCGATCCCATCAATGGCGGGACAACTCGGACAAGACTGGCTGCTAATCGCGTTCCTTGGTCCTGTGTTGGGCGGGACACTTTTGACAGGCGGCAAAGCCTCGGTGCTGGGGACGTGTCTGGGTGCGTTTTTGGTGACGATGCTCACCAGTGGTTTGCTTCTACTGCAGCTGGGGGATTTCTGGATTCAGAGCTTTTTGGGGCTGCTCTTGCTGGCTGCGGTGCTGATGGACAAAACCCGCCGAACCTTTCTGGCCCGGAGGAATATGGCATGAACGGCTCCTTGGCCAACGCGATGCGGAGCGACTGGTTTGGGCCTCTGTTGGTTACGATCATCGCCGTTGTCATTGTGGGGAGCTTCAACCCGTCCTTCCTATCCCCACTGAATATTCAGGTGCTTCTGCTCGCAATTGCCGTGAATGGCCTGATCGCGTTTTCGCAAATGCTCATCATCGCCATCGGACAGATGAATTTGTCTGTCGGGGCCATCGGCGGCCTTTGCGCTATTGTTTTCGCCGGCATGATGGACGTGTGGCACGTCCCGGCACCCCTTGCCGCTTTAAGCGCGCTGTCTATTGGGGTCATATGCGGAATTATTAACGGAGTCCTGATCGCCCGAACTGGCATTTCGGCGTTCGTGATTACCTTGGCAACCCTGTCCGTTTACAAGGGCATCAATTTGGGCATCACACATGCGCAACCGTTCTATAATATTGCGGAAAGCGTGAAATCCGTCGGACAAGGCGCGATCTTCGGGGTCGTTCCTTGGTTGATGCTCCCGACCATGGCTGTCGGGCTAGTCTTGTGGTTCATGCTTAATCGCCAACCTATAGGGCGGTTTATTCTGGCGGTCGGTGGCAATCAACATGCCGCGGAGCTGTCGGGAATTTCAATCGAAAATACAGTTGTCACCGCGCACGCGCTTTCGGGTTTCCTCGCTGCGCTGGCAGGTCTTCTCCTTGTTGCCCGTTTACAAATGGGTCAACCGACGATCGGCGACGACTGGCTAATCTTGTCTTTTGCCGCGCCTGTAATAGGCGGCGCCATTTTGGCCGGCGGCCATGTAAGTGTGCCCGCTACTCTGCTTGGGGTGGTGATCGTTGCAATAATCACGCAAGCCCTGGTTCTTTTCGACATCGACCCGTTCCTCGTGCAGGTCGTGCTGGGCGCAATGATCTTGGCGGCAGTGGGCGCGAATCGTTTCCGCGAAAGTCGTTTGTCACGAAAGCTCAAGAGGCTCTGAAATGGCGAGCGAGATTGCGTTCCAGGCTACAGGCATTGAGAAGTCTTTCCCAGGCGTAAAGGCACTCAAGGGCGTTTCACTGACACTTAAAACCCATTCCATACATGCTTTGCTCGGCGAAAACGGCGCAGGGAAGTCAACGCTTATCAAGATTATTACCGGGGTTCATCACCCCGACGCCGGCCGGCTCATCCTGGAGGGCCAAGAGGTTCATTTCGCCTCGCCGCGCGAGGCTATCGCTCATCGCGTCGGCGTCGTACATCAAGAACGGAACCTTATTCCGCGATTTTCTGTTGCGGAAAATATCCATCTCGAGCAACTTGGCGCTTCGTTGCTGAAGCCGGTCGACTACGCCAACTTGAACAAGCAGGCAGCGCGTTGGCTTGAGGCCCTCGGCCTGGACATCGACCCAAGAACCCCGGTATCGCGCCTCAGCGTCGCCAAAATGCAGCTAGTCGAAATCGCCAAGGCTTTGTCCCTGCGTTCGCGAGTGCTTCTCCTGGATGAACCAACCGCATCGCTTACCCCGAGTGAAACTGATCTTTTATTCTCGTTTTTACGAAAGCTGCGGGACAGCGGCGCCAGCCTGCTTTTTGTCAGCCACAAGCTGGAAGAAGCGCAAGAGCTTTGCGACAGCGTCACAGTGCTGAGGGATGGTTCGAATGCCTGTGAAAGCCGGCCAATGGAGGGCCTGGGACGGCAAGACATTGTCCGATTGATGATCGGCCGGGCCGAGGGTGACGGCGGCTGGCGAAAGCGGGACACTCCTCCTGGAGTTCCTCCCGCCATCGAGCTCAAGAATGTTGAAACATCTCTAGGCCACGCAAACGTCAATCTGCATGTCCGAAAAGGCGAGATTGTGGGCCTCTATGGTCTCGTTGGCGCCGGAAGGACGGAGCTTGCAAAATGCATCCTGGGTCAGTTTCCGTTGACGGCTGGTACGGTCGAGATCGACGGAAAGCCGGCCAAGATCAGGTCGGTCGGGGAAGCCCTCCATATCCATCGTGTGGGATACGTCAGCGAAGATCGAAAAGGCGAAGGTCTGGTCTTGATGCATTCGGTGCTGGGAAATGCTGGGATCACAGTGTGGCGCCCCCTTTCGGCACTTCTCGGATTCTTAACTGACCGCCTCGTGCGACACAAGGTAACGCCATACATCGAAAAGCTTGAGGTGAAAACACCCAGCCTCGCGCAGACGGTGGCCAACCTTTCGGGCGGCAATCAGCAGAAAATCAGCGTCGCCAAATGGCTGGCAGCAGGTGTCAAGATATTGCTGGTTGACGAGCCTTCAGTCGGAATCGACATCAAGACCAAGGCCTATCTGCACGACTTACTCCGCGAACTCGCCGACAACGGCACTGCCATTCTGCTGATCACGAGCGATATGCCCGAAATGATCCTGCTCGCTGATAGGATCCTTGTCATGAACGACTACCGGCTTCAGGGCCAGCTAATCAACGATGGATCCTACGCTGGCATGAGCGAGGGCATCATGAATCTGATCCACAGGTCTGAGGCCGCCTAAGCTCCTCACCTCTAGAGGACTTTTTCCACAATTGGCCAAGAGGATCCTATGGACATGCGTGAGTTCGGCGGCACCGGGTTGCGGGTTTCAGCCCTGAGCTTAGCCCTGAACTTAGGGTAAACGCCAGCCTTCGCGTAATTGTTTCACCCACTGGCTGATCAGCAAATGCAAGAGCCTCGCCATCACCAGCGTCCGCTCATGGCGCGGAGTTGCCGACCGACATCGGGCAAAGTCGCATAAGATTGCAGAGAGGAATGCGTCCGGAACGGGTTGTTCTGACCCGATGCGGGCCTTAGGCGCCGCGGCGTCGGAAGAGTAGATCTGCCATTGACGGTCTCGGCGCCGTCCCGCGACGGATCGACATGGGCGGCGCGTCCACCACTCGGATGATCTCGCGGGCCACCCCGGCGGGATGATCCAGGGGCATCAAATCAAGATCGCAACCGTTGATCTGTCTCAGCCGTGGTCTGGCATATCTTCACCGCGCCTTTCCCGGCGGCCTTGGCGTTCCGACCGACCCATTCGAGCGTTCGCTTGCCGAGCGATTTCTTCTCTGGCTGATCCTCCTTGTCAGCGGCGATGTCGGCCTCAAGGGCCTCGAGCTCCTTGTGATCGACGCCGAGCGCGCCAGGGGTGCCACGCAGGCTCTCGGCATCGCCGACTTGCACGGTCTGCGCGGCGAACTGCTCGACGTTTCCGAAAACGTTGGTTCCGCCGATAACGGTCATCTGCACCAGCGTCTGAACGGTGGACGGCGGCAGCGCTTCGACGGCGACGTCCTCGACCTCGACCTGCTCCTTGAGCTCAAGTACGAAAGTCAGCATGCGGGTACGAACCGCGTCGACAATCGAGGCCAGCGAAGGTCCTGGGAGTTCCTGCCATGTCACCATCGAAAAACGTCGACTGGTAGAGGATGACGAGGTTGGCCGGCCAAGGAATCGAGGCGTTTTTTGTGGGATCTTGCGCTTCGTAGGCGACGAGCGGCTGCGTGAGCATCGCCGTCTCGGCGAAATGCTGATGCTCTGGCTTGAGCAACGCTGACGGGATCGGCTGATCATTGATCTGCTGGAAGGCGCCGATGAACAGGCCCCGCGCCGGCGCACCAACCCTCCGGAAGTCTGGCAGGTCTGGTTCGTCGCGATCGTATCCGTTCAGCTCCTTTGACACCCAAGCCTTTAGAGTATCGTTCTTGAGCTGGTAAGCCAGCACCAAGCACTTCCTTAGAATCGAGGATGTCTTCTCGTCCGTCTCTGTGATGGCCTTGATGATGTCGTCGAGCAGGCTCATCGGCACTGCCGGGTATCGGAGGCACTGATAGTCGCGGAGATGACCGCCCGGTCGAAATCCCAAAGACCGTGGCCCTGGTATGGTCGGCGCTGTTCCACCGACTGCGCGAATGGCCGGAGAACTTAGGCAATAAATGCCACGGTGAATGCGGCCAATCACTCATACCCGCGAAAACTGGTGCCCGCGCGCGTGGGGAACCCTCAACGCGTATGCACCGTTAAGACGATTGCCAGGGAGAATCGCCATGAATAGCGCGGACCCGACCCATCGAATTCAGCCTGAAGTGCGCGCCGCAATTAGCGCCTTCCTCAACGAGGTCCAAAGAGACCCGAAACCATTTGCTCTCTCGGAAGCCCTAGCAGCAATAAGACAGATCTTTCCTGAACTGGAAATCTCCGACGCCGATCTTGCCGACGCCATCGCGAGTGAAGCTCTATCGGCTGGCGTCGGCATTGAGTTCGACGTGCTTAAGACGCGTAAGGCGCTCGAACGGAGGGCGATCGAGCGATGGGAGAATGAAGGCGGCACTAGCGGAAGGAAGAAGAACTCAGATCGGGCTCAAAGCGACGCTGCGCAGCGAGCGAAAACCAATGACACCAATGGCAGGAGGCGACGGGCAAACGAATCTAAGGAGCGGCATCGGTTGATCTAGCCAAGTCACTTCCTTAAGCCGCCTCTTTCTTCCGCCGGCGTCCGTTGCGCTTGGTAGCCAAGGGCAGTCGCCGATCAAGAACTCCGTCAACGCAATAGCGCCGCTTGTGCGTGAGTGCCGCGTATGGTTTCTTTCAAGCGTATTGGGAGGACATGGAATTGCAAAGCTTTCGGCTCCGTGCCCGATTTGCAGGAAGGCGGCGAAACAATCACAACTGACTGCCGGTGACTATCCGGAGTTCGACTGCTCTGACTGCGGGTACTTCCAGATATCCAGAACATTTCAACAAGTAACCTCGAAAACAGCCGGTTTCCACGAGGCGGCAGTCACTTGAGCGGGCGAGAATAAGGGCGAGATACGGTTTGCTGCCGACCGTCACTACCTACGACCTGCCATAGCGACCGGGTGATCAGAACGGCGCCATCGCCTCCGCCCTCTCTCGGGTTGTTCACGTCGGCCCACCGGAACGCTAGATTCTCAACCCGCCATGCGCTCGTAGCTCAACTGGATAGAGCACCGGACTTCGAATCCGTAGGTTGCAGGTTCGAACCCTGCCGAGCGCGTCAATTTGATTTCCTTTGGTTCCCCGACGGACTATTGAAATGGGGCATTCCGTGGTTTGCTGCCCATCTAGGAGGCGAGCATGATCATTCCCAGCGACGACCAAGAAGCCCAGAGTATCATAGCCGAGATCAAGGCAATCCTTGCCGAACTATCCGCGATCGACTTTCGGACTGACCTCGCCCGGTGGATGGCGTTGGAGCAACGGCACCATGAGCTTGCGGGGAAGCTTTATGAGCGGCGCATCGATCGTCCGTCCTAGACCACATGTTCGCCTGAGGTAGGGCGACCCGTCTCACAGTATGCAGGTTGTCGAGGGTTGCGCTGGATCGTCCATCACCTTGCACTGCAGGTCGGTGGTCCAGCAACTCCGCGCGTCTTGGAACAAGGAGAGACCGGCAGCGTTGGATCGATTTGGCCGAAACTACTGTCCGCAATTTCGCCATCAATCCAGCGAGGTTTCCATGACACACATCCGAGCCGACAATCAGCCAGTCACCCAAATCACCATCGTCGATTCTGAACCGGACAAGCAGTCCGAGGCATTGTCCGTCATGGCCGAGCGAGCGCGCTTTATGGCGCGTCAGCCTGGGTTCATCTCAATCAGCCTTCACCGCAGCCTCGACGGACGGCGCATCGTCAACTACGTCCAATGGCAAAATCGCGATCTCTTGCGATCGGCTCATCAAGCACCGGAATTCCGCAGGGAGTGGGGTCACTTCGATCAGTTGACGGACGAGATCGATCCCAATCTGTACGAGGTAACCGAAGTGATAGAGAGTGGTCAGTAGGCCTGCCGCCCCCGCAGATGGCGCGCCCAACACCTTTTTTAATTTCGGTCGGATCGGGGGCCAAATTGGCGCCGGCAAGGAAAATATTCCTGCAAGCGCCTTGTGGATAGAGACCGGCGGGCCTATATGAGAGAAGTTGATATTTTGGCCGGTCGATCCGGGATTTTCTCGCTTTTGCTGAGTCTATCTTCCAAATCTTGATACGAACCGGTCTGGCCTTACCGTCGGATCAAACACGCTGCGAAGTTACAAGGGATACGCATATGGCGACTGGAACCGTGAAGTGGTTCAACAGCACCAAAGGGTTTGGGTTTATTCAGCCCGACGATGGCGGTCAGGACGTTTTTGTCCACATCTCCGCCGTCGAACGCGCTGGTTTCTCGAGCCTCGTTGAAGGCCAAAAGATTAACTACGAGATCGAGCAGGACCGCCGTACCGGCAAGTCTTCTGCTGGCAGTCTCAGCAAAGCAGGCTGATTTCTCTCGCGCGCCCTGGCGAAAGCCGGAAGGGCGCGGCAAGTCACGAATGTACTGGCGCCGCGTGAAAAGAGCGCGCGAAGCATGGTGTGATGCGGAGACCTGGGCAGCGGATTGCTGCAAGTCTTCAGAGACGATCATGTGAAATCAGACTGTTCTGGCAACGGAAGGCGGGGAAGTTCCCCGCCTTTTTCGTGCTTGCGTATCCAACTGTCTCCTCCATTCGTCCGGCGCGTTCCCCTCTGAAGGTTTTAAGCCTTCATACTTGGCCGGGCTCAACAGTCCGGCCTTTTCTGTCCTATCGTTCGGTGGCCTGCGGCATATGGGTTATGGTGCGCATTCGCACAGTCCCGCTCGACAAGAATTATGACCAGTCAGGATCATCAAATGGCAAATCCTCCACGCCGACCCACAAATCCAATGGCAGCCGCTGAAGCCGCCTTCAAGCCAATCAAGAGGCCGGCGGCGCCGGTTCGCGAACCGGCGGCTGCTCCAAATGTCAGAGAGCTTGTTTCGATCAGGATCGATAGGGCCGTGCTGGACCATTTCCAGGAAGATGGGCCCGGCTGGCAGGATCGGATCAACGATACTTTGCGGCGCACCATCTCCAAGAAACCGAACAATGCCGAGGACAAACGATCAGACGACTACTGATCGTGCGCCGCACGTATAGACGCGACGCAGATAGGGGCAAAAAGAAGCGTAAGTGATTGCGCACTTTCTGGACAGCCAACACCGCGTATCCTGTAATTTTCTATCGAGCCGCAGTCGAACACCCTTATGTTCCGTGGCCGGAGACCGCCGAATGGCATTTCGATTCCTACATACGGCCGATATTCATCTCGACTCGCCACTCCGTTCGCTCGCGCTGCGGAACCCCGATCTGGCCGAACTCGTCGGAGACGCCAGTCGCCAGGCGTTTGTCTCCATTGTGGATCTCTGCCTTGCTGAGCGTGTCGACGCGCTTGTCATTGCCGGCGATCTTTATGATGGCGATCAGACTTCGATGAAAACCGCGCGGTTTTTGGCATCGCAGATGACACGCCTCCACCAGGCCGGTATCCGGGTTTTCAAGATCCGCGGAAATCATGACGCCCTGTCGCGGATATCGAAACAGCTCGTGTTTCCGGACACGGTAACGATCTTCGGTGGTCGTCCCCAGTCTGTGCTTCAAACGGCCGGCGGTCTTGACGTCATGTTCCATGGACTGAGCTTCGCGAGCCCCAAGACACCGGAAAGTCTGCTGCCCAAGTATACAGCCGCCCATGAAGGAGCGGTCAATGTGGGTATCATGCACACGAGTCTTGTTGGATCGCCCGGTCACGACGTCTACGCCCCCTGCGCCGTCGCTGACTTGCACGGCCATGGTTTTGACTACTGGGCGCTCGGGCACATCCATGTCCGCAAAGTCCATCCTGGAGCGAGAACGGTGGTGATGCCAGGAATGCCGCAAGGCAGGGACATTAACGAGGCTGGAGAGAAATCCGTCACTCTGGTCACGATACGAGACGACCGTTCCGTCGAGATCGAGGAAAGGCCGACGAGTGTCGCGCAATTCGAGCGGGTGAACGTCGACTTAACTGCAACGATGGAATGGTCTGAAGTCGTCGGACGAATCCGATCCGCGCTCGAAGTTGTCCGGGCTTCCGTCAGATCCCGGCATGTTGTGGTCCGTCTCGGTCTGACCGGTGCTTCGCCTTTGTCGTGGGCACTGATCCGCGACAGGGATCTGCTGCTGGCCGAAGCCGAGCAGGCAGCCGAACAGGCAGGCGATACATGGGTGGAAAAGCTCGAGCTGGGCCTCTCTCCACCCAGGACGGAAACATCCGAGGGCGTCGCGGATCCGATTTTCGAACTCGCCGAATCCATGCGTGCCGATGCGAGCTCGGAAGCCTTCCGTGCCGAAGCGAGGGAACTGGTCCTGAAGATGATTGCGGATCTTCCGCCCGACGGGCGTGACTTCGCCGGAAAGGACGAGGCCGCGCTGGAGTTATTCCTCGACAGGGTTCTCGCTAGCGGCGCTGACCTGGTCACGGCCCGCCTCAAGGCAGGTGGATCGCAATGAGGCTCCGGCGCCTTGATCTCATTCGTTATGGAAAGTTCACCGACAGGACGATCGAGTTCGGACCAAAACCGGAGTCCGGGCCCGACTTGCATATCGTGTTCGGGCTGAACGAGGCCGGCAAGTCGACTGCGCTTTCCGGCTATCTGGACTTGCTGTTCGGGATTGAAGAACGCAGCCGCTACAATTTCCTTCATGAGTATAGCGCGATGCGCATCGGCGGCGTGCTCGAATTCGGGGGAGAGGGGCATACGTTCTCGCGCACGAAACAGCGCAACAATTCGTTGTTGAACGCAATGGGCCAACCGGTCAGCGAAGTGGCAATCACGGCACATCTCGCAGGTCTGTCCCGGGATGCATACGGCACGATGTTCTCGTTGGACGACGAGACACTGGAAGCCGGCGGAAAATCAATACTGGAGTCGCGCGGCGACCTGGGCAAGCTCCTGTTCACGGCCAGCGCCGGCCTTGGACATGCAAGTGACACTTTGAGCGCGCTCGAGGCAGAAGCGGACGGGCTCTATCGCAAGCAGGCGCACGGAACCGAACTTGCGCTGCTCAAGAAGCGACTTGCGGAACTGAAGTCCCGGAAGGATGCGATCGACACATTGGCTTCGACGTTCGAGAGCTTCGAGGCCGAACGTCTTGACGCGACGGAAAAATACGATCGCAGCATCATCGAACGGTCGGTGCTGTCGGCCAGGCTCGATACCATTGCGAAGTATCTGCGCGCAGTCCCGATCCTCGCGGATATCCAACGAAAGGCAGCCCGGCTGGCTGAGTTGCCTGACATCGCGTCACCGCCACGGACCTGGACAGGTAGTGTCGCCGAAATGATCGACGACGACGCCAGCCTGAGAACTCGGCTGTTAGCAAACATCGACGAGGTCGAGCGAGGGACGACGAAAATCGCATCGGTTGACGTGGACGAGATGATCCTTGCGATCTCCGAGCGGGTTCGCGGACTGGCGGATCGCAAGGTGCGCCATGTCTCGGCAGGCCTGGACCTGCCCAGTCGCAAGACGGAACTGCAAATACTTGATAACGCTGTGGCGACTTGCCTTGCCGCTCTGGGAAGATCCTCTGAGCCAGAGCCTGCCGCGCTGCTTTTGCCTGCTGCCACGGTTGGCGCTGTTCGCAGTATGGTCGAGCAGCGATCCGGAATCGCCACCAGTGTGCGCGTCGCTCGCGACGAGGCCGCGGCAGCGCTTGATGCGCTTCAGACGGCACGCGAGCGAGTTGGCAAAGAAAGGGGCGTGCCCGAGCCTGCCAGGGCAAGGCTGACCTCGGCTTTGTCGAAAGCGCGGGAGAGTGGACACCTGCGGGAAATCAAGACGGCACGTGAGGCTGAGGACGGGAGCGGAATTCGATGGAAGGCGGCGGTCCGGCGCCTGCATCCCTGGTCCGGAGATGCTCAGGCGCTGGCCAAGATCTCAATTCCGAGCGCCCGGCAGGTTGGTGCATGGAAAACTCGCTCAGCAGAGCTTAGGACGAGCAGGGCGGTCCTTTCCGAACGTCTTGCCGAATACCAGGGAAATCACGAGTTGCTCTCGGCGCGGCTGGACGCCCTTCGCGCCTCGGTCGATGTAACTGACGATGAAGCCGCCGCCGCCATCCGGCATGCCCGGGACGAGGCTTGGACAAGGCATCGAGATGACCTCCTTGGCGAAACAGCGGATGATTTTGCGGTAGCGTTGGCCCGTGACGACACTGTTGGAGCAGTTCGACTGGCCAACGCGCGGGAGCTCGCCGAGATCCGAACAACGACCCGCAGCCTTGCCGAAACCGCGGCCGTCATCTCGCGTGCTAGCGCCGAACTTGCACAGTTCGACTTGGACGTGGAAGCAGCACTGTCGGAAATCCGCGTATCGGCAAGAGATCTGCTCGGAGATAGCTTGGAATCTTCGACTGAGCGACTGATCGAACTGATCGAGGATCGTACTTCCGCCCGGACCGATGCGCTTGCGGCTTGGGAGGGGATCGAGATCGCACGTAAGAAGGCTGGTCGGGCGGCCGACGAGGGAGACCAGATCCGCCTGAAGTTGAGCGGGGCGCTGGAGAGTGTCGGAATACAGTCTGACTCCGAAGAGAGTTTGGAGACGATCATGGCCGTCACAGAGCTGTTCCTCGATAGGCAGCTCAAAGTGGACGCTGAACGTGCCGAGGCGCTTAGAACCGTCAGCGCGAAAGAGGAGGATCTGGGTGCCAGACGACGGGCTGTGGACGTGGCAGAAAGGCGTGAGGAAGAATGGCTCGCCGGCATTGCCGAAGCGCTTAAGGGCACCTGGCTCGAAAGCGGGCTTTCGGCGCCCGCAGTCGGGAGCGTACTCGATCAATTGGCTGAATTGTCCAAAACCCTTCAAGATCGGGATGCCATGCAGCTCCGCATCGGGAAGATGGAGGCAGACAGAGATAATTTCATTGTCGAGGTTACCGCTGCTGCAGCCGAAGCGGGTGAACCGGCGAACGACGACGAACCGGAACAGTTGGCGATCCGGCTTGCTGAGCGCCTGGAGCGCGCCGATCGCACCCGCGAGGCGAAGGCAAACCTCGTCGAAGACCTGCAGCGCCTGCAAGATGCTCGTGGAACCCTCGATGTCGAAATCGCGGCGCATGAGCGCCGCAAGAACGAAGTCTTGGGCGTCTTTGGCGTAACCACTCTATCCGAGGTCGTGGAACGCGACGAGCTGTTGCGGGACAGAGATCGTCTGCGCGCTGCCGTGGCCGAACTTGAGGAGCAGTTGTCGGCCGAGCTCGCGGTGGAGGGCGTCGTGCAGGCGCGTTCGCTATTGGATGCTGTCGATTTCGATAGCCTCGCAATCGAGAAGGCTGAAAGCGAGCAACGGCTCCGGGATCTTGACGAAACGATACAACAACAGCTTATCCGGCAGACGCGAGCGGCCGACAAACTGGACGCCATTGGCGGCGATAGTGCTGTTGCCCGAATAGATGCCGAACGTCGCACCGTCCTTCTCGAAATCGAGGAAAAGGCCGTCCGTTACATCGAGCTGAAACTGGGAGTTATGTCCGCCGGGAACGCTCTGCGCGTATACCGCGAGCGTCATCGCTCCGGAATGATGGCGCGGGCGTCTGACGCTTTCGCGCTCATCACGCGCGGTCAGTACTCCGGGCTGACGACCCAACCTGTGAAAGGCGGCGAAGTTCTCATCGCATTGCAGCGCGACGGGCAGTCCAAGGTCGCCGACGCGCTGTCAAAGGGCGCGCGTTTCCAGCTCTATCTGGCCCTGAGGCTTGCCGGTTATTACGAGTTTGCCCAGTTTCGACCCTCAGTGCCATTCATTGCCGATGACATAATGGAGACTTTTGACCATTTCCGGTCCGAGGAGGTTTTCAGGTTGTTTGGCGAGATGGCAAATGCGGGTCAGGTGATCTACCTCACGCATCACCAGCACCTATGCGAGATTGCCAAGGCTGTCGTGCCGGGCGCAACGATCCACGAGCTCGCATAGTTGCCTGCTGTCGCGTGGCATGAGTTGATGCCCCTGCTACCAAAGACGACTTCCCTAGGCCGAACCTTGGATGGCCGCTTCGCGCCGATGTCAGCCGTAGAGATGAACTTTGTCTCTGCCTGGAAGCAGACATCGCCGGCGACGGCACCGGAGGTCACGGTTGCGCCAGTAGCAGACGTACAGTCTTCAAAACGGACGACAACTTGGCAACAGAAAGCAGCCGCTGACTGATCAATGCGATTGCCTGCGCGCCGGTATTATCGACGAGCGATCCCTAGATGAAAGCCGCCTCATCCGATGCGCGGAAAGCAATCAGGATGGCAGCTTCCTCGGGCTGCCGATGCCCTCGAACGACACCAGCTTCTCGAGATCGGCAATCGTCCGACCCGTCGACCTGCTCCCTCCTTTAGCCCAACAGATTCACCTGCGGGCCCCAACTGTCCGACAGGGCGAAGCCGCGTGCGAACGGATCGTCATCCGAGATCCTGAGCCGCTCCGTTCCGTAGACCCAGCCGCTCCCCGTGATTCTCGGCAGGACCGCCCTTCGTCCTCCCACTTCGGTTTCGCCAATAGCCTCCGCGAGAAATTCACCGCCGATGATGGAG
Organism: Mesorhizobium sp.; assembly: GCA_004020645.1. GTDB lineage: Bacteria > Pseudomonadota > Alphaproteobacteria > Rhizobiales > Rhizobiaceae > Mesorhizobium. Next base: position 36,739 of record SAQL01000023.1, on the reverse strand, counting down.
CGCGACATGCGTCGGTCCCCCACCGATATCTCCCCACGGGCGAGAAGCGTTGCGAGGTTGGCGGAGCTTCCTGTACCGCAGGGCGAGCGGTCGACCCTGCCCGGCCGCAAAGTTGTGCATGTCCGGATTGCGCCGTCCGGCTCCCTCTTCCTGAACATGACGTAGGCGATCTCGTCGATGCCTGAGAGCGTCGGATGCTTCACCTGGATCTGTTCTGCGAGCAGCGACTTCAGTTCGATCCCCGCCTCCGCCAGCTCGCGTGCATGCCCGGCCGCAATGTCGAGTTCGATCTGCTCGACGTCGACAATCGCATAATAGACGCCGCCAAATGCCACATCGACCTTGATGCGGCCCCACCGCGGCGTGTCGACCATCTTGTCCAGGAACTCCACAAAGCTGGGAACATTATCGAGACTGACCGAGAGGCAGCGGCCGCCGCGGCATGCTGCGCGCGCGATGACGAGGCCGGCCGGAGTATCGAGCCTCACCACCGTTTCCGGCTCCCGCATCGTAATTTTTCCACTCTCCAGCAGGGCGGTGACCACGCAGATGCAGTTGCTGCCCGACATCGGATGCGCCCGGTCAGCCTGCAGCACAATGAACCCCGCGTCGGCGTCTGCTCGCGTAGGTGCAATCAGCAGGTTGACGGACATCGCGACATGAGCGCGCGGTTCGAAGGTGACGAAGCGGCGAAGGCTGTCATCGATGGTGTTGATGTGGTTCATCTTGTCGAGCATGGTCGCGCCGGGGATTTCGGGCGCGCCGCCGACGATCACCTTGCCGATCTCGCCCTGGCAATGAACCTGAATCAGATCGATCGAGCGCGCCCAGTTCATTGAGCCGCCTCCGAAGGTTTCATATACCAGCCCCACGGCTCCTCGGTCACGAATTTGGTGATCTGTTTCGTCTCGAGATAGTTTTCCAGGCCCCAGTAACCCAGCTCGCGGCCAATGCCTGACTCCTTGTAGCCGCCCCATGGAGCTTCGGTGAATGTCGGCTGCGAGCAATTGATCCAGACGATCCCGGCGCGGAAGGCGGCGGCTACCCGCTCGGCCCTCACGTCGTCCTTCGACATGACGGCGGCGGCAAGCCCGAAGCGGGACTCATTTGCAAGCTCGATGGCTTCGTTCTCGTCAGAGAAAGGCCTGATGCACAGGACCGGGCCAAAAATCTCCTCGCGCCAGGCATCGCTGCCCAGGGGCACGTCAGTCAGGACGGTCGGCTCGAGAAAGTAACCCCTCTCGAAACCATCAGGACGGCGTCCGCCGCAGGCGACCGTCGCGCCGGCCGCTCTGGCCGCCTCAATTGTCCCGAGGACCTGTTCGTGTTGGCGCTTTGAAACGAGAGGCCCAAGAAGGATTCCATCCTCAAGGCCATTGCCGATGGTGATCTTCCGCGTCTCCTCGACAAGCCGCCGCAAGAGCTCCCCATAGATGCCGTGCTGCACGAGAACGCGCGATGTCGCCGAGCAGACTTGTCCCTGATTCCAGAAAATGCCGAACATGATCCATTCGACTGCCTCGTCTATGTCCGCATCGTCGAAAACCACGAAGGGCGACTTGCCGCCCAGCTCGAGGCTGACGCGTTTAATGTCGCGGGCAGCGGCCGCCATGATCTTCGAGCCGACAGGACCGGATCCCGTAAAGGCGAGTTTGTCGACGCCCTTGTGATCGACGATCGCCTGTCCCGCCACCGAGCCGGAACCTGTAACGACGTTCAGCACGCCCGGCGGCAACTTTGCTTCGTCTGCAATGGCCGCAAGTTCCAATGCTGTCAGCGAGGTCAGCTCGGCCGGCTTCAGCACGACGGTGCAACCGGCGGCCAGCGCCGGCGCGACCTTCCATGCCGCCATCAGCAGTGGATAGTTCCAGGGGATGATCGCGCCGGCGACGCCAATCGGTTCCTTGACGGCCCTGGATGTGAAGCGCGCATCCGGCAGCTCGATCGCCTCTCCCGGATCGTTGTCTCGCTGCTCGGCGAGCCCCGCATAGTAGTCGAAGCAGCCGGCCGCATCGGCGATATCCCATTCGGCCTCCGGTAAAGGCTTACCGTTGTCGATGACCTCCAGACGGGTGATTTCCTGTCGCCGACCCCGGATTCCGTCAGCGATCGCCCGAAGAAAGGCGGCACGCTGCGCCCCGGAGAGCTTCGGCCAGCCGTCCTTGTCAAAAGCCCGGCGTGCCGCCGCAACGGCTGCGTCGACGTCTTCGGCGGTGGCCGCGGGCAGCTGGTGGATGACGTCCTCAGTGGCTGGGTTGACGACGTCGAAGGTTCCCCCTTTGATCGGCCGAACCCACCTGCCGTCGATATAGAGTTCGCTGCGCATTTCGGCTCCTGTTCTTCGTTTCACCGCATCGTTTGTCAGAAGCGGTTCACGCGGTACGGCTTGAGATCGATGGGTGGCTCTACGCCTGCGACGAGATCCCCGATCAGGCGCGCGGTGGTCGCCGCATAGGTCAGTCCGAGATGGCCGTGACCGGTGGCGTAAAGGACACCCCGGCGCTTCGCCGACGGTCCGATAATGGGAACGGTATCCGGCATTGCCGGGCGGTGTCCCATCCATTCGGAGGCATCATCCGCGCGAAGGTCGGGGAGCGCTTCCTTCGCGCGCTTCACCAGCACCTTTGCCCGCCGAAAATCCGGGGGCGCATCGAGACCTGCCATCTCCACGGTTCCGCCGACCCGAATGCCTCCCGCGGTCGGTGTGACCATGAAAGCCCGCGCCGGCCAAATGATGGAGTGGCGCATCGACACACCCGGAGACATGATCTGGGTGTGGTAGCCGCGCTCGGTTTCCAGCGGAATCGGTTCGCCGAGGAGGCGTGAGAGCCTTCCTGTATAGGCCCCGGCGCAAAGCACGGTCGTGGCTGCGGCCATGCGCCGGCCGTCCTTCAGCCGGACTGCGGTGTCGCTGCCATTGCCTTCCTCGAAGCCGACGACCTCACCCGTTTCGACCTTTCCTCCAAGCGCCTGGAATTTCTCGGCCAGCGCTACGACTAAGCGGTAGGGGTCGGCGACCGAACGGTTGTCCGGAAAAAGAACGGCACGACCAATCTTCGTCGTGAGCGCCGGCTCCAGATCGCGGATGGCCTCGCCGACAAGGATGTCGTGCCGGAACCCGAACCGCTCGAGAACCTCTATATGCTCTCGGTCCGCCTTGAACTCGGATTCGTTGGCATAGAGGCTGAGGCATCCCTCCGTGCTGAGCAGGCCGGAGAGCCCAGCGGCCTTCAGCAGGGCGTCGAGATCTTCGTATACTCGCCGGCAGAGAACCGCACCTGCGGCCTCGAGCGCTTTTACGCGAGACGGTCGGCTCGCTTCGAGGAAACGAAGGAACCAGGGGGTGAGCTTTGGCAGGTAGGAGGGCCGGATCCTCACCGGACCCTCGGGATCGAGCAGCCATTTCGGCATTTGCGCCCAGACCGACGGCCGGGAGGCGGGCATGAACTCAGTGATCGCAATGCTGGCCATGTTGCCATAGGACGCGCCCTTGCCCGGCTCGTCCCTGTCGATCAGGACGACGGCGAATCCGCGCCGCTGCAGTTCGAAAGCTATGGCAACGCCGACAATACCGGCCCCGATCACGGCGATATGAGACACGATATGTCCTCGCAGCGGGTGTACAGCGGGATATTCCGGGAACGCTTCCGGTTACCGGCTCAGGACCGGCGCCATAGCCGCCTTGAACTCGGCCTTTTCCTCGGTTGTTAGAGGCCCAAGTGGCGCGCGGCACTCGCCGACCGGCGTGCCCTGGAGTTCGCAGCCATATTTGATCTTCTGCACGAACTTGCCGCTCTCCAGGATGTTCATCGCCCGGTAGAGAACAGCCATCTGCTCACGCGCTCTGTCGAGTTCGCCGGACCGGAACGTGCGGTCCAGTTCGCAACAGGCCTTGGCCATGCAATTCGCCGGGCCGCATATCCAGCAGTCGGCGCCCCAGAACATTAAGTCGAGCGCAATATCGTCCGATCCGGAAATAAGGTCGATGCGTCCCTTGTAGCGGGAGTAAATGTCGACGGCGCGCTGCAGAACGCCCGAGCTTTCCTTGATGCCGATCACGCGCGGATGGTCGGCCAGTGCGTCCATCAGCTCGAAGGAAATCTCGACTCCGTCCTTGGGAGGATAGTTGTAGAGAACGAGGCTGACGTCCACGGCATCGAGCACAGCGCGATAGTGCTTCAGCAATTCATCCTGCGTCGGGCGGGTATAGAACGGCGTCGCCAGCAGCACGATGTCGTACCCGATTCCCTTGGCGCGCGCCGTGTTTTCGATCACTTCGCGGGTCGCCGGCGCGTTGGTGCCCGCAATGAGCACTTCATCCTCACTGGCGAAATCCTTGACGAACCTCAGCACGTCTTCCCGCTCCTTGTTGGACATCGAGAAATATTCTCCGGTCGAACCGCAAGGCACCCAGCCGGTCACGCCTGCCGCTCGCAGGCTCAGCATGTGCTTCTCGAGCGCCGGGAAATCGACCTTGGCGTCCGCATCGAACGGGGTGACAAGAGCAGGCATCACGCCTTTAAGTTTCATGGGAAGTCTCCATTTGCAGAATTCGGTTGGCGTCAGATCGCGAGTTTCGCGAGGATGCGGCGTTCGATCAGCGAGACCGCGCGCGTAAGCGGGAATGCGATGACGAAGTAGATCAGCGCGACGATGGTGAGGACTTCGACGGGCCGTGCGGTGTTGTTGGAGATGTTCTGGCCGACAAACATCAGGTCGGCCATGCCGACAGCGGACACCAGAGCGCTTTCCTTAAAGAGGCTGACGCAGTTCGACAGAAGCGTCGGGATGGCGCGCAGAACAGCCTGAGGAAGTATCACGTTGGTGACCTGATTGCGGCGCGGCAGGCCGAGCGCGATACAGGCGTCCAGCTGCTCGGGGCCCACGGACTTCAACGAGGCCCTGAAAGTCTCGCTGGTGATCGCACCCATGTAAAGCGTCAGGGCGATCACGCCAGACGCCAGGTTGGACAGCTCTATCCCAAGGATCATCGGCAGGCAGAAAAATATCCAGAAGAGCTGGATCAGGACGGGTGTGCCCCGGAAGAACTCGACGTAGACGCTGGAGATAGCCCGCAGCGCCAAGCTTCGCGATGTGCGGGCAAGGCCCACTAGAAAGCCGAATGTGCAGCCCAGGATCACGCAAATCAGCGTAAGCTTGAGCGTCATCCAAAGACCAAGAAGCAGCGCATCCTGAAACCGAAGAATGATCGAAAAATCCAAGGCCATGATACCTTCCTCAGCTCATCAGAAGGTGGCGTCGGCGCTCGAAATAGCCAACGACCTGCGTCACCGGGAAAGAGACGGCGAAATAGATGAGTGCGACCACCGTGAAGGTTTCGATAGGCCGGTATGTCTCGGTGGCAAGCGTCTTGCCCTGATACATCAGGTCCTGGACGGCTACGATAGCGACCAAAGCGCTCTGCTGAAAAATGCCGATCCCATTCGTCAGCAGCACCGGTATCGACGCGCGAAAGGCCGTCGGCAGCACGATGTAGAGAATTCGCTGTAACGGATTGAGACCAAGAGCGATTCCGGCGTCGATCTGCTCCCGAGGCACGGCCTGAATAGAGGCGCGGTAGGCCTCGGCGTTAAAGGCCATGAGGTTGAATCCAAGCGCCAGGATGCCCATCGTCATCGACCCGAGGAAGACGTTGAACAGCATCGGCACGCAGTAGAAGAACCAGACGATCTGCACGATGGCAGGGGTGCATCGGAAGAACTCAACGAACAGCATCGCCGGTAGCCGGATCACGGCAATGGGACTCATGATCAGCAAAGCCAGCAGGAAGCCGCCGACGATGCCTATGATGTTTGCCGCAGCGGTGAGTTCGAGGGTGACCATCAGCCCCTCCCACAGAGGAGCGAAGGAAATGGACTGGAAATCGAACGAATAATTCATCTCCGTCCCCTACTGCCGGATGTGGAAGACGCGGTCGATGAAATCCCTGGTTCTCTCTTCCTTTGGAGAGCCGAGAACCTGCTCGGGCGGGCCGTCTTCGACAACGACGCCACCGGCACAGAAAATCACACGCGAGGCGATGTTCTTCGCGAACCACATATCGTGCGTGACGATCATCATCGGCATTTTCTGCGCTGCAAGCTGAAGGATGACTTGCTCCACCTCGGCAACGAGTTCCGGATCGAGAGCCGAAGTCACTTCATCGAAGAGCATCAACTTCGGATCGAGCATCAGCGCGCGGGCGATCGCCACGCGCTGCTTCTGGCCGCCGGAAAGCTGCGACGGATAAGCCTTTGCCTTGCCGGCCAGTCCAAACCGGGTGAGTAAGCCCACGGCCCGCTCCGTAGCGTCCGACTTCCGCTCTTTGCGAACCTTGCAGGGCGCCAGGATCAGGTTCTCCACGACGTTCAGATGCGGAAATAGCGTGTAGTGCTGGAACACCATGCCGATGGACCGACGCACTTCGGTGTCGATCTTGGTCTTCTTGTCCAGGCCATCCGACGAAATGTAAGGTTTGCCGCCGAACATGATCGATCCGCGGTCGATTTTCTCCAGGCCCATCATGACGCGGAGCAGCGTGCTCTTGCCGCCGCCGCTCGGCCCGATTACGACCAACCGCTCGCCGGGCTGCATCTCGATGTCGAGTCCTTTGAGGACCTGGATCGCAGGCCCGTAGCTTTTGTGGAGGCTCTGCATTCTCACAAGCGGCGGAGTGATGGGAGCTGTCATTGAACCAGTCCTGAGAGCGAAGTCAGAAGCGGAAAGGGCCGGGCCGGATCAACGCCCGGCCCAACCTGGTTTACTGCGCTCCCTTGAGCACTTCATCGACGGCCTTGCGGATCAGCGCGTCGACTTCGCCTGTGGCGACCTTCTCCTCGAGGAAGATGTTGACGACCTCAACGTCCGCTGCAGTCAGCTGATGAGGCAAGCCGAAGGCTACGCCTTGCTTTGCCAGCGCCGGCGTCGGGTTCATCGCAACCGCCCAGTCAGGATTGGATTGGGTGAACAGCTGATTGGTGTCCGATGCATCCACCAGGATATCGGCACGCCTGGAAACGATGGCCAGACGGGTCTCGTCGTTGCCTGGCAGGCGCAGGATCGTTGCATTCTTCACCGCGGCCGAGATTGCCTTGTCCTGTGCAGTCCCGGACATCACGGCAAGCGTCACTCCTTCCTTGTCGATGTCGGCGACGGAAGCAGCGCCCGCCGGTATCTTCGGGTTTTCTTTGTTGTAGGCGAGCGAGATCTGGTACTCCATGGCCGGGATGGAGAACTGCACGGCCATGGCGCGAGCAGGCGTCCGGTTAAGCGCCAGCGAAAGGTCCCATTTCCCGGCCTGAAGGCCAGCAACGATGTTGTCCCAGGTCGTGTCGACGAATTCCGGCTTCACCTTCAGGGCATCGGCAAATCCGCGGCAGAGGTCGGCGAAGAACCCCGAATATTCTCCGGTGGCTGGATCGCGCATCACGTATGGCGGCGCGACGGCCGCGCCACAGCGCACTACACCAGCATTCTGGACGCCTTGCCAGTAACTGCCGCCGGCCTGGGCGAAAGCTGAAGTCGTTGCGATACCTCAGGCAAGCGCAGGCAGCGCCCGCATGACGGGCGAAAGCATTTTCGAAAGCATCGTCATTCCCTTTTTTTAAGCGCAAGGCGCGTGGTTCCGCTCGTCGGCTTGGAGCCGCTCTTGTTCATTGTCTTGTCGTCTACGTGTCGACAGAATAATTTATGTCGTCTACGTGTCGACAAAGTCAAGCGGAAAAATTACATTGCAGGTAGGTGGCTTGTGGCCCCATGTGTTCCCTCAGGCGGCGAAAGGGACCTAAGGTGTCTGATTTGGAAGTGAAGCGAGCCAGGGGAACTGGCTGGAAGAGCGTCTACGAGACGCTCCGGAACGAAATCCTTTCCCTGACTCTGCAGCCGGGACAGCTTCTTGATGAGACGACACTTGCAGAGCGGTTCGACATGTCCCGCTCTCCTGTCAGGGAGGCGTTGATCCGCCTGTCTGGCGAAGACCTCGTCGTCACGCTCTCAAACCGAAGCACGATCGTTGCGCCAATTGAGGTCGCCACCTTCCCGAAATATGTGGAAGCCTTGGACCTCGCGCAACGCGTGAACACGCGCCTGGCAGCCGCATTGCGTACCGATGCCGATCTCAAGATCATCGCGCGGCGTCAGAAGGAGTTCGAAGCCGCCGTTCGGACCGGCAACCATCTCCGGATGTCGGAGGCCAACAAGCAATTTCATATGGCAGTCGCGTATGCAGGCAAGAACCCATTCCTGGCGTCATTTTACGAGCGGCTGCTGAACCAGGGGCAGCGCATGCTGCACCTGCATTTCGAGTATCTGGAGCGGACGCATGAAGGCTACCTGCTAACCGACGAGCATCAGCTGATGCTCGATGCCATCAGGGCGAAGGACGTAGAGCTGGCGGATGAACTGGCCCACGCCCACACGCGTCAGTTCCAGGACAACTTCATCAACTTCATGCGGGAAAACTATACGACGGACGTCACGCTAGGGTCGCTTCAGGCGGCGCAGTGATCCGGAATCGCATATGAAATTTGGTTTCGTGGGAACCGGTGCGATCACCGAAGCGATGGTGACGGGATTCCTCGGCTCGAAGTTGGAACTATCCCAGGTTATCGTTTCGCCAAGAAGCGCCGAAACCGCCGCCCGTCTCGCTGCCCGTTTCCCGTTAGTTCAGATCGCAAATGACAACCAGGCCGTCGTCGACGCCTCGGACGTACTCTTCCTCGCCGTTCGGCCACAAATTCCTGAAGATGTCATCAAGGCTCTTCGCTTCCGCCAGGGCCAGGCCATTGTCATCAAAGGTGGGCTGAACGAGCAGGTCTTTGAGGACTTCGACCGTAAAGGCGGAACCAAGGCACTAACGGATGCGCTCGACCGGGTATATCGCCGTATCCAGGGATAGCTCGCGCCAAACCCGTTTTTCTGGTGCTATTTTGATCGAAATCGCTGCCAACGTGTTCCACGATGCGTAATGTCTGCATTACGCTACGCGAGTTGCCATACGTCACAACCCTTTCAACGGCAGTAATAGGTCACGTCACGACGTTACTCGCACCGACTTGAAGGTCAGCTATTGAAGATCCGAGGGCCAAAGCTGCCAGTCCGCTGTCGGCCCCCAAGCTGCTGGACCGGTATGCGCCTCATGTGGCGCGGGGCCTTGCAGGCTAACATCCGCTTCCTCTTTTTTTGCCGCAGGCGGCCCGGCCACTTGCGTCCAAGGAAGGAGCTTTCGCTCTTCGTTTTCGTCGGCCTAATGAGTGCATACCGTGGCGACAAGCAGTGTCGCAGGGTCGATGTTAAAAGTGCTTTTCAGGTCCGTACCAAACAGCCGAAGCCAAGCCTCCTGGGCACGATAGGCGAGCGCCTCGCGCTCCCCCGGACAGGCGAAGCGCATCTCGGCGGCGGCCTGGAGGTGGTGAACCATCTCGTGCACCAGAACCGACAATTCGGCCGGGGTGCGGCCCGTCCAGCCTGCGGCAAGAAAGATGGTATTGACGTCTTCATCATAGACGGCAACGACCTCCGGCGACGAGATCGTTGCCCCGGCGCCATAACGCATCGTGACGAGTTCGATCGCGGGCGCCGTGACAAGGGCGGGAGGTTCCGCCAACGGCAGGTCGTAGTTCGCTGCCAGCCACATACCTATTGTCTGGAGGACAGGCGGCGTGTCCACCCGCTCGGCCGCGGTGGCCGCATTCATCGCGGCAAGCCATAGGACAGCGAGCACTAAAACTGATCTGCGCATGGGAGCCTCCTCGGGTGGTGAGCAAGCCGAGGCTGGGCCGGCCGGCGCAGAAGGTCATGAAAGCTCCCTGAAAGATTCCCGAAATCCTGCTATAATCTGGCCGTAGCACCCCCGGGATCCGGTATGGATTACCCACGCAGCATTCACTTCGGCGATTTCGTCCTGAACCGTAGGCGCGGCTGCCTTCAGGATGGTGCCGGCATGGACCGATTGCTGCGGCCGAAGTCATACCGGGTCCTTGAGGTGCTCGCGGAGCGGCGCGGACAGCTGGTCAGCAAGGACGATCTTGTTCAGGCGACTTGGCCGGACGTGTTCGTCTCCGATGACTCCCTTGCACAGTGCGTCAGCGATATTCGCAGAGCACTTGGTCCGGAAGGGACGAACCTGCTGCGAACGGTGCCCAGGCGAGGATATCTGCTCGTGGGCCAGGATTCAGATGCAGAGGGGTCGGCCCCGGCGGGCCGGAAGCACTGGATGGTGTGGGCGAGCGGGCTCAGTGCAGCTCTCATAGTTGCGATGACCATTCTCTGGTGGACACAACCGCGGGACGGCCTAGTCGCCCCCGATTTGGCAGATCAAGCCGTCGTGAAAGCGGACGCGCTGCTGGAGGCGCGGGACTGGCGGCGGCGCGGAGATAACGAACAGGCACGGGAACTTCTCGAGGCCGTGGTGGCCGAGGATGCCGGGCATGCAGGGGCTTGGTCAAGCCTCGGATTGACCTACTGGCTGGAAGTTCAGCACCTTGCGTGGGGAGGCGGTCGCCGCGAAATGGGGCGGGCGCTCGAGATGGTGGAGCGCGCAGTCGCGCTTGGCGGCGGTGCGCGGCCGCACCGGCTTCTCGCCGAAATGCGGCTCCTCTCCCCCTTTCCGGAGATGCGCTCGCCAGTCGACGCACTTGCGAATGCCCGAGCAGCGGTGACGATCGATCCTGAGGATGCCGACAACCTCGCTGTTCTTGCCCAAGCGCTGGCCCTGACAGGGCGTTCGGACGAGGCGGTCCTGACAATCCAGCAGGCCCTGCGCCTAAGTCCGAAACCACCCGAATGGCACCGTCAAGTCGCTGGCCTGAGCTACCTGCTCGCGGGAGAGCCGGCGCGAGCTGCAGAGGAACTTGGCCCGCTCTATGGCGCCGGAACTTTCGCACACGCGCGGTGGTGGCCAGGATGGCTCTTCGCCGCGAGCCTTGCTCATGCCGGCCGGCTGGAAGAAGCGGCCAGGGTCGTCACGGCCGCGCTTGGGCACCGGCCCGAGCAGACCGTTGCGGGGGTGGCGCAATCTTTCGATGGCCTAGCCGACGAAAGCGGCCTCGCCATTCTGCTGGAGGGGCTCAGGTTGGCTGGTATGCCGGGCTGATCCCGGCTACTTGGCGTAGGCGCGCGCCTGCCAATCGCCATACCCGTCACGAAATTGCAGATAACTCTTCCAGGCTTCGGCGAGCAGCGGGTCCCGGGCGGTCTCCTCCGCGATGACCTCGTTCCACGCCTTTCTCAGATCAGAAAGCACTTCGTCAGGCCAGGCATGCAGCTCGACTCCCATGGTGCGAAAAGCCGCGATGGCCGCGACCTGTTCAACCGCTGCCTCGGCCGCGGTCCAGGACAGGGTATCGCCGCAGGCAGTCTCCAGAACTGCCTTGTGGTGATCTGAGAGAGCGGCCCAGGTCTTCTCCGGCATCAGAATTTCTAGGGAGGTTACCGGCTGCTGCCAGCCCGGGAAGTAGAGGTATTTAGCTACGTCGGCGATGCCGAGCTCGGCATCGATCGACGGCAGCGAAAATTCGGCCGCATCGATCAGCCCAGCTTCCAGCGCCGGCCGGATCTCCTCGGCTGGAAGTTCGTAGGGGACAACCCCAAGCTTCTGCAGCACCCGAGCGCCGTAACCGAAGCTGCGCATAGCCAGCCCCTCCAGATCGGCGGAACGCTCGACTGGCGCAAGGAACCAGCCTCCGCCTTCTGCGGGAAGAATACCGCAATAGAGGCCCTTCATTTCGTGGCGCGCGTATATCGCCTCCAGTGCCTCGGCCCCACCGCCCCCTCTCATCCAGGCGGTAAAGCCGGCCGGGTCAGGACCAAAGGGAAAGCCGGTAAAGATGGTCAGCGCAGGGTCCTCGCGGTGGTGATGGCCTGCCGAGCCCCAAACCGCGTCGACAAGGCCTGAGTTCAGGGCGCCGAAGGTGTCCTGGTCAAGCACCAGCCGGTCATGCACCTCGATGATGAAGCCGCCGTCCGACAGCCGCCGCACCGTTTCGGCGAAACGCTCGCCAGCTTCGCCGAAAAGCTTGGGGTGGAGCAGACTGTTCATGCGCCAGTGCACGACCCCTTCCTGGCTGGCGGCAGGGTTTGTCGCCAGCCAGAGGGCGAGTGTCAACCCACCAAGAGGACGAAGAACCTGGGAGACAACCGGCATGGCTCCAACCTCGGCGCCGCGGCGGAGTGAAATCCCTCGCCGGTGGCGCTCGAACTTACCAGTTATCCACCGAGCAGTCTAAGCCGGAACAGGAATCCCGGACCTCTGGGCGGAAAACGCAATCACCTTCCATGCCACGGTTGACGGCAGCTCAGGGCAGGCCGTCGGCCCAGTTGGAGGCAAAGGTCCGGTAGCGATGATATCGATCGGCTGAATGTCCGCTCTTCAAGACTCGCAGCCCGAAGCTGCCGGTCTGCTCACGGCCCAAAAGCGACGTCTGGGTCGTAGTTCGGCGATGACCGCTCTTTGCGCGAAACGATCATTCAGCTGCGGTCGCGAACAAGTTTTTATCATATGTTGGAATTCAGCTGCATTCGCCTAGTGAGAGTTCACCCAATCTGCTGGCTGCTGGCGCCTTGCAAATAATTGAAATTGTTCAGATTGAAAGCTGAGAACCAAAAGTGCGAAGTTGAGAGCTTCGGAGAATGTTGAGCCAGAGCACGCCCATTCAGCCCGGGGGGCCGGCAGCGCGGTTGGCAGCTTAAATTGAAAAGCCCCGCGGTTCGTGCGCCATCGAGCCGAGTCAGAGAATGTTGGGGCAGGGACTGTTGGCGGAGGGAGAGGACCTGAAATCCAACCTTCTCCACGGAATCTGCGATCTTCGTAGTTGGGTATTCGGCTGATGCTCAGTCGACCTGTTCAATCTGCGGACCTGGGTCGACCGGCGGAGCCGGCGTGCAATCTTGCCCTTTGCATTCCTCGACAGGGTTATCGGCTGGTGGAAGGCAGTTTTGGCCCTCGCAATGAACTGCCGGCGATGGCGCTTCTACGTGGTTAGGCGGAACGCAGCTGATCCTCAGCGCGAACGGCCGGCATTGCTACGCTGATCATGCCCATACACAAGAGCGCAATCCCAAGCAATTTCATATTAGCCTCCGTGCTTGGCAGCCAGCTGTATCCTACTCAAGCTGCGGCCGCATCCTCTCACCCGCGAACGACGTTAACACGGGGTTTCAGGGCTGGCCGGAAGGGCGAGCGAACAATGCCCGTTACATGTTGACGAAAGCGAATTGGCGGCTGCGGTCGAAGCCGGGGGCGGCTTGTGAGCCGCCACGAGGTCGAGCGCTCGGCACGAGATGCAAAGACAGCTTGGCTCCGGGAGCAGCGACTGAAGGGCCCTTCATGCGGCATGGGCATCAAAACGCACAAGCCGGAAAGGCAGAAAACCTAGCGGGCGCTGCGCATTTCATTCGATCGGCCGATGTGCAAGTCATAGAAGGCTTTTATATTGAAAGCAGGCGGGTCCACGACTTTGACCCCAATTTGCCCGCTGCCGTCCGGCCCGGCGGGCTTTTTTCTGGGTGGAACACAACCCGGAGAAGAAAGTTAGGCGCCTGCAGCTTCTCCAGCCCGCGTCCCGCCCCCGGACGCGGGCTCCTAATATTTTCATGGCTTTCCAGCCGGCTTCTGGCGATTTTTCAGTATTCGCGCCTCGCGCAGCAATGATGCGCGATCGGTCCCAATCATCTCAATGAGATCGCTCGCCTGCGCCTCCGTAATGCCGGTTTCCTTCGCGAGGATCTTCGCCCCTGCCTCCTTCATTCGCTCGCGGTCGGTCTTGCTATCGCCCATGTTGAATTTCCTTGCGGTAGGTCAACTCATCGAGAGGAGAGTTGTTCCGACTACGGAATCGACTCGCAATTGCTCGTTCAACATGCATTGCTGCTAATCATGAAAAAGCCACTGGTCCTCGTTGCTGACGATGAGCCGATGATCGGGTTCGATGTTGAAATGACCTTGTCCGAGGCAGGCTTTACAGTCGCTTTAGCATTCTCCAGTGAGGAGGCTCAAAGGTGGTTGGACGACAATCGCCCGGATGTGGCTGTCCTTGATGTGAGATTAAAGGACGGGGAATGCATCCCCCTTGTGGAAATCCTGATCGCCCTAGGCGTCCCCTTCGTAGTGCACACCGGCTCTCTCGAAGAAGATCTTGATAAGGCTTTCGAGCGTGGAAAGTTCATTTCGAAACCGGCCGACCCCGAGACCATCGTCGATATAGTCAGGTCATTGATTAACCCCGACGCGGAATCACGTTCTGTTCGTTCTGGCTAATGTATGTCGGGCGCCTAGAATCTTATAGGTGCGTATAATTGTAAGTACCGGCGCCGGCCGCCTCGAGTTCATTCCGCCGATGATGCCTACCTTGGTAGCAAAGCCGCCCCAAGGCGATGACTGGATGCATGAAGCGAAATTCGACGGCTATCGCTCGCAAATCATCATCGAGGCCGCTGGCGTTCGCATTTTCACGCGAAGAGGTCTTGATTGGACTGCCAAGTACCGCGATCTTGCCGAGGCAGCCAAAGGTCTCAACGTACAGAACGCCATAATCGACGGCGAGGTCGTCGTCTTGAATGAGGCTGGCCTTTCAGATTTTGCCGCGCTTCGCAAGGCAATCACCAGGCGCTAGCACGAACTCTATTTTGTGTCCGCTTGAGGCTGAGGCAGGAAAGGGAAGTGGAGAGGCAAGTTGTGTGAATCCGATCTCATAGACTCGCCAGACCCGCGCGGGCTGACCATGGCCGTCGCAATGCTGGTCTTGATTGCGATGTCGGCGGACCCTGGCCTGCATGCGCAAGGGCTGCAGAATCCCGAAACGATCGACAGGATTATCGGCTCCGAGGTGCAGGAAGAACAGGTGAAAGCCGCCGACATGGATCGCGTCATCAAGGCGATCGAAATGACTGCCGACAACATCAGCACCGTGCGCAAGGCGACGGCGCTCGACAAGATCGACATCGTGTTCCTCACCAATGCCGCGGCGAGCGAAGGTGGACCGCCTGCGGCGATCTCCGCCAAGCTCGAGGAACACAAGGAAGAGATCGTCCAGCTTCGACAGGAGCTTGAGGCCAACGCGATGCTCTACCGTGCTATCGACTCCCGGCGAATCCCGGTTCGCGACATTCTGGCACTGGAATTCGTCGACCGCGATGTCGTGATCTATGCGGCGACAAAGCCGGCGAACTGATCGCCGGACTGCCGGCATATCCCAAGCGCGGCTGCGCCTTGGTTGCCGATCAGCGCAATGTTGTCCTGGTCGGTGGCACCGGCACGGGCAAGTCGCATCTAGCCATCGCCATTGCCCGATCGTTGATCAGCAATGCTGCGCGCGGGCGATTCTTCAATGTCGTCGACCTGGGTCACGCGACGTCGAATGCTCCTGAGGTGGGTAGGTGTTAAATTTCCTCTGGAAACTTCGAGCTTGTCAAGCGCAGAACCACCCATCCGACGACGCCCGCAAGCGTTGATCCCAACAATACGCCAATTTTCGTCTGGTCCTGGAGGAGTGAGGATCCGGGATAGGCGAGAATCCCCACAAAGAGGCTCATCGTGAACCCTATTCCGCACAGCACCGCCACTCCATAGAGCTGCGCCCAAGAAGCACGGCGTGGCATGTCCGCCAGATTCAGCCGAATGGCCAACCAGGCGAAGCCGAAGACGCCGACCTGTTTGCCAAAGAAGAGGCCGAGCGCGATGCCAAGTGGCACCGGAGCGAGCAACGCGGCGGGAGTGACCATGGCGAAGGAAACCCCTGCATTGGCAAACCCAAAGATCGGAACAATGAGAAATGCCACCCAGGGGCTGAGGGCATGTTCAAGTCGGTGAAGTGGCGATTCCGGGCTGTCTCCGGACGAGACTTTCAACGGGATGGTTAACGCCAGCGCGACCCCCGCAATCGTAGCATGGACGCCCGACTGCAGCATGAAGAACCAGAGGGTAGTGCCAAGGATCAGGTACGGCGCGAGGTGCTTCACGCCGAATCTGTTGAGGGCGAGGAGAACAACACAGGTGACGGCGGCCAGCATCAGCATCCAAGCAGAAAGGTCAGACGCATAGAACAGTGCAATTATCGCGACTGCTCCCAAGTCATCCAGAATCGCGAGTGCTGTCAGGAATATCTTCAGCGAAATTGGAACACGCGGACCGAGGAGCGCGAGAACACCTAAGGCGAAGGCGATGTCCGTTGCAGAGGGAATGGCCCAGCCCCTGAGGTTCAGCGGCTCATTCCAGTTGAGCGCGACGAAAATCGCCGCGGGCACGATCATGCCACCAAGTGCTGCGATTCCCGGCAGCGCGCGCCGCGACCATGTCGCCAGTTGCCCGTCCAGAAGTTCGCGTTTGATTTCGAGGCCGACGAGAAGGAAGAAGACGGCCATCAGTGCGTCGTTGATCCAGTGCAGAACCGACAGGCCAAAAACATATCGGTGCAGCACATCGAAATAGACGGGAGCGAGTGAGGAGTTCGCGATCAGCAAGGCCAAAGCGGCGACGAACATAAGCGTCAGGCCGCCCGCGGCTTCATTGCTAAAGAAGGACCGGGCAATTGAGGGGGGACGAAGACGGGGCTTATTTAGCATCCATGCTCTTTTCCACGGTTAGCGGACTGCCTCAACCCCACATAAGGGAATGTGAGATGATTTCGTGCGATTCTCCTAGGCCTTTCGACCCAACCGTCCGAAGAACCGTTAGGATATTCACGGTGCGTCAGAATCGACCAATCCAGTGACTTACAAGGGGAGAAAAGCTGCGTCGTGATGACAGTTCCTGCGACTTGCCCGATGAAGTCGCCTTCCCACATTGGCGGGCGGTCACGTGCATTTGCGGAATTCCAGGTGCAGCTCCCGAAAGCGCTTGAGTGAGCTCTGGATCTGTTTTTCTTCCCCTTCCGACCCAAAAATCGTCAACGAAGTTTGAATGACCCAAGAACAATGCCGACGCTCTACGACCTGCCATCATTATACGATGCGGTGGTTACGCCTGGCCCCTGCGAGCCATTCTACCGCAGGCTTGCATGTTGGCGGCCCGATCCTGGAGCTTGCCTGCGGTACCGGCCGACTAACGATACCATTGGCGCTGGATGGCCACGAGGTCGTAGGGCTTGATGCTTCGTATCCCATGATACGCGCGGCTCGCGCCAAGGCTGATAAAAGCCGCGCCAAAGTCGAATTTGTGGTGGGCGATATGCGCAGGTTCGACCTTGGCAGGAGCTTCTCGATGGTGATCGTCTCCTGCAATTCCCTCGCGCACCTCACAGCCAACGAAGACATCGTTGAATGCCTAAGCAGGATCGCCAGGCATCTCGTCCCGGGGGGATTGTTGGCCTTCGATGTCGTGAACCCAAATATGCGCGACCTTGCGCAATGCGGCAATACAGCTGAACGGAGCAACACCAAGCCCGATCGCTCATTTGTGTCAGGAAGTAAGGAACTGATCGCCTATGATCCGGTCCAGCAGGTCCAGATTTTAAAGTGGCGTTTCGAAGAGTTGGGGAGAAAGATACCGCCCGTCGCGTTGATGCGCCTGCGCGCCTTTTTTCCGCAAGAGATGCCGTTGCGCCTTGCCTTGGTAGGCCTGGAACTTGCCGCCCGATACGGTGACTTCAGCGGCGGCCACTTCACCGGCTGCAGTCCCAACCAGATTTATGTGGCTCGAGCAGCAAGAACGAGCCGAATTTCATCGCTCAACGCGCACGCCTCCACCTAGTCGAATTGTTGGAAACACTCCACAGCCGATCTTGACGATCAAGGAAAATGTTCCTATTCGTTCTCATGGCGCACGATCCTATCGACACGCTGGGCAAGGCAACCCGGCACAATATGCTCGTCAAGGCGGAATGCAGCTGCGGCAATGTTCGCTACTGCCGTTCCGCCGATCTGATGATGGTCTACGGCGGCGGCGCCGATCCCCTGAAGCTCAAGTTCGACTGCAGCCGGTGCAAGCCGACGGTGAAAATCACTCTGCTCGAGGTTCATCCCGAGCACCTGCCGAAGCGCTTGATGATCCACAAGCCGATGAAGATCGATGGCAAGATCCACTGGACCACCGAGCGCTTCCGGGGATGAGCGAGCGACTGAAGGTCCGTTTCGCCTATCAACGCGGCTTCCAGATCGTTGAAGGCAGCACCATACTTGCTGCCTTCGAAGATCCTGTCGAGGCGTTCAAGTTCGTCCGGGACCGCGGCGCTCGTGTCTGGCTGGACTGGGGCAGAACCGTAATCGCTGGCGAAACTGGACAGTACGATTTTGCCGCAAGTTTCCTGCAATCTTCAGTCGGCCGCATTTTGAAGAACCAATGGGGTTCGCTCTCAGGAACTTGGCTCTGGTCGATCTCGACCTCCGATCCGCGCTTCCGTCGTCATGGCGGGCAACGCGGTAACGCCGCCACAAAAGACGAGGCAGTGTTCGAGCTCGAGCGCGAGTTCACGCGCTTCATTGCCGAGACAGAAAAATACCGGCGTTAAATTAGACTTTCGCGTGCCGACCCATCTCAGCCGCGCTGAATGAGTGGCTTGGCTCGACCTTCACATCCTATAAGGTCTAGCGGTTGGTCTGATCGTCAGAGGCTCGTTGGATTTGGCTCATGACCATTTGAGGATCGACGTTCTTAGCTAGCTGGGGCAGTTCATCATCTGCCGGCGTCGATACATTCAAACGCTCCGTCAGAGCGGCCATCATTTCGATCAATCGCGTGGTTTCATGCTCGTTGAGCAGGCTGATTTGCAGATCCAGCTCTGCGCGGCGCTCACTTTGCTCAGCCATTTTGTTCTGATTGATCAGCACGAAGGTGGACAGGAAGATCGCCTCAACCGAGGCTACCATTGCCAACACTACGAAACTCGGGTCCCAAGGTGGAATAGCCCGGATCGCCCCGAGGTTCAGCGCGATCCAGACGATTAGGATTGCAAGGTGCAAATACACAAACGCCATGCTCCCCGCGAAACGGGATATGAAGCCGGCAATCCGATCTTGAATCGACTGGTCCTGCTCTTGCTCTCGTCGATGGTCAACTAGCGCTTGAATGTTCTGGTGGAGGACCGAATGCATGTCGGGGGACTGTGGGGAGGCCATGAAGAGCTTCATAGGGACATCTCAACCTGCTGAGCTACTCAACGCCTGTCGTTGCACATGGTTGCCTCGGAAGACCGGGGCATGGCCAATGCGACAACTGTCCTTTCTTAACGAGCTGGAGGTAGCCGGGCGCTGCTGGGGGGTGGGTAAATTTGCCTATTGGGCGCCGGCCAGGCGGATTGGGTCCACCGCCGTTGGATAGTACTGATCTCGGCCATTCGGGTAATTCCCTGATTGCGGAAGGCCTACGCGCTGCCGTCCGTCTCGCTTTCCTCATCGATCTCGCGCACTGGCAGGTAGGCGTTAGTTTCCAGCCATTCGCGCAGCACGATCTGAATGAGGTCCGACCGGCCAATATTCATTTCCGCCGCTATGGAGTTGAGCGCACCCTCCGTTGCGGGCTCCAGCGGCACGCCGGAGACGTTTCTGAGCATCAATGCAGCCCGTCGCAGGATGATCTGCAGTGACCCCACGAAGTCAGAGTGACGTGCAGCGAGACGTCTCAAGGGAACCTTTCCGGCGGTGTGCGCTTGTTGAGCATGCGTTTCACACCCCGTGAACGACAACAAAAAACGCTAAAACCAAAGGAAATCCGCCATGGCGAAAGAAAAGACATTGGACGATCTCTTCCTCGATACGCTCAAAGATATCTATTACGCGGAAAAGAAGATCCTGAAGGCGCTTCCCAAGATGGCGCGCGCCGCCTCATCGGCCGATCTGAAGGCAGCCTTCGAGAAGCACAAGGACGAAACCGACGGTCATGTCGAGCGCCTGCAGCAGGTTTTCGAGCTCCTTGGCAAGCGAGCACAGGGCAAGACGTGTGCCGCGATCGACGGCATCATCGAGGAGGGCGAGGAGATTATGGAGGAGTTCAAGGGAACTCCCGCACTGGACGCCGGTCTGATCTCCGCTGCCCAGGCTGTCGAGCACTACGAGATCACCCGCTATGGCACGCTGAAGCGCTGGGCCGAGGTCTTGGGCATGAGCGACGCCGCCAAGCTGCTCGAACAGACGCTCGGCGAAGAGTCTATGACAGACGAGGCGCTCACCGGATTGGCGGACGCCTCGGCCAACGAAATGGCCAAGGCCGCCTGATCACACACCAGCCACCCCAACTGTGTTGGGGTGGCTGTTTTACTTCCAACATCCGTCTTTCGATAGGAGACAATCATGGGTCGTGGCATCCTACTCTGGCTGCTCGGAGTTCCTATTCCGATCATCATCCTTCTCGTGCTGTTCATGCGGTAGGAGGAATCCATGGCATCAACCATCCTGGCGACCGACGTCGCCGCGCCGGTCGAGTCCTCGTCATCCGCAGTCAACTGGGGACCGATCATCGCCGGCGCCTTCGCTGCCTCGACCCTGACGTTCATCCTGATGCTTCTCGGGTCCGGCCTCGGGCTCACGATGGTGTCTCCATGGTCCAACGAAAGCGCCAGCGTCACCACCTTCGCTGTGTCCACTGCAATCTGGCTGGCCATCGTGCAATGGTTGTCATCCGGGCTCGGGGGTTACCTGACCGGGCGCCTTCGCACCGAATGGGTCGGCATTCATACGGACGAGACGTTCTTCAGGGATACCGCGCACGGATTCATGGCGTGGGCGCTGGCGACACTTCTGGTGGTATTCGTGCTCGGTTCGGCGCTGTCCGCGGCAATCGGCACCGGCGTCAAGGCGGCCTCGACAGTGGCCTCGGGAGCAGCAATGGGTACCTCGGCAGGGGCGACCGCAAACGCCGGGAACGACGGAGGCAGCGACGCGACTTCGTATTTCGTCGATGCGCTGTTCCGCCCGACCGATCCTTCCATGCTGGCGGCGCCGGGCGCGGAGGGCGATGCGACAGCAGCCGCACAAGCCTCCCGCATCCTCATTACGAGTGCGGCGGCCGGCGAAGTCTCGGCCGGCGACAAGACTTATCTGGGCCAACTCGTGGCCGCTCGCACTGGCCTGTCGCAAGCGGATGCTACTGCCCGGGTTGATACGGTGCTTGCTCAGGTCGAGGCGGCCAAAGTCCAAGCACAGGAAGCAGCCGACACAGCTAGAAAAGCCGGCGCCACCTTCGCGCTGGCTGGCGCGCTTTCTCTCATCATCGGTGCGTTCATCGCCAGCGCAGCAGCAGCGTTAGGCGGCAAGCAGCGCGACGACGAAGAAGACGCGCTCTATCTCACAGCCAGTCGAAGCTGAAGACGTCTACTCCCGGCCGACGAGAGGATCGGCCGGACTCCATCTCCCGCCGCACTCTCTTGTTATTGTGCATTGCAGCAACGATATTGCTGCACCTGCGTTACACAGATTGCCGTCCATTCCGGGCGTCAGAACAGGGACGGCGCCATTGCGAAAAATCTCCGACACCATCGCCCGCCTCGCTGCGCTGCAAGCGCGACATGCCACGCATATCGCCGACCTCGGTGCGTCGGACCCTCTCGAGACGCTGGCCGACTTCGGTACCAATCCCGGCGGGTTGGGAGCGAAGTTCTACATTCCCAATGACCTATCCAAGGGCGCCACGCTCGTCGTCGTGCTGCATGGCTGCACACAGAATGCGGCCGGCTATAACCATCATTCCGGCTGGTCCCAACTCGCCGACGAGGCTGGTTTCGCGCTCCTCTTTCCCGAACAGCAACGCGTTAACAATCCGAACCTCTGTTTCAACTGGTTCCAGCCTGGCGACACCAAGCGTGGTTCGGGCGAGGCGCTTTCGATTCGCCAGATGATCGAGACGATGGTCGTCACCCACGGTCTCGACCGAAGGCGAATCTTCATCACCGGCCTCTCGGCCGGAGGCGCAATGGCGGCGGCCATGCTGGCGACCTATCCGGAAGTGTTTGCCGGCGGTGCATTAATTGCCGGCCTGCCCTACGGCAGTGCAACGACAATCCCGCAGGCCTTCGATCGCATGCGCGGCCACGGCGGTCCTTCCGAACAGGATCTGCAACGGGCCCTCCGCAGCGCATCGGATCATCAGGGACCGTGGCCGAGGATTTCGATCTGGCACGGTGCCGCTGACCACACGGTTTCGCCTTCCAACGCGGAAGCGATCGCAGGCCAATGGCGGGGAGTCCACCGGCTTGAGAAAGCGCCGACGCGTCGGGAAGCTGCCGGACCGCACGCAAAGCAGGTCTGGCGTAACGGCGCGGGAGAAGCCTTGATCGAAATCAACATGATCGCCGGGATGGGCCACGGCACGCCGCTCGGCAACGGCCTCGGCGCTCCGGGGCCTTATATGATTGATGTCGGCATCGCGTCCACACGCGAGATCGCGCAGTTCTGGGGGATCGCGGCAACGGAGGAAAGCGCCTCCCGGAAATCGAGGCCGCAAGTGCCCGTCAACCAACCGCCACTACCCCAGTCACCGGCGCCAGGTATAGAAAATGCGAGGACGAAGCCCCCACAGTCGACTGCCATCCATCAGTTCCCGCGTCACCCGGAATCGGGCCAGCCCGGCGTGAAGAAGATCATCGAGGATACCCTGCGGGCAGCGGGCCTGATGCGCTAGGCGGGCGGCGCAAATCGCTCGCCGACTGTCTCGCCGAAGGTCAAGCGGCTCCGACCAGGCAAGGGAACGCGTCTCTCCGCAGGCCGCGTGGTTCAATCGAATTGAGGCCGATGTGCAAAGGTCGAGCGTGGAATGCTGTGCGATTTGGGGTGCGGGATTTTAGGCGCTTGATTACTGCTCAGCGTATCGTCTGCGGCAATACAATCCAACAGCTTACGGGATGCCAGTATTAGCCGGCGGGTATCGTTTATCGTCTGGCAAAGATCATCGATATCTGCTTGCGCGCGACTCTCATTCAATCGAGCGGCTTCTAAATCAAAATTGTCCCATGTGGATTGCATGGGAATGTTCCTAAGCGTCAGGCGGCTTCAGCCGGGCCTTCAGTAGCCGAGCTTCCCGAAGTAGTGATGCACGATCGGTGCCGATCAACTCGATCAGCTCGCGCGCTTGAGCTTCAGTTATTCCGGCTTCCTTGGCGAGGAACTGCGCCTGGAAATCCGTCATTCGGTCGCGGTCGGACTTTTCTTCGCCCATGGTGAGCCTTTTGCACTTGGATTGAACCGGAACGCCGGCGGGAGGGTTTTGTTGCGATCAATGGCTCCACTTTCCAGGCATTTTTCGCTTTCTCTGGAACACATGCTTGAGATGAAAGTTCGGGCAGTGCAGCAATCTTGTTCCCTCCCAACGATGGGCTGCAGATCGGAGATGCACCGATCAGCCCGCGTCCTTTCCTCATGGGGCGCGGGCATTATTGCTCGCACGGAACACGAGGCGCGGGTGCGTGTTCGCCGGCATGAAGCAACTTCTCAGCGAAACGGCCGCTTTGGCAGATCCAGGCTTTTGGGTCGCTGGTTGACGGTTGATTGTGCCGTTCCCCGACAGCCGCCTTTCCTTACCACGCCGTTGAGGTGGCCGGGTCTTGGCCAAAATTTCACATTAGAAGCTTTGAACATAAGTGAGGCAGAGAACATTGTTGGCGCGATGGACAAGAACGATGGCGACTATCCTCCTGAGCGGTTTCCGGGCAACCTGCCCGAGGGTCTAGTGATCCGAGCCGAGATCGCAAAAAGAATTTCGAGAGAGACTGACGGTAAAGGGCTGGACGGTTTGGTGGTCACGGAGGCGTGGCGGGATCGCAATTTGGTCGAGGAATGGGAAGAAGCTGACGCCGTCCTCAACAGCCGTCCGTGGGTCCGTTCCTGGTTCTCTATGTGCTCTCAATGTTGGGCTTGGCATGGTACGCCCTCGCTGGCAGGTATTTTCTATAGCGCATTTCAGTTTCCATTACGCACGGCGAAGGTGTGCAACTCCGGGCGCCACCGGCTCCAGCTTGAGGAGCAAGGTCGATGCCGCAGACAGACAACGGGAGAGGTGCGCCTTGAGGACGAGAATTGAGGACGAGAATCGGCCATCAACGGCCTGGGAAGGCTTGGCTCAGGCGGATTTGGCAGCACAGCAAGGCGAATACCCTCCCGCACCGCGCTCAACATTGCCTGGGGCGGCCATGACGGCTACTGTGTCGCCAGAAACCGGGTTCATCCGGGGAATGTCGGTCTCCATAAGTTCTGAACGGGCCTCGCTTTCGGTCGGCGGCCAGGCACCAGCATGACATCCGTGCTAAGTGCCCCCAATTCGGAGGGAAAGATGCGACTATTTTTGGTGTTGATTTTGATGGCGCTGAGCGGCTGCGTATCCAATGTTTCCCCGGATAGTGATGGTATACCACGCCGCGCGTCCTTTGCTGGAAACCATTAGCCCGCTTAATTCACGCCGATAGCGGCCGTGCCGATTGTTGTGGTCCAACGGTTGTGGGGAGGCGCGTTTCGGGCATTGATTGACAGGCTCGGCCGCGACCACGGCTCGATGCATGACGACCTGGTCGGGCTCTTTGTCTGCTCAAATTGCAAGGCTGCTGGTCGTGACCGCCGCGCCGGCTGCCTTATCGCGGGTTACCAATCCGGATTTGTCATCGAGCCAATATGCTCCAAAACAGCCGAATTGGGGCGGGAGATCCAGTCGCCGTTTGGCGTCAAATGCCATCTCAGAAACAGTCCGGAGTGAGTTGTTCTCCCTCACATTAGGAACGATGGTGTACCCTTCCTCGACAATCGTCAGTTTCAATTCCTCGAAGTGCCTTTTGAAGCCGCTCTTAATTTGGCTCCGTGGATACCGCCGCCCGTGCATGCATTGTTACTTCAGAATGTCGGAATACAGCCGGGCACTTGCCGTTCTCACTGCTTCTTCGGCGATCGGCTTGTAAGGAATCCTGTCATCGGACCAGCATCGTCCTGCCGACGCCACCAGCATCGCGAGAAACAGGCCTGCCAGGAACTTCCCCACGTTGGTCCCTCCCGACCAAAGGAGGTATGTTAGGCTCAATCGAAACCGTTATCGGCGACAATATGCGCCTAGGCTAATATAATAACAATCCCAGGTTCCTCGCTAGGCAGCACGCCCGGCGGGGCAGGTCTGTTCAATAGCCATGCGAACCAGTTTGAGGGCGGCCCAGGCGCTCCGGATGTTCTCTTGGCCGTTCATGCTCCCTCGCTGAGATCGACTGTCTCAGCGTCAAACCGTGAAGGCGAGGCCCTGTTCCATCAAAGTCTAACGATTGGGAAAGCGCACTGGAAGCACGTGCGGTAACAGTTGATGCAACCGTTGCCGATAATTCGAGAGGAAGGCGGCTCCGACTGTGAGGCGGGGGAGCTGAATTGCCGGAGCCGCCTGCGCAATCCGGTTGGGTTTGACCGGGCCGTTGCTCAGAAATTTCTACCAAACATTCCGACCCCTCATGGAACCCTTTATCAGGCGAAGAGTTGCGTCTGAAACTAGGTGGACCGTTATGGTAAGCCGAGGTATCGTGCAATCCGAGAGTTAATCGGTTCGGAAGACTATCGTCGGAAGTTGCGCAAGCAACTGAGCTTGGAGGACGACCAACCTCTGCCACCGAAGCTTGCCGCGCTGGCGCGGGAGCTTCAGGAGGAGCTTGAGCGGCGAGAGCAACAATGGGCTGATGAGACTGCGGCTGCCCTCGTTCCCAGCACGGAACCGCATTTGTTCAGCCCCTCGGTCAGCGTGAGGACTGAACCTCCCAGTGAGACGCGAAACGTCGACTCCGCCGAGGCAGCAGTTGAGGAACTCCTGAACTGCACCGAACGTGGCCCCAAGTGGAACCTCGCGCTGCGCGTTTGCATCGCCGTGATTGCCGACAAGATGGAAGCTCAGGAGGCCCGTAAGGCATTTCTAGCCGCTGCTGAGGTGGAAGGGGTGCTACGCTCTTCTAGCTAGCGCTCGATCCTCCAACCGCTTGGTAGACGCGACGCAGCTGGCGCGCGTAGGATTCGTCCCACTCCTCGTGCCTGGTGAACGACTGACCGCCCGCCGTGCCGAAAAGTGCGGCTGGCTTTTTGCGTCCTGCCACGAAAAATCGGTGAGGATGAGCATCGATGCTGCGATGAAGGGGTTCAGGCCCGGCCGGGCGACGTTCATAGTGTCAACGCTTCGCCGCTGAGTTAGCCATCCAGCACCGCCCTCACCTTGGCAGCGAGCTGCTCTACGGAGGCAGGCTTCTGCAACAGGTTGGCTCCCGGATCGAGCACCCCGTTGTGAACTACGGCATCGCGCGTGTAGCCGGTGGTAAAAAGCAATTTCAGGTCCGGCCGGCGCTTTTGTGCCTCCTCGGCAAGGCGGCGGCCGTTCATATCGGGCGTCACAACGTTCGTGAAGAGAAGGCGGATTTCGGGGTGCTTTGAAAGGGCGGCGAGCGCTTCGGCGCCGCCGCGCGCCTCGATGACGCCGTAGCCCAGATCGCGCAGCATCTGCGCAGTGAGCGCCAGCAACTGCTCGTCATCCTCCACGAGCAGCACCACTTCGGAGCCCGAGCCGCTGGCGAGTTTCTTCGCTCTCGAGGGCTTCGGCGCCTCGACTGCACCGGAAAGCCGGGGCAGATAAATCTTGATTGACGTGCCGTGGCCGGGCTCGGAATAGATCTTTATGTGACCGCCCGATTGCTTCACGAAACCGAAAACCTGGCTTAGACCCAGCCCCGTGCCCTTGCCTGGCCCTTTGGTGGTGAAGAAGGGATCAAAGGCTTTGGCCATGACATCCGGCGTCATGCCGGTGCCCGTGTCGGTCACGGCGACCATCACATACTGGCCGGGCTCGGTCGCGTGCTCGGCGGCATAGGCTTCGTCGAGGTGACAGTTGGTGGTCTCGATGGTGAGCCGGCCACCCTCGGGCATGGCGTCGCGCGCATTGATGGCGAGGTTGAGGATGGCGTTTTCGAGTAGGTTCTTGTCAGCTTGGACCCGCCACAAGCCGCCGGCAAGCACGGTTTCGAGCCGCACAATCTCGCCGAGCGTGCGCTGGAGCAGTTCCGACATCTCCGCCACCATCTGATTGGCGTCAAGCGGCTCCGGCGAGAGCGTCTGCTGGCGCGAGAAGGTGAGCAGGCGCTGAATAAGCGAGGCAGCCCTGGTCGCGCCATCCTTGGCTGCGGCAATGAATTGCGAGACATCTTCGCCCCTGTTGAGGCGTCGCTCGATCAGATTGAGCGCGGAGACAATGACGGCAAGCATATTGTTGAAATCGTGGGCGATACCGCCAGTGAGCTGTCCGACGGCCTCCATCTTCTGGGCTTGGTGAAGCGCAGCTTCCGACTTCATCCGAGCCTCGACGGCCTCGCCAATGCGTTCCTCGAGTGTGCGGTTGAGCTCGAGCAGTTCGGCATTGGTCTTTTCGGCGGTGCGGCGCGCCTCCAGAAGCTCGCGCTCGTAGCGGCGGCGGTCCGAGGCGTTAAAGATGGTTATGCGGATGAATCGGAGCGCGCCTTGCTCATCGCGCCGCTCAACAGCATTGACGAGCACGGGAAGTGTAGTGCCGTCAGCGCGCAGGAGGTCGAGCGCAACCTCGTTGAAGAACCCTTGCATGCGCATCAATGGCGCGAAATGGGTTTCGTAATAGATCTTACCCGCGATGTTCAGGAGATCCTGGAAGCGGTGCCCCACCAATTCGGAGCGGTCGCGGCCGAGCCACGCCGAGAAGGTAGCGTTCGCCCTGGTAATGCGGCCGTCGCTCCCCGCGGAGACATAACCACAGGGCGCGTTCTCGAACAGGTCCTCAACGTCGTCGACCTCGTGGATCATGGCCTTCGGAGTGTTCAATCCTCCTTGCCTCCGAGAAAAGCCTTCATCGCAGCAACTGTCTCATCCGGCGCGCTGAGGTTTGGGCAGTGGCCGGTGGCCTGCAGGAGAACATAGGCGCTGTTCGGCAGATGATGGTGGACATATTCGCCCACCGCCTGGGGCGCTATCACGTCCTCCGAGCACTGCAGCACAAGCGAGCGGGCGGTGACGCGCGGCAGGTCGGCTCGGTTGTCGGAGAGGAAGGTGACACGGGCAAAGCGCTTGGCGATCTCGGGGTCCGTCATGCAGAAGGAATTGGTGAGTTCCTCGCCCAGTTCGGGCCGGTCGGGGTTGCCCATGATGAGGGGGCCCATTGCCTGCGACCAGCCCATCTGGTTAGCGTCGAGGAAATCGAGAAGCTCGATAATTTGCGCGTCGGTGAACCCGCCAATGTAGTCTGCGTCATCGATGTAGCGAGGCGAAGGACCGATCATCACAAGGTCGTCGAAGATCTCCGGCGCCTTGACCGATGCAATGGAACCGATCATGGCGCTCACTGAATGGCCAACGAAGACTCCACCCTCGATGCTCAGTTCGCGGCAGATCTCGATGACATCGTCGGCGTAGCCTTCAAGAGAGGAGTATTTATCGGCGTCGTAGGCCTTGAGATCGGAACCGCCGCATCCGACGTGATCGAAAAGGATGATCCGGTATTCCTGGGCGAATGCCGGCCATATGAAGCGCCACATGTTTGGTCGCAGCCGAAGCCATGGGCGAAGATCATCGCCCTCTCGCCGGAGCCTAGCGTTTTAACGCTATTTCGCCATAGAACGCCCAACGGTTGCTCCTCGCCTCTCTCGTGCCTCGTTATTCGAGACCGGCCGCTCGCGCGGGTGTGCCACGACCGGCGGTATGGCGTGAAAATAGGCTCGGGTTGGCGCATTGTCCAATAGAGTCGGGCGGCCGGTGTGGTAGCAATCACTCATGGCGCAAAGGTCCGGTCTGACGGATGAACGAATGTCATAGCCGGCACAATAGCGATCTCAAATCTCGCGACTTGCAGATCGGTACCCTCAGTGTCTGGCTACGTCGCGCCGGCTCGGCAAAGCCGAAGAAAAACCGCAGCATTTCCTTAACTCACAACTCAACCGATTGTTTCCCGATATTTTTTTCTAGTCGGAATCACGTTCCGTTCACCCTGGCTAATATAAGCCTGCCGCCTAGAATCGAATAAGTGCGTAAAATTGTAAGTACCGGTGCCCGCCGGCTCGAGTTCATTCCGCCGATGATGCCTACCTTGGTAGCAAAGCCGCCCCAAGGCGATGACTGGATGCATGAAGCCAAATTCGACGGCTACCGATCCCAGATCATCATCGACGCCGACGGTGTGCGGATCTTCACCCGCCGCGGCCTAGATTGGACATCGAAGTACCGCGATTTGGTCGAAGCAGCCAAAGGTCTCAGCGTACAGAACGCCATCATTGACGGCGAAGTCGTCGTTCTGAATGAGGCTGGCCTTTCGGATTTTGCCGCGCTGCGCAAGGCAATCACCAGGCGCCAGCACGACCTCTATTTCGTCGCGTTCGATCTGCTGCATCTCAATGGCCACGACTTGCGCGACATGGCGCTTGAGGATCGGCGGGAAATCCTGGCCGGCCTTATAGGGTCAGACAGCCGCATCCAGTTCAGCGAGACGATGCCGGGCGCAGCCAACGCGATCTATCATCTGATCGACGCGGCCGGCCTGGAAGGGATGGTATCGAAGCGTCGAGACAGCAAATACCGCAGCGGCCCGACCACCAATTGGCTGAAAACAAAATCCTTCACCGAAAGCGAGTTAGAGCTTCTTGGCGTCGAGCGCGAGAGAGGCAAGCCCGCATTTGCGCTCATGGGTGAGCCGGGCACTCGGAAATATGTCGGCAGCGCCTTTGTCAGCGTAAATCGCGAGATGCGGGAGCGGCTTTGGAAACGAGTGCAGGAACACGCCGGGCCACCGCCCAAGGACATGCCAAAGCGGCCGGCAACGCAGTGGGTCAAGCCGGGCATCAAGGCCCGCATCAAGCACCTACGTGGGGAGGAAGACCTTCGGCACGCCTCGTTGCAGGACTTTTGGGAGGATGAGTAAGCCCGCGCTCAGAGGAGGGAGCACGGGCCGACCGGGTTGCGGCTCCCGATCTGCAGCGGGAGTTAAGCGGGGGACATAGGCCCACTGCTCCCATCCAACCGTTAGCAGCTACTAATGTTCCGCTTGGTCAAGAGCTAGAGCGGACGGCCGGCGCGCATCATGGCGCGCGCAATCGCGAGCTGCGCCTCGACCTTGGCATTTTCCTTTTGCGTCATGTTGTCGGCGGCGATCAGAAGCCGAAGCGAGCGCATTATTCCCCAACGGCAAGATCCCGAGCGCTTCCGGGGATAAGCGAGCGCCTCAAGGTCCGCTTCGCTTATCAGCGTGGATTTCAGGTCGTCGACGGCAGCACAGTGCAGGACACATTTGCGAAGAGAGATGACGCTTCAGATTCGTGCACGGCAAAGGTGCCGGGGTATGGCTTGAATGGGACAGAACCGTCATTGGCGGCCAGACTCCGCCTTTCGACTTCACTGCAAACTTTCAGCAGGATGCCGTTGCCCGGATCCTGAAAGCGGTGAACGGCCCAGGCGCCGGCACCTGGTTCTGGACGTGCTTTGAAGGCGGTGCGAGGGGATCTGTCGCGAGCAAGGGCCAGGCTGTGTTCGAGGTCGAGCGCTCCTACACCCGTTATCTCGTTAGGGCAGATTGGCGCTAGATGATGAGACGGGCATCCCCTCGAAAATGGGTAATGCGGGCCCTCGCACAAAAAGCCCACGCGAATTACCACGGCTTCAGTGCATGCGTGGGTGAAGTAGTTCCCAGGAAAACGCGCCAAGCGCCACTTTGAACGTCACGGATCTCCGGCGCGTCGATGTTTGGCGATGCGGATGCGCGTCCAGCTTCCTTCTGAGCTACGCCTTTAGCTTTGTCCAAGGTGTTGCAGTGTTCCTTTATGAGTTCGACTTTGCCCTTGGTGATGGTGCGAATTGAGTAAACTGTAGCCCCGTTACCTCGATATTGCCCACCTCAACGGACGGCCATTTGATTTGCCACCAAACCACCGAAGGCCATCATGGGCAAGGCGCTGGCCACAATGCTCGGCGGCAGGCCGCAGCAGAGTGATGCTTCTGGCGCGGCAGAACGTTCTGCTGCATAGTCCCTCGATCGGAACCACGACTGATCGCTATGAACTGGGGTATAGAGGATTTCACGGCTGCGGCCGCGCTACTTGCCGCTGCATGGATCGGGATTGCACTGGTTCGACGCAATGTCCATGGGAGGGTACTTCGCCCCACATTGTTAGTCGGCGTGGTGCTAGTCGTGCTGATGATCTGGGCTCACCTGGCCGTGGGAATCGTCTGACCCGCAACCGCCATCGCCGGCGAGTAGAAAGAGTTCATCAACAAAAGACCTCGCCGCGCAATTCGAAGCGCCGGCGATGAACTCGTGAAGGTCGCCGGCAACGGCGAGAATCCCTTCGATGCCGCCAATCCCGCCAAGATCGCGGCGGAGTAGCAGATGTCAGTTCAGGATCTTCGCTTCCTTGGCGGCGCTGAGAAATGCCATTCGGGCTACCTCAGGGGCGCTGCCGCCGCCGAGCACCTTCATGCACGCCATACGTGCCTGGATGCGGCGAGCGGTTTCTCCAATGGGCCACTCGTAGAGCAGCATTTCGGCGGCTTCGCGGGTGCTCGACACACTGACTTTGTTCGAGGCCAGCCATACGGTCACGGGCTTTTGAAACGTGCCGACGTCTCGTTCGCTGGTCATAAACAGGTCTCCTTCCGAAACCCCCGCGTGATCTTACAGTCGAAACCTCCATTCCGTGGCGTCACGTTTGTCCCGGTCGCCTCACATTCTGTGAAGAATGTTCCTGTAGCCGCATCCCGATGGGGCCTGCTGATCACCGCTTGCTATGCCCGGAGGCCTGCTGCTTCGACGGGGACATGCTGGTCAGCAGATTCCCGCCTATAAAGAAAATTCGCAGAAGCTTGCGGCCCCAAAATGTTGCGCACGTTAGAGACCTGCCATTGGCCATTGCGCGCCGTGCGAACGCCGCGGTTCCAGTTACTGGAAGGTCAACGGGTTTTCTGCAAAAATGAACGCTACGTTCTGCCGCGATATGGCCAGCACGTTGCCGGAGGTTGTTGGAGCGATGCTACAAGCTTTGCGCACGCTGAGGCCGGGATGGACGCCTCTTCGCTCGCTGGGCGTCTGAGATTCGCGAAACCGTGCGACCGGCGTTAAATAACTTCGCATGGAAAGGGATTTGAGCCAGACGCAGAGTTCCGCCGGCGCTTCGGCTACGATTGCATTCATCGATCTTGCAGGCTTTAGCGCCATCGCGGACGTTTACGGAGATGCAGCGGCAATCGATGTGCTCGAGATTTTCGAGAGCATGGTCCGCGAAGCCCTTAGCGGCTATGAACCTCCGATCAAATGGATCGGTGACGAGGCAATGCTCTCATTTCCTGAGCCGGAAGTCGCGATCCAGGCGCTTGGAGCGCTGTTGCAGGCATGCCGAAAAGAACCGCGCCTGCCGCTGACGCGGGCCGCGCTGAACCATGGGCCGGTTATCCGCCGGGCGGGTGATCTGTTTGGATCGACCGTCAACATAGCGGCACGCATCGCTTCGCTTGCGTCCCCCGGTCAATTGCTTGCGACTCAATCCATTGCCGATGCCGCTGCCGACAAAGGCATCCTGGTGCGAGATCTCGGAAAGGTAGCCCTTCGATCGGTAGCTGGCGAAGTTCCCATTTATGAGATCGAACTTGCCCCCTCGCCTGACCCGGCCTGGATCGATCCGGTATGCAAGATGCATGCTCCTTATGCATCCTATCGACGGGCTGCCCCGGAAGGGCGATGGTTTTGTTCGCCGCGTTGCGAAGAGGCATATCGGAAGTCGCCGCAGACCTATCCATTGGCTCGATGATAGGGCTCCCCTAGCAGGTGTCCTGGCGCCACCTCAGCAAAATCCCGCCTATAAAAGCAGGTTCGCAGAAGCTTGCCGCGCCAATATGTTGCGCACGTTCGATACCTGCCATTGTCCATTGCGCGCTGTGCGAACACCGCGGTTATTCAAGGCAATTGCCAGGCCACGCAGGCTGGTGATGCCGGACTGCTGGATGGAGGTGATGATCGGCAGCACAGTTTTGGCAAACCTGTCAGCCTCCCGGATCGAGATTTTCCGACCTCTGGCTGCAGCTTCGGCTGTGTTAGTCGGATTACCGAGTTTTATGCCGGTGGTTTGCGAGAGGCGAGGGCGGCCTTGGTCCGTTCCGAGATCAGCCGCCGTTCTTTTTCTGCCAACGCGGCGTAGAGGTGCAGCATGAACGGATCGGCATCAGCACCGAGCTCGGCAACGATGAACGGCACCCGTTGCACCATCAGTCCGGCAATGAAGGCGACATCGCGCGACAGGCGGTCGAGCTTGGCCACCACGACCGGGCATTTGAGCTGCCGGGCAAGGGCGAGGGCGGCTGTCAGTTGTGGGCGTCGATCGAGGGCCGTCGGCTCCCTTTCCGGTTTCGATCTCGGTGAACTCCTGGAGGATGATCATCCCCTCTGCCTCGGCAAAGCGGGCAACCGCGGCACGCTGGTGCCTAAGCCTGAACGTCCTTGCCGCTGTGTGGAGACACGATAGTAGGCGACCGCGCGCGTCATGCTGCTGTTTCCGGGTGTTCAAACTGCAAACCACCGTTTGCAGTGTGCTCACACGCGAATGAGAAGCAACTTCTAAGTGGTTGATTATGCAAATCTCCCGGTCACCGGCGAGCGTAGCCTGGCGCACCAGCCGCTTTCCTCCATCAGAGGCACTCCCGACTAGGCGACCGGGATGAGAAGCCATCACAAGCGTTCTACGACGTAAATTGACCCAAAGCTGTCATTTCGCCCGTACGTATCGTAGCTTCTAATGGCTCTGCCGATGGGAGGGATCATATCCGAGCGCCCGATTGCCCTGACACAAGGCGCTGGTATTGTGTAGTTGACTGGGCTCCAAAGCGGAGCCGTCACACGTGGGAGGAGTCCGAGCGTGAAGCGCCGTTTGGCGGCCATACTCGCTGCCGATGTGGTCGGTTACAGCCGGCTCATGGGCCATGACGAGATGGGCACGCTGACTACGCTGAGGGCGCTGCGGGCCGAGCTGGTCGATCCAAAGATCGCCGAACACATGGGTAGGATTTTCAAGGCGACCGGCGATGGGGTCCTGGCTGAGTTCCCCAGCGTTGTTAACGCCGTTGCCTGTGCGGTCGACATCCAGCGGCGGCTGGAGGCGCGCAACGCCGACATGCCAGAGGACCGCGCGATCCGACTGCGGATCGGGGTCAACCTGGGCGATGTCATCGTCGAAGGCGAGGACATCTTCGGAGACGGAGTGAATATTGCGGCTAGGCTTGAGAGCGTCGCCCCGGCCGGTGGCATAGCGGTGTCGGGCACAGTGCGTGACCACCTCGGCAACCGGCTCGATCTGCAGTTCGAGGATATGGGCGAACAGGCGCTGAAGAACATCGAGCAGCTGGTGCGCGTTTGCCGAGTGCGACTAGCCGATACCTCTGCCTTGGTGCGTCGCGCACCGTCGCTACCCGATAAGTCGTGGATCGCCGTCTTGCCGTTTGTCAATATGAGCGGCGATCCAGAGCAGGAATACTTCTCCGACGGCATCACAGAGGACATCATTACCGAACTTTCGCGCTTTCGGTCGTTGTCCGTCATCGCCCGGAATTCCTCTTTCACCTACAAGGCACGGACGATGAAGATCCCCGACGTGGCACGCGACTTGGGCGTGACCTATGTACTCGAGGGAAGCGTTCGTCGCGCCGGGAATCGTCTGCGCATCACCGCGCAGCTCATCGACGCTGAGACCGGCAGCCACATCTGGGCGGAGCGCTATGATCGAGAAATTGCCGATATGTTTGCGGTTCAGGACGAGATAACCCAGAGGATCGTGGGCATGCTGGCGGTGGGCCTCGAAGACGATTCCTTGGAGCGGGCTAAGCGTAAGCAGCCTGAAAACCTCATCGCCTATGATCATTGGTTGCGCGGCAAACGTCTCTTGTGGACGGTGGGTCAGAACAATCTTGAAGCGCGCCAACACTTCGAAAAGGCTGCTGCCACAGACCCAAGCTTTTCGCGCGCCTATTCCGGTTTAGCGGTGACCTACCAGATGGAAGCGCTTGATTTGCTAATTGCGGCAGAAGGTAGAGGCGCTTATGACATGGCCTTTGATTGCGCCAAACGGGCCCTCGCGCTCGATGAAGCCGATTATCAAGCCCACATCGCGCTGGCATGGCCTTGCCTCTATCGCGGCGACTATGAGCGCATGAAGAAACATGTGGATCGCGCCATCATGCTCAACCCTAACGACGCCGACAGCCTCGCCAATGCCAGCTACATGCTCGCAATGTATGGAGACGGGGAAAAGGCGGTTGCCTGCGGCGAAGCGGCAATGCGTCTCAATCCACGATACCCCGATTGGTATATCGCCTTTCAGGCGACTGCCCTATTTACCGCAAGGCGGTATCCCGAGGCCCTAGCCGCGCGGATCAGAGTCCCCGACTACTTCATCGATTCGACCTTTTTCGGCGCAGCTATACTTGCCAAGCTTGATAGGCTTGCCGAGGCAAAGCTATGGGCGGAAAAAGCAGTAGCGAGGCTGAAAGCAAGGCCGGGGGGCGTTGAGCAAGCAGCCAAAGGATGCATCCAGCTTCTGCTCGACAACAACCCATTCCGCCGTCAAGAAGATCGTGATCACTTCGCAGAGGCGATGCACATGGCTGGCGTGCCCGGATAACCGCTTCGATCCATTCCGGCTGATGTACGTCGAACAGAGTGTTTGGGAGGTAATGGTCAAAGCGCTCACTTTACTGATGGTGAATGATTATCCCGACTATATCGACGCGGGGGAGTGGGCGCGATCTCTCAAGGCGCGCGTTTCGGGCCTCGACTTCCGGTTATGGCCCCATAGCGGCGATCCCGGCGACATTGAGTTGGTGCTGATCGATAAGGGTACGCCGCGCGGGTTTTTTGAAGGTATGACGCGATTGCGTGCAGTTGCCTATCTCGGCGCGGGCATAGACGGCTTGCAACTGGGTGAGCTGCCTGCGGGCGTTGGCGTCGTACGTTTGGCGACCCGCGAACTTGCCTCGGAGGTTGTGCAGTACATTGTTCTCAGAGTACTGTGCCAGCAACGCCATGTATTTGAATATGCTGTCCAACAGACCCAGAAGAGATGGCGCCCCATCGCGCCACGGAAGATCAGCGAGACCGGCATCGTTATCCTTGGGGCTGGTCGTATCGGTGGATGGGCCGCGCGACTCTTCGCGGAGCTGGGATATCGCTCGGCGGCATGGTCCCGCAACCCTAAGCAAATCGCCGATGTGGCCTGTTACGCTGGTGCCCCAGCGCTTAAAGAGGCCTTGGCTGAACGAGACTTCGTCGTCTGCGCGCTGCCGCTGACCACCGAAACTCGAGGAATACTTAATTCCGAAACTTTCCGTCTGATGAAGCGCGGCGCCTACCTCGTTAATGTCGGACGCGGAGCACACGTCGACGAGGCTGCACTTCTGCACGCCATTGACGCTGGGCAACTGTCAGGCGCCTGCCTCGATGTTTTTACCTCGGAACCACTCGACCAGGCGAGTCCGCTATGGGCCCATCCGAAGGTGACCATCACACCACATGTGGCAAGCTATTGGCTCGATTCGGGCATAGCGCAGGTGGCAGGTCTGTGCGAGCAGATCAAGTTGGGCAATGACATCACCAATCTCGTAAACCTTGAACGGGGCTACTAAGGGCCCGTATGGCAATAACTGCTTCAGTTCCTTGACGGGATTCGGCCAATTGCGGCGGCCTTATGAACCTAATCGATTCGATAATTTCTGTACGGCCCAAGTGCGGGCTAAGAGTCTACTCTTTAGTCCGTTAATGGCGCGATCCCGACCTCGCGCTCGCTCAAGTAAAGAACTCGTCCTCGTCCTCGCCGGTGAACTCCCATGGCTTGGGTCC
>SAQL01000208.1 GCA_004020645.1 Mesorhizobium sp. | reverse complement strand
GGCCGCGTGCGGAACGATTGGCGCAGATGCTGCAGCGGGCCAACGCGTATCTGTTCAACGACGCGCCCTGCGCATGAGCGCGCGCGTCCGATGGAGCCGCCCCTGTGCCGCTGCGATCGGCTGGCGGCAGCGGCGCATGCTGCACTGTGTTCCGAGTCGGCGGCGCCGATCGCAGCGGTTGCCCAGCACGGCCGCGGCGCACGCGTCGGACCGGCGCCAGCATCGGGGCGCGTCGCCGGGCCGGAGCAGGGAGGCCGTCCGGCGCTCCATGCGCCAGACCGCGACGGGCCTGCGGCGACGTGCGCGG
>SAQL01000207.1 GCA_004020645.1 Mesorhizobium sp. | reverse complement strand
CTCCATCCAGTTTTCGTTGGTTTCGACGGCCAGCGCCCTGACGAGGCGTAGGCAGCTCTGTGAGTTTGGAAAGATGCGCACGACATAGGTGCGCCGTCGGATTTCCTCGTTGAGCCGTTCAAGGATGTTGGTGCTCTTGAGATGCTTGTGGTGCTGGCGTGGCAGACGAAAGAAGGTCAGCGTGTACTCGATGGTTTCCTCCACCCATGTCGTCAGTCGTGGGTAGCGGGCCGACCATTTGGAAAGCCATGCGGCGAGATCGGACTTGGCCTCGGCGAGATCGCGCCGGTCGTAGAGCCAGCGCAGTTCCTGCAGGCAA
>SAQL01000206.1 GCA_004020645.1 Mesorhizobium sp. | reverse complement strand
GCGCTTCGCTGGCTGCGCTCGCCTACGATCGTCGCGACTATGCTCGGCTTCTCGACTATACCCGGTGCTACTGCGCGGCGCTGCGCGCCGGACACGCGCAGGCGGCAGGGGCGCGACGCTGGTCTTACGCCGAGTACCTGCACAACGGCATGGATTCGATCGCTTACGGGAACGTGTTCTGTTGCCTGTCGCTGCTGTGGGGGCTGGACATGGCGACCTTGCGCGCGCGTCCAGCGTTTCGCCAGGTCCTGCGGCTCATCTCAGTGATAGGGCGCCTGCAGAACGATCTGCATGGACGCGACAAGGACAGGTCGGCCGGC
>SAQL01000205.1 GCA_004020645.1 Mesorhizobium sp. | reverse complement strand
CCAAAGACGCTGCCGAGACCGATGAAGGCGGCTCGCCCTCGCAGCATTGCGGCAATCTCCCCGAACACGATCCCATAGGCGATGGCCAGGATCAAATGCACGACCACGCCGGCGATGCCGGCCGTCAGGAGCGGGTAACCGGGATCGAGAGCTTCCGGTCCAAGCGCGATGGCGCCGATCATGCGCAGGGGCATGAAGAACGCTTCCGCCCCCATCATGAACGCACTCGCCGCCATTTCGAACGCCGCAAAGACGATGCCGGCAACGATGCCCGCAACGGCCCCCTGCTGGAGACCCCATCGGATGTCGCGCGGCGTCACCGGCGTATGGATGTAATCACGG
>SAQL01000204.1 GCA_004020645.1 Mesorhizobium sp. | reverse complement strand
CTTACCTGCCAAAGGGTCCGGGCCAAGATACGCGGCCAGAATCGATGCATGCACCTCGGTAACACCCTGAGAACATGGCCTGCGAAGGCCTTGACGCGGCCGAACGGCGGTCGAAGAAGGTGGGTCTTGGTTTGTGTAGTTGGGTGGAAGTGTGAATACCTTCTTCACAGCAGATGCTCGCTCAACGTCGGCGCGCGTCGGTTTCACTGAGTTGGCAGCGGAACCAGCATCGCGTCCCGACGGACGAGGGGGTAATGAACTGGCTCGGTCCTGAAGATAGTGCCAGACTTCGATCGCATCACGCTTCTTCCCTTGGCGAAGCATCAGCCGTTTGCCCTCTCATT
>SAQL01000203.1 GCA_004020645.1 Mesorhizobium sp. | reverse complement strand
CATCTAGGCAAGGGAAAGCGCTGTGCGCCTGGTGCAAATGGCTTTCTTTTTTCATGATATACCAATAAGAATGGAGGACCCTACCTACGTACATGATTGATAGAAGAACTACTTAGGGGGTCGGTCAACTTGATGCGGGAGAGGCATGAGTGCAGTTCGATCTTGTGGTGTATTCGTTTGTAGTGAGTAGGGCCTCTTTCTCGTTGATCAGTTCGCCTCCGCTCTATTGAAAGGTCTCCATTCCTACGGCGGTTTTGTCAACGAACGCGTCTCGGGCCGGGTTGACTAACCTAACCCTTAATTAAGGGGGCCTTGCGGTGCTCTGCTTTAGTGTGATTGACGAAGGCTAGGCTAGTAA
>SAQL01000202.1 GCA_004020645.1 Mesorhizobium sp. | reverse complement strand
CGCCCCGGCATCGATCCCGAGGTGGCTGTACGCCTGATGCTCGCGGGTTTCCTGCTTGGAATTGTGCATGATCGCCGGCTGATGCGGGAGGCGCAGGTCAACATCGCGATCCGGTGGTTTGTCGGCTACGGCCTCCATGAGGCCTTGCCCGATCATTCTTCGTTGACGAGAATCCGCCAGCGCTGGGGTGAAGAACGGTTCCAGCGGATTTTTGAGCGCACTGTACAAGCCTGTATCGACGCCAAAATCGCCAAGGGCGAAGTCATTCATGTCGATGCTTCGCTAATCCGCGCCGACGTCAGCTGGGATAGCTTGGCGGTGCGCCACCTTGAGGCGGTGAGCGCGGCGAATGCAGATGAG
>SAQL01000201.1 GCA_004020645.1 Mesorhizobium sp. | reverse complement strand
AAAGACCCGGATATAACGATAAATGAAAGATTTCATATATTATGTACATTTCGTGCAGTGCTCATTTATAAATTACTGCTTTGTTATTCCCATCATCCGGTAACCACATACAGAATGATCCACAAGAAAGGTGGATGGTTTCGAACCTATGGCCGGTCCGCCCCTGCTGGGTTGGGTGGCCGGGTTTGCACCCCTCGTCGCCCCAGTACCCGAAACAGATGCGCTGCGCTACCCAGCGCGTAACCTTGTCTCCCCTACTC
>SAQL01000022.1 GCA_004020645.1 Mesorhizobium sp. | reverse complement strand
GCTTCGCCGCAAAGCGCAACCGAGATGTGTGAATGCGATAGGTATAGTGACGGGGAGAAGGCGGCTGTCACGGCCCACGGCGGCTTTTCTGCAGCGTTCGAGTTTGGCGAAAACTTCGGCGCAGGCCTCTTTCTCCCCGTCACTATACGGGGAGAAATGCCCGGCAGGGCAATGAGGGGCAGCGCCATCGCCATGATCCTGTTCGCCATCTTTGCCTTACGGCGCCTTGACCTCCATCATGCCGGTGGCGGTGCGGGCCGAATATTGCGGCCGGTACATGTCCTCGACGGTTGCCGCCGGGTGGGCATAGGTGCCCGGCGTCACCGCGCGCACGACATAGGCGAGCGTGATGTTGCGGTCGCCGTCGCCATCGTTCGGATTGAAGGCCGCGACGAAACGGTCGTCGCGGAATTCGAGATGGGCGGCGTCGGTCTGGGCCAGCCAGGAGAAGTTCGACAGCTGGGCGCTGGAAACCAGGCCCGGATTGTCGATCTCGAAGCCGGCCGGCAGCAGATCGGTGATCACCAGCCGCGACGGCCATTTGTTCTGCTCGTAGACCTTCAGCACGACGACATAGCGTTCGTTCTGGGTCGCCTCCGTGACATTGGCTTCGGTGCCGTCGAGCTTGTAGTAGGTGCGGCCGATGGTGAAGCCGTTGCCGCTGGCCGGCAGCGGCTGGATCGGCGAGGCCACCGTGGTGACGACCGCCTGCAGCGGGTTGCTGCCGGTGTTGGCGACGGTCAGTGGACTGTCGGCAATGTCGCTGCCGGCGATCTGGTCCGAATAAGCGCCGGCATGCGGCGCGCCGTTGATGGTCAGCGCGATCGAATCGTTGCCGGCCTTCAGTGCGCGGGCCGCCAGCAGCATCCAGGACTCGTCCTGCGTGCTGGTCCATCTGACGGCGGCGCGTTCCTGCGTCACCAGCTTGATCAGCGCCGGCACGATCGTCGGTACCGGCTTCGATTCGGCGGCAAGCGCCAGCATCGCCGCGCCATCACGCAGCGGCGAGCCATAATCGGACCTGTAGTCGTCGTATGCCGAGCTTGAACTGGCCAGTTGCAGGGCGGCCTGGAAGGTGGCTTCCGAGCGCTGCGTGTCGCCATAGAGTGCCAGGCCCGCCGCCAATTGGGCGACTGCCATCGGGCTGGTAAAGGCTTCGATCTGGGTGTCGGCATAGTAGCGCAGATCGCCGATCGAGGCCTTCTTGTTGCGGGCCAGCACATAGAGCGCATAGGCGATCTCGCTGCCGCGATCCTTGACGTCCTGGTCGTAGCCGATCGCGTTTTGCAGATTGCTCAGCGCCTGGTTCATCGCCTGGGCCGGCACGTCGTATTTCTGCTCGCGCGCCCGGGTCAGGAAGTCGGTGACATAGGCGTCGAGCCACAGGTCGCCGGAGCCCGGACCCCACAGGCCGAAGCTGCCGGCCGACGCCTGGTAGCTCAGCACCTTGTAGATGGCGTCCTGGATGCGGCCATGCAGATCGGCGTCGCTGGCCATGCCGACGCCCGAGGCCATCTCGTTGACATACAGAAGCGGCATGGCGCGGCTGGTGGTCTGCTCGGCGCAGCCATAGGGGTAGCGGTCAAGCGTCATCAGGAGCGACGGCACGTCGAAGGCCGCCGCCTGCGAAATGCCGACGCTGACCGAAGCGCCGTCGAGCAGGCTTGCCGCCAGGAGCTCCTTGTCGACGCGCAGCGACCCGCCATTGCCCTTGAGGTCGACCACCATGCGGGTGGTCACCGGCAATTGCGCCGGGCGCACCGGCACATAGAGCGTCTGCTCGACAGCGGTGCCGTCGGTGTGGGCGAGCTTGATGGTGATCGAGGCGTTGCCCGGCGTTTCAGCGATCAGCGGCACGGTCAACGTCTGCCGCTTGCCCTTGGCGAGCGTCAGCTTTTCGGGCAGGGCGGCACTGCCGGTCGAAAGATTGCCGGTCGTGTTTATCGACAGTGCATAGTCGCCCTCCGGACCGTCGGTGTCGGTGACGTCGAGCCGCATGACGGCCGAATCGTCGGGCGCCAGGAAGCGCGGCAGGCCGGCGGTGATCACCACCGGATCGCGCACGATCACGTCGGACTGGGCATGGCCGACCCCGTCCTTGGTCCAGGCGACGGCCATGACGCGCACGGTGCCATTGAACTGCGGGATGTCGAAGTCGATCCGCGCCTTGCCGCCGGCGTCGAGCTGGACCGGACCGGAGAAGAAGGCGACCAGCTTTTCGGTCGGCGGGTTTCCTTGCGACTGGATATTGGCGCCGTCGCCGCCGGTGCGCAGCTTGCCTGACGTGCCCAGCGAGCCGTCGATCAGGCGGCCGTAGAGGTCGCGCACCTCAAGGCCGAGCATGCGCTGGCCGAAGAACCAGGTCTCCGGATCCGGCACCTTGTAATTGGTCAGATTGAGGATGCCGACATCGACGGCAGCGACCATGACATAGGCGTTGGCGCCCGGCTGCACGCCGGCCACGGAGACCGGGATCGACAGCTGCTGGCGTGGCATGGTCTTGTCCGGCGGCGTCAAGGTGACGGCGAGCTTCTTCGAGCCCGGATCGACCTTCAGCCATTTGACGCCTATGGCGCGCGCCGGCATGCGGGTTTCCTGCGCATCGCCCGGCCTGAACAGCGTTGCCGTGACATAGGCGCCGGCGCCCCAGTCGTCGCCGACCGGGATTTCGATGGTGCTACCGCCGGCCGGCACGCTGGCTGTGACGGTCGTCAAGAGTTTGTCGGCGCCGATGGTGACGAGCAGCTCCCCGGCAAAATGCGGCGACACTTTGAGCTTGGCCACTTCGCCCGCCGCGTAGTTGTCCTTGTCGAGGGCGATTTCCAGGCCGTCAGGCGTTTCGGTTGTGGTGGAGCTGACATACCAGCCGGCGTCGAATTCGTAGCTGGTCGCCGGGCCTTCCGGGTCCGAGGTCTCGATTTCGAGCCGATAGCGGCCCCAGTCGACCGGCAGCGAGACGGTGGCCTCGCCGTTAGCGGTCAGGTCGACCTGGCCGTTGGCCACCGACTTGGTGAAAGTGACCGGCTCATAGTTCCAGGAATTGCTCGAGCGGTACCATTGGTAATTGCGTTCGACCTTGACCAGCGACCATTGCGCGCCCTGCAACGCCTCGCGCTTGCCGTCGGGGTCAACGGCAATCAGGCTGAACTTCGCCGTGCCGCCTTGCGGCACCTCGTCACCGTCGAAATCCGGGCGGATGCCGATCATGTGGCCTTGCGGCCGGATGCCGATGTTGAGCGAGCGCTCGACGGCGCGGCCGCCGGTCTCGCGCATCCTGACCGTAACCTTGGCATCGACCAGTTTGGTGGTCGAGGGCAACTGGTCGACGGAAACCGGGAAGGTTGCCTTGCCGTCTTCACCGACCACGGGCAGGCCGGTGAACGGCGTGACTGACGGTTCCGCCGACTGCTCGTCGGCGAGGCCGAAGGAATAGCCCTTGAAGCGGTCCCATTCGCGGATGGTCGACAGCGTCAGTTCGCCTTCGAGCGCTAGCCCCGCGGCCGGCGCGCCATAAAGGAAGCGGCCGTCGACGGTGACGTTGGCAGTTTCGCCCTGCGCGATCTCCTGCTTGTCGGAGGACAGGTCGAACTCGATGCGATCCGGTACGAAATCCTCGACCAGGAACATCTGGCTGGCGACCGCCGCTTGCTTCGGGTCGGTGTGGATCGCCACCGTCCAGGTGCCGCGCATGGCGTTGGGTTCGAGCGGCAGGTCGACGGCATGGCCGCCAGCCGACACGCCATCGCTGACGATGCGGCGGTTCTCGACGCCGTCGGGACGGGTGAAGATGAAGGTCAGCGGCAGGTTCTCGACCGCCTTGGCGGCGCCATCGCGGGCAAGTGCTGCGACATGGACGTCCTCGCCGGCGCGATAGATGCCGCGTTCGGTCCAGGCATAGACGTCGAGGGCGCCCGGCGCCGGACGCCCGGTGACGCCACGATCGGAAAGATCGAAGCCGGCGCGGCCCATGTCGAGGAAGACGAAGTCGCTGTCACCTTGCTTGGCTGTCAGCACGGCTGGGACCATGCCGCCATCGCCGCGCGTCAGTCCAGGGTTGAAGACGGCGCGGCCTTCCGCGTCCGTGGTTGCAGTGCCGAGGATTTCATTGTTCCTGGCCAGCAGCGTCAGTTCAGCACCTGATATCGGCTTGGCGGTTCCGAGCGAACGGGCAAAGACGTTCAACCCATCCTGCCCGGTATAGGTCGACAGGCCGATATCGGAGACGACGAACCATTGCGTGGCGCGCGAATCATAGTCGTTGTCATTCTCATCGACCGGTTGCGCGGTCAGCACATAGACGCCGGGCTTGCGCTGCGGCAGCGCTTCGTCGACCGGGAAGGAGGTGGTGACTTCCTTGTTCAGGTCGTTGGCGATGTCGAGTTGGCCTTGCCAGACCGGCTCGCCCATCTGATCGGAAATGTTGGAGATGTCGTAGCCGTCAAGCTGGCGCAGGAACTGATAGCCGGACAGAAGCTGGGTCAGCGAGCGGTCGCCGATGCGGTAGAGCTTCATTTCGGCGACGTTCATGTTGACGGTGACGACCGGGATGCCGCGGCGCGCGCCGGCAGGCAGCACGAAACTGTCGCCGGTGAAACGGGCGGACGGGGCGCGGTCCTGCACATAGATCGACAGCACCACCGGGGTGGTGATCACCTCGCCGATAGCGGCCGGCAGGCCGGGGCGGAAGGTCACGTCGTAATGCTGGCCGTGCTCGAGCCCCTCGACGCAGATCTGCTTGTCCTTTGCCTCGACGGCCTTGGGGGCGGCATTGTCGACGGTGACGAATTGCGAGTAGTCGACACCGGTCTTGACCAGGTCCTCGGAAAACTGCGCACAGATGCGCGGCGCGCTGGTGTCGGCCTCGACCGTGTGATCGACGACGCGGAAACCCTTGCGCGCTTTCAAATCTTCATAGTCGGCCTTGACCGCCGGAGAATTGACCAGCGCGAGGCTCGCTTCGTAAGCCTGCAGGGCGGGCCGGGAGAGGTCGCGGCGATCAAGCGCTGCGCCAAGCAGCGCCAGCACGTCGGCGCGCGTTTTGGTGGTGCGCAGCAATTTGTAGGCG
The DNA here is from genome assembly GCA_004020645.1 of Mesorhizobium sp. GTDB lineage: Bacteria > Pseudomonadota > Alphaproteobacteria > Rhizobiales > Rhizobiaceae > Mesorhizobium. The sequence goes on along the minus strand of SAQL01000022.1, from coordinate 120,894 downwards.
TTGAAACCGGCGGAGGTGGCGTTTGCCGGCAGGGTCGATGCCTCCGCGCTGTTGGCGCTCGACTGCACGGCGAGTGTTTCCTGCGCCAGTTCGAACCAGAGCTGGCCGTCGTCGGGCAATACCGAAACGAAAGCCTCGTATTTCCGCATGGCCGTGCGGTGGTCGCCGGTCAGCGACGCCTGTTCGCCCGCCTCCCTCAGCGCCGTCAGCCCTTCGGTTGGCTTGGTGTAGGCCGGGCCGGTTAGCCTGTTGCGGTATTGCTGGGCCTGGTCGGCCATCCAGGCGGGGAAGAAGGCGAGGTCCGGCGGCGCGCCGATATCGGGGTCGCCTTCGACGTTGATGACCTTGCCTGCGACAGCGCCCTTGAACGGTTTCAGCGTGTTATAGTCGGATTTGAGAAAACACCATTTGGCCTTGGGGTTATAGGTGAAGGCGCGGCAGGCGGGATCGCCGAGACATGTCGCCTTGCACTGGTCGAGGCTGACATTCTGGTCGGATCTGAGATCGAACCCGAAATAATCGGAATTGTCTGAGGTCACCACCCGGCGCGCTTCGGCCGCTTGCGCGACACCGCTCCAGGCGAAAAAGAGAAGGAAAAGAATCGACAGACTACGAGCCGCGCGCATTGCCATAAACCCCTCCAGACACTGCTTTACGTTACGTCCGGACATGTTCAAGCTCAGTCACGCCTGTCAACACGAGGACGCGGCAGGTTCCGCCTGCCAACGGTTTCCTTTCCGGCCGATGACCGGTAATACCTCCATAGGACAGGGCTCACGCATTCTTGCGGCGACGCAGAAGGTGTGAATTCCAAGCCCTGTCCATTTCAGACAATTGGATTGTGGCTCCTTTACGAGCAATTCAGAACTTCATTCCAATTTTAGCTTTGGCCGCTAGTGTAGAGTTGTAATGTCGGCGTATGAAAGGCAGATGTCGGGAGGAACCGCGCCACGGCGTGTGCTTTCGCACGCCCTGCTTTTCGCCTTGCTGTGCTCGACTGCATTGGTTGCCGCGAGCGGAAATGCGGCCGCTTTCGAGATCTTCGGCATCAAGCTGTGGGGATCGTCAGAGGATGAAGACGCCGACATCGTCGATCCGTTGCGCTATGCGGTGACCATCGAGGCGCCCGACGCCGACGAGGACCTCGCCGAGAAGCTCGAAAACGCCTCGGCGCTGAAGGACGACGAAGATCGTCCAGTCTCTGGTTCGCTGGGCCTGCTGGCCAAGGCGCGTGGCGACCGCGACCAGCTTGTCGCCGCACTTTACGCGGACGCCCGCTACGAGGGCGTCGTCACCATCACCATCGAAGGCAAGCCGCTCGACGATTTGCCGCCCGACGCCGAATTTTCGGGTCCGCAGCCGATCCCGGTGGTGATCAACATTGCGACCGGGCCGAAATTCACGCTTGGCGACATCAGGCTGGAGGGCGATGCGGCGGGGCTGGCGGGCGCCGATTTCGGCCTGATCGCCGGCGGCGATGCCGGTTCCGGTGCCGTGCTCAAGGCCGAGGCGTCGATCGTGCGGGCGCTCAAAGAGGAAGGCAGGCCGCTGGCCAAGGTAACGGAGCGCGAGATCGTCGCCGACCACGCCACCTCGACGCTCGACGTAACGCTGACCGTGGCGGCCGGGCCGGTTGCCGGCTACGGCGACACCACCGTCGAAGGCACCGAGAAGGTCGACCGCGATTTCACCGAATACATGACCGGCCTCAAGCGCGGCCGCCAATATTCGCCGGAAGAGGTCGACGAGGCGCGCGACCGGCTGCTCGGGCTGGAAGTCTTCAACAGCGTGACGCTGAAGGAGGCCGACAGTCTCGACGCCGTCGGCAACATCCCGATCGGCGTCGAAGTCAGCGAGCGCAAGCCGCGCTATTTCGGCCTTGGCGGCACCTTCTCGAACACCGAGGGGCTCGGCCTCGAAGGCTATTGGGGTCACCGCAATCTGTTCGGCCGTGCCGAAAAACTGCGCATCGAGGGCAAAATCAGCGGCATCGGCAGCAATGAGCTGACCGAGCTCAACTATAATGCCGGCATCATGTTCGAAAAGCCGGGCGTCGTCGGGCCGGCGTCTAAATTCTTCGCCGGGGCCAACACCGTGCTGGAGCATCCCGACGCCTACGACCGTTTCTCGGTCAAAGGCAACACCGGCCTGTCTTATGACCTCGACAGGCAGCAGACGGTTTCGGCGGAGGTCGCGCTCGACTATTCGAAGATCACCGATTCTTTCGGCAAGCACACCTATCTGATTGCCAGCATTCCGCTGCGCTATGTCTACGACAACCGTGACAACCGGCTCAACCCGACGACCGGATTCAGGGCGCTGGCCTATGCCGAGCCGAGCTACGACATTTTGAACGGCGCGGCCTTCGTCAAGTTGAGAGGGGAAGGATCGGCATATCAGGCGCTCGATGCGGCCTCGAAGTTCGTCTTGGCCGAACGCGCCGCCATCGGCTCGATCATCGGTGCCGGCCTTCAGGATGTTCCGGCCGACCGGCGCTTCTATTCCGGCGGCGGCGGCTCGGTGCGCGGTTATGCCTATCAGGGCATCGGTCCGAAGGACGCCGACGGAGAGCCGATCGGCGGGCTGTCCTTCTTCGAGACCTCGGTCGAGATGCGCATCGCCATCACCGACACGATCGGCGTCGTGCCGTTCGTCGATGCCGGCACGGTCTCGACCAAGCAGTTCCCGGATTTTTCCGACATTCAGGTCGGCGCCGGCGTTGGCCTGCGCTATATTACCCCGTTCGGACCGCTGCGCATCGATGCGGCGGTGCCGCTCAACCGGGGTCCCGATGACCCGCATTTCGGCATCTATGCCGGCATCGGGCAGGCGTTCTGATGACAATGGTCAAGCGCATCCTCCGCATTGTCCTTTTCACGCTGCTCATCGTGGTGGCGGCGGTGGTCGGTGCGCTCGTCGTGCTGACCAAGACCGAGCGCGGCCGCGACAATCTCGCCGGCATCATCTCGACCATGGCGTCGACCGATGACCGGAAGGTCGCGGTCAGCGGCATCGACGGCATCTGGTCCGGTGCGCTGACTGTCGACCATGTGGTGCTGGAGGATCGCCAGGGCGCCTGGCTGGTGGCGCGCAAGGTGGCCGTCGACTGGTCGCCGCTAGCGCTGCTGTCGAAAAACTTCAGCGCCGGCCGCATCGCCGCCGATCGCATCGAGCTGGCGCGGCTGCCGGTGGCCGGCACGCAGCCGAGCCAGAGTGGCGCCACCACGCTGCCGGTGTCGCTCGACATCACGCAGATCGACCTGCCGGAAATCGCGCTCGGGCAGGCGCTGGCCGGCAGCGGTATCGCCGAACTCGCCGCCAGGGGATCGTTCAAGGCCGACGCGGCGCCATTGGCGCTCGAAACCAGCCTCAACATCACCCGCCGCGACGGCAGGCAAGGCAAGGTCGACGCCAACATCCATTTCGCGCCCGCCGACAACAAGCTGGACCTCGATCTGAAGGCATCGGAGCCGGCCGGCGGCATCATCGCCAATCTGCTCAATTTGCCGGATGCGCCGTCGGTCAACATCGTCGTCACCGGCACGGGGCCGGTCGCCAACTGGAGCGGCATCGGTACCTTCGTCGTCGACGGCCAGATCGTCACCCAACTCACCGGTCGCCACCAGCTCACCGACAAGGGCAACTATGTCGAGGCCAAGGGCGACGGCGACTTCCAGCGCTTCTTGCCCGACAATCTGAAATCCTTGTTTGCCGGCAGGACCAGCTTCGACCTCGCCGGAACCGCGATCGTGACGGGCGGCGTCGAAGTCGAGCGCGCCAGCATCGACAGCGATGCCGTGCATGGCACGGCGGCGGGCATCATCGACCCCAACGGCGCCAGCGACCTTTCGGTGGAACTCGCCGCCAAGGGTCCACCAATCGTGCTCAGCCTCGGCGCTGCGGCACAGCCGGTGACGGTCGCGATCACCGGCGCCACGGCCCGCGCGTTCGGCGGCGGCAAGGCGCCGATAGTCGACATCGGCGCGTCTCTGGTCTCGGTGGTGGCGGGCGGCACGCGGGTGGACGATCTGGCGGCTGAAATCCATTCCGACGGCTTCGACATCCAGGACCGCAGCGGACCGGTCACCATCAAGCTTATAGCCGGCGGCCTGAACACCGACGTGGCGACGCTGGCGCCGCTGGTGACCGGCAGGGTGTCCGCGGACCTCGCCGGCTCGGTCAGCAAGGACGAGATCGTGGTCGACCAAGGCACGCTGCGCAGCGATGCGCTCAATGCCTCGGTGACGTCCAAGGTGACGCTGGCCGATTTGTCGATGACGCTCAAGATGAATGCCGATGCCGTCTCGACGGCGCTGCCGCCGCAGATCCGCCCGGTTCTCGGTGAGCGCGTGACATTCTCGGCGACCGCGACCCGCGACCCGCAAGGCTTGTTTGCCGCCAATGCGCTGCAACTCACTTCGGGCTCGCTCAGCGCCAGCGGCACCGCCAGCGCGACGGGCACCGACATACAGGCCGACATCAGGGGCACGCTCGGCGATGTTTCGGTGCTGTCGCCGATGGTTGGCGTACCGGTCGGCGGGGCCGTCGATTTCGCGCTGACGGCGAGCGGCGCACGCACGGCGCCGGATTTCTCGGTCTCGGCCGACAGCGACAGCCTGACGGCGTCCGGCCGCACGGTCAAGACGATCAAACTGGCGGCGACGGGCAAGGCCGACATCGCCAACCCGGCCGCCGATGTCTCGCTGACCGGGTCCGTCGACGACCAGCCGCTCGATCTCAGGGCATCTTTGGTGACGCGTGACGGAATGCGTTCCCTCAACGGGCTTAGCCTGTCGCTGGCCGACAACAAGGTCTCGGGCGATCTCGTGCTCGACGACACCTTGCTGCCGCTCGGCACACTGACACTCGAAGCGCCCGATATCGGCCCGCTGGCCGCGCTTGCCGGGCAGACGGCGGCCGGCGACGTGCAGGGCAGCATCCGCCTCTCGAATGATGGTGGCGTGCCGGCAGTTGCGATCGATGCCACGAGCGGGTCTATTTCGCGCGGCGATCTGGCGGCGAAGACCATCGCCGTCAACGCGCTGGTCGCCAACTATCTCAAGGCACCGGCGATATCCGGCACGATCAAGGCCGATACGGTCACATCGGGAACCACCGTGATCAGCGGCATCGGTGTCGATTTGAAGCGCGACGGTGACTGGACCGGGTTTTCCGGCGGCGCCACCGTCGCCGGCATTCCGGCCACCGCCGAAGGCAGGGTGAAGATCGGCGACGGCACGACAAGTGTCGAGATCGCCTCGGGCGAAGCGACAATTCGCGGCATCAAGGCGGCGGTCGCGCAGCCATCGAGCTTAAACATCGCCAATGGCATGGCCAGTATTGAGAAGCTGATGCTCGATGTCGGCGGCGGATCGGTGACCGTGTCCGGCACCGCCGGCCCGACGCTCGACCTCGCGGCGGAGTTTTCTGCACTGCCGGCCGCCCTGGCCAATGATTTTTCACCCGGCCTCGACGCCGCGGGCACACTCGGTGGAACGGCGCAAGTGACGGGACCGTCGGCAGCCCCCGACATTCGTTTCAGTGCGCAGCTCAGCGGCGCCGAGACCAGCCAGACCCGCCAGGCGGGGCTCGGCCCGCTCAACCTCGATGCGGCAGGCAGCTTCTCCTCCGCCGGCGGCATCGCCATCGACCACGCGACGCTTGCCGGTGACAAAATTTCCGGCAAGGCCGCCGGCACCATCAACCCGAACGGCGCCAGCGATTTTGCGCTCGACCTCGCCTCGACCGGCCCGAGCCTGCCGCTGGCGCTTGGCAGCACCGAGAGCCCGATCAATCTAGAGTTGCAGGCGCTGTCGGTGGAGGTCGCGGGGCAGGGCATGCAATCGACGCTGAATATCTCCGCGACACTGCCGTCGGCCGCCACCAACCTTGCTAAGGCCGAAGGCATCGCGCTTGCGCTCCATTCCGACGCCTTCGATCTGAAGGGTCGGACAGGGCCGATCTCCGGCACGGTGACGGCGGACAAGATCGGCCTGGACAATCCAACCATCGCGCCGCTGCTCGCCGGAAAGATCACTGCCAAGGTCGCCGGCGATCTCGCTACCGATACCATCGTCATCGACAGCGGCTCGGTGACGAGCGAGGTACTGGACAGCGGCTTTAATGGAAGGGTCTCCCTGGCCGATGGCGCCATCGATCTCAACCTCAGGGCGGTTGCGGCTTCCGCGGCACTGCCGGCGGCGGTGCGCGGCGTGCTCGCCGAGCGGACGCAGCTCAGCGCGGCACTGAAGCGCGACGCCAACGGCAATGTTATCGCCAACGCCATCAGGCTGGTATCAGGTGCATTCAGCGCCGACGGGCAGGCCAGCCTCGCCGACAACAAGGTCAGCGCCGACGTCAAGGGCGCGCTGGCCGACATCTCGCTTCTGTCCGGGGATGCCAAGGGCGCCATAACGTTCGCGCTGAACGCGCAGGGCGCTGGTACAGCGCCGGACCTGTCGCTGACGGTCGACAGCGACCGGCTTTCGGTGGCGGCGCGAGAAATCACCGGGCTAAAGCTCACCGCGACGGGGAAGGGCGACATCGCCAGTCCGGCGGCCGATATCTCGCTAACCGGATCCTTCAATGACGAGCCACTCGATTTCAAGGCGTCGCTGGTAACGCGGCAGGGAAAGCGGTCCATAAACGGACTAAGCCTGTCGCTGGGCGACAACAAAGTTTCGGGCGACCTTGCTCTCGACGATAGATTCCTGCCGCTCGGCACTGTGGCGCTGGATCTACCCGATATCAGTCCGCTCGCAGCCCTGGCGCTGGAAAAAGCTAACGGCGACGTGCGTGGCACGATCGCCTTCTCGAAGACCGGCAATGCGCCTGATGTCGCCATCAAGGCGACCACAGATTCAGTTTCGCGCGGCGATCTTTCGGCAAAGACGGTCACCATCGATGCATCGATTGCCAACTATCTCGCGGCACCGGTGATCTCCGGAAAAATCCGTGCCGACAGCGTCACCTCCGGCGGCACCGTCATTCGCGGCATCGATGTCGATCTCAAGCGTGACGGCGACTGGACAGGCTTTTCCGGCGGCGCCAACGTCAAGGACATTCCGGCCAAGGCCGCCGGCCGCGTCAGGATCGCCAACGGCACGACGACGGTCGAGCTCACCTCCGGTCAGGCGACCATGCGCGGCATCAAAGCGGCGATCGCGCAGGCCTCGACCATCACCATCGCCAACGGCACCACCAGCCTGGATCGGCTCGCGCTCAACCTCGGCGGCGGCACCGCGACGGTTTCGGGCAAGGTCGGGGAGGCGCTCAATCTCAACGCGACGCTGGCGCGGGTGCCGATGTCGCTCGCCAACAGTTTCTCGCCGGGCCTCGATGCCGCCGGCTCGATCTCGGGCACGGTGAAGGTGACGGGCGCGCCGGCCAATCCGGCCGTCGCCTTCAAGATCGACGCCGCAGGCGTCCAGACGTCGCAGACCCGCGGCGCCGGTTTCGGCGGCATGAGTGTTTCGTCCTCCGGTACGTATTCAGGCAACAGACTGGCCTTCGACGCCAATATGAGCGACGCCGCCGGTCTAGGCCTCAAGGGCGGCGGCACGGTGGCGACTTCAGGCACACCCACCCTTGATCTCGACTTTTCCGGCAAGGTGCCGTTCGCCTTCCTCACCCGGACACTCGCCGCGCAAGGCCTGTCGTTGAGCGGCACGGCCGACGTCGATTTGAAGGTGCGCGGCCCGGCGACGTCGCCGGTGATCACAGGCACGGTCCGCACGTCGGGTGCCCGCCTGATCGATGCACGCTCGGGACTTGCGATCAACGATATCACCGCCGATGTCGCGATCGGCGGCGGCGTCGCCAGGATCAACCGCCTGACCGGCAATTTGTCGACGCGCGGCAGCCTGTCGGCCAGCGGCACGGTCGGCATCAATCCGGCGCAAGGTTTTCCGGCCGACCTGTCGGTCAAGCTCGTCGACGGCCGCTATACCGACGGCAGGGTGGTCACCGCCAATCTTGGCGGCGACCTGACCATCAAGGGGCCGCTTGCTTCGGGGCCGGTGATTTCGGGAACGATCAACCTGGCCAAGACCGTCATTACCGTTCCCAACAAACTGCCGGCGTCGCTGGAGGCGCTCGACGTCAGGCACAAGAACGCACCGGCCGCCGTGCGCGCGCAGGACAAGGCGTTGCGCCCGGCGACTGCGAGCGGCAGCGGCGGTGGCGGCCTCAATCTCGATGTCACGGTCAACGCGCCGAGCCAGATTTTCATCCAGGGCAGGGGTGTCGATGCCGAGCTTGGCGGTTCGCTGCGGCTGACCGGCCCGGCATCGTCGCCGCAAGCAGTCGGCACCTTTGACTTGCAGCGCGGGCGGCTGACGATCCTCGCCAAGCGGCTGACCTTCACCGAAGGCACGGTCGGCTTTTCAGGCTCGCTGGTGCCTTATCTCAACCTCACGGCGACATCGACGACAAGCAGCGCCACCGTCACCATCGTGGTATCGGGCGAGGCGACCAATCCGAAATTCAACTTCTCGTCGGTGCCGGCGCTGCCGGAAGACGAGGTTCTGGCGCAACTGATTTTCGGCCGCTCGATGTCGAACCTTTCGCCGCTGCAGATCGCCCAGCTTGCCGAAGCCGCCGCGCAGCTGGCCGGTATCGGCGGCTCGACTTCGCTGCTCCAGAACCTGCGCAGCGCGATCGGCGTCGACGATCTCGACGTCATCACCGACGAGGAGGGCGGCACCGCGGTCTCGGCGGGCAAATATCTCAACGACCGCACCTATGTGACGATCCAGAAGGGCGACAAGCCGGGTTCGGGCAAGGCGGCAATCGATCTCGACGTCGGGCGCGGCGTCAAATTGCGCGGTGAGGCCACCGACGCCGGCGAAGCCAAGGGCGGCGTCTTCTACGAGCGCGAGTACTGAAGCCGGCCGACGCGAATCGGTCTGGCAATCCGACAGTCGTCGCCTTTCTGGCACCCTGTCCGGGATCGGCTGGCGCTGTGCAAAGTTTCGCGCATGACGCCGAAAATCGGAACCGATTTTCAGTTAGGGATCATGCGCGAAATCAAAGTGCTACAGCGTCCTTTGCACCCACCGGTACGCGCGGCGCTGTCGTGAATGTCTCAGGTTAATCGATGCCGGGGATTCGAACGAAATCTGCCGCGCAATAGCAATTTTGCGCCAAGACTGTCGTTATCACGCGAACTGCTTCCCTTCCAAAGTTGCACATTCCTTGGCATGTTCCCAACCCGTGCTGTTTTTGACATCATGGCCCGGATGCGGAATGGTAAAAGGCAGAAAGCCAACAATGGGAGTTCGTGATGACAATCTACAAGAGTAATGGCGATCGCGTTCCGGATCACATCCATGCAATGGCCGAAGAAGCCAGGGCCGGACGTGTCGATCGCCGCGAGTTTCTCGCTTTGGCCAGCGTCTTCGGCGCGTCCACGGCGATGGCCTATGGTATGCTCGGCCTCGCCGACCCGACGCCGGCGAGAGCGCAGGACGTACAGGGCAAGAAGGGCGGCATACTGAAGGTCGCTATGTGGATCAAGGATGCGAAGGATCCGCGCAAGGCCGACTGGTCGGAAATCGCCAATGCCGAGCGCCAGGCACTCGAGCCATTGGTCAAGTACACAAACGAATACACGTTCCGCCCCTATCTGCTCGAGAGCTGGGACGTCAACGACGATGCCACCGAGTACACGCTGCATGTGCGCAAGGGCGTCACCTGGAACAACGGCGATCCGTTCACCGCGGACGATGTCATCTTCAACTTCAAGCGTTGGGCCGACAAGAAGGCCGAAGGCAATTCAATGCCCGGCCGTCTCGGCTCGCTGGTCAAGGACGACAAGCTGGATGAGAGCGCAGTCACCAAGGTCGACGATATGACGGTGAAGCTGAAGCTCAGCACGCCGGATATCGCGCTCATCCCCAACGTGTGCGACTATCCCGGTCTCGTCGTCCACAAGACCTTCGACGAAAAGGGCGGCGATTTCAAAGCCTGCCCGATCGGCACCGGCCCGTTCGAGCTCGTCTCCTACGATGTCGGCCAGAAAGTCGTCTACAAGCGCCGCGAAGACAACAAGTGGTGGGACGGCGAGGTCTTTCTCGATGGCATCGAGTTCATCGACTACGGCACTGATCCCGCAGCCACGGTCAGCGCCTTCGAATCCGGAGAGGTCCATACAAATTTCGAGACGTCGGCCGATTATGTGTCGATCCTCGACGGTGTCGACCTGGTCAAGTACGAGGTGGTCACCGCAGCGACCATCGTCTGCCGCACCAACGTGACCAACAAGCCTTATGACGACCAGAAGGTTCGCAATGCGCTGCAGCTCGCGGTCGACAACGCTGTCGTGCTCCAGCTGGGCGGTGGCAATGCCGGCACCGTCGCCGAAAACCACCATGTCTCCCCGATCCATCCGGAATATTACGAGCTGCCGAAGATTGCCCGCGATCCGGCCAAGGCGAAGGCGCTGATCGAGGAAGCCGGCCAGGCCGATTTCGAGCACGAACTGATCACGGTCGACGAAGACTGGCACAAGAATACCGGCGATGCGATCGCCGCGCAGATGCGCGACGCCGGCATCAAGGTGAAGCGCACGGTGCTCCCGGGTTCGACGTTCTGGAACGACTGGACCAAGTATCCGCTGTCGATGACCAACTGGAACATGCGGCCGCTCGGCGTCCAGGTTCTGGCGATCGGCTACCGCACCGGAGAAGCCTGGAACGAAACCGCCTGGTCGAATCCCGAATGGGATGCCAAGCTCAACGCCGCGCTTTCGGTTGCCGATGCCGCCAAGCGCAAGGAGATGATGAAGGACATCGAGCAGATCCTGCAGGATTCCGGCATCATCATCCAGCCCTACTGGCGCAAGCTCTACAGTCACTCGGTGGCTGCCGTTAAGAACTACGCCATGCACCCGACCTTCGAGCGCGACTACGGCAAGGTCTGGCTCGACGAGGCCTGATCGATCGAAGCCAACCGGGAGGGAGGGCGTTCTTCCCTCCCTCCTGTTCGAACATGATCCGCAAATGTGGGTCAGCGCAAAAGGTGGCTGACATTTCAGGCTGGCTCGTGCGACAAATCAAGGGTTGACTGCACCTGACCCCAACCCAATCGGCAGGGGGCCGCCATGCTTTCCTTCATCCTTCGACGCCTCGGCACCATGGCATTGACGATGCTGTGCCTGACGTTGGTCGTCTTCTTCCTGATCAATCTCGACCCCAACCTGAAAAAACTGGCGATCAGCCAGACCGAAATGCACACCTCGGCCGAGCAGCTCGAAAGCTGGCTGGTCAACCATGGCTACCGCCAGAATTTCTTCTCCCGCTACGGCCAATGGCTGGGTATCGTGCCCAAACAGCCGGTCACAGACCCGGCAACGGGCAAACCCGCGCGACGTTTTTCCTTCTGCAACGATCCTGTCGAGCCGACGTTCTCCGGCGTGCTGCAGGGTGACTTCGGCTGCTCGACCAAGTTCAAGACGACGGTCGCGTCGAAGCTTTTCCCGGCGCTCGGCGCCACCGGCATACTGATGTTCTGGGTGCTTGTGGTGATGGTGCCGATCTCGCTTCTGATCGGCATCCTCGCCGGCATGCGCGAGGGCTCGCGAACCGACCGGACGTTGTCCGTCGCCTCGATCGCCTCGACGGCGACGCCCGAATATGTGTCGGGCGTCATTTTCACCGTCATTTTCGCCTCGTGGCTCGGCCTGCTGAACGGTTCGGCGGCTTCGGCCAGCCGGGGCATCACCTTCTACAATTTCACGTTGCCTGTCATGACGCTGGCGATCTACGGCATCGGCTATATCGCCCGCATGACCCGCGCCTCGATGGTCGAGGTGATGACGCAGCAATATATCCGCACCGCGCGGTTGAAGGGCCTCTCCTTCGGCAGCGTCGTGGTCAAGCATGCGCTGCGCAACGCGCTAATCGCGCCGTTCACTGTCATCATGCTGCAATTTCCCTGGCTGCTCACCGGCGTCGTCATCGTCGAGGTGATGTTCCGCTACCAGGGATTTGGCTACACGCTGGTCGAGGCGGCCGGCAACAACGACATCGATCTTTTGCTCGGCTGCTCCCTGGTCTCGGTGTTCATCGTGCTGATCACGCAGCTCATTTCCGATGTCGGTTACGCGTTTCTCAATCCGCGTATCAGAGTTCAATAGGGGATCGGGCGGATGCAGCTTGAATATATCGGCGCCTTCGATGTGGTGCTTGGCGTGCTCGCGCGTTTCTGGCCGGTCTGGATCGCCCTCGTCGTGGTGATGGGGGCGAGCTTCGCCTACAAGAAGAGGCTTGGCCTCTACGGCCAGCTCTTCGACAGCAGCGTCGGCATCGTCGGCGTCGGCATCTGCCTGTTCTGGCTGTTCACGGCGATCTTCGCGTCAACCATCTCGCCCTTCAATCCGCTTGTCCAGATCCCGATCATGAAGGACGCGCTGCCTGGCGCGGTCGAGCCGCAATCGGGACTTGTCTACCTGTTCGGCGGCGACAAGCTTGCCCGCGACGTGTTCAGCCGGATGGTCTATGGCAGCCAGATCGTGCTGATCATCGCGCCGGCGGCGACCGGTTTCGCGCTCATGGTCGGCATCACGCTTGGCCTGCCGGCCGGCTATTATGGCGGCAGGATCGATACGGTGCTGTCCTTCCTCGCCAATCTGGTGCTCGCCTTCCCGGTGATCCTCCTGTTCTACCTCCTGGTGACGCCAGGCATCATGGAGACGCCGATTCCCTATGCGATGGCCGGCCTGTTCTTCCTGTTCCCGATCGTCTTCTTCAGCGTGCTGTTCTGGACGCGCTACAAGAAGCGGCCTGACCGACTCTACATCCTCCTGGGGCTGACGCTGATCATTGGCGGCTGGGTCTACGCCGGCCTGGTCTTCGACGCTGACCCGTTCAGGATCATCCATATCGATCCCAACCAGCTCAACATCTTCGTGGCGGTGGTGTTTGCCTCCAGCCCTGGCGTGTTCCGCATCGTGCGTGGTCTGGTCATGGACATCAAAACGCGCGACTATGTGGCGGCGGCGCAGACGCGCGGTGAATCGCCCTGGTACATCATGCTGTGGGAGATCCTTCCCAATGCACGCGGGCCGCTGATCGTCGATGCCTGCCTGCGTATCGGCTACACCACGATCCTGCTCGGCACGCTCGGCTATTTCGGCCTGGGGCTGGCGCCCGAGAGCCCGGACTGGGGCACTGCGATCAAGGATGCCAGCCGGCTGCTGCGCTCCTTCATCCATCCGGCGCTACCGCCGACGATCGCGCTGATGTCGTTCGTGCTGGGCCTTAACCTGCTGGCCGACTCGTTGCGTGAACAATCGATGAAAGATTGATGGAGGGTTCTCGACCCGATATGCTTGAAAGAACAAGGATTGGAGCGACCCATGAATGAGGCAGTTCGAAATCCCGCCAAGCCGACCAATGGGCCGATCATCGAGATCGAGAACCTGTCGATCTCCTTCTTCACCCGCAAGGGTGAGATACCGGCAGTCATGGACTTCTCCTGCACGGTCATGCCTGGCGAAGCCATGGGCATCGTCGGCGAATCCGGCTGCGGCAAGTCGACCGTGTCGCTCGGCATCATGCGCGACCTCTCCAACATCGGAAAGATCGTCGGCGGCCGGATAAAGTTTCAGGGCAAGGATATGGGCGAGCTCTCCGACGAGGAACTGCGCGCCATCCGCGGCAACAAGATCGCGATGATCTACCAGGAGCCGATGGCCAGCCTGAACCCGGCGATGAAGGTCGGCCAGCAACTGATGGAAGTGCCGCTGATCCACGACAAGGTGTCGAAGGAAGAGGCTTACAGACGCGCGCTGGAAATGGTGCGCTCGGTCAGGTTGCCCGATCCGGAGCGCATGATGCGCTCCTTTCCGCACCAGCTTTCCGGTGGCCAGCAACAGCGTATCGTCATAGCCATGGCGCTGCTGTCGAAGCCGGCGCTGCTCCTGCTCGACGAGCCGACGACAGCGCTCGACGTGACGGTGGAAGCCGGCATCGTCGACTTGGTCAAGGGGCTCGGCGAGAAGTTCGGCACCTCGATGATCTTCGTGTCGCACAATCTCGGCCTGATCCTGGAAACCTGCGACCGCATCACGGTGATGTATTCGGGCGAAGCGGTGGAGACCGGCAAGATCAAGGACGTCTTCGACCGGATGCGCCATCCCTACACGCAAGGTTTGTTCCGCTCGATCCCGCTGCCCGGCGCCGACAAGAATTCGCGGCCTCTGATCTCCATCCCGGGGCAATTGCCGCTGCCGCACGAGCGGCCGAAGGGCTGTAATTTCGGCCCCCGCTGCCACCATTTCGTCGAGGGCGTCTGCAACGCCGCCGAAATCCCGATGATCGCGGTCGAAGGCCATGAAGGCCATTTTTCGCGCTGCGTGCGCTTTAACGAGATCGACTGGGAAGCGCTGCCGCCCGGCGCCAAGAAGGTCAACGAGCGCGTCGAGCCCGGCGCGCCGGTGCTCAAGATCGAGGATCTCAAAAAGTACTACAAGGTCGGCGGCAGCGAGGTGTTCGGCTCGAGCGAGGGCCGCGTCGTCAAGGCCAACGAGACGATCTCCTTCATGGCGCGCGAATCCGAGACCGTCGCCATCGTTGGCGAGTCCGGTTGCGGAAAGTCGACGCTGGCCAAGGTGCTGCTCGGACTGGAGACGGCAAGCTCCGGCAGCGTGACGCTCGGCAACCAGCAAATCCAGTCGACCGGCGTCGAGAACCGCAGCGTCGAGACGGTGTCGTCGATCCAGATGGTGTTCCAGAATCCGTTCGACACGCTCAACCCCAGCCATACGGTCGGCTCGCAGATCATCCGCACGCTGGAAAAGTTCAATGTCGGCAACACGGTCGCCGATCGCCGTCAGCGCATGCTGGAGCTTCTCGACCTGGTGAAGCTGCCGCGGGCGTTCGAGACCCGCAAGCCGCGCCAGCTTTCCGGCGGCCAGAAACAGCGCATCGGCGTGGCGCGGGCCTTTGCCGGCGACGCCAAGGTGGTGGTGGCCGACGAGCCGGTCTCGGCGCTCGACGTGTCAGTGCAGGCGGCGGTGACTGAACTCCTGATGGACATCCAGCGCAAGAACAAGACGACGATGCTGTTCATCAGCCACGATCTGTCGGTGGTGCGCTACATCGCCGACCGCGTCGTCGTCATGTATCTCGGTTATATCGTCGAGCAGGGCACGACCGACCAGATCTTTTCGCCGCCCTATCATCCCTATACCGAGGCGCTGCTGTCGGCGATCCCGATCGCCGACACCAGCGTGATCAAGAAGCACATCGTGCTGGAGGGCGACATCCCGTCGGCGATGAACCCGCCAACCGGCTGTCCGTTCCAGACGCGCTGCGGCTACAAGAAGCTGGTGCCGGACAATCTTTGCGAGACGCAGGTGCCGCCGGTGAAGAATCTCGGCGACGGTCACATGAGCCTGTGCTGGCTTGCCGACGACGTGCTGGCGAAAATGGAGCCGGTGATCAAGTTCGACAAGGAGCATGCCGCCAATGAAGGCGTGCCGGAAGACGCGCCGCAGGGCGTCGGTCCAGGCTTTGCCGGCGCTCCGCCCAAGCGTCCACACGGCAAAAGGCCGAAGCTGACGGATGGCTAGATCCCTGGCGCCATCAACGCGCGCATTGGCGTAGCTGCGCGGCGTAATCCCGAGCCATCTGCTCGGTGGCCCGCGCATAGCGCTGCACGCCGGCATCGCCGCGGTTCCCGCGGCCATAGGCCGTCCAGCCGAGATAATAGGCCAGATAGAGGTTGTAGGTGTCGTTGCGAGCGACACCGAGCGTTTCTGATGTCTTGGAATGATACCAGCCGACGAAATCGACGGCATCGGCGAAGCTGGTGCGGCGCGCCGCCCAGCTGCCGGTCTCGCTTTGATACTGCGCCCAGGTGCCGTCGAGCGCCTGCGAGAAGCCGGTGGCGCTGGAGACACGTTTCCAGGGAATGAAGCCGAGAAGCTTGGTGCGCGGCGGCCTGGCGTTGCTCTTGAAGCCGGATTCCTTGCGCACCGTCGCCATCAGCACGGGAACCGGCACGCCGTGCTTCTGTTCGGCGCGTTCGGCCGCCGCCTGCCAGTTGTCGAACCAGCCGTCATTCTGGTCGAACACGGCGCAGACATCGTTGATATGGTTCGGCGGCGTCGCGCAGGCCGACAGCGCCAGCAGCACGGTAACAGCTACAATTTTACTAAAACTCGACCTACCCATTGGAACAGGATTAGGCCGAAAACATAAAAGGAATCTTGCTGCGTTCCTTAACGGCCCATCGACCGCTTTGGGCGGGTCAGAACGAGGATAGATATTCCGACGTTTTCCGTCGCTTTTGTCGGCACGAAGCTACCAAAATGCCGCCTTGGCTAAAATCACGCCCGTGGGTGGCGGATTTCTGACAGCCCGATCGTCGTGCCGGCGCTTTGATGCGCCGCATGAACGAACCGAGACGCAAGCGCGGTGCCGAGCGAACCAGCAACAGGGGACCGGCCGCTATCCCGCAGCTGCCATTGCGCCGCGTCACCAATCCCTATCCGCCAATGGCGATGCTCTCGGCCGATCAGATCGAGGCGATCCATCAGGCGTCGATGCACATTCTGGAGAATTTCGGCATCGAGGTGATGAGCCCGCGGGCGCTTTCGCTGTTCGAAAAGGCCGGGGCCAAGGTCCATCATGCGTCGATGACTGTCCGCATCGACCGCGGCATGGTCGACCAGGCACTGGGGACGACGCGGTCGAGCTATACGCTGACGCCGCGCAACCCGGTCCGTGCCGTTGATCTCGGCGGCAACACCATCAATTTTACGCTCGTCGCCGGACCTCCCAACGTGCACGACATGGAACGCGGCCGCCGCGCCGGAAACCTGCGCGACTACTGCGACCTCACCCGGCTGGCGCAGCATTTCAACTGCATCCACATGCTCGGCAACCAGGTCTGCGCCCCGGTCGAACTGCCGGCCAATTCACGCCACCTCGACACCTATTTCGCCAATCTGACGCTGACCGATAAAAGTTTTCACGTCTCGGCGATCGGCCGGGGCAGGGCGCTGGACGGCATCGAAATGATGGCAATCGCGCGCGGACTGACGCTCGATCAGATGCGCGACGACCCCGGAGTCACCACCATCATCTCGGTCAACTCGCCGCGCCGCTTCGACGAGATGATGGCCGAAGGGCTGATGACCATGGCCGAGTTTGGCCAATCGGTCGCGGTGACGCCGTTCACGCTGATGGGGGCGATGAGCCCGGTTACGCTTGCCGGCGCGCTCGCCCAACAGAACGCCGAGGCGCTGTTCGGGGTGGTCTTGACGCAGCTTGTCCGCCCTGGTGCCCCGGTCATGTATGGCGCCTTCACCTCCAATGTCGACATGAAGTCCGGTGCACCGGCCTTCGGCACGCCGGAGAACACCAAGGCCAACATCGCCTCCGGGCAGTTGGCGAGGCGCTATGGACTGCCCTATCGGACGACGCCGGGCTCGGCCTCCAATGCCGCCGACGCGCAGGGCGCCTATGAGACGCTGATGGCGCTGTGGGGCGCGGTGCTGGGCCACGGCAATCTCGTCTACCACGCAGCCGGCTGGCAGGAGGGTGGGCTGACCGCTTCGTTCGAAAAGTTCATCATCGACGTCGAGATGATCCAACACATGATGGAGTTTTTGCGCCCGATCGAAGTCAACGAGGCGGAACTCGCCGTCGAGGCGCTGGGTGCAGTGCCGACCGGCGGCCATTTCTTCGGCGAGCCGCACACGCTGGAGCGCTATGCCACCGCCTTCTACCAGCCGATGCTCTCCAATTGGCAGAACTACGAGGCCTGGCAGGAAGCCGGCGGGCTCGACGCCACGGCGCGGGCGACGCGGCTGTGGAAGAAAGCGCTGGAAGATCATGTCGAGCCGGCGATGGATATTTCCGTGCGCGAGGCGCTGGAGGCGTATGTGGCCAGGCGCAAGGAAGCGATCGGGCAAGGCGAGCCGTGATGGTCGAAGGCTTGCGCTCGTGTGGCTTGGCTCCTCCCGCCCCGATTCGTCGTTCCCCTCCAACTCCCTGAAATAACGAGAAAACCCATGAAATCGCATGCAAAGGTCGTGGTCATTGGCGGAGGCGTCGTCGGCTGTTCCGTTCTGTTCCATCTCGCGCGTCACGGCTGGACCGACATCGTGCTCATGGAGCGTGACGAGCTGACCTCCGGTTCGACCTGGCATGCGGCTGGCGGCATGCACACGATCAATGGCGACCCCAACGTCGCCAAGCTGCAGAAATACACGATCTCGCTCTACAAGGAGATCGAGGAGCTGTCGGGCCAGGCGACCGGCGTGCACCTGACCGGCGGCGTCCTTTTGGCGGCGACCGAGGCGCGGCTCGACTGGCTGCGCGGCGTCGTTGCCAAGGGCCGCTATCTCGGCATCGACCTCGAGGAGATTTCGCCTGATGAAGCGGCCGAACTGATGCCGCTGCTCGACCCGAGGCAGTTCGTTGGCGCCGTCCGCAACAAGGAGGACGGCCACCTCGATCCGTCGGGGGTCACCCACGCCTATGCCAAGGCGGCGAGAAAACTTGGCGCCGAGGTTGAGCGCTTCACCAAGGTCGAGGACATCGTGCGCCGCGCCGACGGGCTTTGGCGCGTCATCACCAACAAGGGCGAGGTGGTGGCCGAGCATGTCGTCAACGCCGGCGGCCTGTGGGCGCGCGAGGTTGGCCGCATGGTCGGGCTGGAACTGCCGGTGTTGGCCATGGAGCACATGTACCTGATCACCGAGGACATGCCGGAGGTCGCCGCCTGGAACCAGAAGACCGGCACGGAGATCATCCACGCGGTCGATTTCGACGGCGAACTCTATCTGCGCCAGGAGCGCGGCGGCATGCTGATGGGCACCTATGAGAAGGCCAACAAGCCATGGTCCGAGTTCCAGACGCCGTGGAATTTCGGCCACGAACTTCTGGAGCCTGACATCGACCGCATCGCGCCGTCGCTGGAAGTCGGCTTCCGCCATTTTCCGGCCTTCCAGAACACCGGCATCAAGCAGATCATCAACGGCCCCTTCACATTCGCGCCCGACGGCAACCCGCTGGTCGGGCCGGTGCGCGGCCTTCCGGGTTTCTGGGTCGCCTGCGGCGTCATGGCCGGCTTTTCGCAGGGCGGTGGCGTCGGCCTGGCGCTGTCGAACTGGATGATCGAGGGCGATCCCGGCGCCGACATCTGGGCGATGGATGTCTCGCGCTACGGCGACTGGGCGACGATGGCCTATACCAACGCCAAGGTGCGAGAGAATTATTCGCGGCGCTTTTCCATCCGCTTCCCCAATGAGGAGCTGCCTGCCGGGCGGCCGCTCAAGACCACGCCGGTCTACGACCTTTTGTCGGCCAAGGGCGCGCAATGGGGCGTGGCCTACGGGCTGGAAGTGCCGCTGTGGTATGCGCCCGAGGGCGTCAGGGACGAGTTCTCGTGGCGGCACTCAAGCGATTTCGAGCATGTCGCAAAAGAGGTGAAGACGGTGCGGACAAGTGTCGGCCTGTCGGAAATCTCGTCCTTCGCCAAATACAGGGTGACAGGCGATGGCGCGGCGGCCTGGCTCGACCGCCTGCTTGCCTGCAAGCTGCCAAAGCCCGGCCGCATGACGCTGGCGCCGATGCTGAAAGAAGACGGCAGGCTGATCGGCGATTTCTCGCTGGCCAATCTCGGCAGCCCCAATTCCAACGGGGAGGGCTGGTTCCTCGCCGGTTCCGGCATTGCCGAGGAGTATCACATGCGCTGGTTCGAGGCGCATCTGCCGCAAGATGGCTCGGTCTATATCGAGGCGCTGGGGGCGAGACTGGCGGGCCTGTCGATTGCCGGTCCGAGGGCGCGGGACGTGCTGGCAAAAGTCACGCGGGCGGATGTGTCGAATGCGGCGTTTCCGTTCATGGCCATCCGCAAGGTGGATATCGGCATGGCGCCGTGCCTGGTCGGCCGGGTCAGCTACACCGGCGATCTCGGCTACGAGATCTGGGTGGCGCCGGAATATCAGCGTGCCGCGTACCAGACCCTGATGGCGGCTGGCGAAGAATTCGGCATCGGTCTGCTCGGCTCGCGCGCGCTCAATGCGCTGCGGCTGGAGAAGAACTACGGCTCGTGGGCGCGCGAATACCGGCCGATCTATGGTCCGCTTGAGGCCGGGCTCGACCGTTTCGTCGCCTACGGGAAAGAAACCGATTTCATCGGCAAGGAGGCTGCACTTGCTGAGCGCAAGCAAGGCGGCAAGCTGCGGCTGCGCGCCTTTGTCGTTGATACGGCAGACGCCGACGTCATCGGCGACGAGCCGATCTGGTTCGACGGCGCCGTGCGCGGCTGGGTCACGTCAGGCGGCTACGCGCATCATTCGAAGTCGTCCCTGGCTATGGGCTACGTGCCGAAGGAAATCGCCGACGAGGCCGACGGTTTCGAGATCGAGCTCTTGGGTAAGCGCTATCCCGCGCGCGTGCAGCCGACACCGCTGTTCGACGCGAATCTCGAGCGGATGCGGGGGTAAAGGCGCCGCTGGCGCAAGGGACCATTCACTTCGCATGGCCCGCCATCAACAACCGGTGATTGGAATGTTCCTCGTCGTTTTGTTCTCGCTAGGGTTGCATCAAAATCGCTATAGTTGTATTGATAGTCAGACACTCCAAACCATATGGGTTCCGTTTGCCATGAGAAAAGTCCTCGTCAGCCTATTCGCCATCCTTGCAGGCACCAGCGTCGCCATGGCCGACGACACCGGCTGTGCTGCTTTCAAATGGCCGGTGACGCGCGAGGAGGCCCTGTTTGCGGCAGCGCCCGCCGCGCAGCCCGGGGCTGACCTTTCGGTCGGCGAGGCTGCAGATGTGGCGTTGGCGCCGGTCGACACGATCAGCTTCACCGTTCCGCCGGAACGCGCGCCGGCAGCCGGTACATTCGGCGCGACGGCAAGCGTGGCCGTGCCCCCTGAGGGAGAGCTCCAGATCAGCCTGTCTGATGAGGCCTGGATCGATGTCGTTCAGGACGGCAAGGCCGTGAAGTTGGCGGCTTTCAGTGGTATGAAGACCTGTCCGGGGATCCGCAAGAGCGTGCGCTTCAAGCTGGCCGCCGGCCCGGCGACCATCCAGCTGAGCGGCGCCAAGAAAGAGACCCTTAAGATTGCGGTGCTGGCGCCGGAATGACTTTGCGACCTAAGGCAATTCAGGCCATGCCGCTCGCTCGGTCATTTCAGCGGCGTGAAAACCTGTCCTGGCAATTGCAAAAGCGTGCGTTTCAAGCTTACGGCGGGTGCCGCGACCGTCCAACTCAGCGGCGCCAAAGGCCGGTCTCAAAGTTGCGGTGCTGACGCTGGAATATCCAGCGGCAGCACTCGGTTGGTCAGGACGCCCTACCTGACCGGCGCCGTCAGCGCGAAATGGGCGCCTTGCGGGTCCGTGCACTGCACGATCCAGCTGCCGCCGGGGACCTCCATCGGACCCATCACGATCTTGCCACCATTGTCGGTCACGCGCTTGGCTGCCGCGTCGATGCTAGGTACATTGAAATAGAACAGCCAGGCCGGCACGGGAATCTGCTCGGGCTTGTTCATCATGCCGCCAATAGGTTCGCCGCCGGCGGCGAAGAGCTGGTAGGTGCCCATCGGCCCCATATCCATGGCGTCGCCCTTCGTCCAGCCGAACTGCCCGGCATAGAAATCGAACGCAGCCCGCCAGTCGGTCGTGTAGAGTTCATGCCAGCCGATATTGCCGGGCGTCGCCAATGGCATCGGCGGCTGGTCGGGGCCATCCGGCTGCAGGAAGTTGAAGGCCGCGCCTTGCGGATCGGCGGCGACGGCAAAGCGGCCGACGCCCGGAATGTCATCGGGTTCGCGGTGAACCGCACCGCCGGCCTCCTTCAACGATTTCGTCGAAGCGTCGACATCCTTGGTGTGGATGTAACCGATCCAGGCCGGCGGCATGCCCATCTTGCGCACGTCCTCAGGCTGCGCCATCAGCCCGCCGACGCCGCGCTCGCCGACATTCATGACGATATAGCGCGGCATGCCCGCCGCGCCCTCGAAGGGTTGCGCCTTCCACCCGACCACGTCGGTGTAGAACGCTTCGGCGGCGTCGAGGTCGGTGGTCATCAATTCGTACCAGAAAAAGGACATCGGAGACTTTGGCATTGTCGTACTCCTTGGGTTTCCAGTCATCGATCTTGCGTGATCCATTCTAGGATGATCTTCGCGACGGAATTCCGACATCTGGGCCAGAAATCGATGGCGGCAAGGCACCCCTCGTTCGCAATCTTGCGCATGCTGCGATTTTCGACTTTGCTTATCGTCAACGAGGGGTGTTGATTCATGCGTCGGATGTCGCTCACTTCAGAGCTTGTCGCGCTATGCCATCGGGAGGAGACCGATCCCGGTCCCGATGACAGCTGGACGCAACTGGACGATGAGGATTTCCAAACCCTCGCGTCGCGGCTATCTGATGAAGCAGACGCAGGCCCCTTGTGGGTGTTCGCCTATGGCTCGCTGATCTGGAAGCCGGCTTTCGAGTCCGTCGAACAACAGCGCGCCACCGCTTTCGGCTGGCACCGGTCCTTCTGCCTCGACATCGCTCGCTGGCGCGGCAGCGCTGCGCAGCCGGGACTAATGATGGCGCTCGAACGAGGTGGGCGATGCGATGGTGTGATCTACCGCTTGCCGGAGGGAGAAAAGCCGCTGCAGATCGAAAAAGTGTTGCGGCGCGAGATCGACGATCACGAGAGCGTCGGCTCGGTCAGATGGCTTCCGGTGCGTACGGCTCAAGGTTCACTGCGGGCGCTGGGCTTCTGGGTCGGTGTGACCGGCCGGGGGACGTCGCTCAATCAGCCGCTGGAGAGGGTAGCGCAGGTGCTGGCGCGGGCGTGCGGGCATGTCGGGTCGGGCGCCGAATATCTCTACAACACCGTCCATCATCTGGAAGAATTCGGCATTCGCGACCGCAATCTGTGGCGGCTGCAGGAACTGGTCGCGAACGAGATCAGGTCGATTCATGGCCGTACCCCCGGAATGGGCCTCCTGTCTGCGTCGTGATCGCTCGCACATCCCGAAAACATGACTACAATTATCATATTTTTATTGAGCGTTTTCAGCAACTTGGCTGAAAATTGACCAATTGATAAAAAAACAAAACGTGTTAGCCTTCCCCAAAACCACAAGAAATGGGGAAGCGGAATGGCGACTGGTCATTTCAAGCAGGGCATTGCCGGCGGCCGGCTTTCGCCTGAACAATATGCGGATAATTTTTCCGACCTGCATCCGCCGCTCGATCATCACGAGGCGCTGGTCGAGTCCGATCGCTGCTATTTCTGTTATGACGCGCCGTGCATGAATGCATGCCCGACCTCGATCGACATCCCGCTGTTCATCCGACAGATCTCGACCGGCAATCCGATCGGCTCGGCCAAGACGATTTTCGACCAGAACATTTTGGGCGGCATGTGCGCGCGCGTCTGCCCGACCGAGACGCTGTGCGAAGAGGTCTGCGTGCGCGAAGTGGCGGAAGGCAAGCCGGTGCAGATCGGCCGCCTGCAGCGTTATGCCACCGATGTCGCCATGGCTGAGAATAAGCAGTTTTACCCGCGCGCCGCCCCGACCGGCAAGACGATCGCCGTCGTCGGCGCCGGACCGGCCGGGCTTGCCGCCGCTCATCGGCTCGCCCGCCACGGTCACGACGTGACCATCCTGGAAGCCCGTCCGAAAGCCGGCGGCCTCAATGAATACGGCATCGCCGCCTATAAGAGCATCGACAATTTCGCCCAGGCCGAGGTCGACTATATCACGTCGATCGGCGGCATCGACATCCAGAATGGCAAGGCGCTCGGCCGCGACTACCAGCTGTCGGACCTGACCAGGAATTACGACGCGGTATTTCTCGGCATGGGGCTTGGCGGCGTCAATGCGCTGCGCGCCGACGGCGAGGACGCGCAAGGCGTCACCAATGCGGTGGAGTTCATTGCCGAGCTTCGCCAGGCGAGCGATCTTGCCAGCCTGCCGGTCGGCCGGCGCGTCGTCGTCATCGGCGGCGGCATGACGGCGATCGACGCGGCGGTGCAATCGAAGCTGCTCGGCGCCGAAGAGGTGACGATCTGCTACCGGCGCGGCCAGGAGCACATGAACGCCTCCGAATTCGAGCAGGATCTGGCTGCCGCCAACGGCGTCATCATCCGTCACTGGCTGCAGCCGAAGCGGGTCATTGCCGAAGGCGGCAAGGTCTCGGGCATCGAGCTCGAATACACGGCGATGGATGGCGACAAGCTCGTCGGCACCGGCGAGCGCCTGATGCTTACCGCCGACCAGGTGTTCAAGGCGATCGGCCAGAGTTTTGTCCCGGCTGCGCTCAACGGCAGCGGCGCCTTGCTTGCTTTGGAAGCCGGCCGCATCAAGGTCGATGCCGAAGGCCGCACCTCGCTGGCCAATGTCTGGGCCGGCGGCGACTGCATCTTTGGCGGCGACGACCTGACAGTCTCCGCCGTCGCACAAGGCCGCGACGCGGCCGAATCGATCCACCGGGCACTGACCTCGAACGGGAGGGCATGAGCATGGCAGACATCCGCAACAATTTCGTCGGCATCAAATCGCCGAATCCGTTCTGGCTGGCTTCGGCGCCGCCGACCGACAAGGCCTACAACGTTATCCGCGCCTTTAAGGCGGGCTGGGGCGGCGTGGTGTGGAAGACGCTCGGCGAAGAAGGTCCGCCGGTGGTTAACGTCAACGGTCCGCGTTACGGCGCGATCTGGGGCGCCGACCGCCGCCTGCTCGGTTTGAACAATATTGAGCTGATCACCGACCGCGACCTGCAGGTCAATCTGCGCGAGATAAAGCAGGTCAAGATGGACTGGCCCGACCGCGCCATCGTCGTCTCGCTGATGGTGCCTTGCGAGGAACATGCGTGGAAGGCGATCCTGCCGGTGGTCGAGGAGACCGGGGCCGATGGCATCGAGCTCAATTTCGGCTGCCCGCACGGCATGTCGGAACGCGGCATGGGTGCCGCCGTCGGCCAGGTGCCGGAATACATCGAAATGGTGGTGCGCTGGTGCAAGGCCAACACCCGCATGCCTGTCATCACCAAGCTGACGCCCAACATCACCGACATACGCAAGCCGGCGCGAGCCGCCCTTGCCGGCGGCACAGACGCGGTATCGCTGATCAACACCATCAATTCGATCACCGGCGTCAATCTCGATAGCTTCGCACCGGAGCCGACGATCGACGGCAAGGGTTCGCATGGCGGCTATTGCGGCCCGGCGGTGAAGCCGATCGCCATGAACATGGTCGCCGAGATCGCCCGCGATCCGGAAACGCATGGCCTGCCGATCTCCGGTATCGGCGGCATCACCACGTGGCGCGACGCCGCCGAATTCATGGCGCTCGGCGCCGGCAATGTGCAGGTGTGCACGGCGGCGATGACCTACGGCTTCAAGATCGTGCAGGAGATGATCACCGGCCTGGAAAACTGGATGGACGAGAAGGGCCATGCCTCGCTCGACGACATCGTCGGCCGTGCAACGCCCAACGTCACCGACTGGCAGTATCTCAACCTCAACTACGTCGCCAAGGCGCATATCGACCAGGAGGCCTGCATCAAATGCGGCCGCTGCCACATCGCCTGCGAGGACACTTCGCATCAGGCGATCACCAGCATGGTCGACGGCAAGAGGCATTTCGAGGTGATCGAGGCCGAATGCGTCGGCTGCAATCTCTGCGTCAATGTCTGCCCGGTCGAGAACTGTATCACCATGGAACCGCTGGCGGCCGGCGTAATCGATCAGCGCACCGGCAGACCGGTGTCGCCGGTCTACGCCAATTGGACGACGCATCCGAACAACCCGATGGCCAAGGTGGCGGCAGAGTAGGGAGCGGACGGGTGAGCCATCTGTCTCCTTGGGCAGAGGAGGTTCGTTCGGCACCCGAGCGTGCAACTCCGCAGAACTTGGGTTCCTCGCCCCACGAAGTGGGGAGAGGTGGCCCGGCGAAGCCGGGAAGGAGAGGGGCCTTCGCGGCGGCTGGGAACTGTTCGGGGCCCCTGATGGCTTGGTAGTGGGTCAGTTTGAAATTCAGCCCCGATCAATAGGCGCTTTCGCCTATCCGCCCGTCTAGAAAGAGGCGGAAGCGCGTGCCATCTTCAAGGATGCAATACGCCGCTTCACCCGCCTGACAAACGGCTTTTCCAAGAAGGTGGAGGCTCACGACAATGCCGTGGCGCTGCACCTTATGTACTACAACTTCGTTCGCATTCATGCTTCACTGCGCATGACCCCAACGATGGCCGCTGGCGTGACTGGCAAGCTTTGCGAGATTGGCGATATCGTGGCTGATCGAAGCGAAGGAAGCCGAGAAGCCGATCGTACGTGGGCCCTACAAAGTGAGCGCGCTAAGCTCTCAGCGTTGGAGGCGTCTTAATGATTTCGGCGGGTGCCATAGTGACCGTCATTGGTGTGCCCGAGGACCTTAAGGATGATCTTCCTGGCGACGAGATGCGCACCAAAGAACTTTTCCTCGGATGCGTCGGTCGAAAATTTGAGGTTATCAGCGTCACGAATGATTCGGGGACACACTTGCTGGAGTTGGAGGTCGGCGAGGTCTTTGGAGAACCAGCCTACATGCATTCGATTTGGATCGAGGAGAGATACGTCTCAGCGGTCAACCCGCCAGCGCACGAGGACTGAGTGGGTCACCTGCCATGGTGCCGTAATTTCAAACTGACCCACTATCGAAGGCCTTCCATCTTGCTCGCGCCCCGATCCTTCACCGGTTCTGGCTTCGCGACTGTCGTCCCCCTCTCCGTCCCGGCTTCGCTGGGCCACCTCTCCCCCGCTCCACGTGGGCGAGGAACCGAAGTCCTGCAAACTGGCGCCCGCAGGGCAATAAAGGGGCGGCGCAACGATCTGAAGGATCAGGTGCCGGAATTCCTGGAGCGTCACAAATCCGCCACCGAATCTCCAAACTGGGACATTTCCTATTGCGGATAAAAATTATCCGCGATAATAAATATCCATGAATGGAGATCAGCACGATGAAGCTGGGCGAGGGCGTTGAAGCGGCCATCCACTGCGCCGCGATGCTTGCCGGTATCAAAGGCGCAGCGACCATGCCGGGTGCTGCGATGGCGGAAGCTTTCGGCCTGTCGCCGAGCTATCTCCTCAAGCATCTCAACGCGCTGACGGCGTCGGGCATCCTGGAATCGCTGCCGGGACCATCGGGCGGTTACCGGCTGGCGCGGCCGGCCGAGCGCATAACGCTGCTCGACATCGTGCTCGCCCTGGAAGGACACGAACCGGCCTTCCGCTGCGGCGAAATCCGTCAGCGCGGGCCGGCCAGGCTCGATGCCTCGGTTTACGTCAAACCCTGCGGCATCAGCGTCGCGATGCTGAACGCCGAACGCGCCTATCGCGTCGCTCTTGCCGAGGCGCGGCTGTCCGACATCGTGGCGGAATACGTGAGCGATGCCGATCCCCGTTCAGTCGCCGCGAACTGCGCCTTTGTCGAGCGCCATCAGCGACCGCAGAAATCGAGTTCAACCAAGCAAGCGTGAAAGGTAATGACGATGAAGCAGAGGCTGCAATTCTTCGGCGCGGCGCCGGAAATCATGAAAGCGGTATCGGCGCTCAACAAGGCGGTCGACGAATGCGGGCTCGAGAAAAGCCTGCTGCACCTGATCAAGCTGCGGGCGTCGCAGATCAATGGCTGTTCGTATTGCGTCGAGATGCACAGCCGCGAGGCGCGCCACGATGGCGAGACCGAACAGCGGCTCTATCTCGTCTCCGCCTGGAAGGAATCGCCGCTGTTTTCCGAGCGCGAACGCGCTGCCTTCGCCTGGACCGACGTGGTGACGAAGATCGCCGACAGCGGCGTGCCGGATGATCTCTACGCAAAAACGCTTGAACACTTCTCGGAAGAGGAACTGGTCAAGCTGTCCGTCGCGATCGGCATGATCAACACCTGGAACCGGCTCTGCGTCTCCTTTCACGCCATTCATCCGGTAGCGGCAGCCAGGGCCGCTTGAGCGGACGGACTGACGCGCGGCCTTTACGTCGCGCGTCTCTTTTTGCTTTGGGATCAAGAACATGTTGTCGAATTTTGAGAATGAGATTCTGGCTGTCGCACACCTGCTGCTTGGCGGCGCCTTTGTCTTTGCCGGCCTGCGCAACATCCAGAATGCAGGCTTCCTGACCCAGCTGATGACGACACGCGGCGTGCCGCAGGCGCGGCTGATGCTGTGGCTGGGGATCGTTCTGCAGATCGTTTCCGGAGCGCTGGTGATATCAGGTGTCTGGACCGCTGCCGCCGCTCTGTGCCTGGTACTGTTCCTAATTGCCGCCACCCCGATGTTCCACAATTTCTGGGATTATCAGGGGCCCGAGCGCGCCGCCCGCATCAATGGCTTTGTCGGCAATGTCGCGCTGACCGGAGGGTTTCTGGCGCTGATGGGCCAGGCGCTTTAAAGGAATGGCGCAGCCGATATGGTATGAATTGTCATCTGCGCATTAATCGCTCTGTTGCGATTGCCTCGTATGATTGGCTCAGTTTCGCTTGTCGGAGCCTTTATGGAGCAAAGCTGGAATAGCTTCTGGGGAAGCGTTTCGCAGGCCTTTCACCTCGCGCTCTCGCCGCTTCGGGCGCTTGCCGAAACATTCGGCTATTTTCCGAGCGATATCCAACTCTGGTGCTTCGTCTGCGGTCTCTTTTTCCTGGTGCTTGTCGTTCCCCACACCTATGGCGATCTCGTGCTTCGGCACCGTCGCGTCTATGTGACAGGCAAGGTGGTGGAGATAAAGATGTCCGACGACTCGCCCAGGACGCCGACCATCGAATTCGCCGATCGCCTCGGCAAGATCTGGCGCTTTGAATCGCATTTGCCGGTCAATAACATGACCGGTTCGGTCGGAGCGGCGGTAAAGGTCATGTATGACCCCCTGCATCCGAACCGGGCACGGGAAGTGGGGCGGCCGATCATGAAGGCAACCCATACGGCGGTCTGGTATGCCATTATCGCCGGGCTAATGGCGCTGGCCTTCTGGCCCGGCCTGACGTCCGATTGAGCCTTTTCGAACAGCGTGCAATACCGCTTGTTTTTGCATGTCGTTATCCCAAACCGCTGCGCACCCTCGGGTCAAAGCCCGACGGCAGGTTTGGGATGACATGCACCATGCGGCAAATCGCAGGCCGGCCCCGCCAAGGCTGCGCCATGCACCCTTCAGCCGGTGATGGTCACCTTCATACCCGGGCCAAGCAGCTTTCCGCGCCGAGGCTGATGCCGGACGAGCTGCCGAAGACCACGACATTTCTCAGTCATGAATGCCGTTCCTTCATATCGGGGAGGGGCGCCCGACGAGGTCAAGGCTCAATGTCCGCAATTGCTGCCTTGCCTTTGCGTCATAGGCTTGCGCGTTGGCGCGAGATTCATTCTGGCCGTCGAAATAGAGGCCGCTCCGCCCTTCGAGCGCCGGCGACGTGGCAAGGTTGAGAATGGAATCGGCGCCGGTCTCGACCGAGTTCCACGGCGTGATGCCTGCCTGCTGGACCATGGTCGTGTTCATGTAGCTTGCGGGATGCAGGCTGTTGACGGTCACATTGGTGCCCTTCAGTTCCTGCGCCAGATCGATGGTGAACATGATCTGCGCCAGCTTGCTCTGGCAGTAGGCGCGGACGCCGTCGTAGTTGCGGGTCAGCATGACATCGTCGAAATCGATCGCCTGCTGGCCGGCCGAGGCGACGTTGACGATGCGCGCCGGCGCGCTCGCCTTGAGCAGCGGCAGAAGCTCTGATGTGAGCAGGAAGCCGGCGAGGTAGTTGACGGCAAAGCGCAGTTCGTAGCCGTCGGCGCTGACCTGTCGTTTGGTGCCTGCGGTACCGATGCCGGCGTTGTTGATGAGAATGTCCAGTCGGTCGGTCCTGGCGTGCACGGCCTCGGCGAGGCGGCGGACCTCAGCCAGGGACGAGAGGTCGGCGACGAGAAGCTCGGCCTTGCCGCCGGCGGCTTCGATCTCGGCGACCGTCGCCTTGCCCCGTGTCGCATCGCGGCCATGCACCAGGACCCGCGCGCCGTCGGCGCCGAGCCTTTGCGCTACAACGCGGCCGACGCCGTCTGTCGATCCGGTGATGAGGACGGTCTTGCCGTTCAGTTCCATGCTTGGAGCCTCCATGTCATTGAGCGGAGCGACGCAGCGCAGACCTCAGGATGGCGAAACGAGAGTTAGCCCTTTGGCTTCAGCCCGTCGATGAACAATTGCTCGAGAAACCTTGCCGCGTCCTCGAAGCGGCCGTCGCCGCCGCGGTCGGGGCCGAGCACGGCGCGGACCTGAACGTCGAAGTCGGCATAGTGCTGCGTCGTCGCCCAGATCGAGAAGATCAGGTGCCAAGGGTCGGTCCGGGCGATCTTGCCGGCGCGCATCCAGCCCTTGATGACGGCGGCCTTCTCGTCGACCAACGTCTTCAACTCGCCCTCCAGCATCGGCATGATGCGCGGCGCGCCCTGCAGGATCTCGTTGGCGAACAGGCGGCTTTCCCTAGGGAAATCGCGCGCCATTTCGAGCTTGCGCCTGATGTAGCTGCGCAATTCGGTCAGCGGATCGCCGATGTCGTCGAGCTCGCGCAGCGGCGCCAGCCAGGTGTCCAGAAGCCGCTTCATCAGCGTCTCGTGGATGTCCTCCTTGCGGCGGAAATAGTAGAGCAGGTTCGGCTTCGACATGCCGGCGGCTTCGGCGATCTGGTCGATGGTCGAGCCGCGAAAGCCGTTGGTTGAGAACACCTCGAGCGCCGCCTCCAGGATCAGCTCGCGTTTTTGCTGCTGAATGCGGGTGCGGCGAGGGGCGGGGATGTCCATGCCTGTCGTCATCCGCGCAGGACATTGCCGCGAGGGTCGTCTGGACCAATTCTCTGGACCAGTTTTTCTCCGGTCTGTGGAGCGCGCTTCAGCTGCCGCATTTCCGCTAGTAATCCCTTGACCGCCGACAGGGCGGTGCTAACGTTTGTCCAACCGGTCAAAAATTTGCGTAGCACGAAAACGCAGCAGAGACCAAGTGTCGGGAAGACCAAGCGTTAGCCGCACCGAAACAGGTTACAAGGGGAAGTCTTGGTCATGTCCAACCGGCTGAAAGTCACGCCGAACGATCTCAGCGCATTCTGGATGCCGTTCACGGCAAACCGGCAGTTCAAACAGGCGCCTCGCATGATGGTGTCCGCCAAGGACATGCATTACACGACGAGCGACGGGCGCAAGGTTCTCGACGGCACCGCTGGCCTGTGGTGCGTCAATGCCGGCCACTGCCGGCCGAAGATCACCGAGGCGATCCAGCAACAGGCCGCCGAACTCGACTATGCGCCGGCGTTCCAGATGGGCCACCCGATCGTCTTCGAACTGGCGAACCGTTTGGTCGACCTCGCGCCGAACGGCATGGACCACGTATTCTTCACCAATTCCGGATCGGAATCGGTCGAGACCGCGCTGAAGATGGCGATCGCCTATCACCGCGCCAAAGGCGAGGGCTCACGAACCCGCCTGATCGGCCGCGAGCGCGGCTATCACGGCGTCAATTTCGGCGGGATTTCGGTCGGCGGCATCGTCACCAACCGCAAGATGTTCGGCACGCTGCTCGGCGGCGTTGACCACATGCCGCACACGCATCTGCCCGGGAAGAATTCGTTCACTAAGGGCGTGCCCGAGCATGGCGCGGAATTGGCCAACGAACTGGAGCGCATCGTCGCGCTGCATGATGCCTCGACCATCGCGGCCGTCATCGTCGAACCGGTGGCCGGTTCCACAGGTGTCATCCTGCCGCCGAAGGGCTATCTCGAGAGGCTGCGCGAGATCTGCACCAAGCACGGCATCCTTTTGATTTTCGACGAGGTCATCACCGGCTTCGGCCGCCTCGGCACGCCGTTCGCCGCCGACTATTTCGGCGTCACGCCCGATATCATGACCACCGCTAAGGGCGTCTCCAACGGCGTCATCCCGATGGGCGCGGTATTCGTCAAGAAGGAAATCCACGACGCCTTCATGACTGGCCCCGAGCATATGATCGAGTTCTTCCACGGCTACACCTATTCGGGCAACCCGCTCGCCTGTGCGGCAGCCCTCGGCACGCTCGACACCTACAAGGAAGAGGGCCTGCTGACCCGCGGCGAGGAACTGGCGCCGTATTGGGAAGACGCGCTGCATTCGCTGAAGGGCGAGCCGAACGTCATCGACATCAGAAACATCGGCCTGATCGGCGCGATCGAGCTGGCGCCCATTCCCGGCAGTCCGACCAAGCGTGCCTTCTCGGCCTTCGTCGAGGCGTTCGAGCGCGGCGCGCTGATCCGCACCACCGGCGACATCATCGCGCTGTCGCCGCCGCTGATCATCACCAAGGGCCAGATCAA
Organism: Mesorhizobium sp.; assembly: GCA_004020645.1. Lineage (GTDB taxonomy): Bacteria > Pseudomonadota > Alphaproteobacteria > Rhizobiales > Rhizobiaceae > Mesorhizobium. The sequence continues at coordinate 88,574 of SAQL01000022.1, read as the reverse complement.
CGAATTGATCGACCATGTGCGTGAAGTGCTGAGGGCGGTGGACTAGATACTCCGCAACGTATAGGGCGGCGACGGGAACCGTCGCCCTATATGCGAATAGATGAGAGGAACTTGAATGGCCGCTCCCGGCGAGAATCTGCGAATCAATTCAGACCGTTTGTGGGATTCGATAATGGAGATGGCGAAGATCGGCCCCGGCATTGCCGGCGGCAACAATCGCCAGACATTGACCGACGCGGACGGCGAGGGGCGGCATCTGTTCAAGCGCTGGTGCGAGGCTGCGGGGCTCGAAATGGGCGTCGACGAGATGGGCACGATGTTTGCCCGCCGCGAAGGCACCGAGCCCGATCTGCCGCCGGTCTATGTCGGCAGCCATCTCGACACCCAGCCGACCGGCGGCAAGTATGACGGCGTGCTCGGCGTGCTTGGCGGGTTGGAGATCGTGCGCTCGCTGAACGAACTAGACATCAAGACAAAACATCCGATCGTCGTCACCAACTGGACGAACGAGGAAGGCGCGCGCTTTGCGCCGGCCATGATGGCGTCCGGCGTGTTCGCCGGCGTCCTCGATCAGGCAGACGTGTACGAACATGTCGACAAGGACGGCAAGAAGTTCGGCGAGGAGCTTGAACGCATCGGCTGGAAAGGCACCGAGAAAGTCGGTGAGCGCAAGATCCACGCCTTCTTCGAGCTGCATATCGAGCAAGGCCCGATCCTTGAGGACGAAGGCATCGACATCGGCGTCGTCACCCATGGCCAGGGGCTGAAATGGCTGCAGGTGACGTTGACCGGCAGGGAGGCGCATACCGGCTCGACGCCGATGCCGAAGCGCCGCAACGCCGGGCTCGGCATGGCGCGGGTGATCGAGCTGGTGCACGAGATCGCCATGGACTACCAGCCCGATGCCGTAGGCGCGGTCGGCCATATGGAAGTCTATCCGAACTCGCGCAACATCATCGCCGGACGCACCGTCTTCACCATCGACATCCGCTCGCCGGAAAAGGAGGTGCTCGACGCGATGGACGGGCGCATCCGCGAAGGCATCGACACGATCTGCGAGGCGCTCGATATCAAATATCAAATCGAGCAGGTCGGCCATTTCGATCCGGTCGCTTTCGATCCGGGCTGCGTCAAGGCTGTGCGGGATGCGGCGGAGCGCTTGGGTTATACGCATCGCAACATCGTCTCCGGCGCCGGCCATGACGCCTGCTGGATCAACCGCGTCGCGCCCACCGCAATGGTAATGTGCCCTTGCGTCGACGGGCTGTCGCACAATGAGGCTGAGGAAATCTCCAAGGAATGGGCGGCGGCCGGCGCCGACGTTCTGTTCCACGCAGTGGTGGAAACAGCGGTGATTGTGGAGTGAACTAGAAACCAAGATCCGAACGCCGCTCACCAAGAAGCGCGAGAAAAACAAGGGAACAAAAATGACCAAAGTCATCAGGAACGGCACCATTGTCACCGCCGATCGCACCTGGAAGGCCGACCTGCTGATGCAGCACGGCAAGATCGTCGCCATCGGCTCCAACCTACATGGCGACCATGAGTTCGACGCCACCGGCTGCTTTGTGATGCCGGGCGGCATCGATCCGCACACCCATCTCGAAATGCCGTTCATGGGCACCTATTCGGCCGACGATTTCGAGAGCGGCACGCGTGCCGCCCTTGCCGGCGGCACCACGATGGTCGTCGATTTCTGCCTGCCGTCGCCGCAGCAGTCGCTGCTCGAGGCCTTGCAGATGTGGGACAACAAGACCTCGAAAGCCTCCTGCGACTATTCCTTCCATATGGCGATCACCTGGTGGGGCAAGCAGGTGTTCGACGAGATGGCCACCGTCGTCGACAAGGGCATCACCTCGTTCAAGCACTTCATGGCCTACAAGGGCGCGCTGATGGTCGACGACGACGAGATGTATTCGTCGTTCCAGCGCTGCGCCGATCTCGGCGCGCTGCCGCTGGTTCATGCCGAGAATGGCGACGTGGTTGCTGCCCTGTCGCAGAAGCTGCTGGCCGCGGGCAATAATGGGCCGGAGGGGCATGCCTATTCGCGGCCGCCGGAAGTGGAAGGCGAGGCGACCAACCGCGCCATCATGATAGCCGACATGGCCGGGGTGCCGCTCTATGTCGTGCACGTCTCCTGCGAGCAGGCCCACGAAGCCATTCGCCGGGCGCGGCAGAAGGGCATGCGGGTGTTCGGCGAGCCGCTGATCCAGCATCTGACGCTCGACGAGAGCGAATATTTCAACAAGGATTGGGACCATGCCGCGCGCCGGGTGATGAGCCCGCCTTTCCGCAACAAATTGCATCAGGATTCGCTGTGGGCCGGCCTGCAGGCCGGATCGCTGCAAGTGGTGGCGACCGACCATTGTGCGTTCACCACTAGCCAGAAGCGTAACGGCATCGGCGATTTCACCAAGATCCCGAACGGCACCGGCGGGCTCGAGGACCGCTTGCCGGTGCTGTGGACCACCGGCGTCAACACCGGCAGGCTGACGATGAACGAGTTCGTCGCGGTGACCTCGACCAACATCGCAAAAATCCTCAACATGTATCCGAAGAAGGGCGCGATCGTCGAAGGCGCCGACGCCGATATCGTCGTCTGGGACCCGAAGCGCAAGAAGACGATCACCGCCAAGAAGCAGCAGTCGGTGATCGACTACAACGTCTTCGAAGGTTTCGAGGTGACCGGCCTGCCACGCTTCGTCTTCTCGCGCGGCGAACTGTCGATTCAGGAGGCTGAGGTCAAAGCGAAGCCCGGCCATGGCGAGTTCGTCGCTCGCGAGCCGAATGCAGCAGTCAACCGGGCGCTGTCGACCTGGAAGGAAATTTCCGCGCCGCGCAAGGTGGAACGCACGGGTATCCCGGCGACCGGGGTGTAAGGTTGGCGAGTCCGGCAGCGATCGTCTCACTGGTTATGGCGAGCATTACCGCCGTTCCGGCAGCGGCTGAGGTCCTTGCCGGTTCCTATGGCAATGATATCGGCTGTGCCGGTGTACGGCTCGGTTATCAGGACAGCGATGCCTATGTCGTCCTGACCGCCGACGGCGTCGAAACCTATGGCAGCGGCTGCCGATTCGCGCGGCAACTGGTCACGGCGCCTGGTACGCAATCGTTGAGCTCGACTTGTTTCGCTGAAGGCGAGGAGGGAACGACGACTGAGACCGTCGAGGTCACCAACAAGGGAGCGGCCGTTTTCTTCGTGACCATTCCCGGCCTTGAAGAGTAGGGCCGTTGAAATCATGTTCGTGACGGTGCCGATGACCGCCTCTCCGTCGATGCCGGCCTCAGGCGACCAGCCCATCCAGTTCCGGCAGCAGGACGACGCTTTCCTGTTCGTTGGGATCGGTGCGGGCGATGACCGCCGAGGCCGGGCTGTCGCTCAGATTGGCCGGCAGGTGCGGCACGCCGGCGGGTATGTAGAAGAGGTCGCCGGCCTTGACCACGATCTGCTGTTCAAGCCGGTCGCCATACCAGGTATGGACCTCGCCGGAGAGCACATAGATCGCCGTTTCATGGCTTTCGTGCATATGCGCCTTCGCGCGGGCACCGGGCGGCATGGTGAGCAGGTGCATGCAGATGCCGGTAGAGCCGACCGTCTCGGTGGCGATGCCGGTGAAATAACTCAGTCCCTGCTTGCCTTCATACGAGCTTTCAGGGCGGATAAGATGACAAGTGGGTTTGGGCGGCATCTGGGAGACTCCGGGCGTCGATCGAGTGGGAACTCTCAGTCGAATAGGACGGGGCGAGTGGAAAGCAACATCGCGGCAAAATCAACCGGATTCCGGCCGGCGCGGCAGCGGCGCGAAAAGGCAGGCTGCGGCCTATGACGGGAACATCGCCAGCCGTCGTTTCGGCAAGCAAGCTCGGCCTGACCTTCCAGACCAGTGACGGTCCGGTGCAGGCACTGTCGAATGTCGACCTGACCATCGGCAAGGGCGAATTCGTCTCCTTCATCGGGCCGTCCGGCTGCGGCAAGACGACCTTGCTGCGGGTCATCGCCGATCTGGAGAAACCGACCTCGGGAACGATCTCCGTCAACGGCATGACGCCCGAGCAGGCGCGCCAGAGCCGCGCCTATGGCTATGTCTTCCAGGCGGCCGCACTTTATCCGTGGCGCACGATCGAGCGCAACGTGGCGTTGCCGTTGGAGATCATGGGCCTCTCCAAGGCAGAGCAGGCGGCGCGTATCAAGCGCACGCTCGACCTCGTCAACCTGGGTGGCTTTGAGCAGAAATACCCGTGGCAGCTTTCCGGCGGCATGCAGCAGCGTGCCTCGATCGCGCGGGCGCTGGCCTTCGACGCCGATCTTCTGTTGATGGACGAGCCGTTCGGCGCGCTGGACGAGATCGTGCGCGATCATCTCAACCAACAGTTGCTGGAGCTTTGGGAGCGGACCAACAAGACCATCTGTTTCGTAACCCACTCCATTCCCGAGGCGGTCTACCTCTCGACGCGGATCATCGTCATGTCGCCGCGTCCGGGCCGTGTCAGCGACGTCATCGAATCGACGCTGCCGAAGCAGCGGCCGCTCGACATCCGCGAGACGCCGGAGTTCCTGGCGATCGCCGCGCGGGTCCGTGACGGGCTCAGGGCAGGACACAGCTATGAGGATTGAGGTGGTTCCTCCTCTCCCCAATGGGGGTGGTGGGCCCACCCATGCTTTCGTCATCCTAGGGCGGAGCCGCCGCGAAGCGGCAGACCCTAGGATCCATGCCGTGACATTAGCCGAAAGGCGCAAGCGGTTCAGAATGTCCGCCAGGCAAGCCACGGCAGCCGACGTTTCCTCCAGACAGGGAGCGATGTTCCGCACCGTTGCGGAGCGCGAAGGTAACGGCATGGATCCTAGGGTCTGCGCCGCGTCGCTTCGCTCCTTGCTTCGCCCTAGGATGACGAAGGCGTGGTTGGGCGCGCTCTCGATTTGCGCCTCTTTGCGGCGGCTTCGCCCTAGGATGGCGAAAGCGTGGTTACCCCCTCGCGTAACGCACAGTGTGCATCCGTCTGGCGAGGGCTGCTAGATGGACTCCTTTCGCGACAAGATCGTTCCGGTGACCTCGATCCTCTTAGGCGTGGTGGTCGTCTGGTATGTTTTCGCCGTCATCCTCAACGCGCCGTTCCAGCGCGATCTCGACCGCCGCGCTAACCAAACGCCGGGCGTTGTGGAATTCATCGGCAAGACGATGTCGCAGCCGAAGCCGACGCTGCCGGCGCCGCATCAGGTGGCGGTGAATTTCTTCGAGAACACGTTTCTGCGCAAGGTCACCAGCAACCGCAGCCTTGTCTACAATGCCTGGGTGACGCTGTCCTCGACGCTGCTCGGCTTCGCCTTCGGCACGGCGCTCGGCATCGTGATTGCCGTCGGCATCGTTCATGTGGCGACGCTCGACCGCAGCCTGATGCCGTGGATCATCGCCTCGCAGACGATTCCGATCCTGGCGGTGGCGCCGATGATCATCGTCGTGCTGGCGGCAATCGGCGTCACCGGTCTGATCCCGAAGGCGCTGATCTCGACCTATCTGTCGTTCTTCCCAGTGGCCGTCGGCATGGTGAAGGGCCTGCGTTCGCCCGAGATCACCCATCTCGACCTGATGCACACCTACAATGCCAGCCCGTCGCAGACCTTCTGGAAACTGCGCGTGCCGGCGTCGGTGCCGTTCCTGTTCACCTCGATGAAGGTGGCTGTCGCCGCCAGCCTGGTCGGCGCCATCGTCGGCGAACTGCCGACCGGTGCCGTCGCCGGCATCGGCGCCAAGCTGCTCGCCGGTGCCTATTACAGCCAGACCATCGACATCTGGTCGGCGCTGGTTGCCGGCTCGGTCGTGGCGGCCTTGCTGGTGATGGTGGTTGGCATTGCCGGGCGCATCGTCGACCGCGCCATGGGCGGGAGGCCGGCATGAGCGATCTGCTGAGCCTTTCGTCGATCACGCCCCGCTCGTGGCAAGGGTATGCAGCGCTTGTCCTTCTTGCCGGCGCGCTGCTTCTTTGGCCGCTTGTCGATGCGGCGCCCGGTTATGGTATCGCCACTGCTGCTTTGATTTTCTTGTTGCTGCTTCTGGCAATCGAGGCCGATAATTTCCCACCGGCAATTGGGGTGGTGTTGCTCTTCCTTGGCGCGCATGGCGCGGCGTGGCTGCTGCTCGCCGACATAACCGGCAATGAAGGCACGGCTCGCGCATCGTTCTATCTGCTGCTAGCCGCGGCATGGCTTCTGGCCTGGCGCTGCGTGACGGTCCTGTCCGCGCTTCGCCCGACCTCGCGCTGGGCGGCAACCGCTTTGAGGCTGATCATCCCAACGATCTTCGGCGCCTGGATCCTGATCATCTGGGAAGCGGTGACGCGCGGCGCGGGCATCCCCTTCATCCTGCTGCCGCCGCCAAGCGCGATCGGCGTGCGCATCGCCAATTCGCTGCCGGTGCTGGCCGCCGACGTGCGGCAGACCATCTTCAAGGCGGTTATCTTCGGCTATGTCGTTGGCAGTGGCGCCGGCTTCCTTGCCGCCGTCGCGGCCGACCGCGTGCCGTTCCTGCGCCGCGGGCTTTTGCCGATCGGCAATATGGTCTCGGCGCTGCCGATCATCGGCGTGGCGCCGATCATGGTCATGTGGTTCGGCTTCGACTGGCAGTCGAAGGCCGCAGTCGTCATCATCATGACCTTCTTCCCGATGCTGGTAAATACCGTCGCCGGGCTTGCCGCCTCCGGCCATATGGAGCGCGACCTGATGCGCACCTATGCGTCGAGCTACTGGCAGACGCTGTTCAAGCTGCGGCTGCCGGCGGCGGCGCCCTTCATCTTCAACGCGCTGAAGATCAATTCGACGCTGGCGCTGATCGGCGCCATCGTTGCGGAGTTCTTCGGCACGCCGGTCGTCGGCATGGGATTCCGGATTTCGACCGAAGTCGGACGGATGAATATCGACATGGTCTGGGCCGAAATCGCAGTTGCAGCACTTGCGGGTTCGGTCTTTTATGGCGTGGTCGCTCTTTTCGAGAGAGCAGTCACGTTTTGGCATCCCTCCGTCCGTGGTGGATAGGCGGTGGCGGGTTTGGAATCAGGGCGCATTGAAGGTCCTGATCCTAAAAGGGTGAACACTTAACTTCAGAGGGTAAAAACATGAAAAGACTTGTTGTTTCGATGCTGGCCGGCGCGATGTCGCTTGCCGCGTTTCAGGCGGTGGCCGCCGACAAGGTGACGCTGCAGCTGAAGTGGGTCACGCAGGCCCAGTTCGCCGGCTACTACGTCGCCAAGGACAAGGGGTTCTACGAGGCCGAGGGCCTCGACGTCGAGATCAAGCCGGGCGGCCCCGATATCGCGCCCGAGCAGGTGATCGCCGGCGGCGGCGCCGACGTCATCGTCGACTGGATGGGCGGCGCGCTGGCCGCGCGCGAAAAGGGTGTGCCGCTGGTCAATATCGCCCAGCCGTTCAAGAAGGCCGGCATGCAGCTGGTCTGTCCCAAGGACGGCCCGGTCAAGACCGAAGCCGACTTCAAGGGCCGCACACTCGGCGTCTGGTTCTTCGGCAACGAATATCCGTTCTACGCCTGGATGAACAAGCTCGGCCTGAAGACCGACGGTGGCCCGGACGGCGTCACCGTGCTGAAGCAGAGTTTCGACGTGCAGCCGCTGATCCAGAAGCAGGCGGATTGTATTTCGGTCATGACCTACAACGAATATTGGCAGCTCATCGACGCCGGCTACAAGCCGGAAGAGCTGATCGTGTTCAACTACTCGGCCATGGGCAACGACCTGCTTGAGGACGGGCTCTATGCCTTGGAGGACAAGCTCAAGGATCCGGCCTTCGAGGACAAGATGGTGCGTTTCGTGCGCGCCTCGATGAAGGGCTGGAAATACGCTGTCGACAATTCCGACGAGGCGGCCGAAATCGTCATGGACAATGGCGGCCAGGACGAGAATCACCAGAAGCGCATGATGGGCGAAGTCGCCAAGCTGATCGACAATGCCGACGGCAAGCTCGACCCGGCGACCTATGCGCGCACCGCCAAGGCGCTGCTCGACCAGAAGATCATCACCAAGGAGCCGACCGGCGCCTACACGACCGCCATCACCGACAAGGCGATCAAGTAGGGAGCCATCAATAGAGGCGATGAACCGGGCTTCTGCAGTCGAAAAAGGGGGCGGGCGACCGCCCCCTTTTTGTGGGGATGTAAAATAGCCGTTACCGGTGGAAACATCCGCTCGCCGCAACCGTTGTTGCGGTGCATCCAGCTTCAGCGGATGTCATCGCCACAACGGAGATTTCCATGCGCATGCAATCCTTCTCGCCGATGCTTTCGGCGCTGGCAGTTTCGGCTTCCTTCCTGTGCGCTTCACCGGCCTTGGCCGATATGATGAAGATGAAGGCGACGCTCGATGGCGCTCAGGAGAATCCGCCCATCACCACAGAGGGCAAAGGCGAGGCCGATCTCGGCTTCAACACCGCCACGAAACAGCTGACCTGGAACGTGACGTATTCAGGTCTCAGTGGACCGGCGACGGCCGGACATATTCACGGTCCGGCAGCAAAGGGTGAAAATGCCGGCGTCGTCGTCCCGTTCAAGGGCGCTCCGAAAAGCCCGTTCAAGGGGGCGGCGATACTGACCGACGCGCAGGCTGCCGACCTGATGGCCGGCAAATATTACATCAACATCCATACGGCGGCCCACAAGGACGGCGAGATCCGCGGGCAGATCGAGAAGGCAGCGGCGATGTAGCGCAACATCGCCCGAGGGCATTAACCTTTCGACGTTTGCGGGACAGCCCCCCTCTGTCCTGCCGGACATCTCCCCCTCAAGGGGCGAGATTGGCAGCTTCATTGCTCTGCCCTTCCTCCAACGTTGAAAATTGGCGAAAGCGATTGTGACATCCGATCTCCCCCCTTGATGGGGAGATGCCCGGCAGGGCAGAGGCGGGCGCCAAGGAACTCGGCCTATGCCGCTGCGCTCAGGCCCTGTCCCGAATCTGGGTCATCGTCCGCGTCGGCGTGATGGCCTCGGGGTCGAGCCTGATCTCGACAATCGACGGCTTGCCGCTGGCACGCGCGCGTTCGAAGGCCGGCGCGAAGTCGGCCGTCTTCTCGACCGTCTCGCCATGGCCGCCATAGGCACGGGCGAGCGCCGCGAAGTCGGGATTCTTCAGATCGGTGGCGACCACACGGCCCGGATACTCGCGCTCCTGATGCATGCGGATGGTGCCATAGATGCCATTGTTGACGACGATGACGATGATCGGCAGATCGTACTGCACGGCGGTGGCGAATTCTTGGCCGTTCATCAGGAAGCAGCCGTCGCCGGCAAAGGCGATCACGTCACGCTCGGGGAACAATTCCTTGGCGGCGACCGCCGCCGGCGTGCCGTAGCCCATCGAGCCGGAGGTTGGCGCTGCCTGCGTGGCAAAGCGGCGGGAACGGTGGAAGCGGTGCACCCAGGTCGCGTAGTTGCCGGCGCCGTTGGTGAGAATAGCGTCGTCGGGCAGCATTTTTTCGAGATAGTTCATGATCGGCCCCATCTGGACGGCGCCGGGGCCGCTTTCGGGTGGTGTCGACCAGTCGAGATAGGCGGCGTGCAGCTTCGGTGTTTCATCAGCCCATGCCGGCGTGGCGGCCGGCTTGCGCCCGGCAAAGGCTTCGACGAAAGCGGACGGCGAGGCGTTGATCGCCAGCGTCGGCCGATAGACACGGCCGAGCTCGCCGGCGTCGGCATGGACATGGACCAGCGTCTGGTCGGGGTAGGGGCTCTTGAGCAGCGTGTAGTCGGAGGACGGCATCTCGCCCATGCGGCCGCCGATCAGCAGCACGAGGTCGGCCTGCTTGATGGCGGTGGCCAGCTTCGGGTTGATGCCGATGCCGACATCGCCGGCATAGTTCGGGTGGAGATGATCGAACAGCATCTGTCGGCGGAAAGAGCAGCCGACCGGCAGCGACCAGGCTTCGGCGATCGTCCGCATCCGCGCGACGGCCGCCGCATCCCAGCGCGTGCCGCCGAGGATGACGAAGGGGCGCTTTGCCTTGCCGAGCAGCTCTTCCAGAGCATCGAGCTCGGCCTCGCCCGGCCGCGTTTCGACCGGCGTGTGGGGCAGGGCTTCCGGCGCTTCGGCCAAGCTGGTCAGCATGTCTTCCGGCAGCGAGATGACGACCGGGCCTGGACGGCCGGACGTAGCCACCGCGAAGGCGCGGGTGACGAATTCGGGAATGCGCGCGGCGTCGTCGATCTCGACCACCCATTTGGCGATGTCGCCGAAGAACCTGGCGTAGTCGACCTCCTGGAAGGCCTCGCGATGCTTGGCGTGGCTGGCGACCTGGCCGATGAACAGGATGACGGGAACCGAATCCTGCATGGCAATGTGGATGCCGGCCGAGGCGTTGGTGGCGCCGGGGCCGCGGGTGACGAAGCAGATGCCGGGCTTGCCGGTCAGGCGGCCATGGCAGTCGGCCATCATCGCGGCACCGCCCTCCTGGCGGCAGACGATGGTGCGGATCGGCGAGTCGTGCAGCGCGTCGAGCACCGCAAGGTAGGATTCGCCGGGCACGCAATAGATACGGTCCGTTCCGTTGGCTTCGAGCGCATCGACGATCAGTTGTCCGCCGGTCTTCATTTTCCTGACCTCTCCAGTTCGGCAAGGATTTCTTTGGTGTGTTCGCCGAGGCGCGGCGAGGGCCGCTCATAGACCAGCGGCGTGCCCGACATGACCATCGGCGCGCGCACCGAGGGCAACAGATTGCCATGGCCGTCGTCGAGGTCGAGCCGCATGCCGCGCGCGATGGTCTGCGGGTCGGCGAACATCTCGCCGATCGTGTTGATCGGGCTGGCAGGCACGCTTGCCGCCTCCAGCTTGGCCAGCAGCGGATCGCGATCGAAGGTCTTCAGCGCCTCGATTATATGCTCGCGCAGCTTCGCCCGGTTGGCGACCCGGGCGGGGTTGGTGGCGAAATCGGGGTTCGACGGCAGGTCGTCCAATCCGACGGCGGCGCAGAATTTGGCGAACTGGCCGTCATTGCCGATCGCCAGGATGATGTGGCCGTCCTTCACCGGCACCACTTCGTAGGGCGCGATATTCATATGCGCATTGCCCATCTGCACCGGCGATTTTCCCGAGACCAGATAGTTGAGGTTCTGGTTGCCGAGCGCCGAGATCTGGCTGTCGTAGAGCGCCATGTCGATATGCTGGCCTTCGCCGGTCTTCTCGGCGTGGCGAAGTGCGGCCTGGATGGCGATCACCGAATAGAGGCCGGTGAAAATGTCCGATATGGCGACACCGGCTTTTTGCGGCTCGCGGCCGGCTTCGCCGGTGATCGACATCATGCCGGCCATGCCCTGGATGATGAAGTCATAGCCGGCGCGCGGCGCATACGGCCCGTCCTGGCCGAAGCCGGTGATCGAGCAATAGATCAACCGCGGGTTGATTTTGCGCAAGCTGTCATAGTCGAGGCCATATTTCTTCAGGCCGCCGACCTTGAAGTTCTCGATCAGCACGTCTGATGTCGCGACCAGCCGGCGCACGGTCTCGGCACCTTCGGGCGTCGAGAAATCGATGGCGATGGAGCGCTTGCCGCGATTGCAGGAATGGTAGTAGGCGGCCGAAAGATTTTCGCCGTCATGGCTCATGACGAAGGGCGGACCCCATTTGCGGGTGTCGTCGCCGCCATCCGGGCTCTCGACCTTGATCACGTCGGCGCCGAGATCGGCAAGCAGCTGCCCAGCCCACGGCCCGGCCAGGATGCGGGCCAGTTCGATTACGCGGATGCCTTTCAGCGGAGGCTCGGTCATGGATCACCGTGATTGATCGGGAACGCAGCTTTAGATTTCTTTTTATGCATGTCGTTATCCCAAAACCGCTGCGCACCCTCGGCTCAAGACTGAGGGCATGCTTTTGGGCAACATGCACTATCAATCCCGCGTGCTGCTGTCACGGTTCTTGCAATGGGCCAACCCGCCAATGTCGATCACGCGTGTGTCAGCACCCTATCGGCCCATGCGGCGAAATCGTTCATGATGATATCTCGATTCACCTCGTTCAGGCTTTCATGGCGGGTCTCGGCGTAAACCTTTGAAACGAGATTCGAAAAGCCCATCCTGCGCAGGCGCCCGGCGAGGTGCCCGACCGCCTTGCCGCGATCGGTGGCGGGGTCCCTTTCGCCGCCGACCAGGCAGATCGGAAGGGTCTTGCGGACCCCGGAAAAATTAGCGTCGTCGGCGCCGTCGAAGACAAAGCCGAACAGGTCGCGCCACATCGACACCGAGGCATCCCAGCCGCACAGCGGATCGGCGATGTATTTGTCGACTTCGGCCGCGTCGCGCGACAGCCAGTCGAACGGCGTCCGGTGATCGGGGACGGCCTTGCCCCAGGCCTGGAAGGTCAGTCTCGGCAGCATGCGCGACGGCACGTCGGAGCCGAGCCGGAATTTTTCCCAGGCCAGGATGATTTGTGCGGCACGGCCGGCGAGCCCGGCGGAAAAATTGGCGTTCCAGATGGCGGCGGCGTGCAGCCGGTTCGAATGACGAAGCATGAAATTCAAGGCGACGAGGCCGCCCATGGAATGGCCAAATACGATGACGGGCAGGCCGGGATGGTCGGCGGCGATCAGGTCGTGCACCGCCGCGACATCGGCGATGACCTTGGCGCCGCCATCCACTTTGGCGAATGTGCCGAGCGGGGCGTCTGGCGCCTTGGTTGCGCCATGGCCGCGATGGTCATGGGCATAGACATGGAAGCCGCGCTCACCCAGAAAGGTAGCGAAGCGGACATAGCGCGCGGCGTGTTCGGCCAGTCCGTGATTAATCTGGACGACCGCGCGCGGGCGGCCCTCGGCGCGTTTCACATAAAGGTTGAGCTCGGCGCCGGTCGGTGATCGCAGCACGCGCTGCTGGCTGAATGACATTATCGCTTCGTCTCCGCGCGTCTTTGCGCCTGCGGACGTTTGTGTGCGCCGACGCCGGTTTTGCGTCAATCCGTGTCTTTCGCAGCGCCATTCTTGTGTCGCGACGCGGGGTATCGCAATTCTGACATCGAGAATTTGCTACCGAGAGAGGGCGGCGGTCTGTTGCCGCGGCATTTTGCAACCGGAGAGTACCCATGCGTACGCTGACAGGCCTTGTTTTTGGATTGGCACTTGTCGCCGCGTTGCTAACGGGTGCTGCGCGGCCCGAGGTGAAGATGAGCGGCGCCTTCGTGGCCGACGCCACCTGTCCAGCGACGCAGGCCATCAAGAGCGGCAAGAATCCCGGCAATATCGCGACCGATGCGGGACAGAGCTACGAGCTGCTGGCCGGCAACAAGGATGCTCCCACGCACTGTCTGATCCGCGTGCCGGGGGCCGATCCGGAGCGCCGCTGGGTGAAGGTCGATTGCGGCCATGTTTCGGGCGCGTCAACGATGCCGACAGCACGCGCGCCGGCCGACCGGGAGAAGTCTGCTGCGCCCGCTTCGGGAAAACCCGAATATGTCCTCGCGCTGAGCTGGCAGCCGGCCTTTTGCGAAACCAAGCCCGGCAAGACCGAATGCAAGGCACAGACGGCGGCCGGTTTTGACGCGACGCATTTCACCTTGCATGGGCTGTGGCCGCAGCCGAACGGAAATTTCTATTGCCAGGTTGCAGCGGCCGACAAGGCTAACGACAATCCGGCGCATTGGCAGGATTTGCCGCCGGTCGAGCTCGAGCCGAACACGCGGTCGGAGCTCGATCAGGTGATGCCGGGCACCGCATCCGCTCTCGACAGGCATGAGTGGATCAAGCATGGCACCTGTTACGGCAAAAGCCAGCAGGAGTATTTTTCCGATGCGCTGAATCTGACGCGCGCGGTGAATGCTTCACCGGTGCGCGATCTTTTCACGCAAAAAATTGGCCGGGATCTGACTTCCGACCAGATCCGCGCCGCCTTCGACGGTGCCTTCGGTCCCGGCGCTGGCGATCGGGTTCGCGTCTCCTGTTTGGACGATCCTTCGAGCGGCAGGCGGCTGATCGGCGAACTGACGCTCGGCCTGACCGGCCCGATCGGTCCAAACTCTTCGCTCAGTGAGCTGTTGCTGGCATCAGTGCCGACGAACAATGCGGGTTGTCCGAAAGGCACCGTCGATCCGATCGAGTTCCAGTGACACGGGATGCCTATGCGCCGATGCCGCGCGCTGGTCTGGTCCGTGGGGTGAGGCTATCGGCCTCGTGGCCGCCCGGTTCGCCGACGACGCGGTCGCGGCCGGTCGATTTGGCTTTGTAGAGGCGCTGGTCGGCCAGCGCAAAGACATCGGCAAGGCAGCGGGTCGTCTCGCTGACGGTGGAGATGCCGGCGCTGACGGTGATGTCGAACCGGCTGGTGCTTGCCGATGTCTTGACCGCCTGCCTGATGCTTTCGCCGAGCAGCCTGGCGACCGAATGCGAACGTGAGCAGAGGATGGCGAATTCCTCGCCGCCGATCCTGAACACCTGATCCTCGGGATCGATAATTTCGCCAAGCAGGGCGGCGACGGATTTCAGCACCTTGTCGCCCTCGGCGTGGCCGAAGCGGTCGTTGATCGATTTGAAGTGGTCGACATCGATGATCAAGAGGCTGAGCGGCTTGGCCGTTCGCAGACTGGCGGCTACAGCGGCTTCACCGTCGCTGTCGAAGCGTCCCCGGTGCAGCAGGCCGGTGAGGCCGTCGCGGCCGACATGCTCGACCAGCGCCTCGTAGCGCTCGCGATAGGTCAGCGTGTCGAAAATATCGGACAGGCCGCGCGGCGCCGGCACCTGCCGCGCCTCGAACCATTTGATATAAGCGACAAGCATGGTGCTGTAGGCAAGTGCTGCCGCCATCTTGGCGAACCAGCCGCCGAAGAAAACGGCGATCGGCGCGCCGGTGACGAAATGCAGCGCGGTGAAAAACCCAGCCTGGTCGAAAGTGAGCACGCAGGCGACGGAGATCAGGATGCGGGAAAACAGCGCCTTGCGAAGATAACGCCCAAGCTTTTCGTAAAGCAGGATGATCAGGATGGCGTCGACGAACAGCAGCGTCGTGCCCCACACCATCAGCCAGCCCATCTGGTCGATGAAGCCGATGTCGGGAAGCCTGCCACTGGGAAGCGGTGCGATTTCATGCAGGCGCAGGACCAGCACAAGCCCGATCATCAGGGCATTGCCGAGCAACAGGCCATAGATGGGCTGCCGGACGGTTGCCGCGTCCTCCTTGATGTAGAGCAGCAGCAGCATCACCAGCTTGCCGGAAAACAGCACCGCGGAACCGGGCGAAACCATGCCGAACGGCAGGGCGACATAAAAGACGCTGGCGAGGTAGGTTTCGAGAAAATGCATGACGCCGAGCGCGCAGACGAACACGCCGAGGCCGATGCGCTGCCTGAACCGGAAAAGCGTGACCATGACGCCGAAATAGAGAACCGCTTCGGCAAGGAGCAGGAAACTGTTCAGCACGATCCGATCTCTCTGCAGAAATCGCGGCTTGCCGGCGATTCCCAATCCAACACCTTTGGCGCGGAATGGTTAACCGGAGCTTTCGCCGGACCATGCAGCGAACCAAAAGCGGCGACAGTTCGATGAGCGGCTTGGCCCGAAGGCAGGTTCAAAAATGCCAAAACAGTTTGCCGTTCGGCGCGGCATCGCCTACATAGCGCGCAACTTCCATTCAATCCGACATCCAGTCGACTTTTCAGGGAAAGCGCGCGTGGCACGCCAGTTCATCTATCACATGGCCGGCCTCAATAAGGCCTATGGCACCAAGAAGGTGCTCGAGAACATTCACCTCTCCTTCTACCCCGACGCCAAGATCGGCATCCTCGGCCCGAACGGCGCCGGCAAGTCGACCATCCTCAAGATCATGGCCGGCATCGACAAGGAGTGGAGCGGCGAGGCATGGCTGGCCGAAGGCGCCACCGTCGGTTACCTGGCGCAAGAGCCGGCACTCGATGCGAGCAAGACCGTGTTCGAGAACGTCATGGTAGGCGTCGCCGCCAAGACCGCGATCATCGAGCGCTACAACGAATTGATGATGAACTATTCCGACGAGACGGCCGACGAGTCGGCCAAGCTCCAGGACGAGATGGACCGGCTGAACCTGTGGGATCTCGAACAGCAGGTCGAGATGGCGATGGAAGCGCTCGGCTGTCCGCCCAAGGAAGCCGATGTCACCAAGCTGTCGGGCGGCGAGCGCCGCCGCGTAGCACTCTGCCAGCTCCTGCTGCGCCAGCCCGACCTTCTGCTGCTCGACGAGCCGACCAACCATCTCGACGCCGAGACGACGGCGTGGCTGGAAAAGCATTTGCGCGCCTATCCCGGCGCGGTGATGATCATCACCCACGATCGCTACTTCCTCGACAACGTCACCGGCTGGATCCTCGAGCTCGACCGTGGCCGCGGCATTCCCTATGAGGGCAACTACACCAAATATCTCGAAGCCAAGGCCAAGCGGCTTAAGCAGGAAGGCCGAGAGGACGATGCGCGCCAGCGGGCGATCGGCCGCGAGCGCGAGTGGATACAGTCCAGCCCGAAAGCCCGGCAGACCAAGTCGAAGGCGCGCATCCAGGCGTTCCAGGATCTGCTGGATGCGGCCGACAAGCGACGCCCGAGCGACAGCCAGATCGTCATTCCGCATGGCGAGCGGCTCGGCAATGTGGTGATCGAGGTCGAGGGCCTGTCGAAGGGCTTTGGCGACACGCTGCTGATCGACGATCTCGACTTCAAGCTGCCGCCCGGCGGCATCGTCGGCGTCATCGGCCCGAACGGCGCCGGCAAGACGACGCTGTTCCGCATGATCACCGGCCAGGAAAAGCCGGATGCCGGCACGATCCGCGTCGGCGAGACGGTCAAGCTTGGTTACGTCGACCAAAGCCGCGACGCACTCGACCCGACCAAGACCGTGTGGGAAGAAATCTCGGGCGGCGCCGAAGTGGTCAAGCTCGGCAAGTTCGAGGCCAATACCCGTGCCTACTGCGCGTCATTCAATTTCCGTGGCGGCGATCAGCAGCAGAAGGTCGGCAATCTGTCCGGCGGCCAGCGCAACCGCGTGCACCTGGCCAAGATGCTGAAGACCGGCGGCAATGTGCTGCTGCTCGACGAACCGACCAACGATCTCGATACCGAAACGCTGGCGGCACTCGAAGACGCGCTGGAAAACTTCGCCGGCTGCGCCGTCATCATCTCGCACGATCGCATGTTCCTCGACCGGCTGGCGACGCACATCCTGGCATTCGAGGGCGACAGCCATGTCGAATGGTTCGAGGGCAATTTCGAGGATTACGAGCAGGACAAGATCCGCCGGCTCGGCCCCGATGCCGTCAATCCGCACCGCATGACGTACAAGCGGCTGACAAGGTAGAGCTTTTTTAGGGCGGCGAATTCTCAAATGATCTGAGGAGCTGAAATGGCCGATTGGTCCGCCGCCCAATATCTCAAATTCGAGGACGAGCGCACGCGGCCGTCGCGCGATCTTGTCGCGCAGGTGCCGGTGGAGATGCCGCGCAGAGTGGTCGACATCGGTTGCGGGCCGGGCAATTCTACCGAATTGCTGGTCGAACGCTGGCCGAGCGCGCAGGTCAGCGGCTTCGACACCTCGCCTGACATGATCGAGAAGGCGAGGGCGCGTCTGCCTGACGTAACATTCGAGCTGGCTGATGCGGCGGCGTGGCAGCCCGAACAGCCGGTCGACGTGATCTTCGCCAATGCGGTATTCCAGTGGCTGCCCGAGCATCCGGCGATCTTCCAGCGGCTGATGGGATTTTTGGCGCCCGGCGGCGCGCTTGCCGTGCAGATGCCCGACAATATGAGCGAACCCTCGCACCGGCTGATGCGGGAGACGGCGGCCGAAATGCCGTTTGCCGAAAAGCTTAGGGGTGCTGCGCGCGAGTCGTTGCCGCCGGTATCGTTCTATTACGATCTTTTGTCGCCGTTCTCAGACCGGCTCGACATCTGGCACACCGCCTACAATCATCCGCTTGCCGGTGCCGAAGCCATTGTCGAATGGCTGAAGTCGACCGGGCTGAAGCCGTTCCTCGATCCGCTCGACGAGGACGAGCGGCGGTTTTTTCTCACGCGCTACACTGTCAGGATAACAGAAGCCTATCCGAAGACGGCGAACGGCAAGGTGCTGCTGCGCTTTCCACGCCTGTTCATCGTGGCGCGGCGCGCCGCTTAGGGGACACTGTTTGACAACGCCTGGCGGTGCTTGATCCGCACTATGCGCATTTCCGCAACGCAAGGTTGTGGTCTTTTGCTTCAGGCACTTGATTTAAGCCGGCGTAAACACCCACCAGATACGAAAAACAGTTGCGCCCAACCTTCGCGGCGCCCAAATGAGAGCCGCAACGCCTGCGCATGGGGTGGAAATGCATCGCGTCATCATCAGCGGTATCGGCGTTGAAATCCCCGAGGCTTCGATCACCAATGAAGAACTGGTCGACAGCTTCAATGCCTGGGTCGATATGGAGAATGTCCGTCGCGAGGCTTCGGGCGAGACGCTGCTGCAGAAGTCGGACAGTGCCTTCATCGTCCATGCTTCGGGCGTACAGACCCGCCACGTGATCGAGCGGGAAGGCATTCTCGACCCGACCCGCATGGCGCCGCGGATTCCGGCGCGGCCCGACGATGCGCTATCGCTGGAGGCTGAGTTCGGCATCGCGTCGGCCAGGAAAGCGCTCGACCATGCCGGCCTGGAGCCTGGGGATATCGACCTGGTGATCTGCTCGGCCTCGCATCACCAGCGGCCCTATCCGGCCATCGCTATCGAGATGCAGCAGGCGATGGGCACGAAGGGCGCTGGTTTCGACATGGGCCTTGGCTGCTCATCGGCGGCGGCGGCATTGCACATTGCGGTCAATCTGGTGCGGGCGGGCGCACACAGGCGCGTGCTGGTGACGACGCCCGAGATCATCACCGGCCATCTCAACTTCCGCGACCGGCAGACGCATTTCATCTTCGGCGATGCTTCGGTCTCGATGATCGTCGAGGGGCTTGCCCAGGGCGATAAGCGGCCGGGACGCTTCGAGGTGCTCGACACGCGGACCTGGACGCAGATGTCCAACAACATCCGCACCAATCTTGGCTACTACACGCGCACCGCCCAGGACGATCCTTATATGATCAATCTGGAAGGCAACCTGATTAAGCAGGTCGGCAACAAGGTGTTCAAGGAAGTCACCGTCGCCGGGCACAAGTTCATCGTCGAGTTCCTGGCCGAGCACGGGCTGACGCCGCAGGCGATCCGGCGCTTCTGGCTGCATCAGGCCAATGCCCGGATGAACGCCATGATCCTGAAGCTGTCGTTCGGCCACGAGGTCGGCCATGACCGCGCGCCGATGGTGCTGGAGCGCCTCGGCAACACCGCCGGCGCCGGCGCGATCGTCGCCCTGTCGGAGAACCACGCCGACATGAAGGCGGGCGACTACGGCCTGCTCTGCGCCTTCGGCGCCGGCTATTCGATTGGCGGGGCGCTGTTGCGCATGCTCTGATCTACTTTGGCGCGAACGGCACCAGCATTAGCGGGCGCCGGTATGTAATCGCATCAGTCTGCTTGATTGGAGTATCAGTGCTTTAGACTGGACCTGATGAGCTCACTGCGGCTAATTGCTTAGCATCACGCACGGAGCGAAGCCTATGCTGGATCTCTTCCCCGAGACCGAAAACCCGGTCGAAATCATCCCGGCGCGGAAGCTTGCCGCGCAGGTGGCAGCGGTTTACGTCGCGCCATCGGATCATTTCGAGACACGCGCGGTGGATGAATTGCGACTCGGCTTCGACGGCATCGACGGCGATTTCCACGCCGGCGCGACGCGGCGCTCCGGCGGGCGCGAGCCCTGGTATCCACGCGGCACCGAGATGCGCAACGAGCGGCAGCTGTCTGTTGTGGCGGCGGACGAGCTGGCGATCGTCGCCCAGCGGATGGGCATCGCCGAGATCAAGCCGGAGTGGATCGGCGCCAATCTGTTGATCGATGGCCTGCCGCATCTCTCCATGCTGCCGTCCGGCACGCTGCTGTTCTTCAGGGGAGGCGTCACCATCAAGGTCGACGCGCAGAACGGACCTTGCCGCATCGCCGGGCGCTCGGTCGCCGAAAATGCCGGAATGGCCGACCATGCGGCCGGCGCGCTGCTGTTCCCGAAGGCGGCAAAGCGGTTGCGCGGCCTCGTCGCCTGGGTCGAAAAACCAGGCCGCATCACGACCGGCGAGGAGATTTCGGTGCGTGTGCCCGAGCAGTGGATTTACCGGGCCTGAGGCCAGGGATGGGTCAGGGATAGCGCACCGGGCTGGACCAGACCGGGTCTTCGTGCTTTTGCCAATAGATCGCCATGAGGCGCCTGGTAATCGCGCCGACCTTGCCGTCCGCGACCGGAACACCGTCGATCATCGTCACCGGCATGATGCCGCCGGCAGTCGAGGTGATGAAGACCTCGTCGGACTGACGCAGCGCAGCGACGCTGACATCGGCCGCTGCAACGGCAAGCCCTGCCTCCGCGCAGAGATCGAAGACGGTGCGACGGGTGATGCCGGGCAGCACGCCGGCAGCCGGCGTCGACAGTTTGCCGTCATCCACGCAAAAGACGTTGAAGCCGGGGCCTTCCGCGACATTGCCGTTGAAATCGAGGAGCAGCGCGGTCTCGGCGCCGCGGTCATAGGCGTCGTAGAGGCCTCGCACCAGGTCGAGCCAATGATAGTTCTTGATCGCCGGGTCGATCGAGGCGGGTGGGATGCGCACCTTGTCGCTGATTGCCACATGCAGGCCGCGCTGCAATTGCTCGGCATTGGCGACCGAGCCGAAGGGAACGGCGAACGCCATGAAACGGTTGACCGCGTCGCGCGGGTCGCGGCTGAAGGTCGGCGAGGCGCCGCGCGTGCACAGCATCTCGACATAAGCGGCGCGATGACCCGACAGCGCCACGCAATTTTCGAGGATCTCGGCGACGCCATCGCGGTCGAACGGGATCGTCATGCGCAGCTTTTCCAGCCCGCCGAAGAAGCGATCGAGATGCAGGTCGAGGCGGAAGAAGCGACCGCCCCAGACATGCACCGTGTCGTAGGTGGCGTCGGAATGCAGGAAGCCCCAATCCAGCACCGAGATCTTGGCTTGCGACATCGGCAGATATTGCCCGTCCAGGAAGGCAACCCCGTCCGGATAGGAGTGCGGGTCTATGTGGCGGGCGGAGAGCGAGGGCAGTGGTTTGGCATGCGGATCGATCGAGTTGCTCATCACGTCCTCCGTCAGGTCGTCTCCGTCCAGACGCGATAGAGCGCTGCGGCGGGTAGCACAAGACACAGGCCGGGGTTCCGGATGAGCCATCGAGAGACGTTGTCATTCCTCATCGTTGTCCTCGAGCAGACGTGTGGCGCGCCAGCGGGTCAGCACGCTGTTGGTCTGTTCCATGACGAAGAAGCGCGCCGAGTCGCGGTCATAGCCTTCGGCCAGCAGTTTTTCGTAATCGGTGTGCACGTGACGGATATGGGCGATGGTCGCCAGCCACACCGCGATCGTCGGCGGCAAGCTCTTCATATGCACCGCGCCGGCGTCGGCGCGGATCTTTTCCATGTCGGCATAGGGCGCCAGCGGCAAAAGCGCTGTCAGCGCCTTGGCGATGGCGCGGCGGCGGCCCGTCGGCGCGCTCAACGCACAACCTGTCCGGGCTCGTCCCGTCCGGCAATGGTTGCGTCGGCAAAGGCATCGGTCGATGCGAAATAAGGTTTGATGTCGATGACTGGCGTGCCGTCGAGCACGTCGATGGCATCGAGATCGATACGGCCCGTGTCGATGTCGAGGGCGACGAGCCTGGCGATATGCAGCCCGACCGGGTTCGGCCGGGCAGGGGAGCGCAGCGAAAAAACGCCTTTCGGTTCAGCCGCATGGCGGGGTTTCTGAACAATCAGGGTCCGCGGTGCGTGGTGCAGCCAGGACAGGATGATGACGTGGCTGGCGCGTTCCAGCCCGAGCAGGCCGTTACGATAGCGCCGGTCGATCATGAGAACCGCGGGCTGTCCCGTTTCCCGCGCGGCTTTCATGTTCTTGGGGCAAGTCTCCCGCGCTCTCCAGGGCGAGGCGATGCGGCCGATGAAGACGACATGGCCGTCCGGCGGCATATCGGCCGGATCGGTTTCCAGAAGCTTTTCGCCGCTGCGCGTCTCGAACATGGTTTTTCGCCCCGATCCTGCTTCCGGCTTTGCGCGATCCGTCACGCATGCGCCATTTTCTTGTCCGGAAGCGACATAGCGCTTGCAAGGCTATCAAAATCGACATAAACATATGTTTATATCTTTTTGAAAGAGAATGCTCGCATGCATGTCGCTCTCGACACCATGGTAGATACATTGAAGGCGGCGGCCGAATCCAGCCGGTTGCGCATCCTGGCGTTGCTGTCGCGCGGCGATCTGACCGTTTCCGATCTCACCGAAATCCTCGGCCAGTCACAGCCGCGCGTCTCGCGCCACCTGAAGCTGCTGCTGGAGGCGGGGCTGATCGGCCGATATCAGGAGGGCTCATGGGCCTTCTTCCGGCTGTCGGATTCGGATGCGGCGCGGGATTTCGTGCTCAGGCTGGTCTCCGGCATCCGGGGTGCCGATCCGCAGGTCGAGCGTGACCTCGAGCGGTTGGCAGCGGTCAAGCGCAAGCGGCAGGATCGCGCCGCCGAATACTTCTCCGTAAATGCTGCAAGCTGGGACCACATCCGCTCGCTGCATGTGCCGGACCGCGCCGTGGAGGCGGCGCTGCTCAAGCTCGTCGGCAAGCGGCCGTTCCAGTCGATGCTCGACCTCGGCACCGGCACCGGGCGGCTGCTTGAGATCTTTTCGCCGCTCTACCGGCGCGGCATCGGCATCGACATGTCGCGCGAGATGCTGACGGTGGCGCGCGCCAATCTCGACAAAGCCGGCATTTCGAATGCGCAGGTGCGCCAGGGCGATATTTTCGCGCCACCGGTCGAGCGCGACGCCTTTGATCTCGTCACCATCCACCAGGTGCTGCACTATCTCGACGATCCCGCCCGCGCCATCCGTGAGGCAGCAAGGCTGCTGCGCCCGGCAGGCCGGCTGGTGATCGTCGATTTCGCTCCACACACGCTGGAATTCCTGCGCGACGTGCACGCGCATGTGCGGCTAGGCTTTTCCGACCGGCAGATCACCGAGTGGTTTTCCGAGGCCGGGCTCGATCTCGAGGACAGCCAGGAATTCGAGCCGCGCGGCGGCAACGAGGCCAGGCTCACCGTAAAACTGTGGCTCGGCCGCGACCAGCGCATGCTGATCGCCGATCCTTCCAACCACGCACAACCGGCCAATGCCTATCCGATAGGGGAAACCGCCTGATGAACCAGTTCCGCTTTTCCCGCCGCCCTGACATTGGCGACAAGGTCAGAGTTTCGTTCGAGTTCTTCCCGCCGAAGAGCGACGAGATGGAAGCAAGGCTGTGGGACACCGTCACCCGGCTGCAACCGCTCAAGCCGAAATTCGTCTCCGTCACCTATGGCGCCGGCGGATCGACGCGTGAGCGCACGGCGCGCACGGTCAAGCGCATCCTCAATGAAACGGCGCTGACGCCGGCGGCGCACATGACGTGCGTCGATGCGGCGCGTCACGAGGTCGATGAAGTCATACAGGAATTCGCCGACATGGGAGTCACCCGCTTCGTCGCCTTGCGCGGCGATCCGGCCGAGGGCGTCGGCGCCGCCTACCGTCCGCATCCGGACGGCTATGCCAATGGCGCCGAACTGGTGGGGGCGCTGAAAGGTGTCGGCGATTTCGACATCTCGGTCTCCGCCTATCCGGAAAAGCATCCGGAGAGCCCGGATTTCGCCACCGACATCGACATGCTGAAGCGCAAGGTCGACAATGGCGCGACACGGGCGATCACCCAGTTCTTCTTCGACAATGATCTCTACGAGCGCTATGTCGAGCGGGCAAGGCGGGCTGGAATCTACATACCGATCGTGCCGGGCATATTGCCGGTCCACAATTTCACCCAGGTCGCCAATTTCTCTGCGCGCTGCGGCGCGCTGGTACCGGCGTGGATGGCCGAGCGCTTCGACGGGCTGCAGACGGACCCGCAGACGCATGCGCTGGTGGCGTCCGCGGTGGCGGCCGAGCAGGTGCTGGACCTTGTCGAGCGCGGCGTCGGTGATTTCCATTTCTACACGATGAACCGGGCCGATCTCGTCTTCGCCGTCTGCCACATGATCGGCATCCGCTCGCATGAGGCTGAAGCCGCGGGGTCTGCTGCGGCGTAAGTCTCGGCCGAGTCTCTGGAAATGCAAAAAAGGCCGGGTAAAAACCCGGCCTTTTCGATGACTTGGACTATTCGGTGCTGATCTTCCGTTGCTTTGGCGGGTCTACGGAAGGACACCCATAATCAGGGCACCGATGAATGCAAACGCAGCACAAATCATCAATGCGTTGATTGGCCTCGTGAGTCCCATGTCATAGCCTCCTCTTAAAGAGCTATCGCCAGAGTCTAGGGTCATTTGTGCCACAGGCAAGCGGAAAATATGCTGCAATGCGACGACATTGTGGAATTTACGACCGGCCATTTGCCGTTAGGTATTGAAACTCTTCGGCAAAATCCCGCTTCGGACCTGTGTATAAAATGTGACGAAGCTGGGGCAAGAATGGATATGGCAGCGCTACCGCCGCCGAGAATCGGAATCGATTTTCGGCTCGATGCGAAAATTCAACGGGTTGGAGCGTCGTTTGCGCGTCCAATTGGATGCGAAGCTCTAAAGCGCGTCACGTCTGGGAAGCGACGCGCCTGGGGTTGTTGTTTTGATGCATATCGTTATCCCAAAACCGCTGCGCACCCTCGGTTCAAGCCCAGGTTCAAGCCGGGGGCGTGCTTTTGGGCGACATGCATTAGCGTCGGCCGAACAGGCGGCCGTCGATGGCGACAAGGCCGAGCGCGATCAGCGCCATGCCGCCGAGTTCGAACAATTCGAGCCGCTCGCCCAGGAAAAGAAAACCGAGCAGCATGGCGCTGGCCGGCACGATCAGCGTGACCAGCGAGGCGTTGGTGGCGCCGGCCGAGGCGACGAGGTTGAAATAGAGGATGTAGGCGAAGGCGGTGGACAGCAGGGCCAGCGCCAACACCGCTGCCCAGACCGGCGGCGAGGCTGAAAACAGGTTGGCAGTGCCGTGGCTCAGCAGGACGACCGGGATCATGATGATGGTCGAGGCGGTCAATTGTCCGGTGGCGATGACCGGTGACGGCACGCCCTTGAAGCGGCGGGCAATCATCAGGGCCACCGCATAGGACAGCGACGCGCCGACCAGCGCGAATTTCGCCCAGACCGGTCCGCCCAGCCCGGCAAGCAGGCCGGGACCGATCATCACCGCAGTGCCGACGATGCCGAGCGCGATCCCGGCAAGCTTGTTCCAGGAGAGTTTTTCGTCTGATGTCAGCGCGTTGGCGAGGACCAATGTCCAGAACGGCGTCGTCGAATTGAGCACCGAGGCGACACCGGCGCCAAGCTCGGTCTGGCCGGCGAAGATCAGCGAAAAGGGAATGACGTTGTTGACGAGCGCCAGCAGGAAGAACAGGCCGGCATGCGGCAAGGCGATGCGGAAGGACGGACCGCGCAGGCCGAGATAGAGCTGCAGCGCCAGCGCCGCTATGGCGACGCGAAACAGTACCAGCACCAGCGGCGGAATCTCGGCAACCGCAATGCGGGCAAAGAAGAACGAGCCACCCCAGATCGCACCGAGCAGCAGAAGCTGTGCCCAGTCTTTCAGGGCCATGGGTCCGCGCATTGCAGTCGTGGTTGTGATCGCCATGGATCGTCCTCCCAGATGGCTCTGAATGCCAAGCCAATCAGACGTCTGTTCAGGCCATATCCTGTTCGACGACAAGGGCCACCCGAAACCAGATCGGTAGGCTAGCTTTCCAGTCGCCTGGCCTGTCATCTGGCGTAGCGCCGCGGCGTCCGGGCTGCGAGACATAGAATTGTTTTCATTCACGCATAGGTTGGATTAATTGTGCGCAGTCTTAGGTCAAGGGATTCGTCCATGCAGCGATTCGAAAATGCGCGCGAAGCGGCGCTGGCGCTTCGCCCGGACGATCCGATCTATTGCTTTCGCCCGCAGGTGCTGAAGGCGGACGCCGCGCAGTTCATGGGCATGTTTCCCGGTAGGACCGCCTATGCGGTCAAGACCAACGGCGAGCAGATCGTGCTGAAGGCGCTGGTCGAGGCCGGCGTCGGCGCTTTCGACGTGGCCTCGCCCGGCGAATTCGCCGCCGTGCGCGCGGTCTCGCCCGACGCCGAGATGCTCTACATGCATCCGGTCAAGGCGCAGTCGGACATCAAGCTGGCGTTGGAGAAATACGGCATCCGGGTCATCTCGCTCGACCATGAGGACGAGATCACCAAGCTGACCCGCGTGGTGCGGGCGCTCGATATCGATCCGGGTGCGATCACCGTGTTCG
Source organism: Mesorhizobium sp. (assembly GCA_004020645.1). GTDB lineage: Bacteria > Pseudomonadota > Alphaproteobacteria > Rhizobiales > Rhizobiaceae > Mesorhizobium. The sequence goes on along the minus strand of SAQL01000022.1, from coordinate 62,220 downwards.
TGCGCATCCAGACGAAGGGATCGGCCGCCTACGAACTGTCGAAGAAATTCGGCGCCGGGCCGGCCAATGCGGTCGATCTGGCTGAACGGCTGAACCGGACGGGCTACAAGGTCGGCTTGTGCTTCCATGTCGGCAGCCAGATCGAGGATCCCGACACCTATGAGCGGGCGTTGGCCTCGGCCGACTGGGTGCGCAACCGCGTCAGCTTCGACATTGCCGGGCTCGATGTCGGCGGCGGTTTTCCCGCCGAATACGGCCATGATCCCAACCGCAAGCAGATCGAGATGCCGTCGCTCGGCCAGATCATGTCGCGGCTGTCGGGCGATCTGAAGGAATACCAGTTCGACCAGATGCCTCTGGTGGCTGAGCCGGGCAGGGTGATCGTGGCGCGCTGCCTGTCGCTGATCGTGCGCGTGCTGCTGCGCAAGGGCAAGCGGCTCTACATCAACGACGGCATCTGGGCGTCGCTGTCGGATTCATGGACCGGCAAGATCACGCTGCCGGCGCGCTTCATTCCAGACCCGGCGATCCGTTCGCGCAATGGCGAGGAGAAGACCATCGTGCCGTTCAAGGTGTGCGGCGCGACCTGCGATTCCGTCGACATCCTGTCGCGGCCGTTCTGGCTGCCGGAAACGGTCGATACCGGTGACTGGATCGAGATCGGCCATATCGGCGCCTATTCGCTGTCGTTGAGGACGCGGTTCAACGGCTTCTACCCCGACACGTTCGTCGAGGTGACGACGCCGTTCGATGAAGGCGATGCGCCACAAGGGTTTGCCAGCCTGGAGACGATGGCGGATTGAATGGTGAATAGTGAATAGTGAATAGTTGATAGTCAGTAGTCAGTAGTCAGTAGTCAATATATCTAATTCCATTCACCATTCACCATTCACCACTCACTACTCACTACTCACTACTCACTATTCACAGTTTCGCCAAAAGCTCCGGCGTCGGCCAGCCGTCGACCGGCAAGCCTAGCCGCATCTGCTCCTTGCGGATCGCCTCGCGGGTGTTGGTGCCCAGGATGCCGTCGACCGTTCCCACGTCATAGCCTTTGGCCTCGAGCTTTGTCTGCAATGCCCGCATCTGGTCGCCGTTGAGGCCGGGTTCGGGATTGCGCGGATCGAATTGCTGCGCACCCGCCAGCCGCACGGCGAGATTTGCCGCGGTCAGCGCATAGGTGAAGGACTGGTTCCATTCGAGGTAGACGTCGAAATTGTCGTAGACGAGGAAGGCCGGCCCCTTGCGGCCCATGGGCAGCGCGAGACCTGCCTTCAGGCCGTTGTCGACAAGTGGCGTGCCGTTCGGGTTGGTGACACCCCACTGAGCCCACTGTGTCAGCGGCAGCCTGTTGGTGCGGCCGGTCTGGTCCCATGGCATGTCGTCGGGCACACGGACTTCCTCGATCCAGGGCTGGTCGCGTTTCCAGCCGCGCGACATGATCTTGTTGGCCGTGGTCATGATCACATCCGGCGCGCTGCTGCGCAGGTCGACCAGACCGTCGCCGTCGCCGTCGACGCCGCGGCCGAGATAGTCGGACGGCAGCATCTGCGTCTGGCCGATTTCCCCCGCCCAAGCGCCGGTGACATCGGCCGGCACGACGCCGCGATCGATGAGGGTCAGCAGCGGCGTGATCTGCGGGCGAAAGAGTTGCGGGCGGCGGCAGTCATGCGAGAGCGTGACCAGTGCGTTCAGCGTGTGGAAATCGCCCTGCACGGCGCCGAAATCGGTTTCCAGCGCCCAGAAGGCGGCGATGATCGGCGGCTGGACGCCGAATTCCTGGTCGGCGCGGGCAAAGACGTCGGCGTATTTTTTCAGATTGGCAGCGCCCTGCTTCAGCCGGTAGGCCGAGATCATCCGGTTCGAGAACTCGATGAAGGTCTGGGTAAAGACGCCCTGGGCGCGGTCGCGCGCCAGCACCTTTTTGTCGGCGGTGGCCTTTTCCAGCGCCTCAAGGCCGGCAGTGCCGACGCCGGCGTTCCTGGCCTCCGCCGCTACGCCCTGCTTCCATGCCTCGAAATCGCCGCCACATTGCTGTGCCACCGCCGGCGCCGCCGTGGCGGCCAGAAGCAGCGCCGCGAGAATTTCCAAGCGCAATCGCATCGCCATCCCCCAAGAAGATCACCAGCGGTTGCAAGCATCCTTCATTTGGCTGTGTCGAAAAGCAGGCGGCAGGCCCGGTGTCAACGGGTGTTCTGCCGCAGCCACTTGTTCCAGGCTGCTTCCGAGCCATTGAAAACGTTGATATCGGCCTTGCCTGAGATGCCCGGCACAATACCGGTTCCGGTGTACTGCCAGAAGGTGAAGGGGTGGCTGCCGTATTTCTTACGCGGGTGGCCGGCCACCGAACGCAGCCAATAGGGGTAGTCGCGGAAAGCCGACAGGCCGTTGTCGTCGAAGAAATCGATCGAAGTGTAGATGATCGGCTTCTTGCCATAGTGTTTTTCGACGATTTCGAGGAATGTGCGCATCTCGCTGCGCACCGTGGCCGCATTGGGGCGCAGCTTGCAGGTCGGCGATTGCGGGTTCCATTCCATGTCGAGAACCGGCGGCATCGCCGAGCGGTCTTTGGGCACGTTCTGGATGAACCAGCGCGCCTGCGTGGCGGCCGGTGTGCAAAAATAGTAGAAATGATAGGCCGCGCGTGGGATTCCTGAGGCTTTCGTGCGGCTCCAATGCTCGTTGAAATACGCGTCGAAGCGATCGCCGCCTTCCGTCGCCTTGATGAAAACGAAGGAAATGCCGCTGGCCCTGGCCGCCGGCCAATCGACGGAGGTCTGGTATTTGGAGACGTCGGTGCCATGAACGGCATAGCTCCACGGCGCGCCGCTGTCCCACTCATGCGGGTCGGAGTCGTCAAAACGGGGTGCGCGCACCGCAACAGTCGGGGCGCTCGATGAGGGAGGCGCAAGATCGTCGACGGTCGAGCAGGCGCCCAGCAGCGTCAGCATGATGAAAGCCGCGAAACGGCGCATCGCTACTCCTGAACCGGTTTCAGCCGGCCGCTGATGGGTTGTTGCTGTAGGTGGTCCCTCGACCGTACCCCCAAGCGATCGCCCCACAGGACCGCTCTATCTTTTAAAGTGCGCCGCTTCGGCGCGCCTTAATCTTTGTTATGCATGTCGTAATCCCAAACCGCTGCGCACCCCCGGTTCGGGCCCGGGGGCATGCTTTTGGGCGACATGCATCAGTGATCGCCGATCATGGTTGATATTCCGTTGACGGCGCTCGACAGAAACCACGATTTTGCCGAAGCAATGGCGGCAAATCGATGGCATAGATGAGCGTCCGGGGAGAGTCGGAAAAATGCGGATTGTTCTGAGACTGGTGAAATGGCTGCTCGGGCTGGCCGTGCTGGCGGTCGCAGCACTCGCCGCCTGGCTTTACATCGCGCCACCGGAACTGATCCGCGTCGGCTCGGGTTATACGGCCAAGATCGTCTGCTCGAATGTCTTTATCGCCGGACGCGATGCAGACCAGGTGCTCGCCGTCGACGTGCAGGCGCCGGGCCATCCGCTGCTAAGGCTGATGAGGGTCTCCGTCGACAAGGAGCAGGGCACGGTTTGGGCGGGGCTGTTCGGCGTGTTCGGCAAGAGCGTCGCGGTCGTTCGCGACGGGCTCGGCTGTGCTTCGGTTCCGGCTGGCGACATCGCCACGGCCAAAGCAGTCGCCGGGCCGGCGCTGACACCGGCGCCGCCGCTCGATGCACTCTGGCCGGACGGCGACAAGATCGATGCCTCGCAGAACCCCGAAATCGCGAAAATCCTCGACGATCCTGCAATGACCGGCGCCGGTATGCGGGCGGTGGTAGTGGTAAAGAACGGCCGCATTGTCGCCGAGGGTTATGCCAAAGGCTTTACCGAAAAGACGCCGCTGCTTGGCTGGTCGATGACCAAGACGGTAAATGTCGCGATCATCGGCACGGTGGTGAAGGACGGCAAGGTGGCGATGACGAACCAGGGCCTGTTCGGACCCTGGAAAGCGGACGGCCGCGCCGCCATCAGTCTCGCCGATATGATGGCGATGTCGAGCGGGCTGGAGTTCAACGAGGATTATGGCGACGTCACCGACGTGACGCGGATGCTCTACCTCGAGCCTGATATGGCGGGCTTTGCCGGATCCAAGTCGTTGACTGGCGAGGTAGGCAAGGTGTTTTCCTATTCGAGCGGCACGGCAGTGATGCTGTCGCGGCTCTGGCAGGATGCGATCGGCGATAAGGACGAGGCGCTGGCGTGGCCACGGGTCGCACTGTTCGACCCGCTCGGCATGCAGAGCGCGGTGCTGGAGGCCGACGAGCACGGCACCTTCGTCGGCTCGTCCTATCTCTACGCCACCGCGCGCGACTGGGCGCGCTTCGGCCAATTCCTGCTGCAGGACGGCGTCTGGAACGGCAAGGAGATACTGCCTGCCGGCTTCGTCGCCTGGATGCGGGAAGCCGCACCCGCCTCGAAAGTCTACGGCAGGGGCCAGGTGTGGATCGAGGGGCCGGGCGACGAGGAGAGCCCCGGCGCCGGCGTCGCTGCGGGCCTGCCTCGGGATACCTACTGGATGGAAGGCCATGACGGGCAGACGGTCGCCATCATCCCCTCGGAGCAACTGTTGGTGGTGCGGCTCGGCCTGACGCCGGCCAAACTCGGCTACCGGCCGCAGATCATGTTGGCAGAATTGGTGAAGGCGCTGCATTAGAGGAATGCGGCGGTCGCTCGCCGCAGAGTCTATGCAGCTGTCGCCAAAGGCCTTGCACGATCAACACGCGCCCGCTCGTCGGGCGAATTCATAACCGCCCACAGCGGCGTTGGAAAGGCTAGCTGGCTCCGTTGCGGATACAAGCGCCGTTCTGAGCCGCTGCATTCTTCGGCTGAGGTAACGGCATGGATCCTAGGGTCTGCGCCGCGTCGCTCCGCTCCTTGCTTGCCCTAGGATGACGAAGGCGTGGTGGGATTTGGCTAATCGCCAGCGATGGCGATTTGGCTGCCGACCAGCCGGCTGCGAAGGTCCACAGTCCCTTTCGGCGGCGAATCTCAGTGGCAATTGCAGCCTATAGGATTAGCTGAGACACCCCTCCACTTCGTCATCCTAGGGCGAAGCAAGGAGCGAAGCGACGCGGCGCAGACCCTAGGATCCATGCCGTTACGCCAGCCGAAGAATGCTACGGCCCAGAACTGAATGCTACCACCCGGTTCCGCGAAAAAGCTCGAACCATCTGGATTGGTCTTCTCGATCAGTTCGATCTTCCACTGGCGCGGCCAGCGCTTCAGCGACTTTTCGCGCTGGATGGCGTCGCGAATGTCGAAATGCTCCTCGTACCAGACCAGGCGCTGCACGCCGTAACGGCTGGTGAAGCGCGAGCCCTGGCCGGATTTGTGCTCCGGCATGCGGCGGCCGAGATCGTTGGTGACGCCGATGTAGATCGTGCCGCGCTTCTGGCTCGCAGTCATGTAGGCATAGCCGGTCATGGTGGGAGGCTAGCCGGCTCCGTTGCGGACAAAAGCGCCGTTCTGAGCCGCTGCATTCTTCGGCTGGCGTAACGGCATGGATCCTAGGGTCTGCGCCGCGTCGCTTCGCTCCTTGCTTCGCCCTAGGATGACGAAGGCGCGGGGGCTTACGGCTAATCGCAGACGTTGGAGATTGGCGGTTGCAGTCTGGTCGGGCAGCGACTATCGCAGTCCCTTTCAGCGGCAAATCTCAGTGCAATCGCAAACTATGAAGGTTAGCCGAAACACCTCTCCACTTCGTCATCCCAGGGTCTGCGCGGCGTCGCTTCGCTCCTTGCTCCGCCCGAGGACGACGAAGGCGTGGTGCTAGAAGCAGCCAATCGCCTGATCCAGAGGTCCCGCTCTAAAAGCCGAAGAATTGCCAGCCGACCAGATAGCCAAGCGCGACGACCACCAGGGGAAACAGGGCCGGCGCCAACTGGCTGAAGACGGAACGCCTTGCCGGTTGCTTCGGCGCATTCCTTTCGGCGTTTCCGAGGTTCTTGGTCATGGTCCAATATAGTAGCAATTGCTGATTAACGATTCATCAACATGCTGCGCCCGCCCCGGAAACGGGGCGGTTTTTCGCCTTCCACGGAGCTCGTCGCCATTGCCGCTCAAAACTGTCGTGCCGGTCGATTGAAACCAGCATGGAGGCGGGCGCGTCGCAGCATGCGGGAACCAATCGCCGCCCACCTGCTTTGGCAAGGAGGTGATCCTTCGCGGGAAAGGAGTTCGACATGAAACCTTTCGCATTTCTGCCGAGCGCGTTGATCATGGGCGTGCTGGGCGCACTGCCGACGCCGGCTGCCGCCCAGGCGGATGACCAGACACAGGACCAGGCGCCTGCCGGCCCCTGCCAGGCCCAGCCGCAGAACGGCCAGCAGCAGGAGCCGCCCGCCAACAACGGTGCCGGCGACAGCCTGACTGAAATGCTTGATCCCTGCAACGGCGTGCTGCTGCCGCCGCCGACCGGCGACCAGGGCATGGCCGCACCGCCGCCGGACGAAGGCAGGACACCGGTGCTGAAGCCCGGCGAGGTGCCGGCGCAGCCGCCGTAACAATAGGTTGGAGCCTTTGCCGTCTTGGCGCCTGACGGGGCACCTGACGCGTGCCCCGACGCCGGCAGGCTTTTTTGCTGGGAGGCGGAACATTAGCTCTCGCTAAATGTTCCTTTCGAAGCAGTCGATATCACCCCCCTCCGGTATCGCTGCTGATCGGGCAAACCGATCGGCCCGCGTGCCTGCAACAGGAACGCGGGCCACTGCGGTCGGTCGCGGCAACGCATCCGGGCGGCGCCGCTGCGGCGCCAATCAGCCGCCGCTCACGGAACAAGAAGGTTGCGTGAGCGTTTCCAAAGAGGGCCCGCCGTCCCGATTGTGATCCAATGTTGCCACCCGTGGAAGGCGAAGTCCGCCAACAAGAACAGGAGAAGACGATGAAGATCCACCTTGTTCCTGCCGCCGCCGGGTTGGTTCTGCTCACTGGTGTCGGCGTGGCCACCGCAGACCAGGTGATTGTCACGCCCGAGCAGCAGACAGTCATCCGCGAATATGTGGACAGGCACCCGCTGGCGTCGATCAGCCTTCTGGGAGTGGAGCTCAACATCGGTTCCACCGTGCCCGAAACGGTTGAACTTCACCCGATCGACGTTCCCGACGTCGAATACAGATACGTGGTCGTCGACGATCGCACCGTGCTGGTCGATCCCGGCACCCGCAGGATCGTGCAGGTCATCGACTGACCTTCACCCGCCGCTCTCTCGGGAAGACGCGAGAGAGCGGCGGCTCGCCGGCAGGCAGCCGGCTGTTGATCGTCTTGTCGCGGGAAGGAGCTATTTCCATGTTGCCGCATGTCGAGTCACGCAATGTGGCCGCATCTGTTGACAAGCTGCTTGCTGAACGGGGCACTGCCCTGTTGTCGATGAAGGAGTTGATTGCAGCCGTGCGTGAGCAAACTGGAACGGAGCGCTCGGACGCCGATCTGGCGGGGCTGATCACCAAGAAGGCGGCACTCCTCGGTGTCGCGGTTCTGTCAGACTAGGGCTGAGGCCGCCCAAGATGTTGATCCGAACGCATGACGTAGATCCGAACTTGGGCTAAGACAGCTGTTGCCCAAGGCTGCACCGAACCGATGGAGGCAACAGTGACTGATAACAGGCAGGAACGCATTCGCCAGCGGGCTCACGCGATCTGGGAACAGGCCGGCCGGCCCGAGGGTGCGCATCAGCAGCACTGGGACCAGGCCACTGCCGAGGTCGACCGTGAGGAGAGCAGGCCGAAAGCCAAGACGGCTCGACCGAAGGAGCCGGCGGCCGCCAAGGCCAAGTCCAAGGATACCATGCCAAAGGACACCATGCCAAAGACTGCCCGGCCGCGCAAAGGTTCAGTGAGCTAGATCAATAACGCTTCGGCCGCGGGACAAAGCTCTGTCCCGCGGCCGAAAGCGCTACTCCCGAAATCGATCTCGGCTACATGCCGCAGTGCCTGTCGTTGACAGTCGGTGAAACCGTGCCGGGAGCCCTGTGCGTGGCATCAGGCATCGCGCCCTGCGGGCCTATAGGGCAGTTCCGATCGGCATTGGAATTCGTGCCGTCGGGGCCCGCAATGATGCTACCGGTAATCAAGCGATCGACAGCATCCGGCTCATCGGCCAGGTTCGGATCGATCGGGGCCGGGTCGATTACGACGCTTCTGTCGCTGCCGGTACCCATCTCAGCGTCGGGGTCGCTGGCAATCTGGGCCATCGCAGACGTGGCCAGGCCAGCGGCGAGTACGGACGCCGCGAGAATCTTCGTAAGCATGATTTGCCTCCATTTGTCTCCATTTTTTCGGTTGTCGCCGCATCGCGACTACAGAAAAAACCGCTCGGGGGTGGTGAAAGTTCCCATAAAATTCCAGCCTGCGACGAACCGTCGTGATCAGCAGGACAAATGCCGGGAACCCAAAAACCTGCTGCCCACGAGCCGTTGACATGACTGCCATGTCACGATATTGAACAGGACTATACAGGTCTACTGAACAGGTATTCCATGGCGCGTCGCACGACTCCGTCGTCTCCCGGAACGGGCAAGCCCGAACGGATCGCCACCGTCCTCGAACACGAGATCCGCTCCGGCGTGCTCGGCTTCGGCGACCGGCTGCAGAGCGAGAACGAGCTCGTCCAGCGCTTCTCCGTCAGCCGCAACACCATCCGCAAGGGCCTCGAGGAATTGTCGAGCCGCGGACTGATCACCACCAAGGTCGGCATCGGCTCGTTCGTCACCTTCGACGGCATGCCGGTCGACGACGCCGTCGGTTGGTCGCGGGCGCTGGCCAATGCCGGCGCCAATGCCGAGACGCGCACGCTCAGGCTCGAAGTCATGCAGGATGCCGAGCTCGCCGCCAGGCTGGGCGTCGAAAGCCCGTTCTTCATCGCCGTCGACCGGGTGCGCAGCAATGCTGATGACGGCCATGCCATCTCGATCGAGCGCAGCCGCTTGCCGCTGTCGCCCGAGCTGGAGGACGTGCCGCTGCGCGGCCTGCGCGAGGGCTCGCTGCACCAGACGCTGCGCGGGGCGGGGCTCGTCCCCGATCACGGCGAGGAGTGGGCCGACATCGAGATGCTGAGCGCCGAGGACGCGGCCATTCTCGACTGCGCGCCCGGCGCGCCGTTCCTGCGCACGCGGCGATTGACGCGCGCCGCCGATGGCCGCGCCATCGAATATGTCACCAGCCTGCTCAATCCGGCGCATTTCGCCCTTCACCTGGAGTTCTGAGCATGGACACGCTGAGAATGGAGACGGGCGAGGCGATCGACCGGGCGATGGGTGCGCTTATCGGCGGTGCGCTGGGCGATGCGCTCGGCATGCCGACGCAGCTTTTGTCGCCGGCCCGCATCGCCGAGCTCTACGGCCGGGTCGAGGATTTCGTCGCGCCCGTCGCCGATCATCCGGTGTCGAAGGGCCTGGCCGCCGGCACTGTTACCGACGACACCGAACAGGCGCTGCTGCTCGGTCGTGTCCTGGTTGTTTCAGGCGACAGCTTCGATCACACGCGCTGGGTCAACGCGCTGCTCGACTGGGAGCGCGAGGTCAAGGCGCGCGGCAGCTACGACCTGCTCGGCCCGTCGACCAAGCGCGCCATCGACGCCATCAATCGCGGCGTGCCGGCCGCGGAAGCAGGAAGCAGCGGCGATACCAATGGCGCGGCGATGCGCATCGCCCCGGTCGGCATCATGATGCCGCTGGAGCCGCTCGATGCGCTGCTCGCCAAGGTGGCGGAAACCTGCCGCGCCACGCACAACACCTCGATCGCCATTGCCTCGGCCGCAGCCGTCGCTGCCGCGGTCAGCTGCGGTGTTGCCGGCGGCGACTGGCGAGCAGCCTCGGACCGTGCGGTCGTGGCGGCAAGGCAAGGGGCGGCACTCGGACACTGGGTCACCGGCGGCGATATCGCCGCGCGGATCGACTGGGCGAGGAGCCTCGTCCGCGGCAAGGCTGTCATCGACGGCATCCGGCTGATCGTCGACCTGGTCGGCACCGGCGTCGCCAGCCAGGAATCGATTCCGGCGGCCTTCGCGGTGCTGGAAATAGCCGGTGGCGATCCCTGGCAGGCGGCCGTCATCAGCGCCAATCTCGGCGGCGACACCGACACGATCGGCGCCATTGCCGCCGGCATGGCAGGCGCTTGCGCCGGCTTTTCCCGATTGCCAAGGGAACACGTCGCCCGGCTCAACGGCCTCGACATGGCGCAGGTGCACGCGCTCGCCGCCGATCTGGTCGCGGTGCGGATGGCGAAACGCGGTTCGGGCAAGGATGCGGCGGCATGAGCGGAGCTCAGCCTGACATGAGCGGGCGTCTCGTCCATATCGGCAGCGCGGTGGTCGACTATGTCTACCGCATCGACGCCTTGCCGGCGCCCGGCACCGAAAAGACCGCATCGAGCTTTGCCCAGGTCGCCGGCGGCGGCTTCAACATGATGGTCGCGGCCAGCCGCACCGGCATGAAGGTCGCCTTCGGCGGCCAGCTCGGCAGCGGACCGAATGGCGACTTCCTGCGCGCCGCCTTTGCCGCCGAGGGCATCGAAACGCTGACGCCGGCATTCCCCGTGATGGACAGCGGCAATTGCGTCGCCATGATCAGCGGCGACGCCGAGCGCACCTTCGTGTCGTGGCCCGGCGCCGAGAGCGTGCTCAGCCTCGGCACGATGGCGCCCGTCCGGGTTGCGCCGGGGGATTGGGTGTTCGCCTCCGGCTATACGCTGAGCTATGTCGGGAGCCGCGACGCGCTGGCCGACTGGATCGAGACGCTGCCGGCGGAAATTCCCTTCGTCTTCGATCCGACGCCTGTCGTCTCGGAGATTCCGCGCGCCATTCTCGACCGGGTGCTGGCGCGCGCGAGCTGGCTGAGCTGCAACACAATGGAAGCGGCCGAGATCGCCGGTTCGGGCGATGTCGAGGCCATTGCTGCCCGGCTTCTTTCCAATCACTGCCCGACCGCCGAGGGGGTCATCATCCGCGCCGGGGCGGAAGGCTGCTTCGTGCGGCTGGCTGACGGCACCGCGCAGGCCGTGCCCGGTTTCAAGGTCGCCGCCGTCGATACCAACGGCGCCGGCGACACCCATATCGGCGCCTTCGTCAGCGCGCTGTCGCGCGGGGTGCCGCCCTTCGAAGCGGCAGGTTACGCCAATGCGGCGGCGGCGCTCTCGGTCACCCGCCATGGCGGATCGTCGGCGCCGACCGACCAGGAGATCCAGACATTCCTCAGCCATGACGATCGACCGACGACCGCGCATGGCCGCAAGCAAGAGGCCCATTTCTGACAGAATAAATGACGCAACAAGCCCGCCAATCGGGCAAACAATGAGAGGAACGAACATGCGTATGCCAAAACTGACTGCATTTGTGACGGCAACCGCCGTCTTCGCTTCGGCACTCACGCTGGCCGCCAGCGCCGACGAGGTGCATGTGCTCAACTGGAAGGGCTACGGCGCCGACGAGCCCTGGGCCATCGCCGCTTTCGAGAAGGCGACCGGCAACAAGGTCGTCAACGACTTCTTCAATTCCGAACAGGAAATGCTGACCAAGCTCAGGACCAATCCCGGCCTCTACGACGTCGTCATGATCAACGCCGCCTTCAACGACCAGGCGATGGCGGAAAAGCTGATCCAGCCGATCGACGTCTCGAAGATACCCAACTATGCCGACATCAGCCCGGACAAGGCAGGCTCGCCGATGCTCGCCCGCGATGGCAAGGTCTATGGCGTGCCATGGGTATGGGGCTTGACCGCGCTCGCCATCAACGAGAAAGCCTTCGAGACGCCGCCGACCAGCATCGCCGAGATGTGGAACGAGGCGCACAAGGGCCGCGTCACCATTCGCGACGATGCCGTCGAAGCGGTTCAGTTCGGCGCCATCGCCACCGGTCAGAACATAAACGACATCAAGGATATGGAAGCGGTCAAGGCGAAGCTGACCTCGCTGATGCCGCAGATCAAGACATTCTGGAGCTCGGAGAACGATTGGAACCAGATGGTCGCCTCCAACCAGATCGACATCGGCACCTACTGGAGCGGCTCGGCCGACCGCGCCAAGACGCATTTCAAGCTGCCGGTGTCGCTGGTCATCCCAAGGGAAGGCGCCGTCGCCTGGCTCGACGCCTTTTCCATTCCGGTAGGCTCCAAGAACGTCGCAGGCGCCGAGGCCTTCATCAACTACATGATCGACCCGAAGTTCTACGTCGAATGGGTCACCAAGGTCGGCGCGCCGGTCTCGGCCAACACCAAGGCGGTTGCCGCCCTTCCCGAAGATGCCTTCAACCGCAAGGTGATGGGCGACCCTGATGTCGCCAGGCGCATCCAGTTCCAGGCGCCGATCACCGATGCGCAGCGCGAGGCCTATCTGGCGCTGTGGCAGGAGCTGAAGGTCAATGTGAAGTAGTAGCAGGCGGGGTGAAGTAACCGCCGGCTTTTCGGGAGGAGCATATGGCTGGACAGGTCGCGACCGGTTCGAGGAGCGGATTGCGATCGGCGTTGCCGTTGCTCCTGCCTGCCTATCTCTGGCTGACGGTGGCGATCTTTTTGCCGCTGTCGGCCATGGTGTTCTTCTCCTTCATGACCGAGCTGCCGCTGTCGGGCAAAGCGTGGTCGTTCACGCTCGACAACTATGCCACCTTCTTCGCGCAAGGCCTTTACTGGACGCTGCTGCTGGCCTCGCTCAGGCTCGGGCTCGAGGTGACGCTGTGGTGCGTCGTCATCGGCTATCCCGCGGCCTATGTGCTGGCCAAGGTGTTTAGGGGACGCAGCCGCGAGGCGATCTTCCTGCTCGTCATCCTGCCGTTCTGGTCGAACGGCCTGGTGCGCATCTTCTCCTGGGCGATGGTGCTGCGCGAAGGTGGCATTCTCGACACCGCGCTCAACGCCGTGCTGCCGTTCAAGATCAACATCGACCTGATGTATTCCTATCCGGCCGTCATCATCGGGCTGGTGCACTCCTACGTGCCCTACATGGTGCTGACCTGTTATCTCACGCTGCAGGCGATCGACGATTCGCTGATCGAGGCAGGACGTTCGCTCGGCGCCTCGCGGCTGCAAATGCTGAAACGGGTGATCATCCCGCTGTCCATGCCTGGGCTGGTCGCCGGAGCGGCGCTGATCTTCGTTCCCGTCGTCGGCTCCTTCATGGAACCGCGCATTCTCGGTGGCCGCACCGGCACCTTCTACGGCACGGTCATCGAGGACCAGTTCGTCGCCGTCTTCAACTGGCCGCTGGGTGCAGCGCTGTCCTTCATCCTGCTGGCCGTCGTGCTGGTCATCCTGGCATTGGCGTCGCCGGTGCTGAAGAGGGCTGCGTGATGGCGACGACGCGTATCCTGGAATGGTGTGGGCGCCTCTACATCTGGCTGCTGCTCGCCTTCCTCTACCTGCCTGTTATCATCATGGCGCTGATGTCGTTCAACGTCTCGCCCTTCTACCAGTTGCCGTTCGAATGGACGACGGAGTGGTACGCTTTGTTGTGGCAGAACGATCAACTGATCTCGGCCACCTGGAACAGCATAGAGATCGCCATCATCACCACCATCATCTCCACGGTGCTCGGCTCGGCGGCTTCGCTGGCGCTCTACCGCTATGAATTCCGCGGCAAGAAAGTCCTGCAAGCGCTGCTGTTTCCACCGATCGCCATTCCGTGGCTGATCACCGGCACGGCGATGCTGATCTTCTTCTTCGGCGTCGGCATCGGGCGTGGCCTGTTTGCGATCCTGCTCGGCCATGTCGCGCTGGCGCTGCCCTATGTCATCGTCGTCGTCTCGGCCCGGCTGCAGACATTTGCGCCGGAGCTGGAAGAGGCGGCGCGTTCGCTCGGCGCCAACCAGTGGCAGGTGACTTCGCGCGTGACGCTGCCCTGGATCATGCCGGGCGTCATCGCCGGCGGGCTGTTCGCCTTTGCCGTGTCGTTCGACCAGTTCGTGGTGTCCTACTTCCTGTCGACGCCGGGCCAGACAACATTGCCGGTCGAAATCTACGCCGCGATCCGGAAGGGTTTCACGCCCGAGATCAATGCCGTCTCGACGATCATCATCGTCGTCTCAATGGCGCTGATGTTGCTTACGGCACGGTTCTTCAAATTCGGCGGAGAGAAATAATGGCCGGCGTGCAGGTATCGAATTTGTCGCGCAGCTTCGGCGCGCACAAGGCGCTGGACGACGTGTCCATCGATTTCGCTGACGGTGGTTTCTATGCACTGCTTGGGCCGTCGGGCAGCGGCAAGACCACGCTCTTGCGCCAGATCGCCGGCTTCGATTTTCCCGACTCCGGCCGCATCGCCATCGGCGGCGAGAGCGTCGAGCGGGTGCCGGTCGAGAAGCGGCGCATCGGCATGGTGTTCCAGAACTATGCGCTGTTTCCCAATATGAGCGTGGGTGACAATGTCGCCTTCGGCCTGTCGGTGCGTGGCGAAGCCAAGGCAACGATAGCCAACGAGGTGCAGCGCGCGCTCGACCTGGTGCAACTCGGCAAGCTCGGCGGCCGCCGGCCGCATCAGCTGTCCGGCGGCCAGCGCCAGCGCGTCGCGCTGGCGCGCGCCATCGTCACCAAGCCGCGCGTGCTTTTGCTCGACGAGCCGCTGGGCGCGCTCGACAAAGCGTTGCGCGTCGACATGCAGATCGAGCTGAAACGCATCCAGCGCGAGATCGGCATCACCACGATCTTTGTCACCCACGACCAAGAAGAAGCGCTGACGATGAGCGACCGCATCGGCATCCTGCGCGACGGTCGGCTGGTGCAGGAAGGGCCGCCCGAGGAGATCTACGACAGGCCGAAGAGCGAGTTCGCCGCCACCTTCCTCGGCGACGCCAACATCTTTCGCGGCGAGACCACCGGCACCGGTATCCGCTTGCCCGACGGCACGGCGATCGCCGCCGGGGCAGGCGCGGCGCTTGCCGCCGGTGCCAAGGCCAGCTGCGCGGTGCGGCCCGAACGCATCCGCATCGCCACCGATTCAGGGACGTCTGATCCGAACGCCAATATGCTCCGGGGTCAGGTTTCCAAGCGTATCTTCGCCGGCAACAACAGCACCTATTTTGTCGATCGCGGCGGGCAGACGCTCAAGGTCATTGTGCAGAACACCGGCATTGAAAGGTTGGCGGAGGGGCAAAAAGTGGTGCTGCGCTGGTCGCCGGAGAGCACGGTGCTGATCGCTGGGAGCTAACTCTGGAGTTGGCGATCCTTCACCCCCCCTCTGTCCTGCCGGGCAGAGGGGGGTACTGTCTCTCCATCTGTCGGGCATAGTGGGGCGCCGGAGCATGCCGATGATGCTGGAATTGACGACCGAGGATCAGTCCATGCTCGATGGCGAGCAGGGCCCGGCCGTGGCCGCCGCGATGAAGATACTGATCGCCTTTTCCAACGCGGTCGGCGCGCAAGAGTTGTTGGACATTGCCGGGGCCCATATCGATGGCTGCCTCTATCACGGCCAAGCCAGCCTCGATTTCGTCGAAAGGCTGGTCGAGGGCGGCGGTCGCGTGCATGTGCCGACGACGCTGAATGTCGGCTCGTTCGACCTCATCCATCCCGGACTGGTGAAGATGCCGCCGTCGCAAGAGGCGCCGGCACGCCGTCTGATGAAGGCGCATCTTGAACTCGGCTGCCAGGCGACCTTCACCTGCGCGCCCTATCAGACGCGGTTCCGGCCGGCTTTCGGGGAGCAGATCGCCTGGGGCGAGTCCAACGCCATCGTTTTTGCCAATTCGGTGATCGGCGCGCGGACCAACCGCTATGGCGATTTCATCGATTTGTGCTGCGCGATGACCGGGCGCGCGCCGGCCTGGGGGCTGCATTTGAGCGATAATCGACGCGGCCAGATCCTGTTCGAGCTGACCGGTTCTTTCGATCCTACCGACGCCCTGTTCGTCGGCGTCGGGCTGATCATCGGGCAGGCGAGCGGCGACCGCATTCCCGTCATATCGGGCCTGCCGCAGCCGCGCGACGAGGACCAGCTGAAGGCGCTGGGTGCGGCGGCGGCAACGACGGGCGCGGTGGCGCTGTTTCATGCGGTCGGCGTCACGCCGGAAGCAAAGACGCTCGACGAGGCATTTCGCGGCATGGCGCCGGAGGCGACGATCCGGATCTGTCGCGCCGACATCGACCATGCGCTGGCAAAACTGTCGAGCGTCCCCGACGGCGCGCCGCTTGCGGCCGTGTCGCTCGGCACGCCGCATTTTTCCCATGACGAGTGGATGCGCCTTTTGCCGATGCTGCGCGAGGTGGCGCCGGGCAGGGGCATCCCGATCTACGCCAACACCGGGCGCGCGACGCTGGCGCGGCTTCAGGACGAGGGCGAGCTGGACGATGCGCAAAAGTTCAGCCTCATTCCGGTGACCGATACCTGCACCTATGTCACCACCATCCTCGAGCGTCTCGACGGCGTGGTGATGACCAACTCCGGCAAATGGGCGCATTACGCGCCCGGCAATATCGGCGTGTCGGTGGTGTTCGGCGATATGGAAGATTGCGTCCGCTCGGCAGCGGCCGGGCATGTCGTGCGGAGCGCGCCATGAAAGGGCTGGAAAAGTCGGTCTTGAAGAGAGTTGGCACGTTCCAGCTTGCCGGCGAAGCGCAAGGCTCGGCGCTGGTGTTTTCGCACGCGCTCAGCTTCTGGGGCGGGATCGACGTCGAAACAGGCGAAATCATCGACCACTCGCATCCTGGTCTTGGCCAAAATGTCGCCGGCAAGATCCTGGTGATGGCATCCGCGCGCGGCTCGTCGTCCTCGTCTTCGGTTCTGGCCGAGGCGATCCGCCGGGGCACCGCGCCGGCCGGCATCCTGCTGGAGCGGCCGGATCCGATCCTTGCCGTCGGCGCCATCGTCGCCGAGTTCCTCTACGATAACAGCATGCCGCTGGTCGTCTGCGACATATCGGGCATTGTCTCTGGCGACCGGATCGCGATCGGCCTGGGCGAGGATGCGCAAGCGATGGTGAGCAAGATCTAGCCGGCCATCAGTCCTGCCGCGCCACGCCGCCAATAGTCCGCAGCCAGCGTCTCGTCGCGGCCGAGCGTTAGCGTGCCGCGCCAGTGTTCGCGAATGATCCTCGCGGCAGCCGCTTCCGCGGCGACCAGCCGAATGCCGAACCGGTCGGCATGCGGAGGCGATCCCGGTCCTCCTCGTCCCCGAAGACAACAGCCCGCACGGCATCGAGCTCAAGATTACCCTGATCGCCGCAGCGCCACAGGCCGCACTTGATGGCGCGGCCGCTGATATCCCTGAGCCTCTTCAGATCTCCGGGATGCTTTCCCTGAAAATCACCTGCAGCCGCGGCTGGTGCAACTCGTAGGGCAAGCCCCTGATCGCGTGGGTCAAGGTGTTGAGCGCTTCGCGGGCCTCGACGCGCGGGTTTTGGTCGATGACCGCGTCGAGCGTGCCGTCGAGTAGAAGGTCCTTGGTGCCTTCCGTCACTTCGTGGCCGAGAAACACGGTCGACAGCGCCCGGCCTCGCTCCTTGAGTGCGCGAGCGATGCCGGTGTTGCCGGCGCCGACATTGTAGATCGCGGCCAGATCCGGGTGCCGGTCCAGCAGAGCGGAGGCCTCCATATAGGCCTTTTCCCGGTCGTCGAGCATCTCGCGCATCTCAACGATTTGCAGATTGGGCGAGTCTTCCGTCAGGATGTGGCGGAAGCCCATCTCGCGCTCCTCATGGCCGCGATAGGAGAGCGAGCCGGCGAACAGCGCGACTTTGCCCGGACGATCGGCGGCCATGAAGCGGTTGAGCAGGTAGCCGGCGAGGCGGCCGGCGGCGCGGTTGTCGATGCCGATATAGGCGACCCTCGGCACGTGCAGGATATCGGATGCGATGGTGACGACCTTGACGCCGCTGGCCGATAGCGAGCGGATCGCCTCGCGGACCGTCGGATGGTCGAGCGCGATGACGCCGACGCCTTGCGTCTGGCCGCGCAATTCCTGCAGTAGCCGGGCAAGCCGGTCGGGATTGAAGCCTTCGATCGTGGCGACGCGCACATCGAGGTCCGGTCTTGACTGCGCCTGCGCCTCGATGTGCCGGTGCAGCATCTTGATGAAGGAATTGGTGCCGGCGGGCAGGGCGAAATCGAGCCGTATGACATCGCCGCGCGGTGCATTGCGCGGGATCGGGCCGTTCGAATTTTCAGCGATGTAGCCTAGCCGCTGCGCCGTCTCGAGCACGACTTCGCGGGTGCGCGCTCTGACCCCGGCGCGGTTGTTGAGCACACGGTCGACCGTGGCGGCTGAAACGCCGGCTTCCCGGGCTATGTCTGTCAGGGTTGACCGCACAGTCGATCACCTCACTGCTGGTGCGCTACGGCGCATCAAATCGCGGATTTAACAGATCGGACGACGACTTCATGGCCATCCGCGATTCTGATGGGAAATGATGTATCCGGCCTTAGCCGATGCGCAAGCCGGCGCGCTACACCAAATCGTCGAGCCGGGCCGAAAAGGATCGGCGTGACGCTCGGTTCCCTCAAATTCAAGCACTTGGCGCCGTGGGCTGACCTCGCTGAACTGCATCCTCTGCCTCATTTGCGATGTTATGACGTGTTTTGATTATTTATGATGTTGACAGCCTTCCCATAGTGCCGTCAATATCCATCATGAGGGCCGTGGAGGAACAAGGCCCTCGAGGGAGGACTTCCAATGTCTGATATGATCCGCATGTCGCGGCGCCGTTTGCTGGCGTCCGGTGGAAAGGCGGCAGCGCTTGTTGCCGCCGCAGGTATCGCGCCGAAATTCATCCGTCCCAGCCGCGCCTATGCGGCCGATGCGCTGGCGCCGGGCATGATCGGCGGCCCGACGGGCTTCGACGGCTCGGAGCGCTATCAGTATGGTCCCGACACGCCGGAAGGCCGCGCCATCGAGGCGGCCAAGGCGATGAAGGGCGCTGGCAAGGCGCCGGCCAAGATCGTCCTCGGCCTATCCGATGGCTCGATCGGCCAGCTGACGCAGCCGTTCCCCGCCGGTGCGCCTTCGATCAAGGATCTGTGGGAGAAGGAAACCGGCATTCCGCTCGAGATCGTCGGCGTGCCGAACGGCCAGGAATTCACCAAGACGATGCAGGACATCTCCACCAAGGGTGGGGCCTATGACATCTATGCAGTCGAATGGAATCGTCTCGGCGACCTCGCCGAAACCGGCGGCATCCTGAAGCTCGACGATTTCGTCGCCCAGTACAAGCCGGAATGGGACGATCCCGAGCGCGGCTATGTCAACGGCACCAAGGGCGTCTCGCTGCTCAACCAGTATCGCGGCTCGACCTTTGGCGTGTCGCTGGACGGCGATTTCCAGACCTGGGTCTACCGCACCGATCTGTTCGGCGACGCGGCCGAGAAGAAGGCCTTCTCCGATAAATACGGCTACGAGTTGGCGCCGCCGAGGACCTGGAAGCAGCATGACGAGATCGCGGCCTTCTTCCAGCGCCCCGACAAGGGCCTGTTCGGCTCGACCGATCTGCGCAACCAGGGCTGGGGCTACACCAACTGGTATCAGCGTTATGTCTCAATGGCTTCGCCCAATCAGTTCCTGTTCGACGATAGCGGCAGGCCGCTGATCAATTCCGAGCAAGGTATTGCGGCGACCAACGAGTATATCGCATCGCTGGCCCATCATTCGCCGGATGCGATCTCCTGGGGCTGGCCGGAACAGTACGGCAATTTCGCCAAGGGCGGCGCCGCCATGACCTGCGCCTTCTCCAACCTGCCGAAATTCCTCGACAATGCCGGCAACAAGGATTCAGCTGTCACCGGCAAGATCGGCTCGATGCTGCCGCCGGGCCGCGAGATCGATGGCAAGCTGATCAGCCGTTCCGTGCTGTGGCTCAATCTGTCGGCCTCGGTCTCTTCGCAGGCCAAGCACCCGGAGGCCTCCTACCTGTTCCTGCAGTGGCTCGGATCGAGCCGCATCTATGCTTGGATGACCGCCAATCCCGGCGGCTATTTCGATCCGTTCCGGCTGTCGGATTTCTCCGACCCGCTGGTCCGCCAGACCTATCACGCCTACCACATGGATGTGGTGCGCGAGACGGTCGCCCGCACCGTGCCGACCATCAACTATCCCGGCGCCACCGCCTTCCACAATGCGCTGGACGAGAACCTCGTCGCCGCGCTGACCAAGGCCAAGACCGCCGAGCAGGCGATGGCCGACACCGAGGCCGAGTGGAAGAAGATCGCCCGCCGCACCGGCGAGGAGAAGCTTCTCGAAGCCATCAAGACCAACAAGGAGGCCTGGCCCACCGTTCTCGATCCGATCAGCTGATCCTCCTCCCAGCATCCGAATGGAGGGGAGGAGTTTGCTCTTCCCCTCCGCAAACGATGACCCAGCAAAGCTGCAAGATGAAGCGTTCCGCCCCTTTCGAAATATTCCGCTATGCCGCGATCCTTGCGGCCATGGCGGTAACGCTGGTGCCGATCCTGTGGATGGTCTCGATGGCCTTCAAGCCGATCGCCGAATGGTCGGCGACCGGCGCCGAGCTAACCTGGTGGCCGAAGAACCCGACGCTCAGCAATTTCCGCTTCGTCTTCGGTGAATCGACCAACAACCTGATCGTCGCGCTCGACCGTACCGCCCTGAAGCCGATCCTGTCGTCCCTGCTGTCGGCGGTGTTCGGAACGGCGATCGCCATGTCGGCCGGCACCGCGGCGGCCTACGGGCTGTCGCGCTTCGGCTCGGGCCAGAACCTGCCGCTGGCGCTGATCCAGCTCCGCCTGTTTCCGCCGATGGCGGTGATGACGCCGGTGATGATCATGTGGGCCTTTCTCAACTTTACCGACAGCTGGTGGGGGCTGTCGCTGATCTACGGCATCGTCACGCTGCCTTTCGCGTTCTGGCTGATGAAGACGTTCTTCGACGACATGCCGCGCGAGATCGAGGAAGCGGCGCTGGTCGAGGGCTGCTCGCGATTGCGCGTCTTCACCCGCATCACGCTGCCGATGATGCGCGCACCGCTGGCCAGTGCCGCGCTGTTCGTCTTCATCCTCAACTGGTCGGACTATCTGATCGCGCTGCTTCTGACGACACGCGAATGGGTGACGGTGCCGGTATACATGGCGTCGCTCTCCTCCTCGATGACCGGGCAGCTGTACGGAGCCAAGGCGGCGCTCGGTCTCATCGCCGCGATACCGCCGGTCATCATGGGCATCGCCATCCAGCGCCATCTGGTGCGCGGGCTGACCTTCGGGGCGCTCAAGCAATGAGCGCGGTGACGGCCACAATTTCGGAGGAGGCCATGAATGCCGCCCGGGCAAAACCGGTGTTGCCGGACGAGGGGGCGCGGCTGGGTTTCCGGCTGACACTGCCGGCGCAGATCCTGGTGCTGTTCATCGCGGTTTTCCCGTTGTTGATGCAGCTCTACATCAGCCTCACCGACTGGTCGCCGCTGTCCGGCCTCGGCTGGTGGAGCGCCTGGTCGCTGTGGAACAATTTCGCCAACTACACCGACCTTGCCGCCGATGCCCGCTTTTGGAGCGCGCTGAAGCGCACGGCCATCGTCATGATCGTCTGCGTGCCGGCGGAATTCCTGCTGGGCTTGGCGCTCGCCACGCTGTTTGCCGACGAGTTCCCGGGCAAGCGGATATTCTACTCGATCCTGCTGATGCCGATGATGGTGGTGCCGGCGGTGGCCGGCTACATGTTCTTCATGCTGTTCCAGTCGGGCGGCCCGGTCAACGACATCCTGTCGGCGGCATCAGGCTTTCCCGTCACCATCGCCTGGCTTTCGGACCCGACGCTGGCGCTCATCGCCGTTATGCTCGCCGACATCTGGCAATGGACGCCGCTGATGTTCCTCATCCTGCTTGCCGGCCTGGTCGGCGTGCCCGAGGACCAGATCAAAGCGGCGACGCTGCTTGGCGCCAATCCCTGGCAGCGCTTCGTCACCATCGTGCTGCCGAAGATGAAGACGATCATCATCATCGCACTGGCGATCCGTGTGATCGAGAACTTCAAGATCTTCGACACGCTCTACATCATGACCGGCGGCGGTCCGGGCGTCGCCACCGAGACCATCTCGGTCTACATTTACAAGCTCACCACCCAGGACCTGATCTGGGGCTATGTCGCGGCGATCGCGCTGGCCATCTTGATCGTGCTGTCCATCGCCGCGGTGTTTGCCATGAAGCGCATGGCCCGGGCGCGGGAGGTGCGGGCATGAGCGCGATCCATCTGCAGAACCTGGTCAAAAAGTTCGGCGACTTTACCGCCTTGAAGACGATGGATCTTGCCATAGCCGACGGTGAGTTCATGGCGCTGCTCGGGCCGTCGGGCTGCGGCAAGTCGACGACGATGAACATGATCGCCGGCATGGAAGAGCCGACCAGCGGCAAGATCCTGTTCGGCGAGCGCGACATGGCCGGCGTGCCGATGGGACGGCGCGGCGTCGGCTTCGTCTTCCAGAACTACGCCATCTTCACCCATATGAGCGTGCGGCAGAACCTCGCCTACGGCCCAAGAATGCGCGGCGCGCCAAAGGCCGAGATCGACCGCCGCGTCGGCGCGATTGCCGAGATGCTGCAGCTGGCTCCGCTGCTCGACCGCAAG
Organism: Mesorhizobium sp.; assembly: GCA_004020645.1. GTDB lineage: Bacteria > Pseudomonadota > Alphaproteobacteria > Rhizobiales > Rhizobiaceae > Mesorhizobium. The sequence continues at coordinate 39,709 of SAQL01000022.1, read as the reverse complement.
GCCGACAGGCTGTCGGTCAACATATTGCAGCGCGTGGCGATCGGCCGTTCGGCGATCATGGAGCCGGCGATTTTCCTGCTCGACGAGCCGCTGTCCAATGTCGACGCCGCCTTCCGGGCGGTGATGCGGACCGAATTGAAACAGCTGCAGCGTCAGTTCCGGCAGACCATGGTCTATGTCACCCACGACCAGCTCGAAGCGATGACCATGGCTGATCGCATCGCGGTGATGGACCATGGCGTGCTGCAGCAGGTCGGCACGCCGCTCGAGGTCTACAACGATCCGGCCAATGTCTTTGTCGCCCGCTTCATCGGTGCGCCGGGCATGAACCTGCTCAAGGGCAGGCCGGCGGAAAGCGACCGTGGCCTGGTCATCGATCTCGGGCCGCTCGGTGTCACGCCGCCGCTGCCGGCCGAAATCACCGCCGCCGTGCGGGGTGCGCAGGGCGATGTGCTTTACGGTTTCCGCCCGGAACAGGCGACGCTGGTTGAAGGCGGCCGCGGTCTCTCCTTGCCGGTAACCTTCATCGAGCGCATCGGCGCGCGCACCATCGTGCATCTCGGCCAGGGCGAGAGCGCGGTGAAGGCGGTGTTCGACAATGATGTCGGGCTGGCGATCGGGCAGACAGCGGTTGTCGCGCCGGCCCAGGCGTCCGTGCGTGTGTTCGACACCGCCACCGGCCTTGCCATGAAGGCGGGCTGAGACCATGGCCGATATCGTCTTCCGCAATGTCACGAAACGCTATGGCGACACGCTCGCCGTCGACGACGCCTCGTTCACTGTCAACGACAATGAGTTCTTCTGCTTCTTCGGCCCGCCGCTATCGGGCAAGTCGACGGTGCTGCGTCTGGTGCTCGGGCTGGAGACGCCGGACGACGGCGAAATCCTGATCGGCGGCAGGCCGGTCAACACGGTGTCGCCGGCCGAACGCAATGTCGCCATGGTGTTCCAGAACCTGGCGCTGTTTCCGCATATGAACGCGCGCGACAATGTCCGCTTTCCCCTGGTCGAACGCCGGGTCGCCGAGGCCGATATCGAAAAGCGTGTCGCAGACGTCGCGGCCAAGCTGCATATCGGCCACATCCTGCACAAGCCGCCGGCGCAGCTTTCGGGCGGCGAGCGGCAGCGCGTGGCGATCGCGCGGGCGCTGGTGCGCGATCCCAATGCCTATCTGATGGACGACCCGATCTCGGCACTCGACGCCCGCCTGCGCGAGGAGACGCGCGTCGAGCTGAAGCGCATCCAGCGCGAGCTCGGCAAGACGCTGATCTATGTCACGCACGACCAGGAGGAGGCGATGTCGGTCGCCGACCGCATTGCCATCCTGGAGAACGGCAGGATCAGACAGATCGGCGCGCCGGCCGAGATCTATGACCGGCCGGCCAGCACATATGTCGCGCGGCTGCTCGGCTCGCCGATGATGAATATCTTGAAGTTGGTGCGCGGCGAGGGCGGCGTCGAGGCGGCCGAAGGCGCGATCCGTATTGCGGACAAGGCGGCTCCGGCCGATGCCGTCGAGATCGGGCTCAGGCCGGAAGACATCAAGGTCCGGCCCTGGCCGGATGAGGCAATGTCGGAGAGTGGAATCTCGGATGGGCGCGCGGGCCGCCCGGCGCGAGTGTTCGAGGTTGAGCCGCTCGGCGGCTATACCGTCGTGACAATCGCTGCCGGGCAGGCGCGCCTGAGCGCGCTGCTGCGCGGCCAGCCGGACATCAGGCCGGATGCCATGGTGGCGATATCCTGCGAGCCGGGCAGGGTGCATTATTTCGGGCAAAGCGGGGGAGCGCTGGCAAGATGACGGCGGCTGCAAGGAACGAGCTTCGGGAGGAACATATGGCAAGCGAAGAAATAGCGGGCAAGGGCTTCGAGCCGGACGTTAAAGTCCGCACCAGGGAATTCAGGATCGGCTGCGTCGGCGCCGGCATGATCATGGCCGAATGCCATCTTGCCGCCTACAAGGAGGCCGGTTTTCCGGTGGTGGCGATCGCCTCGCGGACCAAGGCCAGCGCCGAGAAGGTCGCCAGGCGCTGGGAGATCCCGACCGTCCACGATACGCCGGAACAGCTTATCGAGGACGAAAATGTCGAGATCATCGACCTTGCCTTTCCGCCCGACCAGCAGCCGGCGCTGATCCGCCATGCGCTTAAGCAGAAGCACATCAAGGCGATCCTGGCGCAGAAGCCGCTGGCGCTGTCGCTCAAGGATGCGATCGAGTTGCGCGACGAGGCGGCCAGGGCCGGCAAGATCCTCTCGGTCAACCAGAACATGCGCTACGACCAGTCGATGCGGGTGCTGAAGCAGATCATGGATAGCGGCGCGCTCGGTGACATCGTCTTCGCGCAGATCGACATGCATGCGATCCCGCACTGGCAGACATTCCTCGAGGACTACGACCGGCTGACGCTCGCCAATATGAGCGTCCACCATCTCGACGTGCTGCGCTTCCTGTTCGGTGATCCCCAGGAGATCACGACGCTGACGCGTAAGGATCCGCGCACGAAGTTCGACCATTCCGACGGCATCACCGTGTCGACGCTGCGGTTTCCGTCCGGAGTGCTCGCGGTGTCGCTGGAGGATGTCTGGTCCGGCCCGCGCCAGGAGGGTTACAAGGACGACCAGCACATCAACTGGCGCGTCGACGGCACCAAGGGCGTCGCCAAGGGCACGATCGGCTGGCCGACGGGTTCTGCCTCGACGCTGACCTATGCCTCGACCGCGACCACCGGCGGCGACTGGGTGACGCCGAGCTGGGACACGATGTGGTTCCCGCACGCCTTCATCGGCGTGATGGAGCAGCTCCAGCACGCAGTGAAGACGGGTGAGCCGCCCGCGCTCTCCGTCGCCGACAATGTCAAGACCATGGCGTTGATCGAAGCCGGTTACCGCTCGATCGATGAGGGCCGCACAGTCAAGCTTTCCGAAATCTCGACAAACTCAATCAACTGAATCGCTTACAGGGAGGACTTCACATCATGATGCAGGCAGGCATTTTCACGGGCTATTTCCCGTACAGCCTCAAGGAAACCGCGCAGAAGATCCGCGCGCTCGATTTCAACACGGTACAGCTCGACCTCCATTTTAGGGATATCGACCTGTCGGCCGGGCAGATCAACAAGGAAAAAGCCAAGACTGTTCGCGACACCTTCCGCGATCACAATCTGCCGGTGTGCTGCGTGTCGGGCTACACCAACATCATCCATCCGGATATGGCAGAGCGCGAGAAGCGCGTCGGCTATCTGAAGGAGATCATCCGCAGCGCCCGCGATTTCGGCTCGCCCTACGTGATCTCGGAAACCGGCACCTACAACACCGAGTCCGACTGGGTGCACCATCCGAAGAACAAGACCGAGGAAGGTTTCGAGGAATGCCGCAAGGTCATCGCCGACCTTGCCCAGACGGCCTACGACCACGGCGCGGTCTTCCTGCTCGAAACCTATGTCAACAACGTCGTCGGCTCGGTCGAAGAGACGGTGAAGATGTTCGCGCAGGTCGATCATCCGGGCCTCGGCCTTTTGATGGACCCGACCAACTATTTCGAGACGCACAACATCGACAGGATGGACCAGATCCTCAACCAGGTGTTCGACACGCTGACCGACAAGATCAAAATAGCCCACGCCAAGGACGTCAAGCGCTCGGGCGGCGATAAGTCGGAGAAGCACGCCGACATCGGCGACGAGGACGCGCTAGAGAGCCACACTTTCCGCGGTGTAGGCGAGATCGAGTTGCCGGCGCCCGGCCTCGGTTCGCTGAACTACGATCTCTATCTCAAGCGGCTTGCCGAAAAGCACCCGAACATCCCGGTCATCATCGAGCATCTCTCGGAAGATGACGTGCCGCGGGCCAAGAAATTCCTCGACGGCAAGTTCCGCGCCAACGGGCTCTGACAGGAGCCCTGCGTCGCCGCCATGCGGCGGCGCTTTCCGCCGGGAGGAAATATAATGGAGGAAGAGAAATGTTGAAATTCGGATTGAAACTGGCGGCGGCCGCGACGGTGCTCGCCGGCCTCGCATTCGGCTCGCAGGCATTGGCGCAGGAGAAGACGTTCTATCTGCTGTCGCATGGCGGCCCGTCGGATGCATTCTGGCTCGACTGGAATGCCGGTGCCACCAAGGCCTGCGACCAGCTCAAGGTGACCTGCAAGATCTCCTTCAGCGGCGGCGACATGGCGGCGCAGAAGGAAGCTTTCAGCTCAGCACTCGCCGCCAAGCCGGACGGTATCGCCACCACCTCGGCCCAGCCTGGGCTGTGGACGGAAGAGGTGAAGGCAGCCAAGGCTGCCGGCATCCCGATCGTGTTCTTCAACACCGACGATCCGGCAACCGGGCGGCAGGCCTATGTCGGAGCCGATCTCAAGGAGGCCGGTGCCATCTGGGCCAAGTACCTGGTCGACCACAAGATGGTGAAGCAGGGCGACAAGGTGTTCCTGCCGGTGGAAGTGCCTGGAGCCAGCTACCAGCAGCTCGAGACCGAAGGCATCGCCAGCGTCTTCGATCCGCTCGGCATCAAATATGACGTGGTCGATTGCGGCACCGATCCGGCCGGCATCATCGCCAAGATGACCGACTATATGGTCGCCAACAATCCGCCGGCGATCATCGCGCTCGGCGATTCCGTCGCGGCCAGCATCAAGCGGGTGTTCGACGGCGCAGGCGTGCCAGCCGGCAAGATCCCGGTTGTCGGCTGGGGGAATTCCAGGGAAACCGCCGAAGCCGTCAAGGCCGGCTTCGTCAACGCGGCTGCCTGGCAGTTCCCGTCGGCGCAGGGCTTCATGCCGGTGGCGCTGCTCGGGCTTGCCGCCTCGGGTGAACCGATCGGCTACGACATACACACCTTCAGCCTCTACGACGCGACAAGCGTCGAGCCGATCCTGAAACTCTACGACAAGTGATGGAAACTGACGCCCGCCGCGCACGCGGCGGGCGTCACCTTGAAGTATGGTCCAATCCGTCATGACAATTGCCGCAGAAGAGGAAATGCCTGGGGCCAAACGCAGGTCGAGCCTGATCCGCTCGCCGCAATTCTCCTCGCTCGTCATCCTCATTGTGCTGCTGGTGGCGTTCGCCGTCGCCGACGCCAATTTCCTGTCGCCGCTCAACATCTCCAACATGATGGCCTTCCTGCCCGAGCTCGGCATCATCGCACTCGGCATGACGCTGCTTTTGACAGCAGGCGAGTTCGACCTTTCGGTCGGCGCCGTGTTCGGTCTGGCGCCGGTCGTGGTCATGCTGCTGGTGCAGAGCGGCCAGGTTGATATCGGTGTGGCGCTGCTTGCCGGGCTGCTGCTGTGCGTGGCGATCGGCGCCATCAACGGGCTGATCGTCACCAAGATTGGCATCTCCTCCTTCCTGGTGACGCTGTCGATGCTGCTCGTCGTGCGGGGTGCTGCGCTCTACATCACGCAAGGCTTTCCGCTAAAATCCTGGGACCAGCCAGGCTTTTTCGTGACGCTGCTGGCCGGCAGCTTCAATATCGGAACGTTCCGTTTCTATACGTCCTTGTGGTGGTTCATCACCCTGTCGTTGCTGGCGATCTACGTGCTGCACTACGCCAAGCTCGGCAACTGGATCAGCGCCATCGGTTCGAACCGTAACGCCGCGGTGGCGCGCGGCGTGCCGGCCGATGCGGTCAAGATCTGGCTGTTCATCCTGACCTCAGTGCTGGCGGGTCTGGCCGGCATGATCAGTGCGTTCCGCATCTCGGCCACCTCGCCGGTGGCCGGTACCGGATACGAGCTCGAAGTGATCGCCATGGTGGTGGTTGGCGGCACGGCGCTGACAGGCGGGCGCGGCACGATCCTGGGCACGATCGTCGGCGCGCTGATGCTGCGCAGCATCCGCAACGGTATCGTGCTGATCGGCGTCCCGGGGCTCGCCTACAACATCTTCGTCGGCGTCATCATCCTTGCCATGCTCATCCTGCACGCTTTGCTGCAGAAGAACGCCGCCAGGAGCTGAATATGGAAGTGCTTCGGCTGCAGAACCTGCAAAAGTCCTTCGGCAGCGTCCGCGCCCTGAAGAGCGCCTCCTTCACACTTAATGAGGGCGAAGTGGTGGCCTTGTTGGGCGACAACGGCGCCGGCAAATCCACGTTGATCAAAGCGATCTCCGGCGTGTTTCCCGTCGACCGCGGCGAGATCTATGTGCGCGGCCAGAAGGTCTCGATCCGCTCGACGCGCGACGCGATGGATCTCGGCATCGAGACTATCCACCAGGACACGTCGCTGGCGCCGGACCTGAGCATCGCGCGCAATCTCTTTCTCGGTCGCGAGCCGGTCAACTTGAAATGGCTGGGCGTGTTCGCGCCGCTCGACCTCGCCAAGCTGCGCGATGCCGCCGCGGCACTTTTGAAGCGCGTCGGCATCTCGAAAAAGCTCGATGCCGATGCGCTGGTCAGCACGCTGTCGGGCGGTGAGCGCCAGTCGATCGCCATTTCGCGGGCCATGCAGTTCGCCGCCAAGGTCATCATCCTCGACGAACCGACCAACAATCTCGGCGTCGAGGAAACACACGGCGTGCTGCGCTTCGTCAAGGAGGTGCGCGCGGCCGGCCATTCGGTGCTTTTGATCACCCACAACATCCATCACGTCTTCCAAGTCGCCGACCGCATCATCGTCATGCGCCGCGGCGAGATCGTCGCCGAGCAGACGGTCGCCGATACCGACCTGCTGACGGTGGAGAGCATCATCACCGGCGCCGACATGTCGGCCCTGCTCAAGGAGACGAGAGCAAAGTGAAGGAACTGGCCATCACATGGTAGAGCTTTACGGCAAGACGCTTTCGCGCCGGCAGGTCTCGGAGCGGTCCGGCATGCTGTCGCAATTCGCTGGCGTGCGGTTGATGACGCTTGGCGACGGGGTGGAGCGCGGCATCCGCATGCTCGAATTCCGCACCGGCTCCGGCCTGCGTTTCACCGCACTGGTCGACCGGGCGCTTGATATCGCCGATTGCGACTTCAAGGGCCAGGCGATCGGCTGGCATTCGCCGAGCGGCTTTCGCCATCCCGGCCTGCACGAATACGAAGGCGAGGAGGGGCTGGCCTGGGCGCGGTCGTTTTCCGGCCTGCTGCTGACCTGCGGTCTCGACCATATATTGTTCATGAACGAAGTGCCGGCCGACACCTACAATTATCCGCCGAAAAAGACGGTGCGCCATTCGCTGCATGGCCGCGTCAGCACCATTCCGGCGAGGCTGACCGGCTACGGCGAAGCGTGGGACGGCGACCGCTGCGTGCTGTGGGCCGAGGCCATCGTCCAGCAGTCGACGGTGTTCGGCGAGGACCTGCATCTGTTGCGGCGGATCGAGGCCGATGTCGGCGGCAACGAGATCCGGCTGTCGGACCGGGTCGTCAATCACGGCTTCAGCCGGACGCCGCATATGTACTTTTATCACATCAATGTCAGCCATCCGGTGCTCGACGAAGGCTCGCGCTATCTGGCGCCGATCCGTGATGTGGTCTGGGCCGGACATGCCGGTGAGCGCTACGAGGCGCAGAAAGTTGGTTACCGCACCGCGCCGGCGCCGCAATCGGGTTTCCAGGAGCAGGTCTGGCAGCACGAACTCGGCGCCGACGCCAAGGGTGAGGTGCCGGTGGCGGTGGTCAACGATCGTCTTGGCCTCGGCCTTGAGGTCGTCACGCGTAAAGACCAGTTGCCTTGCGCCTATGAGTGGCAGAATTTCCAGGCGGGACAGTATGCGCTGGGCATAGAGCCGTCGACGCATCATGTGCTCGGCAATCTGTCGGCGCGCGAGCGCGGCGAGATGATCTGGCTGGAGCATGGCGAAAGCCGCTCCTACAATGCGGTGTTCCGGGTTCTCGACGGCGCCGGCGACATCGCCGCCGCTGAAAGCCGGATCGCTGACATCGCTAGGCAGCCGCAGCAGGATTATCCGCGGCCGTCAGGCAATTTTCCGGTGCTCGGAGGCAGGTCGTGATGATGGCGAGGACGACGCGAAGCACCAGTTGGGAGGCTCGCTCCGGTTGGAGCGGGGAGGGTTCGCGGCCCACCAGGAATTGGAGGTCACAATGGCTGGCACAATAAAGCGCGACTACAGCCTGGTTGGCGAAAGCACACGCAGGGCGATCGAGACGGGACTGGCCTCGGCCGAATGGTATCACACCGACGTCCCGCGCAAGGCGATCAAGGAGTTAATGCAACGTTCCGATGGTCCGGCGATCCGCGACACGATCATCTGGATCGCCGCCATACTGGGTTCCGCTGCCGGCGGCGTTTATTTCTGGGGCACCTGGTGGTGCGTGCCGTTCTTCTTCGTCTATGGCTTGCTCTACGGTTCCTCCAGCGACTCGCGCTGGCACGAATGCGGCCACGGCACCGCCTTCCGGACACGCTGGATGAACGATGTGGTCTACCAGATCGCCAGCTTCATGCTGATGCGCAATCCGGTGACCTGGCGCTGGAGCCATGCCCGCCACCACACCGACACCATCATTGTCGGCCGCGATGCCGAGATCGCCGTGATGCGCCCGCCGGACCTTTTGCGCGCGGCGCTCGCTTTCACCGGTATCCTTGATTTTCGCTATTCGCTTCCGGCGCTGGTACGCCAAGCGTTCGGCAAGCTCACGCCCGACGAGAAAAGCTACGTTCCCGAGATGGAACAGCACAAGGCCGTCATCGCCGCGCGCTGGCATGTCGCCATCTATATCGCCACGATTGCGCTCGCCCTCACTATGCGGTCGTGGGTGCCGCTGGTTCTCATCGGCGTGCCGCGCCTCTACGGCACCTGGCACATGGTGCTGACCGGCCTGCTGCAGCACATCGGTCTGGCCGACAATGTGGTCGACCACCGGCTCAACACCCGCACAGTATACATGAATCCGATCAGCCGCTTCATTTACTGGAACATGAACTACCACGTCGAGCATCACATGTTCCCGATGGTGCCCTATCACGCGCTGCCCAGGCTGCACGAATTGATCAAGCACGATTTGCCTGAGCCGAACCCGTCAATATGGCATGCTTATCGCGAAGTCTGGCCGGTCCTGCTCAGGCAGCTCAAATATGAGGACTATTTCCTCAAGCGCGAGCTGCCGCCGACGGCGCGGCCGTATCGTGGCGAGTTCCACGAGGTGAAAATGTCGGCGGCGGCGGAATAGGCACTGCGCACCGCCGCAATCCGGAGATTTCAGGAGACAGAGATGGCCGATTGGGTCGAAGCGTGCGCCGTGGACGATGTTGAAGAAGAGGATGTCATCCGCTTCGATCATGGCGGCCGCACCTTCGCGATCTATCGTTCCCCTGATGACGAATTCTTCGCCACAGACGGGTTTTGCACGCATGAGAAAGCCCATCTGGCCGACGGGCTGGTCATGGACGACATCATCGAATGCCCCAAGCACAATGGCCGCTTCAATTACAAGACCGGCCAGGCCAAAGGGGCTCCTGTCTGCGTCAATCTGCAGACCTATCCGGTCAAAGTCGAAGCTGGCAAGGTGATGATCCAGATCGCCTGACCGGCCTTCCGTTCACGTAACAAAGGGGACCAAATCGATGAGCCGTAAAAGACCCACGATCGCCGATCTGCGTGCCATGAAGGGCAAGCGGCAATTGACCATGCTGCGCGTGTTGACGATGGACGAGGCCGAGGCCGCCGAAAGAGCCGGGATCGACATCGTCTCGGTGCCGCCTGAATTGGTGCTCAACCCGCAATACCGGGATGCCGCGCCCAGCCTGTTCACCATGCCGGGCGACAATTTCTACGAGATCGGCACAGCCGACGATTTCGTCCGCTGGGCGTTCCGGCTCTACAAGGCGAGCGCCGACGCGGTCTATTGCAGCGCTGGCTATGCCACCGTCAAACGGCTGGCCGATGACGCTATACCGGTGATCGGCCATGTTGGCCTGATCCCGTCGCGCGCCACCTGGACCGGCGGCTTTAAGGCCGTCGGCAAGACCGCCGACAGCGCCATGCAGATTTTCGAGGCAGTCAAGCAGTATGAGGCCGCAGGTGCTGTCGGCGCCGAGATCGAAGTGGTGCCGGTCGAAGTGGCCAAGGCGATTTCGGAGCGCACGTCGCTGATCATGCTGTCGATGGGGGCGGGCACCGGCTGCGACGCGCAATATCTGTTCGCCGACGATATCCTTGGCCAGAACCGCGGCCACGTGCCCCGCCATTCCAAGGTCTACCGCAATTTTGCCGCCGAATATGACCGCCTGCAGGCGGAACGCGTAGCCGCTTTTGCCGAATATGTTGCCGACGTCAACAGCCTGGCCTATCCCGAGGACAAGCATGTGGTGCATATGGACCCGGACCAACTCGGTCTGTTCATGAAAAGGGTGGACGGCGCGACCTGAGCAAGGCGGCGTGAACCAGCTAGGCCAGCCAGTTCCCATTGGTGAGCGCTGCATGAAGCGCTTCGGCCTCGACGCCGAGCGGCCGGTCTTGCTTGAGCGGGGGGACAAGCGCGCGCACCGCCGCATGAATCGTGGCGGTCGCCGGCGCCAGCGCCAGCCCGTCGCGCAGGTCGACGGCCTGTGCGGCCGCCATCAGCTCGAAGGCGATCATCCGCTGCCACAGCACGATCATGTCGGCGCATTTCGAAACGGCCAGCGGTGCTTGCGTGGCATGGTCCTCGACGCCTTCCGAGACGGCCAGGAAATCGAGCATTACCGGGTTGGCCTTGTGGCGGATGGCGGCGAGGATAGCGGTCACCGTCTTTTGCAGCGGCACGAAGCCGGCCGAAGCGCCGCCGACCGGCGACAGATATTTGGGCAGTCCGTTGCGGCCTGAGCCGGTGAGCTGGATGAAGCGGGCAGCACAGGCAGCCGCACATTGAGCGATGGCAAGGCCAAGCGTCTCGAAGGCCAGCGCCAGCGACGGGGTGTGGAAATTGCCGGTCGACAGCATGTCGTCGTCGCCCAGCACCAGCGGATTGTCGGCGGCGGCGTTAAGCTCGATCTCGACGGCTTGCCTGGCCTGATCGATTGCCTGCAGCAGCGCACCGTGGATCGACGGCATGCAGCGGATCGACAACGGGTCCTGCAAGGTCGTCGGCATCGGCGCCTTGTCGCGTGCCAGCAGATCGCGCAAACCTTGCGCCGCCTGCTTCTGGCCGGCGGCCGATCGCGCCGACTGCAAGCGCGGATCGAGGATCGTCTGGTTGGCGCCGATGCCTTCCATGGTCAGCGCGCCCGCCTGCTGTTGTTGCGCGAAGGCGGACAGTGCGTCGACCACCGCCAGCGCGCCGCTGCCGGCGGACACCGCCGAGGCGCTTATCAGCGACAGCCCGTCCTTGGGGGCGAGGCTGACGGGGGCGAGGCGCGCCATTGCCAGCCCCTTGGCCGCCGGCATGCGCCGGCCCTGAAAGTCGGCTTCGCCATCGCCTATCAGCATGCGGCCGAGCGTTGCCATCAGCACCAGGTCGCTGTCGCCGATCGAGCCCAGCGACGGCATCACCGGATGCACGCCGGCATTGAGCGCGTCGGTGAGCGCGACGAAAACCTCTGATGAAATGCCCGAACCGCCGGCCGAAAACATCGCCACGCGGGCAAGCATCGTCGCGCGCACGATGTCTTGCGGCAGCACGTCACCCACGGCGCCGCTGCGGCCGTCCAGCAACTGCCGCTGGAAGGCGCTGGCGTCGCCGCTGACCGACGTGCCGAGATTGGCGCCAAGCCCGGTGTTGACCCCATAGATTGGCTGACCAGAAGCGGCGGCGCGGTCGAGCACTTTTCGCGCCCTGTCCAGCCTCTCCATGACCGCGGGGGCTACTTCCACCTTGCGTCCGTCGCGGGCAACCGCCGCGACATCCTCGACGCGAATGCCGGCCCCGGTGAGGACGAGCGCACTCATGCGAAGCGCAGCCGCTGGCCGATGCCTTGGGCCTGCGCCTTGGCCAGCATCGCCTTGCCCAGCGCGATATCGGAGAGCGACAGGCCGCGATGCCAGAACAGGATCGTCTCGTCGTCGCTCTGGCGTCCTGGCTTTAGACCGGCGGCGATCTGGCCAAGTTCGGCGTGCAGCGTCTGTTCGCTCAGGCGTCCGGTCTCGACATGGGCGCGCAGCGAGCCGAATTTGCCGCCCTTGCACTGGCCCCAGTCGTCGACGACGATCTTTTGCATGATGTCGGTCAACGACAGCTCCACCGCGCTCATCGTCCCGTAGGGCATCACCAGCGCGCCGGGCCTGATCCATTCGGTCTTCAGCAGCGGCTGAGGTTCCGGCAGCCGCGAGGCCTCGACGATGATGTCGGCGCCCTCGACGCAAGCGCGCCAGTCGGTGACCGCCGTGACCTTCTTGCCGAGATCGGCGGACAGCTTGGCGGCAAAGCCGTCACGGCTTTCCGGCCGGCGCGAATGCACGCGGATCTCGTCAAAGTCGAAGAGATGGTCGAGCAGGCGCACGTTCCAGTAGGCGGTGCCGCGCGCGCCGATATGGCCGAGGATCTTTGACGTCTTTTTCGCCAGATGTTTTGCGCCGATGGCAGTGACGGCACCGGTGCGCATGTCGGTGATCCCAGTGGCGTCGAGAATGGCGCGCGGCGTGCCGGTGCGCGGATCGAAGAGGTTGAGGATGCCGAATTCCGATGGCAGGCCGTGCAGGTAATTGTCGACATAGTCACCGACAATCTTGACGCCGGCCGCATCGAGCGGCGCGACGTAGCCGCGCAGGACATTGAAATGGCCGTTGAAGGACGGGTCCGGCTCGAGATGGACGCGCGGCTCGATCACCGTCTGGCCGTTGCCCTGCGCCATCAGGCCGGCCTCGACCGCTTCGATGATTTCGGCATCGGTCATATCAAGCGCTTCGATGTCGAAGGCGTTGAGATAATCGATGTAGATGGGCTTCATGCGCAGATTGGTCCTGATGAAGGGGGCGTTCCTAGTCAGAAGATACGAATCGAAATCGCGAAGCATCAAAGTTCGATGGCGAGTTTCAGTCATCGCATAACAGGTCGCGATATGACACGAAAGTTTGTTGGTCCATATCTGGACGGCGCCGCCCAAATGCTGTTCAAACCGGTGCGTCATCGATTTGCCAGACAATTGCCTGGTTCCCAGTGGCGCGGGAAAAACTTTCGTACAGTTTTGCGCATGACCGCCATTCCCGAAAACAAAGCCTTGGCCGAGACCGCGACGGCGGCGCGGCAGGCGCGGCGCGTGGCGCTGATCGTCGCCGTCGCCTTCTTCATGCAGCTTCTGGATTCGACGATCATCTCGACATCGCTGCCGCAGATGGGAGAATCCTTCGGCGTGCCGGCGGTGGCGATGAGCATCGGCATCACCGTCTATATGCTGGCCATGGCGGTGTTCGTGCCGCTGTCGGGCTGGCTTGCCGACCGTTTCGGCGCGCGCAGCATCTTCCTTGTGGCGATCGCGCTGTTCACGCTGGCCTCGATCGCCTGCGGCATCTCGCAGAACCTGACTCAGTTCGTCGCCGCGCGTGCCGTGCAGGGCCTGGGTAGTGCGCTGATGACGCCCGTCGGCCGAATCCTGGTGCTGCGCAACGCCTCGAAGTCCGAGCTGCTCAATGCCACCGCGCTGATCACCTGGCCGGCGCTGTTCGCGCCGGTGATCGGGCCGGTGCTTGGCGGCTTTATCACCACGTATCTCTCCTGGCACTGGAATTTCTTCATCAACATTCCGGTCGGCGCAGCGGGGCTAGTGCTGGTCGCCCGCTTCATTCCCAGCGACCGCGACTCCGAAACCAGGCCGCTCGACTGGCCGGGCTTCCTCCTGACCTCGGTCGGGCTCGCCTCAATGCTCTGTGGCCTAGAGCGCATCGCCCATCCGGAAGACGGCGCCATGCCGACCGTGGCGCTGCTTGCCGCCGTCAACGTAGTCGGCTGGCTGGCCGTGCGGCATATGGCGCGCGCCAAAAATCCGCTGCTCGACCTCACAGCATTCAAGGTGCAGACTTTCGCCATATCGACGCTGTCGGCCGGCACCATTTTCCGGGTCGCCATCAACGCCACGCCGTTCCTGCTGCCGCTGCTGTTCCAGGTCGGCTTCGGCCTGAGAGCCGTCGATGCCGGCATGCTGATCCTGGCCTATTTTCTGGGCAATCTCGGCATGAAGACGGTGACGACACCGACGCTGAAGCGGTTCGGTTTCCGTTCGGTGCTGGTCGTTAACGGCCTGATCGTATCGCTGTCGATCATGGCCTGCGCGGCGATATCGCCGCAGACGCCGCAAGTGCTGGTGGTGGTTCTGATGCTGATTGCCGGACTGGCGCGTTCGATGCAGTTCACCGCGCTCAACACGCTGGCCTTCGCCGATATCGCTTCGGCGCAGCGCAGCTCGGCGGCGACGCTGTCAAGCATGCTGCAGCAAATGGCGATGCTGTTCGGCGTCGCGGTTGCGGCGGCGCTGCTCAACCTGTCGCAGATCGCCAGGGGCGGGCCGGCGCTCGACCTCGTCGACTTTCGCGTCGCCTTCCTGGCGATCGGCGCTATCGGGCTCGCCGCCTCGTTCCGCTTCCTGGCGCTGCCGCCGGTCGCGGGCGCCGAGGTTTCGGGCCATTTTCCTCGCAACTGAAGTCGGGCTTGACCTTCTCCCCTTGTGGGAGAAGGTGGATCGGCGCGTAGCGCCGAGACGGATGAGGGGTGCTGGAAGAAACGCAGCGCGCAAAAATCGAGGAATTTGAAGTGTTTACGTCTCGGAGGTAGCGATCCTTCCAGCATCCCTTATCCGACCGAGCTTCGCTCGGCCACCTTCTCCCACAAGGGTGAGAAGGAAAGGGCGCTGCTCGCTACACCGGCCGATATACCTGCTCCGCAGTGTTCCAAAAGACATCAACCTCTGCCGCCGCACCATGCTCGGCTACTGCCTCCCGGTGCGCCTTGATCAGCTCGGCATGGCTGGTCCACAGTTTCTCGATCGGGAAGTTCGAGCCGAACATCAGCCGGTCGCTGCCGAGGATGTCGATGGCGTTGCCGACGATGTAGGCGATCAGCGCCGGGTCGTTGCGGTGGACGAAGGTGCCGAGGCCGGACAGCTTGGCATAGAGGTTGGGCGCCGCTGATAGGGTGCGCAGGCCGGCTTTCCAGGCTTGCGTAGTTTCCTCCGACATGTCGGTCAGCATGCCGGCATGCGTGAGAATGAAATTGGTCTCAGGATTCTCGCCGACAAGCGTCAGCCCGTCCTTCATCTGGGCCGGGAAAAGCTGCAGGTCGAAAGACAGGCCGTAGTCCTTCAGCCGCGCCACATTGGCCCGCACCTTCGGGTCAATGACCTGATCGGGCGCGGTGGCGAAGCGGAAGGCCGGCGTTTCGTGCCAGTGGAGCTGCATGCGCACGCCGCGCAGCAGCTTGTATTTTACTAGCCGATCAATCTGATGGCGCACATCGTCCACAGTCATGTCGGCATAGCCGACGATGGCATGCGGCCAACCGGTTTCGTCAGCCGTCTTCTGCAGGAAGGCGACCTCGGTCTCGAAATCCTCCTTCGCCCAGTTGGTTTGGACATAGACCGCCTTCTCGACGCCGGAGCCTTGCTGGTCGGCGAGGAATTCCTCGATCGGATAGTCGCGGCGGATCGGCTCGTAAGGGCCGAAGATGCGCGGCACCATCGGCCCGCGCAGCCAGGGCTGATCCTCTCTGCGCCAGATGTGGAAATGCGCGTCTATCGCCTTCTGCATCATGAAACCCTTTTCCAGATTGCTGCGGCCGTCGGGGCAGGGCGGGCGAGCGACAGGATGAAATCGGTGAGACCGGCGATCGACGAACCGTCGACCAGATCGTCGAGCACCGGCAGGATGGCGCGAAGTGCTGCCGTGGCCGGCTGAAAGCGCGGGTCGCCGGCCAGAGGCGTCGCCAGCGAAAGCCGGAAGGCGCGTGCGCTCAGCCGGCGCATCGCCATTTCCAGTTCGGCATGATCGCCGCGCTCCAGCGCGTCCGACAGGATGATGACCGCCGCTCCGCGCGCGAATGCGGAGAAGCGCGGCACCGACAGGAAGGCGAGCAGCGTCGGTCCCATGCGGGTGCCGCCGTCCCAGTCGTCGACCAGTGCCGCCACGCGGGCTAGCGCCTGGTCGCGGTCGCGAATGCGCAGCGCCGCGGTGATGCGGGTCAGCCGCGTGCCGAAGGTGAAAATTTCGGCCCGGTCCGCGCCTTGCACCGCCGCATGCGCCAGCTTGAGGTAGTCCGACGTGTGCAGCTTCATCGAGCCTGACACGTCGATCAGGATCAGCAGCTTGCGCGGCACGGTCTGCCTGCGGCGCAGCAGCGGCGATGGCACATCGCCATCGGCGCTGACGATTTCGCGCAGCGAACGGCGCAGATCGAGCTTGCCGCGCGCGTGCGTTCGCACGGTGCGGAAGGAGCGGCGGACGGGCAAGGCGGCAGCGAGCTTGCGGCGGAAGGCGGCAAGCCCGTCGCCGTCGCGCCGGAAGTCGCGGACGCTCAACTGTTCGGCGCCGGACGAGAGCTCGCCGCCTTCCTCCTGGCGCGTCACCTCGATCTCTTCTTGGCTGGTGCCGCCGTCGTCCTTGATGCGGGTTTCCTCGTCAGCCTCGCCCTCGACGAGGGCAGCCTTGTTGCCGTAGAAATAGCTTTTGAAATGCGCCTCGAATTCGTCGCGGCGGTCGGGCGGCGGCGCCAGCGTGGCAAGGGCCGCTTCGTGGATATCGGCCATCGAGCGGGGCCCGAGCAGCGTCACCGCCTGCATGAAGCCTGACACCTGCTCGGGCGCCACCGGAAAGCCATAGCGGCGCAGCAGCCGGCCAAAGCCGAGCAAGGGCGCAGCCGCCCGGGGTAGGGCCGCGGCGCTCACGCCAATGCCTCCTCGACGATCCGGCCAAGCTCGGGGGCGATGTAGGACAGGTCCTCTTCGTCCTTGATCAGCACGCCGATGGCGCGGCGAAAAGCTTCCGGCCACGGGCTGCCGCCCTTTTCGAGGATCGTCGCGGCATTGGCCCATTCGACCGCCTCGGCAACGCCGGGCGGCTTCGCCAGCGGCTGGGCGCGGATGTCGCGCACGGCAGATGCCACGGCGCGTGCGGTCGCCTCGGCGACGTCACCGGCGCGCAGCATGATGATGGCGGCCTCGCGCTCGGCGTCGGGATAGGTGATCCAGTGGTAGACGCAGCGCCGCCGCAGCGCTTCCGCCAGTTCGCGCGTGCGGTTCGAGGTCAAGATGACGATCGGCTGCGCCGTTGCGCGAATGGTGCCGCGCTCGGGAATGCTGATCTGGAAATCGGAAAGGAATTCCAGCAGCAGTGCTTCGAACTCATGGTCCGAACGGTCGATCTCGTCGACCAGCAGCACGCGCTTTTCCGGCGCCTTCAGCACCTGCAGCAGCGGCCGCGCGATCAGGAAGCGGTCATCATAGATGTCGACCTCATGCTCGCCGGCATGGCGGATGGCGAGCAACTGACGCTGGTAGTTCCATTCGTAGAGCGCATGCGCGGCGTCAATGCCCTCATAGCATTGCAGCCGCACCAGGTCGCGCCCGAGCACTTCGGCGATTGCTTTTGCGGCCTCCGTCTTACCGACACCGGGCGCGCCTTCGAGCAGAAGCGGCTTGCCAAGCCTTATCGCCAGGAAGATGGCAGTCGCCAGGCTCTCATCGGCCAGATAGCGCGAAGCGGCGAGGCGGGACGCCATCGCCTCCGGCGAGATCGCGACAGTGCCGGCGCTTCTCTTGGGCATTTCCAGCACTCAGTTCGAGGCTTGTGCCTTCAGCGCGCGCAGGATGCGTTCCGGCGTGATCGGCAGCGTGTCGATGCGCACGCCGACGGCGTCGAAGACGGCATTGGCGACCGCCGGAATCTGCGGGTTGGCGCACATTTCGCCTGGTCCCTTGGCGCCGTACGGGCCGTCGGCCGAGGGTCGTTCCAGCACGATGATCTCGGTTTGCGCAAGATCACCCGGCCCCGGCATCAGATACTGATTGAAGTCGGTGCCGCCATGATCGCGATTGGGGTAATAGGGTTCGGTGGTTTCGTAGAGCGCATGACTGATGCCCATCCATGAGCCGCCAACGAGCTGCTGTTCGACCATTTTCGGATTCAGCGCGCGGCCGATCTCAAAAACGTTCTTCACCGTCAGCACAGTGACCTCGCCGGTCTCGTCATCGACCTCGACCTCGGCCACTGTGCAGGCGTGCGCATAGCAGGTCGACGGTTTCATCGCGCCGGTTTCTTTCTCGGGATATGAGCGCGGGATCAAAAACATGCCGCGGCCGGAAATCGAGCGGCCGCGCTTGAAATGCGCCGACAGCGCGACATCGAAGATCGAGATCGATTTTTGCGGGGCGCCCTTGACCAGGATGTTGCCCTGGCCGTCGGTCTCGAGGTCCGAGGCATTCACTTCCAGCTCCTCGGCCGCCACTTCCAGCATCACCTGGCGGGCCTCCCTGGCGGCCTGGATGACGGCGTTGCCGGCGCGGTGCGTGCCGCGCGAGGCGAAGGTGCCCATGCAGTGCGGGCCGGTGTCGGTGTCGGCGGTGTCGACGACGACGCGGTCGGTCGGCACGCCGATCGTCTCGGCGCAGATCTGCGCCATGATCTGCTTCATGCCCTGGCCGAGATCGACACTCGACAGCGTGACCATGAAATTGCCGGTCGGCGTCGAATGCACCAGCGCCTGGGTCGGGTCGCCGCCCAGATTCATCCCGGTCGGATAGTTGATCGCGGCGACGCCGCGTCCGCGCCTGATCGCCATCTCAAGCTCCCTTCGCGTAGGACGACATCGCCATGAACTTCTCTGCTACCGGCCAGTTGGCGGCGCGCGACGCCTCCTGCATGCACTCGATAAGCGCCGCCCCTTCGGTCGGCTGGCGGTGTGCCTTCATGTCGCCGTCGCGGTAGGCGTTGATGAAGCGGAATTCGAGCGGGTCCATGCCGATCAGCCGGGCGAGCTTGTCCATCTGCACCTCCAGCGCGAAATCGCCGATGGTGACGCCGAAGCCGCGCATGGCGGAGGAGGGGGTGCGGTTGGTATAGACGCAGTAGGTGTCGATCCAGACATTGGGGATCGTGTAAGGGCCGGGATAGTGACCGGCGCCCTTCTGCGCGCCGTAGGGCGAGTGGCGCGAATAGGCGCCGGCATCGGTGTAGCCGGTGACTTTTCTGGCGACGATACGGCCATCCTTCATGACGCCGTCCTTGATGACGACTTTTTCGGCGGCGCGCGGCGAGGAGATCTGCATCTCCTCCGCGCGGCTGTAGATGAAGGAGACAGGGCGGCCGGTCAGCTTGGCGCCAAGAATGGCGATCGGCTCGACGATGACGTCGACCTTGCCGCCAAAACCGCCGCCGACGGTGCCGCCGACGAAATGCAGTCTGTTGCCGGGCATCTGCAGGATGATCGAGGCGTTGTCGAGGGTGAAGAACATCGCCTGCGTATTGGTGTAGCAGGTGAAGCGATCGTTGCCCTCAGGGGCGACGATGCAGCCGGTCGTCTCGGTCGGCGCATGCTCGATCGGCGAGGATTGGTAGGTCTGTTCGAGCACGTGATCGGCGCTGGCGAAGCCGGCCTCGACATCGCCGAAGCGCACCTTGCGGCATTCACCGCTGTCATAGAGATAGTAGTTCCGGCCGTGATATTCGTTGACGATCGGCGCGCCGGGCTTCAGCGCTTCCTCCATGTCGAAGACCGCCGGCAGCACCTCGTAATCGACCTTGACCTTGGCCGCCGCCTCCTGCGCGGCACGCTCGGTCTCGGCCAGCACCGCCACCACCGCCTCGCCCTTCCAGCGCACCTTGCCGTCGGCCAGCACCGTCTCGTCCTCCGGCCCGATCTGGATCAGGATCAGGATGGTGTAGACATTGTGCGGCACGTCCTTGGCGGTCAGAATTTTCACCACGCCCGGATGCTTTTCCGCCTCTGAAATGTCGATGCTGAGGATGCGGGCGTGATGGTGCGGGCTGCGCACCATCTTGAGATGCAGCATGCCGGGAAAATTGCGGTCGGCGAAATAGGCGGTCTTGCCGGTGACGTGACCAGGCGAATCCGAGCGCGGCCGCGGCTGACCGATCTCGTGCAGATCGTCCTTGCGCTGGTCGGCGAAATAGCTCTTGCGGAGTTCCATCTTTTTTGACTCCCCTCTGGCCGCGTTCTGCGAATTGGATCGCGCGGCGGTCAGCACCGCCTGGATGATCGGCTCGTAGCCGGTGCAGCGGCAGATATTGCCCGACAGCGCCTCGACCACCTCGTCGCGGCTGGGGTTCGGCGTGTGGTCGAGCAGCACCTTGGCGGCCATGATCATGCCCGGCGTGCAGAAGCCGCATTGCGTGGCGAAGGCGTCGAGGAAGGCGCGCTGCAAAGGATGCAGCACGCCGCCTTCCGAGAGACCTGACGTCGTGGTGATGGCGGCGCCGCTGCAGGTCTCGGCCAGCGTCAGGCAGGACAACCTGAGTTCGCCGTCGATGATGACCGAGCAGGCGCCGCATGTGCCCTGATGGCAGCCGCCCTTCGGCGAGGTGTCGCCGATCTTGTCGCGCAGCGCATGAAGCAGCGTCGTGCCGCTGTCGATGAATTCGGCCTTCTCCGCGCCGTTGAGCGTGAACTGAACCGAGACCTTTGCCATGTTTTCTACTCCTTGCGCCGCAGCCAGGCGGACTTACCCGCCATTGGCTTTCAGGCGAGCAAAAGCCGGCCGAGATGGACCGGCAGGACTTCGTTGCGATACCAGGCACTGGCGAGCGGATCGGTGATCGGCGCGGTGCCGTCGTTCGCAACGGCCAGCGCCGGCGCGATGCCGTGGCTGGTGAGTATTCTGCCGAGCAGCGCCTTCTCCGTCGCCGTCGCGCGCATCGGACGGTCGGCCATGCAGCCAAGCGCGATCCGCGCCGAAGACACGGTGCCGTCCGGCGCCTGCTCCAGCACGGCGGCGATGCTCAGCACCGAGATGCCTTTCGGCTTGATCCGCGACACTTTCAGGAAGCGAAAGCTGCCTTCCGCTGGCAGGCTGAAGCCGACTGCCGTGACAATGGCGTGAATGCTTTCGCGTTTTACCAGGAAGGTTTCGATCGGTAGGTCACCGCCATCGGTGCTGAGGGTGGCATCCAACGCCAGCAGCGCGACGGTGAAATCGCCATAGGGCGCCGGGGCGAAGAGATTGCCGCCGACCGTCGCCATGTTGCGGATCGCCGGGCCGCCGACGGCGTGCGCCGCGTGGCTGAGGGAAGACAGGTCCGGGTGACGGGCGATCGCCGCCATGGTCACTGAGGCGCCGATGCGGACCTTGCCGCCGGAAACGGTGATGGCCGACAGCGAAGGCTCGGTCGACCTGATGAAGCTGGAGACCGAGACATCGCCTTCATTGGCGGCGCGCACGGCCAGCGTGCCGCCGCCGAGATAGCGGGTGCCGGCGGCTTTCAGCGCCGCATTGGCGTCCTTCACCGTCGAGAAAGTCTGCAGTGCAAGCGCCATGGAACGCTCCTGTTTGTCAGCCCAATTCAGTTCAACCTTGGCCGGCGAAATGACTTTTCAAAGCGTTGAAGCCGCCCTGGAAGACGTTGGCGCCCATGCCTTCGGCCAGCTTGTCGGCTTCCTCGGGAGCAGCGTCGAAGCTGGCGGTCCATTCGGCATAGGTGCGGTCACCATCGGTCACCCGCCGCAACTGCAGCGTCGCCTTGTGGTTGGTCAGCGGTTGCGGCGTCTCCAGGATGGAGTAGCTGACGAGGAAATTGTCGTCGGAGAAGTCGAGGAGCTCTTCGCGGATGCGGGCGCCGCTGGCGAGCTGAAAGTTGCGCACGCAGCCGATCGCGCCGGCATCCTTGCCGTCCTCGATATGACTCTCGACCATGCGCGGGTGCCAGCTCGGCAGACCGTTGAAGTCGCGTATGCGCGCCCAGACCTTTTCGACCGGCGCGTCGATGACGCTGGAGATGGTGACTTTCGCCATATGATCGTTCCCTTGCAGATATCTGTGTTGCGAGGGTAGGGCGGCGAGCCCGGCGGCGCTTATCAATGCGTCTTGAACGCCTATCAATAAGTCTGAAAATGTTCAGGAAATGGCCCGCGCCGCCTCGCGATAGAGAGTCGGTGGAACGCCGACATGATCGCGGAAGAAGCGTGAGAAATTGCCCTGCGTGGTGAAGCCGAGATTGCAGGCGACCGAGATCAGCGGCTCCTGCGACCATTGCAACTGCCGCACCGCTTCCTCCATGCGCAGCGTGTTCCAGTAGACGTTGGGCGTCAGATTGGTCTGCTCCTTGAACAGTGCGAAGAAATGCGGCCGCGACAGGCCGACGCTGCGCGCCACATCATCGAAGCAGATGCGCTCGCAGACATTAGCCTTCATCAGCTGGATCGCCTTGCGGACGCGGAAATCCTGCATGGTGTGGACGCGGGTGCGTGCCACTTGCGGCGCCGAGGCGTCGGCGGCGTCGAGCACGCTGTCGATGAAGCGCTCGATCTCGTAATTGGCGATGTCGTCGATGCTCTCATTGTCGCTGAGATGGTCGAGAAGGTTGGCTGCCGCCTTGTGCAGCCAGGGCTCCAGCGTGATCGCCGGTGCTGAAAACAGCGGCGCGGCGGACGGCAGGTCGCGGCGCCGGCGCGCCCAGTCCGGATCGATGTAGAAGGCGAGGAACAGGCCGGGCCGGCCGTCGCGGGACAAAGCGTGACTGTGCGGCTGGAAGGAATTGATGCCGGCGGCGGTGCCGGGTCCAAGCCGCACCGTCTCGCGGCCGATGGTCATCTCGCCGGCGGTGCCTTCCAGCCAGATGATTATATGCGCCTCGACATGGGCATGGGTGACGAAGTCGCTGGCGACGTTCAGGACAGAAACATGTCCGAACCGGCCCCAGTAGAGCCTGATCGCTTCCGTCATGGGTATATCCTCCCGCAGGCGACTGGCCTCCCTTCGCCTGCAATGGGGATAGTGCGGCTCAGTCCGGGCCTGCGTCAAGGCACATGCGCACGGCTGGCGCCCGCCATGGGCCGTACCGGCCGATTTTCAGACTGAGCGATAGCAAGGGAAACGAATAGCGCTCGTGACCTGCGGCCTATTCGTTGCGCCTGAAATTGCGGAGCCGGTCGAACAGGACCGCCATCAGAATGGCGCCGCCGATGAACACCCCCTGCCAGAAGGCGTTGATGCCGAGCAGGCCAAGGCTGTTGCGGATCACTTCGATCAGCGCCGCGCCGACGACGGCGCCAAAGGCCGTGCCCATGCCGCCGGCCAGGTTGGCGCCGCCGATAACGGTGGCGGCGATGACCTGAAGCTCCATGCCGTTGCCGAGATTGGTGGTGACGGCGCCCAGCCAACCGGTCTGGATGATGCCGGCAAGGCCTGCTGCCAGCGCCGAGATCATGTAGACAGCGACCTTGATTTGGCGCACCGGAACACCGGTCAGCGTCGCCGCATGCTCGTTGCCGCCGATGGCGAAGATATGCCGGCCGAATTTCGTCCAGCGCAGGACGAAGCCGGTGATCAGCGCCAGCAGGATCATGTAGAGCACCGGATTGGCGATGCCGAACACAAAGGCGCCGCCGCCCAGCGCCAGAAGCTTGTCGTGGTCGGGTCCGAACTGGAAGACGACGGTGTTGTTGGAGGCGACCATGGCCAGGCTGCGCGCGATCGACAGCATGCCGAGCGTCACCACGAACGGCGGAAAGCCGAGATAGGCGATCAGGATGCCGTTGAAGGCGCCGATGATCAGCGCCGTCGCGATCGCAGCGGCAATGCCGATCTCGATGCCGTAGCCGGCATGCATAGTCACGGCGAGCACCATCGAGCACAGGCAAAGCACCGAGCCGACCGACAGGTCGATGCCGCCGGTGATGATGACGAAGGTCATGCCGAGCGCGACGATGGCGACGAAGGTGATGTTGCGGGTGATGTTGTAGAGGTTCTTCGTCGTAGCGAAGGAATCGGTGGCGATGGACAGGAACAGGCAGGCGAGGATGACCGCGATCACCACCCAGAAGGTCTGGCTGGCAAACACCCGGGTCAGCAAAGTGTGCTGTTTCTGCGCGATCGTCTGGTCAAGAGTTACTGCCATCGTCGACCTTTATCTGCTTGCGTGGTGAAACCGGCTGGCATCAAACCTGTTCGATGGCGCCGGTGATGAGCCCGGTGACTTCCTCGGGCGAACTCGACGCGATCGTCTTGTCGGCGACCTTGCGGCCGCGCCGCATGACGATGACGCGGTCGGCAACGTCAAAGACGTCGGGCATGCGGTGGCTGATCAGCACAACGGCAATGCCCTGGTCGCGCAAATGGCGGATCAGGTTCAGCACCTCGGCGACCTGCCGGACCGAGATCGCCGCCGTCGGCTCGTCCATCAGCACGATCTTGGCCTGCGAAAGCATGGTGCGGGCGATCGCCACCGCCTGGCGCTGGCCGCCCGACATCTGCTTGACCAGATCGCGCGGGCGGGTTTCGGATTTCAGCACGGCAAAAATCTGGCCGGCGCGCTTGTACATCGCGGCGTAGTCGAGGATGCGAAACGGCCCGACGCCGCGGCGCAGCTCGCGGCCGAGATAGACATTGGCGGCGGCCGTCAGATTGTTGCACAACGCCAGATCCTGATGGACGATCTCGATGCCGTGCTGGCGCGCCTCCACCGGCTTGTGCAGGATCAACTCCTTGCCGTCCATCTGCATCGTGCCATGGCTCGGGCGGAAATTGCCGGCGATCATCTTGACCAGCGTCGACTTGCCGGCGCCGTTGTCGCCCATCAGCCCGACCACCTGTCCGGCCTCGATCGACAGCGAAACGTCGTTGACCGCCTGGATGGCGCCGAAATGTTTTGAGATGTTGGCGAGTTCGAGAACCGGCACCAGACTGCTTCCTCCGTGCTTTCGGCCTGCGGTCCTGCCGCGGCCTCGCTCTTCCCAGCTCCTCCCGGGAACCGCGCTTTCGCCCATTTACGCACATGCCCCCTTGCCGTCAACAGCGGCCTCTTTCGAAAAATCCGTTTTGTAGGACAAATAGCAATTGACGTCTGTCGCAAGCCGATATTAGCTAGGCGTCGGAGGAGATTATGCCGATCTCCTGTTCCGGCGCGCCGGGCGGAGTAGGCGGAGGTTTATCGGTCGAGGATCTGGCAGCGTCCATATCGCGCTGGTCTGCAACCGCATCTGGAAATGCTTATCGGCCCGGCTTGACGACACGAGCGCTCGCGAAACGAACCTCTGTCATCGCGCATCCGGGCTGGTCTGTGTGGCGGACACGCCGTGTCCGTCTGTTTCAAGGGAGGACTGACATGAGGAAATCACTATTGCTCGCTGCCGTCGCCATGCTGGCGTTGGGCGCCGGGCCGGCCATGGCCAAGAAACAGCTCGTCATCGTGGTGAAGGGGCTCGACAATCCGTTCTTCGAGGCCATCAATCAGGGTTGCCAAAAATGGAACAAGGAAAACGCCAGCTCGGACTATGAGTGCTTCTACACCGGTCCGGCGTCGACCTCGGACGAGGCCGGCGAAGCCCAGATCGTCCAGGACATGCTGAGCAAGCCGGACACAGCGGCGATGGCCATTTCGCCGTCCAACGCACCGCTGATCGCGCAGACGATCAAGAGCGCCAATCCGTCGATCCCGATCATGACGCTCGACGCTGACCTCAGCAAGGAAGATGCGGCGCTGCGCAAGACCTATCTCGGCACCGACAACTACCTGATGGGCTACAAGATCGGCGAGTACATCAAGAAGGCCAAGCCGGAGGGTGGCAAGATCTGCACCATCCAGGGCAATCCCGCGGCCGACAACATCCTGCGCCGCGCCCAGGGCATGCGCGACGCGCTTACGGACCAGAAGGATCTCCCGGCGCTCGCCGGCGAGGGCGGCTGGACCGAGGTCGCCGGCTGCCCGGTGTTCACCAATGACGACGGTGCAAAGGGCGTGCAGGCGATGACCGATATCCTCGCCGCCAATCCCGATCTCGACGCCTTCGGCATCATGGGCGGCTGGCCGCTGTTCGGCGCGCCGCAGCCCTATCGCGACCTGTTCAAGCCGATGGCCGACAAGATCGCCAAGAACGAGTTCGTCATTGGCGCCGCCGATACGATCGGTGAGGAAGTGGCCATTGCCAAGGAGGGTCTGGTGACCGCGCTGGTCGGCCAGCGGCCGTTCGAGATGGGCTACAAGGCGCCTTCGGTGATGATCGACCTGATCGAAGGCAAGCCGGTCGCCGATCCGGTCTTCACCGGTCTCGACGAGTGCACCAAGGATACGGCCGACACCTGCATCCAGAAGTAGGATCGCAGTTTTCGGGGCGTCCGCTCGACGGGCGCCCCGTCACACCGGTTCACGAAAACCTGCGAGGCGACAGTGCTGGGGCGAACCGCTCCTGCTTTGCCGTGCCTTGAGTTCAGCCTGTGCCGGGGAACATGGATGTCGGACGCAAGATTGAAAAAGCGACCTACAACGGTCAAGGCACAGGCCAAGGTCAAGGCACAGGCTGCCCGTCCGCCCGGCGCGCGCCGTACCGACGCGGCGCTGATCCCCGGATCGAGCGTGCATGCGTCGCTGGCCAACGAGATCGGCCTCAGGATCGTGCGCGGCGACTATCCGCCGGGAACCATCCTGCCCAACGAAGCCAAATGGTCCGAGACTTTCAACGTCAGCCGCTCCGCGGTTCGCGAGGCGATCAAGATGCTGATGGCCAAGAGCCTGCTGGCCTCACGCCCCAAGATCGGCAGCTGGGTCGAACCAAAAGAGCGCTGGAACCTGCTCGATCGCGACGTGCTTGCCTGGTACGCGACGGCGCCCGATCGCGAAATGTTCCTGCGCACCGTCCAGGAATTCCGCCACATCATCGAGCCGGAAGCCAGCGCCTTTGCCGCGATCCGGCACAGCGACGAGCAGATGGCCGAGATCAGCCAGGCCTGCCGCGAGATGGGCGAGGCGGCGACGCTGCCGGAGCGCACCCGCGCCGATACGCGATTTCATCTCGCCATCCTGCGAGCGTCGGGCAACGACCTGCTGGTGCCGCTCGGCGTGCTGATCGAATCCGCGCTCGACCATCTGTTCGTCTTCGTCACCCGCGAGACCAGCGATCAGCGGCGGGCGCAGTCACTGCACGAGGCGATCGAAAAGAACATCCGTCTCAGGCGTCCGGCGGCTGCAAGGAATGCCGTGCACAGGCTGCTCGCCAACACCGACGAGGTTATTGGGCGGTCGCGGCGGTAAGGCCAAACCCAATCGCTCTGAACGGCAAAGTTCGGCTCTAAGCGGAAACTCGTTCGCGCTCGGCCGAACTCCTGCCCAAGACCCGAAAGCGACCTTCGTAGGTCGGGCCGGAACGTCTGCAAAGGGGGCAATCCACTCGTAGCACGCGATGGCAACAACCGCTTAGGCCCGATTTTGTTGAGAACGTCGGCAAGCGCGAGCGCTTCAGCCGTCAACTAACCCGCGCAGGGATATGGCAAATCCAGGTAGAAGCCTAATCAACGACGAGACGAGTGCGCTGTAGGAACAGCCAAGATATCCACGCTCGCGGAAAGGACTGTCGGCGTTGACGGGATTGGCGTAAACTACACGCTTGGGGTGTCACCATGCACCGTATCATCACAGTGGCTTTTGTGGCGCTCGCGGCGTTGTTCATCTGCCCCGCGCGGGCGGAGGTATTGGTCGGGGTTTCGGCCGCGATGACGGGACGGCTCGCCTGGATTGGCGAGCAGGGGCAGCGTGGGGCAGAGATGGCTGTTGCCGACTTCAATGCGGCGGGCGGCGTTCTCGGCCAGCAGGTGGGGTTAATCGCGGTCGACGATTTCTGCGATCCCGAGCAGGCGGTGGTGGCAGCCCGGAAGCTGGTCGCTGATGGCGTGGTGCTCGTCATCGGTCACTACTGCTCCGGAGCCTCGATCCCGGCATCGAAGGTGTACGAGGCGGCGGGAGTTTTGCAGATTTCGCCGGGATCGACCAATCCGCAGCTGACCGAACAGGGTCGGGCCAACGTCTTCCGCGTCATTGGTCGCGACGATACGCAAGGAATCGTGGCCGGCAACCACCTAGCCGATCGCTGGGGCGACAAGAAGGTCGCGATCCTTCACGACAGCACGACATATGGGAAAGGTCTCGCCGATGAGACCAGAAAGCAGCTGAACAAGCGGGGCGTGACCGAAGCTGTCTACGACGCGTACACCCCGGGCAAGGACGACTATTCGGCCGAGGTCGCTGCACTACAGGCCGCTGGCATCGCCGTGCTGTATGTCGGTGGGTATCATGCCGAGGTTGCGCTGATTGTTCGCGCCGCACGCGACCGCGGCTACGCGGTTCAGATCATCTCCGGCGATGCCCTGGCGACCGAGGAATTTGCCCTGATCGCCGGCCCCGCGGCCGAGGGGACCCTCTTCACGTTCTCCGCGGACCCACGGCGAAACCCCGAAGCGGCCCCGGTAGTGGAGCGATTCCGTGCCGAAAACTTCGAGCCCGCAGGCTACACGCTGCTGAGCTATGCTGCCGTCCAGGTCTGGGCGCAGGCGGTCGAGAAGGCAGGTTCGCTGGAGCTGGCGACGGTCATCGCGACCCTGCGCGGGCAGGAGTTCGACACTGTCCTGGGCTCGATCGATTTCGACGACAAGGGCGATCTCTCGACCCAGAACTGGGTATGGTACGTCTGGCGAAGTGGAGAGTACGTGCCGGTCGAGTAAGGGCCAATTCGACGGCGCGCCGCTTGAGATATCTGATGCAGACCACGTTAGCAGGTTCATTCGGATCAAAGCGTTGCCGCGATGCTTGAACGCCTCGGTATACGCGGCCGCCTGTTGCTGGCTTTTTTCGGGATCAGCGCCTTCGCAGTGCTGGCAACAGCGGCTGCCCTGTATGCCTTTCTCCAGGTCGGCGACGTCGTCGACCGCATCACCAGGGATCGGGTGCCGTCGGCGCTTGCCTCCCTCCAGCTGTCGCGCCAGGCCGAGCGGGTCGCGGCCATTGCGCCGGCCGTGCTGACGTCGACCAGCAAAGCCCGGCACAACGAAGTCTCGGCCGCGATCGGGGTCGAGATGACGCGCCTCGAGGGGCTGCTGGCCGCGCTCAAGGGTGCCGCGCTTGGAACGCCAGCGGTGGCTGAGATCGAGGCCGCGGTGCTCGGTCTCAGGCGCAACCTCGACGCTCTCGACGACCTTGTTGCCACGCGCCTCGCCGTGGTCGCGCGCAAGGAAGAGTTGTTGCGCCGCTTGTCGGCGACGACAATTGCAGGCCAGCGTCTCGTGGCCCCCGGCATCCTGGTGATGAATTCCAGGCTCGCGCAGTGGCGGGCGGCCGCGGCCGACGCATCGCTCGCGCCGGATCGAAGCGCGGCGATCATGGCCGATCTCGTCCAGGCGATTGCGGCCTACATCCCCCAACAGAGGGCGCACCAGGAGATGTCGGCGGTCAACGACGCTCTGGTCAGGACGGCGGACGCGCCGACGCCGGGCGATCTGGCGTTGGCCCTGTTTCCGCTGCGCCGGTCCCTTGCCGCCCTGGAAACGATCTCCGCCGAGGTCGACGTGAAGCTGCAGGTCCGCTTCCGACAACGGGTGGACGAGTTTAAGGCGCTGATCGATGGCGAAAAGAGCATCCCCAAGGCCCGCCAGGACGAGCTCGCCGTCCTGGCGCAGGGCGAAAAGCTTCTCGGCGAAAACAATCGGCTGTCGCGCAGCCTCACCGCTGCTGTTGATCAGCTGGTCGCCGCGGCGGACCGCGAGATCACCGCGTCCGGTCTCGAAGCCGCGGTCGTCCAGCGCTACGGCACCGGAGTTGTCCTTGGCTCCGCCTTCCTCAGCCTTCTGAGTTCGGTTCTGGTGGTCTGGCTCTATGTCGACCGAAGCCTTCTCGCCCGGCTGGGGGCGGTGAGCCAAGGCATGTTCGCGATCGCTGGCGGCAATCTTCGAGCGCCCCTACCTGCCGCCGGCCGAGACGAAATCGGCCGCATGGCCGAGGCGCTCAGGCTGTTCCGGGACACCGCGGTCGAGGTCGAGGAAAAGAACCTGCGCGAGGTCGCCGAGGCGCGCCAGCGGCTCGTCGATGCCATCGAGAGCATCTCCGAGGGATTCGCTCTCTACGACGGGCAGGACCGGCTCGTCCTCAGCAACAGTCGCTATCGCGAATTGCTCTACGCCGGCCTGGAGGAAATGACGCCCGGCACGACATTCGAGCACATCATCCGCCGGTCCGCTGAGCGCGGCTACATCAAGGATGCCGAGGGGCGGGTCGAGGAATGGGTCGCCGAGCGGCTCTCCCGGCACCGCAACCCTGGCGATCCCTGGGTGCAGCGGCGCGGCGATGGACGATGGATCATGATAGGCGAGCGGCGGATCACCGGCGGCGGAACGGTCGCCGTCTACTCGGACATCACGGAGCTGAAGCAACGGGAGGAGAACCTCGCCGAGAAATCCGCGGCTCTCGAGGCGCTTTCCAACAAGCTGGCCAAGTATCTCGCGCCGCAGGTGTACAAATCGATATTTTCTGGCCGTCAGGACGTCAGGATCGCCAGCCAGCGCAAGAAGCTGACCATATGCTTCTCAGACATCGCTGGCTTTACCGAGACCACTGACAAGATGGAGTCCGAGGATCTCACCCAGCTCCTCAACCACTACCTGACGGAAATGTCGAAAATTGCTTCGGATCACGGCGCGACGATCGATAAGTATGTCGGTGACGCGATCTTGATGTTTTTCGGCGATCCGGAGACTCGCGGTGTCAAGGAGGACGCGCTCGCCTGCGTCGAGATGGCCCTCGCCATGCAGAAGCGGATGACCGACCTTGCCGAAATCTGGCGTGACCTCGGCATCGAAACGCCGCTGCGCTGCCGCATCGGCATCCATACCGACTACTGCACCGTCGGCAACTTCGGCAGCGAGGACCGGATGGACTACACGATCATCGGCGGCGCCGTGAATCTCGCCTCACGCCTCGAGCAGGAGGCGCCGCCGGGCGCCGTGCTCATTTCCTATGAGACGTTTGCGCAAGTGAAGGACACTATCGCCTGCGTGGAACTTGGACACATCCAGGTCAGGGGCATCGCCTATCCCGTCGCCACCTATCGGGTCCTCGATCTGAAGGCCAATATGGTCGCCGCCCGCAGCGCCGTTCGAACCGTGCTGCCGCATCTCAGGGTGGAGGCTGAACCCGAGCTGATGTCTGCTGACGAGCGTGACCAAGCCGCTAATGCGCTTCGAGACGTGCTCGATCGACTTTGTCACAAGCTTGGGTAGTGGGGCTCGCGCCCGCACCCGGTTCGTCGCCTTCTACAGCGCTCACCTTGTCGACCAACGCACGGATGGTTCCTTCGCCAGCGCCTCCTTTGGGGGCGAGACTTTACCGTCCCGGCGTCGCTGGCAAGGTCTGCAATTGGCGCCACTTGCTCGTTCTCATCGACGAGATGAATGTCAACATTCTACCGATAGTGTTGAAGAAGTCGGCGATGGAGCCGTGGATCCACTCGCACCGAAGCGTCTTGATTAAGGTCGACGCGACCTCCTCGCCCTAAGTGGCTCGGATGGGTGTCCCGAGGGTGCAGATCTTGGCCAATTTCCTGAGGTTCTGGGCGATGGCTGCAAGGTGGAACTCATCGCGGGCACCACAGGGGCCGCGCAATCGCAATCGATCGAGCTTCAGGATGCGCTTGAGGTGCGCGAACAGCATCTCCACCTTCTTCCGCTGATAGCGTGAGATCTGGTAGGCGTCGGTCTTGGCGATGTCGCGGGCCATGTCGCGCGCGCCCTCATAGATCGAGCGCAGCACCTTGCGCGCCGGCTCCTTCGGGCAACAGCGGGGCTTCAGGGCACAGGCGTCGCAATCCAGCTTGCTGGCGCGATAGCGCATCATGCCGTTCTCGTCGACGAGAGGGTGCGGCACCCGATAGGTCTTCTGGCGTTGCCTGAGCGTCTTGCCGCCAGGACAGATGTATGTATCGGCCTTATGGTCGTAGGTGAAGTCATCGCGCGAGAAGGTGCCATCCTTGCGCCTGGACTTGTCGAAGACCGGGATATGCGGCTCGATCCCACGCTCATGCACCAACCAGTTCAGCATTTCGGCCGAGCCGTAGCCGGTGTCGGCAATCAGCCGCTCCGGCCAGAGGCCGAGCTCGTCGTGCGCCCGCTCGATCATGGTCTTGGCGGCCGTCACCTCGGCCTGGCGCACCGCGGTCGAGGGCTCCACGTCCACGATGATGGCGTGCTCCACGTCGATCAAATAGTTCGTGCAATAGGCATAGACGGCTGGGCCACCCCAAGCGGCAGTCCAGCGCGCGGCGGGATCAACAGGGGAGACGAACTTGGGCTCCACCGGCGTGGCGGCCCCGAAGGCGGCATCATCCAAGGTGGCGAGGTATTCGGCCACGGCCCGCTTGGTCTCAGGCTTGAGCTCCTCGGCCGTCTCGACCCCGCGCTGACGCTGCGCGTCGGCGACGATCATGCTGGCATCGACCGCAAAGCCTTCGCCGCCGACGAGGCCTTCTGCCATGCAGCGTCGGACGACGGTTTCGAACAGTTCGCGCAGCAGATCGGCATCGCGGAAGCGTCCGTGGCGGGTCTTGGAGAAGGTTGAGTGGTCCGGCACATCACCCTCGAGGCCAAGCCGGCAGAACCACCGATAGGCCAGGTTCAGATGTACCTCCTCGCACAGCCGGCGCTCCGAGCGGATGCCGAAGCAATAGCCGACGATCAGCATGCGGATCAGCAGCTCAGGGTCGATCGAGGGACGGCCGATCGGGCTGTAGAAGGGCGCCAGATGCTGGCGGATGGCGGACAGATCAACGAAGCGGTCGATCGCTCTGAGCAGGTGGTCCGCCGGCACATGCCGCTGCAGGCTGAAGCCATAGAACAGCTCCTCCTGCATCACACTTTGCTCGCCCATCATCGACTCAATCTCCTCTTACAACGAAGATTGAATCAGTGCTTCAGGACCGCTGCAACCCGGACTTTTTCAACACTATCCACCTATTGCAGACCTTCCCTAAAGGGGAGGTCAAGGGAAATTCATGACCCAAGAGCCACGTTCGACGGGCGACAGCTTTGCGCCCAATCCCGGACATAGGGATCAGCTTTGCTGCTTCCCGAAAGCGGAACACTCCGATGACAGCGGAGGTCGTGGTCGCGCCACATTTCTTAACATTCCGGGCGCTCCTCCGAAGCTGACCTTCGGCACAAGGGCTCGCGTTGACTGGAGCGGCCGCCTACACCGAAATATCCTAACGCCTTTGAAAGGCAGCGCAGTGGACGCACTAGTACGTCTTTCGAACTGCGCAGCGAGGGAGCCGTGTCGCGGCAACCATTGCCGGTGATGCGCAGAGGATATGACGAAGCGATCCATATCGGACGGCGGCCAGCTAAAGTCGGCGAAGCGCGATTCTGAAAGCGGCACGCGGTCCTCGATCAGATCGACGATCCGGTAAACCGGGTTCGATGCAAGTAACTTGCACACCGCCATCACAGTTGCCAGATTATATCGCTCTGCGGGAGGTGGCCAAGTGCTCACATTGGCGACCACAGCGACAACATGGCTGATCGATAAGGTTCTGATACCAATTGGGACGGAGATCGCCGTGAGCCGCGGCGAGAACTCCGAGCGGCGGGATTCGTTTCTTACCCGTTCTTGACTTCCGATTCATTTTCAGTTGCCGCTTTAGGCTTGGTGATCTTCTTAGCACCAGTCCTTCGCT
Organism: Mesorhizobium sp.; assembly: GCA_004020645.1. Classification (GTDB taxonomy): domain Bacteria; phylum Pseudomonadota; class Alphaproteobacteria; order Rhizobiales; family Rhizobiaceae; genus Mesorhizobium. Next base: position 6,211 of record SAQL01000022.1, on the reverse strand, counting down.
TCACGGACGCGCTCTTTGTTTGCGCGCTTGCCTTTTTGGCGCCAGTAGTCTGCTTTGCGGACTCTGCCTTCTTGCCCTTAGGTGAAGCTCTAAAACGAACGTCCACAGTGACTATGCCATCGTGGCTGAAGCTGATGTTTTTCAGGCTGATACCCGATCTCGTGCCCGGGAATGAAGTGGACGCTACTCCCGTATCGGTCAATGATACCCTGTTCTCGCTGCCGGGAAACGGGTCGGCGGCATCGCCTTGGTTCCAATCGTCCGGGCTGTTCAGATCATTGCGTCCATCTGCTTGGATAAGCGAGAGGCCTGGCGCAACCGGGGCGAACTGCTCCTTGATTTCGTCCACTTGCCATACGAGCAAGCCTTCACCAGGTAGATCAAAGTCAAAGCCTACCCTCTTGCGACTCTCCAACAAGAGATACTGCGTTGGTTCAAACTTGGGACTAACGAGTTTATAGACATGTCCAGTCGTGGCCGTATAGGGTTTGATCTTCACGCTGCCGGACGAAGTGATGGTAGAGGCGCTGATCCAGCCATGCTGCAATTTGTGCAATGGGGCGGGGTGAGCTGGTCTAGCGCTGCTGCCGTTGTAGGAGCCTCCAGCCATGAGATCCCACACGCCTGAACCATCCCATTCCGCTCCGTCCTCGTCATAGTTCGGATCGTAAAAGTCCTGCCACTGGAAGGCGAGATGACCGAGCTCGTGAGCGCAAACTCCCACCTTGCAGTCGTGAGGGACGGTGAGATAGATGGTCGTCGAGAGATTCGGTGCCACTTCGACCGGGTTGCGGAGATTCCACTTGTGCGACCAGATCTCTCCGCCCTGTTGTGGCTTTAGCATAACTTCCGCCCCGCGCCCGGCGTGGATGATGAACAGCGCGGTCACGATCCCTCGCCCGAACTTATCCAGCGACTGAGCGAACTTCACGCCACCCGCAAGTGCTGCATTGACGGCATCCTCGGCAAGCCTGGGGGCGTTATGAGGATAGCTATTCCAATTGGTGCCCGATTCATTGTTGGTGTAGAAAGAATAAGGTTTCGGCATACGGATCCATCCGTCGACAGTCCCCACAACGTCGACTTTTCCGAGACTGACCTCCTTGAAGTAATCCCTCATGCTGCCGGTCGGGTAGATGCCCTGGGAGAACAGTAGGTCTTGATAATGGGACGGGGGCAAAACGCCAGGGCGATCGGAAAAGTCAACTAGAAGGGCCTTGACTTGAACCTCTCCAAGAACTGGTTGTGCAGGGATCGCCAGCATCTCCGGCCCACCAGGAGTAGGCACAAACTGAACCGCATCATCCATTCCGGCAACACCGATAGATGGGTCGATAAATCCGATGTCCACCAAGTATTGGCGGAACGAAAGCTTGCCCGATTTACCTGATCTTTGGTACTGCATAAAGGTGGCCGCCATCACATCAGGCGAGGGAGGAACCCGGCAGGGGAACATTCCATGCTTGCTGTTGCAACGGCATCGCCAGCCCGAAGCAGAAATGCGGAGTTTCATGGACGACGACTCCCTGACTTCGCACGTGATCGGCTCAAGGTGATGAACCGTATCTCGCTACATCGTACAGCAAAGCCTCTCGTCCGTCAGCGTCCAAACGAGAGCCATGGCCAGATCGAAATATTTAATCCGGCCGAAGCCAGATTTATCCAGATTTATTCAGCAAAGGCGGAATCGTTCGCAGCTATGGTTGAACTTGAGCATGACCTTCTCTGCAGGGAAATTCGAACAGCGAGAAGGCGTCGTCGCTCATAGCGGGTTGATCGGCTCGACCATTAAGAACTGTCGCTACGGTCCTTCGTGGAACTGACGGCGCGGCTCACCCGATGGAATTGCAGGTCGCCGTCGAGGTTCCGACGGAGCATGTCTTCGCCGTCAAGGCCAACCAGCCCACGCTGCGCACCGAGATCGAGCGCTACTTCGATGATGCCCCGCCGATTTGCCTCGACAGCTTCGTCGATCTCGACAAAGCCCATGGCCGCATTGAGGAACGCGCCATCACCGTCAGCCGCGAGGCCGGCTGGCTCGAAGGCCAAAGACGCTTCCCCGGTGAACTGCGCCTGCCAAATGCCACAACCATCGTAAGCGTCCGATCGCGCACTGGACTGAAGGACAAAAGGCAAAGCGCACGCACCCTACGAATTCGGGGTGAGGGTGTCCGTGGCTACGACGCTGAAGCGTTCAAAGTGCGGTCAGTTCGCCCTGCACGCCATGGCACTTCCCGGGAACCCCTACGACGGCACACGCTCAAAAAAATCATTCCTGCGATGGAAGACACTATCGGTGCCGAGATCGAGCGCATCCTCGCCGATGCCGGCTGCCGCGGCCACAACGCGCCGCAAAGCCACAAGTTCAGGGTCTTCACCGCCGGTCAGAAGCGACGCGTGACACCGGCCATCAAGCGCGAGATGCGGCGGCGATCGGCCGTCGAGCCGGTGATCGGCCACATCAAGAACGAACACAGAGTGGGCCGCAATTACCTCGCTCACACCCAAGGCGATGCGATCAATGCCATCCTGGCCGCAGCCGGCTACAACTTCTCCCTCCTGCTCGGTTGGCTGAAGGCGTTTTTGTGGCTCTTGATCACCGCACTTCAGACCCCGCCGAAGCAGTTCGTCGCTTAGCCAATCAATTGTTCACGCTCGACAATAGAGCCCGCCGTGCCGGAAGGTGCGGCGGGCTGTTTGCGCTGGCAGTCAGCGCTGATCCCAAATAGGCGGCTTGCCGGCCCTGACCTAGTCTCCTGGGTACGCCGCGCGACCTCCATCGGTGACAGCCCAGAACGTAGATCCTCGACATCCCCTTGATGCTGCTTGCGCAGAGTTTCGACGTAACTCTCCTTCACATCAATCTTAAATCTGCTGCTCTCGCCCTTGGTGGCGAAGTCACCGGGCGTAACAGTATTCATTGCCCTGGCCCGGCCCATACCGGAGTGACCGGAGCCTCCAGGTGACATTCAAGCCGGACGGCAGTTTCATATGCCGTTCTTTTTCGGGTGACGACTGGAGAGAATGCCGCGACCATGTGAAGGCGCGCCTTGGCCCGTCCGACGACAGGCCCATTGCAGCATCTGAAGAACCCACCGTCGACGGTTCCGGCTTGGTGGACGAACAACGCCGCATCGACATTGCTGCTACCATCTGGGCCGAGACGGTACCGCTGCTTGGCACGCTTGGCGAACGCTATCTGGCGAGCCGTGGCCTTGCCTATTACGGCGAGGAAATCCGCTATCACGCTGGCCTCCGCATGATGGTCGCCATGATGACGGACGCCATCACGGGCGAACCGTGCGGTGTTCATCGTACCCTTTGCGCGCGTTGCGCATGCGGGCCCGCGCGAGGCAAAAAACTGAGTTAGCTATTGCGAAGCGGGGCGACCGGTACGACCGGCGATCAAATGCCCCCCGGGCATCAAGTCTTCGCAGCCTTTCATTCGGCTTACCGGTTCGCCCGCTTCGCGCGCATTTTTCCAATTGAAAATATGAGGGTCAGCCGTCCAGAGCCTTCCTGGCCACGATCTCCTCAAAGGCGGCGAAGCCGCTTCGTACTACCTTCGATTCAAAGTCGGTGTAGAAGGGAGCTATTAAACTAAGATTAGGACGCTTGCGGTTTCGAATATATGGTTCAAAGCGGCCATCGGCCTTTCTAGATCCTCTTTCGAACAATTCGCGGTATCTCCGCGGCGTTACACCGTGGAAATGCTCAAATTTGACGGACTCGTAAGCTTCGTATTTGCCACGGGACGCACCTTCTATTTGAATCGAATCCGAGTGCAAATCGCCTGCTAGGCTCTTCGGGTAAGGCTCCAAAAAGATCACCTTTTTGATGCCTGCTGACACAATGTGCTTGGCGCACATGTGGCACGGGAAAGTCGTGCAAAATAGTGTCGCATCAGCGACAGATAGCCCCAGCCTGGCCGCGTCAGAAATCGCTGACATTTCGGCATGGACTATCCGGCCATATTCGAGGGCATCCATAAATTGGGATTCCCTCACGGCTTCCTTGGCTGAGAATTCTTCAAAAGTAAGTGGAGAACCCGCCGCCGAGAAGATCTCAGCAAGGATTTCGCGTTTTCTGGAATCGTTTGAATCAACGGCGAGAGTGTATTCCCTTGCGTCGAAAGGCGGTTCATCGCACCAGTACGTGCCGCCCCGCGCCTTGGGCACTTCGTTTGAACCCATGCTTATGATTTCACCGGTGGGTCGAAATATGGCTGCTCCGACCTGGCGCGAAAGGTCGAGCGTTCTAAGCGCAGCGGCCTTCGCAGCAAACATTCCGTATTCGAGCTTCGTGGGAGAGAGTGCGTTGGACGAAAATAGTAGTTCCAGAAATCTATTGACCTGCCTGTCCGCTCCATCCTGTTCGACTGCATCGCTATTTACTATGAAGTCGGCATCGTGAAAGATTTTGGTCAGGCGCTGGCCATGAAGGTTCTTTTTCTCGTTTTCATCCCTCGAAACAAGCTCATGGGCCATGGTTCTTGATTCTGATTGGTCCGCAGTGCCGCGGTCATGGGCTATTCTATGCGAAAGATAGTCTACCCTTGATTTCTTGCTAGAGTATACAGAAATTTGGAAGAACAGCCTCCCATATACAGACCGCAAAAGGTCTATTTCTTCCTTTCTCTTAAATTGATGAATGATATAGACACGGTTCTGGTATGATATCTGCTTGTTCTTTTTAAATTCCTGCTCTCTCGTTCTGGCTATTTTAAATACAGTGTACGCGGCGAGCACCGAGTCATCTTTGAACTCCTCTCTAATTCTGTTTCCAAAGTCTATATAGCTATTTATCCGCCTGTCTGTCGGTTTTTTATCAAGAGGCAGATCAATCGATAAAGATTTTTTTAGGACATCAAAATAGTCGGTTACTTTGATGTCGAATACCTCATAGCCTGACGCTGCGAAAAATCGCCCTATACTAGAAATTACACCCGCTGTATCCACCCCTACTGGAGAAACAACACCAATGAAGATTTCTGGGCATTCCAATTTTTCTAGTGCATTTTGCACGTTAACGGTCCCTTAAAATTCTGGTAGCATGATTCTGGAAACCGGAGGAACGACCATGCATGGCAAGCTTGGCGTGAAAATAAATAGCGTGACAGTGACATCACGATACGTCGATGGGCTGATAGAGCGCAGCGGAGCCTACTACTCTGCATGGCTGAAACAGGATGGTCGCACCGAGGCTGTCAATCTCCCCCCCAAGGCTTCTGCCCGGACAGTGGTTGTTTCTGCCGGAACCTACCCAGCTAAGGCAAAATAAAACGGAGGGCCGAAGCCCGCCGCCATTTCATTTGCCGTGCTTGGTCGGATCAACCAGCTTATAGGTTGATCCTTTTGACGGCGTCGGGGGCAGAGGCTCATTGCGAACCACTGTCCTTTCGGGTCCTTTGCCACCGCGGGGGCCAATGATCTCATATTGACCAGAGCGCGGAGCGAGTTGGCCAGGCCGAAGGGGAGGAGACTTAGCCATTAGTCGTTACTCCTGTGGCTTGCTAAGGAAGCCTCAGGGCGCTAGTTACCGACCTGCCAGGGAGCGGACTCGCGGTCTTGTTCGTCCACTCGGCGCCACATTTACCGCGAGTACGCATGAAGACAGAGGCAGACGGCACGAATCACCGTCTGCCTCTTTTCTAGGCAGAAGCTGTTTAGCAAGTAAACAGGGCGCGCTATTCTTCACACAGGAATTAGCATCCAAATAGGTCAGCTCTGCTGCCTCCTGTATTCTAATGGCCGTCCACCAGGCGCCTTTCTCCTTTCAAGCCCCCCACAACATGACCAAAACCACACAACGCGCCTCAGCGCTGCAAATCGATAGACACGCAGCGGCAGGCCAAAGGGTTTTGGCCGGGGTGGCAAAGCTATGTCCAAGCGAAAGCCAAAAGCTTGCCGGCGATCTCCAGTCGCCTCTCACCCCCGGCTGCCGGGCCTATCCGGCGCGGCCTGAGAGGCCAACCGGAGAGAATGAAATGAACGCTCATGCAACCGTCACGGAAAGATCGGCCGAAACCTGGCAGTTCAGGTTGGGGGAGTGGATCACCCACCGTGACCAAGACATGCCGCCGCTGTTCTGTAGTTGTGTGCGTCAAGTTCTGCAAAAAATGGCGTGGCATTCAGCGGTGACGTTGGCGTGTCCGCCGCGCAGCCCCCGTGTTTAGCGGAGCGGCGGACATGGCGGCCGCGTCTCAGGCGGC
>SAQL01000200.1 GCA_004020645.1 Mesorhizobium sp. | reverse complement strand
GCGTCATCGATCCGAAGGGCGAGGCATGCACCGACGATAGCTGCTTCCTGACCCATGCTCGCGTGGAACGGACCAGGGATTTTACCTCCTTTGAACTGGCGCACGCCCTCTTCTTCGAATCGCCGGATGCGAAGCATCCGCCGATAAGCCTCTAGTCTCTGATCACCGTTCAACTGCATGATCGAACGTTGCTCCAATATCCAAGTGAAAGAAACGCAGCTTACCAAGGGGGCCAGCTACAGTGGGTGTGGACTGATTGCTGGCTGAAGCCGTGTTGAGATCATTTGGCTGCAACGCTGCTGGCGAAATGATGCGCCGACCAACGAGGCGGGATCAAATAGACTGTTTCAATAACGGCTATAG
>SAQL01000199.1 GCA_004020645.1 Mesorhizobium sp. | reverse complement strand
GCCTGGGTTTGCCGAGGACGGGCCGCCCCTTTTTGTCGACGCAGTAGATCAGGATCGGCAGCAGCAGGCCGTGGTTGGGGTTCTTGAGGTCGAGTAGCCGTTTCCAGCGTTTGATGTTGAGATTCATGGCCGCGTAGAACCCTTAGCACCACGGCCGCGGGTCGATGCCGCCGCTGGGCTTGGTGGTGAAGCGGGGGCATAATCTTGCGATCTGTCGAACAGCGTCTCGTTGATCCGGTTGTGATCCTGGTGTCGCTTGGCACTTAACCGTAAGAATGCGGCCGCTCCGATCGGAGACCGGTAATTTCCCTGGGGTCGAATACAGGTTGTTAGGCCCGCGTAGTCCATGAGCGCCGCTTTGTTC
>SAQL01000198.1 GCA_004020645.1 Mesorhizobium sp. | reverse complement strand
AGCTAGAAGAGGGGAAGACTGGCAGAGCATAAAGTCGTGGGGTTTGGTTTTGCGGATCATCATCCTAAGTGGTTGAATCCAACCTGAGGTATGTTATATTATAGATAGAGATCTTGATTGATGCATGGGTCTTCCTTTCTTATTTTAAGTATGGGTTTCCGCCTCATCCGGTACATGTATCTAAGCTGGTAGTATCAAGTCGACGATACATTAAGACTTGTTGTTCGATAGGCAAATATAGGAACTATTACCACCCTATTATAATATTAGAAATTAATTACGGACCCATATCTACAAATAGGATATCCGTGAGAGACTTTCTTTTACTAAAAAGAATGAATGCATTGATTGCATTTCAAGTGAGA
>SAQL01000197.1 GCA_004020645.1 Mesorhizobium sp. | reverse complement strand
TGGGCTTCATCGAATAGTTGGTGAAGCGGTAGAAATCGCCCTTCAGCGTGAAACTATCCTCGGTCCAGATGCCACGCAGCGCTCGGATAAATTCTCTCACAGAACTTGGTTGCAACATGATCCCAGATTCATTGGCGATCGTGCCCTAGGATATCCATTCCGACCCTGCCGACGATGCGTCAATGATCGCAACTTCACCCCAAGAATTCGGATGAACTGTCCACGTCTCGAAGTGGGCTACGCGTGCTGCTACTTGGTCTAACCCAACAGAAGGCGCCGCATCCAGGCGAGAAATCCTCCCTTGCGCGGCTGCTCCGGATTGGATTCCTGCATGGACGTTTTCCGCAGGCGGTCGCGCTGAGCGTCTGCGGGGT
>SAQL01000196.1 GCA_004020645.1 Mesorhizobium sp. | reverse complement strand
GTCAGCGACGCCTCGATCTACAACTGGAAGGCCCGCTTCGGCGGGATGGATGTGTCCGAGGCTCGGCGGCTGAAGGCGCTGGAGGACGAGAACACGCGGCTGAAGCGGCTTCTGGCCGACGCCATGCTCGACAATGCCGCGTTGAAGGATCTTGTGGGAAAGAAATGGTGACGCCCGCGGCCAAGCGGAAAGCTGTCGCTCGCCTGAAGGAAGGCTTCGGGATGAGCGAACGGCGGGCGTGTAAAGCCATCGGCTGTTGCCGCATGACGGTTCGCTACGAGACCAGCAGGCCGGACGACCGCGAGGTTCGCGAACGGATGAAGGCGATCGCGCAGGAGCGTCGTCGGTTCGGCTACCGGCGTCTTCTCGTGATGCTGAGGCGGGAGGGCCT
>SAQL01000194.1 GCA_004020645.1 Mesorhizobium sp. | reverse complement strand
CTGGCACGTCGCCCACAATCCAAAACGCAACTCCGTACGAGCCGACGACATAAACTTCGCAGGTGGGCATCATCTGCTCCGGCCGATTAATTGGCGTGGTTGAGCGATCGAGGCGCTCTTGCGCTCGATCCAGCCGGTGTAAATGTAGCGATCGGCCCGGTAGGATGACGACGAAAAGTAAATAACCCGATCGGTCACGTCGAACGCGGTACGGTCAATTTGCAGAACCGCAGTGCCGCTCGACACGTCTAGTGCTTTTGCCAGTCTGGCACGCGCGATGCCAGCCCGAATCTCCTGCTTGGCTCGGGCAAGCGGCACACCAAGGTTCTGCTCGAGAATCTCGGTGAGAGAGGTGTCGGCAAGGTCGAGTGTTTCCATGTGGCGCCCGATTGCCGCGACGAA
>SAQL01000021.1 GCA_004020645.1 Mesorhizobium sp. | reverse complement strand
CCCCATGCCCCTGTACGCCCCGCCAGATTACAGTCGAACACCATTAGTGATAGAAAAGTAAATTGCGTCCTGCAAGGCAGGGTGGCTCGGCTGGGACCGAGAACGGCAGATCTGCGGTATCTCTGGAGAACACCAATGATCGGTCATGCGGGATGAGTCGGAGGGGGCCCTAGGCGCCATACCGCTTTTTCAGGTGATCGGTGAAATGCGCGGCGTTCAGTTTCTCGCCGGTGCCGCGTTCGAGCAGTTCGGGCGTCGACCAGCGCGAGCCTTGCGACCAGATCTTTTCACGGCGCCAGTCGTTGATCGCCGCGAAATTTCCCTTGGCGAGGTCTTCGTCGGCGGAGGGATGATCTCTGGTCAGCGCCGCCCATTGCTGCGCCGCCATCATGGCGCCCAGCGTGTAGGAGGGGAAATAGCCGAAGGCGGCACCCGGCCAGTGCACGTCCTGCATCGGCCCGTCGGCCGGGTTGTCGATGGTCGACAGGCCGAGATAGTCGCGCATCTTGGCGTCCCAGGCCTCGGGCAGGTCGGCGGCCTCCAGCTGCCCCGAGACAAGTTCCTGCTCCAGCTCGAAGCGCAGTATGACATGCAGCGGGTATGTCACCTCGTCGGCGTCAACGCGGATCAGGCCGCGCTCGACCCGATGCACATGCGGCAGGATGTCGTCGATCGACCAGATCTCCCCGAGGTGCCGTTCGACCACAGGCAGCGCCCAGCGCCAGAATTCGGGATTGCGGCCGATCTGCTTTTCGACGAACAGGCTCTGGCTTTCATGCACGGCCATGCCGCGCGCCTTGCCGAGCGGCCAGTGCGCCCACGCCTTCGGCAGGTTCTGTTCGTAAAGCGCATGGCCAGTCTCGTGCAGCACGCCCATCAGCGCCGACAGGAAATCGGAGGTCCTGTAGCGGGTGGTGATGCGCACGTCGCTCGGCACGCCGCCGCAGAACGGATGATGCGATACCGACAGCGAGCCGTGGGTGAGGTCGAAGCCGACCGCTGCCATCATGGCGAGGCCAAGCTCGCGCTGCTTTTCGATCGCATAGCTGCCCGAAAGCGGCTTCAGCGGATGTTTCGCCAGCCGCTCTTCCTGCACGGCCAGTGCCTCCGGCACGAAATCCCTTAGGAAGGTCTTCAGCTCGGCGAAGACCGGCGTGATGTCGGCGGCGCGGTTGCCGGGATCGTATTGCTCCATCAGCGCGTCATAGGGATCGAGGCCGAGCACGTCGGCGCGAAGTGCTGCTTCCTCGCGCACCAGCGCCACGACGCCTTCGAGCGCCGGCAAAAAACCTGCCCAGTCGTTCTTTGCACGCAAGTCGCGCCACAACTGCTCGGAGCGCATGCGCGCGGTCGTTTGACGCTCGACGAATTCGACCGGCAGACAGGTCAGGTTGGTGTATTGCCGCCGGAACTCCTTGACCGCTGCCTGCTGTTCCTCGTTCAGCGTTTCCTGTTCGGCGGCTGCGATCCAGTCGGCGATCTCCGGCGCTGTCGCTCTGGCGTGATGCATGCCGGCCAGCGCCGACATCGCCTCGGCGCGCTTTTCGCCGCCGCCGACGGCCATGTGGGTCGCCTCGTCGGCGCCGAGAATGGCGAGCGCATGCTCCAGTGCTTCGAGCTTGTGGCCGAGGTCGTCGAGTTTTTGAAAGGACATGGCGGGTTCCGCTGAATCTGAACGGCGGGAAAAGATACCAATGCGTGGGCATTGGCAACCCTGAAGGCCGTCGGCGATAGGCACATTGGTTGCTAGCACGATGCAGACGCAATGCGTCTTGCGGGAGCGGCGGTACTGGGGAAGGCGGCGCCTTCCGGCCTTGAGCCGTCCGGTTCCGTCGCGTCGCGATGGACGGTTCCACCGCCAGCGGTTCTCGGCCCCCGTGGCACAACCTAGGAGCGGTTCTCGACAAAGTGTAATTAAAAAAGGTAATCGTTTCAGGCCTTGCCGGCCCGCACGGGCGCCCTAAATCCGGGCGCTCCCCTTGAGGCCAGCCCGGATCAGCGCTCGGTCAGTTTCAGCTCGATGCGGCGGTTCTTGTTGCGCGCATCTTCGGTGTCGGCGGGGTCGAGCGGCTGGAATTCGCCGAAGCCGGCCGCAACCAGCCGGTTGGCCGGCACGCCGTTCTCAATCAGGAACTTCACCACCGAGGTCGAGCGCGCGGTCGACAATTCCCAATTGTCGCGGTAGCGGCCGGTGCCTGACAGCGGCTTGTCGTCGGTGTGGCCGTCGACGCGCAGCACCCAGTTGATCTCCGGCGGGATCTCCTTCTGCAGGTCGATGATGGCGCCGGCGAGCTTCTTCATCTCGTCCTTGCCGGCATCGTTGATCACTTCGGAGCCTGTCGGGAAAAGCACTTCCGACTGGAAGACGAAACGGTCGCCGACGATGCGGATGTTCTCGCGGTCGGCGAGGATTTCGCGCAGGCGCCCGAAGAAGTCGGACCGGTAGCGGTTCAGTTCCTGCACACGTTGGGCCAGCGCGACGTTCAGGCGGCGGCCGAGATCGGCGATCTTGGTGTTGGACTCGCGATCGCGCGCTTCGGACACGTTGAGCGCCTCTTCGAGCGCTCCGATCTGCCTGCGCAGCGCCGAGATCTGCTGGTTGAGGATTTCAACCTGGCTCAGCGCCTGCTGGCTGATTTGGCGCTGGTTGTCGAGTTCGCCCGAAAGCGCCGTGGCGCGCTGGTTGGCCGCGTCGCCGGCACCGGCGCCTTGCGCCAGCAATTGCTCGAGCCGGCTTTTTTCCGCCTCCGACGCCGACAGCGACGCCTGCAAATTGGCGAGCGAATCTTCCTTGTCCTGCGTCGTCGAGCGCTCCAGCGCCAGAAGCTGGGTCAGTTCGTTGATCTGCGAATTGAGGCGGTTGAGCACCGTGTCCTTGCCGGAGATTTCGCGGCCGAGCAGGAACTGCGCCAGCACGAAAACGGTGAGCAGGAACATGATCGCGAGCAGCAACGTCGACAGCGCGTCGACGAAGCCCGGCCAGTAATCGATACGGCGATCGGTACGCCGGCTCTTGGCGAGAGCCATGCTAATGGACTCCAGTCTTCTTCAGGGCGTCGGCGATCTTCTCCAGAGTGTTGCGCATCGCCTTCTGCTCGTCCGACTGGGCCTCGACCCAGTCGCGCATGATCTGCTGCTCCGAGCGCATGTTCTTGACCAGGCCCGAAATGCCGTCGGCAAGGTTGGCCATCGCGGTGGCGACACGCGGATTGGCGCCGCCGCCGTTCTCTTGCATAGTGCGCAGTCTTTCCGACAGGACGCGGATCTCGTCGGAGGACTCGACCTTGGGCGGTTCGGCGACGACGATGTCGGAGGACAGGTCGGTGACCGAGGACAGCCAGTTTTCGAGCTCGGTGTAGAAGCGTGTCTGGGCGCGGCCAGCCTGCAGGTCGAGGAAGCCGAGCACCAGGGAACCGGACAGGCCAAACAGCGACGACGAGAAGGCGGTGCCCATGCCGGCCAGCGGCGCGGTAAGCCCCTGCTTCAGCGATTCGAGCACGGCGGCGGCATCGCCGGTGCCGGGATCGAGCGAGTCGATGGTTTCGCGGATCGAGCCGATCGTGTTGAGCAGGCCCCAGAAGGTGCCAAGCAGGCCAAGGAACACCAGCAGCCCGACAAGATAGCGCGAGGTGTCGCGGCTTTCGTCGAGGCGGGTGGCGATCGAATCGAGCATGGTGCGCATCGAGCTGGTCGAGAAGGCGATCGTCGGCGAGCGGCCGATCATCGCCTTCATCGGCGCCAGCAGCACCGGTTCGGTGGTTTCGGAGCCGGCCCGAAATGAGTTGACCCAGCGCACTTCGCGAAACAGCCGGCCGACCTGCACGAAGGCCAGCAGGATGCCGACCACAAGCACGCCGATGATCAGGCCGTTGAGACCGGGATTTGTGGCAAAGGCGCTTGAGATCTGACGGGTGAGGATGGCGGCGATGAAGGCGACGATCATCAGGAAGATGACCATGGTCAGGAGAAAGACCTGCGGGCTCGACAATTTGTGCGGATCGTACATCAGCACGTCGGAGCGCCTGCCCATGCCGAAGGATTTGAGTAAAGCCATCCGTGCCCCGTTTCCGATGCCGCCGCCGCCAATTCACGTTTGACGGCGACTCTAAACGCAATTGTGACCAAATTGAATGGCGCATGGCAATATTGCCAAGCGGACCATTGGCGTCAGAGCCGGTTGATGACCAGGCAGTCAACCATGGCGGCCAAATGCAGGCCGGCGCCGGTGACGACAAAGCCGTGCCACAGCGCATTGTGGAAGCGCAGGCCTTTCCAGGCGAAGAAGATGACGCCGCAGGAATAGACGATGCCGCCGGCAACGATCAGCGCGATCGATGTCGTCGGCAATGTCTGGACGAGCGGCTCGACAAGAACGATGCCGCTCCAGCCGATGGCGAGATAGAAGACGACCGCCAGCCGGTCGAAGCGGCCGGGAAGAAGCACTTTGATGGCGATGCCGATCGCTGCAGCGACCCAGACCAGGACGATCATCGAGACGGCCAGCGGCGAGCCGTCGAGCTGGGCGAGGAAAGGTGTGTAGGTCGCGGCGATCAGCAGATAGATCGCGGCATGGTCGAAGCGCCGCAATATCCACTTGGCCGGCGACACCGGCCAAAGATTGTAGGCCAGCGACACCGACAGCACGGCGAGCAGCGAAACCACGTAGAAAGCGGCGGCGATATATTCGCCCGGACCGGCATGGAAGGCAGCCAGCGCCAGCAGCGTCGAGCCAGCGGCAATGGCGAGCACGATGCCCACCGCATGGACGATGCCGTCGGCGATCATTTCGGCGCGCGAATAGTGCCAGCGTCCCATGAAGGGGATTTCGATCCGGGATATCTCGATGTGGGACTTTGGGCCGATGTGCGTCATGAATGATCCTGCATCCCTTATCTGGGCGGATGCCGGACAATATTTCAAGCTTTGGTTGCGGTTTTGCGACTGCGGCGGTTCAGCGCGCCAAGTCCGCTAGAGCCTAGCGCGGCGCCACCGGCTTCCTGACGGTCTTCAACAGCGCACGCTGGATGATCTCGTTGCCGACGACGATCGAGCCGCCATCCAGCATGTTCTGCCCGCCGGCGAAGTCGGAGATGAAGCCGCCCGCCTCGCGGATCAGCAGGATGCCGGCGGCGACGTCCCAGGCCGACAGGCCGGTTTCCCAGAACCCGTCCATGCGGCCGGCAGCGACGTAGGCGAGATCGAGCGAGGCGGAGCCGAGGCGGCGCACGCCCGAGACTTCGGCCATCACGTTGCGCAGCTCGACCAGGAAATTGCCATGCTGGCCGCGCCCGAGATGCGGCACGCCGCAGCCGATCACCGTGTCGATCAGCTTGGTGCGGCCGGCGACCCGCAGCCGGCGGTCGTTCATGAAGGCGCCGCCGCCGCGCTCGGCGGTGTAGAGTTCGTCCATCGCCGGATTGTAGACGACGCCGGCGACGATCTGGCCCTGGCGCTCCAGCGCGATCGAGATGGCGAAGAGCGGAATGCCGTGCAGGAAATTGGTGGTGCCGTCGAGCGGGTCGACGATCCAGCGGTGCTGGCCGTCTTCGCCTTCGATCAGGCCGCGCTCCTCCATCAGGAAGGCGTAGCCCGGCCGCGCCTTCGTGAGCTCGGTGAAGAGTATTTCTTCTGCCTTGCGGTCGGCTTGGCTAACATAATCGCCCGGCCCCTTCATCGAGACCTGCAGGTTCTGTACTTCGCCGAAATCGCGCGACAGCGAGCGGCCGGCCTTCATGGCGGCCTGGACCATTACATTGAGGATTGCGGAACGCGCCATAGTACTTCTTCCTGCTGCGCTTCTTCCTGCTGCCGGGCCTATTTGCTTTGAGGCATGATCTTATCCAAAAAGTCTGCAACTTTTTGGGATCATGCCTTAGTCGGCGCGGCGCACGTAAGTGATTTCGTTGGTGTCGACGATGATGCGCTCGCCCGAACCGATGAACGGCGGCACCAGCACGCGGATGCCGTTTTCCAGCATCGCCGGCTTATAGGATGAGGCGGCCGTCTGGCCCTTCACCACCGGATCGGCCTCGGTGATGGTCAGCGTCACCTGGTCAGGCAGCGAAATGCCGATCGGCCTTTCATCATAGAGCTGGACCGTCACCATCATGCCGTCCTGCAGGAAGGCAGCGCGATCGCCGACGAAATCCTTTTGCAATTCAAGCTGCTCGTAGCTTTCGGTGTCCATGAACACCAGCGCTTCGCCCTGCTCGTAAAGGAAGGAGAAATCCTTCATCTCCAGCCGGATCTGTTCAACGGTTTCGGCGGAGCGGAAACGCTCATTGAGCTTGGTGCCGTTGATCAGGTTCTTCAGCTCGACCTGGTTATAGGCGCCGCCCTTGCCTGGTTTGACAGCGTTGGTTCTGACCGCCACCCAAAGGCCGCCATCGTGCTCGATGACGTTGCCGGGACGGAGTTCGTTGCCATTGATCTTGGCCATAATGATGTGATCCGGAATGAGATTTTCGCCCAATGGGCGATTTCGGCCTCCAAGACCACAAATTGCCGGAAGAGGCAAGGGAGCGAGGCAAGAGAGGCCTGAGCCGTGGCGGCCGCAGTTCCCAGGCAAGATGCCTATCTGCGCTGCCGCCAGATGCCGACAATCTGCGGCATCTCAGGGCAGGCGGTTGGCCTTCTGCAGCGCCTGCTTCGTCTGGTCGTCGGTCAAGCCTTGAAGAAAATCGTCCATCTGCGGATCGATGAGCCCGGCGCGACGGGCGACGACGTACCAAGCGCCGGCAAGGATCGGATCCGGATCGGTGCCGATGCCGCCCATGTAAAGCTTGGCGAGGCGGTTCTGGGCGGCGACATTGCCGCCTTCGGCGGCCTGTTTCATCCAGCCGAACGCAGACTTCAGGTCACGGGCGCCACCACGTCCCTCGATCATCCAGGCGGCGAGATCGATCTGTGCCGTATCGTAGTTCTGCCGTGCTGCCTGCGCCAGCAGGCCTCGGGCCTGGACATCGTCGCGCGGCTTGCCGCCGACGCCATTGGCATAGACCTGCGCCATCGCATATTGCGCGTCGGCAAGGCCGGTGCCGGCGGCGCGCTGATAGTAGGACACGGCCTTTGCGATGCCGGCATCGCCGGGGTCCTGCTGGACCAGCAGCTGCGCGAAATTGAACTGCGCCAGACGGTTTCCGGCCTCGGCGGCGGCCTGCATCAGCGCGTAGGCCCCCTTTTCGTCCTTCTTGACGTAGCGGCCATCGAGCAGCATCAGCGCGTACTGGAACTGCGATTCCGGTATGCCCTGCTCGGCGGCAAGCGCGTACCACTTTGCCGCCTCCGCCGCGTCGACCGGCACGCCAAGACCGCGCGACAATATCTCGGCGACCAATGTCTGCGCCGCCGGATCGCCGTTCTGGGCGCGGACCAAGGCGAGGTTGTAGGCCGTCTTGTAAAGGCCGCGCTGGAAGGCGCCATAGGCAGAATCCGACGGCTTTGCACCGAAGCGGTCGGGATTGATGGCGTCGGCGGACGGCAGCGGGGCCGTGGTGGCGGGCTGCGGCAGCGGCGTGACGATCGGCTTGTCCGTCTTTGCACCAATGTCCGGCTTGGCTTGCGGCAACGGGACGGTTTCCGCCACGGCGGCCCGCACCGTGAGCACCGCAAGGACAGCACTGAAAAGGATTATTCGCGCAGGCACGTCAGTCCTCGAAGCGCGGCGCGGTGTCGTCGAGTAGCGCATTGGCGCTGGCGACTGCCATCTTTGGGTCGACGCCGTCGGCAAAGACGGCGCTGGACAGCGCCACGAATTCGGCGCCGGTGGCAGCCACCGCTTCCACCGAAGCGATGTCGGACCCGGCCATGACGATGCAGGGAATCTGGATCACATCCGCCCACCATTGCCCCAGCGACAGGTTGCGTGGGTGCGGCTCCGGCTTGTTGTCGTAGCCGAAGCGGCCGAAGAAGATGTAGTCGGGCCTGAGCTCGCCGAGTTCCAGCGCATCGTCGCGGGTCTTGGCGCCGCCGGTGCCGACCATCATTTTTGCCTGAAAACGTTCGATCGTCTCGGCGAGTTCGGCCTTGCCGACTTCGACATGGATGCCATCGGCCTGGACGCGGCCGGCGATGCGGGTGTCGCCGGCAATCACGACGGCAACGCCTGCCGCTTGCGCCACCGGCACGATCTGTTCGGCGAACGCCTGGAAGGAGGCCTCGTCCATGCCGTTTTCGGGCAGGATGAGCGAGGCGACGTCGCCGCCCTCGAACGCCGCGCCGATGCGCTCAGCCGGCACGCCCGGTGGCGCGATCAGCACGATGCGGCAGCGATTTGGAGGCTTTGCGTCATTCATTGGTTTTCGATCCCGGTTTTCGCCTATGCCGGGCGAAGATGGTTGCATTGCGGCATAGAGCAAAGTGCCGGCCTTGAACAGGCGGGCGGACCAGGATCATTGGCACATGGTTGTCGTCCGGCGACGTTCCTGCTTCACTTGATTGCCTGGGTGCTCTCGGCTGGTGTCTTCGATTTCCACAGTGTCCAGCCGAGATTCATGCCGGCGGCGGCGACCAGGATGGCGGCGGCGCCGACGATCTGCGCCGGATGCAGCCGGTGGCCGAAGGCGACGACATCGACCAAGATCGCGACCACAGGGTAGATGAAGGACAGCGACCCCTGCAGATGCGTCGGCAGTTTCTGAATGGCGCCGTACATCAGGATGTACATCAGACCGGTATGGACGACGCCAAGCGTCGCCAGCATGCTCCAGCTCCACGCATCGGCGGGAAGGTGGGAAAGGTTGGCGAAGGGTGCCAGCATGACGACGCCGACGCAGACCTGGATCAGGGCGATCAGGTGTGGTGGCGTGCCTTTGAGCTTCTTGGTGACGATGGCGGCGACGGCCCAGAAGAAAGCCGCACCCAGCGCCATCGCGATACCGATAAAATAATCCGTACCGACATTGCCTATGCCTGTATTGGGGCCTGTATTGGGGCCTGCATCTGGACCCACATCAGGCGAGCCTTGCACGATCAGCAGCATGCCCGCGAAGGCGATGCCAAGCCAGGCCAGCTTTGTCATGGTCAGCCGCTCTGAGAAGAAGAGGGCGCCAAAGCCGACCAGCATGAAGGGCTGCGTGTTGTAGACTGCCGTGGCGATCGAGATCGAGGCGCGGGAAAACGAGCTGAACAGCAGCAACCAGTTGATGACGATGGCCGTGCCACCGAGAGCAGCGATCCCCACGATGCGCAGCGACAGCCTGCCGCGCAGCAGCCCCAGGGCAGCGCAGATGATCAGCAGCGTTATCGCGCCGAAGGCGCAGCGCCAGAAGACGACGTCCATGATGGGCTCGCCCGACATGACGACGAACCATCCGATTGTGCCGAGGATCACCATTGCGGCCGTCATTTCGACCGTGCCACGCACCGTGCTGTCCATGAAGATTGCCTCTCGAAACGCTGATGGTTGATAATCCCATGCCGCATCAGCGCTTTCTATAATTCGCGCGAGGTGATATGCCAGTCGTGCCTAATTAAATAAGGTGACGACGGCCTTCTCCTTGGGAATGTTAAATGCTGGACGATCTGGACCGACGTCTTCTCGAAATCCTGATCAAGGATTCGCGAACCTCGTTGAAGGAACTGGCCCAGCAGGTCGGGTTGTCATCGCCAAGCGTTTCGGAGCGGCTTCGACGTCTTGAGGATCGCGGCGTCATCCGGGCCTTCACCATCGAGATCGACCCGCAAGCGCTCGGCTACACCTTGCAGGCGATCGTTCGCATCCGGCCCTTGCCGGGCAAGCTGCATATTGTGCAGAAGCTGATTGAGGAGACTCCGGAGTTTGGCGAATGCGACAAGGTGACGGGCGACGACTGCTTTGTTGCCCGGCTGTTCGTTCGCTCGATCGGCGATCTCGATAAGCTTCTCGACCGTATCGCCGATAAGGCAGAAACCAGCACAGCCATCATCAAGGCGCAGCCGATCCGCAGGCGCCCACCGCCGCTCGCCGCAACCGCCATCTCAAAACCGTAACAGGCGTCAGCACTCACGACGCATCGCATCGCGTGCACATTTGCAGTCGCGGCGCGAAGGTTTATCGGCTATTCCAGCGTCTACACGCTTTCCCTCCAACTGCTCCCCGCCGATGTCAGGTCTTCTGCTCGATCCCTGGTTCTATGCCGCCGCCATTCCAGCCGTCATCCTGGTTGGTCTGTCCAAGGGCGGCTTTGGCGGTGCGGTCGGCTTCGTCGGCGTGCCGCTGATGGCGCTGGCCATGCCGCCGGTGCAGGCCGCCGCCATCCTGCTCCCTATACTGTGCCTGATGGACATCGTCTCGGTGTGGACATGGTGGGGTGTCTACGACCGCAAGATGCTTACGGACATGATGCCGGGGGCGGTGATCGGCATCGGCCTCGGCTGGCTGACCGCGGCGTTGGTGACAGCGGAAATGGTGCGGCTGATTGTCGGCGCGGTGGCCATGATCTTCGTGCTTCGCTGGGTCTTTCTACAGATGCGACACGGTGCGGGTCACTCGGCCGAGCCCAACCGCGCGGCTGCCGCCTTCTGGGGGACGGTCGCCGGTTTCACCAGCTTCGTCGCCCATGTCGGCGGCCCGCCCTTTCAGGTCTATGCGCTGCCGATCCGGCTCGATCCGAAAGTGCTGTCGGGCACCGCCGCAATCTTCTTTGCCGCCACCAACGCATTGAAGCTCATCCCCTATTTTGCGCTGGGACAGTTCGACACCACCAACCTGACCGCGTCGGCGGTTCTGGTGCCGCTGGCGCCGCTTTCGACCATCGCCGGCGCCTGGCTGGTCCGGCGGATGCGGGCGGAACTGTTCTACCCCTTCACCTACGCAACCGTCGCGGTCGTCGCGGTCAAGCTTCTGTGGGACGGGATTGCCGGCCTTCTCTAGATCGGCAGCCATGGAAGCTGCCGGCAGCCGAGCCGCCAGCAGCGTCACGGCCGATTTTAGGCGGCGCTCGGCACCAACCGACGCGTTCCGCCGAGGGCGAGAGCAATTCCGGTGGTCAGGACCAGCGCCATGCAGCCCAGGATGGTGACATCGTTCAGCGTCGGCTTCAGCACCATGTCGGCGATGATCACCAGCATCACCGAATAGTCGATGCGTGCAGCGTTGAGGATGCGCTGGCCCTGGGCGAGGGCCGCCGGCGTGACGCCGTCCTTGGCGATCATCCCCGCCATGCGGTCGGCGGTCGGCTTGAAGATGAACATGCCGATGCAGAAAGTCGTCGCGTAGCCGGCAAGGCCGATCACGATCCACAGGTCGGAGAAGCCGACCCAGAACCCGCACATGACGAGGCCGAAGACGAGCGTCAGCATCGACATCGGCGCGAAGAACCTGTTGCCCAGCTCGCCAGTGGCGCGCATGGCCTGCAGCATGCCTTCGATGTTCCCGGCGCGGTCGGCGCGCACCGCAAGCACCATCAGCGTGAAGCCGCCGCCGACCCAGAGGATCGCCGAGAGGACGTGCAGAAATTTGATGATCGAGTACCAATCCATGGTTCCCCTCCTTGGATATTTGACGACTGCGAGCGGCGCATATTTGCTCCATCTCGCTGCGAGGAGAGGGCGTTTAGCGCGGCGCCTGTTTCGGAACGATGTCGCGCGGGAGGCAGCTTTGTTTCGACGTCCTATGTAACGGGATCGTTCAACAATTGCGCCAGCGCGTCGTGCTGTTTCCTGCTATTCTGACAACGCTGGGAAGGGTCGGCGCCATGCGGCAACGTCCAGAAACATTGCCGATGCAAATGAGCCGATGCCGGGACCCGGCGGCGGGGCGACCGCCTGAACTCAACCCATTCCCATGACGGGAAAAGGCAAATCGGGGGATACTATGCAAAAGGTAGCACGAAATTTCTTCACGCTGGCCGTCGTCTACGCACTGTTCGGGATGGCGCTCGGCCTTCAGATGGCGATCAGCAAAGATCATGCGCAGATGCCGACCCACGCCCACATCATGGTGGCCGGATGGCTGATGTCGGCGGTGTTTGCCTTCTTCTACCATTTGTTTCCGGCAATCGGGCAAAAGACGCTCGCCACGGTCCATTTCTGGTTGACGGCAATCAGTGGCATCGGCCTGTTGATCGGCCTTTACATCATGCTTGCCGGCAACCCGGCGATCGAGCCGCTGGTGGCAATATCCTCGATGGGGTTTTACGCGGGATTGCTGCTGTTCGCCTATATCGCGCTGCCGGTGGTGTGGAAAGCCGAGCGGCTTCCTGAGGTCCAAAAGGCCTGAGCATGTGCTGATACGGCACAGACGGGCGACGCTTGTTCAAAAAAAAATATCCGCGCCGTTAAGGCTTCATTAAGCTTTACAGGCGTTTACTATGTGCATCCAGTGATCTGGATTCTTACCGAGTGGTTGGAGCCACTTTGTTTGACGCCTCCCTGTTAAACTCCTGAGAGCCGCCTTATCCGCGGCTCTTTTTTTGTCCGCGATCCGGATTGCCAACGTCTGCGCCGCCATTAACCGATTGTTAAACATGTGCTTGCCTTCGCCGGCGGCGAAGCGCATTTTCAAGCCTCGATCATATAGGGTGCAGGGCGTGACGGCGATAACGCCGATTCGGCCGGCTGTAGGGCAAGTGCAGGGCGTATCGATGAACGACTCTTCGAAGGGAAGCGCGAAAACCATCAAGCTGGCGGAGCGCCGGGTTTTCTCCCAATCCTTCAAGCCGCTCTACCAGGAAGGCATGGGCCTGGTCGAGCAGGCGGCCGAATATCTGGACGGCAAGGGCCGGGCCGAGGCGAAGAAACTGTCCAGGCTGGCGGCGACGCTCTATGCGGCCGAATCGATGCGACTGACCACGAGGCTGATGCAGGTCGCCTCCTGGCTGCTTTTGCAGCGCGCGGCGAATTCCGGCGAAATGACCCGCGATCAGGTTGCTTCCGAAAAATCCAAGGTGCGTCTTGACACCGCTTCCGCCAACGATGATGCCGCAGGCTGGGTCGAACTGCCCAAGGATTTTCTTGACCTCGTCGACCGCTCGCTGCGCCTGCAGGCGCTGGTACGTCGCATGGACGAGGAAATCTACGGCGGCGCCGTGGCCGACGTGTCGCCATCCAGTCGCCGCGTCAATCCCGTTTCCGATCAGATCTCGTTGCTGAACACGGCTTTTGCCCGCGGCTGACAGGCTGCTCGGGACGCAGCGGAACCTGTTTCTGGTTTGTTCACAATTTGCTGGCATCGCTGTCCGCCAAGGGTAGACTTGGCGGATGGGGGAAACGATTCGCATCATCGGCATCGATCCGGGGCTGAGGCGCACCGGCTGGGGCATCGTCGAAAGCCTCGGCAACTCGCTGCGCTTCGTCGCCTCCGGCACCGTGCGTTCCGACGACAAGGCGGCGCTGGCGACGCGGCTTTGCCAGTTGCATGATGGGCTCGCCGAGATCCTGCATACCGCCATGCCGCACGAGGCGGCGGTCGAGCAGACCTTCGTCAACAAGGATGCGGCGGCGACGCTGAAGCTTGGCCAGGCGCGCGGCATCGCCATGCTGGTGCCGGCGCTGGCAGGTCTGGTCGTTGCCGAATATGCGCCCAACGCCGTCAAAAAGGCGGTGATCGGCGTTGGCCATGGCGACAAGAAACAGATCCACATGATGGTCAAGGTGCTGATGCCGAAGGCGACGTTCGACACCGACGATGCCGCCGACGCGCTGGCCATTGCCATTTGCCATGCGCATCACCGGCAGAGCGTTGCCTATAGGATGGCGGCGCTGGCATGAGGGACCACACATGATCGGCAAGCTCAAAGGCACGCTGGACGAGATCGACGAGGATTTCTGCATCATTGACGTGCACGGCGTCGGCTATGTCGCCCACTGCTCGGCGCGCACGCTGGCCGCTCTGCCGGCACCCGGCGAGGCGGTGGTGCTGTTCATCGAGACCTATGTGCGCGAGGATATGCTGCGGCTCTACGGTTTCCAGTCCGTGCTGGAGCGCGAATGGTTCCGGCTGCTGATGAGCAATGTGCAGGGCGTCGGAGCCAAGGTGGCGCTGGCAATTCTATCGACGCTGGCGCCAGCCGATCTCGCCAATGCCATCGCGCTGCGTGATATTGCCATGGTCAGCCGCGCGCCGGGCGTCGGCAAGAAGGTGGCCGAGCGCATCGTCACCGAACTGAAGAACAAGGCGCCAGCCTATGCGGGCACTGCCTCCGGCACTATCGGCCTGAAGCAGGAACTCGGCGAAGGCGTCGCACCGGCGCCGATCACCGACGCCGTCTCGGCGCTGGTCAATCTCGGCTATTCGCGCGATATCGCCGCCAATGCGGTGGCAGCGGCGCTGAAAAGCGCCGGCGAGAATGCGGATGCATCGAAGCTGATCCGCCTCGGGCTGAAGGAACTGGCGCGGTGAGTCTTCGCTTGTCCCGCTCCCTGCCCTGTGCAAGGAAGGCGGCATGAGCCTTTCGCCACGCCTCATTGCTCCCGACAAGCGCGGCGAGGACGCCGAGCAGACCTTGCGGCCGCAGACGCTCGGCGACTTCGTCGGCCAGGCGGCGGTGCGGGCCAACCTCAAAGTGTTCATCGAGGCCGCCAAGGGCCGCAGCGAGGCGCTCGACCACGTACTGTTCGTCGGCCCGCCCGGTCTCGGCAAGACGACGCTGGCGCAGATCATGGCGCGCGAGCTCGGCGTCAATTTCCGCTCGACCTCCGGCCCGGTCATCGCCAAGGCCGGCGATCTCGCAGCATTGCTCACCAATCTCGAAGATCGCGACGTGCTGTTCATCGACGAGATCCACCGGCTCAACCCGGCGGTCGAGGAAATCCTTTATCCGGCGATGGAGGATTTCCAGCTCGACCTGATCATCGGCGAAGGGCCGGCGGCGCGCTCGGTCAAGATCGACCTAGCCCGTTTCACCCTGGTCGCCGCAACCACCCGGCTTGGCCTTTTGACCAATCCGCTGCGCGATCGCTTCGGCATTCCGGTCCGCCTCAATTTCTACTCGGTCGAGGAACTGGAGCAGATCGTGCGGCGCGGCGCCCGCATCCTTGCGATGCCGCTCGGCGACGATGGCGCCCTGGAGATCGCACGGCGCGCGCGCGGCACGCCGCGCATCGCCGGCCGGCTGTTGCGCCGCGTGCGCGATTTTGCCTCCGTCGCCGGCGACGGTCATGTCGACCGCCAGATCGCCGACGAGGCGTTGACGCGGCTCGAGGTCGATGCGCTCGGCCTCGACGCGCTCGATCGCCGCTATCTCTCGATGATCGCGCGGAATTTTGGCGGCGGGCCGGTCGGCATCGAGACCATTGCGGCAGGGCTTTCCGAGCCGCGCGACGCCATCGAGGACATCATCGAGCCCTATCTGATCCAGCAGGGTTTTGTTCAGCGCACGCCGCGCGGCCGCGTGCTGACCGCCAATGCCTGGCGGCATCTCGGCCTCGATGCGCCGAAGGACCTGGCGCAGCAGCAGATCAGCCTGTTCCAGGAAGAATTGTGACGAGCCGCCTTGCGGCTTCACTCCTGCGCAAAATCTCCTAATCCTGGTCAGCTTGCCGGCGCATTTTCGGGCTCTAACGCTTCGCGCTGTGGGACCATCCCACGAACGACGGAGCTGAGCGATGATCACCAGACGCGGCTTCCTGCGCCTCATCGGCGGTTCCTTTTTATCGGCCGTGTCGCTCAGTGCTTATGCGATTGGCCTCGAGCCGATGTTGCTGACGCATGTAAAGCGCTATTCATTGACGCCGCCAAACTGGCCTGCAGGATTACGGCTTCGCGTTGTCGCTCTCGCCGATATCCATGCCAGTCGGCCATGGATGACGCCGGAGCGGATCAGGTCGATTGCCGAACGGGCGAACACCCTGCAGCCGGATCTGATTGTCCTGCTTGGCGACTATGCAGCCGGCACACGCCTGGTTACGGACTGGGTGGATTCCTCCGAATGGGCGCCGGCCTTGTCCGGCCTGAAGGCGCCGCTCGGCGTGTGGTCAATCCTCGGCAATCACGACTGGTGGGAGGACCTTTCCGCCCAGAAGGCCGGGTTCGGGCCGACGGTGGCGCGCAGGGCGCTCGAGCGCGCCGGCATCCCGGTCCTGGAAAACGATGCCGTCCGCCTGGAAAAGGACGGGCATAACTTCTGGGTCGCCGGACTTGCGGACCAACTTGCGCTGCGGCCGGGCAAAGCCTGGGGCCGCAGCGGATTCAAAGGATTGGACGACCTGCATGGCACGCTGGCAAGGGTAAGCGACACAGCTCCCGTTATTCTGCTCGCACATGAGCCCGACATATTCCCGAAGGTCCCGTCACGCATATCGTTGACTCTTTCGGGCCATACCCATGGCGGACAGGTGCGTCTGTTGGGCTATTCTCCGGTCGTGCCATCCCGCTTCGGCAACCGTTTTGCCTATGGCCATGTCGTGGAGGAGAACCGCAACCTGATCGTCTCCGGAGGGCTCGGTTTCAGCATCCTGCCGGTGCGTTTTGGGATGCGCCCAGAGATTCTTTCGATCGAACTGGGTTCAGCCTGACCGCTCAATGAAGTGACCTGATAGCGTCCATCACATCCGGCTCGGCCTTGTCGCCATCAAACGCCTCGACGATGCCGAAGGCGCCGCCATAGCTCCAGGCCGACCATGCAAAGCCGTGGGCTTCCGCGCGTGCGATCATGTCCCTGACATAGGCGGCGCGGTATTCGGCCGGCATCACATGGGCATTGCCGTATTCCTGGCGGATCATGCCGAATTCGCCGAGCGTGATGTTCTCCGGGTTGATGGCGTTGGCCTTTGCCCAAGCTTCGACCCTGGTGAACGGCGCATCCATCGCCTCGAGCAGCTTCTCATCCGTGTCGATGCCGGCGACCTGCTCGTCGAGATAGGCAAGCAGGCCGCTCTGCCGCGTCCATGGCGCCTCGACCTTGATCCTTGCGCGGATCGTATCGAGCGCAGCATCGAGCTGGGCGCGCGGGACGGCGCTTAGCGGATAGGGCAGACCGGTCACATAAGGGATGAAATCGCCGGCCCAGGTCGCGCCCTGATGGGTCAGCAGGAACGGCTCGTAGGAATGAAAGGTCCAGATGATGTTGTCGTCCGGGATCGCCTTTGGATCGATCTTTGCCAGCGATGCTGCATTGGAATAGCAGGCGCCGGTCAGAATCAGGGTGAGCTTGGTGGCCGACGAACGCGCCGCCGCGAACAGTCTCTGCTGGCGCTCCGGCCAGAGGCCGGTGCCGTCGGCGTCACAGTCGACGACCGGCTCGTTCATCGGCTCGAAAGCGACTTGGCGCGGATCCTCATTGGCCAGTGTGCGCGCCATCTTGCGCACCATCTCGACATAGGCTTCGAAGGTTTTCGGGTCGTCCATCACCTCGCCCATGCCGATCTTGCGGCTGCTGCCGCTGGGGATCAGATGCATGTCGACGATCACTTTCAGTCCGGCGCGATTGACCATGCGCACCGAGCCCAGCACGCTGGCATAGAGATCGTCGCGCAGCGCCAGCGTCTCGCCGGACAGGAACGGCGACGGATCGACCGGCATGCGCAGGAAATCGAAGCCGGCGCTCTTCAGCGCCTTAAGGTCATCGTCGTTGAGGAACTTGCGCCATTCCGGATAGGGCAGGATTGCCCGCCGGTCGCCCCATTTGTCCTCGCCCGGCCAGGTCGTCCATTGGTCGAGGTTGATGCCGCGCTTCATCGAAAAGCTCGCCGCCTGGCCCGGCAGCGCCAAGGCGGCCAACACAAGCAGCGCCGCCATCAAGGTCTTGATCATCGCCGTTAACAGTGCCATCGGGTTCATGCGCCAAGTTAATGCGTGTCGCCCAAAACTGTGTAGCGGTTTTGGGACAGCAACACGCACGGAAACAACCACCTGAAGCGCGTCGCGCTTTAGGTGCCCGGTCAGGCCAAAAAAGGAAAGCGCGATGGACGATCATGGTGAATCGGCGGCGCTCTGCGCCGGGCTCTCCGGCGCGCTGACGGAATTCGGCCACCGGCTGATGGCGCGGGTCTATTATGCCGACACCGATTTCTCCGGCGTCGTCTATCACGCGCGCTATCTCGAATTCTTCGAGCGCGGCCGTTCCGACTATCTCAGGCTTGCCGGCGTCCACCACACTGAACTCGCCGAGGGCAAGCACGGCGAAAAAATAATCTGGGTGGTGCGGCGTATGGAGATCGACTTCCGTGGATCCGCCCGCATGGACGACATCCTGACCATCGAAACGCGCACCGAGGACATTTCGGGCGCCCGCATCTTCATGGCGCAGCAGTTGAAGCGCGGCAGCGAGGTGCTGGTCGAGGCGCGGGTCGAGGCGGCGATTATCGGCGAGAACGGCCGGCCAAGGCGCTTTCCGAAGGAATGGGTCGCAGCCTTCATGCCCAAGACAAACCGGTAAGTTCAAAATCGGTAAGTTCAAAATCGGTAAGTTACTTGACGCCGATGATCCGCCGACCATGCCAGGCGGCTCGCCCAAGGCGCGGCAATGCGCCGCGCTGTCCGTCCTAACTCATCCTTAACCATAACGGTTCATGAAGAGGGTGGTGAAGATTGGAGAATCCAGCGCCTTCCTTTCACCAAGATTTGCCCCGAAAACGCCGCCAACGGTGCATTTGGGGTTATTCCGCAAGCGTTGCGCGAACGGACCACAAGGGATGCCCATGGGCCAGCCGCCAGCCGTGCCCGGAAAATCTTAAGGACGTAACCATGGAAAATATCGCACTCGCCGAACCGGGCGCGCATTTGTCGATTTGGGCGCTGTTCACGCAGGCCGGCTGGGTGGTCAAGCTGGTCATGATCGGGCTGCTCTGCGCCTCGATCTGGACCTGGGCGATCATCGTCGACAAGCTCGTCGCCTATGGCCGCATGCGGCTCGCGCTCAATCGCTTCGAACAGGTGTTCTGGTCGGGGCAGTCGCTGGAAGAGCTCTACCGCACTCTCGCCGACCGCAAGACGTCAGGCATGGGCGCCATTTTCGTCGCCGCCATGCGCGAATGGAAGAAGAGCTTCGAGAAGGGCGCGAAATCGCCGCTTGGCCTGCAGACCCGCATCGACAAGGCGATGGACCTGGCGCTGACCCGCGAAATGGAAAAACTGGAAGGACGGCTTGGCTTTCTCGCCACCACCGGTTCGGCGGCGCCCTTCATCGGCCTGTTCGGCACGGTGATCGGCATCATGACCTCGTTCCAGGCAATCGCCGCATCCAAGAATACCAGCCTGTCGGTGGTCGCACCCGGCATTGCCGAAGCGCTGCTGGCCACGGCAATAGGCCTGCTCGCGGCTATCCCGGCCGTCATCGCCTACAACAAGCTGTCGTCGGACGCGAGCAAGATCGCCGTGCGCATGGAGGGGTTCGCGGACGAGTTCTCCGCCATACTCTCGCGCCAAATCGATGAAAAAGTCGCGCAGAAGACCTGAGGAACAACATGGGAATGTCTGTAGGCGCGGGTGGCGGGGGACGCGGTGGTCGCGGCCACAGGCGGCGCGGCCGCCATCACGCTATGATATCGGAAATCAACGTCACGCCGATGGTCGACGTGATGCTGGTGCTGTTGATCATCTTCATGGTCGCCGCACCTTTGCTGACGGTCGGCGTGCCGGTCGACCTGCCGGAAACACAGGCCAAGGCGATTGCGGCTGACACGCAACCGATCGAGGTATCCATCAACTCCGCCGGCCAGATTTACATCCAGAAGACCGAGATCCCGATCGAGGAACTAGTGGCAAAGCTGCAGGCGATCTCGAAGACCGGCTATGACGAGCGCATCTTCTTTCGCGCCGACAAGGCAACCAATTATGGAGCGGCTCTGCAGGTCATGGCCCGTGTCCAAGCCGCTGGCTACAAGAATATGAGTCTCATCTCGCTGCAGGAACAGGACCAGTAGACAAGAACATGCGGACCGGCCTCACCACATCGGTGATCTTGCATGCGACGGCGATCGCCTTCGGGCTGTTCACGCTGTCGGCGCCGGCTGCGCTTCCGTCGTCCGAAGTCGAGTCGGTCGCAGTCGAGATCGTGCCGATGGAAGCGATCGCGCAGATACAGAAAGGCGACAAGAAGGCTGCGGTGAGCGAAAAGCCGGCTCCATTGCCGACCCAGCGTCCGGACATCGTGGCCGACGCGCAGACGGTCGGCGAAAACAGCGTCGATACCGACAAGCCGCCGACGCCGGAACCCAAGCCCCAGCCAGTCGATAAGGCTGAGGCGCCGCCGCCCGCGCCGACGCCGAAAGAAAAGCCGAAGCACGAGGACGTGCCGAAGCCGAAGGAAGAGCCAAAGCCCATACCGGCGACCGAGGTCGCTCCGGTGCCGCAGCCGAAGGAAGAGGTGAAGCCCGAGCCGGTCAAGAAGGCGGAGCCGAAGCCGACACCGGCCAAGGAGCCGGCGCCGACGCCGCCGCAGGACAAGACCGCCGCCATCGACCCGAAGCCTGAGGTCAAGCCGGATGCCGTCGCCGAGGCCATTGCCCAGGAGCCGCCAACCGAGACGACGCAGCTTCCGGACTCGGCGCCCGCCCCGCAGGCGCGGCCGAAGCCCCAGCCGGCCCAGGCCGAAAGCGCCAAGGCGCCCGAGCGCAAGGACGCCGACAAGCCGGTCAAGGAAGCCTCATCCAAGCCGAAATCTGAAGACAAGCAGTTCAACGCCGACGAGATTTCGGCGCTGCTCGACAAGCGGAAGCCGTCCGGCGGCGGCGCCAAGCGCTCGACCCAGCAGGCATCGCTCGGTGGGGACAAGGATCAGGGCCAGAAGCTCTCGAGGTCGGAGCAGGGCGCGTTGGAGGCACAGCTCGGTGGTTGCTGGACCCTGCCGGTAGGGCTCGAGGGTTCGGAGAATTTCATCGTCGTGGTCCGGTTCAACCTGGACGCTTCCGGCAAGCTGGACGGACGGCCAACTGTCGAAAAGTCGAGCGGCAACCGCCCGTTCGACGAAAGTGCCGTGCGCGCGGTTCAGAAATGCGATGTGGCCGGCCTGCAGGTTCCCGCAGGTAAACAAGACATCTGGGCCGACGTTCGGGTCACGTTCGATCCGAGGGAGATGCTGGGCCTATAGGCCAGGCGCCCCGTAGACTCATTGAAGAGAAGCGAGAAGACATGAAATCCATCCTCAAGCCGCTCCTGATGATCGTAGCGATGGCGCTGGGCATGACTGCCGCCGCAACCTTGCCGGCGCGGGCGCTCGTTGAGCTCAACGTCAACAAAGGCAATATCGAGCCGCTGCCGATCGCCATAACCGATTTCCAAGGCGGCGATGCGTTGGGCGCGGAGATTTCCGGCATCGTCAGCGCAGACCTGAAACGCTCCGGCCTGTTCGCGCCGATCGACAAGAGCGCCTTCATCGAAAAGATCTCCAATCCGGATGCTACGCCCCGCTTCGAGGACTGGAAGGTGATCAATGCCCAAGCGCTGGTCACCGGCAGCGTCAGCAAGGAGGCCGATGGCCGGGTCCGCGCCCAGTACAGGCTGTGGGATACGTTTGCCGGCCAGCAGATGTCCGGCGAGCAGTTCTTCGCCAACGACGCCAATACAAGACGCGTCGCCCATATCATCGCGGACGCCATCTATGAGCGGCTGACCGGCGAAAAGGGCTATTTCGACACGCGCGTCGTCTTCATCGACGAATCGGGTGCAAAGAACGCGCGCAAGAAGCGCCTCGCCATCATGGACCAGGACGGCGCCAACGTCCGCTATCTGTCGGATGGCAGGTCGATCGTGCTGACCCCGCGTTTCTCGCCAAACCGGCAGGAAATCACCTACATGTCCTATGAAAGCGGACAGCCGAAGGTCTATCTGCTGCAGATCGAGACCGGACAGCGCGAACTGGTCGGCGACTTTCCCGGCATGACCTTTGCGCCGCGCTTCTCGCCCGACGGCCAGAAGGTGATCATGAGCCTGCTGCGCGACGACGGCAATTCCAATATCTTCGCCATGGATTTGAGAAGCCGCTCGACGACCAGGCTCACCAATTCGACGGCCATCGACACCTCGCCGTCCTATTCGCCGGATGGCAGCAAGGTGGTGTTCACCTCCGACCGCGGCGGCCGCGCGCAGATCTATGTGATGGGCGCCGACGGTTCGGGCCAGACCCGCATCTCCTTCGGCGATGGCGTCTATTCGACGCCGGTCTGGTCGCCGCGCGGCGATCTCATCGCCTTCACCAAGCAGACTGCCGGCGAGTTCCAGATCGGCGTCATGCGCGTCGACGGTTCGGGCGAGCGCATCCTTTCGACCGGTTTCCAGCAGGAGGGGCCGACCTGGGCGCCCAACGGCCGGGTGCTGATGTTCTTCCGCGATTCAGCCGGCGGGCCGAAACTCGTTTCCGTCGATCTCACCGGCCGCAACGAACAGTCGATCCCGACCGCGAATTTCGCGTCGGACCCGGCCTGGTCGCCGCTGCTCGAGTGAGGAATTGGAGAAATGAAGAATTGAAGAGATGGAGAAAACGGGATTCCTCAACTCTTCAATTCGTTCCTTTCCACGGCTTGGTCGCGTTTTAGCCGCATTTTCGCCTACGGTCCGCGCGCATTGTTGCCCCTCTGATGGCCCCCCCTCTGGTGGGCCCTGTGGCAAAACGGTTGCGGACGGCAGCCGAAACCAAATTTTAACCGTGTTTCTTGAACGCCGGTTAACCCAAACGTGGTTACTGGACGATCAACGAAATCACTCGAATTGCGAAGGAGAGGCGGCATGGGCCGTATCGCAGCACTTACCAGAAACCCGGTGATGATCGCGCTGGTGGCGTCGCTCGCTATCGCCGGTTGCGCTTCGAAGAAAACCCCGAACAGCGCCGCCGATCTCGGTCTCAGCGGCGCCGGAGCGGCATCACCCGGATCGGCCCAGGACTTCACCGTCAATATCGGCGACCGCATCTTCTTCGACACGGATTCGTCCTCGATCCGCGCCGACGCGCAGACGACGCTTTCGCGCCAGGCGCAGTGGCTGAACCAGTATAGGCAGTATGCCATCGTCATCGAAGGCCATGCCGACGAGCGCGGCACGCGCGAATACAATCTGGCGCTCGGCGCCCGCCGCGCCGCCGCCACCCGCGATTTTCTCGTCGCCAGGGGCGTTTCCGGCCAGCGCCTGAAGACCATTTCCTACGGCAAGGAGCGTCCGGTCGCGGTTTGCGACGACATCTCCTGCTGGTCGCAGAACCGCCGCGCCGTCACCACGATCAGCGGCGCCGGTTCTTGATCGGCAATTCCTAATCGGCAGAAATGCAACACATATGTGCGAAAGGCGGCCGCGGCCGCCTTTTTCATGTCCGGCGGCCGGATATGGGACTTGAAACAAAATTTGGCCGAAGTCCTGCGTCCTGGTAAGAGCCGAGGCGCCTGACGGTCCCACTCCGATCGGAAGGCATGCAACAGGCAAACAATTCACGGCGAGAGGCACATGCATTTCAGATCGGTCTTGAGCGGCACGCTTGCGCTGCTGCTCGTATCAAGCGTCGCTGCCCCGGCAATCGGCAATGAGCAAGATGCAGAAAAAAGCGGTTTTTCCTTCCGCCTGCCGACGCTCGGCATTTTCGGTGAAAAGCCGGGCATTTTCGGTGAAAAAAAGAAACCGGATCAGGTTCAATTTGCACAGGATGGTACCGGCACTACCGCGCTGGAGGAACAACTCCGGCAAATGAACGGCAAGATTGAGGAGCTCAACTTCCAGGTGCTGCAGATGCAGGAGCAGATCCGCAAGCAGCAGGAAGACAACGAATTCCGCTTCCAGCAGCTGGAAGGCGGCTCGCAAGGCGCGCAGCAACCAGCCGAGCAGAAGAAGTCGGACGCCACCAACACCGACAGCAGCGTCGCCGAGGCTCCGGCGACGCACGCGCCGGCCAATGCGGGCACACCGCCAGCCGGCGACCAGAGCGGGGAGGTCATCGTCGAATCGCCGACAGGCGAACCCGGCGCGGTGATTCCGGGTACGCCGCCGAAGACGTTCGGCACCATCACCGTCGACAAGAACGGCAATGTGATCGACGCCGACGGCAACACGCAGGCAAATGCACCGGCGCAGAACACCGCCCCCGTCCCCGGTGGCCAAGCCGCTGGCACGCAGGCCGGCAAGTCCGACGATACGGTGGTTGCGGCGCTGCCCGCCACCGACGACCCGGAGGAGCTTTACCGCAACTCCTACCAGTTCATCCTGTCGGGCGACTACAGCACTGCCGAACAGGGTTTTCGCGACCACATCGCCCGCTTCCCCAAGGACGCCAAGACGGCGGACGCGCATTACTGGCTGGGTGAGTCGCTGCTCGGCCAGCAGAAATACCGCGACGCGGCCGAGACTTTCCTCGCCGCCAGCAAGGATTATCCGAAGGCCAAGAAGGCTCCCGACATGCTGCTGAAGCTCGGTGTCTCGCTGGTCGGCTTGAACCAGCGCGACGTGGCCTGCGCCACTTTCGGCGAGATCGGCAAGCGCTATCCCAACGTTTCCGGCACGCTCAAGGAACGCGTCAAGCAGGAAAGGGCGCTCGCGGCGTGCTAGTTTTTTTCTTGCATGTCGTTGCCCCAAAACCGGGGCCAGTTTTGGGCGACACGCATTGATGCTCGAAACCGAGCCTGACCTTTCGGGTTTTTCGCAGATCGACTTTACCAACGGCGCTGTTGCGGCCGTGTCCGGCGGCAGCGACTCGACCGCCCTTCTCCTTCTCCTCAAAGATCACCTCGACCGTACCGCGCCCGCAACGAAATTGCTGGCCGTGACGATCGATCACGGTCTGCGGCCGGGCTCGGCAGCGGAAGCGCAAGCCGTGGCCAGGCTTTGTGCCGGGCGTGGCATTGCCCACCGCACCCTGGTCTGGTCCGGGCGCAAGCCGTCGACCGGCCTGCCGGCTGCTGCGCGAGAGGCCCGCTACCGGCTGCTGGCCGAGGCAGCGCAGGCGGAAGGTATCGGCTTGATACTGACCGGCCACACTGCCGACGACCAGGCCGAGACCGTGCTGATGCGGCACGCGCGCGGCTATCGGGCACGCGAAGAGGGGCGAGGCCTTGCCGGCATGGCGCCTGCAACCCTTTACGACTGGCGGATCTGGATCGCACGGCCGCTTCTCGGCACACGACGTGCGGCGCTGCGCGAAGTCCTGCGGCGCGCAAATGTCGGCTGGGCCGAAGACCCGACCAATGAAGACGAGGCTTTCGAGCGGCCGCGAATCCGCGCAGCGCTTGCCGACAGCAATGGTGCGCAGCGCGTGGAAGATGCGGTGGCGCTGGCCGCGCGGGCTGCGGTGGAGCGCGAACAGCTTGGCCACCGCGCCGCCGCGCTGATCCGTGGCTTTGCCAGCAGCCCCGCCGACGGCCTTATCCGTCTCGATCCGGGTTTTGCGACGGCCGGCGACGAACCGGCGGCCGTCTACGCGCTGCGCATCCTCCTGGCGACTGTCGGCGGCGTTGCCTTTCTGCCCGACCAGGCTCGCAGCGAGGCGCTGCTCGACCGGCTAAGGGCCGCGCCATTTTGCGCTACATTGTCGCGGACGGTTGTCGATGCACGGCGTGCCGGCATCTTCCTGCGTCGCGAAACCCGCAATCTGCCGCCCGCTGCTCCTGCCGTGGACAATGCCCTCTGGGACGGCCGCCGAAGGATCAAATTGGGTGACGAGCCAGGTGCATTATTGATCGCGCCGCTCGGCGCGGCTCGTGCCGCAAAACTGGCAATTGCCGTAGACGGCACGCCGCCAAGCCTTGTCCGCGCGGCTCTGGCGGCCGAGCCGATGCTGTGGCGCGCAGGCGATTGTCTTGGCGAATGCTCTGGTTCGGCGCAGGACAGCCCGGTTTTGCCACCAACAGCGGCATACCCGGTCGTCGCGCCCTTTGCCCGCTTCCTGCCGTCCTTCGACCTGGCGCCGGCCGGAACTGTCGCCGCGTTGATCGGCGCGCCGGTTCTTCCTGCCCCGCCTTTCAGCGGCCACACTGCCGGTTGATCATGGGCGAAAGCTTAACCGCGACATGCTGTTCTGCTTGGCAAGGGAAGGCGCCATCCCTATGTTAGACCCAAGTTTCCTCTCACGACGCGTGTCCGCCAGCGGACGCCAACGGGACAATTGATGAATCCGAATTATCGCAATCTCGCGCTCTGGGCGATCATAGCGGTCCTGCTCATCGCTCTCTTTAATCTGTTCCAGACGCCGCAGACGCGCGGGGCAGCGAGCGATGTCCCCTATTCGCAGTTCCTGCAGGATGTCGCGGCCGGCCGGGTCAAGACGGTGACCATAGCGGGTGCCCGCATCTCGGGCACCTATACCGACACCTCTACCGGCTTCCAGACCTATTCACCGGGTGATCCGTCGCTGGTTTCGAGACTCCAGGACAAGAACGTCACCATCAACGCGCGCCCCGAATCCGACGGTTCCAATTCGCTGTTCGGCTATCTCATCTCCTGGCTGCCGATGATCCTCATCCTTGGCGTCTGGATATTCTTCATGCGCCAGATGCAGTCCGGCTCCGGCCGCGCCATGGGTTTCGGCAAGTCGAAGGCCAAGCTTTTGACCGAAGCGCATGGCCGCGTCACCTTCCAGGACGTCGCCGGCGTCGACGAAGCCAAGCAAGATCTTGAAGAGATCGTCGAATTCCTACGTGATCCGCAGAAGTTCCAGCGGCTTGGCGGCAAGATCCCGCGCGGCGTGCTGCTCGTCGGCCCTCCCGGAACCGGCAAGACGCTGCTTGCCCGTTCGGTCGCCGGTGAGGCCAATGTGCCGTTCTTCACCATTTCCGGCTCGGACTTTGTCGAGATGTTCGTCGGCGTTGGCGCCAGCCGCGTCCGCGACATGTTCGACCAGGCCAAGAAGAATGCGCCCTGCATCATCTTCATCGACGAAATCGACGCGGTCGGCCGCCATCGCGGCGCCGGCCTCGGCGGCGGCAACGATGAACGCGAGCAGACGCTGAACCAGTTGCTGGTCGAGATGGACGGCTTCGAATCCAACGAAAGCATCATCCTGATCGCCGCCACCAACCGGCCGGACGTGCTCGATCCGGCGCTGCTCAGGCCCGGCCGTTTCGACCGCCAGGTGGTGGTGCCGAACCCCGACATCGTCGGCCGCGAGAAGATCCTGAAGGTGCATGTGCGCAATGTGCCGCTGGCGCCCAATGTCGACCTCAAGGTGATCGCACGCGGAACGCCGGGCTTTTCCGGTGCCGACCTGATGAACCTCGTCAACGAATCCGCCCTGATGGCGGCGCGGCGCAACAAGCGCCTTGTCACCATGGCCGAGTTCGAGGACGCCAAGGACAAGATCATGATGGGCGCCGAGCGCCGCTCGTCGGCCATGACCCAAGCTGAGAAGGAACTCACCGCCTATCACGAGGCCGGCCACGCCATCCTGGCGCTGAACGTGCCGTCGGCCGATCCGCTGCACAAGGCGACCATCATCCCGCGTGGCCGGGCGCTTGGCATGGTCATGCAGCTGCCGGAAGGCGATCGCTATTCGATGAGCTACAAATACATGATCTCGCGCCTCGCCATCATGATGGGTGGCCGCGTCGCCGAGGAGTTCAAGTTCGGCAAGGAGAACATCACCTCGGGTGCCTCCTCGGACATCGAGCAGGCAACCAAGCTGGCACGCGCCATGGTCACGCGCTGGGGCTTCTCCGACAAGCTCGGCCATGTCGCCTATGGCGATAACCAGGAAGAGGTCTTCCTCGGCCATTCGGTGGCGCGCACGCAGAACGTCTCGGAAGAGACGGCGCAGATCATCGACGCCGAAGTGCGCCGGCTGATCGACGAGGCCTATTCGACGGCGAAATCCATCCTGACCAAGAAGAAGAAGGAATGGATCGCGCTGGCGCAGGGGCTTTTGGAATACGAGACGCTGTCCGGCGAGGAGATCAAGCAGTTGATCGCCGGCCACAAGCCCGCTCGCGATCTCGGCGACGACACGCCACCGAGCCGTGGCTCGGCCGTGCCGAAGTCCGGCAGCCGCCGCAAGAAGGGCCCGGAGCCCGAAGGCGGCATGGAGCCTCAGCCGTCAAGCTAGGGTCCGGCTCAGGAGATTGATTTCGAAAACGCCGCGGCTCGAACCGCGGCGTTTTTTGTTCAGGAGGTTGCTAACAGCCGATCACGGCGCGAAAGCCTTTCACCCCATCGCATTCGCTCCCATAACTTGATTGGATTCGGCAAATGTTGAGTGACAGGCGCGCTGTCCTGCCGTCCTCTTAAGACCGGGTTCCTCGCCCACCGCGAAGCGGGGGAGAGATGGCCGCCGGTCTTGCCTTTGGCAAGGCCGAGGACAGGCTCACGCGACCGGAGAGAGGGGCTTTCCTAGAGCGCGGTTCCCCTCTCCGTCTCGGCTTCGCCGAGCCATCGCTCCCCATTTCGTTGGGGGCAAGGAACTCAAGCTGGAATGGAGCCGCGATCCTTCCGCTCTGTCCTGCCCTCTTTGCCACCACTTGGCATCTGCCTTCAAAGGGGAGATTGCCAGTGGCTTCGCCGGCGCCAGCAGGACCGTCCGCAGCCGCAACAAAAAGGCCCGCGGACCTTGCGGGTCGCGGGCCTTTCGTCTTCAGATGCTGCTGCCGATCAGCTCTTCAGCGCGGCATTGCACAGGCTGTAGAAGCCGCCGCCCTTCTGGATCCATTTGAGGCCACCCAGCGTATCGGCCTCCCTGTTGGCGTGGTAGTGGTCGCGGCAAGTATGCATACGGGCCTGGGACGGGGTTTCGCTGCTATACTTGGTGGAGATCGCCTTCGGAAACGTCACTCCCTGGGGAGCGGTGACGGTCGGCTTTTCCGGCTGGTT
The DNA here is from genome assembly GCA_004020645.1 of Mesorhizobium sp. Taxonomy (GTDB): domain Bacteria; phylum Pseudomonadota; class Alphaproteobacteria; order Rhizobiales; family Rhizobiaceae; genus Mesorhizobium. Next base: position 97,878 of record SAQL01000021.1, on the reverse strand, counting down.
GGTGAGGCTTGCCTGATCGGCTGCCGGCATGGTGTCGTCGGAACCACCGCCACCGCACTGGTTCATGCGGAAGTCGTTCCACTTCATGCCGTTAAGCGTGTTGCCGGTCTTGGCCGCCTGATATTTGGCGCTGCAATCCGCTCTGCTGAGGCCGCTGCCGGCGTTGACAGTTGCCGCTGCCTTGGTCGTCGCTGCGGCGGCCGCATCGGTAGTTGCAGCGCTGGTGCTGTCCGCTTTGGCTGGCGTGGCGCCGGTTGCAGCGGCCTCGGTGCCGCATTCTGCCTTGCGGAACTGGTTCCAGTTCTGCCCGCCAAGTGTTCCGGCGTCCTTTGCCGCGTTATACTTGGTGCTGCATTCAGCCATGGTCAGCGCATTGGCGGGCGCCGCCAGGAATAAAGTCACGACGGCAAGACCCGTCAAAGTGGCAAGTCGGTGGATGATCATGCGTCTTCTCCCTCATGTGTTCACGTTATGTACCGCGCTAGCGATAGCACTCAACGACTGGTTGCGCCAGAGGCTAAATGGCGTGAAAGCCGTCGGAAAGTGCATTATTTTTTATGAGATCGTTGCCAGCTCCGGTTCGCCAGGCAATTTTCCCGGGCGCATTTGCACGGAAAACTTGTATAGAGCGGACCACAGTCAGGAACTGCCGCACATGACGGGTCGATCGGGTCGGCCAGTGCGGCGGACCTGAATGCCCGGTCCAGAGCAACACGACGTGTGGGTTCCGAATTCAATGCCTACTGATTGGCACATGAAAGAATCCGGATGCGGTCTGAAGTTTCCTGAACGCTGCTGCCCGCAACCAGAACAGGAAACTCAACAATTAGCGTGACACAAAACACACAAACCAACAATTTTCTAAGGATTGGCGACATATAATCGTGCATTGTGATGATAGGGTCCGGGCCAATTTGTGGCATGACGTGCCGGAAAAGAACCATCGGGAAGCTGGCTAGCATGGCAGGAAGTTATTTCGGTACGGACGGCATTCGCGGGCGCGCCAACAGGTTTCCAATGACGGCGGAGGTCGCCATGAGGGTCGGCATGGCCGCCGGCCTTTCGTTCCAGCGCGGCAACCATCGCCACCGCGTCGTGCTCGGCAAGGATACCAGGCTTTCCGGCTACATGATCGAGAATGCGATGGTGTCGGGCCTGTGCGCCGCCGGCATGGACGTGTTCCTGCTCGGCCCGATTCCGACGCCCGCGGTCGCCATGCTGGTGCGCTCGTTGCGCGCCGACATCGGCGTGATGATCTCGGCCTCGCACAATCCCTACTACGACAACGGCATCAAGCTGTTCGGCCCAGATGGCTACAAGCTTTCCGACGAGATCGAGGAGCGCATCGAGGGGATGCTCGACAAGGACATCGACCTGGCGCTCGCCGATTCGGACGGGCTCGGCCGCGCCAAGCGCGTCGACGGCGTTCATGACCGCTACATCGAATTCGCCAAGCGCACGCTGCCGCGGTCGATGTCGCTTTCGGGCCTGCGCATCGTCGTCGACTGCGCCAATGGCGCTGCCTACAAGGTGGCGCCCGAGGCGCTGTGGGAACTCGGCGCCGAGGTCGTCGCCATCAATGTCGAGCCCAACGGCTTCAACATCAACAAGGAATGCGGCTCGACCCATCCGGCAGGCCTGCAGAAGAAGGTGCACGAAGTGCGCGCCGATATCGGCATCGCGCTCGACGGCGACGCCGACCGCGTCGTCATCGTCGACGAGAACGGCGCGATCGTCGATGGCGACCAGATCATGGCGCTGATTGCCGAGTCCTGGCATCAGAGTGGACGGCTGGCTGGCGGCGGCGTCGTCTCGACGGTGATGTCCAATCTCGGCCTCGAACGCTTCCTCGGCGACATGAACCTGCAGTTGCACCGCACCAAGGTCGGCGACCGCTATGTCGTCGAGCACATGCGTGCGCACGGCCTGAATGTCGGCGGCGAACAGTCGGGGCACATCGTGCTGTCCGATTTTTCCACGACCGGCGACGGCCTCGTCTCGGCGCTCCAGGTGCTGGCCTGCATCAAGCGGCAGAACCGGCCGGTCAGCGAACTGTCGAAGAAGTTTGCGCCGGTGCCGCAGCTGCTGAAGAACGTCCATATTTCCGGCGGCAAGCCGCTCGAGGAAGCCCCGGTCAAGGCGGCGATCGAAGATGCACGCCACCGGCTGGGCAAGGCCGGGCGCCTGGTCATCCGGCCATCCGGCACGGAACCGCTTATTCGCGTCATGGCGGAAGGCGACGATCAGCAACTGGTCGAGGCCGTCGTCAACGACATCGTCGAGGTCATTTCGGAAACGCGCAGCGCCGCCTGATCCTGCAGCTTTGCCAGTCGAAAGCCCGCCTTTCGGCGGGCTTTTTTATTGGGTTGCATTCCAATTAATCCAGGGAAATCACGCGAAATCCTGAAAGATTTAGAGAGTCATGGTTAAGCGATACGGTTAAACGCCCTTTAACTTTTCCAATTCATTATCCACGACTGAAGCCAATCAGATTCGGACGCGTTCGCTGTGCCGAGGGTTCTCAGGGGTGACAAGCATGTTCAATACAGCAAGAATGGCCCTCTTTGCCGCGCTGCTCGCGGGCGTGGCCGGACCAGTGTTCGCCGCCGACTTCGTCGAGCCGCCCGTGGTCGAGCCGGCCCCGCCGCTGCCCGTCTACGAGCAGCCGGTCGAATATGGCGGCTGGTACATTCGCGGCGACATCGACTATCACTGGTCGAAGTTCCGCGGCGGCGACTACATCACCTACGGACCGGATCCAGGCACCGGCCGCTTTGACAGCAGTGAGCTGGATGGCGCCTTCTCGGCCGGTGCCGGCGTCGGTTACCAGATCAACCGGCATTTCCGCACCGACCTGACCGCGGACTGGATGAGCAAATCCGAATTCCGCGGCTCGACCAGCGGCATCTGCCTCGACGGAGATCCCTGCACCTCGACCGACACCTCATCCTATACGGCGCTGCTGCTTCTGGCCAACGCCTATGTCGATATCGGCACCTGGCACGGCATCACGCCGTATGTCGGCGCCGGCATCGGCGGTGCCTGGGTCAAGTGGGATACGCTGCACAACGTCACTGAGGACGGTTCGTTTGAGCATAGCGGCGGCAAAGGCTGGCGTTTTGCTTATGCTGCCATGGCGGGCGCATCCTACTGCTTGACCGATCGGGTCAAGCTCGATGTCGGCTACCGCTACAGCCACATCGAAGGCGGCAAGATGTTCGACTTCGCCAGCAATGTCGGCCCTGGCCATGACAAGGGCATCAATGTGCACGAAGTGCGCGGCGGCCTGCGTTACCAGTTCGGCAACTCGGACTGCGTCCAGCCGGAGCCGATCGCCTACGAACCCGAACCGGTCTACACCAAGTAATCGCTTCGAGAGCAGGTTTGCGGACCGCCCGGCAAAAGCCGGGCGGTTTCCGTTTGTGTCGGGAAAGCGCATCAAAATCAATTCGCTAACGCTCTTTTATCCTTAACCGCCACTTAACCACTATGGTTAACAATGCTTCCTGAAACGGCGCTCGCGATCGCGAATGGCGCCACCTTCGGGAGCCAGGGATCATGACAGTCAAATCGCGCGTAGCGCTGGCGCTTGCAGCAATCGCCCTAATGCCGCTGTCTCAAGCGCTTGGCGCCGACTACGACCCGCCGATCTATGTCGACCAGGCGCCGGACTATGTGCCGGTCGAAGTCGGCTCGGGATGGTATTTGCGCGGCGATGTCGCCTATCTGGCGAAGAAGAGCTTCGACAATGAGGACTTCGCCTTCGCGCCAGCGGACTTCGACGAAGAAGAAGATCGCATCTTCGCCAGCATCGGCTTCGGCTACCATTTCAACGATTATCTGCGCGCCGATCTCAATCTCGGCTATCTGCCCGGCAACGAGATCAGCGTCGACTATGACGATACAGCGATCGTGGTGCCCCCGGCCACGGCGACCGTGGCCTCAGCATCCCTGGAGAACTACGCGTTCTCGGGCATGCTCAACGGCTATGTCGATCTTGGCACATATGTCGGAATCACACCTTATCTCGGCGCCGGTATCGGTATCCTCCGAAGCAAACGCAGCCTCTCGGCGAGCTACTTCACCGACAACGCCGACCCAGCCGACGATTTCGTCCTGAATGACAACAAGACCCAATACTCATTCGCCTATACGCTGAACGCCGGCCTTGCCTACCAAGTATCCAAGAACGTTTCAGTTGATCTGGGCTATCAATATTTTTCCGCACCCGACGCCGAATATGCCATCGCAAAGGATTTGGATTCCTACCAGATCGACAAAGGGATCAGCAATCATCAGATCAAGGTCGGGCTGCGCTACGATCTCTGGTAGCATGGCGAAAGCCTCGGAAATGCCAGCGGCGGACTTCGGTCCGTCGTTCTGTTTTTCGGTGAGGACGCGGTAGTATCCTGCCAGCGACAAAAACTTTCCCCTTGACGCCGGAAGCCTGAACGCATATCGCCGTCCGTGGGCCACCCCTCCCCAACGAGGGGCCACTATCTGGAAGGATAGACCACGATGACGACGCATACGAAGCCCGGACTCCGTCCGGCAAATCCCAATTTTTCCTCAGGTCCCTGTGCAAAACGTCCCGGCTGGTCGGTCGAGGCGCTGGCCAATGCCGCGCTCGGACGCTCGCACCGCGCCAAGATCGGCAAGACCAAGCTCGAACAGGCGATCGAGCTGACGCGGGAGGTCCTCGAGATTCCCGCAGATTACCGCATCGGCATCGTGCCGGCGTCGGACACCGGCGCGGTCGAGATGGCGCTGTGGTCGCTGCTCGGCGAACGCGGCGTCGACATGGTCGCCTGGGAGAGTTTCGGTTCCGGCTGGGTCACCGACGTGGTCAAGCAGCTGAAGCTCGCCGACGTGCGCAGGATCGAAGCCGGTTACGGCGCGCTGCCGGATCTGACAAAAATCGACTTCGACCGCGATGTCGTCTTCACCTGGAACGGCACGACATCAGGCGTGCGTGTGCCGAACGGCGATTTCATCCCGGCCAGCCGCAAGGGCCTGACCATCTGCGACGCGACCTCGGCGGCCTTTGCGCAAAAGCTCGATTTCGAGAAGCTCGATGTCGTCACCTTCTCCTGGCAGAAGGTGCTGGGCGGCGAAGGTGCGCACGGCATGCTGATCCTCAGCCCGCGCGCCGTCGAGCGGCTGGAAAGCTACAAGCCGGCCTGGCCGCTGCCGAAAATCTTCCGCCTCACCTCGGGCGGCAAGCTCATCGAAGGCATCTTCAAGGGCGAGACCATCAACACGCCGTCGATGCTGTGCGTCGAGGATTATCTCGACGCGCTGCGTTGGGCGAAGTCGATCGGCGGGCTCGACGTATTGATTGCCCGCGCCGACGCCAATGCCGCGGTTCTCGATAATTTCGTCGATAAATCCGCATGGCTCGGCCATCTGGCCACCGACCCGGCGACGCGGTCGAACACGTCTGTCTGTTTTTCCTTCACCGACCCGGATATCACGGCACTCGACGCCGGCGGACAGGCGGCCTTCGCCAAGGCAATTGTCTCGGCGCTCGACAAGGAAGGCGTCGCCTACGACATCGGCGCCTATCGCGACGCGCCGCCCGGCCTGCGCATCTGGTGCGGGGCGACGGTCGAGACCTCCGACCTCGAAGCGCTGCTGCCGTGGCTCGACTGGGCCTTTGCCGCACAAAAGGCGTCGCTCAGGGCGGCCGCCTGACTCCCTCCCCTCGAGGGGAAGGTTACCCGGAGGGCCGGGTGGGGTCGCCTCCACCCAGCTCAATGACCCATCATCCAGAAAGAATCGGCCGCGTCCGGCCGCAACGACCCCACCCCGGCGCTTCGCGCCGACCCTCCCCTCAAGGGGGAGGGGCGCCAATCGCAAAGGACCAAGCCAATGCCCCGCGTTCTCGTCTCAGACAAACTCTCCACCACTGCCGTGCAGATCTTTAGGGATCGCGGCATCGACGTCGACTACCTGCCCGACCTCGGCAAGGACAAGGAAAAGCTGCTCGAAGTGATCGGCCAGTATGACGGCCTCGCTATCCGTTCGGCGACCAAAGTCACCGAGAAGCTGATCAACGCCGCCACCAGGCTCAGGGTCGTCGGCCGCGCCGGCATCGGCGTCGACAATGTCGACATCCCGGCGGCGAGCCGCAGGGGCATCATCGTGATGAACACGCCCTTCGGCAATTCGATAACCACCGCCGAGCATGCCGTGGCCATGATCTTCGCGCTGGCCCGCCAGATACCGGAAGCCAATGCCTCGACCCATGCCGGCAAGTGGGAAAAGAACCGCTTCATGGGCACCGAGATCACCGGCAAGACGCTGGGCATCATCGGCTGCGGCAATATCGGCTCGATCGTCGCCACGCGCGGCGTCGGCCTGAAGATGCATGTCATCGCCTTCGACCCGTTCCTGTCGGACAGCCGTGCCGAGGAACTCGGCGTCGAGAAGGTCGAACTGGACGAGCTGTTCACCCGCGCCGATTTCATCACCCTGCACACGCCGCTGACCGACAAGACGCGCAACATCATCGACGCCGCAGCGATCGCCAAAATGAAGACCGGCGTGCGCATCATCAACTGCGCCCGTGGCGGGCTGATCGTCGAAGCCGACCTGATCGCGGCGTTGAAAAGCGGCAAGGTGGCGGGCGCCGGCATCGACGTATTCGAGGTTGAACCGGCGGAAAAAAGTGAGCTGTTCGGCATGGAGAATGTGGTGGCGACGCCGCATCTCGGTGCGTCGACGATGGAGGCGCAGGAGAATGTCGCCCTGCAGGTCGCCGAGCAGATGGCCGATTATCTGATCAAGGGCGCCGTTTCCAACGCCATCAACATGCCGTCGATCACCGCCGAGGAGGCGCCGCGCCTAAAACCTTTCGTCAAGCTGGCCGAAGTGCTCGGCGCCTTTGTCGGCCAGGTCACCGAGGATCCGATCAAGGAGGTCGAGATCCTGTTCGACGGCTCGACCGCGACGATGAACACGCGCGCGCTGATCAGCGCCACCCTTGCCGGACTGATTCGGCCGCAGGTCTCCGATGTTAACATGGTGTCGGCGCCGATCATGGTGAAGGAGCGCGGCATCATCGTCGCCGAGGTCAAGCGCGACAAATCCGGCGTGTTCGACGGCTACATCAAGCTGACGGTAAAGACCGAGCATAAGACGCGTTCGATAGCCGGCACCTGCTTCTCGGACGGCAAGCCGCGATTTATCCAGATCAAGGGCATCAACCTCGATGCCGAGGTCGGCCAGCACATGCTCTACACGACGAATGCCGATGCGCCCGGCATCATCGGTCTGCTCGGCACGGTCTGCGGCGAGAACGGCGTCAACATCGCGAACTTCCAGCTCGGCCGCAACCGGCCTGGCGGCGATGCCATCGCGCTGCTCTATCTCGATGCGCCGTTTCCGGAAAACGTGCTGGAACAGGTGCGGGCGCACAAGTCGATCGACTCCGCCAAGCGGCTGCATTTCGATGTCGGCGGCGCCTGAAAAATGCCCGCGCGCCCCGCGTGCTCTACAAGCACACGGGGCGTTTCGACAGTAATGACTGCGACGGGCTCTGGATCGCACCATTCTGATCCGATCCCGAACATTTGCCGGCTAAATCGCCATCTTCCTTCCGCTGTATTCAGCGAGGCTGATGCCGCCGAGCACCAGCACGAGGGCCAGTCCCTGATAGAGCTGGAATGTCTCACCGACGATCAGCACCGATAGCAGCGTGCCGAAGATCGGCACCAGGTTGATGAACAGGCCGGCCCGGTTGGCGCCGATCAGTTCGTTGCCCCTGATATAGAAGATCTGCGAGACGACTGAGGCGCCGATCGCGGTGTAGAATGCTATCGCCCAGCCGCGCGCATCGGGGACGATGACCTTGCCGGCGGACACTTCCCACAGGAAGAAAGGCAGCGAGGTGACAAGTGCGGCAATCGACAGCGCCAGCATCAGGCTTTGCCAGCGTATGGCCGGCTTCAGCCGCAGCCCGACTGAGTAGAAACTGTAGCAAAGCACCGCGATCAGCATAATGGCGTCGCCGAAGTTGAGATCCAGCTTGAGAAGCTGGCGCAGATCGCCATGGCTGGCGGTCAGGGCGACACCGATGATCGTCAGCACGACGCCGGCGATCTGCACCCGGTTCACACGCAGGCGAAACAGCACGAAATTGGCGAGGATGATCACGATCGGGATCGCCGCCTGCTCGATCGAGACGTTGATCGCCGTCGTGTAGTTGAGCGCCGTGTAGAAGATCGCGTTGAAGAAGGTGAAGCCGCAAGCGCCGAGCCCGCCAAGCAACAACCAATGCTGGCGCACCACCGGCCAATCCTCGCGCAGCGTTCGCCAGCCGATCGGCAGCATGATCAGAACGGCCAGAACCCAGCGCAGGAAGACCAGCGTCATCGGCGAAATGTGGTCGACCGCCAGCTTGCCGGCCACGGAGTTGCCGCCCCACAGCAAGGTGGTGAACAGCAGGAACAGATAGGCGGTTCGATGCATCGCGAAATTCCAGCCGGGGGAGGGGCAGGCGGAGGGTCTTTGCCGACCTATTGTGGTGGTTCGCCCAAGTAAATGATGTCAAAGGCGAAAATTGTTGTGCCTGAGGGCGCTTTCGGCGGTAAAGAATGGTCGCGCTCGCCGGGTCTTGACGTTATAGAGCGACGTGCGTCCACTTGGACGGACAAAGTACGCGTCTCAAGGCTTGAATGCCCGCATCGTGCTTTCCGAAAATCGATTCCGATTTTCGGGCCTATGCGATAGAAGCCTGTCGTTTCGAACCATTTCAAGCCGCTCCGAGCGGCGCCTCAAGGGAAAAGAAACATGGCCAACGTGGTGGTCGTCGGCTCGCAATGGGGCGACGAGGGCAAAGGCAAGATCGTTGACTGGCTGTCGGAACGCGCTGACGTCGTCGTGCGCTTCCAGGGCGGCCACAATGCCGGCCATACGCTGGTCGTCGACGGCAAGGTCTACAAGCTGTCGCTGCTGCCGTCCGGCGTGGTGCGACAAGGCAAGCTCTCCATCATCGGCAATGGCGTCGTGTTCGACCCGCACGCCTTCGTCGCGGAAGTAGCGAAATTGAAGGCACAAGGCGTCGAGGTGACGCCGGAGCGCCTGAAAATAGCCGAAAACACCGCGCTTATCCTGTCCTTGCACCGGGAACTGGACGGATTCCGCGAAGACGCCGCCTCCAATTCCGGAACGAAGATTGGCACGACCCGTCGCGGCATCGGCCCCGCCTATGAGGATAAGGTGGGCCGGCGCGCGGTCAGGGTGATGGACTTGGCGGATTTGGAAACGCTGCCCTTGAAAGTCGACAGGCTGCTGACGCATCACAATGCGCTGCGTCGTGGGCTCGGCCACGCCGAGGTCACGCATGACGCCATCATGAGTGAGCTGATTTCGGTCGCCGACGAGATCCTGCCCTATATGGACCGTGTCTGGAAAATCCTCGACGACAAGCGCCGCGCCGGCGAACGCATCCTGTTCGAGGGCGCACAAGGCACGCTGCTCGACATCGACCACGGCACTTATCCATTCGTCACCTCGTCGAACACGATCGCCGGTCAAGCGGCCGCCGGATCCGGTGTCGGCCCGGGTGCCATCGGTTATGTGCTCGGCATCACCAAGGCCTATACGACGCGAGTCGGCGAAGGTCCGTTCCCGACCGAACAGAAGAACGAGATCGGCGAGTTCCTGGGCACGCGCGGCCACGAGTTCGGCGTCGTCACCGGCCGCAAGCGCCGCTGCGGCTGGTTCGATGCCGTGCTGGTTCGCCAGGCCGTCGCCGTCAACGGTATCAAGGGCATCGCCCTGACCAAGCTCGATGTGCTCGACGGGCTGGACGAGATCAAGGTCTGCACAGGATACCGCCTCGATGGCGAGGCGATCGATTATCTGCCGGCCAGCCAAGGTGCGCAGGCGCGCGTCGAACCGGTCTACGAGACGCTGGAGGGCTGGAAAGGCACCACCGCCGGCGCCAGAAGCTGGAACGATCTGCCGGCCCAGGCAGTCAAATATGTCCGTCACATCGAGGAACTGATCGGCGCGCCGGTCGCACTCCTCTCCACCAGCCCTGAACGGGACGACACAATACTTGTGACCGATCCGTTTCAAGACTAGATTCTCAGCCGTTCCGGGCATCGCGGCCGATTTGCGGGGGCCGGCCCAGAAACGAAATGCAGGTCGACTGAAGCATGGCAGATTTTGTTGGTGCTCTGAAAAAGACGCTCAATGGTCTCGGCGAGTCGTCGCCGGAGGTACGCGCGAGGGTCTATGACAAGGCCCGTTCGACGATCGCGGACAAGCTGGCCAAGATCACGCCGCCGCTGGCGCCTTCGGTCGTTGCCCAGCATAAGCGCACCCTGGAAGACGCCATCGCCAGCGTCGAGCGGGATTATACCAGGAGTGTGCCGGTGTCCGATCCGCTGGCGGAGCTGGAAGACATCTTCTCCTCCATCGACCGCAACAAGAACCAACCCAGCCATGTTCGGCAGCCGGCAAAGACCGAGCCGGCATGGCAGCCGGCAAAGGCTGAGCCGGCATGGCAGCCGGCGCCTGCCGCCCAAGCCGCGCCGAATTGGCAAAAATCGCCATCCGTCGCTTCTCCTCCAGAGCACACCGATACGGTGCCTTCGGACACGGATCTTCCAGCGGAGGACGAGAAGAGCGAAACCTTTAGAGACGATGTCTTTCCCCACGACGAGGAGCCGGCGCCAGACACCTTTCAGCGTCTGCGTCCTGCCGAGCGCAGGCGCAGCTATGGCGGGCTGATCGCCGCTGTCGTCGCTTTGTTCGTCGTCGCTGGCGGCGGCTATGGCATCTGGCTGAACAAGGACGCGTTCAGCAACATGCTAGGTCTCAACAGCACGACGGTCGCAACCATCGAACCGTTGGTGAAGCCGACCCCGGCCGAGCCGGCTACCGATGCCGCGGCAAGGGCTCCGGCAGCAGCGGCTCCAACGGATGCTGAGGGCACAAAGTTCACCCAGCGGCTGACGCCCGAGGGCGGTGAGGTCGATCCCGGCCCCGCTTCAGGACAAAGCGGTATCGGAGAGGGCGAATCCGTCGCAGCACTGACCACGCCGCCGCCGGCCGCACCTGCGCCTGCAGCGCCGGCCGGCGATACGCCAGCCACGACTGCGCCCGCCACGCCGGGCGCTGCCCCCACAACGCCGCCTGCCGATGGCGCAACGCCGGCGCCGGCGGCGCCGACCGATAGCGCAGCCGCCCCGGCAGCGCCGGCCCCCGGTGCTGCGCCGGCCGCGCCGACAGCCGCGCCTGCGGAAACCGCGCTGGCGGTCGGCCAGAAGGCGATCTTCTACGAGGAGCGCACCAGCACCGCCCAAGGCTCGGCCGAGCCCGGCAGCATTGTCTGGTCGCTGGTGCAGGAATCGCCCGGCGGCAATCTGCCGCCCGAGCCGGCAATCCGCGCCGAGGCGAGCATTCCGGGTAAGGACGTGCAGCTGCGCATGACCATCCGCCGCAACACCGACCAAACGCTGCCGGCCAGCCACATCATCGAGATGATTTTCCTGACGCCCGATGGTTTCGACGGCGGCGGCGTCGACAATATCCTGCGCGTCGCCATGAAGGGCTCTGAACAGGATGCCGGCAGCCCGCTGATCGGCATCCCGGCGAAAATCGCGGACGGCTTCTTCCTGGTCGCTCTCAACGACACCAAGGCGGACGAGGACGCCAATCTGACCTTGCTTAGGGGCCAGAACTGGATCGACGTGCCGGTGGTCTACAAGACCGGACGGCGGGCGTTGCTCACCATGGAAAAGGGCATTCCCGGCGAAAAAGTATTCGACGAGGCGCTGAAGGCCTGGCAAACAAAGACAGCGGGTTGAGGCCAGGCCACCGGCCCAACGCACCCCTTTGTCTCAGAAGCCCCGGAACAGCATGTCGAGCGCGGCCACGATGTCGTCGTGACGACTGGAAAGGTTTCCTTCGGCGGCAGGCAATTCAGAAGCCATCAAGGCTGACATGAATTGAGTGACCATCACATGGTCACTGCCGTTGATCGTGAAGGTGGGGTTAAGCTGGCGGCCCGGCACCGGGGCCATATTGGGCGGCATCAACGGGATGACAATCCTTGTGCTTAGACCTTCAAGAAGATCAGCCTGAACGTCGAGCAGATAGCCGTCGCCTTCAGCTCCGGTAGAAATCGTAAAGCGCCATCAAAACGGCCGGTACTTGGCCAGTGGCAGTCCGTTGCGCTTGACATAGTCGTTAGAGCTTTCGATCGCCTCCCTGTTTTCCTCCTGCCACCGGCGCGTTTTTTCGGCTGAAATCGCCTTGGTGATACCCTCCTCGGCGGCGCGAGATATATTAATACCGAGCGCCTTGGGGTCCTCGATCAATCTAAAGTCAATGGAGAGTATTGACCGATTTTCGTTGGGCTTTTGGAGTCAATTGAAGCATGGAGCGGCTCCCATTCATGCGCATAGGATGGGCGCATAAAAGCACGCATGCAGTCCCTACCCCTCCATCTCCTCGCGCAACATTTCAAGTTCCAGCCATTCCTCCTCGAGCGCTGCCAGCGTGGCGCGCTCCTTGTCGAGGGCGGCGATGGTCTTCTGGAACGAGGCCGGATCGCGCTCGTAATTGGCCGGGTCGGCGATGTTGTCCTCCAGCCGTGATATCGAGGCGGTCACCGCCTCGATCTTCTTCGGCAGCGATTCCAGCGCGAATTTTTGCTTGAACGACAGTTTTTTTGCCGAGCCCTTTGGCGCGGGTGCTTCGCTCCTGCCTGCCGCCACCACTTCACTGGTCTCGGCCTTTGGCCGTGCCTTGCGGTCGTCCAGCCTGGTGCCGCCGCGCTGCGCCAGCATGTCGGAATAGCCGCCGGCATATTCGATCCAGCGGCCGCCGCCGCCCGGCGCAATCAGGCTGGTCACGGTGCGGTCGAGGAAATCGCGGTCGTGGCTGACCAGGATCACCGTACCGGCAAAACCGGCGACCAGTTCCTGCAGCAATTCCAGCGTCTCCATGTCGAGGTCGTTGGTCGGCTCATCGAGCACCAGCAGGTTCGCCGGCCGCGCCAGCACGCGGGCGAGCAGCAGCCGCGCCCGCTCGCCGCCCGAAAGCTCGCGCACCGGCGTGCGCGCCTGTTCCGGTTTGAACAGGAAGTCCTTCATATAGGAGACGACGTGGCGCTGCTCGCCATTGATGACGAGGTTCTCGCCGCGCCCGTCGGTGAGGTATTGTGCCAGCGTCTCTTGCGGATCGACCGCCTCGCGTTTCTGGTCGAGCGTGGCGATCTCCAGATTGGTGCCGAGCCGCACCGTGCCTGAGTCCGGCTTCAATTCGCCGGTCAGCATCTTCAGCAGTGTCGTCTTGCCGGCACCGTTCGGTCCGACCAGGCCGACGCGGTCGCCGCGCTGGATGCGGGTCGAAAAGCCCCTGACCACAGTGAGGTCGCCAAAGCTCTTCTCGATGTTCTTGGCCTCGATCACCAGCTTGCCGGATTCGGCGGCGTCGCTGGCCACCATGGTCGCCGCACCCTCGGCGCCGCGATGACCGCGAAAGCGCTGGCGCATGGTCTGCAGTTCGCCGAGCCGGCGCATGTTGCGCTTGCGCCTTGCAGTCACGCCGTAGCGCAACCAGTGCTCTTCGCGCACGATCTGGCGGCCAAGCTTGTGCTGCTCGCGCTCTTCCTCTTCCAGCACCGTGTCGCGCCATTCCTCGAAATGGCCAAAGCCCTTGTCCAGCCTTCGGGTCTGGCCGCGATCGAGCCAGACGGTGGCGCGCGACACGCGCTCGAGGAAGCGGCGGTCGTGCGAGATGACGATCAGCGCCGAAGAGGTGCGGGCAAGCTCCTCCTCCAGCCATTCGATGACCGACAGGTCGAGATGGTTGGTCGGCTCATCGAGGAGGAGAATGTCGGGCTCCGGCGCCATGACGCGGGCAAGGGCGGCACGGCGCGCCTCGCCGCCGGAGAGATCGTTCGGCCGTTCCTCGCCGGACAGGCCGAGATGCTCCATCAGATAGGTGGCGCGGTAGGGATCGTCGGCGGGTCCGAGCCCCGCCTCGACATAGGCGCGGACGCTGGCGAAACCATCCATGTCGGGCATTTGCGGCAGGTAGCGCACTGTCGCCGAAGGCTGGCGGAACACTTCGCCGTCCTGCGGCTCGATCAATCCCGCAGCGATCTTGAGCAACGTCGACTTGCCCGAGCCGTTGCGGCCGACCAAAGCGATCTTGTCGCCCGCCGACGCCGTCAGTTCCGCCCCGTCGAGCAGCGGCGTGCCACCGAAGGTCAGTTTTATGCCGTCGAGATTGAGAAGTGGCGGCGCCATGTCAGCTTTCAGGTAAGGGGAATGGGTGGGCGAGCAACAGCGCGCGGCCGCTGCCCAGCGCGATTTCCAGCCGGCCCTTGACCTCGTTGGAAAGGGTCAGCGACGAGCCGAACGCCACCTCGACATGGTTCAGCGGCCATTTGGCGCCGGTCACGGTCAGGCCGGCAAGGTCGGAGAGGCCGAGAATCGAAAACAGCATGCCGTCGGCGTAGTCGAAGCCGGCCTTTCCGCGAAGCAAGGGGATGCCTTCCTGTGCGCCGCTGGTCAAAAGCACCTCCGTCCCTGCCTCGGCCAGTCGGACACTGAGCGCCAGGTGCAGGAAGGCGTGGTCGGTGCGCTTGCCGCCGAACGCGCCGGCGAGCACGAGGCTGGTCGCGCCGCGTTCGAGCGCGGCGGCGATAGCCAGTTCGCCGTCGGTCTTGTCCTTTTCTGCCGGAAACACCTGGCGGGGCACGGCGGCCAGCTCGCCCGGCAAATCCGCCGGCACCGAATCGAAGTCGCCGACCCAGAGTTCCGGCGTCAGGCTCAGCGTCCGGGCATGGCTCATGCCGGCGTCGGCGGCGATGACACGGGAGCCTTCGACCTGGCGGTCGAGCAGCGGCGTGCGGATTAGATCGCCGCCAAGCAGGATGGTGAATTTGCTCATATGTGTGGCCCTTACCAGCCCTGCTTGCGAAACGGAAGGCCGCGTTCCGGATGCCCGGCAAACTTCCGCTTGCGCCGCAACTGGGCCGGGCCTATGTGTCGAAACGCTCTAACGGGGTGCTGGACGCGATCTTCGCGAACCAGCTGAGAGGCAACCATGCCAACCCGCTGAACCTGATCCGGTTTGTACCGGCGGAGGGATTAGACGCTTCGGACAGCCCGACGCCTCAATTCCTTTCAACGCGAACGAAGGAGGCGCCGATGCGCACGTTTTTATACACTCTTGTTTCGGCAGTGCTGCTTGCGGCGATCGCTCCCGCCGGCATCGGGCCGGCATCCGCGCAGGAAAAACTCACCGTCTACACCTATGAGAGCTTCACCGCCGACTGGGGTCCAGGCCCCGCGGTGAAGAAGGCCTTCGAGGCCGAATGCGGCTGTACTCTCGAATTCGTGGCGGTCGCCGACGGCGTCGCCCTGCTCAACCGCGTCAAGCTGGAAGGGGCCGCGACCAAGGCCGACATCGTGCTCGGCCTCGACACCAACCTGACTGCGGAAGCCAAGGCCACCGGCCTGTTTTCGCCGCATGGTGCCGTCATCGACGTCAATGTGCCGGGCGGCTGGAGCGACGATGTTTTCGTGCCGTTCGACTATGGCTATTTCGCCGTCGTCTACGACACCGAAAAGCTGAAGACGCCGCCGAAGAGCCTGAAGGAATTGGTCGAGGGCAATGCCGATGAGAAGATCGTCATCCAGGATCCGCGCACCTCGACGCCCGGTCTCGGCTTGTTGTTGTGGGTGAAGTCGGTTTATGGCGACAAGGCGCCGGAAGCCTGGGCCAAGCTCAGGGCAAAGGTGCTCACCGTGACGCCGGGCTGGAGCGAGGCCTATGGCCTGTTCACCAAGGGCGAGGCGCCGATGGTGCTGTCCTATACCACCTCGCCGGCCTATCACATGGTCGCCGAAAACACCGAGCGCTATCAGGCGGCGTCCTTCGAGGAGGGCGCGTATCTGCAGATCGAAGTTGCCGGCATCACCACGTCAGGCGCGAAGAACCCGTTGGCGAAACAGTTCCTGACTTTCATGACCGGACCGAAATTTCAGGATGTCATCCCCGAGACCAACTGGATGTTCCCTGCCGGCAAGACCGACAAGCCGCTCAATCCGGCTTTCGACAAGCTCGTCAAGCCGACCAAGACTTTGCTGTTCAGCCCCGAAGAGGTCGCCGCCAACCGCAAGGCCTGGGTCGACGAATGGCTGTCGGTGATGAGCAAGTAGTTTGTGATTGAAAGATGATCACTCTACGGCGCCCCCCTGCCGATCCCCGCGTCACCGCCGGCATTCTCGCGCTTGCCGCTGTTGCGCTGCTGATCGGCGGAGCGTTCGCCGGGCTCATCGTCGAAGGCGCCCGCGACCCGTCCGGCGCCATGTCTGCCTTCGATTCCTACCTCTTCCGCGTCGCCCGTTTCACGCTGTGGCAGGCTTTGCTGTCGACACTGCTTTCCGTCGTGCCGGCGCTGTTCGTCGCGCGGGCGCTGTCGCGGCATCCGCGCTTCTTTGGTCGCGGCCTGATCCTGCAGCTCTTCGCCGTGCCGCTTGCGCTGCCGGCCATCGTCGCCGCACTCGGCATTCTGGCTCTCTATGGCCGTGCCGGCTATTTCGCCGGCGTGCTCACCGCGATTGCCGGTCAGGGCTGGCCGGGCATATACGGCCTGTCCGGCATCCTCATCGCCCATGTCTTCTTCAATCTGCCGCTGGCCACGCGGCTGTTCCTTGAAGCGCTGGCGACAGTGCCGGCCGACCAGTGGCGGTTGGCGAGCCAGCTCGGCATGGGCGCCAGACCTGCCTTCCGGCTGATCGAATGGCCGACGCTGCGTGCGGCGCTGCCGGGCGTCGCCGGGCTTGTCTTCATGCTCTGCATCACATCCTTTACCATCGTGCTCACACTGGGCGGCGGTCCGCGCGCGACGACATTGGAGGTCGCCATCTACCAGGCACTACGTTTCGATTTCGATCCTGCCCGCGCGGTTACGCTGACACTGCTGCAGATCGCGCTGACCTTCGTCGTGGTGCTGGCATTGATGCGGCTTGGCGCCAACACCGTAGGCGACGCCAACCTGCCGGTGGCACCGCGCCGCTTTCTTTCGGCCGGCACGGCCGAGACAGTGCTGAATACAGCATTGATCGCTCTGGCTTTGCTGTTCGTCGCCGGGCCGATGGCGGCCATGGTAACGTCAGGCCTTGGCGCCGATCTCGGCCGGCTGGCGGGCGAGAGCGCGGTGCGGCAGGCGACGCTGACCAGCGCCGTGCTCGCCTTACTGGCGGCGCTGCTTTCAGTGGCGCTGTCGCTGTCGCTCGTCATGGCACGACGGGCGCTGGCCTTGAGGCGTCGCGTCGGCGCCAGGACGCTGCTCGAATACGCCACCGATACCGGCGCCGGCTTCGTCCTCGTCGTGCCGCCCATCGTCATCGGCGCCGGCTGGTTCCTGCTCCTGCGGACCGTCAGCGACGTCTTTGCCATCGCCCCTGTCATGGTCGTCGCCGTCAATGCGGTGATGGCGATGCCGTTTGCCATCCGCGCCATTCGCCCCGGCTATGATGCGGCGAGCGAACGCCACGAACGGCTCTGTTTGCTGCTTGGCATTTCGGGCTGGAACCGGTTCCGGCTGGTCGACTGGCCGTCGCTGCGGCGGCCGCTCGCCACCGGTTTCGCGTTCGCCATGGCTTTGTCGCTCGGCGATCTCGGCGTCATTGCCCTGTTCGGCAGCGACTCCCTGCAGACACTGCCTTACCTCTTGCTGGCGCGCATGGGCAGCTACCGCACGATGGACGCCGCAGGCCTGGCGTTGCTGCTCGGCCTGGTTTGTCTTGCGCTTGTCCTGGCCGCTGACTGGTTGGGGCGGGGTGAAAAATCATGATGCTCAACAGCGCGGAAAGCGGTACGGCTGTGCGGCTGGAAAAGGTCTCGTTCAGCTATCGCGAAACGCCGTTTTTATTCGATGTCGAATTCGCCGCCTCGAAGATCACCGCCATCATGGGGCCGAGCGGTTCGGGAAAATCGACACTGCTCAATCTGGTGGCCGGCTTCGAGACGCCGCAATCGGGCCGCGTGCTGATCGGCGGCGCCGATGTCGGCGCCAAACCGCCGTCGGCGCGGCCAGTGTCGATGGTGTTCCAGGAAAACAATCTCTTTGCCCATCTTTCGGTCGAACGAAATGTCGGCCTTGGCCGCTCGCCGTCGCTCAGGCTGACCGATACCGACCACACTGCAATCGCCGCGGCGCTCAAGCGCGTCGGCCTTGCCGGCAAGCAACAGCGCCTGCCGCGCGAACTCTCCGGTGGCGAGCGGCAGCGCGTCGCGCTCGCCCGCGTCCTGGTGCGCGACCGGCCGGTGCTCTTGCTCGACGAACCGTTCGCCTCGCTCGGACCGGCCTTGCGCGACGACATGCTCGATCTGGTAGCCGGCGTCCACGCGGAGCGGCGCATGACGGTGCTGTTCGTCACACATCAGCCGGAGGATGCCCACCGCATCGGCCAGGACATGGTGTTCCTGGACAATGGCACGGTTGCCGCAACCGGGACTGTCGCCGATTTTTTTACCAAGGCTGGACCGGAGGCCTTCCGGCGCTATATCGGTGCAGGTCCGTTTGGCGCGGGATCACGAGATGTTGCCCGGAAGCGGACATAATTTACGGCCAAACCGGCTTCAGGCGATGTGGTGCTTGCTTGCCATGGTCAAAGTAGTGTGGCTAGGTCCTCCGATACTGGTCCGGCATAGGTTGTGATTTGCCACTACGGTGCCATGCGTGCCCGTGGGCGCGAAGGACGCTGTCGCAGTTGATTGTGCGCATGATCCTTTCTGAAAATCGATGCCCGATTTTCAGGGCCATGTGCTGAGACCCGAAAGGAAGCTGTTCTGCCGACCGGCACCGACAGAGTGAGAAGGAAACCGCTGGCGCGCTTCCTCGCGCTGGCCGGCTTTGCCATGGCGCTGGCAAGCTGCCAGATGTTCACGCCTCCGGACCTTCAGGAATCCGGCTTCCAACCTTCCAGCAAACCAATCACGGTCGACAATGTCGCCGCCAACAGCAAGCTCGCCGAAATGGCGAAGGCGCAGCATCCGCGCATCCTCGCCACCTATGGCGGCGAGTATTCCGATCCCAAGCTCGAGCGCATGGTCGCCAAGGTCGTCGGCAGCCTGACCGTGGTGTCGGCCAACCCGAGCCAGACCTACCGCATCACCATCCTCAATTCGCCCAACGTCAATGCTTTCGCGCTGCCGGGCGGCTATCTCTACATCACGCGCGGCCTGTTGGCGCTGGCCAACGATTCGGCCGAGCTCGCCGCGGTCATCGCGCATGAGATGGGCCACGTCACTGCAAACCACGGCTTGCAGCGCCAGCAGCTCGAGGCTGAGGAGGGGTTTGCAACCAAAGTCGTCTCCGACGTGCTCGGCGACAGCCCGACCGCCAAGGCGGCACTGATCCGCGGCAAGCTGCGGCTTGCCCAGTTCTCGCGCAATCAGGAGCTTGAGGCCGACGGCATCGGCATCAAGTCGATCGGTGAGGCTGGCTTCGATCCCTTTGCCGCCGGCCGCTTCCTGCAGTCGATGTCGGCCTACACCGATTTCCGCTCGATCAGCGGCGCCACCGACGCCAGCCTCGACTTCCTGGCGACGCATCCCAACACGCCGCAGCGCATCGATCTGGCGCAGCGTCATGCCCGCCAGTTCGGCGCGCCCGGCGTCGGCACGCGCGACCGCGACCCCTTCCTCGCCGGCATAGACGGCCTGCTCTACGGCGACACGCCGGAGGAGGGCTATGTGCGTGGCGAAACCTTCCTGCATCCAGGGCTCGGCGTGTCGTTCTCGGTGCCCGACGGCTTCATCATCGACAACTCGGCCGCAGCGGTGACGGCAACCGGGCCAGGCGACATAGCGATCCGCTTCGACGGCGTTTCGATCGACAAGAGCCGCTCGCTGACCGACTACATCCGCAGCGGTTGGGTGGCCGGTCTCGACGAAAGCAGCGTGCGCCAGGAAACGATCAATGGCAACGAGGCGGCGACGGCGCATGCCAGCGCCGAGGGCTGGCAGTTCGACATCGCGGTGATCCGCGCCGGTGGCCAGGTCTACCGGCTGTTGACCGCTGCCCCTTCCGCCAGCGCCTCGCTGGATGCCGTGGCGCGCTCGGTCAGCGGCTCCTTCCGTATCTTGAGCGCAGCCGAGAAAGCGGCGCTGAAGCCGCTGCATATCCGCGTTGTCACGGTGCGGCCCGGACAGACCATGGGTTCGCTCGCCGCGCAGATGGTCGGCGTCGACCGCAAGCTCGACCTGTTCAGGGTGCTTAATGCGATGTCGCCCGGTGCAGCCGTTTCGGCCGGCGACAAGGTCAAAATCATCACCGACAAATAAGAGTCAGGCGGCGGTCGCCAGAAACTCGGGGTTTTGCTTCACCAGCGCCACCTTGAGCTTTTCCATGGCGCGTGCCTCGATCTGGCGGACGCGTTCCTTGGAGATGCCGAGCGCCTCGCCGAGGGCTTCGAGTGTCGCGCCCTCGTCGCTCAGCCGGCGCTCCTCGATGATCCTGAGCTCGCGGGCATTGAGCGCGCCGAGCGCCGTTTTCAGCCAGACAGAACGGCGTTCGACATCGATCGTGTCGCCCACGACCTCGTCCGGCAAAGGATCGTCCGAAACCAGGAAATCCATTCGCTCGGTGGCGCCGGCATCGTCGGCGAGCGGCTGGTTGAGCGAACTATCCGGTGCCGAAAGGCGGGAGTCCATCATCGCCACGTCGGCTTCCGAGACGCCGAGCGCCTCTGACACCTCGCGGTAGAGCGAGGTATTCGAGATCGGCTCGGCACCGTTCGCCAAGCGAGCGCGCAGGCGCCGCAAATTAAAGAACAACGCCTTTTGCGCCGAACTGGTGCCGCCACGCACGATCGACCAGTTGCGCAGGATATAGTCCTGCATCGAGGCGCGAATCCACCATGTCGCGTAGGTCGAAAACCGCACCTCGCGTTCCGGTTCGAAACGCGCCGCCGCCTCCAGCAGGCCGACATGGCCTTCCTGGACCAGATCGCCGAGCGGCAGACCGTAGTGGCGGAATTTCGAGGCCATGGAAATGACCAGACGCATATGTGCCATGGCGATTTGGTGCAGCGCCTGCTGGTCGTTGTCTTCCTTCCAACGCAGCGCGAGAAGATGCTCTTCGTCGCGCTCGAGATAGGGGGCTTTCATCGCCGCACGGACCATGGTTCGCCCTGCCGTATCCTCCATCATGCCACGCTCCCTGTTTCGGGCGTTGCGGTGCGATCGCTCGAACCCTGAGCTGGCATCGTGGTTGAATTGGCGACGCCGCGCCCTACAACAGCCAAGAACGTGCCACGCGGGTGAATGGTTCCGCCGCTGATGTCGCGTGGATTGCACTGCCGAAAGCTCGTTGCGGCGGTCGCTACGTGGTCGTTGGCGTGACTCGATGTGGTTTTGAGAATTGGATTTCGAAAGCGTCTCATCTTTGAAATCTGATTCCTTATTTCGCCAGCCTGCATCTGTCAGTTTCCGGCGCTCACAAATGCGCCGGACGCCGGCCAATGACGGGATCACAGAAAAATGAAATGGCTCAATTCGCTTATCGTCGCCGCAACACTGCAGGTACTGGCCATCACATCAGGCCATGCCGGCGCCAATCTCGAGCAGATCAAGCAGGCCGGTGTCTTCAAGGTCGGCACGGAAGGTACCTATGCCCCCTTCACCTATCATGATGCCTCGGGCGCATTGGTCGGCTTCGATGTCGAGATCGCCAAGGCGATCGCCGAGCGCCTCGGCGTCAAAGCCGAATTCCTCGAAGGCAAATGGGATGGGCTGATCGCCGGCCTCGACGTCAAGCGCTATGACGCCGTCATCAACCAGGTCGGTATCACCGATGAGCGCAAGGCCAAGTATGATTTCTCCGATCCCTATATCGCTTCCAAGGCGGTGCTGATCGTGCGCGGCGACAATACCGACATCAAGAGCTTTGCCGACCTCAAGGGCAAGAAGGCGGCGCAGTCGCTGACTTCGAATTTTGCCAAACTCGCCGAAACGAATGGCGCCGAGCTCGTCGGCACCGATGGTTTCGACCAATCGATCCAGCTGCTTCTCACCGGCCGCGCCGACGCCACCATCAACGACAGCCTGTCCTTCCTCGACTTCAAGAAGCAAAAGCCAGACGCCAATGTGAAGATCGCCGCGCAGGAAGAAAACGCCGACTATTCCGGCGTCCTCGTGCGCAAGGGCGATCCGGAACTGGTCGCCGCCATCAATCAGGCACTGGCCGACATCAAGGCCGACGGCACCTACCAGAAGATCGCCGACACCTATTTCGGCCAGGACGTTTCGAAGTAAGCGCATTTCACGGGGCGGGCCGGTTGCCGGCCCGTATGGCAAGCATCGCGGCGAGCCGTCTTTGACGGCCGCCGCTTTTCGCGTGATATGACGATCGTATGGTCGCGCCTCAATGCTGCCGGGCCGGTTTTGGGCGGCAATCTCGCAAGGAGGGTTTTCGTGCCGCACTGGCTGCAATTGATGCTGGACTCATTGCCGACGTTGCTATGGGCCGCGCTGATCTTCACCGTGCCGCTAACGCTGCTGTCGTTCGCATTCGGCCTCTTCGTGGGATTGGTTGCGGCGCTTGTCCGGCTGTTCGGCCCGAAGCCGCTGGTCGCCGTGGTCCGCTTCTACGTCTGGATCTTCCGTGGCACGCCGCTTCTGGTGCAGCTCTTCCTGATCTTCTACGGCCTGCCCTCGGTCGGCATCCTGCTCGACGCTTTTTCAGCCGCGTTGATCGGCTTCACGCTCAACATCGGCGCCTATACGTCGGAAATCATCCGCGCCGTCATAGCCTCGGTGCCGAAGGGGCAGTGGGAGGCGGCCTATTCGATCGGCATGACTTGGGGCCAGGCGATGCGGCGCACCATACTGCCGCAGGCCGGCCGCGTCGCGGTGCCGCCGCTGTCCAATACCTTCATCTCGCTGGTCAAGGATACGTCGCTGGCCGCCGCCATCACCGTGCCGGAGATGTTCCAGGCGGCGCAGCGCATCGTCGCCACCACCTATGAGCCGCTGATCCTTTATGTCGAGGCTGCGGCCCTGTATCTGGCGCTGAGCTCGGTGCTGTCGGCGTTGCAGACGCGCTTGGAAAAGCGGCTCAACCGCTACGGCGGCTTCCTGGAGGCGCGCTCATGATCGGTCTTACAGACATCGAGAAGCGCTTCGGCGACAATCTTGTGCTGAAGGGCGTGACGGTCACCATCGAGGAAGGCAGCGTCACCGCCCTTGTCGGTCCCTCGGGCGGCGGGAAAAGCACGCTTTTGCGCTGCATCAACCTGCTCGAGATCCCGACTTCGGGCACGGTGCGCATCGGCGACGATGCGCTCGAATTCCACCCCGGCGGCAAGGTTTCCGGCAGGGCCATCCAGCGCCTGCGGCTGCAGACCGGCATGGTGTTCCAGAATTTCCAGCTGTTTCCGCACCGCACGGCAATCGAAAATGTCATGGAGGGGCTGGTGACGGTGCTGAAATGGCCGGTCGTGCGAGCGCGCGAGCGGGCGCTCGCTCTGCTCGAAAAGGTCGGGATGGCGCACAAGGCCGATGCCTGGCCGGCGACGCTGTCAGGCGGCCAGCAGCAACGCGTGGCGATTGCCCGGGCGCTGGCGCCATCGCCGAAAGTGCTGCTGTGCGACGAGCCGACCTCGGCGCTCGATCCGGAACTGGCTCAGGAGGTGGTCGACGTGCTCAGCCAACTCGCTCGTGAGGGCACCACCATGGTGATGGCGACGCATGATTTGCGCCTCGCTTCGAAGATCGCGCAGGAAGTGGTGTTCCTCGACGCCGGCGCCATCGTCGAGAAAGGCCCCGCCGCTGTTTTGTTCAGCAATCCGGAGCGGCAGCGAACCAAGCGGTTCATCGCGACGCTGAAGCAGGAAGCGGAGAAGGAAGGCGGCGGCGAAGGTTAATGCATGTCGCCCAAAACTGCGCAGCGGTTTTGGAATAACGGCATGCATAAAAAGAGAAACCCGGCGCGAGGCCGGGTTTTTGCAATTCGAAGGCGAGAAGCGCTCAGGCTGCTTCTTCCTGCTCGGCTTCTTCGTTGTCGGCCTTGGCGCCGCGCTTCGGACCCTTGTTGAGATTCACCTCGATGAGGCGCACCGCTTCGGTTTCCGACATGCGGTTGACGGCCGCAATCTCGCGCGCCATGCGGTCGAGTGCCGCCTCATAAAGCTGGCGCTCGGAATAGGACTGCTCCGGCTGGTTGTCGGCGCGGTAGAGGTCGCGCACCACTTCGGAGATCGAGATCAGGTCGCCGGAATTGATCTTCGCATCATATTCCTGGGCGCGGCGCGACCACATGGTGCGCTTGACGCGGGCGCGGCCCTGCACGACCTTCAGCGCGCGATCGACATAATCCTCTTCCGACAGCTTGCGCATGCCGATGGAGGTCGCCTTGGCAACCGGCACTTTCAGACGCATCTTGTCCTTCTGGAAGTCGATGACGAACAGTTCCAGCTTGTGGCCCGCAACTTCCTGCTCGTCGATCGAGACGATCTGGCCGACGCCATGCGCCGGATAGACGATGTACTCGCCGGTCTTAAAACCGTGACGCGCTGCGCTGGACTTCTTCTGCGGGGTGATTGTTGCCATTACGCCATGAACTCCTTGGTGTGGTACCGGCATTCTGCCGGCCGAACTCGCGCGATCGGATAACCGATCGTTAGCCGCACAACTACGAACCCACCGGAAAAGCCGAGGCCGGCAAACCGCATCATTGCGACTGCCTGCCCCAGATCACTCTGGTCCGGATTGAGAAATTCACCTTTCAGTGATTTGGGGCGTTTGCGCCATAAATCGACGTTGTGTCACCGGCATGTTTGGTTGATGTAGCACAAAAAGTCGGAAGAATCAAGGTTTTGCTGCACGCGCGAAGGCCATGCGCCATCGCCGCCTGTCAAGGCAGTTAATGTACCATGCCTTTCACGCGGCTGAAACGGCGGACTTGTCAGTCGCCCTCGCCGGGCTCGGGAGAGAAATATTTCTCGAACTTGCCGGCCTCGCCATCGAAGGATTTGGCGTCGGCCGGAGGCTCCTTCTTGGCGGTGATGTTGGGCCACTTATCAGCGTATTCGGTGTTGATCTGCAGCCATTTGTCGAGACCCGGCTCGGTGTCGGGCTTGATCGCGTCGGCCGGGCATTCCGGTTCGCAGACGCCGCAGTCGATGCATTCGTCGGGATGGATGACGAGCATGTTCTCGCCTTCGTAGAAACAGTCGACCGGACAGACCTCGATGCAGTCCATGTATTTGCATTTTATGCAATTGTCGGTCACGACATAGGTCATCGGTCGGCTCCGGGACGTCCCGTTTTTGTTAGGCTTTTTTGGTGAGGTAACGTCTTTGCCCGCCGCTTGCAAGGGCAGCCATTGCGCGCGATACCGGTGTTTCCGGAATGGAATTCCAGAAGGGCGATGCGGCGAAACCCGGTTATGCGTCAGTCGTCGCCGAACAACCGGTCGGTCTCCCGGCGTTCCTTCTTGGTCGGGCGGCCGCTGCCGGCATCGTGCAGCGCGGGAATCGCATCGGCAACGGCCTCGCCCTTCGGCGCGGGCGGCGGCGACATATCCTCGTAAAGCATGCGCGCTTCTTCGGCAGGGCCGCGCCGGCTTCCCGTGCCGAGCACCTTCCAGACGAAGATGCGCCGCTCGAGAGTGATGGTCAGGACATCGCCGGCCCGGACCAGATCGGAGGCCTGCGCTGCTTTGTCGCGATTGATGCGGACGCGTCCGGCCACCACCAGCTTCGCTGCCAGCGAGCGCGATTTCACCGCACGCGAAAAGAACAGCCATTTGTCGATGCGCTGGCGGCCTTCGGCGACCATCGGAGCGAGCGAACTTACTTCTTCAGCTGGTCGCGCAATGCGGCGAGCTTGGCGAAGGGAGAATCCGGGTCGAAGCGCACGGGACGCTCCTCGCGAGGCTTAGACTGGAACGCGGGCTTTCCACCTGGTGCGCCACCCTTGCCGTCCTGCCTGCCGCCCTTCCAGTCGGGCCGGCTTTCGCGACGATCGGGACGCTCGCCCTGCGGCTTGCCGTCGCGCCGTTCCCCTGCCTCACCCTGAGGCTTGGGCTTGAACTTGCTGCGGTCGAAGCGCGGCTTGCCGGCGCCGTCGCCGTCGCGGCGTCCTTGATGGGGGGACCGGCTGCCTTGAGCGCCGGCCGGTTCTCCGCCGGTGGCATCTGCCGGTGCGTCGCCACGGCCATGGCGGGCGGCTTGCCCGTTGCGCGGGCGATTGTCCCTATGACTGTCAGGGGGCCTGTTGTCGTGGTGGCGGTGGCGCGGACGCTGGTCGAAGCGGCCCTGGCGCCACAACAGGATAGGTTTTGGTTCTTCGGCCTCTTTCTCGGCCTCTGGAGCAGCCTCGCCGGTGGCGGCTTCCGCCGCCGCGGCAGGTTCGGCCGACACTGCTTCCGTTGCGGCAGAGGCTTCGAAAGCCGGCTCCGCCGGTGCGACCTCAACCTCGGCGGTTTCGGGTGCTGCCTCTCGAGCTGCGGCTTCGGCTGCAGGCAGCCCCTCTACCGTGACCTCAGCCGGAGTTTCCAGCTGAGTTTCCGCGACTGGCTCCGCTTCGCTGGCAGGTTCCGCGGGACCTTCGGCAGCGGCCTCTGCCACGGCAGCCGGCTCCGAACTCTCGGCCGGCGCCTCGGCGGCTGTGTCCGCAATCGCGGCGTCCGCTGCCTTGGCCTGCTCGGCTCGCGCAGCTTCTTCCGCCGCCTGCTTGGCAGCGGCGGCTTCACGCGCGGCATTGTCCTGTGCCTCGAGCCGTGCCCTCACCTCGACCGCCGGCTTCGGCTCCGCCCGGTAGCCGAGGCCTTTCAAGATCTCTTCCATGTCGTCGGCCGTGGCGCCGAGGATCGACATCATCGGCGGCGTCACCATGAAGGACTGACCGTCGTAGGCGCCGTCGGGCCGCTGGCCGAGGCCCGGCTTCCAGTTGGTTGCGGGCCGGATCAGGTCGGCCAGCCGTTCGAGGATGTCGACGCGCACCGCGCGACGGCCGAGATTGCGGTAGCCCGCCAGTTTGTAGAAGGCCTTGTCGAAGGTGGGATCGATGACCACCGAGGTGCGGCCGGAGGCCAGCGCGTGAACCACGTCGCCAAAGCCGGGCTTGTCCTTGCCGTCGTTCCTCAGCGCCCACAACAGCGTCACCAGTCCAGCCGGGGCTGGTTTGATCAGCGCGGGCACGAAGACGTGGTAGGCGCCGAAGCGCACACCGAGCCGGCGAAGGGCGGCGCGGCCTTCCTGGTCGAGCGACTTCATCTCCTCGGCGATGTCGCGGCGGTTGATGAGGCCGAAATGCTCGACGAGCTGGAAGGCGATGCCGCGGCCGATGCCGGTGATCTGCTCGGCGTTTTTGAGGTCGACCAGCGGTTTCAGCAGGGACTCGATCTGGAAATTGACGAAGCGCTCGGCGCGCGACGCGACCTTGTCGCGGGCGGGTCCGGTGAGCTGCTCGTCGGCCAGCAGCACAAGACGCGGCTTCAACGGCTCGTCGCCTGCGACCAGCGTGCCGATCGGCGCACCGATCCAGCGCAGCGTGCCGTCGGAGCCGAGCGCGATGTCGCCGTTGGCCGAGGCGCCGAAGCGTTCGGCCCGCGTCTCGAATTCGGCTGCAAGCGCCTTCTGGGCTGCTGTGCGCACTGCCTTGGCGTCCTCGCCGCCGGCGCTCTGGTCGGCGGTGAAGCGGAACCCCTGCAACTCGCCGACATGATGGCCTTCGACGAGGACGGTTCCGGTTGGGCTGATTTCGGCTTCAGGCATGGTATTTTCTCTAAGGCGCCGCATGAGGACGGAAGTCCTGCGGTCTACGAAGCGTTTCGTCAACCGGTCATGCAGCGCATCCGACAATCTGTCTTCGATTTCGCGCGTCTTTTCCTGCCAGTGTGCCTGATCGGCCAGCCAGCCGGGCCGGTTGGATACGAAAGTCCAGGTGCGGATCTGGGCGATCCGGTGCGACAGCGTGTCGATGTCGCCCTCGGTGGTGTCGGCACGGCGCACCTGCTCGGCCATGTAATTCTCGTCGACATGGCCATGCCTGGCAAGGTCCATGTAGATCGAGGCGATCAGGTCGGCATGCTGAGCCGGCGCGATCTTCCTGTAGTCGGGAAGGGCGCAGGCCTCCCACAACAGCGCCACGCGCCTGGCGTCGGTGGCAAGCGCCCGGATGTCCTCGTCGCGGGACAAATGCTCGAGCGCCTGCGCATCCACCGCCGGCAGCGCGCGCGTCAGGCCTTCAACCGGCGCGTTGGTCTCGATCGAACGCTTCAGCGCGTCGAGGTTGGCGAAATCGAAACGCGCGGTACGCCATTGCAGCACCTTCACCGGGTCGAAATCATGCGCTTCGATCTTCTTGACCAATTCCTCGTCCAGTGGATCGACCTGGCCGGTGACGCCAAAGGTTCCGTCGCGCAAGTGCCGGCCGGCGCGGCCGGCGATCTGGCCGAGCTCGGCCGCTGTCAGATTGCGGTACTGGTAGCCGTCGAACTTGCGGTTCTGGGCGAAGGCGACATGATCGAGATCGAGGTTGAGGCCCATGCCGATGGCATCGGTGGCGATCAGATAATCGACATCACCCGATTGGAACAGCGCCACCTGCGCGTTGCGGGTGCGGGGCGATAGCGCGCCGAGCACGACGGCCGCACCGCCCTGCTGGCGGCGGATCAGTTCGGCGATCGCATAGACCTCATCGGCGGAAAAGGCGACGATCGCCGTGCGTCGCGGCAGGCGGGTAAGCTTCTTCGAGCCGGCATAGGCCAGATGCGACAGCCGTGGCCGCGTCACCACCGACACGCCCTTCAGCAGACGCTGGAGGATGCCGTGCATGGTGGCTGCGCCGAGCAGCAGTGTCTCCTGGCGGCCGCGCAGATGCAGGATGCGGTCGGTGAAGATGTGGCCGCGCTCGAGATCGCCGGCCAACTGGACCTCGTCGATGGCGACGAAGGCGGCGTCGGTCTCGCGCGGCATGGCTTCCACGGTGCAGACCGAATATCTGGCGCCGTCGGGCTGGATCTTCTCCTCGCCGGTGATGAGCGCCACCTTGTGAGCGCCGACCTTCTCGCAGACGCGTGAATAAACCTCGCGGGCGAGCAGCCTGAGCGGCAGGCCGATAATGCCGCTTTCATGCGCCACCATGCGCTCGATGGCGAGATGGGTCTTACCGGTGTTGGTCGGCCCGAGCACGGCGGTCACGTCGCGGCCCGACAGGATCAGCGGTTCAGTGTGTTTCGGCTGGATGTTCATCGACCTGGGAATAAGGCTCTCTGCCTCGCGTTGTCGGGAGCGCGCCCCGCGGTGGCGCGTATGACAAGCGACACATAGGGATTTCGGGCGCGAAGCGAAAGCGGAATGTTCCGACGGCAGCTTGAAGGCTCTCGTCCGGTGTTGTCAACCGGTCCTGATTTAACAGTTGGAACGAGTCTGGAACGAATCAGCTACGAATCGCTGACTCTTGCTGATTCAGGTTTTGTTCACGGCTACATCTGGGTTTTTTGCCGGCAAGTCTCACCACATGCTGAATCGCCGAACTGGCCCGATTCATGCAGGGCGGACGTCGTCGTTAACATTTGCCGATGAACGATCGGCGCATGCCGGCAGGCGGCACCCAACATTATGAAACTATTGATCTTTCCTGACGCGCCTTAACGGTTTGAGGGATTTTTTCGACCTTTGCCGTTAACCTTCCGGTCAAAGCCGGAACGAAACGGCGACGAATCAGCGCTGGCGAATATTTCCCGTTTTGTTCACCCCAATATGTTGTGTCGTGAACAGGTTTTCCACCTATTATCCACAGGCGGTGAACAGGGTTTTGCACAGGCCGTGCGGCCGCCGTTAACCTTTGCGTGCCGCTTCGGCGCAAATCGGTGTCACGTCCGTCGGTCGGCGCAGTCGCGCACGAGGACCAGTCTCGGCCAACAATGCTGAATGGCAGGTTCAAGAAACGTCCTCTCCCACGGCATAGCGCTGCAAAGTAGGGCCGACGTTCTGAATGATTTCATCGTGGGACAGGGCGACGACGGGCGGAAGCCGCAGCAGGTATCGGCACATCGCCAAACCAAGCAACTGGCTCGAAACGAGCCCGGCACGTCGACCCGCGTCGGCGGGATCAGCGACCGTCGCAACCACCGGCCTGACCTGGTTGCCAAATACGTCACGCAGCTTTTCGGCGGCGAATTCGTTCGACGTCGCCGAACGCAGCAGAATTGCCATGCCAGGACCGCTGGCCGCGCCCTCCCAGATTTCGAGAAAACGCCTGATCAGCGTTTCACCGATGGTGTTTCGGTCGATCGCCCGCAGTGCCGGCAATTGCAGGTCGACGACCGCCGCCCTGGCGAACAGCTCGTCCTTGCTGCGGAAATAGCGGATCACCATGGCCGGATCGATCGAGGCATGCGCCGCGACGTCGCGGATGGAGGCGCCGTCATAGCCGTGCTCGGCGAACAGGAGCCTCGCGGCCTCGAGGATCTGGGCACGCGTGCGGTCCGACTTGCTGGGTTTCTTCGGCTGATTCTCGGTCATGAAATTCATATGCCAACGCCCGTTGACAAATGCAATAGGTTCGGTTAGAAAGTCAACGACTGTTGGCAAATCGAGAGAAGAAATGCTGCCCCATACAACGGAAGTCCTGATCATCGGCGCCGGCCCGACCGGCATGGCGCTGTCCATCGTGCTGCGCCAGGCCGGTGTCGATCATGTTCTGATCGATAGGCTGGCGCAGGGCCTTCAGACCTCGCGGGCTGGCGTTATCCACGCGCAGACGCTGGAAACGCTGGAGCCTCTCGGCGTTACGCAGCGGCTGAGCGAACTCGCCCTGGCGCTGCAGAATTTCGCCATCCGCGACCGCAATCGGGCGCTGCTCAAGCTCGATTTCAGCAAGCTTCCGTCGAAGCATCCTTATCTGATGATGCTGCCTCAGAACCTGACCGAGCAGGTGTTCGCTGAAAGGATCGCCGCCCTGGGCGGTGTGATTCACCGCATGGTCGAGGCCAAGGCGGTCGTTCAGGATGCTGACGGCGCGCGCGTGACGGTGGTCGAGAACGGCCGCGAGAAACTGATATCGGCACGCTATGTCGTTGGTGCCGACGGCATGCAAAGCCTGGTACGCAGGTCGACCGGCATCGAGTTCGACGGCGCGGCCTATGACGCTTCGTTCGTACTCGCCGATGTTCGTCTCGACTGGCCGGTTGGCCCGACGGAAGTATCGCTGTTCTTTGCACCGGCCGGGCTGGTGGTGGTGGCGCCGCTTCCGGACGGATCGTACCGGGTCGTCGCGACAATGGATGACGCACCGGAAAAGCCCGAGATCGCCGACATCCAGGCGCTGTTCGACAGCCGCGGACCGACCAAGAAAAGAACCCGGGTGCTCGACCTGTCGTGGAGCTCGCGTTTTCGTGTGCATCACCGCCTGGTCCGCTCGTACCGCAAGGACCGATTGTTCCTCATGGGTGATGCCGCGCACGTGCACAGCCCGGCGGGAGGGCAAGGCATGAACACCGGCATCATCGACGCGGTTGTGCTTGGCCAGTTGCTTGGCGACGTGGTGAACGGCGTGCGCCCGGCAGCCGACCTCGACGTCTACGAAACGCTGCGACGCCCGGCGGCCCAAGAGGTGCTTGAACTGGCGGGCACGATGACCGACATGGCGCTTACCCGCAGTGCGGTGAAACGGTTCGTCCGCAATCTCGTGCTTTCGGTGCTGAACCTCAATCCATTCCCGAAGCGTCGTATCGCCTTGAAACTATCAGGCCTCAGCCGGGCGCCGCTTGCCCGCCTGCCGGCACCTTCGCGCGAGCCGATCGCCCAGACCAAGCCTGCAGCCGAACCAGGGCTGAAGCTTGTTGCCTGACAGCCGCGATTGTGCGGCTCTCAGCCCTCCGTCTTGGCCGCGTGGGCGTTGGGGCCGGTACATCAGTTACCGGCCATGGGCCGCCGCCTCAGGTGATGTACTGGCCGCCATTGGCGGAGATCGTCGAGCCGGTGATGAAACCGGCATCGTCGGAAGCGAGGAAGACGACGCAGCGTGCGATCTCTTCCGGCTCGCCGAGGCGGCCGACCGGGATCTGCGGGATGACGCGCTCGTTGAGCACCTTCTCGTCCATCGCCCTGACCATTTCGGTGGCGATGTAGCCGGGGCAGATGACATTGACGGTGATGCCGGCCCGCGCCCCTTCCTGGGCGAGCGCCTTGGTGAAGCCGATGTCGCCGGCCTTCGACGCCGAATAATTGACCTGGCCGGTCTGACCCTTCTGGCCATTGATCGAGGAGATGGTGATGACGCGGCCGAACTTGCGGTCGCGCATGCCACCCCACAGCGGGTGCGTCATGTTGAAGACGCCGGAAAGATTGGTGTCGACGACCTCTTTCCATTGCTCGCGCGTCATCTTGTGGAACATGGCGTCGCGGGTGATCCCGGCATTGTTCACCAGAACGGAAACCGGGCCGAGATCGGCCTCGATCTGTTTGATGCCGGCGGCGCAGGCATCGTAGTCGGCCACCGACCATTTGTAGACCGGGATGCCGGTCTCAGCCTTGAATTTCTGCGCCGCTTCGTCATTGCCGGCGTAGTTCGCGGCAACATGATAGCCGGCGTTTTTCAGGCCGATCGAAATCGCAGCGCCGATACCGCGCGACCCGCCGGTGACGAGTGCTACCTTTGTCATGGTTTCCTCCCTTTTTAATTCGTGAGTGGCGGGCGCTGAACGCTCTAACGGCGATTGAACCCGTTCCCCACCGACTATTTCATGGCTTGGCTGGCGCATGAACCCCGAAAATCGAAATCGATTTTCGAAAAAGGATCATGCGCCCAAAAAGACGCCCGGCGCTGTAGTCTGTCTTCATAGTGCTTCCACGCACATGGCGACGCCCATGCCGCCGCCGATGCACAGCGTGGCGAGGCCCTTCTTGGCACTTCTGCGGCGCATCTCGTAAACCAGCGTGTTGAAGATGCGGGCACCGGAGGCGCCGATCGGATGGCCGATGGCGATGGCGCCGCCGTTGACGTTGACGATGGACGGATCCCAGCCCATGTCCTTGTTGACGGCGCAGGCCTGGGCGGCGAAGGCCTCGTTGGCCTCGACCAGGTCGAGATCGCCGACCGACCAGCCGGCCTTGGCCAGCGCCTTGCGCGAGGCGGGAATAGGCCCGGTGCCCATGATCTGCGGATCGACGCCAGCGGTCGCCCAGGACACGATGCGCGCCAGCGGCGTGATGCCGCGCTTTGCGGCTTCCGCCTCAGTCATCAGCAGCACGGCGGCGGCGCCGTCATTGATGCCGGAGGCATTGGCAGCGGTCACCGTGCCGTCCTTGTCGAAGGCCGGTCTCAGCTTGGTCATGGCGTCGATCGTGGCGCCGTGGCGGATATATTCGTCCTGGTCGACTGTCGTGTCGCCCTTCTTGCCCTTGACGGTGAAAGCCACGATCTCATCTTTGAATTTGCCGGCCTTCTGCGCGGCCTCTGCCTTGTTCTGGGAGGCCAATGCGAGCCGGTCCTGGTCCTCGCGGGTAATCTGGAACTGGCGAGCGACGTTTTCGGCGGTGTTGCCCATGTGATACCCATTGAAGGCATCCCAAAGCCCGTCCTTGATCATGGTGTCGATCATCTTGTAGTCGCCCATCTTGACGCCGGCACGCAGGTGTTGAGCGTGCGGGGCCAGCGACATCGATTCCTGCCCGCCGGCGACGATCACCTTGGCGTCGCCGGCGGCGATCTGCTGCATACCGAGAGCAATAGCGCGCAGACCTGAGCCGCAAACCTGATTGAGGCCCCAGGCGGTGGTTTCCTTTGGCAGGCCGGCATTGATAGATGCCTGGCGGGCGGGGTTCTGGCCCTGAGCCGCGGTCAGCACCTGGCCGAGGATGACCTCGTCGACCTCCGTCGGCTCGACACCGGCGCGAGACAGCAGTTCCTTTATGACCACGGCACCAAGCTCATGCGCCGGGATGGCGGCAAAGGCGCCGTTGAAGGAACCGACGGGCGTGCGCGCCGCACTGGCGACAACGATGGCAGCGGACATGTTCTTCTCCAGACTTCGAGGTATCGAGTTTTGGTATCGTCAGGGCTTTTCTTGCCCTTTCAATGATCCAAGTCAAACCGGAAATGAGCATGCCGGCCATGCGCCGCAAGCAGGTTGCTCGCGATCGTGGAAACAATCTGGCGCATTGCTGCGCAGCATATTTGGGCCGCCATGCAGCATTAATTTATCCCGCACTGCACAAACCGCTTGGAATTGTGACGCTTTTGCGCATATCCTTGAAAAGGCGCAATCGTTACCGGCAGCTTACTCAAGTGCGCCGGTGTCCCGGGAGGATGCTGATGGCCGCGAAAGACGAACCGATTATTATCAAGAAATATGCCAATCGCCGCCTCTACAACACCGGCACCAGCACGTATGTGACGCTCGAGGACCTTGCCGAAATGGTCAAGAAGGGCGAGGAGTTCACCGTCCAGGACGCCAAGACCGGCGACGACATCACCCATCCGGTGCTGACCCAGATCATCTTTGAACTGGAGAACAAGGAGGGGCAGAACATGCTGCCGATTCCCTTCCTGCGCCAGTTGATCGCCTTCTACGGCGACCAGATGCAGATGATTGTGCCGAGCTTCCTCGAACAGTCGATGATCGCCTTCTCAAAGGAACAGGAACGCTTCCGCGAGCAGATGAAGGGTGCGTTGGGCAAGTCGCCGCTGGACATGATGAAGATCGCCACGCCGATCAAGGCGCTGGAAGAGCAGACGCGCCGCAATATGGAGATGTTCCAGAACGCCATGCGCCTGTTCACGCCCTTCCCACCCGCAGGCTCGAACAGCTCTTCCGCAGCGCCGGCGGAGCAGGCCAGGAAAGAGACGTCGGAAAAACCCGACGACCTTCAGGAACTGAAGGAGCAGATCGCCGCCATGCAGCGCAAGCTCGACACCATGTCGTGATCGCCGGCCGACCAAACCCGGCCGAAATCTCTCATCAGCAGGCCGTATCAGAAATCTCCGCCTCGAATTCAGGCTGAGTGCCGCCCGACCCGCGCTATAGCGCGTCGCATTTGACCGGCCTCATGCGACGCATGTCGTTAACGCAAAACCGCTGCACACCCTCGGTTCAAGCCCGAGGGCATGCTTTTGCGCGACATGCATTATTTCGTCGTCACCGTCACCAGAGCAGTAACGGGTTTGCCGTCCACAAGAATGGGCTTGTGATGATCATCGGCAAGTAGCACGCCGATCACATGCTTGCCGGCGGCATCCGGACAATGGCCAAAACGAGCCTTGATAAGATCGCCGCCAAAGTCGCTGTTCATGCTGTTGTACGGCTTGCCGGGGATGTTGCAGGTATCTCCGGCAGGATCGATCTTCATATGCACGTGGCCGCATTGGCTGACGCCGTCGCATTCACCCGCTGGCAACAGCGTGAAGTTGCTGCTGACGACGACGCCTATGGCCTTCTCTGGGTCATTGCTGAGTTCGATGACCGAACCGGCCGCCGGCCAGACGATTTGCAGGGTTGGCTGATCTTCGGCCTGGGCAGACCCGAGCGACGATAAGGAGAAAGCGAGGGCAGACGTTGCGATGATGCGAAGCATGGTTACCTCCGTTGAAGTGTAATCACCGATTACATATGAATCGCGCGAGCACAAGAAAATAATCGGTGATTACATTTTGACTCGTGCTATTGGGCAGGCATGACCAGCCCCACGGATTCCGGCGACGCCGCCAACCCCAAGCGCTATCATCACGGCAATCTGGTTGAGGCTTTGATCGCTGCAACCGTGGAGATCATCGAAGAGCGCGGAGCAGAGCATGTGTCCGTGCGCGAGGCCGCAAAGCGTGCCGGCGTTTCGCCCGGCGCGCCATTCCGGCATTTTCGGTCGAAAACAGCACTGCTGACCGCAGTCGCCGAACAGGCCATGAACCGGCTGACCAAGGCCGTTGCCGATGCACAGTCAAAAGTCGACAGCGCAGATCCCATCGTGGCTTTCGAAGCGATCGGACAAGGTTATCTGGAATGGGCGATCAGCAATCCGACCCATTTCCAAATCATCAGCTCTCGAACGCTGATTGATTTCGACGCATCGGATAGTCTTCGTGATCAGAATGAAGCCGTTCGCCGAAAGATGATCGACCTGCTGACCCAAGCGCAACAACAAGGTCGGCTTGCTCCGGACACCGACTTTGACCATCTGGTGCTTGCCGCGCGCGCATTTGTCTACGGGTTGGCGCGCATGGCCATCGATGGTCATTTTCCGGAGTGGCATCCGTCCGAGCCGCCATCGCTCGCCGCGCGCAGAGCTCTCCATCTTTTCATGAGCCGGATTTCATCCAAAGCGCAATCTCAGGCGCACCCAGAAGTGGCTACCCGGGATCGCTGACAAACTGTTTTCACACTGTCTGTCAGGGCACAACTTCGAGTGAGGGTGTCCTCATTCATGACAAAAATTTCATGTCAGCGCCAATCCGTGCCGCTGTTCTTGCGCCGCACGAGACATATATGCTGCACTGCAATATGCTTGCGTTAGCACCGTACTGAAGGATTTCGCCTTGCCCAGCAGAAAAACCGCCATCGTCACCGGTTCCACCTCGGGCATCGGCCTGGCCATCGCCCATGCGCTCGCGGCCGACGGCTGCAACGTCGTCGTCAATTCCTTTTCCGACACTGCCGACGACCAGGCCATCACCGATGCGATCGCCAAACATCACGGCGTGAAGACCGTCTATATCAAGGCAGACATGTCGAAGCCGGCCGAATGCCGCGCTTTGATCGAGAAAGCAGCCGAGACGTTCGGCTCGGTCGACATCCTGGTCAACAATGCCGGCATCCAGCATGTTGCGCCGGTGGAAGAATTTCCCATCGAGAAATGGGACGCGATCATTGCCATCAATCTGTCGTCGGCCTTCCACACCATCGCCGCCGCGATCCCGCTGATGAAACAAGCCGGCGGCGGCAGGATCGTCAACATCGCCTCGGCCCACGGGCTGGTCGCCTCGCCGTTCAAGTCGGCTTATGTCTCGGCCAAGCACGGCATCATGGGGCTGACCAAGACGGTCGCTTTGGAACTGGCGCGCGACAAGATCACCTGCAACGCCATCTGCCCCGGCTATGTGCTGACGCCGCTGGTCGAGGCGCAGATCCCCGACCAGATGAAGGCCAACAAGATGGACCGCGACACGGTGGTCCGCGAGGTCATGCTCGAAAAGCAGCCGACCAAGGAGTTCGTCACGGTCGAGCAGGTTGCTGCTGCCGCGGTGTTCCTGTGCTCGGATGCGGCAGCGCAGATCAACGGCACGCATATTTCGGTCGACGGCGGCTGGACCGCCCAGTGAATTTGAGCGTGCGAACAAATCTGGCCGACAAATCAAGGGCAACGCCATGACGACGAACGGCAAGGTGGAGGAGCCCAAGAAGATCAACGTCGCGCTGCAGGGTGGCGGCTCGCACGGCGCCTTCTCCTGGGGGGTGCTCGACCAGCTGCTGGAGGACGGGCGGCTCGACATCGCGGCGGTTTCGGGCACCAGCGCCGGCGCCATGAACGCGGTGGCGCTGGCCGACGGCTTCGTCCGCGGCGGCGTCGAGGGCGCGCGGCGGAAGCTCGACGATTTCTGGCGCGCGGTGGCGCGGAAGGGCCGGTTCAGTCCGGTGCAGCGCATGCCGTGGGACGTGGCCTGGGGCAATTGGTCGATCGAGAACACGCCGGGCTATCTCTTTTTCGACACCATGTCGCGGGTGTTTTCGCCCTATGTCGCCAACCCGCTCGGCCTCAATCCGCTGCGTGACGTGATCGAACAGGAGATCGATTTCGGCAATGTGCGCGCCTGCAAGTCGATGGAGCTGTTCATCTCCGCGACCAATGTCGAGACCGGGCAGTTACGCGTCTTTTCCGATGGCGAGATCGATCTCGACACGGTGATGGCGTCGGCTTGCCTGCCGCAGCTGTTCCGCGCCGTCGAGATCAAGGGCGTGCCCTACTGGGATGGCGGCTATGGCGGCAATCCGGCGCTGTTCCCGTTCTTCAAGACGGCTGCCACCGAGGACGTGCTTTTGGTGCAGATCAATCCGGTGGTCCGCGAGGGAACGCCGAAAAGCGCCAATGAAATCCAGAACCGCATCGACGAGATCACCTTCAACGCCGGGCTGCTGCGCGAATTCCGTTCGATCGCCTTCATCAAGGAGCTGATTGCAGCTGGCCGGCTGCCGCATGGCGAATACCGCGACATCCGCATGCACCGCATCGATGCCGACGAGGCATTCAAGGACCTGTCGGCATCGTCCAAGGTCAATGCCGAATGGGCGTTCCTGACCTATCTGCGCGACCTTGGCCGCACCGCCGCCAGCGACTGGCTGGAGGAGAATTACGACGCCGTCGGCAAGCGGCCGACGCTTGATCTCTCAGGCGAACTCGACGACGGCTTCAAGCCGGTGCGTGGCCCGGCACCGGGCCGGCGGGTCAAGGAGTTCCTTGCGGCACGCAAGAAGCCCGAGGCAGCGCGTCGCCGAGCCTGAGGCGTTTTGTTTGTCAGCTTTTTTGCAAGGCTAGATCGATCACCTTGATCAGCGCGGCCGCAGCCCGCCTCTGCTCGTCCGGATCGCTGATGCGCATCTTCATGCCTTCCAGCCCGTCGAGCAGCATGTCGGCCAGCAATTTTGCCGACAAGCCCTTGGCGGGGAGATCGACGCCATTGCGTCCGGCCTCGCTCTGGATCGCTGCGGCGACATGCTCGGCAAACCGGCTGCGCCAGCAGCCGATCAGGTCGGCGAGACTCGACTTCATGTCAAGGAGTTCGGCGCCATGCGGCGAGGCGTGGACGGTGCGCGTCATCGAGATCAGCGCTTCGTCGATGGCCCGCATCGTGCGCTCGGCAAATGGTTCATCGCCGGTGAGTGCCGTTTTCGCCTGCCCGAGCGAGCGGGAGAGCAGCATCAACGCAATGGCGCGATAAATATCGGTCTTGTTCTTGAACTGGAGATAAAGCGCCGGCCGCGACATGTCGGCGGCACGCGCAATGTCGTCCATGGTGGTGCGGGCGAAACCATAGGCCAGAAACACCTTCATCGCGCTGTCCAAAATGCGGGCGCGCTTGGGGTCGGTGGCGATGTCCTCGATCTCGATCATGGCGCGACTTTATCCTGCAAAAGCTCTGTTGACAAAATGACGTAATTTGTCAAGATGTATAAGGACGAAATGGCCGACCGGCCTTTTGCCCCGGGCTGTGGACGACAACAAAGGATATCCCCATGCGCCTCACCGTCGACGGGCAGGCATTCGACGTCAATGCCGATCCCGAAATGCCGCTGCTGTGGGCGCTGCGCGATTTCATGGGCAAGACCGGGCCGAAGTTCGGCTGCGGCATTGCCGCCTGCGGCGCCTGCACGGTGCATGTCGACGGCCAGCCGGTGCGCTCCTGTTCATTGCCGGTCGGTGAGGTCACCGGCGCGGTCATCACGATCGAAGGCATCGGCTCCGAAGGCAGACTGCATCCGGTACAGCAGGCATGGCTGGAAGAGCAGGTCGCCCAATGCGGCTACTGCCAGGCCGGCCAGATCATGAGCGCGGTGGCGCTGCTCGACCAGGTTGCCGACCCGACCGATGCCGACATCGACGATGCCATGGGCGGCAATCTCTGCCGCTGCGGCACCTATCCGAAGATCCGTGCGGCTATCAAACGAGCGGTCGTCCTCAAGACGTCGGGGATCTGACTATGGCCAGTGTCGGAAAGATCGCCCGCCGCACGTTTCTCATCGGCACGGCTGCCATCGCGGGCGGCATCGCCGTCGGTTATTATTACTACCGCAAGCCCTACCCGAATCCGCTGGAAGGCGACCTCGCCGCTGATGAAGCGACCTTCAACCCCTATGTGAAGATCGGCGTCGACAGCACCATCACCATCGTCGCGCCGCGCGCCGAGATGGGCCAAGGCATCTCGACGACGCTTGCCGCCATGGTTGCCGAAGAGCTCGACGTCGGGCTCGACCAGATCAAGGTCGAGCACGGCCCGGCCTCCTACGCCTATTTCAATGCGGCGATGCTGGAAGAGGGCGGTCCGTTCGCCTTCTTCGACGAAAGCATGACCGCGGAAATAGTGCGCGCCGGCATGGGCGTGGTCGGAAAATTCCTCGCCCTGCAGGGCACCGGCGGTTCGACATCGACGCTCGATGGTTTCGGCAAGATGCGGCAGGCAGGCGCCGCCGCGCGGCAGATGCTGATTGCAGCGGCCGCGCAAAAGCTCGGCATAGCTGCCGCCGATCTGGAAACGGCCAATGGCTCGATCCTGCACAAGGCGTCGGGCAAGTCGCTGACCTATGGCGCGGTCGCTGCGACCGCTGCGACGATGGCGCCGCCCGCGGACATCAGGCTCAAAGACAAAGCCGACTGGAAACTGCTCGGTAAACCGCAAAAACGCATCGACATGCTGGCCAAGGTCACCGGGGCGCCGATCTTCGGCATCGACGTGACGCTGCCGGAGATGCTGTACGGCACGGTCAAGATGAGCCCGCGCTTCTGGGCCAAGCCGGTCAAGGCGGATTTCTCCAACACCGAGAAAATGCCTGGCGTGATCAAGATCGTGCCGATCGACACGAATTACGGCCACGG
This sequence comes from Mesorhizobium sp., assembly GCA_004020645.1. Lineage (GTDB taxonomy): Bacteria > Pseudomonadota > Alphaproteobacteria > Rhizobiales > Rhizobiaceae > Mesorhizobium. Next base: position 57,304 of record SAQL01000021.1, on the reverse strand, counting down.
CTTCGGCATCATCGCCGAAAACACCTGGGCGGCGTTCAAGGCGGCGGAGGCGATCGACGCCGAATGGGCCGATCCCGAATATCCGCTGGACAGCGCCGGCATTTCCGAGGTGCTGAAGCAGGCGCTCGGCACAAAAGGGTCGGTGATGCGCGACGATGGCGATGTCGTTACCGCCTTCGCCGACGCGCCGCGAGAAAGGATCGTCGAGGCCGACTATGCCGTGCCTTATCTGGCACATGCGACGATGGAGCCGATGAACGCCACGGCGCAGTTGAAGGACGGCGTCCTCGACATCTGGTGCGGCAACCAGGCGCCGACCTTGGTGCGGCAGCTTTGCGCTAATGCTGTCGGCATTGAGCAGGACAAGGTCAGCGTCCACACCACCTTCATGGGCGGCGGCTTCGGCCGACGTATCGAGGTGGATTATGCGCTCTGTGCCGCGCTGATGGCGAAAGAAACGGCAGGCCGGCCAATCAAGGTGATTTGGACGCGCGAGGAGGACATGCGCCACGACGCCTACCGGCCGGCTTCGGTCGGCAAATTCCAGGCGCGGCTTGGCAACGACGGCATACCGGTCGCGGTCGACATGACAATCGCCTCGCCATCGCTGATAGCCAGCACCTTGCTCCGGCTGTTTCCCTCGATCCCGCCGCTTGGCCCCGACAAGTCCATTGTCGATGGGGCCTACGACCAGCCCTACACCATCCCGAATTACCGGGTCAGCGGCATTGCTGCGCCCGCCTCCATCCCGGTCGGCTTCTGGCGATCGGTCGGCTGCTCGATCAACGGCTTCTTTCATGAGGGCTTCATGGACGAGATCGCCGCCGCCGGGAAAGTCGATCCGGTCGAACTGCGCAAAAGGCTGATGGCTGCCTATCCGGCGGCGGTGAAAGTTGTCGAGAAGGTCGCCGAAATGGCGAAATGGGGCGAGGCGCTGCCCGCCGGCAAAGCCAAGGGCATGGCGTTCACGCTGTCCTTCGGCAGTTGGGTCGGCGAGATCGTCCAGGTTGCCGACACGCCGTCCGGAATCCGCATTGAGAAGGTGTGGATCGCCGCCGATGTCGGCACCGCGCTCGATCCTGATATCATCGAGGCGCAACTCATCTCCGCCGCTATCTACGGCCTGTCGGCGGCGATGGGTCAGGAGATTACTTTCGCCGACGGCATGGTCGAGCAGTCGAATTTTCACGACTACGACGCCATGCGCATTTTCCAGTGCCCGGCGTTCGAAGTCGCCATCCTGGAAAATTTTCACAAGATGGGCGGCGTCGGCGAAGTTGGCACACCGCCGGCGGCACCGGCACTGGCCAACGCCATCTTCGCACTGACCGGCAAGCGCATCCGGATACTGCCCTTGTCGAAAGAGGTGACCTTTGCATGAAATATTCCGATCATGCTGACAGTTGCTGCCATACTGTTTCGATGGCGCCTCCCCAGCGGCAGAGGAAAGCCAAGGCACGGCACCGATGACGGTCGATGCAGCCAAGACTTGCCCGAGGAACGCGGCCTGGCGGTTGCTTTCGCATCCGCGCTGCGCCGAGTGTTATGTCGCAGATGAACGGCCGCGCTGGTCCGGCACGCCTCATGGCGGCGGGCGCATCCTGTCCAGCGAAGTATTAACCCATCAACTTTTCTGACTATATTGCGGTGCAACTTTGATGTAGAAGCTCGTTCGCCGATCACGGCAAGTTGAACACGGCCTTGCGCGCACCCATATCGGCGACGCGCCGAGTTAGAAGACGCGGCCCGGCCGAACCCCGCGCACTGGAAAAAACGACGATGCCGAAATACAGGTTTCACAAACTTGCAGCTATTGTTGTGCTTGTCGGGTTCGCTGCCTGGATGGCAACGGGCGAGTTCTCGTCCGTCGGCAGCGCGGCCGCCGACAAACCCAAGGCGGGGGAGGTCGAGCAGCCAAAGGCGGCTGACGCCGGCAAGGCCAAGCCCGCTGAGGCGGAACAGCCCAAGGCGCCGTTGCGCACCGTCGCGATCATAACCCCGCCTAGGCGTACCTATGCGCGCGCCATCCGCATTTCCGGACTGACCGAAGCCGACAAGCGCGCGGTCCTGGCGACGCGCGTCGCCGGCGTCATCGACAAGCTGCCGATCAAGCAGGGACAGCGCGTCAAGACCGGCGACCTCGTGCTGATGCTTGCCGCCGAGGAAAAGCTTTCGGCGGTCAGCAACGCCAAGCAGCTTCTGGTTCAGCGTCAGGCCGAACTCGATGCAGCATTGCGGCTGATGAAAACCGGCAATCTGCCCAAGCTGCAGCTCGATACGGCTCGCTCCAACCTGACGCTGGCCCAGTCGCACCTGGAAGCCGCGCAGGCCGAGCTCGACCGCAACGAGGTGAAGGCGCCGTTCGACGGCGTCATCGACCGGGTGCCGGTGGAGCTTGGCAGTTCCGTGATGCAGGGCGGCGAAGTGGCGACCATTCTGAGCCTCGATCCGGTGATCGCCCGCGGCGAGATCAGCGAACGTGATCTCGGCTATCTTCAGATCGGCGACAAGGCGGATGTACGGTTGGTCAGCGGCCAGAATGTCGAGGGCACCGTGCGCTATATCAGCCGCGACGCCTCGACCGCCACCCGCACCTTCCGCGTCGAGATCGCGATCCCCAACCCCGAGGGCACCATTCCGGCCGGGATGACCGCCGAGATCGCGCTGAGCGCCCAGCCGACCGACGCTGTCATGCTGCCGCGCTCCGTGGTGACGCTTGGCGACAAGGGCGACCTCGGCATCCGCGCCGTCGACAAGGACGACAACGTCGTGTTCTTCCCGATCGACCTGGTCGACGACACGCCAACCGGCCTGGTGCTCGGCGGCATCCCTGCCGATGCGCGCATCATCGTCGCCGGCCAGGAACTGGTGAAGGAGGGCGAAGTGGTCAAGCCGGTCGAGGCCGACCAGGCAACCATCCAGAAGCTGTTGGGCGACGCGACGGCCGGGACGCAGTAATCATGGATATCGTCAAACTCGCAATCAGCAATGCCCGGCTGACCATTTCGGTCCTGGTGTTCCTCATCCTTGCGGGTGCGGTCGCCTACCAGTCGACGCCGAAGGAAGCGGAACCCGACGTTCCGATTCCCATGATGTATGTCAGCCTGATCTATCAGGGCATCTCGCCCGAGGATTCGGAGCGCCTTCTGCTGCGGCCGATGGAAGCCAAGCTGAAGAGCCTCAAGGGTCTCAAGGAGATGCGCTCGGCCGCTTTCCAGGGCGGCGGCTATGTGCTGGTCGAATTCCACCCGCAGACGGATCTGGCGACGGCGTTGCAGGACACACGCAGCAAGGTCCAGGACGGCAAGGCCGACCTGCCGCAGGCAGCCGAGGAGCCTGTAGTCTCCGAAGTCAACGTCTCCGAATTCCCCGTCCTTGTCGTGACGCTGTCGGGCGAAGTGCCCGAGCGCATGCTCACGGCGGCGGCGCGCGAGCTGCGCGACCGGATCGAGGAAGTGCCGGGCGTGCTGGAAGGCGCGCTGCAAGGTGCTCGCGACGATCTCGTCGAAGTCGTCATCGATCCGATGAAACTGTCTTCCTACGGGCTGCAGCTCGAGCAGCTGATCGGTGCGGTCGGCGATTCCAACAGTCTTGTCGCCGCCGGCAACATCGAAGGATCCGAGGGCAAATACGCGGTCAAGGTGCCGTCGCTGATCGAGACGCCGGAGGACGTGGCGGCGCTTCCGATCGTCGCCGGCCCCAATGCCGTGGTGCAGGCCAAGGATATCGCCACCGTCCGCTCCACCTTCAAGGATGCCGAGACGGTGACCCGTCTCGACGGCAAGCCGGCAATCGCCATCGAGGTGAAGAAGCGCATCGGCTCCAACCTGATCGACACGATCGCCCAGGTGAGGACCGTGTCCGATGCCTTCATAAAGACCATGCCGGAAGGCATGCACGTCACCTACACGCAGGACAAATCGGTCTTCGTCAACCAGTTGCTCGGCGATCTGCAGAACCACGTCATGATCGCCGTGATCCTGGTGTTCATCGTCATTCTCTATGCACTGTCGGGCCGTGCCTCGCTGCTGATCGGCCTCGCCATTCCATCGTCCTTCCTGATCGGCATCCTGCTGTTGGCCATGATGGGTTACACGATCAACATGATCGTGCTGTTCAGCCTCATCCTGGCGGTCGGCATGCTCGTCGACGACGCCATCATCGTCACCGAATTCGCCGAGCGGCGGATGAGCGAAGGCATGCCTAAGGCAGAGGCCTTCGCGCTTGCCGCCAAGCGCATGGCCGGTCCGGTCATCGCGGCGACGATGACGCGCATCGCCGCCTTCTCGCCGCTGTTGTTCTGGCCGGGCATCATCGGCGATTTCATGAAATACATGCCGATCACGCTGATCGTCACGCTCTCGGCCTCGATGCTCTATGCGCTGGTCTTTGCGCCGGCGCTGGGCGCCTTATTCGCCAAGGCGCCGCCGCATCACGAGAATGACAACCGCGACGGCTGGTATATGGCGGTGGTCAAGCAGGCGGTGCGCTTTCCCATCACCGTGCTTCTGCTCACCGTCGGCCTTTTGTTCGGTGTCGGTTTTGCCTATTCGAAATACGGCGCCGGCGTCGAGTTTTTCCCGAATGTCGAGCCTGACTACGGCCTGCTCTATGTGCACGCCCGCGGCAACCTTTCGCTCGCCGAAATGGATGCCGCCACGAAGACCGCCGAAAACCGGCTTCTCGGCTGGCCAGGCGTCAAGTCGGTCTATACCCGTGTCGGCAAGACGCAAGGCGGCGGCCAGGACATTCCTGAAGACGTGGTCGGCGTGATCCAGTACGAGTTCGTCGACTGGCGCGAGCGCAAATCGGCGAACGCGATCCTGGATGAACTGCGCGGCGTCATGGCCGGCATTCCCGGCGTCGACGTCGAGGTTCGGGTGCCCGAGGCCGGCCCGCCCACCGGCAAGCCGATCCAGATCAGGCTTTCGGCCGTCGATCCGAAAGGCCTCGACGACAAGGCGCGCGCCGTCGCCGCGCGCATTGCCAAGGTGCCCGGCGTCATCGACATTTCCGACGGCCTGCCGCCGCCCGGCGTCGACTGGGCGCTCGACGTCGATCGCGCCAAGGCGGCGCAATACGGCATCAGCCCGACCTCGGTCGGAACGGTTGTGCAACTGGTGACGAACGGGCTGAAGCTCAGTGAGTACCGGCCAGCCGGTGCTGACGACGCCGTCGACATCAGGCTGCGTCTGCCCGAGGACCGGCGCACGCTGTCGACACTCGACGACCTCAGGGTGCAGACTTCGCAAGGGTCGGTGCCGATCTCGAATTTCGTCGTGCGCAAGCCCGAGCCGACCGTCGGTATCCTCAACCGCATCGACGGCGCGCGCACGGTGGTCGTCCAGGCCAATGTCGCCGCCGGCGAGCAAGTCGCTTCTGTTCAGCAGCAGGTCAGCCAGGCTGTCGCCGATATGGATCTCGGCAGCGGCATACGCTGGAAGCTTGCCGGCTCTAACGAGGACAGCGCCGAGGCCAGCGCTTTCCTCAGCAAGGCCTTCGGTGCGGCGATCTTCCTGATCTTCCTGGTGCTTCTGATGCAGTTCAACAAGTTCACCAGCGTCTGGCTGGTGCTGTCCTGCGTGGTCATGGCGACGGTCGGCGTGTTCCTGGGATTGCTGTTGACTGGAGAGGCGTTCGGCATCGTCATGTCGGGCATCGGCGTCATCGCGCTGGCCGGTGTGGTGGTGAACAACAACATCGTGCTGATCGACACCTATGACCGGCTGCGCGAAGAAGGCTGGGACAAGATGGACGCGGTGCTGCAGACCTGCCGCGAACGTGCCCGACCGGTCGTGCTGACGGCGGTGTCGGCGATCCTCGGCGTGCTGCCGATCGCTTTCGGCCTCGGTCTCGAAATCTTCCATCACGAGACGACGATCAACGCGCCGTCGACGCAATGGTGGATTTCACTGTCGTCGGCGATCGTCTTCGGCCTATCCTTCGCCACCTTGCTGACGCTGGTGGTGACACCGTCGATGCTGATGGTGTTCACGCGTAGTAAGAACAGCCGCTTCTATGCATTCTTCCGTCGGGTGTTCCGGCGCGGTAAGACAGTCGGTGCGACTGTCGAGACATTCGCAAGACCGGACTCGGTTGACGAGCCGGCGATCGCCTTCCCGAAGGCCGCCGAATAGGCCAACTTTGCTTGGAGTGCCGCGCGTATTTTGGTCGCGCAAAGAAAAGGCCGCCGGGAACAACCCGGCGGCCTTTTGCATTGTCTGTCATGCGACACCTCAAAGCGGGGAGTTTCTCATGACGCTCAGCACCATTCTCGTCATCATTCTGATCCTCATTCTGATCGGCGCGGTGCCGGCATGGCCTCATTCGCGTTCCTGGGGTTATGGTCCCTCTGGCATTGTCGGCGTCATCCTGATCGTCCTCTTGGTGTTGCTGCTGATGGGCAGGATTTGACCCGGAGTTTGGTGTGCTCAACAAAGTACAGCGCTGTGCGCCTTTTGAGGGCGCAGCGCTGTAGCATTTGATTTTTCACATGTCCTTTCGGAGCCTTCGGCTCGGATCATGCGTTAGTAATGGCCGCTTTCCGTTTCAGGCAGCTTTCGAAACGCCATCAATCGAGAGCCGCTGCCACCGCCCTGTCCAGCGGCGTATGTGGGATTGTGCCGATGATGCCTTCCAGCCTTGCCGAGACCAACTGGTGTGGCTCGAAGCGGAGATAGGACATCGAGACGAGCTCGCGCCACATCGCCACGAACGGACTGCCGGCGCGCAGCACCCACCACGGCATCGACGTCAGTTTCAGCGTGCGCCCGAGCGCCTGCTCCGCGGCCGCCTTGATCTCCAGATCGGTAACGGCGTGGCCGGGAAAGTTCAGCGCCTCGTAGGCGCCGAGCTTGGCGAGATTCTCAGTCAGTCCAACGAAAGCCTTGGCCATATCAGGCAGATAGGCCCATTCATGCACGAGATCGGCCGGCCCGGGGGCGGTATAGACGCCCTTGTCCATCTTGGCGGCCACCATCAGATCGAACCACGATCCGGTGCCGGTGCCGCCGAAGAAATCGCCGGCTCGCAGCAGAATGGTGCGCACTCGGCCCGCTTCGGCCTCGCGGCGAAAGAGGTCTTCCATGGCGACGCGGATGCGGCCCTTTTCCGTCGTCGGGTGGAATGGTGTGTCTTCGGTGATGACCGCCGGCATCGGCGAGCCGTAATTGTAAACGCTGCCGGGAGCGAGGTGCAATGCGTGATTCGCCCGGCACGCGGCCATGACGTTCTCGGCCATCGGCAGGCACTTGCCCCAGTCGGTGTAGATCGGGTTGAGTCCGTTGGAGATGATGTCGACGCCTTCGGTGGCGCGGATAAGCGCTTCGCGATCGAGGCCATCGCCGGCGACGGCCGTGGCGCCGGTAAGTTCCGCCGGTATATTGCCGCTGCGGGTGATGGCGCGGACGTCGTAGCCGGCGTCGATGAAGGCCTTGGCCACCACGCGGCCGAGCCGGCCATTGGCGCCCAGAATTGCGATCTTGGTCATTTTCGTCTCCGTGTTTGCGTTACGGTCACAATATGATTCGCCCGCAAACGAATGGAAATTGACTGAATTTGGCGATCTGATATTCATTTTCGAATGGAAATCGACTGGAATCTGATCAAGAGCTTCGTCACCGTGGCGGAAACCGGCAGCCTCTCCGCTGCCGCGCGCAAGCTGGCTGCAAGCCAGCCGACGCTCGGCCGCCATATCGCCGAGCTGGAGCAGGCGCTCGGCGTCACTCTGTTCCGGCGCGGGCGGCGCGGTTATGCGCTGACGGAAGCCGGCAGCACGCTCTACGAACGCGGCCGGGCGGTAAGCGAGCAGGCGAGCGCCTTTTCGCTATTGGCGCTGGGATCGGTCGAGGCGATCGAGGGCACGGTGCGCATTGCCGCCAGCGAGGTGGTGGCTGCCTATCTCCTGCCAGAGATGACGGCGCGGCTGGGCGCTGAGGAACCCGGCATCGAGGTCGAGATCGTCGCGTCGAATCAGGTCGAGAACCTTTTGCGCCGCGATGCCGACATTGCCATCCGCATGGTCAAGCCCGCACAGAACGAGTTGGTGGCGCGCAAGGTGACCGACATTCCGCTCCGCGCCTGCGCGGCAAAATCCTATCTCGACCGGCGTGGCCGTCCGCGCGAGCCCGGCGATCTTGCCGGCCACGACCTGATCGGCTTCGACCGCAGCGATGAGATCATTCGCGGCATTGCCCAGTTCGGTGTCCCGCTCACCCGCGATGCCTTCCGCTTCAGGACCGACAACCAAATCGTGCTTTGGGAGGCGGTGCGGGCGGGAAACGGCATCGGCTTCGGCCAGGAGCCGCTGGCCGATCGCGATCCGCTGGTGGAGACAGTGCTGCCGGGCCTCGCGCTGCCGACGCTGCCGGTATGGCTGGCCATGCACCGCGACGTGCGCACCAGCGTGCGCATCCGCCGTGTCGCGGATTTCCTGTATGAGGAGTTGAAGCGCTATTCGGCCGGTGCTGCGTCGGGCGCGAATTCGGCGCGGTGAGCGAGCCCGGCCATCAAAAATACGACGACCAGCAGCCCCGACAAAGCGACGAAGATTGGACTGAAGCTCGAGTGCTCGGCGATGAAGCCGATCGCCGACGGCGCCACCAGAATGCCGGAATAGCCCATCGTGGTGACGACGCTCATACCGGTGCCGGACGACATGCCTTCCTGGTTGCCGCCGGCCGAAAACAGGATCGGCACCATATTGGCGATGCCGAAGCCGCAAAAGGCAAAAGCTGAGATGGCGAGCCAGGGCGAGGGCGCTAGCCCCGCCACCAGCATGCCGGCGGCGGCGACAAGGGCCGAGACACGCAGCGTCGTTACGGCGCCGAAACGGTTGCGGACCCCGTCGCCAACGAAGCGCATGACGGCCATGACGCCGGAAAAAGCGGCGTAGGCCAAACCAGCTACGGCGAGGTCGGTGCCGAGTTCCTGTTGCAGGTAAAGCGCCGCCCAGTCGAGCACCGCACCCTCGGAGATCATCGTCATCAGCGCCATAAGCCCGACCATATAGACCAGCGGATTTCCAGGCAGCGCGAATTTGCGATGTCCGGTAATCCCCGATGATCCTTGGAGCGGCTTGCCCTCGGCGATCAGGTAGCGGACTGCCACGGCGATCACGGCAAAGGCAATAGCCGTCACCACCGCCGCATGGGCGAGATGGCCGTAATTCTGGATGGCGAAGCCGCCGAGAGCGCCACCGGCGAAACCGCCAAGGCTCCAGAAGCCGTGCGAGGACGACATGATGGCGCGGGACAACCGCCGTTCCACCGTGACCGCATTGGCGTTCATGGCGACATCCATGCCGCCGATCGAAGCGCCGAAGATGAACATGGCGATGGCCGCCAGCGGCACGTTGGGGGCAAGCGCCACAACCAGCAGGCCGAAACTGCCGATGAGACCGAACCAGCGCAGCACGCTGCGCGAACCATGCCTGGAGATCAGGTGGCCGCACCAGGTCATGGCCGTGACCGCGCCGGCGCCGAACAGCAGGATCAGCAGGCCGAGCGTAAATTTGCTGATATCCAGCCGGGTCAGGACCACCGGGATATGCGGCGCCCAGGCGCCGGTCAGAAAACCATTGGCCAGGAAGATGGCCGCCACGGCCCATCGTCCACGAATGGCGGTCTGCATGATCTTTAGCGTGTCCATCGTGTAGAGTCCGGTGCGAAAACAGCTTCGCGCGGCAAATTAGATCGATTCAATCTTCAGTCAAGCGCTCGCTCTTGGAAGTGCTTGGGCCAAGCGGCTCGCTTGAATCCGAGGCTGATGAGCGCCGATCGGGACAGGGCTTTTTGTTCGACCATGATCTAATCCAAAAACCGGATTCCACTTTTCGGGATCGTGGTCTTAATGATCCCTGGGGCGTCTTGCCTCGAACTCCGCCTTCTTGGCATCGGAGGCCTCGGTCTGGTTGAGCGCCTGCCATTCGGCATAAGGCATGCCATAGATGATCTCGCGCGACTGGTCCTTGCTGAGATCGACGCCCTCGGCCTCCGCGGCGTCGCGATACCAGTTGGAGAGGCAGTTGCGGCAGAAGCCGGCGAGGTTCATCAGGTCGATGTTCTGCACGTCCGTGCGTTCGCGCAGATGCGCGACCAGCCGGCGGAAGGCGGCGGCTTCGAAATCGCGTTTTTGCTCGTCGCTGAGTTCGGTCATCGAAACCTCCTTACAGCGGCCCGGTGCGCGAGCCGAATCGTTTGACCCGATGTATATCGGGACGGCGGTTGATCGCGTCAACGATCGGCGCCAGCCGTTCGGCCCAGGCGACCGCATCCTTCGGATCGGCGATCAGGTCCTGACGGATTTCGATCAGCGCATGGGCAAAGCCATTGACGATGGCATGCCTGAACATGGTGTCGCCGCGCAATGCGCCGTCATAGGGCTCGTTGTCGCCGACGATAAGGCTTTTGTCCTCGGCGAGCATGTCGATCAGCGGTCGCGCCACCCGGTCGTCGCGATCCCACAAGACACCAACATGCCAAGGGCGCACGAATCCCTGCATGAAAGGGGTGAAGGAATGTATCGACAAGATGAAGGGGGCGCTTGCGGAAGCCTGCGCCACCGAGGCGATCATGGCGCCGACGGCATCGTGATAGTGCCGATAGAAGCGGTCGAGCCGCCTTTCACGTTCTTTCAAGGCGAGCGGATAATTTCCCGAAATGACGGTGCCGTCATAGAGTTGGCGGATTAGCGTCGGATCGTCCTCGCCGCGATTGGGATCGATCAGAAGTCGCGAAAAGTTGGCGAGTACCGCCGGCACGCCGAGAAAAGCCGCCAGTTCGCGCGTCACCGTCTCGACACCGATGTCGTAGGCGATATGGCGGTCGAATTCCGCCGCCGGCAAGCCGAGGCTGCCATACTCTTCCGGCAAGTCGCGACGGGCGTGGTCGGCCAAAAGCACGATGCCTCGCTTGCGGTCGCCCTCGACGACGTCGAAAGGCGCGAAAACTGTGGATCGGGTCATCGGCGGGAAATGGTCTGTTCGCTGGCTTCCAGGGAGGATGGTATCGTCTTTCCACGAAGGGGACGATTACGCAATGCCGTCGTTTGGCCACGGTTTCTGCGGAAATCTGGCAGAAGGCGGCAGACCGTGCGCCGAGGCCTTTCTAAATCGATTGGAATTGAGCAAAAGGGCGCGTTGACATGCGCCCGGACTTTTCCGAAAAGGGGCATTGAGAGATGCAAATGTGGTTCTTGAGGGATTTCAGGATGGGTTCCGCCGGCAGGCCGCGCGTGCGCTATGCCTTCGCCATGCCGCTCCTGACCCTTGCTGTGGGCCTCGCCGCGATGCTTGCTGCCTCGCCGGCGCGCGCCGATTTCCGTGTCTGCAACGCCACGCAGAACCTGGTCGGCGTCGGCATCGGCTATCGCGCCAAGGCCGGCTGGATCACCGAAGGCTGGTGGCACATCGAAGGATCGAGCTGCAAGACGTTGATCGAAGGGCCGCTGTCATCAAGGTTTTACTATCTTTATGCAGAAGACGCCGAGCGCGGCGGGCGCTGGGATGGCCCGATCAACATGTGCGTGGCCGAAAAAGAGTTCAAGATCGCCGGCGTTAGCGATTGCGTGGCCCGGGGCTTCCAGCGCGCCGGATTCCAGGAATATGACACGGGCGAGCAGGCAAGCTGGATGGTCCAGCTGACCGATGACCCCGCAACGGGGGGCGTTCCAGCCGCCCCGGGAACAAACAGTCAATGAGACGCAGCCGCAAGGTCAAGATACTCGCCACCATCGGTCCGGCCTCCTCCTCCGAGGACATGCTGAAGAAGCTCTTCGAAGCCGGCGCCGACGTGTTTCGCATCAATATGAGCCACACCGATCATGAATTGATGCACACACTTGTCGGTCGCATCCGCGCTGTCGAGAAAGCAGTCGGCCGGCCGATCGGTATTCTCGCCGACTTGCAGGGGCCCAAGCTGCGCGTTGGAAAATTCGCCAGCGGCAAGGAGGCGCTGACACTCGGCCAGACTTTCACGCTCGACGACAGTCCTGAGCCCGGCAATTCGGCCAGGGTCTATCTGCCCCACCCCGAAATCCTGAGATCGGTCGAGGCCGGTGACCGCCTTTTGATCGACGACGGCAAGCTCGAGCTGAAGGCGGTGAAGAGCGACGGCAAGGCGATCGTCTGCACCGTCGTCGCCGGCACCAGCATCTCCGACAAGAAGGGCGTCAGCCTGCCCGACACCGACCTGCCGGTCGGCGCGCTGACCGAAAAGGACCGCAGGGACCTCGATGCGGTGCTGGCCGCCGGCGTCGATTGGGTGGCGCTTTCGTTTGTCCAGCGGCCGGAGGATCTGGCGGAAGCGCGCAAGATCGCGCGCGGCCGGGCGCTGATCATGGCCAAGATCGAAAAGCCGCAAGCCGTCGCCCGGCTGGCCGAGATCATCGAACTTTCGGACGCACTGATGGTTGCCCGCGGCGATCTCGGCGTCGAAATGCCGCTCGAAGCCGTGCCCGGCATCCAGAAGCAGATCACCCGCGCCGCGCGCCGCGCCGGCAAGCCGGTGGTGATCGCCACGCAGATGCTGGAATCGATGATCACCGCGCCGGTGCCGACCCGCGCCGAGGTGTCGGACGTCTCGATCGCCGTGTTCGAAGGCGCTGACGCCGTCATGCTCTCGGCGGAGTCCGCGGCCGGCGCCTACCCGGTCGAGGCGGTGGCGATGATGAACCGCATCGCCAGCAAGGTCGAAACCGACCCGACCTATGCCGGCATCATCAATGCGCAGCGCTCGGAGCCGGAAGCGACCGGCGCCGACGCCATCTCGCTCGCCGCCCGCGAAATCGCCGAGACGCTGAAACTGTCGGCGATCATCAGCTATACGGCATCGGGCACGACCGGCCTGCGCGCCGCGCGCGAGCGGCCGCAGGTGCCGATCGTCGCGCTGTCGCCGATCGTCAACACGGCGCGGCGGCTGTCGCTTTTGTGGGGCACGCATTGCGTCGTCTCGCCCGACGCCATCGACCTCGACGACATGGTCGACCGCGCCTGCCGCATCGCTTTGGACGAGGGGTTCGGCAAGCCCGGCGACCGGGTCATCATCACGGCCGGCGTGCCGTTGAGGACGCCCGGCTCCACCAACATGCTGCGCATCGCCTATGTCGGGTCGGACGTGCAGGCCCGACGCTAATGCAATCGCCCAAAGATGTGCAGCGATTTTTGGGTAAAGACCTAAAGCGCGTCGTATGAATCGCTTCAAACGCGACGGGCTTGAGGCCGCCTCACGCCGAATTCAACAAGCTGAAGCTTCGCCTCAATGAGACCAAAGCGCAGCGACCTACTGGCGATCAAGAAGGTGAGGCGATCGCGAGTACAATCGCGATTATCAGCAAGAGCGGCCCCATCCATTTGAAATGGCTGGGAAGGCGTGCCAACCAGGCCCGTTGTCCAGCCTGGGGTTGGTTCGGCGGCTGGAGGAACCCGTAGCCGATGGCCGACATCCATAGGCCGACGCAAAACATTATGAATTCGTCGATGTAAGCTGCAATCATGATTGCCTGACCACTCCAACTCTAGGCAGGAAACCACACATGGCGCTGACCGACAAGCAGCGCCGCGACAGGTAAAGCGGCGAAATTGCTGGTTTCACTGACCGGAAGGTGGGCGGCCTGAACATGTCGGGGCTTCGGGTAGCCCGAGCGGCATATCTGATTATAGATCCGACGCTTGGGCCGGCATTATCTGTCTCCAGGCCGGATGCACTCGGCGGATTATCTCCGGCGGCGGCATCCGGATTTGAGGCGGGTCGTGGGTCCCATCGTACTTGAGCTTGAAGTCAGTTGAGGTAGTCTTTCCGAGGGAAAGAGGAGGTGATCCAATGTGGGCTCGTACCGATCTTCTGAAGCTCCTCGGCATTGAGCACCCGATAATCCAAGCGCCGATGAGCAGTATCAGCACGCCGGAACTGGCGGCGGCAGTCAGCAATGCCGGAGCGCTTGGCTCGCTCGGATGTGGCATTCTGCCAGGGGCGGCCATTCGGGAGCAGCTCACGGCGACACAGCGCGCTACCAATCGCCCGATCAATGTAAACTTCTTTGCGCATCCAGTGCCAGCCCATGATGATGAGGCAGCCCAACACATGCGCGACCGCCTTCACGGCTACTACGACGAGGTCGGTCTCGGGCCCGTGCTCCAGCCGGGCGAGCCCTTTCCCACCTTCGATCAAGAGCGCCTGGACATTGTGCTTGAGCTAGGCCCAAGGGTGGTCAGCTTCCATTTTGGCCTGCCCGACATCAAAATTGTTCAGCAGCTGAAAGAGGCCGGCAGTGTTCTCTTGTGCTCGGCCACCACCGTTTCAGAAGCGCGGCAGCTTGAGGCGGCGGGGGTGGACGCTATCATCGCTCAGGGATACGAGGCCGGTGGCCATCGCGGCACATTCACCGGTGATCCTGCTATCGGCACAGTCGGCACGATGGCGCTGGTGCCGCAGATCGTTGATGCCGTGCGCGTGCCTGTGATTGCAGCCGGCGGTATCTTCGACGGTCGCGGCATTGCTGCCAGCTTTGCACTCGGTGCATCAGGTGTGCAGATCGGCACAGCCTTCTTGGCGTGCCCCGAGGCCAATGTGCAGCCGGTCTATCGCGCGGCATTGCGCTCGGCCACTGACGAGAGCACGTCGGTGACCCGCTGCTTCACTGGCCGCCCGGCGCGCGTGGTGCGCAACCGGTTTGTATTGGAGATGGCTGGCGAGGAAGATGCCGCGCTGGCGTTTCCGTTGCAGGCGAGCCTGGCCCTGCCGCTTTCGATGGCAGCGGATGAAAGCAGGCGGGCTGATTTCCTGCCCATTTGGGCCGGGCAAGGCGTTGCGAAGTTGCGGGAGATGCCGGCAACTGCCCTTGTGGAGAGACTCGTCGCGGAAGCTGGTTCATAACAGCACCGACAATGCCACCCGCCGAGAGACATCGATAGCAGGAAACCAGGTATGTCCCCTTGAACTGGGGCTGATGCTACAGTCTCACCGGACCTTTAGCTGGCGGAACTGGCCCTCCGGCATCAAATCCCTTCGCCGGCAAGTTCTTCCGAAAGCGTGCCGACCTGATCCTGGGCGCTCCGCATCATCGGATAGATGCTGAGCACGCGCTGCCAGGCTTCCAGTGCCGACTGCTTGTGGCCGGTTACGGCCATGATCTGCGCCAGGCCGGACAGTGCGCCAAAATGGCGCGGCTCGAGCTGCAGCGTGCGATCGATGTCCGACATCGATTTCCCAAAGTTATTCATCAGGAAATGTGCGGTGGCGCGCCGGTTCCAACCTTCAGCAAAGGCCGGTTGCAAGGTCACGACTTGGTCGAGGAAGTCGAGCGCCACGTCGAACTTTTTTTCTTCGATCGCCTTTTGCGACCATTGCATCATCAGGTCGATCGAGGCGCTGCCGGATTTCGACCACTCGTGCGAGATGCGCGCGGCGATGCGCTCGGCGGCTTTTTCATTGCGCTCGCGCTTCAGGTCGACAAACAGCTGGTCGAGCCTTGCTTCCCTGGTCGTGGCGACCGGAGGGGTGACCGGGTCTTCCGCTCGAGCCGGAAGCGGGGCGAAACCGAAAAGAAAAAGCGCCACGAAGAATGCAAAAAGAATCCGCATGACCGGAATCTAACCCCGGACAGCGGATCGTCAAACTGAATTTAGCGTGAGAGGCCGGCAGGCCGGCAAATTACATCATGCAGGCGCGGAGGCAGGCGCCCCCACGCGAAAGACTCAGCCCTGGCGCGCCTTGTAGCGCGGAGCGGTCTTGTTGATGATGTACACGCGGCCCTTGCGGCGAACCAGCTGGTTGTCGCGGTGACGCGCCTTGAGCGCCTTGAGCGAATTCTTGATCTTCATGGTCTTGCCCGTCGGTCTGGGCCCGCTTGGGCCGAATTATTAAGGCGCGCTCGGAAAGCGCGCCTCTCAACTTGTGCGTGGCTCTTAAACGAGGAGCCTTGTCCGTGTCAACCGCAAGCGTGCTCCACAAAGCTGGTGCGGCGGAGTTTGGGTTCCTGCTCGACCGACGGTGTTAGAGCGGTGCCGTCCTATAGCCTCAACGGTGACGGCTCATTCGCGTAAAATGGCCCATCTTGCGGCCGGGACGCGCCTCGGCCTTGCCGTAGAGATGCAGCATCAGATCGGGCTCGGCGAGCAGGGCTGGGACGCGCAAGACATCGTCGCCGATCAGGTTTTCCATGACACAGTCAAAATGGCGGCCGGGATTTCCCAGCGGCAGGCCGGCGACGGCGCGAATGTGCTGCTCGAACTGCGAGACGATGCAGGCGGCCTCAGTCCAGTGGCCGGAATTGTGGACGCGCGGCGCGATCTCATTGGCCAGCAGCGCGCCGTCGGCAAGGACAAAGAACTCGATGCCGATGACGCCGACATAATTGAGCGCCGCAAGTATTTTTGCTGCCGCCGCCTGCGCTGCAGCGGCGGTTTCGGACTCAATCCCAGCCGGCAGGGTCGAACTGTGCAGGATGCCGTCGCGGTGGACGTTTTCTGCCGGATCGTAGGCGGCGAGCGAACCGTCCATGCCGCGCGCCGCGATCACCGAAATCTCGCGTTCGAAGTCGACGAAGGATTCGAGGATCAGCGGCACGTTGCCCATCGCCTCGCAGGTGCCGGCAAAGCCGCCCGTTTCCATGTTGCGGAAGACGCGCTGACCCTTGCCGTCATAGCCCATGCGCCGCGTCTTCAATATGCCGCTGCCGTCGAACTTTTTTAGCGCCGCCGTCAATTCGTCGTCATTGTCGACGGGACAGAAATCCGCGGTGGGAATACCGATGCCGTTGAGAAATTTCTTCTCCGCCACCCGGTCCTGCGCCACTTCAAGTGCGCGCGCCGGCGGATAGACCGGCACTGTGACGGCAAGCGCGCTGGCAGCCATGACCGGCACGTTCTCGAACTCGTAGGTGACGGCGGCGCTGACTGCAGCCAGTTCGGCGAGCGCAGCCGTGTCGTCATAGGCGGCGGTGATCTGCCGGTTTGCGACCTGTGCCGCCGGGCAATCCGGCTGCGGTTCCAGCACGACCGTGCGGTAGCCGAGGCGGGCCGCGGCCATGGCCAGCATGCGGCCGAGCTGGCCGCCGCCGATGATGCCGATGGTCGATTCCGCGGGCAGGCTCATGGCGTGTCCGTGGGCTCGGCAGCGACCCTGGCGGTCTGGGCGGCGCGCCACGCATCGAGCCGGGCGGCGAGCTTTTCGTCGGTCAGCGCCAGCACGGCCGCAGCCAGAAGGGCGGCATTGGTGGCGCCCGCCTTGCCAATGGCCAGCGTACCAACCGGAATGCCGGCCGGCATCTGCACGATGGAGAGCAGCGAGTCCTGTCCGGAAAGCGCCTTCGATTCTACCGGCACGCCGAAAACCGGGAGCGGCGTCATCGCCGCCGTCATCCCGGGCAGGTGCGCCGCACCGCCGGCGCCGGCGATGATCACCCGAAAACCGGCCGCCTTGGCGCCCTTGGCAAAGTCATAGAGCCGGTCGGGAGTGCGATGAGCCGAGACGATCAGCCGCTTGTGCGGAATGCCCAATGCCTCCAGCGTTTCGGCGGCGTGGCGCATCGTCGCCCAGTCGGACTGGCTGCCCATGATGACGGCGACGTCGGCGCGGTGATCGTCCAAGCTTCTGCTCCCGGCGGCAAAGGCGCGCATTAGCGGAATTCGGGATCGACGGCAAGGATGTGGTGCCTCTGCGCAGCATTCGGGCGCGAGGCACCATCATTACCTAATCCGGCCAGCGCACGGCGCCGGCGCTATCCTTGCGGGCGGACTTCATCGCATCCGCCGGACGCTCGGCCGCGCTCAACACGGCCCGCAGGCGTTCCGCGACGATCTCCGCCTCGCCAGGATGAAGATTGCACGGGTCGAGGAAGAAGTGACCGAGCTCGACTTCGTGGTTGCGGACGATAATAGGGGGCGAACCGGCCGCCAGCGCCGAGGCAAGGCCGGCGGCGGTGAACCTGCTTTCGGGCGTAACAAACACCTGCAGGCGGTCGAGCGGATTGCCGGTCGGATCGGGAATGATATGCGCGGCGATACCGGGCAGGCCCTGCAATGCGTCCTTCCACAGACGCAGAGCGGCTTCTTCCCGCTTGCGGATGCCGGCATGGTCGCGCCGCTCCCAGGTCTCCAGCGCGGCCATGGTGCCGGCGATGCTTTCCTTGCCGACCTTCATCGCCCGCGCAACGCCACGATTCTGCAGATAGGCGGCCCGCACCAGATCCTTGCGCCCCGTGACGATGCCGCTTGTCGGTCCCGAGAGGAATTTGTGCCCGCTATAGACGACGATGTCGGCGCCGCGTGCGAGAAAGCCGCGCAAATCGTATTCGGAGGCGGCGTCGACGATCACCGGGACACCCCTGGCGTGGCAGATCTCGCAGAATTCCTCGAGCGAGAGCATGCCGTATTGCACCGTGTGATGCGCAACGACATAGAGGCCTGCCGCGGTGCGATCGCGGATCGCCTCGCGCACATGATAATCCTGCGTCACGCTGACCGTACCGGCCGGTACGGTCCTGGCCCCGGCCAGCCGGATCGACTGGTCGATCGGCGCGCCGTAGTTGACGATATGACCGAGCTGGACGATGACCTCCGACTTGAGGCCCTCGGTGTCATCCGGCAGCCGCTCGATCGCCAGAAGGTTGGTGCCGGTCATGGTGCCGGCAATCGCCATGGTGATGCCACTGGCGCAGCAAGCCGTGACGAAACCGGCCTCGCCTCCTGTGAGGCGCGCGACGACCGTGCTTGCGGCGCGTTGCAGGTCGTCCATCTCCACCCACTGCGAAGCGATCTCCGACATCGCGGCGATCGCTTCCGGGACGATGATCGAGGCGCCGAGCGCCGTCATCGTGCCGGAAACATTGATGATCGGGCGAAGGCCGAGCCGTTCGCGGATTGTCGTGTTGGAGCCGTTTGCGGAATAGGTTTTCATCTCTAGAGATCCCATTGGTAGACGTCAGGCAGCGATCTCGATGACCGCCTCGATTTCGACCGTAATGTTTCCCGGCAAGGAACCGACACCGATCGCCGAGCGGGCGTGCCCGCCGATACTATCGAAGACTTCGGCGAAAAGATCGGAACAGCCATTCACCACCTGCGGATGGTCGCTGAAGGTCGGGATGGCGTTGACGAAGCCAAGCAGCTTGACGACGCGCACGATACGGCCGAGGTCGCCTGCCGCGGCGTGCATGACGGCGAGCAGGTTCAGGCCGGTGAGACGGGCATGCTTATAGGCCTCTTCAACCGTGACGTCCTCGCCCACCTTGCCGGTGCAAAGCGTGCCATCGGCGCGCAGCGGCCCTTGGCCGGAGAGGAAGATCAGCCGCCCGCTTTCGGCGTGGGTGACGAAATTGGCGATCGGCGTCGGCGGCTCGGGCAGCGTCAGGCCCAATTCGGCGAGCCGGATGTAAGGCGTCATAAAAAGGCTCCTTGCGACAGCTTTCGCCGCCCGGTGTCAGAAATGCGAGGCACGAAACCGCGCCAGGAAGGCGCGAAGACGCTCATTGTCGATCTCGGTGCCCAGAATGTCGGCAGGCGGGCCCGCGGCGCTGACACCGCCATCCGCCATGAAGACGATGCGGCTCGACGCGTCGCGCGCAAAGGCCATCTCGTGCGTGACCATCACCATCGTCATGCCGTCCTCGGCCAGGCTGCGCACGACCTCGAGCACCTCGCCGACGAGTTCCGGGTCGAGCGCGGAGGTTATCTCGTCGAGCAGCAGGATTTTCGGCTCCATCGCCACCGCCCGGGCGATGCCGACGCGCTGCTGCTGGCCGCCGGAAAGCTCGGCCGGCAGGCTGTCGGCCTTGTGGGCAAGTCCGACCCGGCCCAGCCAGTGCTCGGCAATGGCACGTGCTTCGGTACTGCTCTTGCCGCGCACCTTGCGCAGGCCAAGCATGATGTTGCCGGCCGCCGTCAGATGCGGAAACAGATTGAAACTCTGGAACACCATTCCGGTTTCGGCGCGCATCTTCGCCAGGTCGCGCTCGCTGCGGCGCTGGCGTGTTCCCGTGTCGCGGAAGCCGACCTCCTTGCCGTCGATGCGGATGGAGCCGCTGTCGTAGCTCTCCAGGAAGTTGACGCAGCGCAGCAGCGTGGTCTTGCCGCTGCCGGAAGGTCCGATGACAGTCACCACTTCGCCGCGTGTCACCTGCAGGCTGACGGAGCGCAGGACCTCGACGGATCCAAAGGATTTGGAAACGTCGGAGATGTCGAGAAGCGCCGGATTGGCGGGCGGGGAGATGGACATCTTGCTATTCCCGGATGAAGGAGAAACGCCGCTCCAACCGTCGGCTGGCCAGGGAGAGGGCGTAATTGACGACGAAATAGATGACCGCACCGAGGATGTAGAGCGGCATCGCTTCGTAGGTGCGGCCGATGACCTGGTTGATGGCGTGCATCAGGTCGGTGATGCCGAGCAGCGAGACCAGCGCGCTGCCCTTCACCGCATCGGTGACGCCATTGATCCAAGGCGGCAGGAAGCGCCTGAACGCTTGCGGGAAGATGACGTAGGCCAGTCGCTGGCGAAAGGTCAGCCCGATCGCCATGGCCGCTTCGGACTGCCCCTTCGGTATGGAACCGACCGCACCGCGCAGATACTCGATGACCTGTGCCGTCTTGAACAGGGTGAGCGCCAGCACGGCTGCCCAGAAGGATTCCAGATGGATGCCGACGGCAGGCAGGCCGTAATAGACGAAGAAGATGAGCACCAGGATCGGAATGCCGCGAATGGTGTCGCTGAAAATGCGCACTGCCCAGCGCAGCGGAGCGGGGCCATAGACAAGGCCGACGCCCATCATCACACCGGCGATGAGCGACAATACCACGACCAGCAGCGACACCCACAGTGTCACGGCAAAACCTTGGGCCAGGAAGGGCAAGGCATAGGCGATCTGGCCAAGCATCCTAGTGCGCCGCCCTGAACCGGCGCTCGACAAGCCGAAGCGCATAAAGAAGCGCGTAGCCCGTCAAGAGGTACATCGCCGTCACCACAAGGTAGACCTCGACGATTCGGAAGGTGTTGAAGTTGATCCACTGGGCGCCGTAGGTGAGCTCGGGCACCGAAATGACCGAAGCGACGGACGTGTCCTTGAAGAGCGATAGGAACGTGTTGGAAAGCGCGGGCAGCGTTATGCGCAGCATCGTCGGCAGGCGCACATGGAGCAGCCTTTGCCATGGCGTCAGGCCAATCGCCTTGCCGGCGTCGAGCTGCCCGCGCGGAACCGCTTCGAGCCCGGAGCGGAACACCTCGACCAGATACGCGCCGCTATAGAGCGACAGCGTGGCAATGAATGAGGTCTGCGCGCTGTAGGCGATGTCGACCACCGTCGGCAGGCCGTAGAAGACGAGATAGACGAGCAGGATCAGCGGTACGTTGCGGATGAATTCGACATAGGCGGCGATGGCGGTCCTGACCAACCGCCCGGCCGATACGTACCAGACCGCCAGAAGCAGCCCGATGACGATGCCGATCGCGATGGAGATCACGGCCAGCTCGAGGCTGAGCAGCAGCCCGCCCCAGAGCTTTTCGAAATGCCGCCAGATCAGGTTGAAGTTTAGGGTATAGCCCATGTGTCCCTGTCATATCGAGGGCTGTCGACGAGAAGGAGGCGGAAGGGCGCGGCCCTTCCGCCGGCTTGCATCAGATGACCGGGAAGCCGGGATGGCGCGCCGGCGGCTCCTGTCCGAAATAGTCCTTGAATGCAGCGTCATAGAGCGCCGTCTCATGGCCGAACATGGCGGTGGTGAAGGTCGTGTTGACGAAGGTCAGCCAGTCGGGGTCGCCTTGCCGAAGTGCGGCGCCGTAAAGCATCGAGAACCAGCTCTTGCCGGCATCGAAGTATTTGTCCGGATTACGTGAGGCGAGCCAGCGGACCGTGGACAGATCGACGGCGGCGGCGTCGACGCGCTTCGATTCCAGTGCCTGCAGCACGTTGGCCTGCGTGTCAATCTGCATCACCTGCGCCTCCGGCAGGACGATGTGCACATTTGCCTCGGCATCGACGTTTTGCAGGATGGAAATCCGTGTCGCCGAACCGCCGGCAACCAGCTTGTCGAAGGTCTTGTTTTCGGCGTTCGGAAGGGTCAGCAAGGCGATGCCTTCGACGTAATAGGGCCGGGAGAAGTGGATCAGCTGCGAGCGCTGGGCGGTCATGGTCATGAACTGGATCGAGATGTCGACCTTGTTGGTGGTCACGTTCGGAATGCGCTGGGCCGGATCCTGCATGACGAATTCGACCTTGGTCGGATCGTCGAAAAGCCCCTTGGCAAGAATGCGCCCCATGGTGATGTCCATGCCGACCAGTTCGCCGGCATCGTTTTCGAAGTGCCATGGCGCGTTGGTGCTGCCGGTGCCGACGATCACCTTGCCGCGCTCGAGAACGGTGCGCAGCAGGCTGTCCGGTGCGGCTTGCGCCGCCGCCTTCTGAACATCGACCGTTGCTGCTGCGCCCACCACTCCGGCCGTTGCGAGCCCGGCCATTCCCAGTTTCAGAAATTCACGTCTTTTGGATGTGTCGTTCACGGCGACCTCCTCTTCGTGTTGTGTTCCCCTTTGCCGATACATGCATCAGTGATCTGCTGGATTGTCTCTTACAAAAGACACATGTATCCTGTACAAGACAGATACTAACATCAGGAACAAGTAATGCAAGATGGCAATGCCTTGGCAGTTCGGCCGGACGCTGGTCCGGACGAAGACAGGAATTCGGGCTCTCGCGAGAAGGGTCTCAACCGGGTGCTCCATATCCTGGAGTTTCTTCACGCGAACCAGCGTGCGATCGGGATTGGTGATCTGGCCAAGGGAGTGAATGCGCCGCGCTCGACGATCTACACGCTCGTGCGCTCGCTCGTGGATGCGGGCCTGCTGGAAATGGCCGGCGACGGTAATCGGGTTTATTTCGGGAAGAAGCTTTATCTCTACGGAATGGACTATGTGCGCGGCAACGACCTGCTCAGGCGAGGGCGTCAGGAAGTCGACAACCTGTCGCGCGAGACAGGCGAGACCTCCGAATTGTGCATGCTGCAAAGCGGCCGCTACACGATTGTCCATTCCAGTCCAGGCACCAGGCCGTTCCGGATCAGTTCGGCCACAGGTCTGCAGATCCCGCTTCCCTGGACCGCTTCCGGGCGGTTGCTTCTCGCCGGCTTCGAAAGGGCGGTGATCGAAGACATGGTGTCCGAAGATGATCTCGTCCTGCCAGACGGCCGCAGATTGCTGCTGGACGACTTCATAGCCGATATCGCTACGGCTGGGGCTGCCGGCTACTGTGTAACCTCAGGTCTTGTCGACGCCTATACAAAATGCCTTGCCGCGCCGGTCTTTTCAGCTGCCGGCAACGTCGAGGCGACGATATGCCTGGTGGTTCCAATCGACACTTCCGAGGAGAAGACCCGCGATCTCATCGCCCTGCTGCGCGAACGCGCCGCGAGGCTTTCGATCACGGGATGAGCAGAATTTGTCGCGACCGTAAGTGGGGTTCGCTCACGCGATGATGTCGGGGATGATCCGGTCTTCCAGCGCCATCAGCCGGTCTTTCAGGAAAAGTTTTTTCTTCTTCATGCGCTGGATCTGCAGAGGGTCGCAGTTCATGGCGATCATCGCGTTGATGGCCGCGTCGAAATCGGCGTGCTCCTGCTTCAGCCGAGAATATTCGAGGCGGATATCAGCCTGTTCCTGTTCGGACATTATCTACCGTCTGCACGTCTGCGGCGCCCAAAAATGGGCCTTATTGGGCGAGGCCGGAGGTATCTTGCACCGGCGCGCAGCCAATACCACATTTCGTATTGTCGTGGAATGCTACCACGCAGCATTCGACATCGGTGCCCGATAGTGGCACACTGTCATTATGCCGTCACAGAAGCGAACTTGCGGTGGACGCGCCTTGACGGCTGCAATCGAGGAAACCATGAAAGGGAGAACCAATCATGTCTCTTGCATCCCATCTTGATGAGCTGCAGCGGAAACACGGCGACATCGAACGCGAAATCGATGATGCGATGAACCATCCATCGGTCGACGACCTCGAAATCGTGAATCTCAAGCGGCGCAAGCTGGCACTCAAGGACGAGATTGAAAAACTGAAGGCGAAACCGACTAAGCACTGACGCTCTTCTGTAGCGCCGCGCGTCCTTTGGACGCGCAGGACGCTGGAGTACTCCTGATTTGGCGCATGATCCTTTCTGAAAATCGATTCCGATTTTCGGAATCATGCGCAGGTGCGCCGCTTTTCGGCGCGACTATCTTTCCGGTGGCAGCCATGCCGCCGGAGCGTTCCTTTGTTTTGTTCCGGCGACGTGGACAGGAAAGATGGCTTGCCAGCCGTCTTCCTGTTATCGATTCGGCAGGTCTGCCTGCCTGTCGCCATTGACAAGCCATCTTTGCTCCTCCACCTCATGCCCGGACCTTCTACAGCGCCGCGCGTCCTTTCGGACGCGTAAAGGACGCTGTATTTTGATTTTTGCGCATGATTGTTTCCGGAAACCGGTTCCGGAATTCGGAGCTAACAAAGGGCAGCCGGCCATGACCGGATATTTTTCCTCTCCCTTCCCGCGCCGCACATCGGTCGGCGTCGATGTCGGCGGCGTGATGGTCGGCGGGGGCGCCCCTGTCGTCGTCCAGTCGATGACCAACACCGATACCGCCGATGTCGACCTGACAGTCGCTCAAGTTGCGGCGCTGCATCGCGCCGGCTCCGAGATCGTGCGCATTACCGTCGACCGGGACGAGAGTGCTGCCGCCGTGCCCGTCATCCGCGACCGGCTCGAACGGCTCGGCATCAACGTGCCGCTGGTCGGCGATTTCCACTATATCGGCCACAAGCTGCTTGCCGACCATCCGGCTTGCGCCGAGGCGCTGGCCAAATACCGCATCAATCCCGGCAATGTCGGCTTCAAGGACAAGAAGGACCGGCAGTTCGCGGCGATCGTCGAGATGGCGATCCGGTACGACAAGCCGGTGCGCATCGGCGTCAACTGGGGGTCGCTCGATCAGGAGCTTCTGACCAGGCTGATGGACGACAACCAGCGCCAGGGCTTCCCGCTGACCGCGCAGGAAGTGACGCGCGAGGCGATCGTGCAGTCGGCGATCCTATCGGCCGAAATGGCCGAGGAGATCGGCCTTGGCCGCGAGAAGATCATCCTGTCGGCCAAGGTCAGCGGCGTGCAGGATCTGATCGCGGTCTACACCGAGCTTGCCACCCGCTCCAACCACGCGCTGCATCTCGGCCTCACAGAGGCCGGCATGGGTTCGAAAGGTATCGTCGCTTCGTCCGCAGCGATGGGCATCCTGCTCCAGCAAGGCATTGGCGACACGATCCGCATCTCGCTGACCCCGGAGCCGAACGGCGACCGCACGCGCGAGGTGCAGGTGTCGCAAGAACTCCTGCAGACCATGGGGTTCCGGCAGTTCGTGCCGATCGTCGCCGCCTGCCCGGGCTGTGGCCGCACGACCTCTACCGTGTTCCAGGAACTCGCCCAGAATATCCAGGCGGATCTGCGCAAGAACATGCCGGTGTGGCGTGAAAAATATCCCGGCGTCGAGAACCTCAAGGTCGCGGTGATGGGTTGCATCGTCAACGGTCCGGGTGAATCCAAGCATGCCGATATCGGCATTTCGCTGCCCGGCACCGGCGAGACGCCGACGGCGCCGGTGTTCGTCGACGGCAGCAAGGCGGCGACGCTGCGCGGCCCTTCGATCGCCGCCGACTTCGAAAAAATGGTCGCCGACTATATCGAGCAGCGGTTTGGGCAATCCGGCAAGGTCGCGGCGGAGTAGGTCGATGCGGCGCTTCCCCTGGGCGACGCCGATTTTGCTTGGTGGATTGGTTTTGCTTGGTGGGCTGGGCTGGGCGACAGCTGCCCACGCCGATCCGCCGCGCCCCGCTAAGCAGCGGCTGCTCGACCGTGTTTGCAACTTGATCGAGGCCCATGCGGATCAAAACGGACTGCCCAAGGATTTCTTTGCCCGGCTGATCTGGAAGGAAAGCCGCTTCGATCCCAATGCGGTCAGTCCGGTGGGCGCCGAAGGCATAGCCCAGTTCATGCCGGGTACCGCCAAGATACGCGGTCTCGCCAATTCCTTCGATATCGAGCAGGCCATCCCCGCCTCGGCAAAATATCTCGCCGAAATGAAAACCGGCTTCGGCAATCTGGGCCTGGCGGCCGCCGCCTACAATGCCGGTGAAAACCGGGTATCGCGCTGGCTGAGTTCCGGTGGTTTTCTGCCGATGGAGACCGAAGACTATGTTCTGGACATCATGGGCGAGCCGGCCGACAGGTTCACCGACACCGCCTATGCCGGCACCATCCGGCCGCTCGACAAGAAAGCGAGCTTCGCGGTCGCTTGCCGCAAGCTGCCGGTCATCAAGTCCCAAACCGTGGCCATGGCGTCGATCAACATCAAGCCGTGGGGCGTGCAGGTGGCCGGCAATTTCCGCCGCGCGGCCGCGCTCAATCAATGGAATGGTGTGAAGCGCCGGTTTCCGGCGTTGCTTGGCGGGCATAATCCGGTGGTCAGCCGGGTGCGCTCGCCGATCGGCAGGCGCGGCATCTATGCGGTCCGGATCGGCGCCGACTCCAAAGCCAAGGCCGATAACATCTGCCAGAAACTGCAAAGCGTCGGCGGTGCATGCATTGTGGTGCGGAATCGGTAAGGGTACCGACCGATTGGCCGCCAAAGCGCCGAAGCTGTGCTTTCATTTCACGAATTCTGCTGCTCCATGGCTCCAGCTGTAGGCTTACCATGACCGACTGTCTCTACAGCGATCCCGATCTCGTCCAGTTCTACGATATCGAGAACGAAGGCGGCGTGGACTTCTACTATTGCGTCGGCTTTGCCAAGCATGCGGGCTCGGTTCTCGACCTCGGCTGCGGCACCGGACAATTGGCCGCCGCGCTCGCCAACCGGCGCAGCGTGACCGGCGTCGATCCGGCGCCGGCGATGCTCGATATCGCCCGCCACCGAGCCGGTGGGCAGAGGGTCGACTGGGTGGATGCCGATGCCCGAAACGTCCGGCTCGGACAACGCTTCGATCTGGTGCTTTTGACCGGGCACGCCTTCCAGGTGTTCCTCACGCCAGAAGATCGAGAGGCGGTGCTTCGCACGATCGCTGCTCATCTGGCTCCCGATGGGCGCTTCATCTTCGACACGCGAAATCCAGCCACGGAGGAATGGCTCGAGTGGACGCCGGAACGGTCGCAACGGGAACTCAGTCATCCCGGATCGGGCACGGTAAGAGCGTGGAACGATTTCCGGCACGATCCCGCTACCGGTGTCGTCACGTACTCCACCCATTACCAAATTCCCGACAGCGGACGGGTGCTCAGCGCCGAATCGAAAATCGCCTTCCCGACAAAGGAAAGCCTTGCGCAGATGCTGGACCAGACCGGGCTGGTCGTCGAAGAATGGCTCGGCAACTGGCGTGGCGAGCCATACGCTCCGACATCGCCCGAAATCATTCCGATCGGCCGGCTGCGCTAGTGCGTCGGACCTCATGCGATGCGCTTTTAGATTGTTATTTTTATGCATGTCATTATCGCAAAACCGTCAGCAAAATCGTAGGTCGCCTTGAATCCCGTCTCGGCGTGCGCTTGCTGCAACGCTCGACGCGGCGCATCAGCTTGACGGCGGAAGGCAGCATCTATGCCGACAGCGCTCGCCGTATCCTGAACGACATCAAAGAGGCTGAAATCGCGATTCAACCCGGCGCAGAGCCGCGCGGCCGGCTGCGCGTCAGTCTTCCGAGCGCCTTCGGCCATCGTTTGATCGTGCCGTTGTTGCCGGCTTTCATCGACCGTTATCCGGCCATTGAGCTCGAGCTGATGTTTACAGATGCGATTGTTGACCTACTGGCTGAGGAGACGGACGTCGCGGTGCGTGTTGCCGCCCAGAGCGATTCCAGGTTGGTGGTGCGGCGGCTGGCGCCCAATCACCGTGTCATCTGCGCGTCAGCTCGGTATCTCGAAAAACACGGCACACCGATGACGCCAGGCGACCTTCAACATCATACATGTCTCGGCATCACATCACGCGGCGGCCTCAACATCTGGGAATTCGATGGCCCGGACGGTCCGCAAAGCATGCGTATCCGCAGCCCGATAGAGGCCAACAGCACCGAAGCCCTGCGCAGGCTGGCGCTCGCCGGTGTCGGCATCATCCGCATGTCGGAGATATTGGTCGGGCCGGACATCAGGGTAGGCAGGCTGACTGCAGTGCTCACCGGATACAATCACCATGACGGGCCGCCAATCTGCGCTGTTTATCCGCCTGGTCGAATTCTGTCGCCGCGTGTCCGCGTGTTCGTGGATTTTCTGGCCGAACAGTTCACCAACCCTCCTTGGCTACACGGCGCGCCGTAAGACGTCGGGAGTGCAGTTGGAACAGCGTCAGCTGTTGCGGGCCGCCACGAATTTCGCTGCCTGCTTCAGAAGCACGGCGTCTTCGCCATAGGGATGAAGCAAGGCGTGGGCCTGGTCGACGAGGCCTTGAAGCTGGTCCCGCGCCCAGTTCGCGCCGTGCAGTGCCACCAGCGTCGCCTTGCCGGCGGCGGCATCCTTGCCGGTCGCCTTGCCCATCTGGTGCGCATCCGCCGTCAGATCGAGCAGGTCGTCGGCAAGTTGAAAAGCAAGCCCGATCGCCGAGCCGAACTCGGCCAGTCTTTCACGGTCGGCCGCTGCCGCGCCGGCAAGGATTGCGCCCGCCTCGCAGGCGAAGCGGATCAACGCGCCGGTCTTCATCGCCTGAAGTCGGATGATGCCGGCTTCGTCCGGCCTGATACGCTCAGCTTCGAGATCGAGCATCTGGCCGCCGACCATGCCGCCGGCTCCGGCGGCGCGGGCCAGCGCCAGCACCAACGCCGCCCGTCGCTCGGCCGGCAGCATCGTCGCTTCGTCGGCAATGATGTCGAAGGCGAGCGCCAGCAAGGCGTCGCCGGCGAGGATGGCGGTCGCCTCGTCGAAGGCCTTGTGCACGGTCGGCTGGCCGCGGCGCAAATCGTCGTCGTCCATGGCCGGCAGATCGTCATGGATCAGCGAATAGCAATGCACGCATTCGAGCGCGGCCGCCACGCGCAGCGCCGCCTCGCCGTCGGCGGAAAACAGCGCGGCGCTTTCCATAACCAGGAAAGGGCGCAGGCGCTTGCCGCCGTTCAGCACGCCGTGGCGCATCGCCTCCATCAGACGCTGCGGCCGCGCGATCTCGCCTGAAAGCGGGCGGTCGCCGAGCAGCTGCCTGAGCAGCGCCTCGATCGGCGCTGTGCGTGCGACAAGCGCTGCCTCGAACGGTATTTGATCGTCTTTCGTCATGCCGGGGACGGGTAGCCGACACTCAGACGTTGCGCAAGAAGCCAAGCGCCATTATGCCGGGGCCGGGAGCAGCATGGATTGAGCGGCTTGGCGGAACCGATCGTCGATCACGAAACCGAAGGGCTGGACATGGTGAGGCCGAAACGCGGCAACCGCATCGGTCTCAAACGTTGGCCCCGGCACTGGGTCCGGCGCGGTATCACCGTCGCCGTCGTGCTGGCGCTGATGCCGGTGGTGCTGACCTTTCTTTATCTGCCGCCGTTCGTGCATCCGGTATCGACACTGATGCTGAAGGATCTGGCGTCGTTTTCCGGCTATGACCGGCGCTGGGTCTCGATCGACGATGTGGCGCCGGCGCTTGCGAATTCGGTCATCATGTCGGAGGACGGGCAGTTCTGTTTCCATCGCGGCATCGACCTTGGCGAGTTGAGGGGCGTCGTCGACGATGCCTTGGCCGGGGAGATGACGCGCGGCGCATCGACCATCACCATGCAGACCGTGAAGAACCTTTATCTGTGGTCGCGGCCGCTGGGCTCGGTCCGGAAAGTCGTCGAGCTGCCGCTGGCCGTCTATGTCGACATGGTGATGTCGAAACGGCGCATTATGGAAATCTATCTCAATATCGCCGAATGGGGGCCGGGCATCTATGGCATCGAGGCCGCCGCCCAGCACCATTTCGGAGTTTCGGCAAAACGATTGTCGCGTCGCCAGGCGGCACTGCTTGCCGTCACCTTGCCGAACCCGATCGCACGCAACCCGGCGAAGCCCGGACCGGGGCTGAGGCGGCTGGCGGCGCTGATCGAGCGGCGCGCGGGTCGGTCCGGCGCCTATGTCGGCTGTCTGCGATAGCTTAAAAAAAATCGCGACGGCGCTGGCCAAAACGGCGCAGGGCGTGTATAGGCACCCGACTTTCTCAGATTCCGGCCCCTGACGCGGCCCTTTCACGAGGGCAGCCGGGGCATTTTGACCATGTAGTGGAGCATATCCATGGCCGTTCCGAAACGAAAAACCTCTCCGTCGAAGCGCGGCATGCGCCGTTCGGCCGACGCCTTGAAGGCCCCGACCTATGTCGAGGACAAGAATTCCGGCGAGATGCGCCGCCCGCATCATATCGACATGAAGACCGGCATGTATCGCGGTCGCCAGGTTCTGGAACCGAAGGAAAGCTGAAACAGCTTTCGACGGGTTTGTGACTATCGAAGGACCGGCCATTGCGCCGGTCTTTTTGCATTGTGCGCAGATGATCGCCCACCGGATCATTTTCGAACAGCCCAGCAGCCATGTCGGATGGCAGCCGGCATGGCTGGCACCGTTATTTCGCACGGTCTTTGTCCGTGTTCACGGTCGCGTACGAAATTTCTTGACGGCGAACGCCGAGCGCATACTAGAGAAGGCTGTCCAATCGGAGCCGCCTGATGTTCGGTGCCATCCCGCTGCTGATCGTGCCCTTCGTGCTCTATAATCTCGGGCTTCTGGGAATATTCGGTGGCGGCGACGATCCCTGGGCAAGCCAACTGTTCTCGATCCGCATGATGTCGGGCGGGGTGTTCTCGATGACGCTCGGCGATCTGATCGTGCTGATCGGGCTGATCCTCTTCTTCATCGAAATCGTGAAATCGACGCGCACGTCAAGCGCTTCGGTCATGGACCACCTGTTGTCGACCTTCGTCTTCGTGGCGTTCCTGGTCGAGTTCCTGCTGGTGAAGGGTGCGGCGCACTCGGTCTTCTTCACGCTGATGGTCATCGCACTGGTCGACGTCCTGGCCGGTTTCTCGGTGTCGATGCGGGCGGCCACTCGTGACATAAACGTGAGCTAGAGGCCCGGCCTCAGCTTGGATCGGCGGTGAAGCCAGCCGTCTTGATGCCCGCGGTGGCGGCTGCTTTGAATCAGCGCATGATCTTTTCCGGAAAACCGGTTCCGGTCTCCAGCGTCATGCGCCAGGAACCAGCTCTATTTTTTCTTGGCGCGCGGCTTCTTTGCCGGAGCAGCCGGCGCATTGGCGAGATCTTCCGCTTCCTTGGCGAGGCGCAGCGCCCTCAGTTTGTTGGTCTTTATCTGGCGGGCGTCGCTCTCGGCGACATATTCCGCCATCGCCTTCTGACGAACCGTGGCTGCTTCTTCCTGCTTCTTGAAACGCAAATCGGCCCGCGCGCGGGCAGTATCCTTAGAGTTCTCAACCAAGGGCTTTTTCCAATCCCATAAATTATAGCTTTCAATCCCTTTAATAGCAGAGCCGGTCTGCGATGGGGAAAATAAGTTGGTCAGGCGTCAGGATCGCACCCGGCGCCCGGCGCCTTTCGGGCGACAACCGCCTTGTATCCAGCCTGCAAACTCGCACGCACGGTGGCATCCGGCGGCGTATCGGAAGGCGTGCCCAGATGTTCATGGCGCAGTTCGTCCATGAACTTTTCCCACATCGGCGGGCCGCCCTTTTCCAGAAGCTCGGCACGGATCGAGAGTTCCTCGCTGACCGGCAGCCAGACGCGACCCCAGGCGCCGAGATGCGCCAGGATCGGCACCAGCGTTATCGCCATTTCGGTCAGGCTGTAGATCGCCTTCTGCTTGTGGGTGGGATCGTCGGCCCTGGTCAGCATGCCGAGCTCCATCAGCCGCTTCAGCCGATCGGCGAGGATGTTGGAAGCGATGCGTTCCAGCGATCCGTTGAGCAGGTCGCGAAAGTGGCGTTTGCCGCCGAAAATCATGTCGCGAAGAATGATCAGGCTCCACCGGTCGCCAAACACTTCAAGCGACAGGTTGATCGGGCACCCAGACCGGCGATCGATGCTCATGCGATTCTCCGAAGAAACCGGTTGCATTATCATATCAGTTTTATTATCGTGCAACTGATTGCAAAATGCAATCAGTTTATAGGGAGGAGACTGCGATCATGATGAAAGCTGCGGACCCCGAAATCGCGTCCCAGACGTTTGGCGACCCCGCGCACCCATCGGTGCTGCTGATCATGGGCGCCATGGCTTCTATGCTCTGGTGGCCGGAGGCGTTCTGCCGGACACTGGCCGGCAAGGGCCTGTTCGTGATCCGCTATGACAATCGCGATACCGGCCGTTCGATCAAATATGCGCCGGGCGAGTCGCCGTACACATTCGACGACATGGCGGACGACGCCATCCGCGTTCTCGACGGCCATGGCGTCGCGAAAGCGCATGTGGTCGGCATGTCGATGGGCGGCATGATCGCGCAGCTTATGGCGCTGAAATATCCATCGCGGGTCGTCTCGCTTACGGCGATCAGCACTTCTCCTGTAGGAATCGACACGTCGCATCTGCCTGGCACGACCGAGGCCTATATGAAGCATTCGGCCGAAGGCGCGAAGGTCGACTGGTCTGACCGAGCCCAGGTGGTCGACTTCATCGTCAAGGACGCGCACGCGATCGCAGGCACCGCGCATCCCTTCGACGAGAAGCGAATCAGGGCTTTCGTCGAACAGGACTACGACCGGTCCGGCGGTTTTCTAAGCGCGACCAATCATTTCATGCTCAAGGGCGGGGAGGACTGGAAGGGGCGGCTTGGTCAAATGACGGCGCCGCTCCTCGTTATCCACGGCACCGAGGATCCGATCTTTCCGGTCGAGCATGGCGCCGCTCTGGCCGAAGCAGTTGCAGGCGCGAGGCTTGTCCGCATTGAAGACGGCGGCCACGAACTCCATCCCGACGATTGGGCCGCGATCGTTGATGCCATCGCCGCCCATTGCCAAGCCCAGATAAGCGCCGAGCCGGACCTTGACACACCATCGGCAATAGTTAAGTAATCGCTTCAGTGTTGGCGAAC
This sequence comes from Mesorhizobium sp., assembly GCA_004020645.1. Taxonomy (GTDB): domain Bacteria; phylum Pseudomonadota; class Alphaproteobacteria; order Rhizobiales; family Rhizobiaceae; genus Mesorhizobium. The sequence goes on along the minus strand of SAQL01000021.1, from coordinate 24,251 downwards.
CACCAAGGGAGTGAGCAAAACGATGTCCTTGGCGATGCATCTCCATCCGCTGGCCTCCTTCTGCTGGAAGCCGCTGATCGCACTCTATGAGAACGGCACGCCGTTCACGTCGGTCGTCGTCGATCTCGGCAATGAACAGTCACGCGCGGCGTTCCTGAAATTGTCGCCAGCGGGCAAGATGCCGGTGCTGCGCGATGAGGCGCTGGACCGGACGGTGCCGGAATCGACGATCGTCATCGAATATCTCAACGCGAATTATCCCGGACCGGTCGAGCTGATTCCCGCCGAGATCGATCTCGCCCGCCAGACCCGCCTCGCCGACCGCTTCTATAACTTTTACGTGCAGCACCCGATGCAGAAGATCGTCGGCGACCGCCTGCGGCCGGAAGGCAAGACCGATCCGTTCGGCGTCGAGGAGGCGCGCGCCCAGCTGCGCAGCGCCTACGCCATCATCGAACAGGACATGCAATCGAGGTCATGGGCGATGGGCGAGGCTTTCACGATGGCCGACTGCGCCGCCGCCCCGGCATTGTTCTACGCCAACAAGGTCGAGCCGTTCGGCGACAAATATCCGGCCGTGAGACGCTACCACGACCGGTTGCTGCAACGCCCGTCTGTCGCCCGCGTGATCGAGGAAGCGCGGCCCTATTTCAAGCTCTTCCCCTACGACAACGGCTAAGCCCGATGCTGCAGGATACCGCCCAGCTCGACCTGATGTTCCAAGCGCTCGCCGACCCGGCGCGGCGGCACATGGTGGAGCGGCTGTCGCGCGGCCCTGCCTCGGTCAGCCAGTTGGCCGAGCCGCTGGCGATGTCGCTGTCGGCGGTCGTCCAGCATCTGAACGTGCTCGAGGCGAGCGGCCTCGTCCGCACCGAAAAGCTCGGCCGGGTGCGCACCTGTCAGATCGAGCCGCAGGCGCTGAGGACCGCCGAACACTGGATCAACGAACGGCGCCTGGCCTGGGAACAGCGGCTCGACCGGCTCGGCGCCTTTCTTGCGGAAACCAAGGACGAAACCGAAGGAAACTGAGGAGGCCAACATGAGCGAACGCTCCGTCGTCCATTCGACCATAGTGCTCGAACGCAGCTACGACGCTTCGCCGGCGCGGGTGTTCGCCGCCTGGTCCGATCCCGCTGCATTGCAGCGCTGGGGCTCGCCCGGCGAGGGGTGGGAAAGCAGCATTGACTGCTTCGAGTTCCAGGTGGGCGGCATTGCGCTCAGCCGTTTCGGACCCAAGGGTGGCGAGAGTTATGTGAACGAGACGCGCTACCTCGACATCGTGCGCGACCAGCGCATCGTCTCGGCTGGTGGCATGACCAGCAGCGGCCAGCGATTGTTTGTCGGCCTGCTGACGGTTGAATTCAGTCCAGAAGGCACAGGCTGCCGGCTGGTGATGACCGAGCAAGGAGCCTTTCTTGACGGCCATGATCAGCCCGAAACCATCAGGCTGGCTGGAGCAAGATGCTCGACAACCTGCGGCTGGAATGCGCGTGAGCGCCGCAGCCTGAGCCACAGGCCAGCAAATCAGGAGGATAGGATGAAACTCTATTGCGGCATCGGCCCGAATTCCTACCGCGTTCGCATCTTCATGGCTGAGAAAGGCATCGACGTTCCGCGGGTTGATGTCGACCTCACCAAAGGCGAGCACAAGGCGCCGCAATTCCTTAAGCTCAACTCACTCGGCCAGATTCCCGTCCTCGTGCTCGACGACGGCACTGTGATCACCGAAAGCATCGCCATCTGCCGCTATCTGGAGGCGCTTCATCCGACGCCGGCACTGTTCGGCTCGGACGCGGTCAGCCAAGGCAAGGTCGAGATGTGGAACCGCCGCGCTGAGATCGAGATCTTCGGAACGATCGGCAGCATTGCCCAGCATTCCGATCCCATGTTTGCGGAGCGGCTCGTGCAGTTCCCGGCTTTTGCCGAAACCCAGCGCCACGCCGTTCCGGCAAAGTGGGCGTGGCTTGACCGCGAGATCGCCGATGGCCGCCCGTTCATTGCCGGCGACCAGTACTCCGTCGCCGACATCACCGCTGCCGTCGCAGCGTGGCTTGGCGCCTTCTTCGGCGCCGACATTCCGGACGCGCTCGTCAATGTCCATCATTGGCTCGACCGTGTTCAGAAACGTCCAAGCTGGAACGCTTAGGCCGATGCCCGACACTGTTTCAATGGGACGATGTACGGCTCAACGCCAGCACCTGAATCCAAAGGAGCTTTCGCCATGCCTGTCAAAAGCAGATCGGACCTGATCCGCAGTTACTTCGCCGCCTACCAAGCCAACGACCGCAGCGTCGTTGAGGCGGTGCTGACAGACGATTTCACCTTCACCAGCCCCTATGACGACGCGATCGATCGCGCGACTTACTTCGCGCGCTGCTGGCCGAACAGCACGCTGTTCAAGTCGATCGCCGTCGAGAGGATTTGCGAGGACGGCAACGGTGCTTTCGTTCTCTATCGCTGCGAAACGCTCGACGGCAAGGTCTTCCGCAACACCGAATTGCATTCGTTCCAGGACGGTAGGCTGCACAGCGTCGAGGTCTATTTCGGCGCTACCTACAAGGACGGCGTTTTCGTCCCGCAACAACCATTGAGCTAGCTCATCGGCCTGCCGAGGAGGTTTGACGGAGCAGTGTGCCTTTCCCGACAGCCATGATGATCCAGGCACCCGCAAGCAAGCATGGCACGGGCGAGCTGCTAGACGCGCCTGGTGCGCTACTGGCAAAGATGCGACGGCGCATCTCAGTTTCCGGACGAGCCAAGCTGCTCTGCATCCCAGAACTGATCGAGCCAGATGTTGAGCTTCAGGAAGCCGGCATTGCTGACCGTATAGACGCGCCTCGTTCCTTCCGGCTTGGCGTTGACCAGTCCGGCATCGAGCAGCACCTTTAGATGCTGCGAAACAGCCGGGCGCGAGACCGGCAACCCGGCGGCCAGTTCGTTGACGGTCTTCGGGCCGCGCCGGAGCTCTTCCAAAAGATGGCGCCGGTTGGGATCGGCAATCGCCATGAAGGCGTCGGAAAACATCATGCCTTATTTGTGGGGCAAAGTTTTCTAAATCTCAACCGTTGGTTTCAGGCTTTCTGCGCGGATCGAGCCGCAATGCTTCCGGCGTGATCGAGCGCTCGGCCGGTTGCGTCTTGAAGGCGTCGCGGTCTTCGATCGGCACCGGCGCGCGCCGACTGATGCGCAGCAGCGTATAGCCCGCCAGGCAAAGGTGCGCGAAGGCCGTCGCAAGGAACAGGCCTTCCGGCCGCATCCAGCCCATCAGGCCGGCGGCCAGCAGCGGCCCGATCATCGTGCCGAAACCATAGAGCAGCAGCAGGCCGCCCGACACCTTGACGAAATCCTCCGCCCGGGCGTGGTCGTTGGCATGGGCCACGGCGATCGAATACAGCGTGTAGGCAAAAGCGCCGTAGGCGGCGGTGCAGATGATGACGAAGACGCCGGGGCGCGGCTCGAACAGGAAGACCGCGACGGCGAACAGCGCCGCGCCGAAGGCCAGGCCCGCCAGCACAAAGCGGCGGTCGGTCTTGTCGGAGAGACGTCCGGCCGGAAGTTGCATGGCGGCGCCGGCGACGACCACCAGGCTCATCATCAGCGCGATCTCGGCCGTGGAAATGCCGATACGGGCGCCATAGACGGCACCAAGCGTGCCCCACGCGCCGTTAGCGATGCCGATCAAAACGCAGGCGATCGCCGACACCGGCGAATTGACATAGAGCCCCTTGACGTCGAGCGAGACGTCCTGCAGCGGTTTGGGGTGCGAAGCCGTCGACACTGCGGTCGGAATGAGCGACAGGCAGAACAGGATACCGGTGATCATGAACAGCGAGGCCGACTTCACGTCGCCGCCGGCAACGATCATCTGGCCGCCCATGATCGAGGCATAGGTGACCATCATGTAAAGGCCGAAGACGGTGCCGCGGTTCTCGTTGGTGGACTTCTCGTTCAGCCAGCTTTCGATCACCATGAAGGCGCCGGCCATGGTGAAGCCGGTGAAGGCGCGCAGCAGGATCCAGACATATTCGTCGATGATCAGGCCGGTGAGCAGTGCGATGATGGCTCCCGATGCCGCAAAGGCGCCGAAAGCGCGTACGTGACCGGCGCGGCGCACGAGGCGCGGCGCAAAGAAGCAGCCGGTGACGAAGCCGCCGGCCCAGGCCGTGCCCATCAGGCCGAGCGATGCGGTCGAGAAACCTTCCAACTGGCCGCGCAGCGGCAACAGCAGCCCGTGCAGTCCGGTCGCCGCCAGCAGGAAAGCGGTGCCGCGAAGCAGCGAAAGGATCGGTCGGTAGCTTGCAAACATTTAGCTGATCCGGCTGGAATTTAGGGAGGATCTGAAGACAGTCGCGTTCGAGCTTTTCGGCGGCGGGCGCTTCGGCTCTGGAAGCTATCCGCGGCGGAACAGCGCCTCGGCCGCTGATTTGGTGGTGCTCTTGGTCTTGAGCTCGGCTTCGAGCCGGGCGATCTCGTCGCGCAAGATGGCGATCCGCTCGGACAGTTCATCGACGGAAAGCAGCGACAGATCCTGCCCGATCTCATGCGGGCGGGCTTTCTTTTTGGGTTCGTCGTCGAAGATCGCCATCGTCGCTCCTCGCTCATGCGCAAAAAGTTAAACTGCTACAGCGTCCTTTGCGCGTCCAGTTCGAACGCCCGACGCTGCAGTGGCCATTTGCCTGATTTGGCAATCAGCATACATAGGGCAGGGGCATGGATGCAAATAGTCGGCAAGAAAACCGGCAGCTGGCAAGAAACTGGCGAAGCGAGACGGGAAAATTCATGGCGAGTGGACAGAACAAAATTCCGGCGAAAATGACGGCCATTGCGATCTCGGAACCCGGCGGACCGCGAGTGCTGAAACCGGAAACGCGCGACGTGCCCGTGCCCGGTCCCGGCGAAATCCTGATCCGGGTGCGCGCTGCCGGTATCAACCGGCCGGATGTGCAGCAGCGCAAGGGAGTCTATCCGCCGCCGCCCGGTGCGTCGGACCTGCCGGGCCTCGAAGCTTCGGGCGAAGTTGCAGCCCTTGGCGACGAGATATCGCGCTGGCGTGTCGGCGACCGGGTCTGCGCGCTGACGCCCGGCGGCGGCTATGCCGAATACGTCAAGGTCCATGCCGGCAGCGTGCTGCCACTGCCCGCCGGCTTTACCCACACAGAAGCGGCGGCGGTACCGGAAAACTACTTCACCGTCTGGCATAATGTCTTCGAGCGCGGCGGCCTGAAGAGCGGCGAGACGCTGCTCGTCCATGGCGGCTCGTCCGGGATCGGCACCACGGCGATCCAGCTCGCCTCGGCCTTCGGCGCCTATGTCATCACCACCGCCGGCAGCCAGGAGAAGTGCGACGCCTGCCTGAAGCTTGGCGCCGACCGGGCGATCAACTACCGCGAGGAGGATTTCGTCGCGGCGGTCAAGGACGCGACCGGCGGCAAGGGTGCCAACGTCATCCTCGACATGGTCGGCGGCGACTATGTGGCGCGAAACTACGAAGCCGCGGCCGTGGAAGGCCGCATCGTCCAGATCGCCACGCAGAGCGGGGCGGTGGCAAGCGCCGATTTCTCGAAGATGATGGTCAAGCGGCTCACCCACACCGGCTCGACGCTGCGGCCGCGCACCGTCGAATTCAAGGCGGCGATCGCCGCAGCACTGGAGGCGCAGGTGTGGCCGCTGCTCGGCACCCGCAAGGTAGCACCCGTCATGGACATGATCTTCCCGCTCAAGGAGGCGTGGCGGGCGCATGAGCGGATGGAGGATGGCGACCACATCGGCAAGATCGTGCTCGACGTCGGCTGACGGTCGGTAAACACGCTGAACAAAACCTTAATTGTGCAATGCAACAAACGCATTGCGGCCATGCAAAAGCGTCTGTTCATCTTTTCATCAACGATGCCTATTTGAGCGGCATCGAAACGATGGAGGACTACCATGAACCCGATCCGTGCTTTCCGTAACTGGCGCATGTACAATGAAACCGTGCGCGAACTGAACCGCCTGAACGCCCGTCAGCTCAACGACCTCGGCATCAACCGTGGTGACATCGAGAGGATCGCCCGCAAGGCGCTTTGATCTCGAGCGTGATCCCGCCCGAAAGCATCAAGCCGCTTTTTCGCGAAGTGGTGCTTCGGTCCGAGATCATGCTTTAGAAGCCAGAGCCGCAGCAGACGGGTTTCCCGTCGCCGGTTCCGAGCCCGCTGGACCCTGTCCGGCGGGTTTTGTCGTTTTGAGGTCCGTCAAGCAGCGGCGGTTGGGTGTGTACCTGCCTCAATAACCAAGTGCGGCAAAGCCGAGCGCCACCAGGGCTCCTCCCAGCACGATGTCCGCATGCTTTCGGAAACGACTGTAAAATCGTCGTGTGGCCGGTTGGGAAATGGAAAGGCCGAGAAGACCAAACCAGGCGATCGCAATGGCAAACACCACGGACAGGTGAGTTGCCCCACGAGCATTTAAGTTCAGCGTGGAGGATGCGAAAAACAGCGTGGTGGCAGGATTTGCCACTGCCGTGACAAAGCCCAGCCGGAAATATCGAGCGATTGGAACCTGTTGCCGGGTTGCCGGCCGCGCCCGCTGAGCGGCTCACCGAAAACGTGGTGCCGAAGCTAAGGACTGCCTTGACAGTTCGACGTCTCCCGCCAATCTCGCGAGTACCTCCCAAAAACGTTGCGAAACGGCAACGGAGTGGTTATATACGCAGCGAATTTCCCATTTTGGTGGCTCTAAAACCACCGCCCGCGCGGGAACGCGGGCGAACGAGAAGGATATCTCATGATGGCCAATACGCTGCTGATGCCCAAGGCGACCGCCGTCTGGCTGGTCGACAACACCGCGCTGTCCTTCGAGCAGATCGCGCAGTTCTGCGGGCTGCATCCGCTCGAGGTCAAGGCGATCGCCGATGGCGAATCGGCGCAAGGCATCAAGGGCATGGACCCGATCATGACCGGCCAGCTGACCCGCGACGAGATCGCACGCGCCGAGAAGGACCCGAACCATCGGCTGAAGCTGTCCGACCCCAAGGTGCGGGTGCCGGAATCCAAGCGCAAGGGTCCGCGCTACACGCCGCTGTCGAAGCGCCAGGACCGGCCCAACGCCATCCTCTGGCTGGTGCGCAACCATCCCGAGTTAAAGGACGCGCAGATCGCGCGCCTCGTCGGTACGACCAAGTCGACGATCGACCAGATCCGCGACAGAAAGCACTGGAACTCGGCCAATCTGCAGCCGATGGATCCGGTGACGCTGGGTCTCGCTTCGCAGATCGACCTCGACATGGAAGTCAACCGCGCCTCGCGTGGCCGCGAGCAGGCACAGCCGGCCGGCGACACGTTGCTGCCGGCGGCATTGACCGAGCGCCTGGTGCCGGCGCCGGAGAAGCCAAAGGACGAGGATGCGGAGCTCGACGCCAACGCCGTCTTCGCCAAGCTTTCGGCGCTGAAGTCGAAGGACGAGGATAAGGACGAGGAGTAGGTGAGGCGCCTGCCTGCTCTCCCTGTGGGAGAAGGTGGCCGAGCCCACGGGTCTTGCCTCCGGCAAAGCCCGAGGACAGTCTCCGCTCGGTCGGATAAGGGGTGTTCCAGCTTGGCACCAACAGCGCTCCGTCCAGCACCCCTCAACCGTCTTGGCGCTGCGCGCCAATCCACCGCCCGGGGCGAGTCACGGGCCTCGCCCGCCCTTCGGGCCCCACAAGGGGAGAAGGTAAGAGCGTCAGGTTCGCGCGGCCCGGTCCGGCGCCATGCCGTAGTCCTCGCTGCGCTCCACCGCACGATAGAAATCGGCGAGCTGCTTGCCGCGCTCCGGCTTGAAGACGCGGCCGGCGACGACCACTGAAGCGATGCGGTCGATGCGGAAAGCGCGAAAATCGTCGCGCATCTCGCACCAGGCGACCAGCGTCCACACCTTGCCCCAGAACCACAGGCCCAATGGCCTGATGTCGCGCGCGGTGCTTCGGCCAGCTTCGTCGGAGTAGTCGATGGTCAGCACCTGGCGTTTTTCCACCGCACGCTCGATCAGGTCGATTGCTTCGCGGGCGGCGTCGCTCACCACCCACATCGGCGTGTGGATCTCGGTGCGGGCGATGCGGTCCTTTTCGGCATCGGGCAGCACGGCGCCGATCTTGACCAGCGCCTCGTCGGCGGCCCGCGCCATGGCAGCGCCGCCGAACGCGCGCACCATGCGGGCGCCGGCGACCAGCGCGACGATCTCGTCACGCGTGAACATCAGCGGCGGAAGGTCGAAACCCTCCCTCATCATGTAGCCGACGCCGGCCTCGCCGTCGATCGGCACGCCGGTCGACTGCAGGTCGGCGATGTCGCGGTAGATCGTTCGCTCGGAAACCTCGAGCCACGTGCCAAGCTTCTGGGCGGTGACCAGACGGCCACCGCGCAGATGCTGCACGATCTGGAAGAGCCTGTCGGCGCGACGCATCGTATGGTCCCTCGATGTTGTTTTTATGCATGTCGTTGTCCCAAAACCGGTTCCCACTTTTGGGCGACATGCATTATGGTTCGAGCCCTTCGCGCTTGCGCTGCACGGCGACGAATGCCGCGCCGAAGGACAATTTCCCTGTTGTCGGCGTCTTTGCATCCAGCACCCGCCAGAACGGCGCGATGTCGCTCAGCATCATGCCGCGTTCCAGATCCTCGTTGGCGGCCTCGGCGACAGTGCGCAGATGATAGCCGATGGTGACCGGACATGTCACTTCGGCGCCGTGCTCGATGGCGAGCGCAGTGCGCAATGCGCGGACATCCATGGCCACGCCCTTTGGAATGGAGCGGATGAAATCATCGACCTGCCGTGCCGTCGGCACCAGCATCGGCTGGCCCTCGACGACGTCGCCAACAGTGCGCGGCGTCGGCTTGATACCGTTGATGCCTGGCGTGTTCAGCCTGTCGTTCCAGCTTTTCACCATTCCGGTTGCTTCCACCTCTAAGCGAAAAGGCCGAAACTGTTGCCGTCCGGGTCTAGGCAATAGGCGAATGTGCCGGCCGGGATGGAGATCACAGGCGAGACGACCTGACCGCCGTTCTGCCTCACCCGTTCGATGGCGTCCTCGATCGGCGCGGCCACCGACAGATGGATGGTCGGGCCGGTTCCCGGTGCTGCGGGTTTCCCGGGGTAGACGTGCCCGGATGCCATTCGGTCCTGCGCGGCGAACATGGCCATCGGGTTCGGGCCGCTCTCCTCCAGAATGAGATCATTCTGAAGCACCGACCCATAAAAGGCGCGCGCCCGATCCATGTCGGTGACGGGAATCTCGAACCATGCCGAAGCTTTCGCGGGAATGAAGGCCATGTCTGTCTCCTGATACTGCCGCTATTGCACGCCGCTCCTGACACCATACTGTCAGGAGGCTTCAGCATATTCCCCGTCGGCATACTCCTTGGCGAACAGCTTACGCATCTCAGCGAGGTCGCTGCTTCTCTGGGGATAGAGCGTCTTCAAACAGGCAAGAGCGAAAGTGCCGGGAGCCGAACCCGGCGCGGACACGATGCGACCATCGGCGACCGCATAGGGCACGTCCTGATAGTTCTGGGCGCCCGGGTAACCCGGTTCCTTTTCGTTGATCCAGTCACGACCATTGCTGGTGTGTTTGGCCTTGTCGAACAGGCCGGCACGCGCCAGTGCCAAGGTGCCGGCGCAAATGCCGCCGACCACGCCGCCACGCGCTGCGACCGCTGTCAGCAGTTCGGAGATATCAGGCGGGGCATCGACCCACTGGTCGGAGCCGATGACCGCGACAGCGTCGAGATCGGTGTTTTCATAAGCCTCGGTGGAGCGGTCGGGCGTCAGCACAAATCCGCTGGCCGAGGTCACCGGCTTGCCGTTCGGGGTCAGCGACACTGCGCGTGCGCCGAACCATTCGACTGCCGAAGCGGCCAGCAGCCCGTATTCCCAGTCGGCGAAGCGATCTATGAAAAGAACGCCGATGGTCTTCTGTTCGGACATTTCCTGCTCCGTCTTTTCGGCCCGCCGGACCTATTTATCTGGGCGCTGTGGCGTTCGCATCCAACTGCTGCCGCGAAAAAATCGCCTCAATGGCCGCGGCCGTGGGGGCCTTCGTAATTATCCGGCCAACCGATGTCCTTGCGGATGCTTTGCGGCAAGCCATTCATGAAACGCCGGGTGCGGATCTCGTTGCGCATCGTCCTGATCTTGCCGACATAGTGCTGCACGCTGCGCAGAATGGTAAAACCGTTCATAGCTGGTCTCCTCTCTTTCGATGGAGACACTATCGCACACCCCTCCTGACAGCAGTCTGTCAGGAGGCTTGATGGCCTTGGTGATGCTGCCGGTTGTCTTCCCGATCTCGCCGGTGCGAGGCACGCCGGCCTGTTCATCGCATGTCCCTGTCAGGGCGAGATCGTTCAGCTTGCAGCGACGGACTGTCGGAATTCGCATCCTTCTGCGATAGGGTCGGCGCTCTGATATTGAAGGAGAAAAATTCTCCAGAGATCAGGGAGGACGACCATGGGCCTGCAACTGACGGGAATCCACCATCTGACCGCTATCACCGCGAATGCGCCGGGAAACCTTCGTTTCTACACCGGCACATTGGGGCTGCGGCTGGTCAAGAAGACGGTCAATCAGGACGACACGTCAGCGTATCACCTTTTCTATGCCGACGCCGAGGCGACGCCTGGCACCGATCTTACCTTCTTCGATTGGCCGGTCGGACGCGAACGGCGCGGCACCAACAGCATCGTGCGGACCAGCCTGAGGGTCACCAGCCCCGAAAGCCTTGCCTGGTGGAAGGAGCGCCTGGCCGGCAAGACCGTCGCGACGGGAGAGATCGACGATGTTGGCGGCTACCCGTCGCTGGATTTCGAAGACCCAGAAGGCCAGCGCCTGCGTCTCGTCAGCGATGGAGGCAAGGGCGACAGTCATCCCTGGGCTCAAAGCCCGGTCCCAGTCGCGCACCAGATACGCGGGCTCGGGCCCATCGTTATCAGCGTTCCCGACATCACCAACACTGAAACCGTGCTGACCAGGGTGATGAACATGCGCAGGGTGCGGGACTATGCCTCCCCGGATGGTCAGGGCCAGGTCCATGTCTTCGAAATGGGAGCAGGCGGGCCGGCGGCGGAGCTTCATGTCGCGGTGCAGCCGGGCCTTGCGCCGGCAAGGCAGGGCGCCGGTGCGGTCCACCATGTGGCATTCAGGGCGCCGGATCAGGAGATTTTGCACCAATGGACCGCGCGGCTGGCCGAGTTCCGTGTGCCGTCTAGCGGCGAGGTCGAACGATACTACTTCCGCTCGCTCTATTTCCGTGAGCCGAACGGCATATTGTTCGAGATTGCCACCGACGGCCCCGGGTTCACGGCCGACGAGCCACTGGAAACGCTGGGCGAAAGGCTGGCCTTGCCGCCGTTCCTCGAACCGAACCGGGCTGCGATCGAGGCCGGCCTCAAGCCGCTGACATAGAACCTCTCAGCGTTATCGCGATCTGGTGCCAGCGGAGCACTTTGACAGCCGACCGCGATGCTGATCAAAAGCGGCATGTCGAAACTCCTCGCGCTCGTTATCGCTGCCATGATGGTCATCCAGCTGATCAAGCCGCTCGGCTGGCCGGGGCTGAAGCGGCGCAGCGATTTTTGGAAGCTGGCGGTATTGGCGATGGCGGCGATTTCGATAACAGCGGCGCTGGGGCATTGGACCTAAAGCGCGTCGCGTTCGACCGACCTCACGCGACGCGCTTTAGGTTGTTGTTTTATGCATGTCGTTTTCGCAAAACCGCTGCACACTTTTGCGCGACATGCATTAGGGCTGGCGGCCCGCTATGCGAGGCGTGGTTCCTTGGCCAGCACCAAGTCGATGAGATGTTCCGCCCAGGCCCGGTAGCCGGCTTCCGAGGCATGAAACCCGTCGGAGGCAAAACCGGCTTCGGCATCGGTGATCGGCAGGCGCGGCGCCGGCACCGCGCCGCGTTCGAGGCAGAGGCGCTCGCCCATCCGGTTCATCTCGGCGGCGCGGATCTCCAGGATTTTTCCGAGCAGCGGCGGCATTGCCGGTGCCCGGGTGAATTCCAGCACTGGCGACCACACCACGCGCGCCTCCGGCCATTTGGCGCGCAGCGCGTAGAGCAGGCCGCCAAAATCGCTCTTGAAGCGTGGCACGGAGTGAAAGTTCTTGGTGTCGTTGGTGCCGATGGCGAGCACGATATGCGTCCAGGGATCGGCCGACAGATTGGGCAGCACGTGGTCGCGGATCTGGCCTGAGGTCGCCGAGTTGAAGCCGGCTGCCCGCCAGCGCACCGCACGGCCAGTGCGTTTCGAGATCAGATCGGCCAGTTGCGCGGCCAGCCCGTACTCGGAATTGCCGATGCCGACCGAAGCGGCGGAAGAATCGCCAAGCATCAGAAGCGAGACCGCCGGAGCCTGGCCTGATATCTCGTGCATGACCGGACCTTGCGCCGGCAGCATGCGGGTGGTGCGGCGGCGCACGCCGAGCCCCTGCCAGACATAGACCGGAAAGGCGAGCCAGGCGAGGAGGGCTAGAAAGCGCTGCATCGCAAACCGTTAATGGGGCAAGTCCGTCCGTTAAAGGGCATAGCGAGCAGCACTTAGCGCATGTCGGGCCAAAGGCGAAAGACCTTGCGTCGGCTGCCGGTCGTCAATGGCAACAGGCGTCCGGCATTTCGGGCCTGTCTGCATATTCGTCGTGCAGCCGCACCCAGTCCATCAGGCTGTGGTGGGGACCGGTCTCGTTGCGGCCCTTCGGCGTCAGGTCGAGATAGTGATAGGCGCCGATCAGCGGATCGCCGCCCCTCGAGCGCGACATGAAGGTCAGGAAGATGTCGCCGTTCTCATCCCTGTAGAACACGCTGATGCCGGGAAGGTCCTTCGATTTCAGCGCGCGCTGCTCGAAATTGTAGGTCGTGTCGCCGGATGCGATCTGCTTGTCGGTGAAGGAGACCTGCATGTCGAAGTTGAAGTCCGAGGCGTAGGACGACACCCAGTCGAATTTCCAGCCCATGCGCTGCTTGTAGGGCAGAACTTCGGCCAACGGCGCCCGCGAGATCACGACCAGCGATACATCGTGGTGCTTGAGGTGCTGGTTAGCGCCGTCGATGTGGTCGGCAAGGAAGGAACATCCTTCGCAACGGTAGTCGGCGCCCGGCCCGAACATGAAGTGGTAGACGATCAGCTGGCTTGCGCCGGCGAAAAGTTCGGCCAGTTTCTTCGGGCCCTGTTCGGTCTCGAAAACATAGTCCTTCCTGACCTTCAACCAAGGCAATTCCCGCCGTTCAGCGGCGATGCTGTCGCGAAATCGCGTCAGCTCCTTCTCACGCGCCAGATGCGCCTTGTGCGCCTGGAACCAGTCTTCCCGTGAAACGATCTTGCTGTTTGGCATCAGCCTGCTCCTTTTTGAGCCCCAAGGACGTTTGGGCTCAACACGAGCCGACACCGCCCCCGCTTTTTCTGGAGCAAGTGAAACCCGGGCACATGGCCCGGGTTCGAAAAATCCGGTCAGGCGGCCTGTTCCAGTTCCGGCTGCCATTTTCCAAGCGCGGCCAGATGGTTCATGTGGGCGCGGTGGGCGAAGGCGGCCTGGGCAGCGGCGACGTTGGCTGCCTTGCCGCCCCACGCCTTCTGTGGTGCCGCCTGCAAGGCGCGGCCATAGGAGAAGGTCAACTTCCACGGATGCGGGCCGATGGCATTGATGGCATTGAGGTTGGCGGTCGCCTCCTCGTCCGATTGCCCACCGGAGAGAAAGGCGATGCCCCCAATCGCGGCGGGCACCGTTTCGCGGAACAGTTTTATGGTCTTTTCGGCGACTTCCTCGGGGCTGCTGGTCTTGCCCGACTTCTTGCCGGCGAGAACCATGTTCGGCTTCAGGATGGTGCCTTCGAGGACGACGCGGGCGGCGTAGAGCTCGGTGTAGAGTTTTGTCAGGGTTGCCTTGCTGATCTCGTAGCAGGTGCCGATGTCATGGGCGCCGTCCATCAGCACCTCCGGCTCGACGATCGGCACGATGCCGGCCTCCTGGCAAAGCGCCGCATAGCGGGCGAGCGCATGGGCGTTCGAGCCGATCGACGTGGCGGAAGGCACGCCTTTGGCGACGTCGATGTCGATCACCGCACGCCATTTGGCGAAACGGGCGCCGAGCTTGTAATAGTCGGCGAGCCGCTCGCGCAAGCCGTCGAGGCCTTCGGTGATCGTATCGCCGGGGTACCCGGCCAGAGGCTTGGCGCCGGCATCGACCTTGATGCCTGGGATGGCGCCGGTCGCCTTGATGATGTCGACGAGCGGCGTGCCGTCGGCGGCCTTCTGGCGGATGGTCTCGTCATAGAGAATGACGCCGGAAATGTATCGGGTCATCGCCTCCTTGGCGCGGAACATCATCTCGCGATAGTCGCGGCGGCTGTCGGCGGTCGATTCGACGCCGATCACGTCGAAGCGCTTCTTGATGGTGCCGGAGCTTTCGTCGGCGGCCAAAAGACCCTTGCCGTCGGCCACCATCGCAGCGGCAATGTCCTCGAGACGTTCGCTCATTGTGCATCCTCCTGAACCGGTTGTTCCAAACAGTGTCAAAATCCGGGCTAGCAGACCACTAGAGCAAGGCAGGTTCAAGTCGAACCATTCCGAGTGGAAAGCTCGAATCGATTGAAACGCGCAAACGCCCTCGTTCGCCTGTCGCCCAGGCTCTCAGCGCTTCAGCACATTGACACCGGGCAGCGGCTTGCCCTCCATCCATTCCAGGAAGGCGCCGCCGGCGGTCGAGACATAGGTGAAGTCGTCGGCGACGCCGGCATGGTTGAGGGCGGCCACCGTGTCGCCGCCACCTGCCACCGAGATCAATTTGCCGGCCTCGGTGCGGGCCGCGGCGTGCCTGGCCGCCGCCACCGTCGCCCGGTCGAACGGCTCGATCTCGAAGGCGCCAAGCGGGCCGTTCCAGACCAGCGTCGCGGCGCGGTCGATCCAGTCGGCAACGGTCTTCACGGTGTTTCCGCCGACATCGAGGATCATGGCGTCGGCCGGCACCTCCGATATGGCGACGGTTTCGCTGGCGGCGCCCGCCTTGAACTCCCTGGCGACGACACCGTCGACCGGCAGGATGACGGCGCAGCCGGCTTCGGCCGCCTCGATCATGATCTGTTTGGCGGTATTGGCGAGATCATGCTCGCACAGCGATTTTCCGACGGCGGTGCCGCGCGCGGCGAGGAAGGTGTTGGCCATGCCGCCGCCAATGACCAGCGCGTCGACCTTCTGCACCAGATTCATAAGGAGGTCGATCTTGCTCGAGACCTTGGCGCCGCCGACGATGGCGACGACAGGGCGGACGGGATTGCCGAGGCCCTTTTCCAGCGCGTCGAGCTCGGCTTGCATGGTACGGCCGGCGAAGGCCGGCAGCAGGTGCGCAAGCCCTTCCGTCGACGAATGGGCGCGGTGGGCGGCGGAAAAGGCGTCGTTGACGAAGATGTCGCCATTGGCGGCGAGCTTTTCGGTGAAGACCGGGTCGTTCTTCTCCTCGGCCTTGTAGAAGCGGGTGTTTTCGAGCAGCAGCACATCGCCGTTGTTCATGGCGGCGACGGCGCTCGCGGCCTTGTCGCCGATGCAATCCGCCGCGAAGCCGACAGGGCGGCCAAGCACCTCCGCGGCCGCCTTGGCGATCGGCTCAAGCGAGAATTCGGGCGAAGGTCCATCCTTGGGCCGGCCGAAATGGGCAAGCAGGATGACCTTGGCGCCCTTGCCGGAAAGCTCGGAGATGGTCGGCGCGATGCGCTCGATGCGGGTGGCATCGGTGACCTTGCCGTCAGCGACGGGAACGTTGAGGTCGACGCGCACCAGCACACGCTTGCCGTCGATATTGCCAATGTCGTCCAGTGTCTTAAAGCCGGCCATGCTGTTCCCTTTCGCGAAAAATCGCGGGGACCTTACCCCGCATCAACGACGATGCAAGACCTGCATGGGAGTTCACGGAAAATATGATCCACGCCTCGGGCCGCAAGCAGTCAGCCCTCGCCGGTTGCTTTTTCCATCACTGGCTGTGGAGCCGGTTCCGCGTCGTCTGGCGCCTCGGCAACCGGCTTTTTGGCCCGCTTGCGCCAATTGCGAACAAAGCCAACGATGCGGTCGGCGATTTCGCCGGCACTCAGGAACACCGGCACCCGCGCCACTGGCGCGGTCGGCTCGAGGGAAAGACCGAGACCGGTGATCCTGCCCTTGTCGTCGACGTCGCGGACGATCAGCTCGATCGGACCAATCAGCACGCGGTCGGCATATTCGGCATGGCCGCCGAGCCGCGCCGTCACCAGGTCGCCGACGGTCAGCTTGCGTTCCTCCTCGCTCAGGCCTGGCGCGTAAGCGGCTTCCAGTTCCGCGGCGGAGCGCGCCGGATCGACGGCGAAGGCGCCGAAGAAGTCGGCATCCTCGGGATCGACCACGGCGCGGCTGGCGAACAGCTTGTCGAGCAGGGCCGGATAGCGATCCGGCACGAAGATGTAGACATGGTCGCCGGCGGCGAGCCTGCCCATGTCCTGAAAGCGCATCGAGCGCCCGTCGCGCAGCACCAGCGACGGCCGCGCCCAGCGCGGAATGCGCTCGCCGCGCGCCACCGGGCTGCCAGGTGCTACGCGGTAGGCGAGCAGCTCGTGATGGGCGGAGCCCGGCAATTCGAGCTCGACCTTGTCCAACGGACCGAGGCGGGCCGGCACGATCAGGCCGAGGCGGCGCGCCAGCGGTCCGACGGTCCACCCCTGGATGACCAGCGATACCAATACCACGATGAAGGCCGTGTTGAAGATGAGGCGGCCATTCTCAAGACCGCCAAGCAGCGGCGTGATGGCGAGCAGGATCGACACGGCGCCACGCAGGCCGACCCATGAGACGAAGGCGACTTCCGGGCGCGGCAGACGAAACGGCATCAGGCAAAGCCAGACGGCGATTGGCCGCGCCACGAAGATCAGGAACAGGCCCAGCAGCACCGCCGGCAGCAGGATCGCCGGAAATTGCGAGGGCGTCGCGAACAGGCCGAGGATCAGGAACATGATGATCTGCGCCAGCCACGACATGCCGTCCTGGAAGCGCTTGAGGATGGTGACGGCGCGGATGTCGGAATTGCCGGCGATGAGACCGGCGAGATAGACCGCCAGAAAGCCGGAGCCGCCAATGGCGCCGGCGGCGGCGAACACCATCAGCGACAGCGTCAGCACGAAGATCGGCAGCAGCCCGTGGTCGAGATTGAGCCGGTCGACGAGGCGGACGATGGCGAGGCCGCCGAAAATGCCGACGACGGCGCCAAGTCCCATGTTGAGAAGGAAGCCGAGGAGGAGGTCGGTAAACAGCACCCTGGCCTCGGGGCTGGCGTTGGCGGCGATGATCTCGACCAGGCTTATGGTCAGGAAGATGGCGATCGGGTCATTGGTGCCGGATTCCACCTCGAGCGTGGAACGCACGCGTTCGCGCAAATTGATCTCGCCGGCGCGCAACAGGAAGAACACCGCTGCGGCGTCGGTCGAGGCGACAGCGGCCCCAAGCAGGAAGGATTCCAGCCAGCTGAGATCGAGCAGATAGTGGGCGACGGCGCCGAACAGGCCAGTGGTCAAAAGGACGCCGATGGTCGCCAGCGACAGCGCCGGTCCGGCCGCCTGCCGCAACGCGTTGAGTGGCGTGCCGAAACCGGAATCGAACAGGATCACCGCCAGCGCCAGTGAGCCGGCAAAATAAGCCAGCCGCGCATTGTCGAACTGGATGCCGAGGCCGTCGGTTCCCGTGGCCAGGCCAATGCAGAGAAACAGCAGCAAGAGAGGGGCGCCGAAGCGGAAGGCGATCAGGCTCGAAAACGCGGCGGCGACGACGAGCGCAGCGCCGACCAGCGTCATGAGATAGATCGCATGCTCCATCCGCCAATTGCCCCTCGAATTCGTGTTCCTCTCGCTTTACGGCAGAGTGAGGCGAAGACATGACCGGTGCAAGGCGTGAGGGTGGTTTTTTGCCCTATGCCGCTGGTTTATGAGTGTTTTGGCGCTCAAGGCGCGGGTCTTGCCAAACAAACCCTTAGAGCGTCGTTGCGCATCCAAAAGGGCGCTGGGCGCTGTCATGAAAATGCCCGGACAGGCCGGGCGTTTCAAGTCGCAAGAAGATGGTTCTGCGGTCAGGCGATGGTCTTGCCGAAGGCGACTGCGGTGTCGGCCATGCGGTTGGAAAAACCCCATTCATTGTCGTACCAGGACAGCACCGAAACGAAGTTGCCGTCCATGACCTTGGTCTGGTCGAGCGCCATGATCGACGAATGCGGATCGTGGTTGAAGTCGATCGACACGTTCGGATGACGGGTGACGGCGAGAACGCCCTTCAACTTGCCGTTGGAGGCGGCGATCACCGCCTCGTTGATTTCCTGCACCGTGGTCGAACGCTTGGCGACGAACTTGAAATCGACGACCGAGACGTTCGGGGTCGGCACGCGGATGGAGATGCCGTCGAGCTTGCCCTTGAGGTCGGGCAGCACCAGGCCGATCGCCTTGGCCGCGCCGGTCGAGGTCGGGATCTGCGACAGCGCCGCGGCGCGGGCGCGGTAGAGATCCTTGTGCATGGTGTCCAATGTCGGCTGGTCGCCGGTGTAGGAGTGGATCGTCGTCATCATGCCCTTCTCGATGCCGACGGCCTCATGCAGCACGGCTGCCAGCGGCGCCAGGCAGTTGGTGGTGCAGGAGGCGTTCGAGATGACGATGTGGTCCTTGGTCAGCTTGTCATGGTTGATGCCATAGACGACGGTGAGATCGGCGCCCTCGGCAGGCGCCGAGACGAGGACGCGCTTGGCGCCGGCGGTCAGATGCGCGGCGGCCTTGTCGCGGGCGGTGAAGATGCCGGTGCATTCGAGCGCGATGTCGATGCCGAGATCCTTCCACGGCAGCTGCGTCGGGTCCTTGATCGCGGTGACCTTGAATTTTTCGCTGCCGACGGTGATCTGGTCACCGTCGACCGTGACTTCATGCGGGAAGCGGCCATGCACGCTGTCGTATCGCAGCAGATGCGCATTGGTCTCGACCGGGCCGAGGTCGTTGACGGCGACGACGTCGATGTCCTTGCGGCCGGATTCGTGGATGGCGCGCAGGATGTTGCGGCCGATGCGGCCGAATCCGTTGATGGCAACTCTGACGGTCATTTTTCTCTCCCTGGGAGTTGGAGGCCGAAGATCAAGTCCGCAGCTTCATAACGGCGGGCTGCCAAAGAATCCAGCCGTCGATGGGTTGGATTTAAGTCCACCAGACTGAGGCTGCCCGCAAAACCGCCATGCGCGGTCTCGCGGGTGTCTGGATTTACTCGCCGTGCAGGCGGGCTTCCGCCGCCTTCACCGTCGCTTCCGCGGTGATGCCGAAATGCGGATAGAGCTGTTCGATCGTGCCAGACGCGCCGAAGCCGGTCATGCCGATGAAGATGCCGTCGGTGCCGATGAAATGATCCCAGCCCTGGCGGATGCCGGCTTCGATGGCGATCTTGATCGGCGCGTTGCCGATCGTCTTGTTGCGATAGTCGGCGCTCTGCTTGTCGAACAATTCGAAGCAGGGGACGGAGACGACGCGGGTCGGATGGCCGTGCTTCTCCAATGCCTCGCGCGCCGCCAGCGCAATCTCGACCTCGGAACCCGAAGCGAAGATCGTCACCGCCGCATCGCCACTGGCGGCGGCGAGCTCATAGGCGCCGTGGCGGCTGAGGTTCTCCGCAACGAAGTCGTTGCGCACCGCCGCCAGGTTCTGCCGGGTCAGCGCCAGCGTCGAAGGCGTCTTTTCCTGCTCGATGGCCAATTGCCAGCATTCGGCGGTCTCGACCGCGTCCGCCGGGCGGAAGACATTGTGGTTCGGAATGGCGCGCAGTGCGGCCAGATGCTCGACCGGTTGATGGGTCGGGCCGTCCTCGCCGAGACCGATGGAATCGTGGGTCATGACGAAGATCGAGCGGATGCCCATCAGCGAGGCAAGCCGCATCGACGGACGGGCATAGTCGGAAAAGCACATGAACGTGCCGCCATAGGCGATGATGCCGCCATGCAGCGTCAGTCCGTTGAGCGCGGCAGCCATCCCGTGCTCGCGGACGCCGTAGTGAACGTAGCGCTGGCCGTAGTCGTCGGCAGTGATGTTCTTGGTCTGGCTGGTCTTGGTGTTGTTGGAGCCGGTCAGGTCGGCCGAGCCGCCGATGGTTTCCGGCACCGCGCCGTTGATGATTTCGAGCGCCATTTCCGACGATTTGCGGGTGGCGACCTTCGGCCTGTCCGTGCTGAGCTTCTTCTTGTAGTCGGTGATGACGGCGTCGAAATTCGCCGGCAACGTGCCACTGATGCGGCGCTCGAATTCGCTGCGCAATTGGGCGTCGGCCTTGGCAAGGCGGCCTTCCCAGTCGGTGCGTGCCTTGATGCCCGTCTTGCCGGCGTCGCGCCAGGCATCGAGGATATCGGCAGGAAGCTCGAAAGGCGGATAATCCCAACCGAAGAATTTTCTCGCGCCGGCGATTTCCTCAGCGCCGAGCGGCGAACCGTGCGCCTTGTTGGTGCCGGCCTTGGTCGGGGCGCCGAAGCCGATCGTGGTCTTGCAGGCGATCATCGTCGGCTTGTCGGAATGGCGGGCCGCCTCGATGGCATACGCGATCGCTTCCGGATCCTGGCCGTCGATGTGGCTGGCGTTCCAGCCGGATGCCTGGAAGCGGGCAACCTGATCGGTGTTGTCGGCCAGCGACACCGGGCCGTCGATCGAGATGTTGTTGTTGTCCCAAAAGACGATCAGCTTGTTCAGCTTGAGATGTCCGGCAAGTGCGATGGCCTCCTGGGAAACACCCTCCATCAGGCAGCCGTCGCCGGCCAGCACATAGGTGTAGTGGTCGACGAGGTCATTGCCGAAGGCGGCATTCATGATGCGCTCGCCGAGTGCGAAGCCAACCGAATTGGCGAGGCCCTGGCCGAGCGGGCCGGTCGTCGTCTCGATGCCGGCGGCATGGCCGTATTCGGGATGGCCTGCCGTCCTCGACCCGACTTGCCGAAAATGCTTGATCTGGTCGAGGGTGATGTCCTCGTAGCCGGTCAGATAGAGCAGCGAATAAAGCAGCATCGAACCGTGGCCGGCCGACAGGATGAAGCGGTCGCGATCGGGCCAATGCGGGCTCTTCGCATCGTATTTCAGGAACCGCGTGAACAGCACCGTGGCGATGTCGGCGCAGCCCATGGGCAGGCCGGGGTGGCCGGACTGGGCCTTCTCGACGGCGTCCATGGAAAGAAAACGGATCGCATTGGCCATCCGGTCATGTTGTTCACGCGAGGTCATGCTTCCTCCAGTGTTGGGGGTTCGGGGGCCTTGGGAGAGCCCTGGAAAAGGGTGCGCGACACATAGCAGGCGCGGCTTTTTAGTCAACAAACCGGCGCGCTTTTGCCGATCTTGTTAGTCAATAAACCGGCGCTTTTGCCGGTCTTGTGATGGCGCCAGAAGGGTCTTGGAGGCTCTACATTAGCGTTAGCAGGGGACAGTCGCGAGAGCTTTGTTGACGTTGGCTTCACACGGCGGGTAATGTTTCAGACATAACGCGTTCTGAACGTGGATGATTCGGTGATGGGCAGGGCGCAGGACGAGAGCCATGACCGGGGAAACGACACTCAAGGAAGTCATTGCCAGGCTGGGTAAGGCCATGGAGGGGCTGGAAAATGCCGTCGCGGCCAAGCTCGAGCACGAGCGCGACTATACGGAAGCCGAGGCGGAGGTGCAGCGCATGAACGCCGACCGCTCGCGGCTGGCGCAGGAACTCGACAATTCCGAAGCGCGCGCCGAACGGCTGGAAGACGCCAACAAGGAAGTGTCGCGTCGGCTGGTGACCGCCATGGAAACCATCCGCGCCGTGTTGGACAGATAGGGGCTTGCCCAATGGCACAAGTCACGGTTTCTATCGACGGCAAGCAGTATCGCATGGCTTGCGACGAGGGCCAGGAAGAACATCTGATCGACCTTGCGGAGCGCTTCGACCGCTATGTCTCGCATCTGAAGGATTCCTTCGGCGAGATCGGCGATCAGCGGCTGACGGTGATGGCCGGCATCATGGTCATGGACGAGCTTTCGGAACTGCAAAAACGCGTCAAGGGCATGGAAAGCGAAGTGCTAACGCTGCGCAAGACGCGCGACGACGCGCTGACCAAGGCCGATAAGAACGATACCGTGCTGACCCAGGCGCTTGGCGCGCTCGCCCAGCGCATGGAAGATCTGGCGACGACGCTGGCGGTGAACAAGGGCTAGAGTTCCACGGCTCCCGCGCCCAAACGCCTGTTGCGCCGGCACCAATGGGCGAGAATGCTGCAGTCGCGACAAAAGACGAAGAAGTTTTCGACGCCGACCTTGAATGCCGGCGCAACAGGTGTTTGAAGCGATGACGCCGCAGTGGTAAAATTAAGCAGATAGCGCCGGTGATTGGTCAATACCGGCCGCGACAACAGGGTAGGGACACGCCATGGGCCTTCGTATCAATGACACCGCGCCGGATTTCACGGCCGAAACCACGCAAGGGACGATCAACTTCCACGAATGGATCGGTGACGGCTGGGCAGTGCTTTTCAGCCATCCGAAGAATTTCACGCCGGTCTGCACGACCGAACTCGGCACGATGGCCGGGCTGGAAGGCGAGTTCAGGAAGCGCAACGTCAAGATCATCGGCATTTCCGTCGATCCGGTCGAAAGCCACGAAAGATGGCAGGACGACATCAAGACGGCGACCGGCTATTCGCTGAACTATCCGCTGATCGGCGACAAGGACCTCAAGGTCGCCAAGCTTTACGATATGCTGCCGGCTGGTGCCGGCGAAACCTCGGAAGGCCGTACGCCCGCCGACAATGCGACGGTGCGTTCGGTCTACGTCATCGGCCCCGACAAGAAGATCAAGCTGGTCCTCACCTATCCGATGACGACCGGCCGCAACTTCGATGAGATCCTGCGCGCGATCGATTCCATCCAACTGACCGCCAAGCATCAGGTGGCGACGCCGGCGAACTGGAAGCAGGGCGAGGATGTCATCATAACGGCTGCGGTCTCCAACGAGGATGCGGTCAAGCGTTTCGGGGCCTTCGAGACGATCCTGCCGTATCTCAGGAAGACCAAGCAGCCCTCCGCCTGAGCGGCAGGACAGCACGAAAGGATTTTCGGCCTTTTTGCCTCGGCGAAGCATGCGGTGCTTGACGGCGTGGCGCTGGCGAATGACCATGCTCTTCTTTTACCCCGGCAGGGAAAACCATTCCTGCCGGGTGGGAGTTGAGGGAGCCGGGATTGGACGCGACATCGGCCAAGCTGCAGGTGGCAGGCTTTTACGACAGGCCAAGCGGGTCCATACAGTATGTCGTCGCCGACCCGCAGACGCGCCGATGCGCAATCATCGATCCGGTCCTCGATTTCGACGAGAAGTCCGGCGCCACGGCGACGAAAAATGCCGACGCTCTGCTCGATTTCATCAGGGAGAACGGGCTGGAGGTCGAGTGGATCCTCGACACGCACCCGCATGCCGACCATTTCTCGGCGGCGAACTATCTTAGCGCGAAGACCGGGGCGCCCACGGCGATTGGTGAGAAGATCATCGACGTCCAGAAATTGTGGAAGGCGATCTACAACTGGCCGGATTTTCCTGCCGACGGATCCCAGTGGAACAGGCTGTTTGCCGATGGCGAGACCTTTTCGGTCGGCGGCATTCCGGCAAAGGTGCTTTTTTCACCTGGCCACACGCTGGCCTCGATCACCTATGTGATCGGCGACGCCGCTTTCATCCACGATACGCTGTTCATGCCGGACAGCGGCACGGCGAGAGCGGACTTTCCCGGCGGCAGTGCCGCGCAACTCTGGCGCTCGATCCAAAATATCCTCGCGCTGCCGGACGAGACACGTCTGTTCGTCGGTCATGACTACCAGACGGGAGGACGCGAACCCTTGTGGGAGAGCACGGTCGCGGAACAGAAATCCAAGAACACCCATGTATCCGCCTGCAGGACCGAGGCCGAGTTCGTGGCGTTGCGCGAGGCGCGCGACAGGACGCTGCCGATGCCGAGGCTGATCCTGCATGCGCTGCAGGTCAACATAAACGGCGGGCGCTTGCCCGAACCGGAATCCAACGGACGCCGCTATCTGAAGTTTCCGCTCGATTGCCTTTGAGGAGAGGGGCGCGGGACCAACTATTGCAATCTCGGCGCCGCCCCTCATCGCCCTGCCCGTCCTCCGCAGCAGCTGCGCTGCAGCTGCGGAGGGTGGACCGGGCACTTCTCCCCGTATAGTGACCTATCGGATTCACACATCATGAACATCGAGCGTGGCT
>SAQL01000193.1 GCA_004020645.1 Mesorhizobium sp. | reverse complement strand
TGGGAGATGTTCAAGCATGAAACGCAAATCCGCATTGAATAGCATTGCCGCCCTTGCCGTCACTCTGACCGCAAGCACGGTCCTTTCCGCCAGCGGCGCGCAGGCAGCCGACGCGTATCTCAAACAGATCCTGGATCGAGGCGTTGTGCGTGTCGGTGTGCAGGGAGCTTTCAAGCCCTGGTCTTTCCCCGCGCCGGACGGGTCCATGCAGGGTATCGAGGTTGATCTTGCCCAGTCGGTGGCCGATGCGCTTGGCGTGGAGCTCGAGCCGGTCATGATCACTTCGGCCAATCGCATGCAGTTCCTGCAGCAGGGCAAAATTGATCTGATTATTGGCGGCATGTACGACACAGCCGAGCGGCGCAAGGTTATCGGAATAATTGAACCTGCGTACTGGAGCTCCGGTCCGACGCTGCTTGCGAAGGA
>SAQL01000192.1 GCA_004020645.1 Mesorhizobium sp. | reverse complement strand
GAATAAGAGAGCTAGGAAGGATCCTTAAAAAGGAGACTGACATAGGGAACATAGACAAGTGAGCGTCGATGGATGCTTAATTCCCCTTATTTATTAGGGCGCGGACGTCGCTTTTAGTTGTTTTATTTGTTGCTGCCATTGACCCCTATGCTGCCTGCATTCGATCCATCTGTCCCATCACCAGAGGCGGATATGTGCCCAGGCATCAGATGCCTTTCGGACCTGTAAGGGAAATCATTCATAGGTAGGCCCCATAGCCATCTCCATTCATCAGAAAGATAGGCCTCTCGGGAGTTTCAGAGAGGTTGAGATTAAAGCAAAACTCTACACTTAGGCCTGGGGGGCTTGCTTTTTTCTGGTAGCGAAACTAGGAACGGAGTTGGCTTGTTAGAGCTAGGCTGTTGAGTTAAAGTAAGCGAGCTAGTCATACG
>SAQL01000191.1 GCA_004020645.1 Mesorhizobium sp. | reverse complement strand
AGGGGAGTAGGGGAGTAGGGGAGTAGGGGAGTAGGGCGAATGGCTGAGAAAACGGGTTCTTACAAGGACTTAATAGTCTGGCAGCAGGCAATGGACCTTGCGGTGGCTGTGTACGGCGTGACGAAATCCTGGCCGAAGGAGGAGCTTTATGGACTGACCAGCCAAGTGCGGCGCGCCGCAAGCTCGGTGCCGGCGAACATAGCGGAAGGCTATGGCAGAGAGGTCAGGGGTTCCTATCAGCAATTCCTCCGTATCGCTCAAGGGTCACTGAAGGAACTGGAAACTCAGCTTCTGATCGCTGAGCGTACCGGCATCGCGCCGAATGCCACGGCGGCGCCATTGTTGGCGAGCACCGAAAGTGTAGGAAAGCTTCTTCGACTTCTAATCCGCAAACTTTCAGCCGACTAGCATCTCCCCTCCCCTATTCCCCTACTC
>SAQL01000190.1 GCA_004020645.1 Mesorhizobium sp. | reverse complement strand
TAGGATCCATGCCGTTACGCCAGCCGAAGAATGCAGCGGCCCAGAACGGCGCTTGTATCCGCAACGGAGCCAGCTACCCTTCTACCATGACCGGCTATGCCTATATGACTGCGAGCCAGAAGCGTGGCACGATCTACATCGGCGTCACCAACGACCTCGGCCGCCGCATGCCGGAGCACAAATCCGGCCAAGGCTCGCGCTTCACCAGCCGCTACGGCGTGCAGCGGCTGGTCTGGTACGAGGAGCATTTTGACATTCGCGACGCCATCCAGCGCGAGAAATCGCTGAAGCGCTGGCCGCGCCAGTGGAAGATAGAGTTGATCGAGAAGGCTAATCCAGAATGGTTCGAGCTTTTTCGCGGAACGGGGTGGTAGGCGTCCGGTTCTGGGCCGCTGCATTCTTCGGCTGGCGTAACGGCATGGATCCTAGGGTCTGC
>SAQL01000189.1 GCA_004020645.1 Mesorhizobium sp. | reverse complement strand
ACCTTGGCACATTGCGATGCCGTCTGGGGAGGGCGGCAACCATCCCATCTTCTGCGCCTTCACGTAAGGACGCACGTATTCCGGCGACATCAGTCGGACCTCATGTCCCTGGTCGCTCAGAAGCCCACCCAGATGATGCGCGCCGCAGCAGGCTTCCATTGCAACCGTGCAGGGCGCAAGCTTCGAGGCGAAGCCCACAATCGTTTTCGGTTGCATGCGGCGGCGCAGAACCACCTTCCCGTCCGCATCCAATCCCGCAACGCTGCAGCTGTTCTTGCCAAGGTCAATTCCCAGTATCATGATCGTCATGGCTCGTCCTTCTCCGGTTCCAAACACCGGCATCCTAGCGCGATGCCCTCGAAGGAGGGCGGGCCATTCCATAAAAGTCCGCGCACGCACTGGAGCAGGATCGCCCCGACGTGCTGAAGCGGCGCCG
>SAQL01000188.1 GCA_004020645.1 Mesorhizobium sp. | reverse complement strand
GGAGCAAGGCGGCGATCCGTGTCGCGACGCGGTGTGGTACAATCAGCACCAGATCGGTCGCCGCGACGGCCACAGCAGTCGTCAGGAGATTGGACACCAGCACCGGATCGCAATCTTGGAGGTGTAAATTGGCCAGATCATCATGTACCCGGCCGAAGCCATCCTTCGAATCCGAGCCAATGGCAGCGTGGCGCAGGGCAGCGAAGGTCTCGATCGTCCATTCCTGGGCCAGGGCTGGGTGGTCGCAACGTAGCAGGCAGGCGAAGCGGTCAGTATAGAGCCTGCGCCGAAAGAAGCCCGGTGGAGTGCCACCGGTCTGCCCAACGGCCAGATCGATCTCGCCTTGCTCAAGCCGCCGGAGCGCGCCTGTTAGAAACGAGCCGGTTACGATGTCGAGATTAGGCGCGTGCTCGCGCAGCAGGGGTAGGAGAGGCGGCAGCA
>SAQL01000187.1 GCA_004020645.1 Mesorhizobium sp. | reverse complement strand
TGGCTGGTCTCGGCGCCGCTGAGCTGCGCACTGAAACGAATGTCGGGGGCTGCCGGCGGTCCCGTCACTTGCGCCGTTCCGCCGAGCGTGCCCGCGGCGTCGAGGCCCGGTGAAAAATCATTGGCAAGCGCGGCCGGCAGCGCGGAAAACTCCGCCGCGATGTCGAGTGTCGGGCCGGCGGTGCCGGACACGGTCACCGATCCGCCGCCGACATCGAGCCTCAGCTTTTCGATGCTGGCCGCGCCATTGGCGATGCTTAAGCTCGATGGCTGCGCGACCGCCGCCTTGATGCCGCGAATGGTCGCTTCGCCCGAGGCGATCTCGACGCTTGTCGTGCCGTCGGCGATCTTCACCCTGCCTTCGGCCCTGGCCGGAATGTCCTTGACGGTGGCACCGCCGGAAAAGCCTGTCCAGTCGCCGTCACGCTTGAGATCGACATCGATGCCGC
>SAQL01000186.1 GCA_004020645.1 Mesorhizobium sp. | reverse complement strand
ATTTTATATTTTCAGGTTCAAAGTCCGAGCGGCCCCGTGAGGATGCGGAAAGCCAATCCAATGATAAGAGTGGTTAATTGGGCTCTCTTCGAAGGATTTCAACCTTGATGCCCTATCCGTGGCGGCACCTAAGCCGGATTTAATTTTGTAGGGACGAACTGAAATACCCCATCATAGCACTCTAAGGTTCAGCGGGGAACTATTGAAGCTTCCAGCTTTCCACCTATATGGATTGTTTTAGCGTAAATAGACACGATCTTCGTTCGGTACGCGTCCAGTCTCTCTAAGCCCTGAAACCGTAACTATGGCTATGTTATCAGATCCGTCTTTTCTGCTGTTCAAAGATCTCTCCGATTCCCTTTCTTTCGAAGTGGCATTGCCAAAAGTCGAATCCAAGGCTTGACAGGGTCTTCTTAGCCCAGGCTAACTAGAATAGTTAGTAGCTTATAGG
>SAQL01000185.1 GCA_004020645.1 Mesorhizobium sp. | reverse complement strand
CAAATAGACTATTCTTTCGCGTGATCGTCTGGGGCCTGATGGCGCGCTCGACGATGTTGGAGTCGATTTCGATACGACCGTCCGTGAGGAAGCGTTCCAGCGCCTCGCGCCGGGTGAGCGCGTAGCGGATCGCCTCGGGGCAGTTTTGGATTTTCCGGAGACTTTGCCCAGTTCCTTTTCCCACTGCTCGAAGAGGCTCGCGACGATGGCCGCGGACTTTTCCTGACGCAGCGCAGCGCGGCTATCGGCATCCTTGCCGCGGACCTCGTCCTCGACTTCCCACAGGTTGCTCATGGCTGTGACCGAGGCCGTCGCGCCCTGCGAGATCCCACTGATATGCAGTTCGTAAAACTTGCGCCGCAGATGCGCCCAACATCCTGCGAGTTTGATCGTTTCGTTGCTGCCGGATTTGGCCCGCGCCTTGACCAGGTTGGTATAGGCCGAGTAGCCATCCACC
>SAQL01000184.1 GCA_004020645.1 Mesorhizobium sp. | reverse complement strand
CGAGTACACTACTCAAAAACAATGATTGATGTGATGTCTGGTCTAATAGCTCCTTTATAGGATGGATAGGTATGACTAGGGTATGTCCCTTTTAATAAGGTAGAAAGCAACCTCCCATATCCTGAGACCCCCTTTGCTGGGTAAAGCATATTTCCAGTTTTTTTCTTGACTGGAATGTAGTTTGAGTGACCTATTCCGTCTTCAATCAAGGGAAATGTTTTTTTTCAAACAACGTACGCCCCAGATAAACAGACCTTTTTGGACCTCGGATAGGCGTTTTCTTTTAGAAAGAGAAAGATGTGCGCTTGACACGCTAGATGTTATGTGCTCTCAAGGCGAAATCTGAGATGAGAAGTCGAAAGCTAGTCCGTATTGAGATAAGCCCGATAAAGCTAGGAGACACGTACATAAGTAGGACTCTACTAACCGTCGTTTAGCAAGTCCGATCAAGCTCTTTCTATC